>CAWCOL010000001.1:0-13859 GCA_963797175.1 uncultured Actinomycetes bacterium
CGGGTTCGCCGCAGCCGTCGTAGCAACCCTGTGACCCCGCCGCGCGATCTGCGCGCGCGGAGCCGTGCCGGTTTCGCGCCGGGCGGTCACGAGCGGCTCCTACCTCTGCGAATCATTTGAAGACCTCCGGCACGGTGCCGGAGAAGGTGCCGGAGTCCGTGCCCGGCACCACAAGCGAGGTCACGAAGTCGTCACGCGGTCGTGAGGGGCCTCTCAGCGCGGCTGCGAGAAGGGCGTGATCGGGTGGCCGTTCACGGATGTCGGGCCGCCGAACGGCCGCAGGCCCGACGGCGGTTGAGGTGGCGCACCGGGCACGGCGGCCGCCAGCGCCAGCAGCAGCAGGGCGATGCAGACGCCCAGGCGGAGCGGGTTCGGGAAGGGCACTCGACAATTCTGCACGCTCGACTACTCTGTGAGGGCCGGCGCCAGTTTCCACAGCGCACTTCTCGAAACGTCGTGCGACACTCACAGCGCCAGAGGCTCTGGTCGGAGCGGTCGAAGTATCCAGAAAGTGGCCGACCGCCGAGCCTCAGGCGCCGGCACATCCGCGCGTTCGGTGGACCAACCATCTACGCTGACGGCGTGTCCAAGGTGTACCTCGACCACGCGGCGACGACGCCGCTCTGCGACGAGGCTCGCGCGGCGATGGAGCCCTTCCTCGCGTCCCGCTTCGGCAACCCGTCGGAGCCGCACACGCTGGGCCGGCAGTCGCGCCTCGCCGTGGAGACCGCGCGCCGGACGATCGCCGGGCTGGTGGACTGCGAGCCGCGCCAGCTCGTCTTCACCTCGGGCGGGACGGAGGCCGACAACCAGGCCGTGTTCGGGCTCGCCGGACGCCCGCTGGGCCGGCTGGTCTGCAGCGCGATCGAGCACCCCGCGGTGCGCGCGCCTGTGCAGGAGCTCGAGCGGCAGGGCTTCGACGTGGCGTGGACGCCGGTGGACGCCGACGGCTCGATCGATCGCGACGCCTTCGCGGCGCAGGTGCGTGAGGGTGATCGCGCCGCCTGTGTGATGTGGGCCAACAACGTCACCGGCGTCGTCCAGCCGGTCGCCGACCTGGCCGCCGTCGCCGCCGAGCGCGGCGTCCCTCTGCACGCCGATGCCGTCCAGGCCGCCGCCTCGCTGTCGATCGCGTTCCGGGCCGGCGGCGTCGAGACGATGGCGATGTCGGCGCACAAGCTGCGCGGCCCCAAGGGGGTCGGCGCCCTGGTCGCACGCGATCCCGCGCGGCTGCGGCCGTTGATCTGGGGCGGCGGCCAGGAGGCCGGCTCGCGCTCGGGCACCGAGAACGTGCCGGGAATCGTCGGCTTCGCCGCCGCGTTGGAGGCGATGCGGGCACGCGACGACGACCGCCGCGCGCTCCGCGATCGGCTCGAGGAGGGGCTGGGCGAGGACATCGCCGTCGTCTCGGCCGGCGCCGAGCGGCTGCCCGGTCACGTGCTGATCAGCGTGCCGGGCCTCCGGGCCGACCTGGTGGTGCTGGCCCTGGACGAGGCCGGCTACGTCGTCTCGGCCGGCTCCGCCTGCTCGGCCGGCGACGCCGAGCCCAGCCACGTGCTGGTGGCCCAGGGCATGGACACCGACGAGGCGCGCTGCGTGATCCGGGTGACGATCGGGATCGACACCTCCGTCGCCGAGGTGGACGGCTTCCTGCTCGCCCTGAACGCCGCGGTCATGCGCCTGCGAACCGGGGCGCTGTCCTGATGTACTCGCCGGCCGTGATCCGCTGGGCGCTCGACACCCGCCGGGCCGGTCCGCTCCCGGGCGCGACCGCGACCGGCCGCGCCGGCGACGGCGGCTGCGGCGACACGGTCGTGATCGACCTCGCCGTGGACGACGGGGTGATCGCCGCCGCGCGGCACCGCTCGCTGGCCTGCCCGCATGCCACCGCGGCCGCGGCGCTGCTCTGCGACCTGGCAGAGGGCGGCGGGCTGCTCGCCGCCGCCCGGCTCGGGATGGACGATGTCGACGCGGCGCTCGACCCCGCCCCGGGCAACCGCGAGTGCGTCGCGCTGGCCGTGGACGCGCTGCACGCCGCGCTGGCAGATGCGCTGCGCACCGCCGCGCTGCCGCCGGCGCCCGGCCGCGTCGCCGTCGCCATGAGCGGTGGCGTGGACAGCGCCGTCGCCCTGCTGAAGGCGGTCGAGGCCGGGCTCGAGCCGGTGGGCGTCACGCTGCGGCTGTGGATCGACCCGGCCGCGCCCGACGGCGAGCGTGCCTGCTGCTCGCCCGCCTCGGTCCGCGCCGCCCGTTCGGCCTGCCACGCGCTGGGCGTCCCGCACTTCGGCCTCGATCTGCGGGACGACTTCCGGCGGACGGTGGTGGAGGACTTCGTCGCCGGGCATCGCGCCGGGCTGACGCCCAACCCCTGCGTGCGGTGCAACGGCAGCTTCCGGTTCGACGCGCTGGTGGCCGCGGCCGACCGGCTGGGCGCGCCGCGGCTGGCGACGGGGCACTACGCACGCATCCGTGAGCGCGGGGGCCGATCGCTGGTCGCCAGCGGCGCCGATCCGGCCAAGGACCAGTCCTACATGCTGGCCGGCGTCGATCCTGCGCTGCTCGCCCGCGTCTGGTTCCCGCTGGGCGAGCAGGTCAAGACCACCACGCGGGCAGAGGCCGCGGCCGCCGGGCTGGAGGCCGCCGGCCGCCGGGAGAGCCAGGAGGTGTGCTTCGTGGGTGGCGGCGACCACCGCCGCTTCCTCGAGCGCCACGGCGGTGCGGGGGCTGCCGGCGCGATCGTCGACCGGCGCGGCCGGGTGCTCGGCCGCCACGACGGCGTGCACCGCTTCACCCCCGGCCAGCGCCGCGGGATCGGCGTGGGGGGCGGCGCGGCGCTGTACGTGCTCGAGACCGACGCCGCGACCGGCACGGTGGTCGCCGGCAGCCGCGAGGAGCTGGCCACCACGCGGGTGCGGGTGGCGCCCGGCCGGCTCCACGTCCCGGTCGCCCGCGCCCACGCCAAGCTGCGGTACCGCAGCCCCGCGGTCGCCGCCACCGTGACCGCGACCGGCGACGGCTTCGACCTGGTGCTGGACGAGCCGGCGTTCGGCGTCGCCGCCGGGCAGGAGGCCGTTCTCTACGACGGAGACACGGTCGTGGGTTCAGGCCGCGTCACATGGGTAAGATAGGCGCCGATGGACTCCACTGACGCCTGGCACATCGCGCTGGCTCTCTTCCTGATCCTCACCGGCCTCGGACTGGCCTACGTGCTGGTTCGGGTCGGCGGCCTGGTCGGCGACGTCGACCGGCACCTGGACGCGAGCATGGTCGAGGTGCTGCCGATGCTGGGCAAGGCCTCGATCACGCTCGACCACGTCAACTCCGAGCTGGAGAAGGTGGGGCGGATGACCGACTCCGCGGCCGACGCCGTGGACACGGTCGACCGCGCCGCCCGGGCAACGTCCTCGGCGGCGTCGAAACCCGTCAAGGCCGTATCCGGCCTCAGCGAGGGCATCGAGCACGCGTTCGAGTCGCTCAAGAGCAAGCGCCGCCAGCGCGGCGGCGTCGTGTGAGACGCACGCTCGTCCTGCTGGGCATCGCCGGGGCGGCGGGCGTCGCCTACGCCGTGTCGCGGGCGCGGGAGATCGCGATCGAGCAGGACCGGCCGCTGAGCGAGGTGCTGGCAGACCTGCCGCGCCGCCTGCCCGACGACCTCGCGACGTTCCTCGACGACCTGCGCGAGTCCGCGGAGGAGGGACGTGCGGCCGCCGACCGGCAGCGCGAGTGGATCGACGACGACCTGGCCGCGGTCGACGAAGAGGACACGCCCGACTGATCCGGTCAGTCGTGGAGCCGGGCGATCAGCTCGTGCCGGCTGACCAGGCGCTTGACCTGCCCCGAGATCCGCAGCTCGAACCCGGCGCCGCGCGGGTAGAGCACCTTGTCGCCGGGGGCGACGCCGCTCGACTCCTCGCCGGCGGCGACGACGATGCCCGCGGTGCACGCCGACTCGGCGCTGGTGGGGATGATCAGGCCCGTGGGCGTCTCGGTCTCGTCGTCCACCGGCTCGATCAGCAGGTACTCATCCAGCGGCTCGATCCGGCCGGAGAAGGGCTCGGACTGCTCGAACCGGCGGAGGGTGTCGTCCTCGTGCATGGCGTCAGCCTAGCCTCGGAACCCCGTCAGGGACAGGCCGCGCGCACGTCGGCCAGCAGCGCGTCCAGCCGGAACGGCTTCTGGTGGAACGAGAACGCGCCCATCTCGCCGGCCTGCCGGACGGTCTCCGGGTCGGCCAGCACACTGACCAGAATCATCCGGCATGCGAGCCCCAGCTGGACGACCTGCGCGAGCAGCTCCAGCCCGTTCAGGCCGGGCATGCGGACGTCGGTCACAGCGACCTGGTAGCGGCCGGTGCGCAGCATCTCCAGCGCCTGCCGGCCGTCCATCGCCTCGTCCACGGCGAAGCCCTCCGACGCGAGTGCGTCGCGGATCGCCGAGCGCAGCGCGGGATGGTCGTCTGCGACCAGTACGCGGCAGCCCGCACCGCGGGCGCCGCTCACGGGGAGCCTGCCGACGCCTGTCACCCGGCGATTCTCGTCCCGGCGGCCTCAATCCGACCTCCCCGGCCTGCGGTACTGCGTATGCCGCTTCCGGGTAACGGGGGAGGCCTCGGTAGAATCACCCGCATGCGCTCCCAGGACATCCGCAGCCGGTTCGTCGACCACTTCACCGCCCGCGGGCACGTGCGGCTGCCCAGCGGCTCGCTGGTGCCGCCGGACTGGGACACGTCGGTGCTGATCACGACGGCCGGGATGCAGCCCCTGAAGCGCTACTTCCTCGGCGCCGACGCGCCTCCCGCGCCGCGCGCGACGACCGTGCAGAAGTGCTTCCGCACGGTGGACATCGAGGAGGTCGGGCGCACCGCCCGCCACCTGACGTTCTTCGAGATGATGGGCAACTTCTCGTTCGGCGACTACTTCAAGGACTACGCCGTCGAGACCGCGTGGGAGCTGGCCACGTCGCCCGACGGGTTCGGTCTCGATGCCGACCGGATCTGGGCGACCGTTTACCAGGGCGACGAGGTCGTGCCGGCCGACGAGGAGGCTGTCGCCCTGTGGCGGGCGATCGGCCTGCCCGCCGACCGGATCGTCCGGCTGGGCGACGACAACTTCTGGCAGGCGGGGCCGACCGGCCCCTGCGGCCCCTGCTCCGAGCTCTACCTCGACCGCGGCGCCGTGCACGGCTGCGGCCGCCCGGAGTGCGCGCCCGGCTGCGAGTGCGACCGCTTCCTCGAGTTCTGGAACCTCGTCTTCATGCAGTACAACATGCTGGAGGGCGGCAGCCTCGAGCCGCTGCCGGCGCCGAGCGTGGACACCGGCTCCGGCGTCGAGCGTGTTGCCGCCGCCGTCAACGGTGTGCACAGCGTGTTCGAGACGGACGTCTTCTCGCACTCCCTGGGCGAGATCGAGCGGCGGTCGGGCGCGCGGTTCGGCGCCGACCCGCAGCAGACGCGGACGATGTGCGTGCTGGCCGACCACGCCCGCGGCATGACGCTCCTCGCCACCGACGGCGTCGTCCCCTCCAACGAGGGCCGCGGCTACGTGCTGCGCCGCGTCATCCGGCGCACGCTCGTCCACGGCCGTCGCATCGGCCTCGAGGACGGCCTCACCGGTTGGCTGCACCGCGGCGTGGTGGAGGCGCTGGGCGAGGAGTACCCGGAGCTGCAGGCCCAGGCGGACGACGTCGCCGCCGCGCTGGCGGCCGAGGAGTCGCGCTTCGCCCACACGCTGAAGAACGGCCAGGCGCTGCTCGACGACGTGCTCGCCCGCTCCGGCGGCGAGGTGTCGGCGGCGGACGTCTTCCAGCTGCACGACACCTTCGGCTTCCCGTTCGAACTGACCGTCGAGATCGCCGCCGAGCACGGTAAGGCCGTGGACGAGGCCGGCTTCGCCCGGCTGATGGAGGAGCAGCGGGAGCGCGCCCGCGCCAGCACGGCGCGGGTCGCCTTTGCCGTCTCCGACCTCGACGGCGGCTTCCACACCACCTTCGTCGGCTACGAGCAGACGGACGTGCGCACGCAGATCGGCGCGCTCGAGGAGGGCGCCGACGGCTCGCTGACGCTGAAGCTGCGTGAGTCGCCGTTCTACCCGGCCGGAGGCGGGCAGGTGTCCGACCGCGGGGTGATCGAGTCCGACAACGGCCGCGTGGCCGTCGAGGAGGTGCTGCGCCGCGACGACGACCAGCAGATCGTCGCCCGCATCGACCGCGGCACGCTGGCCGCGGGCGAGCGCGTTCACGCCCATGTGGACATGGAGCTGCGGCGACCGACGATGGCCAACCACACGGCGACGCACCTGCTGCACGCGGCGCTGCGCCAGGTGCTGGGCCCGCACGTGACCCAGGCCGGCTCGTACGTCGGCCCGGACAAGCTGCGGTTCGACTTCCGCCACGACGCCCCGATGACGCCCGAGCAGCTGGCCGAGGTGGAGCGGATCGTCAACGAGCAGATCTTCGAGAACCGGCCGGTGCACATCTTCGTCACCGAGCGCGAGACGGCTCGCGAGCTGGGCGCGATGATGCTGTTCGGCGAGAAGTACGGCGAGCAGGTGCGGGTGGTCGAGATCCCCGAGTTCTCACGCGAGCTGTGCGGCGGCACCCACGTCCGCTCGACGGCCGAGATCGGCGCCTTCCTGCTGCAGCGCGAGGCCAGCTCGTCGCAGGGCGTGCGCCGGATCGAGGCGATCACCGGCCGCGCCGCGGTCGAGGCGCTGCGCGGGCGCGCGGCGGAGGCGGACGGCCTCGAGCGCGAGGTGGCCGACCTGCGGGTGGAGCTGAAGAAGGCGCAGCGGTCGGGTGGCGGCGGCTCCGGCAACGGCCACGATGCCGCGCTGCTCGAGTCGGCCGGCGAGGAGGGCGGCATCCGCATCCTGGCCGCAGTGGTCGACGGCGCCGACGCCGACGCGCTGCTGGCGGCATCCGACCGGCTGAAGGCGCGGCTGGCGCCGGCCGTCGTCGTGCTGGGCAGCACCACGGACGGCCGCGTGCACCTGATCGCCAGCGTGGACGAGCCCGCCGTGGCGCGCGGTCTCTCGGCCGTGGACCTGATCAACCAGATCGCCCCCATCGTCGGCGGAGGCGGCGGCGGGCGACCGACCATGGCACGCGCGGGCGGCCGCGACCCCGGCCGGCTGGGCGAGGCGGTGGAGGCCGCGGAGAGCGCGATCCGCACGCGGCTGCGCGGCCCGGCATGAAGGTGCTCGCGCTCGACTACGGGCGCGCCCGAACCGGCGTCGCTGTCAGCGACCCGACCGGCGTGCTGGCCCGCCCGGTGGGCGTCGTCGAGCGCGTGCGCACGCGTCCCGGGATGGAGCGGCTGCTCGAGGTGATCGCCGAGGAGGAGCCCGAGCTGGTGGTTGTCGGGCTGCCCCTGACCCTGGCCGGCGCCGCCGGCGAGCAGGCCACCGAGACGCTGGCGTTCGTCCGCGACCTGACGGCCCGCTGCCCGGTGCCCGTGGAGACATCGGACGAGCGGTTCACGACCGCGCTCGCCCGCCGCTCGGCCGGCAAGGGCGCGCCCGACGACGCGCACGCTGCGGCACACCTGCTCGAGGGGTACCTGCGACGGCTCGCCGGCTGATCGTCCTGCTCGTCTTCGCGGCGGCGGTCGCGGGGGCATGGTTCGTCGTGCGGACGGTGCTGCCCGACTCGTCGAAGCCTGCCGCCGACCCGCACGGCGCACCCATCGCCGTGACGATCCCATCGGGTTCGACCGCCGGCGACATCGGCTCGATCCTGGAGAAGGCCGGCGTCATCACCGACGGCGGCCGGTTCCGCGGCTACGCCAAGGACCAGGGCGAGGGGGCCGACTTCCAGGCCGGCAGCTATCGCTTCCAGGCCGGCACCGGCTACGACGCGATCATCGCCCGGCTCGACCAGGGCCCGGTCGCCGTGCCCGTGCAGAAGCTGGTCGTGCCCGAGGGCTTCCGCACCACCGAGATCGCCGCGCGCGTCCCGACGGTGGGGATGAGCAGCGCGTCGTACCTCGCCGCGGTCACCGCGGCCCCGTTCCCGCCCGGGTTCGGCCACCACAAGATCCACGAGGGCTTCCTCTTCCCGGCCACGTACGACATCCGCAAGGGCGAGCAGCCCTCGAGCCTCGTCCAGCAGCAGGAGAACGCGTTCGTGGACGCGTTCTCGCACGTCAACATGAGCTACGCCCGGTCGAAGAACCTGACGCCCTACGACGTCCTGACGATCGCCTCGATGATCGAGCGCGAGGCGAAGGTCGACTCGGAGCGGCCGCTGATCGCGGCGGTCATCTACAACCGCCTGCACGACCACATGCAGCTGGGCATCGACGCGACGCTGCTGTACGAGCAGGGATCCTGGACGCACCAGCTGACGCTGTCCGAGCTGGCCGCTCACACGCCCTACAACACCCGCGTGAACTACGGCCTGCCGCCGACGCCGATCTGCAACCCCGGCCTCGCGTCGCTCCAGGCAGCCGCGCACCCCGCCCACGTCAACTACCTCTACTACGTCGCCAAGGGCGCCTCCGGGCACCACTACTTCACGGACAACCTTCAGGACTTCATCGCTCATGGAGGCTGAGCCAGCCGTCCGCGGCAGCACCCGCACGGCCGGTGTGATTGGCTGGCCGGTGGCTCACTCGCGCTCGCCGCAGATGCACAACGCGGCCTACCGGGCGCTGGGGCTGGACTGGGTCTACGTCCCGCTGCCGGTGCCGCCCGAGCGGCTGTTCGAGGCGCTGCGCGGACTACCGGCGCTGGGCTTCGCCGGGGTCAACGTCACCATCCCCCACAAGGCGGCCGCCGCCGCACTGTGCGACGAGCTGTCCGCGGCGGCGCGCCGCGACGGCTCGGTGAACACGATCTTGCTGCGTGACGACGGGACGCTGCGGGGCGAGACGACGGACGGGGACGGGCTGCTGGACGCGATCGGCCCGCTGCCGGTCGGCCGCGCGATCGTGCTCGGCGCAGGCGGCGCGGCCCGCGCCGTGGTCGGGGCGCTGCGCGCGGCGGGCGCCGACGTCGCGGTCTGCGCGCGCCGGCCGGAGGCCGCGGCCGAGCTGGGCGCGGAGCCGCTGCCGTGGCCGTTGCGCGAGCCCGCCGGCCTGATCGTGAACGCGACGCCGGTGGGGCAGAGCGGGGATTCGGCGGAGCTGCCGCTGGAGCGCTCGGCGCTGGCGGGCACCGCGGTCGTCTGCGATCTCGCCTACCGCGGGGACGGAACCGAGACCGGGCTGCTCGCCGCCGCGCGTGACGCCGGCTGCCGGACGGTGGACGGGCTCGCCGTCCTGGTCGGGCAGGGCGCACGGTCGTTCCGCCTCTTCACCGGCCGGGAGCCGCCGGTCGAGGTGATGGACGCCGCGGCGCGATCATCTTGACAGATTCGCAAGTACGCGGATGCTCGATACAGGATGGTCAAGTGCTCCAGGGTCCTCGGAGCCGCGCTCTGCGCGCTGCTCGTGCTCGCCTCGTCCGCGTCGGCGGCCACGCCGTGGCGCGTCAAGCCGGCGGCGAGCCCTGACGCGATCAACTACCTGGTGGCGGCGACCGCGCTGAGCGGCTCGGACGTGTGGGCCGTGGGCTCGCACACGTCGGCGACCAGCTGCCCGTGCGTCGTCTACCCGCTGGCCGAGCACTGGGACGGCCACGCCTGGACGGCGGTCTCGCCCGACGGCGTCGGCGGGGCCGGATCCACGCGTCTGAACGGCGTCGCCCGGATCCCCGGCAGCAGCGATGTCTGGGCCGTCGGTGACACGTACGACAACACACTGGTGCACCCCGTCGCCTACCGGTTCCACGCCGGGACGTGGACGCAGGTGCCGCTGCCCGACCTCGGCGCCGGGTCCTCCGGCACGCTGAGCGCCGTGGTCACGCGCGCCGGCGGCGACGCCTGGGCGGTGGGGAGCTACGCCACGCCGCCCGGCGGCACGCACCCGCTCGCGCTGCACTGGGACGGCGCGGCCTGGCGCCAGCTCGACACCTCGGCGCTGGCGAACGGCGGGGAGCTGCGCGGCGCCGCCTACGTGAACGCGCACACGCTGTACGCGGTCGGCGACACGACGTCGTTCGGTCAGCCCTACCAGCCGCTGCTGTTGAAGCTGACCGCCGCCCAGGCGAAGCTCCAGCCCTCGCCCCTGACCGCTCCCGACGCGATGCTGTCGGCGATCACGGCGGTGCCAGGCTCGACCGAGATGTGGGCGACGGGCGTGAACGACTCCACCGGCATGACCGTCTACCTGCACCTGGTCGGCGGCGCCTGGTCGGTGCAGTCCCAGGCCGCGGGCGGTGCCGGCGCGTCGCTCGTCGCGATCGGGCCGGACAACGTGTGGGCGGCCGGCGGCGGCGCGGCGCACTGGAACGGCGCCGGCTGGACGGCCGAGACCGTCAGCGGCGGTGACTTCGACTACGCCGAGGCGGTCGCCGCGGCGCCCAACGGCAAGGCGCTGTGGGCGGTGGGCGAGTCGGGCTCGGGATCGAGCGTGACCGCGCTCGTGGCCAAGCGCACGCCCTAGCGAAGCGGGTCGAACGCGGCCGGATCGGTGTACGGCAGCCGGCCGAGCACGATCTCCGCGACCATCCGGCCCGATCCCGCGCCGGTGAGGACACCCTCGCTGCCGTGCCCGGCGCAGACGGCGAGGCCCTCCTCGAGCCAGCCGATGTAGGGGACGCCGTCGTGTGAGAAGGGGCGCAGGCCCGTCCAGGTCGTCGCCACCTCGCGCGCCGCCAGGTCGGGTAGCAGCCGGCACGCCCGCTCGGCGGTGACGCGCAGCGCCGCGGCGCTCTCGTCGGTCTCGCGCAGCGCGGCCGACCGCGTCGCCCCGATCATGATCGTGCCGTCGGCGTTCTGGTGCGCGGCGAAGGCCAGCGCCGGGTCGGCGCCGGCGGTGGCCAGATCACCTGCGGCGAGGTCGGCGACCGTCACCGGCAGCGCAGGCTGCGGCCCGTCGGGCGCCTCGTACTCGGCCTCGTAGACGACGTGGCGGAGCAGCGGCGGCCCTGGCGCCGTGATGGCGAGCCAGCCGCGCACGGGACGCACCTCGAGGTCGTGGCCGGCGGTACGGGCCAGCGTCCGCGACCAGGCGCCCGCGCAGAGCAGTACGGTGGTGGCCTCGAACGGGCCCGCGTCCGTCAGCACGCGGCCAGGGCCGAGCCGCTTGACGGCGACGCCGGTGCGGATCGTCGCCCCGGCCCGGCGCGCAGCCTCGGCGGCCGCGGCGGTCAGCGCGCCCGGATCGCTGCGCCAGCCGTCCTCGGACAGCAGGCCGCCGACCATCGACGGCCCCAGCGCCGGCTCGGCCTCGCGCACCCCGGCGGCATCGAGCAGCTCCCCGGTCGCCCGCGGGTCGTCGCGCAGGCTCGCCATCTGGGCGTCGTCGGTCGCCACCAGCAGCAGGCCGACCGGATCGACGTCGAGTGCGACGTCGGCGATCCCGGCCAGCTCGCGGTAGAGGCGCAGGCTCTCGACCTGCACGGCGTCGAGCTCGGGGTGGTCGGGAGGGAGGATCAGCCCCTGGCTGCGGGCGGTCGCGCCGCTCGCCAGCGCCCCCCGCTCGAGCAGCATCACCTCGGCGCCGGCAGCGGCCAGCTGCCAGGCGGCGGTCGTGCCGACGATGCCGCCGCCGATCACGATCACGTCCGCCATCCGGCGCACATTACAGGTCGGTCGGCGGGGCGCCGATACAGAAGCGATGGAGTCCGTTCTTCCTCTCGCCGGGGCGGGGTTCGCCCTGGGATGGCCCCTCGAGTGGGTCATCCAGCAGTTTCCGCGCTCGAGCGGGACGGCGCCGTCGTCGCGCCGGCGGCTGATCGTCGCACTGATCACGGCCGTGCTGTTCGCGGTCGAGGCGGTGGCGATCGGCATCACCCCGGAGCTGCTGCCTGCGCTGCTCTTGACCGCGCTGATCGTGCCTGCCTCGGCGATCGATCTGGCGCACCGGATCATCCCCGATGTGATCAACCTGCCCGGCGCCGCCGCGGTCTACGTCGTGTCGGTCGCCGTCGCTCCGGAGCGCTGGCTGGAGCTCCTGCTGGGCGGCCTGGGGTGCTTCGCCTTCTTCTGGGTCGCGCACCGCTTCTACCCCAGCGGCATGGGCTACGGCGACGTCAAGATGGCGCTGATGATCGGCCTCGGCCTCGGCCACTACTCGTTCGTCGCGCTGCTGGCGGCGTTCCTCGCCTCCAACGTCGTGGCCATCGCGCTGTTCGCCCGCTATGGCTCGAAGGCGCGCAAGATGGGCATCCCGTTCGGCCCGTTCCTCGCCTTCGGAGCCGTGGTCGCGCTGATCTGGGGCGCCCAGATCTCGCCCCACCTGATCGGCGGCTGATACCTCAGGTCGAGTGTGCCGAGTCCTCGCTCGTCGATGCGACGGTTAGCGTGGCCCGCTGACCGCAGTTCGCGGTTCGTGGCCCGGTCTCTCTAATCGAAGAGCGTCTTCCACGTCGTGAACTGGACGGACACCGCAGGATTGGCATTGTCGACCTGTGCGATGAACGCGTCTTCGGCGCTGATCGGCCGCAGTACCGTCACTGTGCCCGTCCGGTGCCGCACCTGCAGCATCTGACCGCCGAGGGTGCCGGTGATCGAACTGATTTCCGCGAGCGGGCAACAGATCGTCCTCGCCACGGTGCGGAACTGAGCCTCGCCCGACGGCAGAATCCGGATGCGAAACGCGACCCGCGCGACCACCCAAACCCAGCCGCACACCAAGCCTGCGATCCACGCCAGATCGAAGTACAGCTCGCCCGGCTTCCCGTGGTGGATGGTGGTGAAGAGCACCGTCGGGATCGCCGAGGTGATCCACAGGAGGACGCCGAAGCTGACCACGATGCTCCAACGCGACGAGCGAAACACGGCTGGTTCTGGCATGACGCTGAGAGCTTAGGCTTGCCCGGGCGATCTGTTGTGGGAGTGCCTCGCCATCTACCCTGCCCACAATGTTCCGCTCGCTCGTCCGCCCGGTGGTGTTCTCCCAGGCTGAGCATGCCCGGCTCGCCGCGACGATCGCGCTCGCCTGGGATGTTGAGGCGTACCCGATCGGCGGGCTGGCGTTCGGGCCGTTCGTCGAGGGTGTCGCCCTGCACGACCGCGGCTACGGTCAGCTCGACGACGACGCGATCGGCGAGGTGGCGGGGGACCGCTGGCTGGCGATCCAGGAGGCCGGGTTTCGGCCCGAGGGGCGCGACGCCACCGTCGACCTGGTCGTCGCGCTGCACGTCCACCGGCTGGTCGCCGGACAGCCCGACAACGCCGCGCGGGCGGCCTGCGCCGAGCGGATGGCGGTGGAGATGCCCGCGCTTCGGGATGCCGTGGGCGTCGGCGAGACCGATGCGCGGGACGCCGACCGGGTCACCAACCTGTGCGACCGGATCAGCTTCGACTTCTGCGAGGAGGCAGCGGCCGAGGGCGCGGTCGAGGTGCGGGCCGCGGACGGCAAGCTGGCCCCGATCGCCTACCGGCTCGACGACGGGCGTCTCACGCTCGACCCCTGGCCGCTGCGGCCGCCCGAGCTGCACGACGTCGTCACCTGCTTCCACGCCGAGGGCTACCCCGGCGCGCTGCGGCCGGCGATCGCACTCTTCTCGGCCACGCCCGCCGGCTGAGGTCCCGCGTCAGTACCAGCGGCCGCGAACGAACCCGCCGAACGCGACCAGGCCGACCAGGGCGACGACGATGCCCAGGATCAGGCTCCAGAAGATGGCGATGACGATGCCGACGATGACGAGCACGCCGCCCAGGCTGATGCCGCCGTTCTTCATCTCGATCCTCCCGTTCGGGTCCCGGTCGCGAGAGCGCGCCGGCTGACGAGAGTCGTACACGGGACTGCCGCGATCCAACCGTCCACCTGATGGCTGCGTGCGATCATGCGGCGCGATGTCCCGGCCGCCCACCGC
>CAWCOL010000002.1:0-74232 GCA_963797175.1 uncultured Actinomycetes bacterium
GGAGCAGCGCGCCGTACACCATGCCGGGCAGCTTGATGTCGTCCAGGTAGGTGCCCTGGCCGCGGATGAAGCGCGCGTCCTCCTTGCGCTTGAGCCTGCCGAACCCGATCGGGCGCTCGGCGGTGGGGCTGGGAAGGTTCTCGACCGTGGCCATGCTCAGGACTCCTGTCTCGTGGCTGCCTCGTGCTCGGCGGCCCAGCGCACAGCGCCGACGATGTTCTTGTAGCCGGTGCACCGGCAGATCCCGCCCGAGATCGCCACCCTGATCTCATGATCGGTCGGATCGGGGTTCTCGTCCAGCAGCGCCCGGGTCGTCATCAGCATGCCCGGCGTGCAGAAGCCGCACTGGAGCGCGTGCAGCTCGTGGAAGCCCTGCTGGATCGGGTCGAGCTCCCCGTCCACCTCGAGCGACTCGACCGTCCGCACCTCGTGGCCGTCGCACATAGCGGCCAGGATCGTGCAGGACTTGACCGGCTGCCCGTCGATCCGCACGACGCAGGCGCCGCAGTTGGAGGTGTCGCACCCCCAGTGCGTGCCGGTCAGGTCGAGCGTCTCGCGGAGGAAGTGCACGAGCAGCATGCGGGGCTCGATCTCGTGTGAGACCTGCTCGCCGTTGACCGTCATCGAGACGTTGATGATCAGGCCTCCTGGTGCGTGGCGCGGGCCGCCGCACGGCGGAGCGCCCGGTGGGTGAGGACGCCGGCGAGGTGGCGCTTGTAGTCCACGCCGCCCCTGCCGTCCGAGCTGGGGGAGCAGTCCGCCGACGCGATCTCGCCGGCCTGGGCGAACAGCTCCTCCGAGGGGGCCCTGCCGCGCAGCAGCTCCTCGGCCCGGGTCAGGTGGATGGTGGTCAGGCCGACCGCGCTGAGCCCGATGCCCGCGTCGGCGATGGCGCCGCCGTCGATCCAGAGAGCAGCGGACGCGGCCGCGATGGCCCAGTCGCCGGCCCGCCGCTCGACCTTCTCGTGCGCGCTCCCGGCGCCCGGCCGCAGCGGCAGCCGCACCTCGGTCAGCATCTCGCCCGTCCCGACCGCCGTCATGTACGGGCCGATGTGGAAGGCCTCCATGCCGACCACCCGCTCGCCCTCGGTTCCGCGGATCACGACCTGCGCTCTGGCGGCGGTACAGACGGCCGACAGATCCTCGGCCGCGTCCGCCTGGCACAGCGACCCGCCGATGGTGCCGCGGTTCCGCACCACCGGGTCGGCGATCACCTGCTCGGCGTCGCGGACGAGCGGGAAGCGCTCGGCCAGCAGTTCGGAGCGGAGCAGGTCGACGTGGCGCGTGAGGGCGCCGATCCGGATCTCGCCGTCCTGCTCGCGGATGTACGCCAGCTCGTGCAGGTCGTTGATGTCGATCAGGTGCTCGGGGTTGGCCAGCCGCAGCTTCATCATCGGCAGCAGGCTGTGGCCTCCCGCGATCACCCGCGCCTCCGGGCCCAGCCGGGCCAGGGAGGCGATTGCGCCGTCGACGCTGGTCGCGCGTTCATACTCAAATGCCGCAGGCGTCTGCAGTGCGTGCTCCTTTCCACGACTCCAGCCCGTAGAGCGTGTTCTGCGGTGTGTCTGGAGGATACATGCGGGGGGTGTGAGAAGCCTGTGTTGCAGCCGCCCCGCGAGTCGCCTCAGCCGGTATCACGATCGGCGTCTGGGAGCCGTTTGCGGGGGCGGCCGATGTCGTCGCGCTGCTCGTACTGCACAGGCGCGTCGGTGCCGATCACGGGCGAGCGCGGCAGCGTCGCCGGATTCGTGTGGCGCACGTCCTCGTAGAGCGCCTTGGCGGATGCGCTGGCGCCGGCCACGTTGCGCAGCACCGGGCCGGCCGGGTTCGCCATCGCGATCGGCGCCTCCCGCCCCAGCCGCGCGAGGGTGAGCGTGCCCCGCGTGTAGACCTCGGCGATGCGCGGCGCCTCGACCCCGGTGCTCTCCGGGAAGGCGCGGAACCCCGCGGCCGCCGCTCCCGGATAGAGCCCGTCGACCAGCCCGACCGCGTCCTCCATCCCCGCCTTGCGGACGAGCATGCCCTCCAGCAGCTCGACGCCGGCGTCCAGGTTCTGGTTGATGGAGGTGACGATGCCGTTGACGGGCGCGCTCTTCTCGAGGATCTCGCCGACGCTCCCGATCACCTCGTCGAGGCCGTTCGTGATCGCGCGGAGCTGGAAGATGACGGACACCAGGTAGACGACCAGGGCCAGCACGATCAGGAGCACGGCGACGATCATGCCGGTGCCGGGGCCGATGGCGAGCAGCGGCATCGGCTACGCCTCCCGGTCGTCGAGGATGATGTCGAGCGAGCCGCCGTATTCCGCGACCCCGGCGACGGTCTGGGCGACCTGCTCCTGCGTCGTCAGCAGCAGCGCGGCGGAGTCCAGGTCCTTCGACCCGGCGGCCGCGGCGACCCCGATCCGGCGCACGCTGGGCACGATGCTGCGGGCCTCCGAGAGCACGCCGTGCAGCAGGTACACGACGACGGGCAGCACGACGAGCAGCAGCACGGCATCGCCGATCCACCAGAGCGTCATCGCGGCCTCCGCTCGGCGACGACGGCGGCCTTGCGGGCGATGCCGGGAAGCGCGCCGAGGATGATCTCGAACTGCGCATTGATGGCGGTGACGGCGCCCTCGAGCGGGCGCAGGTGCTCGGCCTCGACGCCCTCCAGCGCCCCGGCCAGGGCGGCGAGCCCCTCCGACGTGCGGGCCAGGCTGCGGCGGATGGCGATCAGCGCCGCGGCCAGCACCACGACCACGACCACGATCAGCAGCACGGTCAGCGTTGCCAGCAGGCCGGTGCTCATTCGCCGCCGAACCCGTCGGTGAGCGCGTTCATGTAGCCGTCCTGGACGACGGCCTCCTGGACGATCAGCCCCAGCACGGGCGCGGTCGCCTCGAGCTGCGGGATGTTGGCGGTGTTGGCGGCCACCGCGCCGGCCACGCCGAGCAGGTCACCGACGCTGCGCTCGATGCTGACAACGGTGCGCACCAGCACGACCAGCAGCGCCGCGACGACCAGCGCGGCGGCAAGGCCGATCAGCAGGGCGAGGCTCCAGTAGCCATGGCTGGAAACGAGCAGCGTCACTTGCCGACCGCCGCCTTGCGGATGGCCCGGGCCGAGTGCAGGATCCGCACACCCGAGTCGTTGATGCGGCCGATGCCGCCCAGTTCGGACGTCTGGTCGCGGACGACGCCGACGGCCTGCACGGCCGTGGCGGCCTGGCGGTCGATGCGCCCCGCCAGCAGGACGATGGTGATGACGATGGCCGCGGCCACCGCGATCACGACGATGCCCACGCCGATGCCGAGCTGCCACTGGGCGGAGGCGGACATCAGCGTCACCATGTGGCTGGTCCCTGGGCCTGGGCCGGCGCGACGGCGATGCGCATCTGGGTGATCCCGCTCCTCCTGGTGCTCGACGGATCCCGCGCCGCCACGTCCTCGCTGCCTCGTGGCGCTCGCGGTTCGGTCGATGATGCCCAACCCACGCGCAAATGTCCAGTCTCGTGGAGCGGGCCCATGTCAGGGGTCACATTCGGGGTGTCCCCCATGGCGATGCTCCCCGGTGAGCGGCGCATCGCCGATGGCTCTTCGATAAAACCCCACTATATCGATTGAAAAAATGGAGTTACTCTGGAAGTGATCGAACCAGGAGGCATCTCGATGGCAACCAGCTCCCAGCCCACCCCGCTCCCTTTCAGCCGTACGACCGGGCCCGTCCCCCGCGGCACCGCAGAGGTCGAGAGCCTCGCGACGCGCCGGTGGTACCGCTCCCACGACCGGCTCCGTCAGCTGAGCCGCGCCGAACTCGACGACCTCGTCGCCGATCTGGCCGGCCGGCCCGACCTGTGGCGCGCCCACGTCCGCCACCTGGAGGACGAGCGCTACTACGTGCGTCTGCTCCTGACCGAGCACGTCGAGATCTGGCTGATCTGCTGGTGCGCCTCCCAGGACACCGGCTTCCACGACCACGACGGCAGCCGCGGCGCGGTCGCGGTCGTGGACGGCGCGCTCCGCGAACTGCTGCTCGCCGTTGGCGGCGCCGACCCCGAGCGCGTCCACCCGGCCGGCGCGCGCTTCTCGTTCGGCGCGACGCACATCCACGACGTCCAGCACGCCCCCGGCCCGCCTGCAACCTCGCTGCACGTGTACTCGCCGCCGCTGGGCGAGATGGGGTTCTACGAGGTGGCCGCCGACGGGACGCTCCGCCGCCGCGCCGGCGAGTACCGCGAGGAGTTCTGTTGACCCCGCCGCGGGCCGCCGGGCGGCGTCCGCTGGTCGTGATCGGGGGCGGCGCCGCCGGCGCCCTGGCCGCGCTGGCAGCCCTCCGTACCGGCTCGGCGGACGACGTGGCGATCATCGAGCCCCGCCAGCAGCTGGGCCGGGGCGTCGCCTACTCGACGGCCGACCCGGCGCACCTGATGAACGTCGCCGCCGGCAACCTGAGCGCGCTGTCCGGCGAGCCCGGCCACTTCGCCGGATGGCTCGCCGGGCACGACCCGGCGGCCACCGCCTTCTCGTTCGCGCCTCGCTCCCTCTACGGCGCCTACCTGGCCGACACGCTGCGGCAGGAGGCGGCGCGAGCCGGTGCCGGCCGGCTGATGCACATCCAGGCGAGGGCGACGTCGCTCCGGCGGCGGCGCGAGGGATGGGTGGTCGGGCTCGGCCCCACCGGCGGGATCCTGGCCGGCTCGGTCGTCCTCGCGCTGGGCAACGCCGCACCGGCATCGCCGGCGGCGGTCTGCGACAAGGTGCGCGCGCACCCCGGCTACGTCGCCGACCCGTGGGCGTCCGGCGCGCTGACCGGGCTGCCGGAGGGCGACGCCGTGTGCATCGGCACGGGGCTGACGGCCGTGGACGTCGCGCTGACGCTGGCTGCCCGCGAGGGCGCGGGCAGCGTGCTCGCGCTCTCCCGCCACGGGCTCCGCCCGCGCGCCCACCGCAGCGAGGGGGCGCCTGCGCGGCTCCGCGGAGTGCTGGCGATGCACCAGACGACCGCGCTCGGCCTGCTCCGCGCGGTGCGGGCCGAGATCGCGCTGGCCGAGGCGCGGGGCGTGGACTGGCGAGACGTGCTGAACGGTATCCGCCCGGTCACGCCGCGGCTGTGGCAGGGACTGCCCGAGGATGAGCGGCGGCGCGTCGTCGAGCGGATCGGCCGGTACTGGGAGGTGCACCGCCACCGGATGGCGCCTCAGGTGGCCCGCAGCGTGGGCGACCTGGAGCGGGCCGGCCGGCTGCGGTTCGCCGCCGGCCGCGTGACCGGTGTGACCGCCCACCGGGGCGGGCTGCGCGTACACGTACTCCGGCCGGACGGCACCGCGAGCCACGTCGAGGCCGCGGTCGTGGCGGGCTGCACCGGCCCGCCGCCGTCGCTCGACGCGCACCCGCTGCTCGCCCGGCTGGCCGCGGACGGCCTCTGCCGGCCGGGCCCGCTCGGCATCGGCATCGCCACCGACCCCGACGGCGGCGTGCTGACGGCATCGGGCCGGGCGGGCGGCCTCCACGCGCTCGGCTCGCTGCGCCGCGGCGACCTGTGGGAGACGACGGCGATCCCCGAGATCCGGGCGCAGGCGTTCGACCTGGCCGCCCTGCTCGGCCGGCGGCGGCCACCCCGGGCCGCGCTTCGCGCGGGCTGACCGACCGGACGCCACAGCGCCTCCTCACTCGAAAATTGGAGGTCATCCACTAGTCTGCTGGTCTGAGCTGGCGCGGGCCGCCCGACGGCACGCGGGCACCGCTCAGCGATCGATCCGTGAGCAGCGTCGACCCACAGGACTACCCGACCCGGGAGACCGTGCGCCGCCTGATTCCGATCTGGTGGGGCGAGCGCAGCCTGGTCCTGATCGGGCTCACCTGCGCGTTCTTCTACACCACGCTCTCGATCGCGATCCCGGTGCTGCTCCAGCGGGCGATCGATGACGCGATCGTGCCGCAGGACACCGCCGCGTTGTGGCCGTACCTGGCGGCCATCCTCGTGCTCAGCGCGATCCGGTTCGTGATCAACTTCACCCGCCGCTATGCAACCGCCCGCGTCGGCGTCCGCCTCGAGGCGCATCTGCGCTGGATGCTCTACCGCGGCTACCTCGAGTTCCCGCGCGCGTTCTACGACCGCCAGGCGACCGGCCAGGTCGTCTCGCGCGCGACCAATGACCTCTTCCCGATCCGCTACTTCATCGGCTGGGGCGTCGTGCAGGGCGTGCAGAGCGCGATGATGATCGTCGGCGGTGCGATCGTGCTGGTCGCGGTCGACCCGCGACTGGCGCTCTACGCCGGCGTGGCGATGCCACTGGTCGGGATCGTCGCCTGGCGGTTCGCCCACCGGGTGATGCCGATCTCGCGCCGCGTGCAGGCGCGCAAGGGCGACGTCACCGAGGCGGCCGACGAGGCCGTCGTCGGCATCGAGATGGTGCAGGCGTTCGGCCGCGAGGACGACGTCCGCGCGCGGTTCGGCGGCAAGGCCGAGTCGGTGCGCGACGCCATCATCTCCCAGGCTGGCGTCGAGGCACGCCACCTGCCGGGGCTCTTCTTCCTGCCCACGCTCTCGATCGCCGCGGTCGTGTACTTCGGCGGCAAGGACGTGATCGCCGGCAACCTCACCATCGGCCAGTTCGTCCTCTTCAACACCATCCTGCTCCAGCTGGCCTGGCCGCTGGAGGCGCTGGGCTGGATCATCAACCTGGCGCAGCGGGCAATGGCATCGGCCGGCCGCACGTTCGCCTGGCTGGAGGAGGTCGAGCTGCTGCCCGAGCCCGAGCACCCCACGCCGGTGCCGGCAGGGCCGCTGGACGTGCGCCTGACCGGCGTCCGCTTCGCCTACGCCGGCGAGGACGAGGTGCTGCGGGGCGTCGACCTGGACGTCCGCGCGGGCGAGATCGTCGCGGTCTGCGGCCTCACCGGCTCCGGCAAGAGCACGCTGCTCAACCTGGTGCCGCGGTTCTACGACCCGACCGCCGGCTCCGTCGCCATCGGCGGCGTCGACCTGCGCGAGATGGCGCTGGCCGACCTGCGCGACGCCGTCGCGGTGATCACGCAACGGCCGATCCTGTTCTCGATCACGCTCCGCGAGAACCTGGTCGGCGGCCGGCCGGACGCGCCCTGGGACGACGTGCTGGCCGCCGCCGAGACCGCCGGCGTCGCCAGCTTCGTGGACGACCTGCCGGACGGGTACGACACGCTGATCGGCGAGCGCGGCGTCAACCTCTCCGGCGGCCAGCGGCAGCGGGTCGCGCTGGCCCGCGCGCTGATCGCCCGGCCCCGCGTGATCGTGCTCGACGACCCGCTCTCGGCCGTGGACACGCACACCGAGCGGGCGCTGGTCGAGCGGGTGCGCCCCGCGCTGGCCGGCTGCACCGCGCTGGTCGCCGCGCAGCGGCTGTCCACGCTGGAACTGGCCGACCGCGCCGTCGTCATCCAGGACGGACGGATCGTCGCCCAGGGAACGCCCGACGAGCTGCTCGAGATCGAGGGGCCGTTCCGCGAGATGTTCGGGGACGAGATCGTTGCCGCGTAGCCGCCGCACCGGGATCAGCCGGTTGGGCCGCTACGTGACCGGCCGCTGGCTGGCGTTCTTCGGGCTGATCCTGCTGGCCACGTGCAGCGCGACGGCCCAGGCCGGCGGCTGGCTGCTGATCCGCGCCGCCATCGACGACGGCATCACCGCCGGCGACGTCCACACCCTGACGGTGGTGGTGATCGCCTACCTGATCCTGAACGCGATCGGCTGGGTCTGCCAGTCGCTGCTGATCCGGGGCATGGCCGGGATCGGCCAGCGGATCGTGCTGGGCCTGCGCCGCGACCTGTTTGACCACCTCACGTCGCTCTCGCTGCGCTACTTCTCCGAGCAGCGGGCGGGCTGGATCATCGCCCGCCTGACCAGCGACGTGGACGCCGTCTCGGACGCGCTCTCGCAGGGCCTGCCGACGCTGATCTCGAACATGGTGCTGCTGCCGGTCACCGTGATCGCCCTGTTCGTGGTGGACTGGCGGCTGGGCCTGGTCTCGCTCGTCGTGCTGCCGCCCACGCTGGTCGTCACCCGCTGGTTCCAGAAGGTGTCGGCAGCCGCCCAGCTCGACGTCCGCAACCGCATCGCTGCCGTCACCGCGCTGATCGCCGAATCGGTCGCCGGCATGAGCGTGATCCAGGCCTTCAACCGCGAGCGGGCGTTCCAGGAGCAGTTCGACGAGCTGAACGGCGAGAACCGCGAGTCGAACGTCTACGCCCAGAAGCTGTTCTCGGTCTTCTTCCCCTCGATCGAGCTGCTGGGCGTGATCTCGTCCTGCACCGTGCTGCTGGTCGGCTCCCGCCTGCTCGACCAGGGCACGCTCACGATCGGCACCCTGATCACCGCGGTGTACCTGATCCAGCTGATCTTCCAGCCGCTCCAGGAGCTGTCCGACGTCTACGGCCAGCTCCAGTCCGGGGCGGCCGCGATGGTCAAGATCAGCGCCGTGCTGGACGCCGAGCCGGACATCGCCGACCGGCCCGGAGCGCGGCCGATCGCGCGGATCGAGGGATCGCTCGACCTGGACCGCGTCAGCTTCGCCTACGGCCGCAGCGACGTCGTCCGCGACATCGAGATCCACGTGCCGCCGGGCGGCTGCCTGGCCATGGTCGGCATCTCCGGCGGCGGCAAGTCCACCCTGGCCAAGCTGATCGCCCGCTTCTACGACCCCCGGGCGGGCGCGGTGCGCGTGGACGGCGTCGACCTGCGCGAGGTGGAGCTGCGCAGCTACCGGCGCCAGCTCGGCGTGGTGCTTCAGGATCCCTTCCTGTTCTCGGGCACAATCGCCGACAACATCCGCTTCGCCCACCCGGACGCGACGGACGAGGACGTGCAGCGCACCGCCGCGGCGATCGGCGTCGACCGCGTCGTCGGCCGCCTGCGCGGCGGGCTCGACCACGTGGTGCGCGAGGGCGGCTCCGGCCTGTCGGCCGGCGAGCGGCAGCTGATCTCGATCGCTCGCGCGCTGCTGGCCGATCCGCGGATCCTGATCCTGGACGAGGCCACCTCGAACATCGACCGGCCGACCGAGCTGATCATCGAGCGCGCGCTCGATCGCCTGCTGCGCGGGCGCACGTCGGTGATCATCGCGCACCGTCTGACCACCGTCCGTCGCGCGGACGAGATCATCGTCGTCGAGCGAGGTGACATCGTCCAGCGCGGCACCGAGACCGAGCTGCTGGCCGAGGAGGGCCCGTTCCGGCGGCTCGCTCACCGCCTCGACCCCAGCTCGTCCGCCGGGTCGCAGGCCGCGAGGTAGGGCCTACAGCTGGAGGGCGTCGAGCACGGCCCAGTCGGCCGGCGACTCGTGCCCGATGTACCAGAAGCCCAGGGTGCCGACGTGGAAGCGCTGGGCGAGCGCAGCCTTCACCGCCAGCGAGCGCGCGTTCTCGAACCAGACCGTGTGGGTGACGCCGCCTGCGCGGTACGTGAAGGTCGGCTCCTGGGCCGCGGCGTCGAAGCGTACGGCGGCGTGGTGGGCACGCCGGAGCCGGTCGGCGGCGTCCCACAGCACGGCCCTGGCCGACCCGTTCGACCAGTCGTAGCCGTAGGTGGGCACCGCCAGCTCGACCTTCGACGGCGGCATCGCGGAGGTCGCGTAGCGCAGCACGTCCTCGGTCCAGTCGGCGGCCGCGACCGGGCCCGGCGTGCTCCACGGCCCGTGCTGGTCGTAGACCATCAGCCGCACCCGCGAGGCCTCCCGGCCCAGCGTCGCGTAGTCCCACACCCACTTGTCCAGCCCGCCGAAGCTGTGCGCGTCCTCGGTCTCGGCCATCACCGTCACGTCGCAGCGCTTGTGGAGGGCGCGGAGCCGGCCGCACAGCTCGGTGACGAAGGCGTTGAACCCGGTGCGCACCCGCTGGGAGACCGCGACCTGGGTGGTCGCGGCCATCTGCTCGTAGTCGAGGTCGATGCCGTCGTAGCCGTGCGAGGTGACCAGCCCCACCAGCGCGTCCACGTGCTCCCTGCGGTCGGCCGGCGAGTTGAAGATCAGCGACGCGTCGCGCGGGCCCCACCCTGAGGTCACGGTCGGCACGACGGCGATTCCCTGGGCATGCAGCTTCTGCACCCAGGCCGCGTTCCCGCCGCCGGCGTTGACGGTGAACGTGCCGACGCCGCTGGTCTGGTACCAGAACGGGCTGACGTAGCGAAAGCGCGAGGCGTGGGCCAGCACACGGTCGAGGCCGGCCGAGCCGTCCCAGTAGGGCAGCCACGTCGCCAGCGGCCGCTGCGATGCCGGCGTGGCGCCGGCGCGCGTCACCGTCTCCAGCCCGATCGCGCCGGCGGCGATCAGGCAGGCGAGCAGGATGGAGAGCGCCGACTGGCGGAGCGAGCGGGACGGGGACGAGATCACGACGGGTCTGATTGTGCCCGATCGTCGTTGGGGCTCCCTCATCCCGGCGGGGGAGATCGTCCGGGGGCCACCCTCCAGACGGTAGGGTGCAGGTGGCCCCGCGCCGGATGCGGAGCCCGGGGGACATGGTGGAGGCAACTCACGACTCTCCGCCCGGCGGACGGCACGGCACCAGCCGCAGCTTCATCGGGGCGATCGCCGTGATCGGGCTGATGGCGGCGGTGAACCTCGCGGCATTCGCCGCGGTGCGCGACGCGGGGCACCACCTGGAGTCGCAGACCGGCGACGAGCTCGCGGCCCGCGAGGTGCGGTTCGACGCGGCCAACATGAACGGCGACCAGAACCGCTACGTGCTGGAGGGCGGCGCCGGCCGCGGCCGCTTCCTGCGCGACGCCGACAGGTTCGAGGCGGCGCTGGGCGCCGCACGCCGTGCCCAGCGGTCACCGCAGGAGCGGCGGCTGCTGGCGTCGATCGCCGGCCGCTACCGCAACTTCCGGGCGCTCGACGACCGGGTCGCCGCGGCGCTGGCCGCCGGCCGGCCGGATCGCGCCCGGGCGCTCGCCTTCGGCCCCGAGACGGCGATCTACGAGCGGATGGCGGACGACGCGGCGGGACTCGAGCGGCTGGCGGCGGCCGACCACCGCTCCGCGCTGAGCTCGTACGACCGCACCCAGCAGCTCGCGCTGGCAGTGCTGCTCGTCCTGGACGTCGCGGCGGCGGCGCTGGTCGTCGCGCTGCTGGCGGAGCGCCGCCACACCGGCCGCATGCTGGACGCCAGCACCGAGCGGTACCGCACGCTGGTCGAACAGCTGCCGGCCGCGACGTTCATCATGGACGCGACCGGCACGCCGACCTACGTCAGCCCCCAGATCGAGGGGATCCTCGGCCGCAGCCCCGAGGAGCTGCGGACGGACGGGGCGACGCCGGAGGGCAGGGAGCCGTGGTTCCACCCGGATGATCTCGACCGGATGCACCAGCACGTGGCGGGCGTCTACAACGGCGGCGCCGACGGCTACGACTTCCGCGCCCGGATGCTGCGCCAGGACGGCTCCGTGCGCCACCTGCATGCGATCGCCTCCGCGCGCCGGGCGGCGGACGGGACGCTGACCGCGGTGCAGGGCATCCTGATGGACGTCACCGGCGAGGTGCTCGCGCAGGAGCAGGCCGACGCCGACCGGCGGCGCTACCAGGCGCTGGTCGAGCAGATCCCCGTGATCACCTACGTCACCACGCCCACCGGTGAGATCACGTACGTCAGCCCGCAGATCGAGCGCATCCTCGGCTACGGCGAGGCCGACTACGCCGAGCCCGGGTCGATCGAGCAGCGGCTGCCCGAGCTGCTCGACCCGGACGCGGTCGACCACGTCGCCGAGCAGATGGCGGCGCTGTTCGCCGGCGACGTGGACGACGTGGACGTGACGACGCAGATGCTGGCCCGCGGCGGCGAGACCCGGTACGTGCAGATCATCGCCCGGGCGGTGCGCGACGGCGACGGCCGGGTGATCGACACGCAGGGCGTCGTCGTCGACCAGACCGCTCTGCACCTGTCCGAGGAGCGGCGCACCGACGCGCTGCGTGCCCTGGTCACGGCGGGCGAGGACGTGCAGCGGCGGATCGCGGGTGAGCTCCACGACGACACCATCCAGGTGCTGACCGCGGTGGTGCTCCAGCTGCGGCGATACGCGCGAAGGGTGCCCGAGCTGGAGGAGACCGCCGGGATCCTCGCCGCGGCGCTGGAGCGGACGCGCCGGCTGATGTTCGAGCTCCGCCCCGAGGTGCTCGAACGCGACGGCCTGGGCGCGGCGCTGCGGGCGGTGGCCGGCGACGGCCCGTGGCAGGAGGCGGTCGTGGACGTTCAGGTGCCGCGACAGGTAGCCGCGACCGAGGCGCTGGTCTACCGCGCCGTCCGCGAGCTGGTCGTGAACGCGCGCAAGCACAGCCGTGCCGCCCACCTCGCGATCGGCGGCCGGGCGGACGAGCGGCTGCTGCACTTCGAGGTCACCGACGACGGCATCGGCTTCGATCCGGATGCGGCCACCGACCGCGAGCGGATGGCTCGCCACATCGGGCTGCACTCGACGATCGAGCGGATCCGACTGGCGGGCGGCGAGGTGACGATCGACGCCGCGCCCGGCCGCGGCGCGACGTTCCGGCTGGCCGTGCCCGCCGATCCCCGTGACGGCTGATCCGCGCCTCCGCGGCGGAGAACGTCGCTACTCGATCATGCGCCGGCGCAACGCCTCCGCCACCGCCTGGGTGAACGTCCCCGCGCTGAGCCGCTGGGTGGCATGGCGAACGTGGGTGCGGACGGTGGCGGGCGACACCGCGAGCCGCTCGGCGATCTCGTCGGCACGCAGCCCCCTGGAGAGCAGCATCAGCACCTCGCGCTGGCGGTGCGTCAGCCGCACCTCCGGCCGGGTCGCCTCGGCCGCCGCCAGCCGCGCCGCGAGCGCTGGATCGACGTACCGCTCACCGCGAGCGACGGACCGGGCAGCCCGGACGACGTCCTCCGGCGGCGCATCCTTGAGCACGTAGCCGCGGGCGCCGCTCGCCAGCGCGTCGCTCAGCGCGCCCGGCTCGGCCGAGCCGGTGAGCAGCATGACGCCGGTGGCGGGCCGCCGCTCGAGGATCCTGCGGGTCGCCGCGAGGCCGTCAGCGGGGCCGGCCAGCCGCAGGTCCATGACGACGACGTCCGGCCGCCCGCGCTCGGCCGCGGCCACCGCCTCGTCCGCTGTGGCGGCCTCCCCCACCACCTCGAAGTCCGGCTCGTCGAGCAGGATCGTCCGCACACCGGCCCGCACCGCGGCGTGGTCGTCCACGACCAGGCACCGCACCGCCCGCTCCGTCCGGACGTCGCCCATGGCCGCATCATCCCACGAGCGCGCTTCGTACGGCCGGCGCCACCTCGGTGCCGAACAGCTCGATCGCCCGCATCACGCGGTCGTGTGGCATCGCTCCGACGCTGATCTGGGCCAGGAACCGGCGGTGGCCGAACAGCTCATGCTGGCGCAGGATCTTCTCGACCGCCTGCTGCGGACTGCCGACCACCAGCGCGCCGCGCGGCTCGCACATCGCGTCGAACTGGTCGCGGGTCATCGCCGGCCAGCCGCGCTCCCGCCCGATCCGGGTCATCATGCCCGCGTAGGAGGGGAAGAACTCGTCGCCCGCCGCCTGCGAGGTGGCCGCGACGTAGGCGTGCGAGTTGATGCCGACGGGCGGGGCCGGCTCGTGCCCGGCCTGCGCCGCAGCGTCCCGGTAGAGCGACACCAGTGGCGCGAACCGCTCGGGCAGGCCGCCGATGATGGCCAGCGCCAGCGGCAGCCCGAGCATCCCGGCGCGGACGACGGACTGCGGCGTGCCGCCGACGGCGATCCACACCGGCAGCCGATCCTGCACCGGCCGCGGGTACACGCCGAGGTCGTCGAGCCCGGCCCGGTGCCGGCCCGACCACGTCACCCGCTCGCCGGCGCGGAGGGCGAGCAGCAGGTCGAGCTTCTCGGCGAACAGCTCGTCGTAGTCCTCCAGGTCGTAGCCGAACAGGGGGAACGACTCGATGAACGAGCCGCGACCGGCCATGATCTCGGCGCGGCCGCCCGAGAGCAGGTCGAGCGTCGCGAAGCTCTGGAACACGCGCACCGGGTCGTCCGAGCTGAGCACCGTGACCGCGCTGCTCAGGCGGATGCGGCTGGTGCGCTCGGCGGCCGCTGCGAGCACGACCGCGGGCGCCGAGACGGCGAAGTCGGCGCGGTGGTGCTCGCCGACGCCGAAGACGTCCAGGCCGGCCTGTTCGGCCAGCTCGATCTCCTCCAGCACCTGGCGGAGCCGCGTCGCCGGATCGACCGGCGCGCCGCCGGGCGGCGCTGCGAGCTCAGCGAAGGTGTAGATCCCGAGTTCCACCGGCGGCGGAAGCATAGGGGTTGCCGGGTCAGGCCACGGGGAGCTCGTCCCTGCGCGGGCCGCCGCTCCAATCGTCGGCGACGGTGCACGCGCGGGCACCGCAGAAGGCGGCGGTGGCGAGCCGCACGGCCGGCGCGGCGCCCGCCAGCAGCTCGGCGAGGTAGCCCGCCACGAAGGCGTCCCCGGCGCCCACGGTGTCGACGCAGTCAACAGCGACGGCGGCGATGCCCCGCTCCCCCTCGTCCACGGCGACCGCGCCCTGGTCGCCGCGCTTGACGACCACCCGCTCGGCGCCCAGCCTGTGGATCGCCCGGGCCAGCTCCTGCGCCGTTCCGGCGCCGACCAGCAGCTCCGCCTCGTCCTCCCCGGCGAACAGGATGTCGACCCGGCCGGCCAGGTCGGCCAGGCAGCCGCGAGCGGCCGCGT
The DNA here is from genome assembly GCA_963797175.1 of uncultured Actinomycetes bacterium. Taxonomy (GTDB): domain Bacteria; phylum Actinomycetota; class Thermoleophilia; order Gaiellales; family JAICJC01; genus DATLLN01. The sequence continues at coordinate 14,668 of CAWCOL010000002.1, forward strand.
CATCCCACAACGCCGGGCGGTGGTTCACGTCCAGCGAGACGGGCACGCCGGCCGCCCGTGCGGCCTCGACCGCGCCGAAAACGGCGTCGCGGGCCGACGCCGAGATCGCCGGGGTGATGCCGGTGACGTGCAGCAGCGCGGCCGCCGCGACCGCGGACTCGGGGACGTCACCGGGCGCCAGACGGGATCCCGCCAGGCCCCGGCGGTAGTAGGTGACGCGCCGGCCGAGACCGGTGACCCGCTCGCGCACCATCAGCGCCGTCGGGGCCTCCCCGTCCGTGATCGCGCCGGAGACGTCCACCTCCTCGGCGGCGATGCCCTCGAGGATCATGTGGCCGAACTCGTCGTCGCCGACCCGGCCGATCCAGCGCGCCGGCACGCCCAGCCGCGCGGCGCCGATCGCGACGTTCGACTCCGCCCCGCCGAAGCTCAGGTCGAGCGTGCGGTGGCCGCGCAGCGCTCCGGGGCCGGGCGCGGCGAGCAGCGCCAGCGTCTCGCCGAAGGTGAGCAGCCCCGCCCCCGTCACGTGGCTGCGAGCAGCTCCGCCAGCCGCGCGGCCCGCCGGGTCACCTCCTCGGCGGCCAGATCGCCACGGCCGACGAGGGGGCCGCCGAGGCCGACCGCCGCCGCCCCGGCCGCGAAGTAGCCGGGAACGGACTCGACCGTGACGCCGCCGGTCGGCATCAGTCGGGCGCCGGGGAACGGCCCCAGCAGGTGGCGGATGTGGTCGGGGCCGAGCGGCTCGGCCGGGAACACCTTGACCAGCCCCGCACCCAGCGCGAGCGCCGTTGCCAGCTCGGTCGGCGTCAGCACGCCCGGGATCGCCGCGAGCCCGCGCCGGGCGGCGGCCTCCAGCACTTCGGGGAACAGCCCCGGCGACACCACGAACCGCGCGCCCGCCTCCGCGGCCGCTTCCACGTCGGCCGCCGCCATCACCGAGCCGGCGCCCGGCAGCAGGCCGGCATCGCGCAGCGGCCCGACCGCCTCCAGCGCACCCGCGCTGGTCAGCGTCACCTCGGCGCAGCGGACGCCGCCCGCGGCGAGCGCGCGGCCGACCGCGCCGAACGCCTCGGCCGTGGGCGCGCGCAGCACGGCGACCGCGCGGGCGGCGAGGATGACGTCGAGGGTCGTAGACTCTTCGGCTGACGGCATGGCGCACAGCGGATCATCCTCGATCGGGCCGGCGGCGGACGCCGGCGCGGGCGTGCTCGACCTGGCGGCCGCCCGGGCGCTGCCCAAGGTCGAGCTCCACCTGCACCTCGAGTCGTGCGTCGAGGCCGCCGCGCTGGTGGCGCTCGCCGAGGAGCTGGACGCGCCGCTGCCGTGCCCGGCGGAGGACATCTACCGGTTCGACACGCTGGCCGAGCTGCTGGTGCGGTGCGAGTGGTGGTGCGACCTGTTCCGCACGGCCGAGATCGCCGAGCGCATCGCCTACGACAACGCGGCCCGGCTGCACCGCGACGGGGTCGTCTACGCCGAGGTGATGGCCGGCCCGCGCTACTGGCCGCACCTCACCTACGACGTGCTGCTGACGGCGCTCTGCCGTGGCTTCGACCGCGCCGCCGCCGACAGCCTGGCCGACTGCCGGCTGATCCCGACCATCAGCCGCGACCAGCCGCCGGCGTGGGCCGACCAGCTGGTCGGCTGGATCGGGGCGGACGGCCCGGAGCGGATCGTCGGGCTGGGCGTGGACGGGGACGAGCGGGCGACCGGCCGCACGTCGCCCGGGCTGGCGCCGGCCTACGAACGCGCGGCCGGGCTCGGGCTCGGCCGCACCGCCCACGCCGGCGAGTCGTCCGGCCCCGAGGGCGTGCGCGACGCGCTCGACCTGCTGGGCGCCGAGCGGATCGACCACGGGGTGCGGGCGATCGAGGACGCGGCGCTGGTCGACCGCCTGGCGGCCGAGGCGGTGACGCTCAACATCTGCGCGACGGCCAACGTCCGCCTCGGGCTCTTCCCGACGCTCGAGGCCCACCCGATCGGCCGCCTGATCGAGGCCGGCGTGCCCGTCACCGTGAACAGCGACGACTGCATGGCACTCGGCATCTCGCTGCCCGGCGAGCTGGCCACGACGGCCGGCCTGCTGGGCTGGTCGGAGGCCGACGCCCGCACGGCGATGGTGCGCGCGGTGGACGCGGCCTTCTGCGACGAGGCCCGCAAGGGCGAGCTGCGCGCCGCGGTCGGCTCGATGGGCTAACCGTCGCTGCGCGAGACCTGGCTGGGATCGTCGGGCAGGAACGAGGCGACGTTCTGGATGAACGACGCGACCCCGGTGATCACCGCGGCCAGCATCGCGAACCCGAATGCGCGCCAGTACGACACGGCGAACAGCGTCGTGCCGGGAAACGCCGTCAAGATCGCGCCGGCGATCCCCTGGAGCAGCGTCCGCAGCGCCCGCAGGGACGCCAGCTCCAGCTTCTCCAGCCTGCCGCTCCCCGGCGACTTGCCCGCGATCGCGGTGATCGCACGCCTCTGCGTCCGTGCCTCGAGCTCTACTGCTGCGGCCATCGTCTCCACCCCTCCCGGGTCGTTGTGCCGATCCTGCGGCCCGGCGCGCTCCTGACACGCTCCGGTGCCTGCTGTCAACACGTACATGACGCGGCCGGGAGGGCCATTCTTCCCGCGGCCCTCCCGGCCGCCGCGTCCGCTCCCGACTCAGGGACCCCAGGTCTTGCCCGCGGCGCCGAGCGCAGCGAGGATCGCGGCGATCGCGGAGAGAAGTCCGGGCTTCGCGTACCGGTGCATCGAACACCCCCTTCCGCACGTTGACGCGAGGCAACGGTACGAAAACGGACGCTCAGGGTCAATGGCCATCGTGCCTTTTGACAGCGAGGCGTCGGACCGAGATAATCGACGAGCAGCATGGGACGGCTCCCCCCTACGCACGTCGACGACCCGGTCGCGATGGGTCGCCGCATCAGGTCGGCGAGAACCGCGGCCGGCCTCTCGCTGCGCGCGCTCGCGTTCCCCGGCTGCTCGCCGTCCTTCCTGGTTCGCGTCGAGGCCGGCGAGCGCGTCCCGTCGGCGCGGGTGATCGCCGAGCTGGCGCGCCGGCTCGACCTGCCCTACGAGCAGCTCTCCGGCCGCCGGATCTCCGTCGGCGGCCTGCCCGAGGGCGAGATCGAGGCGGTCGAGCTCGCGGTCCGGCTCGACCACGAGACGGCCGAGCAGGACGCCGAGGCGCTGCTGGAGCGCGCCCGCGCCATGCAGGACGGCCACGCGGCGTCGCGTGCCCTGGAGGCGCTCGGCCACGCCGCGCTGCGCCGCCGCGACGACGACCGGGCGATCGAGCTGTTCGGGCAGGCGCGCGACGAGGGCGGCAGCTCCACCGGCCCCCGCGTCCGTCCCGCGCTGCACCAGGGACTCGGCCGTGCGCTGGCCGGCTCGGGCGACCTGGTGCGGGCCGCCGCCGTGCTCGAGGAGGCGCTGGACGACGCGATTGCCGAGCCCGCCGATCCCGTGCTGATCGCCGCATTCGGCAGCTTCCTCGCCTACGCACTCACCGACGCCGGCCGCTTCGAGGACGCCGAGGCCGTGCTCGTCCGGCTGCTCGAGCACGAGCGCGAGATGCGCGACCCGCTCAGCCTCGTCCGGCTCGACTTCGCGCTGGCCCGCACCTACGCGGAGGAGGGGCGCACCCAGCTCGCCGAGCGGTACTCGCGCCGCCTGCTCGCCCGCCTCGACCGCAGCGACGAGGACGAGACGCTAGGCCGCGCGCACCTCCTGCTGGCCGAGATCCTACTCGACCGCGACGACCCCGACGCCGCCGAGGCCCACCTCGACCGGGCCGGCGCCCTGATGGGGCCCGCCGTCGCCGGTCCCGAGATCGCCATGGTGTCGGTCGAGCGCGCGCGGGCGCACCTCCAGCGCGGGCAGCTCGAGGAGGCCGAGAGCCTCGCCCGCCGCGCGCTGGACGAGACGGAGGCCACCGAGCCGGGCATCGCCGGCGCGGCCATCGCCGTGCTTGCGCGTGTGCGCCTGGCCGAGGGCGATGCCGCCGAGGCCGCAATCCTCTGCCGCGAGGCGATCGAACACCTGCGCGATCGCGCCGCGCCGCACCACCTGCGCGAGACCTACGAGCTGCTCTCGCAGGCCGAGGAGGACGCCGGCAACCTGCACGCCGCGCTCTCGGCGGCGCGCCAGGCCTCGTCGCTGCGCACGCCCGCCGAGCGCATCGCCGACTGACGAACCCGTACAATCGGCCGATGAGCCACATCTCGCGTGGATTCCTCGGCCGCCGCCGCCCTGACGCGCCGGCCGGACGGGTGCCGCCAGGTCAGTACCTGACGCAGGGCTTCCCGGTGCTCTCCGCCGGCCCCACCCCGAACGTCGAGACGAGCGAGTGGCGACTGTCGGTCACCGGCGAGGTGGACGAGCCGCTGGAGTGGACGTGGGATGAGTTCCTGGCGGCCGGCGACGAGCCGGTGACGACCGACATCCACTGCGTCACCAAGTGGTCGAAGCTCGACACGGGCTGGGTCGGGGTCTCGCTGGACACCCTGCTGGGCGGCGTCGAGACCGCCGCCGAGCACATCCTTGCTCACTCCTATGGCGGCTACACGACGAACCTCCCTCTGGCGGACGTGCTCGACGGCAAGGCCTGGATCGTGCACACCTACGACGGCGAGCCGCTCGACCCGGAGCACGGCGGCCCGGCGCGGCTGCTCGTCCCGCACCTCTACTTCTGGAAGAGCGCGAAGTGGGTGCGCGAGATCGAGCTGCGCATCGAGGACGAGCCCGGTTTCTGGGAAGGCTACGGCTACCACAACTACGGCGATCCGTGGCGGGAACAGCGGTACGCGGGCGACTGACCTGGCAGCTCGGTGAGGTCGTCGAGCTGATCGACGAGACCCCCACCGTCCGCACCATCGTGCTGCGCTGCCCGGCGTGGCCGGGGCATCTGCCCGGCCAGCACGTGGACGTCCGGCTGACCGCGCCGGACGACTACCAGGCGCAGCGCAGCTACTCGATCGCGACCGCGCCCGACGGCGCCCGCGTGGCGCTGACGGTGGAGCGGCTGGATGACGGCGAGGTCTCGGGCTACCTTGTCGGCGAGCTGCGCCCGGGTGACGAGCTGGAGCTGCGCGGGCCGATCGGCGGGTACTTCGTCTGGCCGACCGGGCAGGACGGGCCGGTGCTGCTGGTCGGCGGCGGCAGCGGCGTGGTGCCGCTGATGGCGATGCTCCGCGAGCGCGCCCGCAGCGGCGACGCGACGCCGATGCGCCTGCTCCTCTCCTCGCGCTCGTACGAGCAGATCATCTTCCGCGAGGAGCTTGACCGGCTCGCCGCGGCGGACGGCATCGAGGTCGTCCACACGCTGACCGGGCCGGCCCCGGACGGCTGGAGCGGCCGCCGCGGCCGCATCGACCGGGCGATGCTGGCCGAGCTGGCCTGGCCGGCCGACGCGGGCGGCGTCACCTACGTGTGCGGCCCGACGGGTCTGGTCGAGACCGTCGCGGACGCCCTCACCGGGCTCGGCCACGATCCGGCGCGGATCCGCACCGAACGGTTCGGGCCGACCGGGGGCCGGCCGTGATCCGCGGCGAGCGGCACCTGGACGGCAATGCCCTGGGCGGAACGCTGTGGACGGTGTTCGGCCACGAGATGACCGCCGCGCGCGGCACCTGCGCGGCCTGCGGCGCCGAGAACCCGGTGGGCGCGCTGATCGCCTACGTGGGCGGGCCGGGCGACGTGCTCGCCTGCCCCGGGTGCGAGGCGGTGCTGCTGGTGGTCGTCCACCGCCCGGACGGCCTCCGCGTCACGGTCGGCGCGCTACTGCCGTTCGACACCGGCGGCTGATCGCGATCACAGCCCCGCGGCGTGGTCGGGCACGAGCGTCTGCGAGTCGAACGGCGGCCGCACGTAGCCGCCGTCGGGCTGCCGGCGGGGGAGCCGGGGCGGCGCGGGCGGCGTCCGGTCCTCGTAGGGGATCCTCGTCAGCAGGTGGGCGATGCAGTTGATCCGCGCCCGGCGCTTGTCGTCCGCCTCGACGACGAACCAGGGTGAGTCGGGCAGGTCGGTCTGCACGAACATCTCGTCCTTCGCCCGCGAGTAATCCACGTAGTGGGCGCGCGACTCGAGGTCCATCGGCGAGAGCTTCCAGCGCTTCGTCGGGTCGTCGATGCGCTCCTGGAACCGCCGCCGCTGCTCGCCGTCCGAGACCGAGAACCAGTACTTGGTGAAGAGCACGCCGTCCTCGATCAGCATCCGCTCGAACACCGGGCACTGGCGCATGAACAGCCGGTACTGGTCGGTCGTGCAGAAGCCGAGCACGTGCTCGACGCCGGCGCGGTTGTACCAGCTGCGGTCGAACAAGACGATCTCGCCGGCCGACGGGAGGTGCGAGACGTACCGCTGGAAGTACCACTGCGTCCGCTCCCGCGTCGCCGGCATGGGCAGCGCGGCGATCCGGCACCAGCGTGAGTTGAGCGGCTCGACGATGCGCTTGATCGCCCCGCCCTTGCCCGCCGCGTCCCGGCCCTCGAAGACGACCACGACGCGGGCGCCCTCGTCGCGCACCCACGTCTGCATCAGCGCCAACTCGACCTGGAGGCGCTCCAGCTCGTCCTCGTAGAGGCCGCGCGGGAGCCTGTCCACGCCCTTCTTCGCCATGCGCGGGATCCTACGGACCGGAGTGGTCGGATCCCGGCGCGGAGAACACCGAAGGCCCGGCGGCGCGAGTGGCGCGACCGGGCCTTCGAGTCAGTCGATCAGAGCGTGAAGCGAGCGAGGTCGCGCTGGCCGACGCCGCTCACGGAGGTGAAGAACCCACCCACCCAGAGCTGAGAGTCGGTGATCGTCATGCACCAGGCGCCGGTGAAGTTGGCACCGTGAGGCTCCAGCTGCGGCAGCCACGAGCAGCTGATCGCGCCGGTGACGGGATCGACCGCCATCAGCCCGCGCAGCCACTGGTTGCCGCAGACCTGCTGCTGGAGCGCGGCGGTGCCGAAGTGGCCGCCGGCGAACAGCGTCGTGCCCGCGGTGTTCATGGCCAGGCTCTCGACGTTGCCCACCGTGTTGATGCGCCACAGCTGGGTGCCGAAGGTCCCGTTGTCCAGCCGGAACGACGCCAGGTAGTTGGGGCCGTGGCCGAAGCCGATGTACACGCGGGTGCCGCGAGGAACGATCGCCCACGCGGTCTGCGGGTTGTTGATCACGCCTGGCGGGATCGCCCACGCGTTGAGGGCGCCGTTGACCAGGTCGACCCGGGCCACCGACTGGCGGCTCATGCCGTCCATGGTCGAGAACAGGCCGCCGACGAACATCGAGTTGCCGTCCGGGGCCAGGGCCAGCGAGCGCACGACCGCGTTCGCGCTGGGAGCCCAGCTGGTCAGCGTGCCGTCGAAGTTGAAGGCCGCCAGCCGCAGCCGGTCCTGCCCGTTGACCTGCTTGAATGAACCGCCGACGAAGACCTTGTCGGTGCCGACGACGATCGCCTCGACCGCCTTGTTGACGCGCGGGTGGAAGGAGGGGTCCACGACAACCGCGCCGGTGTCGGTCGAGATCGCGGCGAAGTTGTTGACGGGAACGCCGTCGATCGAGTCGAACCGGCCGCCCACATAGAGCGTGCTGCCGTCGGCCGACACCGCGAGAGAGACCACCGACGGCTGACCATCAGAGCGCAGGACGGTCGGGTTCCAGGTCGTGATCGGCAGGCCGGTCGTCATGTCGATGGCCGCCAGGTCGTTGAGCTTGGAGAACTTCTGCGTGCCGTCCTGCGAGAACAGCTTCTTGAACGTGCCGCCGACGAACATCGTGTTGCCGGTGTGGGCGAGGGCGTAGACCTTGCCGCTCGTCCCCCAGGTGTTGTCCGGGGTGACCGTCAACGCCAGGGCCGACGTCGGCACCATCAGCGCCGCTGCACCCACGAGGCCTGCCACGAGACCCCAGAGCCGAGCCTTCTTCACTCGCATAATCCGCGTCCTTTCCTGGCTTCGGGAGGCGTCCTGCCAGTGCGCCCCGGCCGAGCCGTCGGTCAACTCTTCCGCTTCCCATCCGAGGTCGTGTCGCGGCCGTGATGGCGCGATCCGCGCTCGCGGCCGCACGACGGAGAGAGCAGAGCGTCGTCGTGCGGACCTCTACAATCCATGCAGGAGCAGCGCTCGTCAAGTGGCCTGGCCAACGGGCGTGGGTCAGATCACGTCCGCACAGGCAGGTCGCGGCCGTCCAGCCGCACGGTCCAGGGATCGACGCTGTGGACGCGCAGATGGGTCCCGCTCCACGGGTCGCGCGCGAGCGTCGCCCGCACGGACTCCTCCGAGGCCGCCTGCACGGCATGGACGACCCGATGCTCATCCGACAACGGACCGCCCAGCACGACGAAGCCCTGCTCCACGAGGCCGTCCATGAACGCTCCGTGCTCCTCCCATCCGCTCTGCTGCTCGAGCGGCAGCTCCGGCCGGTAGTCGGGGCCGGAGCGGTGCAGGACGACGAGGAACATCGGCATGGGGGCGTTCTAGCACCCCGCCAGCCGCCGGCGCAGCGTTCTGGTAGCGTCGCCGCATGTCCGGCCGCGCCGCGCCCGCCCAGCGTTCGCTCACCGTGGCCGCGCCGGACGGACGGGAGCTCCACGTCAATGACGTCGGCGACCCGAGCTGGCCCGTCGTCGTCCACCACCACGGCACGCCCGGGTGCGCCATGCTGCCGCCCAGCGCGATGGCCGACGCCGCCGAGCGCGGGCTCCGGTTGGTCAGCTACGACCGCCCGGGTTACGGCGGGTCGACCCGGCTGCCCGGCCGCGCGGTGGCGCACGCTGCGGCCGACGTGGCGGCGATCGCCGAGCACCTCGGCATCGACCGGTTCGCGACGACCGGCGCGTCCGGCGGCGGCCCCCACACCCTGGCCTGCGCCGCGTTGTTGCCCGACCGCGTCGTCGCCTGCGCGAGCATCGCCGGGTCGGCACCCTTCGACGCGGAGGGGCTGGACTTCTTCGAGGGCATGGGAGAGCTGAACGCGGAGGAGCTCGAGATCGTCCGGCAGGGGCCCGAGGCCCATCTCGCCTGGCTCAGCGAGCTCTCGACCGAGATGCGCGACGCGACGCCCGAGCAGCTGGGCGAGAGCCTGGCCAGCCTGCTCTCGCCCGTCGATCGCGAGGCCCTCACCGGCGACGTGGCGGAGCACCTACACGCCTCGTTCAACGAGGCCACGCGCCACGGCGCGGAGGGCTGGAGCGACGAGTCGCTGTCGGGCTACGAGCCCTGGGGCTTCAACGTCGCCTCGATCCGCGTGCCGGTGGGGATCTGGCACGGCGCGCAGGACCGGTTCGTCCCGATCGGGCATGGCCGCTGGCTGAGCGAGCGGATTCCCGGATGCGAGGCCCACTTCAGCGACGACCTCGGCCACGTCAGCCTGATCGAGCAGTCCGTGCCCGACGTGCACGCCTGGCTCGCCGAACAGTTCTGAACGAGTGTTTCCGCGGGGCGCCCGCGGCGCTTCGGGCACGATACCCGCGGAGATGCTCCATCCCCGATCCGACATCCAGCTGCTCGCGCCCGTGCTGTGGCAGCTCGAGGACGCACGCGCGCTGCTCGAGGGGGCTGCGCCGTCGCCCCGCCGGACGACGCTGATCCGGTTGCTGGCGCCTGCGATCGAGGCGCTGGACGCGGCCACCGACGACTGGGACGCAGGCATCCCGGACGCCGCCGCGCGAGGCCGGCTGCTGCTGGCCCTCCAGGCGATCGCCCTGATCGACCTGCTGGGCGAGGTGGTGGTGCGTGACGGCACGGCGCCCGGCCCGTCGGCGCCCTCGGCGGACGAGCTCGCCCTCCACGACGGCGTCCGCGGGCAGCTCGCCGCGGTGCGCCCGCAGCTGGCCCTGATGGAGGACGTCGCGGACGAGGAGCAGGAGCGCCTGGTCCCGGCCGACGGCGACCGCCACCGGCACGAGCCATCCTCGGCGGTGCTGGTCGACCTGGTGCTGGCGACACGCTCCGTGCGCGACCTGCTCGCCGCGCAGACGGCGGAGCCGGCGCCGGCCGCGCCGGAGGGGCGGGAGGCCGTGCTGGTCGCCGCCACGCTGCACCGGCACTGCCTCGAGCGCTGCGCGGTGGCGCTGGACGAGCTTGCCGCCGACGAGCCGGGTCCCGCGCGGCGCGAGCTGGAGTCGGCCCGATCGGCGATCGCGCTCTGCTCGGCCTGGCTCCCGGCCGACGCGGCGGCGCTCGACGGCGCGATCGGCGACGTGCTCGACCGGCTGCCGTAGACCGCTATGCGGTCTCGGAGGCGGCGACAGCGAGCACGCCCCGCACGCTGACCGTCAGCAGCAGCAGGGCGGGGACGCAGAGCAGGGCCGCGAGCGCGAAGGCCGCCGAGGACGACGTCGTCGAGGCGACAGCGCCCAGCACCAGCGGCACCACGGCGAATCCGCCCGCCCAGACGACGCCGAGGATGCCCATCACCGTCACGTGTGAGACCCGGGCGGCGTCCGCGCCGATCGAGGAGAGCGGGAACATCGACGCACCGACCACGGCGAACATCGGTCCGGCGACCACCAGCAGCGCGAGCTGGAAGCCGTCCGGCGGCTCGAAGGCGAGCAGCACCGGGATCGCCATCACGCCGATGCCGACGGCGCGGCCCACCGAGGCCGGCCCGATCCGATCGACCAGGCGCCCGGCGAACGGGCCGATGATCGCTCCCAGCACCGCGCCCGCACCGAAGGCGAACGCGATCGTCTGGACGGACGTGTCCGTTGCGCCCAGGTGCAGCGGCACCAGCAGGTCGACTGCGCCGAACGCGCACAGGTCGATCACGCTCATCGCCACCGCCGCCAGCGTGGCCGGCTGGCGGGCGCCGCGGCGGATCGCGGCGAACACCTGTGACTCATGCGCCACCGACCTGCCCGAGGGGGCGAGCAGCGTCAGCACGACGCCGACCGCGCTGACGGCGGCCACCATGCCGAACGCGGTGACCGCGCCCGCGGTCGCGGCCAGCGCGCCGATCCCCGGCCCGGCGATCGAGCCGGCCGAGAGCAGGCCCATCACGATCCCCGACTCGCGCCCGCGCCGGTCGGGCGGCGCGTTGTCGGTCACCCACGACATCGACGCCGTCCAGATCGAGCCGCTGGCGAAGCCCTGCACGAACCGGGCGAGGATCAGGATCTCGACGTTCGGGGCCCAGGCGAAGATCACCGTCGCGACCGTCATCAGCACGGCGGAGAACAGCGTGATGCGGCGTGCGCCGATCCGCGGCACCAGGTTGATACAGGCCAACGAGACGAACGGCACCGAGATCGGGTAGGCGGCGAGCACCAGGCTCGCCTGGAAGGTGTTCAGCCCGAACTCGTCGGCGTAGTGCGGCAGCAGCGGCAGCACCGCGAGGTAGAGCGATGCGTCCACGAACATCGAGACGCCGACGGCAAGGGTGATGCGGCGGTACGGCTGCATGCCAGGCACGGTATCGCGCGCCATCGACCGCGACCCGCCGGGCCCGGGCGGGACTACCCTCGCCGCGTGCCGGCCGACGTGGACGACGTGCAGCCCTCCGCCGTGCGGGTGTCCCCGGCTGCGCTCACCGCCGGTCCCATCGTGATCGGCGTGGCGGTGATGGTCGTGTGGGGCGGCACGCCGGTGCTCACGCGGATCGCGCTGCGCGGCTTCGCGCCGTTCGAGCTGGCACTGCTCCGCACCGTCATCGCCGGCCTGCTCACCGGCGCGATCATCGCCGCGACCCGCGAGGCGCTCCCGGTCACGCGCCAGGGCCGCAAGCTGCTGGTGATCTCGGGCGTGACCGGATTCGTCGCCTTCCCGGTGCTCTTCACCTTCGGCCAGCACCAGACCTCAGCGATGCACGGCGGCATGATCCTGGCCGCCCTTCCCATTGTCACCGGAGGCTACGCCATGCTGCTCGACCGCCGCGTGCCCCGGCCGGCCTGGGTCGCCGGCTGCCTGATCGCCCTCGCGGGCGAGGTGCTGCTGGTCGCCGCGCGCGCCGGCGGCAGCGCGTCGGCCACGAGCCGCACCGGTGACCTGCTGATCGCCGTCTCGGTGCTCGTTGTCGCAATGGGCTACGTGGCGGGTGCCCGCCTCGGCCAGATCGGCTACCGCAGCATCGCCACGACCTTCTGGGGCATCGCGCTGGCCGCGGCGTTCCTCGTGCCGGCGCTCGTCTACGAGCTGATCGTCTCCGGCGCGCCCGAGGCCAGCGCCGAGTCCTGGGCGGCCATCCTCTTCATCGCCACCGCCACCTCGATCGTCGGGTACATCGGCTGGTACTGGGCGCTCGCGCACGGCGGCATCGCCCGCACCGCGACGATCCAGTTCCTCCAGCCGTTCTCCGGGCTGGTGCTGGCCGCCGTCCTGCTGGGCGAGCACTTCACGACGCCGCTGGTCGGCGCGTCGATCGCGATCCTGGTCGGTGTCACCGTCGCGCAGCGGCTGTGACGACAGGGTCATTGCGGCAGCGCACGACGCGCCCCATAGTGGGACGGATGACCACGTCCGACCCGATCCGCTCGCTCAGCTCCATGCCCGCCGCACGGGGGACGAACCCGTACGCCCGCCCGCTGCCCGCCCAGCCGGATCCGGTCAGCCAGATGATCGACGCCGTCGAGCCGATCGCCGAGATCCCGACGTCCGTCGAGCGCATCCACGGGAACGCGGATCAGATCATGAGCCGCGGCGTCGACGTGCGCGCGTAAACGCCCGCGACCACCCGGGTGTCTCCCGCCCACCCCGCCGAGGTTGCGGCTCCGCCGGCGGAGGAGTGAGCGGATCGGCGCCGGGCCCGCCGGTGCTGCAGACTCCGTAGCATGGATGCACCACGCGGCATCGCCGAGCCGTTCAGCGACCAGCTCGAGGCCTGGCTTCGGGGCGATGGCACCAAGACGCTGGGGGCCCTGGGCGACGTGTTCGAGGAGAAGGGCTTCGCGGCCGCGATCCTGCTGCTGATGTTCGTTCCCGCCCTGCCGCTGCCAACGGGCGGGATCAGCCATGTCTTCGAGGCCATCGCCATCGTGCTCGCTGCCCAGATGGTGCTCGGTCGGCGAACGATCTGGCTCCCTGAGCGATGGCGGCGGCGTGAGCTCGGCGCGGTGACGACGGGGAAGGCCATCCCGTTCATGATCCGCTGGGTCCGGCGCGTCGAACGGATCTCGCGGCCGCGCGGCACACGGTTCTACGCGCTCGGATCGGCGCGACGGCTCCTCGGCGTGCTGCTGATCGCCTTCGCGATCGGAGCGGCGGTCGCCCCGCCGTTCTCGGGGCTCGACACGCTGCCGGCGGCGGGCGCCGTGGCGGTCTCGCTTTCCATCATCCTCGAGGATGTCGTCGTCCTCGCGATCGGTATCGCGCTCGGCGCCGCCGGCATCGCTCTGATCGTCACCGTGGGAGCCGCTCTCGTCGGGCTGTTCCAACGTCTCCTGTGACGACGACGAGGCGGTGCCCGAACGGGCATCGGCCGACGCCTCCTCCGGCCGGACGCTCGAGACGTCGGCCCCGAGTCACACTGGTGGGTGAAGCCGAGGCGCTCACATGCGTGGCGCCCGCCACGGCGAGCTACGGGATCGTGACCACTCAGAAGAGGCGGGAACGGGACGTGCCACCTCACCATCTCGTGATCACGCGCGGCTTCCGGCGCGAGAAACGCCGGAAGCCGCTCAACCGAGCGGCCTCCGGGACATGCGCTGGAGAGGACTTGAACCTCCACGACCCTACGGGTCACAAGGCCCTCAACCTTGCGCGTCTACCAATTCCGCCACCAGCGCAGGCAGCCGACGAAGCCTACCGCAGGGCTCCATCCGAGGGGTCGAGGCGATCTAGAGGATGAAGCCGAGCAGGACGCCGTTCGCGGCGAACAGCACCGCGACCAGCACGGTCATCCGGGTGAGGTTCCGCTCCATCACGGCGGTGCCGCCGAACTGGCTCTGCCCCGGGTTGAACATGCCGGAGAGGCCGGTGTCCTTGCCGGAGTGCATCAGCACCAGGACGATGAGGACGCCGGCGAGCACCATCTGGAGGAACGAGAGGACGATTGCCACGGCGTCAGTCTACCAAGACGGTGCCGGATTCCCCCTCCACCAGCGAGCCCACGACCGGCCAGCCGAGCGCCTCGGCCCGGCCGCGCGGCAGCGCCGCCAGCAGGCCGCCCGACGTCTGGGCGTCGCACAGCAGCAGCCGGTCGGTCTCGTCCAGCCAGCCGTCGAACTGCGCATAGCCGGCTGCGAGATCGAGGTTCGTCCTGCTGCCGCCGGGAACGAACCCGTCCACCACCAGCTGCCGCACCTCGGGCAGCAGCGGGACGTGATCGAAGCGGATCGCGGCCGCCAGCCCGGCCGCGGCCGCCAGTTCCCGCACGTGGCCGACCAGGCCGAACCCGGTGACGTCGGTGACGGCGTGCGGCCGTTGGGCCCGCAGCTCCTGGGCGGCCCGGTCGTTGAGCATCGTCATCGACTCGACCGCGGCGGCGACGATCTCGTCGTTGGGATCGCCGCGCTTGATGGCGGTGGCGACGATCCCGGTGCCGATCGACTTGCTGAAGACGAGCGCGTCCCCGGCGCGGCCACCGGCGTTCGTCCAGATCTCGTCCGGATGGACGAACCCGGTCACGGCCATCCCGTACTTCGGCTCGGGGTCGTCGATCGAGTGGCCGCCGGCGATCGCGACCCCCGCGCTCGCGGCCACCTCGCCGCCGCCGCGCAGGATCTCGCCCAGGATCTCGAGCGGCAGCGCCTTCGGGAACCCGACGACGTTGAGCGCGAACGCGGGCCGGGCGCCCATCGCGTAGATGTCCGAGATCGCGTTGGTCGCCGCGATCCGCCCGAAGGTGAACGGGTCGTCCACCAGCGGCGTGAAGAAGTCGATGGTGGTGACGACGGCCAGCTCGTCGGAGATCCGCCAGACGGCGGCGTCATCCATCGTCTCGTTGCCGACCAGCAGCTCGGCCGGGCGCGCGCCCTGCGGCGCACCGGCCAGCACCTGCGAGAGCAGCCCGGCCGGCAGCTTGCACGCGCAGCCCGCGCCGTGCGAGAGCTCGGTCAGGCGGACGGGGACCGGCTCGGTTGCCATCGCTGAAGTGTAGGTGCCGGCAGCGTCAGTCGCCCGCGACGGCGGGATCGGCGTCGCCGGTGTCGTCGAAGACGCCCGACCCCTCGACGTTGACGTGCGGCAGCACCCCGTCGAGCCACCTCGGCACCCACCAGGCGCGCTCGCCCATCAGCTCCATCACGGACGGCACCAGCATGCAACGCACGATCGTCGCGTCCACCGCGATCGCGACCGCCAGCCCGACCCCGAACTCCTTGACGACCGGGTCGCCGTTCAGCACGAAGCTGGAGAAGACGAACACCATCACCAGGGCGGCGGAGGTGATCACCCGCCCGGTGCCCGCCAGCCCGTCGACCACCGCCTCCCGCGCATCGCCGCTCTCGTGGTACGCCTCCTGGATCTGGCTGACCAGGAACACCTCGTAGTCCATCGAAAGGCCGAACAGAATGGCGAACATCAGCAGCGGGGCGAAGCTGACGATCGGGATCGCGTGCGGCAGACCGACCAGGCCGGCGCCGTGCCCCTCCTGGAAGACCAGCGTGACAACGCCGTACGCCGCACCGACGGACAGCAGGTTCATGACCGCCGCCTTGAGCGGGATCAGGACGCTGCGGAACGCCAGCAGGAGCACGAAGAAGCTGAGCAGCACGACCACGGCGATCATCAGCGGCAACTTGTTGGCGATCTCCTCGGCGAGATCGATGTAGCCGGCGGTCTGGCCGCCGATGAAGGCGGTCAGGTCGGTGCCGGAGAGGGCGCCGGGCACGACGTTGTCTCGCAGGTCGTTGACCAGGCTCTCGGTCTCGTGCGACGAGGGGCTGGTGGTCGCCACGACGCTGAACACGGCGGCCGTGCCCTTGGGGTCGACCGTGGCGGGCGCCACCGACTTGACCCCCGGCGTCTTGGCGATCGCGTTCTCGAGCGTGGTCAGCCGCGGGTCGGTGGCCGGGGACTCGGCCTGCTGCTTCTGCTGGGCGAGCTGGTCGGACTGGGTCTGGGTCTGCTGCTGCGCCTGCTGGGTCGCCTGGTCGGCCGGCACCCCCTGCGCCTCCAGGCCGGCCGCGATCTGCTGCTGCTTCTGGTCGAGCTGCTTCTGCTGCTGGTTCACCTGGTCGACGCCGCTCTGGTCCGGCTTCGCCGGCGTGCCGAACTGGACGGCGATCAGCAGGGGCCCGTTGGTGCCCGCCCCGAAGCCGTCGGTGAGCGCGTCGTAGGCCTGGCGGGAGGTCGTCGACTTCGGCAGCACGCTCTGGTCGGACTGGCCCAGCTCCAGGCTCAGCAGCGGGTAGGCCAGCGCCAGCAGGATGACGGTGCTGACGATCATGTACGGCCACGGGTGGTCGCCCACGGCGCGGGCCATCCGCCGCCAGCCGTGCGGCTCGCCGTCGGACTCGCCGTGGCCCCGGAAGGGGACGCGCAGCGAGTTGATGTGCGGCCCCAGCGCGCCGAGCAGCGCCGGCAGCAGCGTGATCGCGGCCAGCACCGAGACCGCGACCGCGGTCGCCGAGGCGAAGCCCAGCGTGGCGACCAGCGGGATGCCGGCGACGAACAGCGAGCAGAGCGCGATCACCACCGTCACACCGGCAAACACCACAGCGCCGCCCGAGGTGGCAACGGCACGGGCGATCGACTCCCGCAGCTCGACCCCGGAGTCGAGCTGGAGTTTGTGCTTGGTGACGATGAACAGCGCGTAGTCGATGCCGACGCCGAGCCCGATCATCGTCGCCAGCGTCGGCGTCACCGTGGGTACGTCGGCGGTGTGGCCGATCAGGGTGATCACGGCCAGCGTCACCAGCAGGCCGAGGATCGCCGTGATGATCGGCAGCATCATCGCCGTGGCCGTGCCGAACGCGAACAGCAGGATGATGACGGCGGCGGCGATGCCGACCGCCTCGCTGCTCTCGGTGGACGGGCGGGACAGCTTCTGGCCGACATAGCCGCCCACGGCGACGTCCATGCCGGCCGCCTTGGCCGGGTCGCCGGCATCGAGGATCTGCTGGGCCTCGGCCTCGCTGGTGTCGCTGGAGCCGATGTCCAGCGTGACCGAGATGTAGGCGATCTTCTTGTCCTTGCTGATCAGCGCCGACGCGCCCTGGTCGAGCGGGCTGACGACGCGGACGACGTGCGGCACCTTCTTCAGGTTGGCGACGGTCTCCGAGATCGCGGAGGTGCTCGCCGAGTCGCCGATCGTCCCCTTCGTGTCGCGCAGGGTCATCGGGATGCTGCCGAACGCCTGCTTGGGCAGCTTGGCGGAGAGCAGGTCGGTGGCGCGCGTCGAGCCGGTGCCGGGCAGCGTCAGGTTGTCGTTGAAGCTCTGGCCGGCGCTCGCCGCCAGCAGATGCAGGCCGATCGCGACGATCACCCAGGCGGCGATCACCGGCCAGTGGAAGCGGCTGCAGAAGCGTCCGACGCGGTAGAGAGCGCGAGTCACGCCGCGACGGTACCCGATCGCCCCGGCGCGCGGCGATCGAGGCGAACCCTCAGCTCGGGCTGAGCGCGTCGGCCAGGGCCTCGTCCAGCTCGACCCGCTCCGGCGGCCGCGGCCAGCGGCGCACCACCGCGCCCGCCGCGTTCAGGTAGAGCACCGTCGGCGCAGCGCGGACGCCCAGCCGCATCGCCAGGCGGCCGTTGCGGCCCGCCAGCTGCTCGACCACGACGACGTCGCCGCGGTACGGCGCGGCGGCCGCTGCGAGGCGGTTGAGCGCGACCCGCGACGGCCCCGGCCCGGGCGCCGAGAACTGGAGCAGCACCCCCAGCGGAGGCAGCTCGTCCAGGCCCAGCTCGGCGGGCAGCACGACGCCGCGGCCCGAGGTGGGGAACGGGCGGCCGAACAGCCTGCGGGACGAGCGAAGCAGCCCCATGCGCTCAGGATACCGAGCGCAGCACCTGCTCGATCCGCGCGGCCTGCACGGACACGTCATGCGCCTCGGCCACCTCGACCGCCGCGGGACTGGGAACCGGCAGGGCGGCGGCGGCCCGCATGCCGGCGGCGATCGACTCGACGTCGAGCGGATCGACCAGCGCGCCGCACTCCTCGGTGACGAACTCAGGAGGGCCACCGACGCGCGTCGCGACCACCGGCCGGCCGCAGGCGAGCGCCTCCAGCAGGGCCTGGCCCTGCGGCTCGACCAGGCTCGGCTGGCACAGCACGTCGCAGCGCTCGAGCTCGGCGACCAGGCGGTCCTGGGGGACGCGGCCGAGGAAGCGCACGCCGTCCGGCGCGGCGACCCGCAGGTCGGCCGCGAGCGGGCCGCCGCCGACGATGGTCAGCGACCCTTCGCCCACCCGCCGGAAGGCCTCCATCAGCCGCCCCACGTTCTTACGCTCGCTCAGCGACCCGACGTAGAGGAACCGGGGCCCGTCGCCGGGGGCTCGCGGCGCCGGACGCAGCATCGTGGTGTCGACGCCGCAGTCGATCACCTCCAGCCGCGGCGGCCGCTCCGGCAGCCGCTGGGCCAGGTACTCGGAGACGCAGATCACGGCGGCGGCCCGGCGCAGCACCTGCCGCGTCGCGGCCGCCATCGCCCTGCTGTGCTCGGCGTTCGCCACGTCTCCGCCGTGGGCCGTGACGACGAACGGGCGGCCGGTGGCCGCGGCGATCAGCCCGGTGGGCACCAGGTAGTGGGCGTAGACGACGTCGGGCTTGACGCGGCGAGCGGCCGAGACCGCCTTGCGCGTCAGCTGCGCGTACTTGGCCGGCGTCCGCAGCAGCCCGTGCGCGTCCGTGTCGAGCACGACCGGCACCACCTCGTTGCCGCGGGCAACCAGCGCCCGCTCGAGACTCTGGACGAAGACGCCGAACTCGGGGCGCCGCCGGCTCGGGTACATGTTGGAGAGCAGCAGGATGCGCACGACGCGCCGGAGTATTACGCCGTCACGGGGTCTTCGACGATGTCGGCGCCGGCCGAGCCGGTCTGGCGGCGCTCGACCCACTGCCGCCCGGCCTCGGTGACGATCACCAGCACCAGCGAGATCGTGATCACCACGGCGGCGATCGCGAGCAGCTCGGGCCGCGACGCGGGCACCTTGGTGCCGCTGTAGACGAAGATCGGGAAGGTGCGCTCGCCCGGCGGGATCAGGAACGAGGCGATCGCGTACTCGTCGAACGAGATCGTGAAGGAGACGATCATCGAGGAGATCACGGCGGGCGTGATCAGCGGCCAGGTGATCCGCCAGAAGGCGCCGACCTCGTTGGCCCCCAGGTCGCGGGCCGCCTCGGGCAGCGAGCTGTCCAGCGTCCGCAGCCGCGGCAGGATGATCAGGATCGTGTAGGGCACGGTCACCACCACGTGCCCGGCCAGCACCGCCGCCGCCGACTGGTTGAGCCCGACCTGGTGGATCAGGATCAGCATGCCGATCGCCAGCACGATGTAGGGCACGACCAGCGGCAGCATCACCAGCGCGGTCACCGCCGGCCGCAGGAAGACGCGGCGGGCGGACAGGCCGAGCGCGCCGACCACCCCCAGCGCGGTGGCGACGATGCTGTTCGCGATGGCGATCTTGGCCGACAGCTCGACGGCCGCGATCATGTCGGAGTCGTTGAACGCGGCGTGGTACCAGCGGGTTGTGAAGCCCGACAGCGGCAGCGCCGGGATCGTGCTGTTGTTGAACGAGAAGACGAAGATCACCACCAGCGGCGCGTAGAGGAACGCCACCAGCAGGATGAAGTAGCCCGTCAGCGAGATCCGGCCGAAGCGGCCGACGGTGGGGTTCACGAGCCCTCCCGCAGGTCCATCGTCAGGAACCGCGCCGAGATCGACACCAGCACGATCACGATCAGCATCAGCCAGATCGAGAGCACGGCCCCGTAGTTCCAGTCGATCGCCGTCCCCACGAACAGGTCCTGGATCGCCTGCCCGAACATGTACGTCTCCGAGCCGCCGACCAGCTGCGGCGTGATGAACTCACCGGTGGTCGGGATCAGCACGAAGACGAAGCCGGCGATGACGCCGGGCAGCGACAGCGGCAGCGTCACCCGCAGGAAGGTGCCGAACCGGCTCGCGCCCAGGTCCTGGGCGGCCTCGATCAGCCGCCGGTCCATGTTCTCCATGGTGACGAACATCGGGAGCGCCACGAACGGGATCCACGAGTAGGCGAGCACCAGCCCGACCGAGAACCAGGTGTTGATCAGCCAGGAGACGGCGTCGCCCTGCGGGCGCAGCCCCAGCTCCCACAGCGTCGAGTTGATCACGCCGTTGTTGTTCAGCATCACCTGCCACGCCAGCACGCGCAGCAGGAAGCTGGTGAAGAAGGGCGCCAGCAGCACCAGCAGCAGCACGTAGCGGCGGCGGTGGGCGATGAAGGCGAGGAAGTAGGCGACCGGGTAGGCGGCCACGACCGTCGCCAGGGAGACCAGCACCGTGATCCCCATCGACTTCATGAACGTGTTCCAGAACGGCGAGTCGGTGTTCCAGGGCGGGAACAGCGACCAGTGGTTGGGGAAGAAGTCGAGCCAGTCCTGGTAGCTGAAGGTGGCGACGACGCCGGTCAGGTTGGTCAGCAGGAACAGGCTGTACATCCCGACCAGGATGATCGGGAAGATCAGCAGCCCCACCAGGTACAGGGTGGGAGGCAGCACCAGCCAGCCCTTACCGGGCTTGAAGCGTCGACGCCGCCGGCCGCCCTTGGGGGCGGCTCGGCGGACGTTGACGTCTTCGGTGACGGCCACGGGCGGCTCCGTCTCCTGGTTGGCTAGCTGGCCTTGACCTCGGCCCAGACGCGCTGGTAGTCGGTGCGGTTCGGGATCCAGACCTCGAGGTGCACCGGCGGGTCGAGCGCGGACGGATCGCCGATCCGGAGCTTGGTCGCCAGGGTCTGGTTCGTGATCTCGGCCTTGGTCGTCGTCTGGTCGCTGTTGCCGTAGGCGAACAGGTTGGTCAGGTCAACGCAGGCCTTGTGCTCGATGAACGAGTTCACGTACTTGTGGGCGTGCAGCGGGCTGGCGGTGCCCTTGCCCATCATGTAGCCGCAGATCCAGGCCAGCGCGCCCTGCTTCGGATCGGTCATGAAGTCGACCTTGTCGAAGCCGAGGGCCTTGCCCATGTCCACGTAGTCGTTGGCCCAGGAGTACGTGATCCAGATGTCGCCGGACTTGAACGCGGGCTGCATGTTGCCGTACTCGCTCGTCCAGTAGAACTTGTTCAGCGGCTTCTGCTTGATCAGCAGCTCCTTGGAGCGCTGGAGCTCCTCGGGGGTCTGGTGGTCGATGTTCTTCGCCGGCGGATCGGTCAGCAGCCCGGCGATCCGCACCGGGGTCGAGCCGCCGTCCCACATCGAGATCTTGCCCTTGTACTTCTCGTTCCAGAACAGGCCCCAGCCGTCGGCGACGTCCGCAGGGTCGACCTTGTCCTTGCGGTAGAGGATCGAGGAGTAGCCCCAGTCCCACGGGATCCAGTACTGCTGGCCGTTGACCTGGCCGCGCGCGGTCATCTCGGGGTAGAGGTGGGAGAAGTTCGAGAGCAGGCTGGTGTCGAAGGGCTCGACGACGCCCGCGTTGGCATAGTCCTGCACGTAGCTGTCGCAGGGGTGCAGCAGGTCGAACTTCTGGCCCGCCTTCATCGCGTTCAGCGTCTTGTCGTCGTTGCCGTAGTCGGCGTACTTGAGCGTGGACGCGCCGTACTCCTTGGAGTAGCTCTTGCCCGCGACGAGGCCGTACGTCTGGGCCTTGGTGCCGCCCGCCTCGTAGCCCGGCCACTCCGCGATGACGAGCTTGTTCGGCTCGCTGGCGATGTCGCCGCCGTAGCTGACGGGCGCCGCCGACGTCCCTCCGCCGCCGCCCGTGTCGGCCTTGATGCCGGATGACGAGCCGCAGCCCGCCAGCAGCGCGGCGCCGCTGAGCGCGGCCCCGCCCTTCAGGAAATCTCGCCGATCCAACCGCTTCATCTGGTCCTCCCGGACGCTGGCGCCTTGACGGAAAGAGGACGAATGTACCGAGAACTGCGGTCGGCGTCCAGAATCCGTGTTACATATGACCACGATGCGCGATGTGCGGACCCCCACCCTTCTGCTCCTGCTCGGAGCACTCCTGGCCGGCTGCGGAAGCAGCAGCGCCTCGCGCGACATGGATCCACCGGTCGACCTCCCCGGCGCGGCCCACGCTGCCCCTGCTGGCTGTCACGAACGTGCCCGGAATCGAGCACAACGAGCAGGCGCTGACCCGTTCCGCCGTCGCCTCGGAGGGACCGAAGGGCGTCGATCTGGACGGCTTGCTCGGCAGCTGGCGGTTCGTCACCGGCGCCCAGCGGCAGTTCCGGGGCGGGCCGCCGCGAACGTTTGTGGACATCGTCTCGCGCACGTTCCAGTTCGGCTCCCCGGCCGGTGCGCGCGCGTTCGTCCGTTTCGTCCGCGACAACCCCGGTACGTACCTGGGCCCGCTGCGCGCGACGCTGCCGGTCGCCGGCGGCGGCCGCGACGGCTTCCTGCTGACGGCGCGCGGCTGCGGCTGCCACGAGGAGAACCCGCTGTTCCTCTACGTCGCCAGCAGCGGCGAGCGCGTCACCTGGCTGATGACCAACGGCCCGCAGGTGACCGCGACGTCCGACCCTCCACCTCGCTGCGCAGGCTCCGTAGGGCCCGCTGGCTAGGAGGCCTTCACCTCCGCCCAGATGCGCTGGTAATCGGTGCGCTTGGGGATGAACGCGTCCATATGCACCGGCGGGTCGAGCGCGGACGGGTCGCCGATCTTGAGCTTCTTGGCGAGCGTCTTGTTGGTGATCTCGGCCGGCGTCGTCGTCTTGTCGGCGGCGCCGTAGGAGAAGAGGTTGGTCAGCTGGACGCAGGCGTCGTGGCCGATGAACGAGTCCACGTACTTGTGGGCGTGCAGCGGGCTGGCGGTGCCCTTGCCCATCATGAAGCCGCAGATCCAGGCCAGCGCGCCCTGCTTGGGCGAGTCCATGAAGTCCACGTTGTCGAAGCCGAGGGCCTTGCCCATGTCCGTGTAGTCGTTGGCCCAGGAGTAGGTGATCCAGATGTCGCCGGACTTGAACGCGGGCTGCATGTTGCCGTACTCGCTCGTCCAGTAGAACTTGTTCAGCGGCTTCTGCTTGATCAGCAGCTCCTTGGCCCGAGCGAGCTCGTCCGGCGTCATGTTGTCGATGTCCTTGGCGGGCGGGTCCATCACCAGCCCGGCGATGATGACCGGCGTGGAGCCGCCGTCCCACATGCAGATCTTGCCCTTGTACTTCTCGTTCCAGAACAGGTTCCAGCCCTCGGCGGCGTCGGCCGGATCGACCTTGTCCGTGCGGTAGAGGATCGACGAGAAGCCCCAGTCCCACGGGATCCAGTACTGCTGGCCGTCGATGTTGCCGCGCGCCGTCATCTCCGGGAACAGGTTGGGGTAGTTGGTCAGCAGGCTGGTGTCGAAGGGCTCGACCACGCCCGCGTTCACGTAGTCGTGGATGTAGCCGACGCAGGGGTGGAGCAGGTCGAACTTCTGGCCCGCCTTCATCGCGTTCAGGGTCTTGTCGTCGTTGCCGTAGTCCGCGTACTTGAGGCCCGAGGCGCCGTACTGCTTGGTGTAGCTCTTGCCCGCGATCAGGCCGTAGGTCTGGGCCTTGGTGCCGCCCGCCTCGTAGCCCGGCCACTCCGCGATCACGAGCTTGTTGGGCTCGCTGGCGATGTCGCCGCCGTAGGTGACCGGCGCGGCGGAGGATCCGCCACCACCGCCGGTGTCGGCCTTGATGCCGGATGACGAGCCGCAGCCCGCCAGCAGAGCCGCGCTCCCCAGAGCGGCCGAGCCTTTCAGGAAGTCACGCCGGTCGAACTGGGTCATCGAAGCCCTCCTTCTGGGCCGGAGCGGAAAGAGCGAACCTACCGCTACGGGGCGCCGGAGTCCAGCGCGGGAGTCGCCCGCTTGCCCATCACGGTGCCGCGGATCACCGCGGCGCTGACCAGGCAGGCGACCGTCATCGTCAGGAAGGCGGGCCGCTCGCCCGCGACCTGGGCGAGCCCGCCGCCGATCGGCGGGCCGACGACGGAGCCCAGCCCCCACGCCAGGTTGACCAGCCCCAGCACCAGGCCGTGGCCGACCCCGGCGCTGTCGGCGCCGTCCGCGCCCAGCGGGTAGCCGACCCCGTAGAGCGTGGCCTGGAGCGGCGCCACCACGATCACCATCGCGGCGACCATGCCCGCGGCCAGCGGCAGGCTCAGCACCGAGGTCGCCGCGGCCAGGGCGAGGCAGTCCCAGAACGCCACCCGCGGCCGGCCGACGCGGTCGCCGATCCTCCCGGTGACGACGATCGCGATCGCGCCCAGCGTCGCCCCGGCGGCAAACAGGATGCCGATCGTCGCCTGCCCGTACCCGTCGTCGCCCAGGCGCAGCGAGATCAGCAGCTGGACGGTGCCGCCGACCATCGCCACCAGCAGGATCACGAGCAGGCTGATCGCGATCAGCCGCTCCCGCGCGATCGCCCGCACCGCGGGCATGAAGCTCTGCTCGCGGCCGAGGTGCTGCGAGCCGGCGGGGACGAACAGGCCGGCCAGGGCGAGGCAGAGCACCGCCACCGAGGCGGCCAGGAACGTCGTCCGGATGCCGACGGCTGACGCCAGCACGCCGCCCAGCAGCGGCCCCGCGATGATCCCGAACGTGGCCGCCGAGTTGGCGGTGCCGATCACCCGGCCGCGCCGCCCGGCCGGCGCCGACTCGGCCAGCCAGGCCAGCGCGGCGCTCCAGGTGATCGCCGAGGCCAGACCCTGCAGCACGCGCGCCGCCAGCAGGCCGCCGAACCCCGGCGCGAGCGCGAACCCCGCCGTGGCGGCCGCCATCACCAGCTGCCCGGCGATCGACATCCGGCGGCTGCCGACGCGGTCGGACAGGTGCCCGACCGGCACCGCCAGCAGGATCACGCCGAAGCTGTAGGAGGCGACCAGCAGGCCCGCCTCCAGCTTGGAGAGGTGGTAGCGGTCGGACAGCTCGGGCAGCAGGGGCAGGATCGCCGCCCACAGAGCGAGGTCGAACGTGACCATGAGCGAGACCAGCAACGTGACGCGGCGCATCCGCGCCATGGTACGGCGTGGCCGTCGGGGAGGCTCAATTCACCCTTTCCGGGGACGACTACGGGGCGGTGGCCGCCCCTCGCAAACCGGTCAAGTCGCGCCTCGCTGCCCAGGATGAGGCGACGCGGACGCTTGCCCGAGCCACCGACCTGCGGGAGGCCGCGCCCCGGGTGCTCGAGCTGCTCGGCCGCTTCCTCGAGTGGGAGCTGGGCGCCGTGTGGCTGGTCGACCCGGCGACCGACGAGCTGCGGTGCGCCGAGATCTGGAAGACCGAGGGCATCGACTCCCGCGCCTTCACCCGCCTCTGCCGGCGCGTCACGTTCGCCCGTGGCATCGGCATCCCCGGCCGTGCCTGGGCCGAGGGCGAGCCGATCTGGGTCGGCGACGTGGCGGCGATGGCGCGCTCCAGCCGCGTCCGCAACACCGCCGGCATCGGGCTCCACACCGCCTTCGCCTTCCCCATCACCGTCGCCGACCAGACCGTCGGCGTCATCGAGTTCTTCTCCACCGACGTGCGCGAGCCGAGCGCCGACCGGCTCGCCCTGATCGCCTCGATCGGCGGCCAGCTCGGCCTCTACATCGGCCGGGCGCGGGCCCAGGGCATCGCCCGGCGGGCCGCGGCGGTGACGGCCGCGATCATGTCGGCCTCGACCGACGCCATCCTGACGGTGGACGGCCAGGGGGTCGTCACCGACTGGAACGCCGCCGCCGCCACGCTGTTCGGCTGGGACGCCGCGGAGGCGGCGGGCCGGCCGATGGGCGAGCTGGTCGGGCTCGATCCCACCGACACCGGCAGCCGCATGGCGCGCACCGCGGGCGGCGAGCGCGTCGCCGTCGAGGTGTCGGCCGGCGAGGTGGACGGCGCGGACGGGCCGGCCTGGGTGGTCA
This sequence comes from uncultured Actinomycetes bacterium, assembly GCA_963797175.1. Lineage (GTDB taxonomy): Bacteria > Actinomycetota > Thermoleophilia > Gaiellales > JAICJC01 > DATLLN01. The sequence continues at coordinate 40,527 of CAWCOL010000002.1, forward strand.
CGCTGCGGCGCACGGGACCCGACGGCTTCGAGGCCGCGCTGAGCGTGCACGACAGCGCGCTGGCAGCGGCCGCGAGCGGGATCGTCGTCTGCGACGCGACCTCGCCCGACCTGCCGATCCTCTACGTCAACCCCGCCTGGGAGCGGATCACCGGCTACACGCGGGCGCAGGCCTCCGGCCGCAACCCGAGCTTCCTGCGCGCCCCGGACACCGACCCGGAGACGCTGGCCGTGCTGCGCCGCGCCCTCGGCGAGGGCGGCACCTTCTCCGGGACGCTGCGCAACCTCCGCGCCGACGGCACGCCGTTCTGGAACGAGCTCTCGGTGACGCCGTCCCGGGACGAGGCCGGCGACGTCACCCACTACGTCGGCGTCCTCACCGACGTCACCGCCCAGCGGGAGGCCGAGGAGCGGATCGCCCACCTCTCCCAGCACGACCCGACCACGGGCCTCGCCAACCGGGCGATGTTCACCGAGCACCTGGAGCTGGCCCTGGCCCGCGCCGCCCGCAACGGGCACGCGGTGGCGGTGCTGGCGGTGGACATCGACGGCTTCAAGCTCGTCAACGACAGCTTCGGCCACCAGGCCGGCGACGAGCTGCTGCGCCAGACCGGCGAGCGGCTCCAGCGGGTCACGCGCACCGCCGACGTGGTCGCGCGCAACGGCGCGGACGAGTTCCTCGTGCTGCTGGGCGACATGGAGCCGACCAGGGCGCTGGGCGCCTCACCGGCGTCGCACCGCGACGCCCTCCAGATCGTGCACGCGATCGCGGGCCAGATCCGCCTCGCCCTGCAGGCGCCGTTCACGCTGGACGGCACCGAGCTGTTCGTCGGCGCCACCGTGGGCATCGCGCTGCACCCGCAGGACGGCGCCGACCACGACACGCTGCTGAGCCAGGCGGTGGCCTCGGTCGAGGCCGCGCGCGAGCGGCACAGCCCGATCGACCACGCCCCGTCGCTGACCAGCGCCGAGACGATGCAGCGGCTGTCGATCGCGTCGCGCCTGCGGCGGGCGATCGAGCGGCGCGAGTGGGTGCTGCACTACCAGCCGGTCGTTGACCTGCAGGAGGGCGGCATGGTCGGCGTCGAGGCGCTGGTGCGGTGGAACGATCCGGAGCGGGGCATCGTGCCGCCGGGCGAGTTCATCCCGCTGGCGGAGCGGCTGGGGATGATCCAGCCCATCTCCGACTGGGTGATCGAGGAGGCCCTCGGCCAGTCCAGCCGCTGGCGCCGCTCGGGCGTCGCCCTGGATATGGCGATCAACCTGCCGCCGGTGCTGTGGCAGCCGGCGCTGGTGCGCAAGCTCGCGTCGGCGCTGGCCGTGAACGGCCTCGACGCGCGCACCGTGCTGATCGAGGTCACCGAGTCGGCGGCGATGACCGATCCCGACCGCACCCAGCGGGTGATGGCCGAGCTGCACGACCGTGGGTTCCGCCTCGCCATCGACGACTTCGGCACCGGCTACTCATCGCTCGGCCGGCTGCGCCAGATGCCGGTGACGACGCTCAAGATCGACCGCTCGTTCGTCGCCGACCTGCCCCACGACGCGAATGCCGCCTCGATCGTCACCACCATCATCCAGCTCGCGCGCAACCTCGGCGTCGAGCCCGTGGCCGAGGGCATCGAGACGCTCTCCCAGCGCCGCTTCCTGGTCGATCACGGCTGCACCTACGGCCAGGGCTTCCACTTCGCCAGGCCCGTCCCGGCCGGCGAGATCCCCGCGCTGCACGCGCGGATGTCGCGCCGCCGGGCCGCATAGCTCTTCTGCGGCTCGGGGGTTGGTCTCCCGACGGTGGCGCCGGGGCGAGCGTTGGGCTCCTGACCGTGGCGCCGGTGGACCACCATTCCGTGGCGCCAGGTGGGGCTCCTGACGGTGGCGTCAAGTCTTTGCTGCCTCTTCGTCATGGAACGCCGGATCGGCTGTGTGTGGGGCCCGGCACGGTGCCAGACCCCGTGCCAGACCCCGATGGGCGCTACCAGGGGCTGCCGAGGGCGACGACGATCGCCTCGCCGCTGACGCCCCGGGATTCCTCGGAGGCGAGCCAGAGGATCGTCTCGGCGACCTCCTCGGGCGTCGCGACGCGGCCGGGCAGGTACAGCGCGTTTCGCTCCTGCCAGATCTCGTCAGCGGTGATGCCGCGGCGGCGGGCGTCCTCGGCGGCCGACCGCTCGGCCATCTCGGTGCGCACCCAGCCGGGCAGCACCGCGTTCGCGGTGACCTCGAACGGGCCGCCGTCCTGGGCGACCGCCCGCATCAGCCCGATCAGCCCGTGCTTGGACGCCGTGTACGCGCTGCCCTCCCGCTCGGCCGTCTGCCCGGCCGTGGAGCTGGTGAAGACGAGCCTTCCGTACCGCCGCTCGGCCATCCCGCCGGCCAGCAGCCGGGCGAGGTGGAACGGGCCGTCCAGGTTGATCCGCATCGTCTCGGCCCACAGCTCCGGGTCCTGCTCCCACACCACCCGCTCGTGGGCCGAGCCGATGCCGTGGTTGCAGACGAGGATGTCCACCGGGCCCAGCCGGCGCTCCGCCTCCGCCACCGCGTGCTCGCAGCCCTCGACGGTGCCCAGGTCGGCAACGACGTACTCGAGCCCCAGCGACGACAGCTCCGGCTCGGTGCGGGAGACGGCCAGCACCCGCGCGCCGCGGGCGGCCAGCAGTGTTGCCGCGGCGCGGCCGATCCCTCGGCCGGCCCCGGTCACCAGCGCGACCCGTCCCTCGACGCCGCTCATGCCTGCACCATGACCCGGCCGTCGTCCTCGACGCGGACCGGGTAGACCGCGGCCCGCATCCGGTCGTCCTCGGGACAGCGGCCGCTCTCCAGGTCGAACTCCCAGCCGTGCCAGGGACAGTGCAGCACCCGCTGCTCGGAGACGTCATAGCGTCCCGGCGAGCCGGTCTCGCGCCGGCGCACCGTGCCCAGGCAGAGCGGTGCGCCCATGTGCGGGCAGCGGTTGCGGACCGCCACCGGAGGGCCGCCCTCCGTGTCCAGCAGGACACCGATCTCGCGGCCGCCGACACGCGTGACGACGACGCGCTCGCGCTGCAACCGGTCGAGCGTCGCCACCTCGTGCCAGGCCCCGCTCATGCCGCCACCCGCGGCTTCAGGCCGAGCCGGTCGCCGAACAGCGCCGCCGCGTTGTCGTGCATGACGCGCTCGCGCCACTCGGCCGGCAGCCGCTTGATCATCATGTCCGGCGGATCGAAGTCCCAGTGCGGGTAGTCCGACGCGAAGCAGAGGATGTCGGGCGCGCCGACGGCCTCCAGCATCTGCCAGAACAGCGGGTCGTTGCCGTCGGTGTGCTCCAGCGGCTGGGTGGTGAAGCGCACGTGCTCGCGCATCACCTCGCTCGGCTTGCGCGTCACCCACGGCACCTCGGCGCGCAGCCCGCGCCAGTTCGTGTCGAGGCGCCACATCACGCCCGGCAGCCACGCCAGGCCGCCCTCCATCATCATCACCTTCAGCCCGGGCACGCGCTCGAACGTGCCGTGGCAGAGCAGCGAGACCAGGTGGGCCATGATGCTGCAGCCCGATCCCAGCGTGTGCCACTCGATGTAGAAGCTGGGGTACCCGGCGCCGCCGGAGCTGGTCGAGAGGCCCATGCCCTCGCCGCCGGAGTGGATGACGACGGGCAGGCCGGCGGCCGCGGCCTCCTCGAAGATGGGCAGGTAGCGAGGCTCGCCGTAGGGGCGCTCGGAGCCGCCGACCAGCATTACCGCCGCGAAGCGCGGGTCGCCGGCCAGCCGCCGCACCTCCGCCGCCGCGACAAGCGGATCCTGGGCCGGCACCAGGATCGAGCCGCGCAGCCGCGGCTCGACCGCGAGCCAGCGCTCGGCCAGCCAAGTGTTGTGGGCGCGCGCGAACTCGGCCGCCCGGTACGGGTTCGGCATCAGCGAGACGACGACGCCGACGTCGCCGGTGAGCAGGCCGGCGTCCACCTCGTAGGCGTCCAGCACCTCGCTCTGCACCAGGTCGATGCGGGAAGCCGGCTCGCCGCCCGGCCCGATCTTGAGCTCGTCGCGGTAGAAGCTGTGCGGGTGCGACCAGGTGTAGCCGGGGAGGCCGAGCGCGGTCTCGTGCGAGCGGAACCACTCCCGCTGCGCCGGCGCGACGTACTCGAGGAACTCCTCGACGTCACCGATCTCGTTGTGGATGTCGCAGTCGATCATCACGCCCCCCTTCCGGTTGCCGGTTCAGCCGTGATCCCGCGGGATCTCGTGTGTCCAGGTGCGCACGAAGACGCGCGCGTTGCCCTCATAGAGATCGAGCCTCGTCGAGATGCGGAAGACGTCCGCGTCGCACGACATCTCGGAGTTCGCCTCCACCCGCGCCCGCCAGCCGGTCTCCTCGCGGCTGAAGGTGATGCCCTCGTAGCACCGCACGGATGCCGACAGCGGGTCGCCTTCGACGATCGAGTAGTGCGCATCGTTGTCGAACTTGACACGGATCCCGCTGGGGAACGTGGTGTCGCCGCCCGAGCCCCACAGGAACGACATGTCGGTGCGGCCGGCGTGGACGTCGCGCGTGATCGTCCGCCCGCTGTGCCCGATCTCGTGCTCGACCACCGGCAGCTCGGGGCCGACCTCCGGCTCCTCCCACGGCCGCGCCTGGTCGCCGGCGGACGCCGGGATCACGGGCAGCTCGAGCGTGCTCGCGCCGGTGCCGACCGTCAGCGTGACCGGCTCCGGCGACGGCCATGCCCACGGCCAGTAGGTGGGCGAGATCGCCACGCGGATCCTGTTGCCCGCCGAGAAGTGGTGGCCGATCACGTCCAGCTCGACCGGGATCCGATAGCCGCGGCCGGGCTCGAGCGGCGACGGGTGCTCGTGCCCGTCGCGGTGGGCAAGGTTCAGCACGGTGCGCGTCACGGCGAGCGATGTCCCGCTGGGCGACACCTCGCAGAGCCTCACCGCGACCAGCGCCAGAGGGCGGTCGCTGCTCAGCTCGAGCGTGACCACGGGGTAGCCGAGGATGTGGAGGTCGTCCTCCAGCGGCGCCGAGTCGAACGTCAGGGACATGCCGTCGTCGGCGCGCTGGTCGTCGGGATCGTCGGCGGTCGTCCCCTCGCCGCACCAGGCGCCGGCGTCGAAGCCGCACACCTGGCGGCCGAGGATGCTGCGCTCGCCCGGTGCGCCGGGCTCGTCGCCCAGGCCGTCGTCGTTCAGGTACAGCGTGCGGGCGGTGGCGAACGACGGCGGCCACGCGTCCGCAGTCACCCAGCGGCCGGGCCGCTCGAGCTGCGTTGCCGCCGGCGGCACCGTGTCCTGCACCCAGGCCCGCACCATCGGCTCGTCCATCACGCCGTTGTCCTCATCCTTCAGCCAGCGATCCCAGAAGCGGACCATCTCCTGGAGGAAGCCGACCTGCGGCCCCGGATGGGCGACCTCCGGGTAGTCGTGCCCCCAGGGGCCGATCAGGGCCTTGCGCGGCCCGGACAGGCCCCGCATCAGGCGCGGGATCGCATTGGTGTAGCCGTCCTGCCAGCCGCCGACGGCCCAGACGGCGGCCTCGATGTTCGCGTAGTCCTCGCACACCGAGCCGTGCTTCCAGTACGCGTCCCGGCGCTGGTGGCCCATCCACGTCGCGATCAGCGGCTCGACGCTCTCGGCGCGGGCCAGCCACATCTCCCGCCAGCGGTCGCCGACGACGGCCGGGTCGGGCGGCTGGGCGTTGCCCAGCACCATGTAGGTCGCCCAGTGCAGCATGTCCAGGCCGGAGACGCAGCCGCCCTTGTAGTGCACGTCGTCGGCGTAGCGGTCGTCCGTCGAGCAGAGCGTGACGATCGCCTTCAGCGCGGGCGGTCGCTCTGCGGCGATCTGGAGGCTGTTGAACCCGCCCCAGGAGATGCCCGTCATGCCGACCGCGCCGGTGCACCACGGCTGGTCGGCAATCCACGCGATCGCGTCCACGCCGTCGCGCTGCTCCTGCGGCGCGTACTCGTCGTCGGGGAGGCCGTCGGACTCGCCGGCGCCGCGCAGATCGACCCGCACCCCGGCGTAGCCGTGCCCGGCGAGGTACTGGTAGAGGAGCTCGTCGCGGCGCGCGGTGCCGTCGCCCTTGCGGTAGGGGATGAACTCGAACACGGCGGGCACGGGGTCGGTCTCGGCGCCCTTCGGCAGCCAGAGCTTGGCCGCCAGCCGGGTGCCGTCGCGCATCGGCACCCAGGTGTTGTCGATCACCGTCACCGCTCGGGAGAACTCGCTCACGACCCGCATGCCCACCTCCAGTGGTGCGTCTTGATCAGAGGTCCAGCACGTAGGACCGTAGCTCCAGCCCGGACTCCACGATCATGTCACGAGCCGGCCGGCGCCGGAACCCGAACCGCTCGTAGAGCCGGTGCGCGGCCGTCATCGCGGCCGTCGTGTAGAGCGTGAGGGCGTGCTTGCCGTCGCGCCGCGCGCAGCCGATGCAGGCCTCCACCAGCGCCCGCCCGACGCCGCCGCCCTGCCGGGCCGGGTCGACCGCGAGCATGCGCATCCCCGCCTCGTCCGCCCCGTCGAACTCCGCCAGGCTGCTGGCCGCGTCGCCGACGTAGGTGACGCCGCCCAGGAGCAGGCCGTCGTCATCCACCGCGACCAGCACCTCGGCGTCCGCGACCCGCGCCGCCACGTCGCGGAGCAGCGCGGCGTAGTACTCCGAGACGCTGTGGCCGTCGATGGTGCCGTAGGCGGCGACGGTGATCTCGCCCAGCGCCTCGTGCTCGGCCGAGGTGACAGGACGGATCGTCATGGCCGGGCACGATATCGCCGCCCGGGTGTCCGCCCGCCCCGGTAGCGTTTCTGGCGTGCGCACCCCGCTGGAGCAGCCGAAGCAGGCGGCCGCCGAGTGCCGGATCCCCGGCAGCGGCGACGACGAGCCGTGCCCGCGCTGCGGAGCGGAGATGATCTGGACGAAGGCCTCGTGGCACTGCCTGGCGTGCCGCTACAAGGAGGGGTGCTGCTGATGGCGCGGATCGCGGTGCTCGGCGACCGCAACCCGGCGTACCTCACGCACCGCGAGCTGGACGCCGCGCTCGAACTGTTCGGCGACCGAGCCGATGCCCGCTGGCTGGCGACCGGCGACCCGGCCGTGGCCCGGATCGCGGACTTCGACGCGGTCTGGGTGGTGCCGGGGACGCCCTACGTGGACGGCGAGGCGGCGCTGGGCGCGATCCGCACGGCTCGCGAGAGCGGGATCCCGATCCTCGGCACGTGCGGCGGGTTCCAGCACATGCTGGTCGAGTTCGCGCGGAACGTCGCGGGCATCGACGACGCCGCCCACGAGGAGACGGACGAGGCCGCGGCCGACCCCGTCGTCGCCCGGCTGTCGTGCTCGCTGGTGGGCGAGCGGCGCACCGTCACGGCGGTGCCCGGCACCCGGGTCGCGGAGCTGTGCGGCACCGAGCCGTTCACCGGGTTCCACTGGTGCAACTACGGCCTCTCCCCGGCCTGGGAGGAGCGCCTCGCGGCGGCCGGCCTGGTGGTCAGCGCGCATGCCGAGGACGCGGGCGTGGAGGCCGTCGAGCTGCCCGGCCACCCGTTCTACGTGGCGACGCTCTTCCAGCCGCAGGTGGGCAGCTCCGAGACCGGTGTGCTGCACCCGCTGCTGGGCGCGCTCGCAGATGCCGCGCGCGCCGCACGCGTTTCGTGACGCCCGTCGCCGCTCGAGCACTCTCGACCCCTACCCTGCGGCAGGCGGCGGGGGATCGGCGGCCGGGTCGGCCGTCGGGTCGGCCGTCGGCTCGGCCTCGCCGCCCGCGGCGTCGTCCTTCTTGTGGACGTGCATCAGCTCGCGCGTCTCCTTCCAGCCGATCGCGCGGGCCAGCAGGGTCAGGCCGAAGACGCAGTTCCACGCCGTCGTGATCACGGCCTGCCCCACGCTGTAGGCGTTGATCGCCGCCGGAGATGCGACACCGTCCAGCACCACGCGCGCCATCGCCGTCTGCGCGCCGACCGCGCCGGGGGCGAGCGCGACGGTCGAGGAGATCGACGACGAGGCGACGATCAGGAAGACGTTCTCCACCGAGACGGGGATGTGGAACGCGTACATGAAGGTCGCGTTCACGCCCATCCGGGCCGCGTACGAGATCGCCTCGACGCCGGCGACCTCGATCAGGTAGACGCGCGGATTCGAGAGCACGGCGCCGCCCTCCTTGGCGTTCTCCCACGTCCGCTTGAACCGCCGCCACAGGATCTTGCCCACCACGAAGATCAGCGCACCGCCGGCCACGAGGATGATCGCCAGCGCCAGCCAGTTGTCGGCCAGGGCGCCGAGCTTGACGTCGAACGAGCCGCTGACGCTGAGGAACAGCCACAGATAGACGAGCGCGCCGATGATCAGGAAGAAGATGTTCTCGACGAAGGTCGCCCCGACCAGCCCGGCCACCGTCGCCCCCTTGATGGTCGACCGGAACAGGCCCAGCATCGCCACCGTGCCGGCGGACGCGGGCAGGATCGAGTTCAGCCCGACGCCGCCGCCGTAGTAGGCCAGCGTGCTGTCGTACTTCACCCCGCCGTCCGGGTACGCGGCCCGCAGGATGTTCCGCCAGGCCAGCGCCACGAAGCAGGTCTGCGCCGTCTGGAACGCCAACCCGAGGATCAGGATCGGCACCGAGACGGCGGTCAGGTTGTCCCACAGCTGGCTGAGAAAGTTCTCCACCGCACCCGTTTCTCTCGTCTGCGAACATCGCAGTCATACCAGGCCGACCGAACGGAGGACTCGTCCACCATGCACCAGAGCACCGCGCAGCCACCGTCCGGCGAGCAGTTCGAGATCACGGCGGGCGACGCCGCCGCGGTGGTGGTCGAGGTCGGCGGCGGGCTTCGCACCTACGCGTCCGAGGGCCGTGACGTCCTGCTGGGCTACGCGGCCGACGCGATGTGCTCAGCCGGCCGCGGGCAGGCGCTGATCCCCTGGCCGAACCGCATCGGCGACGGCCGCTACGAGTTCGACGGCGCGGCGCACGCGCTGCCGCTGAACGAGGTCGAGCGCCGCAACGCGATCCACGGCCTGGCGCGCTGGGCGTCGTGGACGGTGGCCGAGCAGGCGCCGCACCGCGTCGTCATGACGCACAGGCTGCACCCCCAGCCCGGCTATCCGTTCACGCTCGACCTGGCGATCGCCTACGAGCTGTCACCGGCCGGCCTGACCGTCAGCACAACGGCGAGCAACGTCGGTGCGACGGCCTGCCCGTACGGCTGCGGCGTGCATCCGTACCTGGCCGCCGCGGGCGGCACGGTGGACGGCCTCGACCTGCTCGTGCCGGCCGGTCGCGTGCTGCGCTCCGACGACCGCGGCCTGCCGGCCGGCTGGCTCGACGTCGCCGGCACCGAGCACGACTTCCGCTCCGCCCGGCCGGTCGGCGGTGTCGTGTTGGACAACTGCTTCACCGACCTCGTCCGCGGAGACGACGGGCTGGCGCGGGTGGCGCTGGGCGGCACGACCCTGTGGATGGACGCCGGCTACCCCTACGTGATGGTGTTCAGCGGCGACCCGATCCCCGAGGTCAACCGCAGGGCGATGGCGATCGAGCCGATGTCCTGCCCACCGGACGCGTTCCGCACCGGCGAGGCCCTCGTCCGGCTGGAGCCGGGCGAGAGCCACACCGCCACCTGGGGCATCACTCCTTAAACGCCGTCCACGAGGCAGACGACGGTGGCGTCCGCGTCGAGAGCCGGCGGGCGGCCGTCGGCGGCGACCGCGAGCCGGCCCGCGGATACCGCGAACAGCGGCACGCCCGGCGGCGCCGCCCCGTCGCCCGCGGCGCGCACCTGGATCCGGCTCCCCGCATCGAACCGGCGGTCGAGCTCGGCGAAGGTGAGGCCGACGTCGCCCAGGATCCGCGTCTCGCCGGCCGGCGGCAGCAGGTCGGCGCCCTCGGGTCGCGGCGCGACGCGGAAGACGTGGGCGTGCCCAAGCTCCGTGCGCAGGGTGGCCGCGGCCACCGCGTTGAAGTCGTCGCTGGAGGCGAGCAGGAGCGCATCGGTGATCTCCTCGAGCTCGGCCTCGCGGCTGACCGCGTCCACCATCAGCCTGCCGCGGGCCGCCGGGATCCCGGCCGCGGAGGCCTGGGCCCGGTCGTCGGGAGAGCCGGCCCACATCCGCACCTCGATCCCCGCCGCGCGGAGCGCCGCCGCAATCTCCCTGGCCCAGCCGTGGCCGCCGACGACGAGCACGGTGGTGGCGCCGCCGCCGGTCAGCCCCAGGGCCCGCGCCGCCAGCGGGCTGGTCAGCCCGTACAGCAGCACGGTCGCGAAGATGACCACGAAGACGATCGGGAGCACCTTGTCGGATCCCTGCACGCCGAGCGCCTGGAGCTGCAGCCCGAACGCCGACGCGGTCGCACCGGCGACGATGCCGCGCGGCGCCATCCACGCCAGCAGCGCCCGCTCCCGCCAGGTGAAGCTCGACCGCATCGTCGCCACCGCGACCGTCAGCGGCCGCAGCACCAGCACCAGCACGGCGATCAGCACCAGCGACCCGGCCAGCACGTTGCGGACGTCGGCCGGGCTGACGGACGCGGCGATGAGGACGAAGAGGACACCGACCAGCAGCTGGACGAGCGTCTCCTGGAACTCCCGGGTGAGGGCGACGTCCACGCGCCGCTGGTTGCCGAGCACGATGCCGAGGATCGTGGCGGCGATGAACCCGGCGTCGTCGCGCAGCAGGTCTGCTGCGACCACGGCCGCGACCACCACCATCAGCGTGGCCGCAACGGTCTGGCGCGGCGCCTCGCGCTGCACTGCCTCGAGCAGCACCATCAGCACCCCGGCGGCGAGCACGCCGACCAGCGCGCCGGCCCCCACGCTGATCAGCATCGTCCCCGGGTGCCACGCCCGGTGCCCCTCGAACCCTGCGCTGACCGCGTGGAAGACGAACACCCCCAGCAGCGCGCCGACCGGATCGACCAGCACGCCCTCCCACTTGAGCACCGCCCGGATGCTGCCGACCGGCTTGATGTGCGCCAGCAGCGGCAGCACCACGGTCGGCCCGGAGACGACCAGGACTCGCGCCGATCACGAGCGCGACGCCGCGGGTCAGCCCGTCGAACACGCCGATGACGGTGACCGCGGCGCCGAGGCAGGTGACGACCACCCCGGCCGCGACCAGCCGCCAGACGACGCGGCGCGTGCTCTCCGCCATCTCGACCAGCGAGAGCCCGAGGCCGGCCTCGAACAGCACGACCCCGACGGCCACCGAGACGAACGGTTGGTAGAGCTGCCCGAGCAGCACGTCGGGCTGCACTTTCGTGGTCAGGTCGCCGGCCACGAAGCCCACCGGCAGCAGCACGATGATCGCGGGCAGCCGCATCCTCGCCGCCACCAGCTGTGAGCCGACGGCGAGGCAGAGCACGAGCGCCAGCCCGAGCAGAACGTCGTCGGTCGTCATCGCGCGGGATCCTCTCACAGCCCCGCCGCCGGTCCGGCGCCATCACCCGCATGCAGCACCCGCATGTGCGAAGGTTCCGGTGATCACCCGACAACCGATGGAGGCGCAATGGCAGAGCTGATCGCGATCGGGTATGACGACGAGGCAACGGCCGTCCAGGCGATGGGCGAGGTCGAGGCGCTGAGCCGCGACCTGGTGCTCGAGACGGACGCGGTCGCTGCGATCGTGCGTCACACCGACGGCAAGTACCAGGTGACGACGAACCACGGCCCGACCACGGGCGGGGGCGCCACCTGGGGGATGTTCTGGGGGTTGCTGTTCGGCATGCTGTTCTTCATCCCGGTCTTCGGGATGGCGGTCGGAGCGGGCCTTGGTGCGCTCTTCGGCCACCTCGGCAAGTCGACCATCGACAAGAACTTCCAGGATCAGGTGCGGGACATGGTCAAGCCGGGCACGTCCGCCCTGTTCATGGTCATCGAGAAGGCGACGCCGGACAAGGCGATCGCCGGGATGCAGAAGTACGGCGGCACCGTGCTCAAGACCTCGTTGTCCGAAGAGGACACGAAGCGGCTGCAGGAAGCGCTGCACGGCGAGACGGTCACCGCCTGATCCCATGCCGGTGAGGCGCGGCGGCCGCTCGCAAAGCGGCGCCGCGTCTCCCGGCGGGGTACGATCGGGCGATGGATGACCCGGATGCCGCGGAGGGCAGGCGCGATCCGCCGGCCCGGACGGCCCCCGCGGCGGCGTTCGTCGCCCGCGGCGCCGGTGCCGCGGCGCGCGCGTCGCTGTTCCCGCTGAAGGTCGCGGGGAAGACGCCGGGCGTCGGGCGCGCGGTCGTGCGCGGCGGCGCCCAGCTCGGCTCGCGCGGCGTCGAGCGCGCCGTCGACCGGGCGATGGCCGGGCCGCTGCCGGAGACGGTCGCGGGCGCGATGGTCGAGCAGCGGGTGATCCAGCGGGTCGCAGCCGAGGTGCTGGCCGGCGTGGACATCGAGGCGGCGGTCGCCGCCGCGCTCGAGCGCGAGCGCAGCGAGCGCCTGTTCGAGCAGGTGCTGGACAGCGATGCGCTCGAGCGCATCATCTCCGACGCGGTGGGGAGCCGGCTCGCCGAGGATCTGGTGGCGCGCCTGGCGGCCAGCGACGAGCTGCAGCACCTGGTCGAGGAGGTGGTCGCGAGCGATGCCGTCCGCACCGCCATCGCCCGCCAGACCGCAGGGTTCGGCGCCGAGGTCGCGTCCGAGCTGCGCACGCGCACGCGGCGCGTGGACGACGCCGCGACCGCCCGCGCGCACGGCGCCGACCGCTCGCCCGCAGGCACGTCGCCCTACGCCGGGCTGCTCGCCCGGGCCGTGGGCGGCGCCGTCGACCTGGCCATCGTGTCGGTCGTCTTCCTGGGCGGCGGCGCGATGATCGGGCTGCTCGCCCAGCTCGTCGGCGGGCTGCGGCCGGAGTGGCTGGCGGCAGCCCTGGCGGCCATCGGGTGGACGCTGGTGGTGTCCGGCTACCTGCTGCTGTTCTGGACGATCTTCGGGCAGACGCCGGGCATGCGCGTGATGGGGCTGCACGTGACGACGGCGGACGGCCGGTATCCCGGCGCGGCCCGGGCGCTCGTGCGCCTGGTCGGCCTGGTGGTCTCGATCATCCCCATGTTCCTCGGCTTCCTGCCGGTGCTGTTCGACAGCCGCAGGCGCGGGCTCGCCGACATGCTGGCCGGCACCGTCGTCGTCGCCGACGACCGGGCGACTACACCCGCTGGCGGCGGGTGATCGCCCTCGTCCTCCCGCCGTCCCCGGCGCCCGCGCCGCGGTAGGGCGAGAGGTTCAGGAACGAGAGCGCGGCGAACGCCAGCAGGCTGACGGCGACCACCACCAGCAGCACCCACAGGCCCGGCTGTGACAGCGCGAAGAAGTCGCGCCCCGCCTGGGAGCCGAGCACGAGCAGGTACCCGGAGGCGAGCGCGCCGACCAGGGTGAGGACGGCGACGGCATGCCGGCGGCTGGCCTGCATGCGGTCGGCCTCGAGCACCAGCAGCAGGTAGAGGCCGATCACGACGTAGACGGTGGTGGCGGCCGTGCGGCCCTCCTGCGGCGAGTAGCCGCGCACCTCGGCAACGGCCATGTAGGCGAGGATCGTGGCGCCCGCCAGCACGATGCCGGCCGGGATCGCGAACCTCGCCACCCGGCGCAGGAACCCCGCCGTCGGCACCGGCCCGGAGATGGGCGCGAACGCCAGCACGAAGCCGGGGATGCCGACCGTGAACGTCGCCGCCAGCGTCAGGTGGCGGGGCAGCACCGGGAAGCCGCTGGTCATCAGGCCGAACGTGAGGATCACGGCGGCGGCGAACACCGACTTCGTGACGAACAGGCAGGCGACGCGCTGGATGTTGCCGATGATCCGCCTGCCCTCGCCGACGGCGTCTGGGATGGCCCCGAACCGGTCGGCGATGAGCACGCTGTCGGCCACGCTTTTGGCGAGCTGGCTGCCGCTGCCGAACGCGATGCCCAGCCGCGCGCCCTTCATCGCCGGGACGTCGTTGACCCCGTCGCCGATCATGGCAACGTAGGCGCCGTCGTCTCGCAGCGCCTCCACCAGTCGCCGCTTGTGCTGCGGTGCCAGACGTGCGAACACGTTGCGCTCACGGACGACGAGCCGCAGCTCGCCGTCGCTCTCGGGCAGGTCGTCGCCGATCACGGTGCCGGCGGCGACGTCCACCCCCGCCTCCGCGGCGATGGCCGCGACCGTCACCGGCGCGTCGCCCGACATCACCTTGAGCGCCACCCCCTGGCCGCGCAGGTACTCGATGGTCGAGCGGGCATCCTCGCGCAGCCGCTCGGTCAGCACGACGGCGGCGAGCGGCCGCAGGGCCGGCGGTTCGACGCCGGCGGCGGACGCGTCGGGCGCGGCGACCGCGTCCGAGCGGCCGAACAGCAGCACGCGCCGGCCCTGCTCCTGGTGCTCGCCGACCACGCCGGGCACGGCGCCGGATGCCAGCACGTCGGGAGCGCCCAGCACGAGCCAGCCGTCCCCGCCGCGCAGCCGCACGGCGCTCCACTTCCAGCGCGACGAGAACGGCACCTCGTCCAGCACCTCGGCTGCCTCGCCCTCGACGCCGTCGGCAACGGCGTCCAGCGTCTCGTTGCGCCCGGCCGCGCTGGCCGCGTAGGCGCCCAGCTGGGCGCGCACGTCCGCGTCCGACGCGCCGTCCAGCGGGATCACGGCGGACAGCGCCAGGCCGCCGTCGGTGAGCGTGCCGGTCTTGTCCACGCAGACCGTGTCCACGTTGGCCAGCGACTCCACGGCGTTCAGGTACTGCACCAGCATGCCGCGGCCGGTCAGGCGGGCGGCGGCCACCGCGAACGCCAGGCTGGCGAGCAGCACCAGGCCCTCCGGCACCAGCGTCACGATCCCGGCGGTGGCGGTCGCGGCCGCGTCCCGGAACGGGATCTCGCGGTGGATCAGCGCGAAGATGAAGACCGCGCCGAGCGGCACCATCACCGCCACCAGCACCGTCAGCAGGCGGTTGATCTGCTGCTCCAGCGGCGACCGCTCGCGGGCGTCCTCGCGGGCCTCGCCCAGCAGCCGGGCGGCGTAGCTCTCGTCGCCGGTGCCGTCGGCGAGGTACCGGCCGCCGCCCTCGACCACGAACGAGCCGGACAGCACCCGCTCCCCCTCGCCGCGAGGCACGGGCACCGACTCGCCGGTCAGCGGCGACTCGTCCAGCGCCAGCCCGGCGCCGTCCACCACGCACACCGTCGGCGACCACCTGGTCGCCGGCCCGCAGCCGCACCAGGTCGCCGTCCACCACCTCGTCGGCGGCGACGTCGCGCTCCTCGCCCTCGCGGACGACCCGCGCCCGCGGCGCGACCAGCAGCGCCGCCCGATCGAGCGCCCGCTTGGCCCGCACCTCCTGGATGATGCCGATCGCGGAGTTGGCCACGACGATGCCCAGGAAGAGGCCGTCGGCGGGGTCGCCGGCGATCAGCAGCACGACGAAGAACGAGACCAGGATCAGGTTGAACAGCGTCAGCGTGTTCTCGCGGACGATGCCCTTGACGGTGCGGCTGGAGGGCAGCGGTTCGCGCTCCCCGCGCCGCGCCAGCCGCTGCCTGCGCCTCGGCCTCGGTCAGGCCGCGGCCGTCGCTCGCCTGCCCCGCCTCGCTCACGAGGGGCAGTGTAGTGTCCGCACCATGACCGACACGCGGCCGCTGGTGGGCGTGATCATGGGGTCGCGCTCGGACTGGGAGACGATGCGGCACGCCTGCGAGACGCTCGACCGGCTCGAGGTGCCGCACGAGCGGCGGGTGGTCTCGGCCCATCGCACGCCCGACCTGCTGTTCGACTACGCGCACTCCGCGCGCGACCGCGGGCTGGAGGTGATCATCGCCGGCGCGGGCGGCGCGGCCCACCTACCCGGGATGACCGCGGCGAAGACCTCGCTGCCGGTGCTGGGCGTGCCGATCCAGTCGAGTGCGTTGTCCGGCATGGATTCGCTGTTGTCGATCGTGCAGATGCCGGCGGGCATCCCGGTGGGGACGCTGGCGATCGGCCGTGCCGGCGCGGTCAACGCCGCCCTGCTGGCGACGGCGATCGTCGCCGGATCGCGGCCCGACGTGCTGGAGCGGCTGGAGCGGTTCCGCCGCGAGCAGGCGCCACGCCGTCCTGCAGTCGCCCGACCCGTCGTCGGAGTGACGCACCCTCGGCATCCTGGGCGGCGGCCAGCTCGCCCGCATGCTGGCGCTGGCCGCGCACCCGCTGGGCATCTCCTGCATCTGCCTCGACCCGGCGCCGGATGCCTGCGCGGGGCCCGTCAGCCGACCTGATCGCAGGCGCCCTACGACGATCCCGCCGGCCTCGACGCGCTGGCCGATGCCGCCGACGTCGTCACCTTCGAGTTCGAGTCGGTGCCGGCCGCCTCGGCCGAGCGGCTGGCCGCGCGCGTGGAGGTGCGGCCGCCTGCCGAGGCCCTGGCCGTCGCGCAGGAGCGGCTGGCCGAGAAGCGGCTCTTCCGCGATCTCGGCATCGAGACGCCCGGCTTCCACGCGATCGAGAGCCAGGCCGACCTGGACGCCCTGGCGATGCTGCCCGCCGTCGTCAAGACGCGGCGCCTGGGCTACGACGGCAAGGGCCAGCGGGTCGTGCGCGGACGGCCGGAGCTGGCCGGGCTGTTCGACGAGATGGGCGGCGTTCCGCTGATCGCCGAGGAGCTGGTCGCGTTCGACCGCGAGCTCTCGATCGTCGCCGTGCGCTCGGCGCGGCGGCGAGGTGCGCTGCTACCCGCTGGTCGAGAACCACCACCGCGACGGGATCCTGCGGCTGACGCTGGCACCGGCCCCGGGCCTGCGGCCCGAGCTCCAGGAGCTGGCCGAGGACTACGCGCGCAGGGTGCTCGACCGGCTCGGCTACGTCGGCGTGCTCGCGCTCGAGCTGTTCCAGGTCGGCGGACGGCTGCTCGCCAACGAGATCGCGCCGCGGGTGCACAACTCCGGCCACTGGACGATCGACGGCGCCGCCACCAGCCAGTTCGAGAACCACGTCCGGGCGGTCGCCGGGCTGCCGCTGGGCGGCTGCGCCGCGCTCGGCCCCTGCGCGATGGTCAACTTGATCGGTGAGACGCCGGCGGCCGCCGCCGTGCTCGCGGTGGACGGCGCGCACCTGCACCTCTACGGCAAGGCGCCCCGGCCGGGCCGCAAGCTCGGCCACGTCACCGTGACCGGCCGCGACGACCTGGACGCGGCGCTGGCCGAGCTGCCCTGATGCGCGCGCTGCGCAACCCGGACGTCGATCCGGCCGCCGCCGCGGCGCTGCGGGCCCCGGCGGCCGCGCCGCTCGCCTTCCACCGGCGGATGCCCGGCTACGCACCGGCGCCGGTGGTCGAGCTGCCGGACGAAGGGCTCGTGGTCAAGCTCGAGACCGACCGGTTCGGCCTGCCGGCCTTCAAGGCGCTGGGCGCCTGGTGGGCGGCTCACCGCGCGCTGTGCGAGCGGCTGGGCGGCGAGCCGCGGTGGAGCACGGTCGACGAGCTGCGCGAGGCCTACGCCCCGCTCCGCCCGCTGGCGCTGGTCGCGGCCACCGACGGCAACCACGGCCGCGCCGTCGCCCGCTACGCCCGCCTGGCCGGCCTCGGCGCCCGCATCCTCGTGCCCGAGTCGATGGCCGCCGTCCGGCGCGAGGCGATCGCCGCCGAGGGCGCGCAGGTCGAGATCGTCGCCGGCTCCTACGACGACGCGGTCGCGCGTTCGGCGCAGGCCGATCCGCAGCGCGAGCTGATCGTCTCTGACACGGCCTGGGCCGGGTACGAGCGCGTGCCGTCCGACGTGATCGACGGCTACTCGACCATCTTCCAGGAGCTGGAAGGCCGGCTGTCCGCGCCGCCCGACCTGGTGATGGTGCAGATGGGCGTGGGCTCGCTGGCGGCCGCGTGCGTCGCGAACTGCCGCGCGCGCTGGCCGGAGACGCCGATCATCGGCGTCGAGCCGCTCGACGCGGCCTGCGTGCTGGCCGCGATCGAAGCCGGCGGGCCGGTGCTCGTCCCCGGCCCTCACCGCTCCTCGATGGCGGGGCTGAACGCGGGGCTGCCGGCGACGATCGCCCTGCCGGCGCTGCGGCTCGGCATCGATGCGTTCGTCGCGGTCGAGGACGCCTGGGCCGACCACGCCGTTGCGCTGCTGCGGCGGCACGGCCTCGAGGTCGGGGAGTCGGGCGCCGCCGGGCTGGCCGGCCTGCTCGCCCTCCGGGGGGCCCGCGGCGCTGTTGCCGAGCTCAGCGCCGGTGCACAGCGCGTGATGCTGGTGGCCACCGAGGGGCCGACGGGAACGGCTCCGCATCCATGAAGCTCGTCAGCGGCACCAGCCGCGGCTCGGCACCGCCGCGCATCGCCACGACCCGCCCGGCCACGTGCTCGTCCCGCACCAGGTCAACGGCGACTCCGGCGACGTCGTCCGGGTCGATCAGCTCGCCCTCCAGGTCGGGCGGGAGCGGCTCGTCCGCCTCACGGCGGCGACGGACGGTGTCCAGCACGGCCTCGGTCGCGACCGTGTGCGGCGCGATGCAGTTGACCCGCACGCCCCGGGCCGACAGCGGCGCCAGGCAGGCGGTGAGGCGGATGATCCCGGCCTTCGACACCGCGTACTCCGGCCCGGGATGGGCGTCGAGGCCGAGGCCCGCAGACGAGGCGATGTTGACCACGGCGCCGCCGCGGCCCTCCTCGAGCGCCGGCAGCGCCTCCTGGGTCAGCACCATGACCGAGCGGAGGTTGAGATCGAGGGCTCGCGTCCAGTGCTCCCGCGGCGCGTCCGGGAAGACCGGGGAGCTGTAGCCGCCGGCGTTGTTGACGAGCACGTCCAGGCCGTCGCGGCCGGCGACCAGCGCCCGGGCCTGATCGTCGTCCAGCAGGTCGCAGGCGACGGCGGTGGCGCCGCCGCCGATGTCCTCGGCGACTGCCTTCGCCGCGTCCCCATCCCGGTCGGCGACGGTCACCCGGGCGCCCTCGGCGGCGAGCCGCCGCGCGATCGCCCGGCCGATCCCCCGACCGGCTCCGGTCACGATCGCTGTGCGGCCGGGCAGCTCCATACCACCGCACTACCCCAAGGGGCGAGCGCCGAAGCGTCGGTCAGCGCCGGACGGCGGATCCGCGCTGGGAGCGCGCGTAGCGGCGGGTGGCGCCCTCGTCCGTGAACATCACGACCGGGCCGTGGGCGATCAGGCCCTCGGGCGCGCGCTCGCGAATGATCTCGGGCAGGAAGCTCTCGGCCAGCCAGTCGCGGCCGTGGGCGACCGCGCAGACGGCGGTCAGCCGGTAGAGGTCGTCGTCCAGCCGCTCGCTGTCGGCAACCCTGGGCCGGCTGACGAACCGGGTCGGCCCGGTGGGGACGAGCGCGGCGACCGACTCGATCAGGTGCCGGCCCTCCTGCTCGTCGCTCACGAACAGCTCGATCTCGGCATTGCGGACGCCGCGCGGCAGCGACCGCGTGGCCAGGATCTGGGAGTTGTGCACGCGCAGCGTCTCGCCCGTCACCGAGCGCAGCTTGGTGGAGCGCAGCGACACCTCCTCGACCACCCCGGTCAGGCCCCACGGCTCGACCGTGATCGTGTCGCCGACCTCGAACCAGCCCTCGAAGAACATAAAGGTGCCGGCCATGATGTCGGTCAGGAACCGCTGCGCCGCGAAGCCGAACAGGATCACCAGCAGCGAGGCGCTGGCGATGGCGGCGGAGCGGCCGGGGCCGACCAGCTGGGCCAGCGCGATCAGCAGCGCGATCGTGAAGATCGTGTAGCGCAGGGTGGTCGCGATCAGTGAGACGGCGGTGTCGTGCCGCCGGATCGAGCGCAGCGTCGCGGTGTCGGCGGGGTCGTCGCCGGAGGCCGGCGCCTTGCGCTCCAGCCAGATCGCGATGCGGTCGATCAGCCGCCCGGAGAGCTTGACGACGATCCACGCGACGACCAGCGCGACCACGGGGATCAGCACGCGCCGCCAGTTGTCGGAGAGGGTCACATCGAGGTTGCTCATCACCTGCAAGGTAGCCATCACCCCGCCTGCACGCGTCGCCTGCTAGCATCGAGAGAACTCTCTCGAGAGAAACCTCTCGAGGCATGCGATGACCGCATCCGAGCCCGCCCGCACCATCGAGCTGACCGACGCCACCGCGCTGCGGGCGCTGGCGCACCCGGTGCGCCTGGCGCTGGTCGGCCTGCTCCGCCGCGAGGGGCCGCTGACCGCGACCGAGGCCGGCCGGCTGATCGGCGAGACGCCAACCACGTGCTCGTTCCACCTGCGCCAGCTGGCCCGCTACGGGCTGGTCGAGGAAGCCGGCGGCGGCCGCGGGCGGCGGCGGCCGTGGCGCGCGACCGCCCGTTCCACCAGCTGGCGGCCCGACCCGGACGATCCCGAGCAGGCGGCGGCCGCAGAGCTGCTCTCGGCGGTGATCGCGGAGCGCTACCTCGAGCAGATGCGCTCCTGGATCGCGCGCAGCGCCACCGAGCCCGCGGAGTGGCGGGACGCGGCCGGGCTGGGCGACGCGCTCGTGCACCTCACCGCCGCCGAGCTGGCCGAGCTGCGGGGGCGGATCGAGGCGCTGCTGGAGCCGTTCGCCGCGCGGGCGGCCGATCCCGCGCTGCGCCCCGAGGGCGCACGGCAGGTCGAGGTGCTGCAGGTGGCGTTCCCGCTGGAGACGCGCCGGTGAGCCGGTTCGGCCTGCGGTACCTGTCCAGCGAGGTGCTGGCCGACGTCACCTTCCGGCGGTTCTTCACCGGTCAGACGATCTCGCTGGTGGGCGACCAGATCACCCTGATCGCGCTGCCGCTGACGGCGATCCTGGTGCTCCACGCCGACGCGGCCGAGATGGGCTACCTGACCGCCGCGGCGCTGCTCCCCAACCTGCTGTTCTCGATGCACGCCGGCGCCGCCGTCGACCGGCGCGGCCGCTGGCGGCAGACCATGATCGCGGCCGACGTCGGGCGCGCGGCGCTGCTGGCGAGCATCCCGATCGCCGACCTGCTCGGCATCCTGACGATGGCGCAGCTGTACGCCGTCGGGTTCGCGGCCGGGCTGCTCAGCGTCTTCTTCTACGTCTCCTACAGCACGCTCTTCACCTCGATCGTGAGCCGTGGGCAGCTGATGCAGGCCAACTCACTGACGAACGGGAGCCGTGCCTTCTCGTTCGTCGCCGGCCCCAGCCTCGGCGGCCTGCTCGTGCAGATCGCGACCGCGCCGTTCGCCCTCGCGGTGGACGCGCTCTCGTTCGTCGGCTCGGCGCTCTACCTCTCGTCGATCCACCCCCAGGAGCCCGACCACGCACGCCGCCCGGGCGCCTCGGTCACGGCGGGCATCCGGTTCATCCTGCGCACCCCCGCGCTGCGGGCCTCCATGCTCGGCGCGTCGACCATGAACCTGTTCAACTTCATGTTCGCCGCCCTGTTCGTGCTGTACGCGAACCGCGAGCTGGACGTCCAGCCGGGGGCGCTCGGCCTGGTGCTCGGCGCGGGTGCGGTCGGCGGGGTGATCGGCTCGGTCGTGACGGGCCGCATCTCACGGCGGATCGGCGTCGGGCCGGCGTACGTGCTGGGCATGGTCCTGTTTCCGGCCCCCCTGATCCTGGTGCCACTGGCCGGCGGCCCGCACTGGCTGGTGCTGGCGATGCTGTTCCTGGCCGAGTTCGGCGCGGGCCTGGGCGTCATGCTGCTCGACATCACCATCGGCGCGATCTTCCAGGCGATGGTGCCCGACGGCGTCCGGGCACGGTTCACCGGGGCGTTCATGACCGTCAACTACGGCGTCCGGCCCGTCGGCTCGCTGGTCGGCGGCCTGCTCGGCGCCGCGATCGGCCTGCGGCCCACCCTGTGGATCGCGACCATCGGCGCCCTGCTCGGCATCCTTCCGGTCGTGCTCTCGCCGTTCCCCCGCATGCGCGAGCTGCCGGACGAGGTCAGCTTCGACGAGTGATAACGTGCAACCGACTGGTTGCTCATACAGGAGGGTGTCGTGGGACGCACCGCGTTCGTGCTGGGTGGGAACGGCCTGATCGGGCGGGCGCTGGTGCCGGCGCTGGCCGAGGCCGGCTACGCCGTCACCGTGATGCACCGCGGCGAGCACGAGGTCGCCCCGGAGGTGGCCGGATCCGCGCACCGGCTGGTGGCCGGCGACCGCGAGGACGACGCCGCGCTGGCCGCGGCGATGGGCGAGCCCGACGTGGTGGTGGACGTGATCCCGATGCGGCCAGGCGACGCCGACCAGCTGCTGCGGCTGCGCAACGCGTTCGGCTCGGTGGTCGCGGTGTCGAGCGGCGCCGTCTACGCGGACTCGACCGGCGCGCCGGCGCTCGGCTGCGACGATCCCGACGCCGTGCCCTGCCCGATCCCCGAGGACCAGCCCACGGTCGCCCCGGACGACGAGACCTATCCGGGACGGAAGGTCACGATCGAGCAGCGGCTGCTGGCCTGCGAAGACCTGCCGGTGACGATCGTCCGGCCGGGGGCGATCTACGGCCCCGGCGACCGAGCCTCACGCGAGTGGTACTTCGTCAAGCGCGTCCTCGACGGGCGCCGCCGCCTCGTCCTCTCGGGGGACGGCCAGAGCCGGTTCCACCAGACGGCCTCCGCCAACCTGGCCGCGCTGATGGTGCGCGCCTGCGACCGGCCGGCGACGCGGGTGCTGAACGCCGGGGACGATGAGTGCCTGACCGTCGAGGAGACCGCCGGCGCGGTCGCGACCGCCATGGGGCACGAGTGGGAGACCGTGCTGCTGCCCGAGATGGCCGAGGACGGCGGCCCGGGTGACACGCCGTGGTCGACCCGCGTGCCGATCGTCTTCGACCTGGCCGCGGCGCGCGACCTCGGCCACCGCGACGTCGTCTCCAAGCAGGAGGCGATCGCTGCCGCGTGCCGGTGGGCGGTCGATGCGACCCGCGGTCGCGACTGGCGCGATGTGCTGCCAAGCGCAGCGACGTACTACGGCGGCCTGTTCGACTACGCCGCCGAGGACGCGCTGGTCGGGCTCACCGGCAGCGGTTCCTCGAGCGATGCGATCGCGTAGTCCGCGCCCGCCTCGCGGAGCTGTTCGACGGTGTAGTGGCCGGTCGCCACCCCTATGCAGTCGATGCCGGCTGCATGCGCGCCCTCCACGTCGCGCGGCGTGTCGCCGACGACGACGGCCTGTTTCGGTTCGACGTCATCGCCGTAGACGAGCGCCGCCCGCTTCAGCGCGATGCGGGTGATCTCTCCTCTGTCACTCGAGTCGGAGCCGTATCCGCCGAACGAGAAGAACCGGTTGAGCCGTGCCCGGTGCAGCTTGATGTGCGCCGCCGCCTCGACGTTCCCGGTCACGAGCCCGAGCAGGTAGCCCCGTCGACCAACCGCGGCAGCAGCTGTTCGACGCCCGGCAGCACGCGGTAGCCGGCCGAGTCCTCGACCGTCTGATGCATGTGGTGCAGACGCCGCTCCAGCAGCCGGGCGAACTCAGCGCGCTCCGGCGGTCGATGCATGACCGCCTCGAACGTCTGCCGCCCGACATCGGGATCGGTCATCCCTGCGTCGGTGAACTCGCCGATGTCGGCGGGGATCCCGTAGAGCTCGTCGAAGGCCAGCCGCCAGGAGGCCGCACCGGCGCCGCCGGTGTCGATCAGCGTGCCGTCGATGTCGAACAGGATCGCGAGTCTCTGGGCGGCCATTGCAGTGCGCGGTGTCGACGTGAAGGCAGGTGTCAGCCGAAACGTCGTTGTCGGTGGGTCTAGTGGTAGGCGAACGCCTGGTGTGGGCAGAAGCCCAGGTCGGAGCCCACGCCGCAGCCGTCGTTGAACGCCCGGCTTCCCAGCACGTAGATGACGCCGTCGGCACCGGTCGCCGCCGCCGCCGCCTCGGCCTCGTGCGGCATATCGGCGCCGTCGTGCCACCCATTCGTGGCCGGGTTGTACACCCGGGTCGTGCTCCAGGCGTACTTCGAGTCCCCGCCACCGAGCACATAGATCTGGCCGTCCGATCCGAGCGTGGCCGCTGTATTGAGGTTGTGCTGATCGGAGTTTCGGCCACTCAGCGGCGCTGTCTGTGCCCACGTGTTCGACGCCGGCGTGTAGCGGTAGACGCCCTTCGTCTCATAGCCCGCCGGGTTGCAGCAGCCACCGAGGACGTAGATGCGCCCGGAGTTGTCGGTGGCGGTGGAGAACCCCTCGCGGCCAGCGGGCAGCGGCTTCACCGTCGTCCACGTGTTGGACGACGGCGCGTACCGGTAGACCGTCCTGGTCGGATCGATGCCGGCGGTGGCGTCGCCGCCGATCGCATAGATCTTGCCGCCGCTGGCGGCCGCTCCGAGAAAGCTGCGATCCGCCGGCAGATTCGCCTTGACCGTCCAGTTATTCGTGGTCTCGTTGTAGGCCCACACGCCGGACTTCGGACTCCCCGACGAGCCGCTGCCGCCGATCGCGTAGACCAACGAGCCGAGCCGCACCATCGCCAGGCCGGTGCGCGGCAACGGCAGAGGCGCGCCGGCCGACCACGTGTTCGTCGCGGGCGAGTAGATGTCGGTATCGGCGGAGCCGCCGGCGACCGTGATGATCCGCCCGCTCGGCAGCGTCGCCGCTCCGCCCCACTCGTGGAAGCCGGGGATGGCAGGCAGGGTCGACCACGTGTTCACGTAGGCACCCGCTGACGCTGCCGGCAGCAATACCACCGTCATCACTCCCAGCGCCAATCCGGAAAACAGCGTCCGCGTCATCGGCACCTCCTGAGTCCGTGACGCCTGTGGCGGCGACTCTACTCCACTTTCCGAGACCGCCCGCGACGCCGAAGCGGTGGCAGGAATGCCGGTATCCCCAGTTGCCGCGCCAAGCCGGGAGCGGGACTCGAACCCGCGACCGTCGGTTTACAAAACCGGTGCTCTACCAGCTGAGCTATCCCGGCGGCGGCACGAGTCTACCGGACTCGACCTCGACCTAAGGTTACGCAGGCAGGACCTGGCGCGAGTCGAGGTGCGCGAGCACCTTGCGCTTGACGCGCTGGAGCGCGTTGTCGACCGTCTTCGGGTCGCAGTCCGAGCAGGCTCGCCGATCTCCTCGTAGCTGCGGCCCTCGAGGTAGCAGGTGAGCACCTGCGACTCGAGCTAGGAGAGCGCCGAGCCCAGGCAGCGAGCAGGCTCTGGAGCTCCTCGGTCGAGATCACGCAGGTGGCGGGGTCGTCGACCGACGGGCCCGGGCAGCGCGTCGCCCAGCGTGCAGTCGGCGTCGGACTCCTGGCCGGCCGGCGTGTGGCTGAACGACACGTACGTGTTCAGCGGCGCGTGCTTGTACCGGGTCGCGGTCTTGATCGCGGTGATGATCTGGCGGGTGATGCAGAGCTCGGCGAACGAGCGGAACGACGTCTCCTTGTCGGCGCGGAAGTCGCGCACCGCCTTGAACAGGCCGACCAGTGCCCTCCTGGATCAGGTCGTGCGAGTCGCCGCCGGCCAGGAAGTACGAGCTCGCCTTGAGCCGGACGAACCCCTCGTAGCGGCGGATGATCGCGTCCATCGCCCGCTCGTCGCCGTTGCGGGCGGCGGCGATCAGCGACAGCTCGCTCGGCTCTCGCCAGGCGCGGCTCGCGACCACCGCCAGTGCAGCGCTCGACCTGGTCACCGCCTACCTCCGTGCCGACAATCTCGGAGACCGTCCTCTCCCTCGATCAGCATCAGGCTGAACGTCAAGTTCAACTTGAGGGTAGGGAGTGTATCGCCCGTATCGCGATTTGTCAAGCGCCGATCGTCCGGTCCTCGCCCCGCGCGCATGCCGCTCGAGCGCCGCCCGCACCTCGCGGGTCGAGCGCGTCGCCCAGCAGCCGGTAACCGCGAGGCGCCCGCCGGGGCGTCGATCCGCTCGGGCGTCGGCGCGGCCGCCAGCCGGTCGATGAACTCGCGCGCGCTCATCGCCTCGACCCCGCCGCGCTGCGGCGACGTGGCGCAGGACCGTGTCGGACGAGACCACCGTCACCTCGCGCTCGCCGGCGTGGCGGTGGGCGAGCCGCTCGATCACCGTGTCCGCCGTCTCGTCGCCCGCGAACGCGCACCTGGGTGCGGCCGATCGAGCGACGTCGCGGCCGTGGCCGTCGAACACGACGACCACGTCGATGCCGGCCTGCTCGGCGTAGCCGGCGACGTCGGCGACCAGCTGGTCGCGCGCCCGCTGGTGGTCTCGCTGCCGCCGCGCAGGTGGGCGACGTTGTCGCCGTCCACGATGATCAGTAGAGCGTCAGCCGCCACCGGCGCTGCCGGACCGCCTCGAACAGCAGCACCGCCGCGGCCGTCGAGACGTTCAGCGACTCGACCGCGCCCCGCATCGGGATCGCGACCGCCTCGTCGCAGGCGCCCGCACCCGCCGGCGCACGCCGCGGCCCTCCGCGCCGAGCACGAACAGCGTGCCGTCGCGGTAGTCGTGCCGGTCGTACGGCGACGCTCGGCCTCGGCCGATCGCCGCGTAGCTCCAGAGGCCCGGCCGGCGCGCGCGCGAGCAGCAGGTCGGCCAGGTTCTCGACCTGCGCGACCGGCAGGTGCTCGACCGCGCCCGCCGACACCCGGCAGACGGCGGGGGTGACCGCGGCCGAGCGGCGGCGCGGTGATCAGCAGGCCGTCCGCGCCCGCGCACTCGGCCACCCGGGCGACGGCGCCCAGGTTGTGCGGGTCGGTGACCTCGTCGAGCGCCACCAGCAGCGGCCGGTCGCCGGCGAGCAGCTCGTCGGCGTCGGCGTAGGGGTAGGGCGCCACCTCGGCGACCACGCCCTGGTGGTCGGCGCTGCCGGCCGCGCGTCGAGTGCGGTCGGGCGCCGACCACGCGGCGCCCTCCGGGAGCCACTCCGTCGCCTCCCGGCCCGCGGCGCGCACCACACCCGCAGCACCTCGCGCCGCCCGCGAAGCGCCTCGCGCACCGGATGGCGGCCGTAGACGACGTCAGCCGCCACGGCGGTAGAGGCGCGGGCCGTCGGCCGTGTCGCGCACCTCCCAGCCGGCCGCCTGCGATCTCGTCGCGCAGCTCGTCGGCCCGCGCGAAGTCGCGCTCGGCGCGCGCCCGCTCGCCGCTCGCTGCGCCTGCTCGACCAGCCCTCGGCGGCGCCTGCTCCTCGTGCGGCCAGCCCGCCCAGGCCGAGCACGCCCAGCAGCTCGGCGCACGGTGCTCGCCCGCCTCCGGCGGCGCGTCGAACAGCAGCGCCAGCGCCCTCGGGCGTGTTGAAGTCGTCGTCCAGCGCCTCCCGGAACGCCTGCTCGCAGCGCCTGGCTCGCGGCCGACCGCGGTCCCGCAGCCGGTTTCGCAGCGTCTCGCACGCCGCCCGCGCCTGCTCGAGCGCCTCGTCGGTGTAGTCGATCGGGCTGGCGTAGTGCGCCCGCAGCAGGAACATCAGGAACGTCTCGGCGCCCCACTCGTCGAGCGCCTCGTGCAGCGGCTCGATGTTGCCGAGCGACTTCGACATCTTCTCGCCCGACAGCCGCAGCATGCCGTTGTGCGCCCAGACCTGCGCGAACGGCCGGCCCGGCCGAGCACGACTGCGCGACCTCGTTCTCGTGGTGGGGGAAGATCAGGTCGCGGCCGCCGCCGTGCAGCGCGAACTCGCGGCCCAGGTAGCCGCTCGGCCATCGCCGAGCACTCGATGTGCCAGCCCGGCCGGCCCGCGGCCCCACGGCGAGTCCCAGCGCGTGTCCTCGTCCGGCTTGGCCGCCTTCCACAGCGCGAAGTCGAGCGGATCGCGCTTGTGCTCGCCCGGCTCGACCCGCGCGCCCTCGAGCAGCTGGTCGGGGTTCTGGCCGGACAGGCGACCGTACTGCGGGTAAGCTGCGCACCGCGAAGTAGACGTCGCCGCCCGCCTCGTACGCGTGCCCGGCGGCGATCAGCTCCTCGATCAGCGCGACGATCTCGGCCATCGTCTCGGTCGCCAGCGGCTCGTCGTCGGGGCGGCCGATGCCCGAGCCGGTCGGTGTCCTCGATGTACGCCCGGGTCATCTCGGCGCCAGCTCGGCCGACGCGATCCCCGCTCGCGGGCCGCGATGTCGATCTTCTCGTTGACGTCGGTGATGTTCTCGACCAGGTGCACGGGCTGGCCGCGCCACTCCAGGTAGCGCTTCATCAGCTGGAACACGACGTACGGCCGCGCGTTGCCGACGTGGATGCGGCCGTAGACGGTGGGGCCGCAGACGTACATGCCGATCCGGCCGTCCGTCGCCGGGCTCGAGCTCGCGCAGCTCGCCGGTCAGCGAGTCGCGCAGCCTCATGCCGCCCTCCGGATCGCCTCGTCGCGCGGCAGCGCCGCCAGCACGGCCCACAGCTCCGGCCCGCGCTCGCGGCCGGTCAGCGACAGCCGCGCCTCCTTCAGCGGCACGCCCGCGCGGCGCAGCTCGTCGACCAGCTCGCGCGCCTCTGCTCGGTCAGCCGCTCGGGGTAGCGCTCGCGGACGCTGGCCAGCTCGGGCAACGACTCGCCGCTCCGGCGTCCGCACGACCGCCGCGACCAGCTCGCCGGCCTCGGCCAGCGTGTGGACGCCGCGCAGCGCCGGCTCCAGCGCGGCCACCGCTCGGGCGGCGTGCCGGGCGGGGCGAACGGCAGCACCCGCGCGACCAGGTCCCGCGCCGGCAGCCGCCGCAGCCATGCCGGTCGAGAGCGAGCGCAGGCGGCCGAGGGTCGAGCTGCACCGTGCCCCGGGCCAGCCGGTCCTCGTCGAACCGCGCGGCCAGCTCGTCGAGCGCAGCACGTCGCCGGGCCGCCGACGGTCCCAGCAGGCCGAGGAGGTTGACGACCGCCTCCGGCGGGTAGCCCGGCCTCGCGCAGGCCGGCGACGAGGACGCATCCTCGCGCTTGCGACAGCTTGCCCCCCTCGCCCACGATCAGCGCGTGGTGCAGGTAGCTGCGGCGGCTCGCCGCCCAGCGACCGGATCGCCGCGGCCTGCAGCGGCGTGTTGGACAGGTGGTCGTTGCCGCGGATGACGTCGGTGATGCCGAAGTCGCAGGTCGTCGACGGCCGTCGCCCAGTGGTAGGTGGCCGGCCGTCGCGAGCGGAGGATCACGAACTCGGCGCGACACCCGGCGCCGCAGCCGCACGGCGCCGTCGCGGAGCACGGCCCCGCTGGCGCCGGCGGCGGCCTCGCGCGTAGCGGGCGGCGGTCGCTCTGGCGCACCGGCCCCTCGTCCCAGCCGATGCCCAGCCAGGCAGGTCGCCCTGGATCGCCTGCTCGGCGCCGGCGACCGTGCGCGCGGCGTCGGTGTCGTCGATCCGCAGCAGCATCGAGCCGCCGTGCCTGGCGGCGAACAGCCGGTTGACCACGGCCGTCAGCGCGCCGCCCAGATGCAGGCGGCCGGTGGGGCTGGGGGCGAATCGGACGCGGACGGCCATGCTGCCCGTACGGTATCCGAGCAGACACCGGCGGCCGGCGCCCGGCTGTCATGTGCGGCGCAGCGCCGCCTCGGCCTCGGCCGGCGAGCCGAACATCGGGGCATGGCGGTGGATGCCCAGCAGGCGCAGGCCGTTGCGCACGGGATATCCGTGTCCTCGGGGACGACGAGCGCGAAGCGCAGGCGGCGCAGTTCGCAGCGCTGCTGGGCCGTCAGCAGCATCCCCAGCGCGGTCGAGTCGAGGAACGTGGTCTCGCTGAGATCGACAACCAGGTCGCGGTGCAGCCCGATCGCCGACGACAGCATGCCCTCGAGCTCACGCCCGCGGGAGAGATCCCACTCTCCCTCGAGCCGCACCACCGTGGCGCGACCGGCGGCGGAAGGCGGCTCGGTGGCACTCACGCCACGGCGTAGGCCGACTCGAGCGGCTCTTCGAGCTTGGTCAGCGCCGAGCGAAGCAGGCGCGAGACGTGCATCTGGCTGATGCCGAGCTCCGCGGCGATCTCCGACTGGGTCAGTTCGTTGATGAACCGCAGGCGCAGGATCTCCCGCTCGCGGTGCGGCAGGCGCCGCATCGCCTCGCCGATCGCCTCGCGGTCGTCGACGATGTCGAATCCCGGTTCCGCATCGCTCAGCAGCCGCGCGAGGTCGCTGCGCCCAGCCTGCGGTGAGTCGTCCTCCTGTGCGCTCAGCGAGTCTGCGGAGTACGCACGTGCCGCAATCCGCGCTTCCTCGACCAGCTCGACGGGCTCGCCCGCTGCCTCCGCAAGCTCCTCGACGGTCGGGTCGCGGCCGAGCTGCTGCGCGAGATCCTCGCCCAGCGTCGTCAGCTTGCGGGACAGGGCCTGGAGGGCCCGGGGGACGCGCACCGCCCAGCCGCGATCGCGGAACATGTGCATGATCTCGCCCTCGATCATCCGCGTCGCGTATCCGCGCAGCGGGACGCCGCGCGACGGATCGAACCGGTCAACCGCCTGGATCAGGCCGAGGTACCCGCTCTGCGCGATGTCGTCGAAGGTGAAGCCCCGGCCGGCGTACCGGCGCGCGATCGCCCGCACCAGCGCGCCGTGGCGCATGATCAGCGCCTCGCGCGCCGCCTCGACATGCTCGTCGCGGTGCAGCTGCACAAGTTCGAGATCGGAGCGATGGTGGAGCTCCATCAAGGGATGTCCTTCCGTGGGAGGCACGTCCTTGGGTGTAGTTCCCCGCTGCCGGGGTTCGCAAACACCGGATGGCCGGTTCATCCGCGGTCGATGTCGATCTCGAACCAGACGCAGGTGCGGCCGTCGCCGCGCTCCACGGCCCACCGGTCGGAGAGCGCGTCCACCAGGTAGAGGCCCCGGCCCGACACCCCGGCGCCCGGATCCTGCACCACCGACGGCGCCGGGAACCCGCGGCCGTGATCGACCACCGAGACGCGTACACGCTCGTGCGCGACCTCCACCGTCACGTCGATCTCGTCCGACGGCTCGACCTCGGCGTGGCGCACGCTGTTCCCGACAGCTCGCTGACCAGCAGCCGTACGTTGAAGGCCGCCTCCGAGTGCTCCTCGAGCGCGGGGATGGCGTCCACCGCCCGCCTGGCCTCGGGCACCGAGGCCACCACGGCCCGGAAGCTGATCGTCATGTCACACACCCTGCCCACGGCCCCCGGCGTACCCGTTCGACCGCGGCTCTAACATCAATCCGCCGAGCCAGGCATTTATGCGCCCTCCGCGGTGATCGGCTGCGCGATGTCCTCGAGGGCCTCCTGCTCGGCGTCGACGCCCAGCCAGACCTCGGTCAGCCCGCCCAGCACCATCAGCCCGGCGCCCAGCAGGTACCCGAGGAAGACGGTCGTCCGGTTGCCGGTCGCGATGTTGTGGCCGTACAGCGCCGGGCCGATGAACCCGCCGATACCGGTCGCCAGGCGTAGAAGAAGGCGATCGCCATCGCACGCGTCTCCATCGGGAAGATCTCGCTGACCGTCAGGTACGCCGAGCTGGCGCCGGCCGACGCGAAGAAGAAGATCACCGACCAGCCGATCGTCAGCTGCGTCGCCGTCAGCGCGTCCTGCTGGAACAGGTAGCCGACGATTGCCAGGCCGACGCCGGAGATGATGTACGTGCCGGAGATCATGATCCGCCGGCCGACCACGTCGAAGAGCCGCCCGAGCAGCAGCGGTCCGAGGAAGTTGCCGATCGCGAACGGCAGCAGGTACCAGCCGATCGTGGCCGCCGCGACGTCGTAGAAGTCGGTCAGCACCAGCGCGTAGGTGAAGAAGATGGCGTTGTAGAGGAACGCCTGCGACATCATCAGCATGAAGCCGAGCACCGAGCGCCGGCGGTGGTCGCCGAAGACCGAGCGGTCATGACCTCGCCGAAGCCGACCGTCGACCGCTGCCGCACCTCGATCGAGTCCTCCGGCTCCTCCAGCGGCTCGTCCGTCTCGCGGTCGACCCGCTCCTCGATCTCCGAGACGATCTGCTCGGCCTCGTCCGCCTGGCCGTGGGTCATCAGCCACCGGGGGCTCTCCGGAAGGAACCGGCGCACCAGCAGGATGCCCAGGGCCAGCGTCGCGCCGATGCCGAAGCCGATCCGCCAGCCGACGTCGATCGCGAAGTTGGACGTGTTCAGCAGGTAGATCGAGGCGATGGCGCCGACCGCTGTGCCCAGCCAGTAGCTGCCGTTGATCGCCAGGTCGACCGTGCCGCGCACGCGCGCGGGGATCATCTCGTCGATCGCCGAGTTGATCGCCGAGTACTCGCCGCCGATGCCGGCGCCGGTGAAGAACCGGAAGAAGGCAAAGCTGTAGAAGTCCCAGCTGAAGGCGGTCAGCGTGGTCGCGACCAGGTAGAGGCCGAGCGTGACGAGGAACAGCTTCTTTCGCCCGAACCGGTCGGTCAGATAGCCGAAGCCGATCGCTCCGGTGCAGGCGCCGGCGACGTAGATCGAGCCGATCAGCCCCAGCTGGGACGGCGACAGGCCGAGCGTCTGCGGATCCTGCAGCTGGCCGGCGACGGCGCCGACGATCGTCACCTCGAGGCCGTCGAGGATCCACACGGACCCCAGCGCGAAGACGACCAGCCAGTGCCATCGGGCCCACGGCAGGCGGTCCATCCGCGCCGGGATCTTGGTCTCGACCACGCGTCCTTCGAGTTGCTGGCTCACTGTTCTGGCTCCCGGTACGACGGCACGGTCGCGGCACCGGATACCCCGGCCACCACCGCCGGGAAACACCGGCGGTGTCAGCGAATGTCGGCGTTCAGCACGTACAGGAGGACGGCCACCGGGACGGCCAGGATGATGCCCGTCGGCCCCACTGCGAACGTGCCCACGGCAGCGGCGGCCAGCGCGCAGAGCGCGATGATCAACGACCAGAGCCAGGAAGCGTCGTCACGCCGCGCGGACCACCCAGGCGTCAATGCGGTGCATGTGTGCCACGGCCGGGCATGCCCGGTCGCCGCGACCGGGAAACCTATCCCCGGCGGCGCAGCTCGGCGAACGCGCCGGGCGGGTAGACTCCCGCGCGCGGCCGCGCGGTCAGGCGCGAGCCCCACATCACCAGCACCGAGATGACGGCCAGCCCGAGTATCGCGCAGGAGACCGCGATCACCCACACGGCCGGCGTGACGCCCGCGTCGCCGTTCAGCCGCGCGGAGGTGAACCACAGCAGCAGGCTGCCGCCGAGCAGGTTGCCGACCAGCATCGAGCCGAAGGCCGGCTCGAACCCGATCCATCGGCCCGACAGGGATGGCAGCAGCAGCATCAGGATCAGCCCGCCGAGGACGGCCTGGAGCAGGGCGCCGGTCAGCGTGACGATCCACCAGTGGTGGGTCATCGACGGGACGCTCGACGCGTCCAGATACAGCAGCGGCGTGACCAGTGTCCCGGCGATGAGCTTGTAGACCCACGCCGAGACGAACCCGCCCACGGCCACCGCCACGAGCACACCCAGCTCACCCATGACCCACTCCTTCGTTGGTCTGCGCTCGACCCCGAGCGCCCTACGGCTGTACGCGCACGTTGCGCACACCGCAAGTACCTCGAGCGAACTGCCGCCAGCGCAGAGCTAGAGCGCGGGGTCGGCGGCCTGTGGCCGCCGCACGCGTGCCAGATCGAGACGTCGCCGAGGTCGGGATCCGCGGCCGCGACGGCCACGCGCTCGGGCCGGACGGCGGGCGCGCGCGGGACTCCTCACGCGCGCCGGGGCGAGGGCGCGCAGGAACAGTCCGGCGGGGAACAGGGCTACGGCGATCAGGGCGAGGGCTGCGATGTCAACGCCCTCACGGATCAGGAGCACGCAGACATAGCCGAGCACGAAGCACGACACCAGACCCAAGCCAAGCAACGCCACCCAGCGAAGCACGCCACCCACGATCAGCCCATCCGTTCGCTCGTCCGCCCGGCGACCCGGGCGGGGACACCGGAGCATAGCGCGGCGGTGCGGCGACCGGCGCGGTCGCGTCGCCACAAATCGGGCCGGTGCCCTTTGGCATCGGAGGGCAAGTGCTGCTAGCCTCTGCGAGGCGGATTGGCCC
>CAWCOL010000003.1:0-11351 GCA_963797175.1 uncultured Actinomycetes bacterium
ATTCGTTCAGGCGCTTGGTGGAGCGTGGGTTGGCGGGTCCGTCGTGCAGATCGGCCGGGGGGGGGGGGGGCAGCGACCCTCCGCCGTCTGGATGGGCGGTGAGCGGGCGCCGCTCGTGCCGCCCGCTCACCACCCACCCAGTGGAGCCGCTGTTATGCCTTCGGCTGGATGTTTTGGTTGACCCGGAAGGTGTTGTCCGGGTCGTACGTGGCCTTGATGCCGGCCAGCCGGTCGTAGTTGGCGCCGTAGCTGGCGCGCACCCGCTCCTGGCCCTCGTCCATCATCATGTTCACGTAGGCACCGCCGGCTGAGTATGGGTGGAGCTCCTCGAAGTAGTCCACGCTCCAGCGCCGGATCTTGTCCGCGTTGGCCGGGTCGGGATCGACGCCCGCAAAGACCGAGCCCCAGCGTGCGTCGCGATAGACCCAGGCCGTGTCGGACGATCCGACGTCATGTGCAGCGCCGTCGATTGGGTACATGTGCATCGTCGACTTCATCGACGGCAGCTCGTTTCCGAACCGCTGGTGGATCTGGACGGCCTCGTCCGGGATCTCCTTGACGAAGTCGGCCCGCCAGTACCACTGGTCGCCGGGCGGGTAGAGCCCGTCGAAGGCGCCCTGAAGCGTCGAGTGCGGCATCGGGGCGACGCCGTGCATCAGCGGCTCAGGCAACGAGTCGAGCAGCGGAGCCATCGCCCGGGCGGCCGCGTCCTCCGAGCCGACGTAGCACCACACTACGCCGCACACCTCTCGCAGGTGGATCGCCTCCGGGAAGGGCGGCGCAGGCGGAACGATGTGGAACGCGAAGAACCCGCTCAGCTCGCGTGGGGCCCCCGGCATGAACTCGCGGTATGCCGAGAGCACCTCGGCGCCCTGCTCGGCCGGCCAGAACGTGGGGCCGCCGACGACCGTGCCCACCTCATGCAGCCGCAACAGAAACGACGTGACGACGCCGAAGTTGCCGCCACCGCCCCTGATCGCCCAGTAGAGATCCGGGTGTTCGTCGGCGCTCGCGCGGACGCGCTCGCCGCTTGCCAGCACCAGCTCGGCCTCGAGCAGGTTGTCGATCGTGAGCCCGCACTTGCGGGTCAGGTGGCCGATCCCGCCGCCCAGCGTGAGCCCGCCCACGCCGGTGGTCGAGATAATGCCGCTCGGTGTCGCCAGGCCGTGCTCGTTCGTCGCCTTGTCGACCTCGCCCCAGGTGCAGCCGCCGCCGACCCGCACCGTGCGCGCCGCCGGATCGACCGCCACGTCCTTGAGCCGCGAGAGGTCGATCACGACCCCGTCGTCACACGTGCCCAGCCCTGCGCCGTTGTGGCCGCCGCCGCGGACGGCGATCAACAGCCCGTGGTTGCGGGCGAACCCGATCGCCAATGCGACGTCGTCGGCGCCGGCGCACTGCGCGATCAGCGCCGGCCGCTTGTCGTGCATCGCGTTGTACACCTTGCGCGCCTCGTCATATTCGGCATCGTCGGGTCCGATCAGCCGTCCCCCGAATTCGCCGAGCTGCTGGCGCGCGGCCTGTGCTGGTGTTGTTGCGGTGCTCATGTGCCTCCTCGCTTGATGTCCGTCTTCGTGTCCGTCCAGCCTACGAAGCACGTCTGCGCCGCGCATGACGCGAGCTGACCTTCTTTTCTTGCTCGCCCACGGCACGTGCCGAGCGAGGATGATCAGATCTGACTATCGTCCTGTGGGGACGCCATGCCAGACCTTCCCGGTTCGCTTCGCCTCACATCGGGCTTCCCGTTCGCCGGCCGCACGGCCGAGCTCGAGACGCTCCGCAGGCTGATGCCAACAGCTGAGGGCGAGGGCCGCCGCGTCGTCCTGCTAGGCGGCGAGGCTGGGTCGGGAAAGAGCCGCCTCGTGCGCGAGTTCGCCGGCGAGGCGGCACGGGACGGCGCCTTGGTGCTCTACGGCGCTTGTGACGCCGTGGTGCGAACCCCGTACGGGCCGTTTGTCGAGGCGCTCGACCACCTGGCGCGAACCACCGATCCATCCGAGCTGCGGCAGGCGCTCGGCGCCGCCGGCGGCGAGCTGATCCGCCTGCTGCCCGACCTGGCGATGCGGATCGGCGATCTGCCGCCTCCCGCCAGGGCGGATCCCGACACCGAACGCCACCGGCTGCACACGGCCGTCACCGACCTGCTGACCGAGGTCACGCGAAACCGGCCGGCGCTGCTGGTGCTCGAGGACGGGCACTGGGCGGACGGCCCATCGCTGATGCTGCTGCGCCACCTGACGCGGGCTGCGGGCCACGCACGGGTGCTTCTGCTGGCCACCTTTCGCGACACCGAGGCCGACGTGCCCGAGGCGCTGTCGGACACGCTCGCCGACCTGCGCCGGTCGGACGACGTCGTCCGGATGCGGCTGGCGGGGCTCTCCGGCGACGATGTGGCCGAGTTCGTGCGCAGCGCTGCCGGGGGGGACCTCGGCCCGGAGCTGCGCGAGCTGGCCGAAGTGGTGCACGACCTCACCAAGGGCAACGCATTCCTGGTCTGCGAGCTGTGGCGGACGTTCGTCGAGACCGGCGCGGTCGAGCTGGTCGGCGGCACGATCCGGCTGACGCTC
This sequence comes from uncultured Actinomycetes bacterium, assembly GCA_963797175.1. Lineage (GTDB taxonomy): Bacteria > Actinomycetota > Thermoleophilia > Gaiellales > JAICJC01 > DATLLN01. The sequence continues at coordinate 2,568 of CAWCOL010000003.1, forward strand.
CAGCCGGCGGAGATCGGCAGCCCCGAGAGCGTGCGCGAGGTCGTCACCCAGCGGCTCGCCCGGCTGTCCCCGGTCACGGCCGATCTGCTCGAGCTGGGCGCGACGGCCGGATCAGAGTTCGAGCTGAACGTCGTTCGCTCCGCGGCCGGGCTGGACGAGGCGAAGCTGCTGGCTGCACTCGACGAGGCGGTTCGCAGCGGCATGCTGGAGGAGCTGCCCTCGCCCGGCTTTGCCTACCGATTCACCCACGAACTTGTGCGACGGGCGCTGTACGACCGGCTGTCGGGGATGCGGCGGGCGGACCTGCACCTTCGCGTCGGCGATGCACTCGAGGGCCCAGCCGGCACCTCGGGCCGGGCGCTGGCCGACCTGGCGTACCATTTCTCGGCCGCGGCTCCGCTGGGCGCTGCCAGGCGAGGCGTCGAGTACAACATCCTGGCCGCCCGAGCTGCCTCCGCGGCGCTTGCGTTCGACCAGGCGGCGACGCTGCTTCGCACCGCGCTCGCGCTGGGAATCGAGGATCAGCGGCAGCTGGCCGTCGTCCACCTGGAGCTGGGAGACGCCAACCACCGCGCCGGCAGGGCGGGAGATGCGCTGGACGCGTTTAGGGCGGCGGCCGTGATCGCCCTTGAGCTGGCGGACGCCCAGCTGCTGGCCAGGGCCGCGATCGGCTTCGAGGACGCGTGCTGGCGGCCCGGGATGGCCGATCAGGGCGCCGTCGAGCTGCTGGAGGACGCCGCGGCGGCGCTCAGCGACGACGAGTCGGAGCTGCGAGTCGGCCTGCTGGCCGGCCTTGGCCGTGCGCTCGACTTCCAGGGTGACCACGCGCGCGCGTCGGTGGTCCGTACCAGCGCCATCGCCATGGCGAGGGAACTCGACGATGGTGCCGGGCTGGCCACCGTGCTTATGCGTTCGTACTGGTCCCTGGGCGCAAGCTCGCTCGAGGAGGTGCTCGAGATGGTGACCGAGTCGAGGGACCTGGGCGAGCGGCTCGGCAACACCGAGATCCGGGCGGAGGCGATGGCATGGCGCACTCCGACGTTTGTCGCGCTCGGAGACATGGAGTCGGCCAGGCGTGAGGTGGCGGCGCTGCGCGAGACCGCCGAGCAGACCGCACAGCCGTTCATGCTCCACGTGGCCCTGCACTACGGCTCGGCGCTCGCGCTGTGCGACGGGCGGCTACGGGAGGCGGAGCTGCTGGCCAACCGCTCGCACGAGTGGAGCCGCTTTCTCACCGGCCGTGACCCGTCGGGCACGTTCGGGATCCAGATGTTCAGCATTCGCCGCGAGCAGGGCCGGCTGGCGGAGCTGGCACCGGTGGTCAGGATCCTGGCCGGCGAGAACGGCCGAAATGGCCCCTGGCGGCCGGGGTTCGTGGCGCTGCTCGCCGAGCTCGGGATGGAGACCGAGGCCAGGCGCGAGCTGGCGCTGATCGCGGCCGGCGGGCTCGAGCCGTTCCGAGAGTCGCTGTGGCTGACGGCCTTGACCTACCTGACCGACGCCAGTTCGGCGCTCGGCGACCAGGCGATGGCGACCACGGTGTACGCCGAGTTCGAGCCACTCGAGCGGCACGAACGTGATGATCGGCCACCTCGTCTCGTGCTACGGGTCCGCGGACAGGTATCTCGGCATGCTCGCCGCGACGTTCGGCGAGCCCGACCTTGCGGCGGGGCACTTCGAGCGGGCGATGGAGCTGAACCGGCGGATGGGGGCAACGACGTGGGTGGCTCACACCGCGTACGAGTTCGGGCGCTTCCTCCGCGCAAGCGGCGGCGACCGCGATCACGCCGACGCGCTACTGAGCGAGGCCGCGTCGCTGGCCGGAAGCATCGGCATGTCCACACTGCTCGGCAGGATCCACACGCTCGGTGCCGCCGCTCCCGCCACCGCCACCGGCCTGCCGGACGGCCTCTCACCGCGCGAGGTGCAGATCCTTGGGCTCATCGCACGGGGCCTCAGCAACCGTGAGATCGGCAGAACGCTGTCGATCAGCGAGCACACCGCGGCCAACCACATCCGCAGCATCCTGCGTAAGACGGGCTGTGCCAATCGCACCGAGGCAGCGACCTACGCTCATCGCCATGGTCTGGCATCGATCTGAGCGTCGCTGGCGAGAGGCGGCGAGTTGTCGTACGATCCGAGCATGCCGCTGTACATGATCGAGCGCACGTTCGCCGACCAACTCGACCTCACGGACGGCGACGTTCAGATGATCGAGGAGATCAACGCGGACGAGGGCGTCCACTGGCTGTTCTCGTTCCTGAGCGCCGACCGGCGCCGCAGCTACTGCCTGTACGAGGCGCCGTCGCCAGAGGCGATCGTGGCCGCAGCGCGGCGAGCAAACGTACCAGCCGATGCGGTGGTCGAGGTCGGCGCCGGCACCCCCGGCTTCGCCGATCGCCTGGAGGACTGGGCAAAGAGCGCCCACCAGGCGTGAGCGCCGCGCGCCGGCGGTGTGGGCACCGCCAGAACCGAGATCCGGCTCGCGCTGGGCGACGTAATCGGCACCAGTTCAGCCAGTGCCGCACCGATGTGGTCGACCGGGCTTAGGGCACGCGGTCCACGCGGACCGCGCTCCCCGCGGACAGTGCCGCGGTCACGACGTCCCCCCGGCCTGACCACGCGCCCGCCGTCAGAGGTCATGCACCTTTAGAACCCAGAGGTCGCAGGTTCGAGACCTGCACGGCCCATGCAGCTGCCGCGCTCGGGTCGTGCACGGTCGTCGTTTGCGGTTGCGAACGGGTCGCCTCGGGAAGGGGTGTAAACGCCCGATGACCCTGTCCGTTCACATGCAGCCCGATGCTCCTGCCGCTGATGTCGTGCTGATCCGGTGCGCCGGCGAACTCGACGTCGGCACCGCTGCGAAGCTGATCGACGCCTTCGACCGGGCCGGTCTGCAGCGGCCGAAGGAGGTGCGGGTCGATCTTCGCGACGTCGAGTTCATCGATTCGACGGGCCTTGGCTGCCTGGCGCACGGCGCGCTTGCTTTCCAGAAGCAGGCGATCGGGTTCGAGGTGCTGGCCAGCGCGCCGGTCAGAGACGTGATCGACAAGGGCGGCTTGAAGGCGCTTCTCGCATCGCGCTCGGCGAGCCATCAGGGCGGCTAGACCGGCGGCCGGAGCAGGGCCGCCCCGTGCGCCGGCAGCGAGCCGGCGTCGCGCTGCGGAGCGCTGGCCACCTCCACCTGCCACCCCTCGGCGAACGGCACGTCGGCCGGACGCTCACCGAAGTTGACGAGCACCAGCCGCCGGTCCTCCCCGGCGGCGCGCTCGTAGACGAGGACGTCCCCTGGCGTATTGTGGAGGTGCACGGATCCGCGGCGCAACGCAGGTGAAGCCCGGCGCGCCGCGAGCAGGTCGTGGTAAAGGCGAAGCATCGACCCCGGGCTCTCGCTCTCCGACGCTGCGTTGCGCGAGTCCGCGTGCGGAGGCCACGGCAGCCAGGGCGCCGAAGGCCAGCCGTGGCCTGGGCCGGGCTCCCAGGGCAGGGGCGCCCGGCATCCGTCGCGGCCGCCCGGGTCGACGCGGCGCTGATCGGGCACGACGGCATCCTCCAGCCCGAGCTCCTCCCCCTGGTAGATGAACGGCGTGCCGCGCTGCGTCGCCAGGAGCACGGCCGCCGCCCGCGCCGCGTCCTCGCTGCCCAGCCGGGTGCGAACGCGGCGGACGTCGTGGTTCGACAGCACCCATGTCGGCCAGGCGCCAGGTGGAAGGTCGCGCTCGACCCGCTCGATCATGTCCTGCCAGGCAACCTTCGTCCACGGCGCGTGCATGGGCAGAAAGTCGAACACCATGTGCAGCTCGTCATCGTGGCCGTAGTAGCTCCCGATGGACGCCATGTCGCCGAGATTGACCTCGCCGACCGTTGTCCGCTCACCCGGATAGCCGTCCACGAGCCGGCGGAACCCGCGGATCAGCTCGTGTGTGACGGGCTCGTTCTGAATGCCCACGCGGTCGATCTGCCCCAACGCCGCCGGCTGGTCGGGAAACCTCGGGTCCTTGCCGATGCAGTGAACGACATCGATGCGGAAGCCGTCGACGCCGCGATCGAGCCAGAAGCGCAGCACACGGTGCATGGCCTCGACGACCTCCGGGTTCGACCAGTTCAGGTCGGGCTGCTGGGCGAGAAAGAGGTGAAGGAACCACTGCCCCGTGGTCTCGTCCAGCGTCCATGCAGGGCCGCCGAAGATCGCACGCCAGTTGTTCGGCGGCGCCCCGCCGCGGCCGTCCCGCCAGTGATACCAATCGCGCTTCGGCGATGACCGCGACGAGCGCGACTCGAGGAACCACGGATGCCGGTCTGACGTGTGGTTCGGCACCCAGTCGACCAGCACGCGGATGCCCCGCTCATGCGCGGCGGCGATCAGGCGGTCGGCGTCCGCCAGCGTGCCGAACAGCGGGTCGACGTCGCAGTAGTCGCTGACGTCGTATCCGAAGTCCGCCATCGGCGACCGATAGAACGGCGAGATCCACACGGCGTCGATGCCGAGCCACGACAGGTAGTCGAGCCGCCGCTCGACGCCGGGGAGGTCGCCGATGCCGTTGCCGTCGGTGTCGAGGAACGACCGTGGGTACACCTGATAGACGACGGCGTCGCGCCACCAGGGAACGTGTCCGTCATCCGCCATCGGTGGCGGTGATTCCCGCCGAGGCGACGCGGTGAACGTGGGCACCGGTTCGCCCAAGGGCGCTGGGGGAACAGGCACGGTGTGCTCTCGGATCTCTGGTACAAGAATGCCATCGTCTACGCCCTCAACGTCGAGACGTTCATGGATGGCAACGGTGATGGCTGCGGCGACTTCGAGGGACTCTCCCGCCGGCTCGACTACCTGGAGAGTCTGGGTGTCGACGCCGTCTGGCTGGCGCCCTTCCAGCCCAGTCCGCTCCGCGACGACGGCTACGACATCAGCGACTACTACAACGTCGCCGCGCGGCTCGGCTCTTCGGGCGACCTCGTCGAGGTGATCCGCCAGGCGGAAAGCCGGGGCATCCGGGTGATCATCGACCTGGTCGTCAACCACACCTCCGACCGGCACCCGTGGTTCCGCACTGCGCGGGCGAGCCGCGACGCACCCACCCGAGACTGGTACGTGTGGGCGTCGAAGCGGCCGCCCAACTGGGGATCGGGCGTCGTCTTCCCGGGCGTGCAGCGCGACACCTGGACACGTGATCCGAAGACGCGCGAGTGGTACTTCCACCGCTTCTACGATCACGAGCCCGACCTCAACATGCAGAACCCGCACGTGCGCGAGGAGTTGCGCCGCATCATGGGCTACTGGCTGCAGCTCGGCGTGGCCGGATTCCGCGTCGACGCGCTGCCGTTCGTGCTCGAGAAGCCGTCGCTGGACGGCGGGCGACCGGGCACCGATTTCGACCTCCTGCACCAGATCCGCGACATGGTGCAGTGGCGCCGTGGCGATGCCGTGTTGCTTGCCGAGGCAAACGTCCCCCCTGACCAGAGCGGCCGGTACTTCGCGGACGGCGACGGCGTCCACATGATGTTCAACTTCTGGACCAACCAGCACCTGTTCGCTGCATTAGCAACGCAGGATGCACGGCCGCTCGCGCAGGCGCTGCGCGAGACGCGGTCGGTACCGGAGGGAGCGCAGTGGGCCAACTTCCTGCGCAACCACGACGAGCTCGACCTCGGACACCTCGACGGGGACGTCCGCCGAGCGGTGTTCGACGAGTTCGGCCCCGAACCGTCGATGCAGCTGTACGACCGCGGCATCCGCCGCCGGCTGGCGCCGATGCTCGGCGACCGGCGGAAGATCGAGCTGGCCTACAGCCTGCTCTTCTCACTGCCGGGGACTCCCGTGCTGCGCTACGGCGACGAGATTGGGATGGGCGATAACCTGCGTCTGCGAGAGCGGATGGCGATCCGCACGCCGATGCAGTGGTCGGCTGGCCACCAGGCCGGCTTCTCGAGCGCGGAGCGCACGGTGCTGCCAGTGATCCAGCGGGGCCTGTACTCCGCTGACAACGTCAACGTCGAGCAGCAGTGGCGGGACCCGTCCTCCTTACTGCGCTGGACGAGCCGTCTGATCCGCGCACGCAAGGCGTGCCCGGAGATCGGATGGGGAAGCTGGAACATCATCCCGACGCGTCCGCCGAACGTGCTCGCAATCGAGTACGTCTGGCGGGGCACGTCGCTCGTCTGTCTCCACAACCTCGCCGCGCATCCCGTCGAGGTGTCCCTGTCGCCGACCACCGACGAGCGGGGTCTCCTCGCCAACGTGCTGACCCAGGAGGTCAGCACGGCTGGCGGCGACGGCGCGCACCACATCGATCTCGATGCCTACGACTATCGCTGGTACCGGGTCGGGGGGCTGGAGCATGTGGTCCGGCGAGCGGATGCATGATCACGCCGCCGACTCAGAGGTTCGGCTGGTTCGTCAAGAGGAGCGGTCGAGCTCGGTGGCGGGGGCGAACCGTCGGTCGTGCTCGCGCCGGGAGCGGCCGGCGGCGACGCCGATCCCCTGACGGTCGGGAGCCAATGCGTAGGCGACGTCATACTCGGCAACGCGATCCCGCACGGTGAGCTCCAGCAGCCGGAGCTGGTCGCGGAGGATCGCACGGCGGTCTTCCGGGGCGTATCGGAGCAAATCCTCGAGCGACGCCCGCAGCCGGCGTGCGACCTGAGGCGTACCGGCGCCGGCCTGACGAATCTCGTCGTACGCGAGGTGCACGTAGCTGTCCCAGTCCATGACGCGCACGGTCAGGCGCACCGTGCCCCCGGCGTCGGCGTAGCGGCCGTCGTGAATCTCCCGCCGGGCGATATGGCGGAGGCAGTCGTGGAGCCGGTCGATCGCCTGCACCGCGGTGGTCGGGTCGAGAAACGGCGAGTCGGAGAGCGACCGCTCGGCGATGTCGACCAGCAGCCGCATCCCGTACGCCACGTCCTGGTCGAGCGTCCGCTCGAGACCGAGCGTGATCGCGTCGCGAGCGGTGTCGAGCTGCGCTCGACTGGGGTTCCCCTCGACCCGTAGCAGCGGCGCTCCCGAAGCCACGAACTCGCCGAACGCCGGGATCATGTGCAGCGCGCAGTCCGCCTCCCGGGCGGCGTTTACGAGCTTGTCGAACTCGACGTGGCACAACACGCCCGACGTGGCGGCCGGGATCAGCGCAGGGTCGGCCGGGGGGTCGTCACCCGCTGCCGGGTACTGGCGGTCAAGGAGACGGCGGGTGTCCTTGCCGACCAGTTCGATCAGCGCAGACACCCGCAGCGACCGTCCGATGTGGTGGACGTACAGCACCAGGACGGCGATCGACACGACGACCAGGACGAACGAGACGAGGACGGTCAGCCCCGGCACCTTCCCGGGTCCCGCCGTGCCGATGATGACGTCCCGCATCGCCAGCATGGCGAACGCGAACGTGCCGACGAAGATGCCGATCGCGAACTGGCTGGGCTTGTCCTTCAGAATCGGCTGGACGATCCGCGGCGAGAACTGGCCCATGGCCAGCTGGACCACGACCATCGTGATCGTCAGCACCAGCGCTGCCAGGCTGACCATCGAGGTCGCGACCGCGCCGAGGATCGTCAGTGCCGCGTCCGGGCCGCCGGTGAACGACCGGGGCACCAGGTTGTAGCCGGACCGGCCATCGATCCACAGGGTGATGAACGACAACACCACGCCGGCCGCGACGCACATGACCGGCACGAACCACAGCCCGGAACGGATGTGCGCGGTCGCTCGATACAGGGACAGACGGTTCAGCCGCACTCGCCCACCTCTACCCGTCGCCGGCGTCTGCGAACCGCCCGATGAATCCGGCCGACCGGGTGTTCAGGAGCCGGCCGTCTCCACCGCTCCGTGGATCGCGCGGGCAACAGCGTCGAGTGCGGCGCGCAGCAGCTCACGCCGCTCCGTCGACGCTCCGATTGCTGTCTCGCGGGTCCACCCCTCGGCGTCGATCATCCCTCTGGCGTGTGTGAGGTGGTGCTCGTAGCACCTGACGCCCTGGCTATCCAGAGGGTTCACCTCGCCGAGGGACGCCTCAATCCCGCCGAGCAGGCGTGCGGCGACCTCCGCCGCTCCGGTCGCCGCGGCGACCGCCGCCGCCGCGTGCAGATACATCGCGAGCAGGTGGTCGTCAACGGCGGATCCGAGCTGGTCGTATGTCACCAGGATCCGCTGAAGATGGTGTGCACCGACGTCGATACGGTCGAGCGCCAGGGCCGCGACGGCGGCGGTATGCAGCGTGGCGAAGTTGGCGACGCCCCGTTCGTCGGTGAAGGCGATGGTGCTTTCGGCGAGGCGCAACGCGCCCTCATGGTCGCCCTGAAGCGCCGCCGAATAGGCCCGGTCGCCGCGTACCTGGACGATCAACGCGAAATCACCCGCGGCCGTGGCCAACGCGTCGGCCCGCGCGTACAGGGCGAGCGCATCCGGCTCGCCCGCCATGATCGCCAGTTGGGCTCGCGCGACTGCCACCAGCGCGCCGATCACCGGCGACCCGCAGTTCAGCGCTTCGGCGTCCGCGACGGCGCGTTCCGCAGTGTCGACCAACCCGATCATCGAGGCGTTCAGGGCAACTCCGATCTGGCTCTCCGCACGCAGGTACAGGTCGTCGCTGGCGGCGAGCAGAGAGACAACCTCCTGCCACTTCACCAGCGCATCCGGGACGTTGATCGGGGCCACCCACGTGCTCACGCGCAACAGCCGCGCGCGACCGATGTCGCTCAGTACGGGGCATTCCCGCTCCACCCGCCCGATCCAGGGGCGTAGCTGGACCGCCGCACGCATCGGCCCGAAGACCGGTCGCACCACGGCGTCGGCCA
>CAWCOL010000004.1:0-25539 GCA_963797175.1 uncultured Actinomycetes bacterium
CGCCCGCCGGTCGGGTCAGGTGGGCGCCGGGGACGGGTCGTTCCACCCGTGTGAGGTGCCGGATCCCCGGCACGGCCATCGCGCACAGCGGCGCCGCGGCCAGCAGGCAGGCGGCGCCGACCAGGGTGGCGTCCACCCCGGCCGCGCCGGCGACGGGACCGATCAGGACGAAGCCGAGCGGGTTCAGCACGATCGAGCCGAGCCAGTCGTAGGAGCTGACGCGAGACAGCGCGCGGTCGGGGACGTGGCTCTGCAGCGCCGTGTACCAGAGCGTGTCTGCCAGGCTGAGCGCGGCCCAGCCGACGGCCATGGCGGCGGCGATGACCGCCGTGGTGGAGGTTCCGGCCAGCAGCAGCAGCGGCACCGCTGCCAGCATCGACAGCGGGTGCGATGCCAGCAGCAGCCGGCGGGGACGGATGCGCAGGGCGAGCATGGTGCCGGCAATCGCGCCGATCGATCCGGCGGTGAGGATCGCCGCCACGCGCCGGCGCCGCCCAGCCGTGAGCGGGCCACGTCGGGCCCGAGCACGGTTAGGGCCGGGAACAGCGCGAGCTGGTAGATCCCAAGACCAGCACGCTGACCCAGATCCACGACCGGAGCTGAATGCGCCAGCCCCCGCAGCTCCGCGCCAATCCCGGAGCGCTCGACGACGCCCTCGTCGCCGGCCAGGTGCAGGCGGGCCAGGAACGCCGCGCTCGCGACGAACGTGGCGGCGTCGAAGGCCATGGCGATGCCCGCGTTGGAGGCGACCACCAGGATGCCGCCCAGCGCGGGCCCGGCGATGCCGGTGATGTTGCGGGCGAGGTGCATCAGGCTGTTCGCCTGCTGGCGCTCGTCCACGTCCACCAGCCGGGGGACGAGGCCGGTGGAGGCGGGGGAGAAGAACGCGTCGCCGGCGCCGTAGACCATCTGGAGGACGATCAGGAGTACGAGGCTGCGCTGACCGGCGAGGAAGACGCCCGCCGTCCCGGCCTGGGCGGCGGCGCGCACCAGGTCGGAGCCGAGCATCACCCGCTGCCGGGGAGGCGGTCGGCCCAGACGCCGGCCAGCAGCACCAGCAGCACGTTCGGCAGCTCGGTGGCGGCCAGCACCAGACCGAGGTCGGTCACGCTGCCGGTCAGCTCCAGCACGCCGAACGCGAGCGCGACCGGGACGAGCCGGTCACCGGCCGCGGAGACCGTCTGGCCGAAGAAGAGCAGCCTGAACCGCGATGAGCGAAGCGGCGACAGGGCGCCGGTCGGCATCCTCACGCCGGCCATCGTACCGGCCGGGTGGCGCTTAGAGGACGGTGGCGTGCACCGCCAGGGCGGCGACGGCGGCCAGCAGCAGCGAGGGGGTGAGGGCGACGGCCAGGGCCCGGCGGGGCCGGGGAGCGTCGTCCTCCCAGTCGAACTCACGGACGGTCGCGGGCGCGACGTCCGGCCAGGTGAGCACGTCGCCCGGGGAGCATGGGGGGTCAAGCGGGCGTTCCTTTGCGTGGGGACTCGGAGCGTGAGCCGCTGTGGGACCCGCCTCCACTCCAGTGTCCCGTGGGGAGCACCGTCCGCACTCCCCCCGGCGGGGGATCTCGTCCTGCCCCCGGGAACCAACACCTAGCCGTGCCGCATGATCAGCGTCTGCTCCTGGTCGCCAATCGAGGGCTGCCGGTAGCCGACCGCCCACAGGCCGCCTCCCGCGGACGGGGCGAGGCCGAGCAGGGCGTCGTCCGCCCCCGCGTCGGGCAGGGCGACGATCCGCCAGGCGGTGCCGTTCCAGTGCTCGGCCAGCGCGTGGGCGAACGCCCCGCCCTGGAGAGCGATGCCGGTCGCCCAGGCGTCGCGCGGCGTCCGCGCGACGACGCCGGTCAGGGTGGCGTCGAAGATCGTGTCGGGCGGATCCTCGATCGGCACCTGGACGAAGCCCGCACCCGTGTCGCGCTGGGCCATCGCGTGGGTGCCGGAGCGGGAGAAGCCGACGCTCCAGATGTCGTCGGGGGCGAGCGGCGAGACGGACAACAGGCCGCTCTCGCCGTTCACCTGCGTGGGGACGATCGCCCAGGCGGCGCCGTCCCACCGCATCGCCGTCGGCACGTCCTCGTTGCCGTTGGTGCCGACCGCCCAGACGTGCGTCGCGTCCAGGCCGGCGACGCCCAGCAGCCGGTTCTGCTGCGGGCCGCCGTTGGGGCTGGGCACGACCGTCCAGGCGCTGCCGTCCCAGTGCTCGGTCAGCGTCAGGCCGGCGCTGTCGCCCACGGCCCAGACGTCGTCGGGCGCGATCGCGGTGACCGCGTTCAGCTCCGACGGCGGGGCGACGGGGGGCATCCGGACGATGCTCCAGCCGGCGCCGTTCCAGTGCTCGGCCAGGACGACGTCGTGGCCGTTGCGGAAGGCGTGGCCGACTGCCCATGCGTCACTCGGGCCGACGTCCGCCACGCCGGAGAGGAAGCCGTCGCCGGCGCCGCGGCGGGGCAGGTGGAGGCGCCAGCGGCTGCCGTCCCAGTGCTCGGCGAGCGGATGGAAGTGCTCATCGGCGCCGCGGTACGTGCCCACCGCCCAGGCGTCGGAGGGGGACGCGGAGACGCCGTCGAGCTCGTTGAAGTCGCCGCTGACATCGGCGCTTCCCACGACATGCCACGTCGCGGCGGCGGCCTGCGCGGCCATCACGGCCAGCGCGATCGCGCAGACGATGGTCAGTGTGCCGATCCGTCTCATCGACCCTCCCTGGGGATCCGTGCCCATCGGTGGTACGACCGGCGGGGGCGGCCGGATTGCCGCTCAGTGCCGGTCGCGCATGCCCTGCTCGCGGGTCGCGATCAGGATCAGGGCGGCGGGCAGCACGAACGGCACCAGGAACAGGTGCAGCCAGTCCCACAGGGTGTTGCCCTCGAAGCCGGTCCACGACCAGTCGAGCAGGTAGCCGCCCAGCGCGCTGACGGCGAAGCAGATCGCCAGCAGGGCGCCGCCGATCTTCCATCGGCGGTCGGTGCGACCCTCGGTGAGCAGGATCGGCAGCACGGCCAGCACCGCCGGCAGCACCGCCAGCTCGAGCCAGTCCCACAGCGTGCGCCCGTCGTACCCGGTCCACGTCCAGCCCAGCGAGTAGCCGCCGACCATCGTCACCGCCCACGCGGTCGCCGCGATCCCGCCGCCGATCCACCACTCGACCCCGAACCGGCGGTGGGTGCGGTACCACAACGGGAGCAGCGCGATCACCACGGGCAGCAGGAGCAGCCCCAGCCAGTCCCACACGGTGTCGTTGTCGCTGAACCCGGTCCAGACCAGCCCAGGCCGTAGCCGCCCGCGACCGTCACGCAGAACAGCGCCGCCGCCGAGCCGGCGATGACCGGAGCCCTGCCACGTGTCCTGTCCGCGGTGCTCGCCATCGGCGACAGGCTAGCGGGTCGCGCTGCCATCGGCGTCTCTCTTCCTCTCCTTCCTTCCCCCTCCCGCCCGCGGCCCCCCCCCCCCGCCCCCGCCCCCCCCCCCCCCCCCCTCCCTCGTACCACCTGCACCGGCCCGCTAGAGAACGTCGGTGAAGCCGAACACCGAGAGCACCACGAGGACGGCGAGCCCGCCGCCGACCAGGGCGACCAGCAGCGCCGCCGCCATCGCGAGGAAGCCGGGCTCGGGGCTCGCGGGCTGATCCTCGGCGAGGTGCGATGCGTCGCTCATGCCGACCAGTCTACGAGCGGTCGCCGGATGCGGCGAGCGTCCGCTCCCGTGCACGGGCCGCGGCACGCTGGTAGGCTCCGCCGCTCCCGGCCCCTTCACAGGGGTCTCGGAGCCCACGCTGGCACGTCCGCACGAGCCTCCCCGGGCGATCGCGGGCGTGCCAGCCCCCTCCGGGGTCACCAGTCCAGGCGGAACTGGCGGAAGTCGCAGATCGGCTCGTAGCCGATCTCGGTATAGATGTGGTTCGACGTCGGGTTGGAGAGGTCGGTGAACAGTGAGCACCACTCGTTGCCAGCGTCGAGCTCCCGCTGGGAGAGCAGCGCGACCGCGGCGCTGGCATACCCGCGCCCGCGGCGCTCGGGCGGCGTGTAGACCAGCGCCACGTGGGCGGACCTGGGCGTCCGCCGCACGACGGCGGCCATCGAGACGAGCGTGTCTTCGTGTTCCCAGACAACGAGCTCCTGGGACGGGATCAGCCGGTCGGTGCGGGAGGCTGCCTCCTCGGCGGTGATCGTCTCGCCGATGTCGTCGCCGAACGCCACGATCCAGGGTCGCAGTCCGGTCTGCGTCCTCCGGCATCGCCGTGCGGAACCGCCCGGCCGGCATCGCCGGCATCCGCACGGCCCGCAGCTCGAAGGCGCGGGTCTCACGGTGGAGGCGGGGAGCGACTCCCGCCGCCTCGGTGAAGGCGCGGGCGAACGGTTCGCTGAAGCGGCGCGGCCCATTGACGCCGGCGGGCCTGCGGCCGGACGCGAGCATCGCCTCGGCGAACGCGCGATAGGGCACCGCCTCCGGCTCGCCGAAGCCGACGACCAGCGCCGGGTAGCCGCCCGTCATCGTGACGACGGCGACGGGGCGCGCGCCGTCGGTCTCGACCAGGATCGTCACCTCGGCGCCCCAGGCTGCGGGCTCGTTCACCAGGCGGCCGAGGATGCCGAGGGTCAGCTCGCCCTCGGCCCGCGCGGCGTTCAGCGGAGCGTCCAGCTGCGCCAGGGCCTCGGCGGCCGAGTCGTACGATCGAATGCTCATCGCGGGAGTATGCCCGTCAGATCCCATCCAGTGCCATCCCCAGGATGGTCGGGTAGTCGGCGTCGAAGTCGGGGTGCTCGGACGCCTGCAGGTGGGCCCGCTGGCGCGCCCAGGCGACGGCGTGGGCGAATGCGCCGATCCGCATCGCCAGCGCGAAGACCTCCTTGAGCCCGGTGCCCCACGGCTCCAGATAGGCGTCCCGCAGCCGGTCGAACCAGGGGTCATCGGCGGCGAGGCCGTTCTCCTCGCGCAGGAAACGGAAGGTGACGATCGGCGAGAAGAACGGATGGGCGACCGACGAGTCGCCCCAGTCGAGCACGCGCAGATGGCCGTCCCTGGCGTAGACGTTCGCCATGTGCAGGTCGTCGTGCTGGATCGACTCCGGGATCCCGGCGGCGGCCAGCTCGTCGCACAGCACCGCCAGCCGGGGAGCGAAGTCGCGGAGCCGCGTCGTCTGCTCCGGCCCGATCGGCAGCGGCTCCCCCACGAACGCCGCGTAGCGCTCGGGGAGGGCGGCGAGCCGCAGGTCGGGCACGCCGCCCTCGACGTGGCCGGCGGCGTGGTCGGCCTCGAGGCGCTGGAGCTCGGCGTAGCGCGGCAGCAGCTCGAGCCAGGACTCGGGCGGGTTGCCGACGTCACCGAGCGGCGAGCCGGCATCGCGCATCAGCATCCACGCCCGGCTCTCGTCGCAGGCCAGCACCTCGGTGACGCACGCCGGGCTGCGCCGGGCCAGCGCTGCCGTCAGTCGCGGCTCGAAGGCCTGCACCGGTCCGCACGCCTTGAACCAGACGACGTCGCCGGCGACCGGTACGCGGAGCACGGTCGACCAGGGTGCGAGGTGGGCCAGCTCGATCGGGCCCGACGGCTCGACCTGGCTGCGGATCCACGCCTCCGCGACGGCGCGGTCGTCGAGGATGCCGTCGGTGGGCATGGACGATGAGTCTATGCGCCGCCCTTCGCCCGGCCGCCGGCCAGGCGCCGCCCGGGCGGCGCGCGCCCACACGGCGAAGCTGACGCCGGAGGGCTACACCGGCGTCTCGTGCACCGTCAACCCGCGCAGCCTGATCGTGCCGACCGCCCCTGACGTTCGGCCGCTAGATCGGACCGCCCGCCGCGAGATCCCAGCCGCCCGTCACGGCCGCGCCGGTCGCTGAGGCCCTGTACGTCCAGGTGATCTTCTGGAAGTTCAGCGTGATGTTCTCGGTGAACTGATCCTCGCCGCCGCTCCCGCCCTCGGAGACCGACGTCACGTAGATCTCGCCAAGCGCGTACGTGAGGAAGACATACGGTGCGGCACCGTTGCGGCGGGCGATGAACGTTGCGTCCGTGATGTGTGCTCCGGAGGCGCAGGCCAGCAGGATCGGCACCGACGCCTTGTCGATGTACTTCGTCATGGAGACGTCCTGCATGTTGACCTTCCCCGCGCCTCCTCCCCCACCGAGGGGCGGGGCGACGTTCGATTCGCCCCAGCTCATCGCCAGCACGGTGATCCACCCCACGTGACCGGGATCGGTCGCCTCGCCTTTGATGGTGCCGAGCTTGAGGAACATATCGACCGACATCTCAGGCCTCCGGTGTGGTGACGTCGAGGGTGAACGTCGCGGTGCCGCCGGACGGTGCCGGCCGCTGGACAAGGTGGTAGGAGCCCGAGGCCCCTGAGTAGCGGCCGGTGCCGCCGATCACGGCGTACGTGGCGTCGTCGAACGTCGCCGGCCCGACCGCGGTGATCGTGCCGTCGGTCAGCTCCAGCCGGTGCAGGTGGGTGCCGGTGCCGCTGGTGGGCAGCACCGACGCGTCGAACGCGCCCAGCTGCGTTCCGCCGGTGTCGACGAGACGACCGTGTGGCAGCCGCGGCGCCCCGAGCGGGGGTCGCGTCCCCGGCTGGACACCGGGCCAGACAACCCGCCAGTCGGCGCCGTGGATGACACGGGGCAGGGCCGTCGTTGCCGCCTGTCCGGTTCCGATGACTTGACGGGCCGCGACGCCGGTCACGCCGACCGCGCCTGCGGCCAGCCCGAGGCGGGAGAGCATCCCGCGCCGGCTGATCCGCCCGCTCATGGTGCCACCGCGGCCGGGGGCCGATCCGATGTGCGCATGTTGAAGCCTTTCCCCTAGAAGACGGCGCCAGCCTACAGACATCAAACGGCACCCGCGATCGCAGCGATCTGATGGACGTGCGAGGCCGGCGATCGTCTCCGAGTGGTTACGACCAGCGGGGTGCGGGTACGGCGATGCGCGTCGGGCTCCGAGCAGTCAGAGGCACCGGATCCGCCCGGGGATCGGGGCGGACGCCGAGGAACGGCTGCTCGTCGATCCCGCTCCAGGGCCCGGCCGGAGCGGACGGGGGGAGCGCAGGCACGGCCCCATTCGCGCTTCTCCCGTCGCGCTCTCGGACCGGTGCGTGTCCGAGGACGCTCCGCCGCCGGTCAGGCGCGGCGGCCGCGGCCGATGTAGCCGAGCAGCGCAAGGACGAGCAGGACGATCAGGATGATGACGATGATGCTCATGGGACCTCCCAGGGATGATGGAGCCGGATTGCGCAGGTTTGCCCCTGAGACAAGGCCTGCCAAACATCGCGTGCCCCGCCGCCGGATCGCCGGCTCAGGTCAGAGAGCGTGCGACCAGTGCTGTTGCCTCTTCAGGTGACAGGTGCGCGAGCGCTGCGCCCGCAAGCGATACGTCATCGGTGACCTCCGTCGCGATCCACGCTGGGAGCACAGTGTGGCGTGCCATCGCGACCGCGTCCGGGTACTCAAGCTCGGCCAGGATCAGCCCGTCGAGCGCCCCGGCGAACACGTCGATCGCCCAGCGCCGATCGCCTTCGGCCACCGCGTGGCGCGTCTTGGCCAGTTCGTGGCCGGGGAGGCCGTCCAGCATCGCGTGCTCGGCCGCGGAGAGGTAGATGGTCGTGATCACCGCAGTCCGCGGGTCGGACGGGTCGGGCGTCTCCTTCTGGCCGAGCTTGAGCACAGGCGGGCCGCCGCCGGCCGGCTCCATCCGTCGCAGGCGCAGCCGCGTGCCTTCCAGGTAGCGGTCGAGGATGCGCCACCCGGCGCCACGATCCACCTCGGCCGGCACGTGGTCGACGAGGAACCGCCGCTCGAACTCGTACCGCGCGTACTTGCCGGCATCCATTGCACCGGATTGTGCACCGAGGCAACCCAACTGGGTGGGTTTCTTGCCGTCGGAGAGGGGGCAGTCTAGGCTTGCCCCGGTTCCCGGGAGCGGCCGGGTGTGGTGGTTGGCGCGCTCCCATCGATGCACGTCGAGTCATGGGGGTAATCCGTGCGGCTCAAGCGCTATGTGCCCGGGGCGTCGATCGGCGTTGTCGGCCTGCTTGCGGTGGTAGCGGTGGTCGTGCCGGCAAGCGGTGCGACGTCCAACAAGAGTGCCATCCGGATGAAGGTGATGACCTCGCCTCGCCCGTCGATGGTCGCCAAGTCCAACGAGGACGACGGCGGGTCGGACGAGAAGGAGCAGATCCGTGAGCGCGGCCTGTTCGAGGCGGCGATCAATGCCTCGCCGGCGGCCGCGCTGCCGCCGCAGGGCCTGGCTGCGGCAATCAAGCAGGCCGCCGCACTGCCGACCGTCGGTGGCACCTGGAACGAGATCACCAAGCGGCCGTTCCTGAACGATCCGGTCAACCGCGGCGCCAACTACGGCGTCGGCTGGGGCTACGTGACCGGGCGGATGACCGCCTTCACCGCCTCGAATGGCGCGCTCTACGCCGGTGGTGCGAGCGGCGGCGTCTGGCGCACGACCGACCTCGGCGCCCACTGGACATCCATCAGCAGGGGACTGCCGCGGCTGCCGGTCGGCGCGCTCGCGACCGATCCGCGCAACGGGTCGATCCTGGTCGGCACCGGCGAGTCCAACAACGCGTCGGAGAACCAGTACGGCGTCGGCGCGTATCGCCTCGCCCGCGGGTCGAGCACGTGGACGCAGGTCGGCGGCGCCGAGCTGGATGGCGCCGGCTTCTACCGCATCCGCTCGATCGGCGGCTACCTCTACGCGGCAACCAGCCACGGGCTGTGGCGTCGCTCGGAGACGGCTTCCGACTCGGCGGCCTGGCAGCGCGTGCTGCGGCCGGATCCGAATCCGAACAACTCCCCGTACCGCACGTCGTTCATCACGGACGTGCTGGCGGTGCCTGGAACGAACGGCCGCCAGGTACTCGCGGCCGACGGCTGGGCCGGCTACGCCGGAGCCCCGCAGTCGATCCAGTACAACGGCTTCTACGTCGGCAGCGGCACGGCCGGAAGCTTCCACCGGATTACGCCGACGGGCGCCATCAACCCGCGGACCATCGGCCGGACGTCGTTCGCGACGTCGGGCGGCTGGCTCTACGCGGTGGTGCAGGACACGTCCACCGACTCGCTGGTCGGTCAGGGCGTCTTCCTGTCCCGCAGCGGTAGCCCGGCTGGGCCGTGGACGCGCATCGCGACCTCGAAGAAGTTCGCGGACTCGGACTCGGCACTCGACGAACCCGACCCCGGCCTGACGACCTACTTCCCTGGTGTCCAGGCTGACTACAACGAGTACATCGTGGCCGACCCGCAGAACCGGCAGCACGTCTACGTCGGGCTGGAGGAGGTCTACGAGACCACCTCGGCCGGGGCGAAGTGGAACACGGTCGGGCCGTACTGGAACTACGACATCAGCTGTGATCCCGCAGACGACACGCCGTACAACTGCCCGGGCACGACGCATCCCGACCAGCACGCCGGATTCCTCTACGCCGGACGGCTGTGGGAGGGCAACGACGGCGGCGTCTGGAACCGTCCCATGACCAAGCACACGCGGGGGCACTGGACGAACCGGAACCCCGGGCTCGACACGCTGCAGTACTACTCGGCAGCCGTCGGCCCGGTCAGCACCGGCCGCGCCTACTGGGGCGGCATGCAGGACAACGGTGAGACGTACTGGGCGACCGGCATGGCCAACGTCGAGCAGGCGTTCACCGGCGATGGTGGCGACACGATCGTCGATCCGCAGAACGGGAACAGGGCAGTCGAGGAGTACGTCGACCAGGACCTGTACATGACGACGGACGGCGGGGTGAACCTCACGGAGATCTCGCCGTCGTGCCTGACGGCGACCGATCCGCCGGATCCCTGCGATCCGAACCCGCGGTTCATCGCGCCGATCGAGAAGGACGCCCACGACGCGACGCACTGGGTGTCGGGCGGCCAGTTCGTGTGGGAGGACCACAAGGGCTGGAACACGGTCTGCGCCGGTGCGACCTGCGACTGGAAGCCGGTGTACGACACCGGCGACGGCCATCAGGTGACGGCGCTGGCCGTGAACGGGCGGACGATGTACGCCGCCTGGTGTGGCCCGTGCAACCCGGGCACCGGAGCGCCCTTCGCCCGCGGGCTCGCCACGAACGCCGGCGGCGGATGGCACGAGCTGAGCACCAGCCAGCTGCCGAACCGGTACATCACCTCGATCGCCGCCGATCCGGCGGATCCGAACCACGTGTACCTGAGCTTCGGCTCGTACAGCAGGCGCTGGATCCCGACGGCCGGGTACGGCCACGTCTTCGAGACGAAGAACGGCGGAGCGACGTGGGCGAACGTCAGCGGCAACCTCCCGGATGCGCCGGTCTTCAGCGTGGCCATCCGCGGCGGTCAGCTGATTGCCGGCACCGAGGTCGGCGTGATGATCGCCAACCGTTCCAGGCCCACGAGTTGGTCGCGCCTCGGGACGAACCTACCGAACGTGACCGTGTGGGATCTCGCGGTGACGCCCGATGCGACCACGGTCGTCGCGGGCACCCACGGCCGCGGCCAGTGGACGCTTCGGCTTCCCTGACCCGGCTGGTCTGACACAGGTGTGGCCGGGCGGAAACGTCCGGCCACACCACCGGCTGCGCTAGCAGGACGCGCAGCAGGCGTCGCCGCGCCAGCTCTGCCGCCCTTCGCGGAGGGCGACCGCGGCGATCAGGAGGGCCGTGACCGGGTCGGCCCACCACCAGCCGAGCAGCGCGTTCGCACCCAGGCCGATCAGCAACGCGATCGAGAGGTACGCGCAGAGCATGTTCTGCGCACTCTCGCTGACGGTCGCGCTCGACCCGATGTGCTCGCCCGCCTGGCGCTTCGCGCGCGCCAGGAGCGGCATCGTCGGTGCGGTGACAGCGGCGAGGCCGATGCCCACCCAGCTCGCCGCTGCGTGATCGCCGTTCGCGAGCGCCCGGACGGCGTCGACGCCCACGAGCGCCGCCAGCAGGCAGAAGGTCACCGCGATCGCCTGCTGGGCCCGCCGCTCCGACGAGTCGGAGTGCTGGCGATGCCCCGCGAACCGCCAGACCACGATCAGGCCGGCTGCAGCCTCGATCAGGCTGTCCGCGCCGAACCCGATGAGCGCGATCGACGAGGCGGCCAGGCCCGCGCCGATGGCGATCGAAAACTCGACGAAGTGCCACGCGATGCCGCCCGAAGCGAGCAGGCGGGCCCGGCGCACCCACCGAGCCCGTTCCGGGGAGGCGGCTCGCACGGTGACGACGTGGAGGCTGCTCATCGTCCAGAAAGCGTATCCCAGGTCCTGGCCGCGGTCCGGTCTGGCGTGTCTCCGCACCGCTACCAGGGGAACCCAAGGACTGGCCAACCTGATCGGGTTGGCCGCGGGCGTTGATCGGCGTGGCGGCGTCATCGGGATCTGCCCGAGCAGCCACCGCCGATCCTAAGCCGCCAATACCTCCAAGCCCGTGCGTGGCCCGTGGGAACCGGGTCGGCGCCGAGGACGTCTACATGACGAGCATGAGACTCTGGGTCGTCCCGATCATTCTGCTCGCTGTTTCCTGTGGATCCTCACCCCAGATGGACACCTCGGCGTCCTCGCAGGGTGGTGCGCTCGTCGTGTACGTCACGATGTCGCCGACCTGCCCGTCCGAGCCCGTATCCGCCTCGGCGATCTGCCGCGCACGGCCGGTCCGTGGCGCGACGCTCCACGTCGGACACCTCACGCTGACCACCGACCACGCCGGCCTGGCCCGGACAACTCTTCCGCCTGGAAGCTACACCCTGACGGCGGACCAGATCAGTGGGGACGATGGCGCGCCTCACCCGGTCTCGCTCTCGGTGCGAGCCGGCGAGACGACCCGACTCCGAATCGCGTACGACACCGGCATTCGCTGACGGCACAACACCGGCGGTACAGTCGGCCGGTGTCCCACGGGGCTTATGCAGTCGCCGTAATCGTGAGTATCGGCGTGGCGACACTGACGAAAGGTTGCACAGGCGGGCAGCGATGTGGCACCGGGAACGATTGTGGCCGGAACGCGCCGGCGCTGCAGGCTGCCGTGTCGCCGATCCCCGAGCCGTCTCCCAGGGGCGTGCCTGCGGATCATGCGTGCACAGCGGGACGCCATGCCCGATGAGGACCGAGCGGCGTGCGCCGACGAGCATGGTCGGGTCTGGTATCACGCCATCGTGATCAACAACGGACACAATTCGGCGCAGCCGCAGTGCCTCGTCCAGGTCAGTCTCGTGCGCTACCCGTTCGGGCCGATCGTGCCGGCCGGGCACTCCCGCCGGATGCGGCCTGACTGTCTTTCGAACCTCTACACCTGGGTCAGGTAGCGGGCGGCGATCAGCAGGACGAGGATGCCGAGCAGGCGCCGGATCAGCACCTCCGGGAGGTGGGGCTGGAGCTGAGCGCCGGTGTAGCTGCCGACGAGGCCGGCGGCGCCCATGGCGAGGCCGAGCGTCCAGTCGGGCGCGATCGTGCCCCCGTGCTGGAGCTGGAGGAACTGATAGGTGAGGACGCCGGCGATGCTGGTGATGAACGTCGCGGCGAGCGCGGCGCCGGCCACCTCGTAGACGCTGAGGCCGAGCGCGAGCAGGATCGGCGCGAGGATCGAGCCGCCGCCGATGCCGTAGATGCCACCGACAACGCCGACTGCGAGCGCGAGCGAGAACACGACGCGGCCGCTGGGTGCCGCACGACCCGGGCGCGGTCGGGGTGGGTGCGCGCCACGGGTCGTGAGCCATGCGCCGAGCGGGAACAGGACGAGCGCGACGACGACCAGGAAGGCGCGTGGCCCGGCCAGGAACTCGACGCGGATCACCGCCCCGAGGATGACGCCCGGCAGCGTCCCCATCGCGAGCGTGCGGGCGAGACCGCCCCGCAGCGACCCGGCGCGCCAGTACCGCAGCAAGCCGCCGGGCGTGGCGACGATGTTGTAGAGCAGGTTCGTCGGCGTGACCGCAGGGCTGGGGACGTCGAGGATGCTGACCTGCACCGGCAGGAGCACCACGGCGCCGGACACCCCGGCAGGTGTCGTCATGACGGCGATCGCAAACGCGAACAGGCAGCCCTCGAGGATCCGCACCGCGCAAGTCTCCCGAATCCACCTGGGGGAGACTCCCCAAGCGCGCTGATGGAGGGTGGTCTGCCGCTTAAAAGTACAACACAGTTGGGGGCTTGTTTCAACCGGGATCCGCCGGGCACAATGGCCGGTTCGAGGTCAGAACCAACCGACCGGGGGTGGCGGAATGCGTGTGTTGTCAGTGTTGAATCGTGGGGGTGGCCGATGATGGATGCTGACGTGATCATCGTGGGCGCCGGCCCGACCGGCCTGATGCTGGCCGTCGAGTTGCGCCTGGCCGGCGTGGCGGTGCTGGTGCTGGAGCGGCATCCGCAGATCCGCGACGTGCCGAAGGCCGGTGGCCTCAACGGCCAGATCATCGACGTGCTCCGCTACCAGGGACTGCTGGAACGATTCGAGGCCGCGGGCAACGCGCCGATCCCGGCGCCCCGGCTGCCGTTCGGCGGCGTGCACGTGGACTTCACGGGCCTGGCGGATCCCCCGATGGAGCTGCTGATGCTGCCGCAGCCGCGGCTCGAGCGCGTGCTCGAGGAGCTCGCCGTCGACCTGGGCGCCGACGTGCGGCGCGGGAACCAGGTGGTCGGGCTGGCCCAGGACGACGCGACGGTCACCGCGGAGGTGCGCGGGCCGGACGGGGACCACCGGGCGACCGCCCGTTACCTGGTCGGCTGCGACGGCGGGCGGAGCCGGATGCGCGACCTGGCCGGCATCCCGTTCCCCGGCACCACCTTCCCGGAGATCCAGCGGTTGGGACAGACCTCCGTGCCCGAGTTGGTGACCGTGTTCGACAACGGCGACATCGAGGTCGAGGGGGTGGGGAGGATCCCGTTCGGCTTCACGCCCACCGAGCGCGGGGTGTTCGCGGTCGGGTCGACCGACCCGACGCGGCTGGGCGTCTACACCAGCGAGGAGGAGGGACGCGACTACGACGACGACGAGCCGATGACCGTGGCCGAACTGGGGGAGAGCATCTGCCGCGTGCTCGGCTACGAGCTGCCGCTGGGAGAGCCGACCCGCCTGACGCGCTTCACCTACCACGCACGGCACGCAGAGCGGTACCGCGACGGGCGCATCCTGCTGGCCGGCGACGCAGCCCACCTCTTCCCGGCGGGAGGCGTGGCCCTGAACGCCGGCATGATCGACAGCGTCAACCTGGGCTGGAAGCTGGCCGCCGAGATCGGCGGCTGGGCCCCAGCCGGGCTGCTCGACACGTACGACGCCGAACGCCGGCTGGCCGCCGAGCGCACGCTGCTCCACACGCGGGCGCAGTGGGCGCTTCGGCGCGGACACGATGCGGCCGCCGACGCGCTCCGCGATCTCTTCCTGGAGCTCGTCAGCGACGAGCAGCCGCTGCGCCGGATCGGTGAGTTCATCGGTGGCTCCGGCACCCGCTACCCGACGCCGAACGCGGCCGATGACGCCCTGGCCGGCACGTTCGCACCCAACCTCCGGCTGTCCATCGAGGCCGCCGGTCTGTTGAGCGGCGCACGGCCCGTGCTGCTCGACCTGGCCGACCGGTCGGACCTGCGGGAGCTGGCGCACGGCTGGCGACACCGGGTCGATGTCCACACCGCGACGACCGATAACCGGCCCGCCGATGCCGTGCTGATCCGCCCCGACGCCTACATCGCCTGGGCCGCGGCGGCCGGTGAGGCGACCGACACCGCCGTGCCCGCGCTGCGAGAGGCGGTCGCGTACTGGTTCGGCGAGCCAGATTGACCGGATACCGCGCAACTCGCTCTTGCCTTGCAGCCCTCGAACGCGTACGCTCGGCTGGCTCCATTGTCCGGAGGGGAGGCTCCTGTGACGCGTTGGGTCCTGTCGATCGCTGCGCTTGCGGCCGTGCTGTCGCTCGGCGATGGCCCCGGTGCGAGTGCCAGTCCGACCTATCAGTGGGTCGAGATCCCCGACCTCGGCGGGCATTACGTCATCCCCGGGGCGATCGCGCCGAACGATCCGACCATCGTCGGCTTCGCCACGTCGGCGGCAAGTGACGGTCAGGGCTTCCTCTGGACACCGGACGGCGGGACGGAGAACATCCTGCCGTCGGGAAGCGTCGACGGCATCCTCCTCGCGATCAACAGCAGCGATGTCGCCGTCGGGCATGTCGAGCCGCTCGGCTCGGTCGCCGGATATCACCCCGTGCGCTACGTCCCGGGCGGTCCTCGCGAGGATCTCACCGGGCTTGGAGGACCGAGCGAGGTACGCGACATCAACGACGCCGGGCAGATGGCCGGCCAGGGCCAGATCGGGTCTCCGGGGCGCACGCACGCCGTCTTCTGGGACACGGGCGGCACGCCGACCGACCTGGGGACGCTCGGGCCCCACGACAACGGCAGCTACGCGATGTTCATCAGCGATTCCGGTGAGGTCGTCGGCCGTTCCGACCTGCCCGCGGGCCCGCACGCCTTCACGTGGACGCAGGCGTCGGGCATGGTCGACGTCAATCCGCTGGCGGGGCTCACCGCCGACGTGCTCACGGCGCCGCAGTTCGCCAACAACGCAGGGCAGATCCTGCTCGACACCGATTCCGCGTTCAGCCGCCTCTACACGCCCGGCAACGGCACTGCCGTCGTCAAGCCGCCCCATCCGACCTGGGGGTACGGCTACCGCGCCATGGGCGAGGGTGGCGAGATCGTCGGGTACGAGTTCGATGGCGCGGGCACGTCCCTGCCCTTCGAGTGGCGGCCCGGCGCGGGCGCGATCGACATCCCGATCCCGGCCGGCGACACGGGCATGGCGGTCGACATCAACGGCGCCGGAGTCGTGGTCGGGGTGTACCGGCCGCCGGGAGGCGGCGACGGGGCGTTCGAGTGGAGCCCGAGCCTGGGCTTCGTCGATCTCGGCCCGCTGCCCGACGGTTTCACCTTCAACGGCGACGGCACACTGATCAACGACGCCGGCACCGTCGTCGTCACCGGCTCCGACCACCAGGGAAACGCGCACGCGTTCGTGCGGATGCTGGCCGACGGGGACGTGACCGCGCCCACGGTCAGCTCGACGAACGACGGGGCCGCCTACACGATCGGCGACGCTGTCACAGCTGACTACACGTGCCAGGACCTGGGTGGATCCGGGCTGGCGTCGTGCGCAGGTACGGTGGCGAACGGCGCCGCCCTGGACACGTCGGCGGCCGGGACGTTCTCGTACGACGTGACGGCGACCGACAACGCCGGCAACCACGGCACGGCCACGTTCACCTACACGGTGCAGCCGTCCGACCAGGTCTCGCAGACCGTCGGTCCGGGCGGTACGGCGACGACCGACACCGGCGACCCCGGTCCCTCGGCGGACGACCCCGTGGCCACCTCGGTGACCGTCCCCGGCGGTGGCTCGGTGACGATTCAGGAAGGGGTGGGCGCCGCGCCGCCGCTCGGCTTCGACGCGATCGGCCAGGGGGTGCAGATCACCGCTCCGGACGCGACGGTCGGCGACCCGCTGATCGTGTCGATCTCCATCGACCGTTCGCTGCTCCCGGCGGGCACCGACGAGACCAACGCAGAGGTCTTCCGTGACGGCGTCCAGGCGCTGCCCTGCACCGGCGCCGGCGCGTCTCCCGACCCGTGCGTCGAGAGCCGCATCCGCACGCCCGCCGGTGGCGATTTCACCTCCATCACCTTGACGGTGCGCACGTCCCATGCCAGCACCTGGACGACCGGCGTGCAGAGGTCGTATCCCTTCACCGGCTTCTTCGGGCCGGTCAAGAACACCCAGCTGAACGTCATGCCTGCTGGCCGTGGTGTGAAGCTGAACTTCTCGGTGGGCGGCAATCGCGGCCTCAACATCCTCGCGACCGGCTCTCCGCAGGTCGTGTCCGAGGCCTGCCCGAGCACGAAGCTGCACACGGTCGCCACGACCACGCTTCCGAAGAAGTCGAAGATGACGTACAACGCTGCGAAGGACAGGTACGGCTACGTCTGGAAGACCCCGGCCACCGCCGGGTGCTACTCGATCACGCTGACGCTGACCGACGCTTCGAGCCACACGCTGCACTTCAAGTTGACCTAGCCGGACGCGGCTGGCACTGCGGCGTGGGGTTTTCCACCCGGGAGAGGCGTGTTCGCCGTATCGCGGTGCGGGGTCCCGCAGGCGACGCTCTGGCCATGACATCACCCACCTCATCCCACGCCGCGTCAAGCGGCTCCGCGCCCGGCTCGATCGTCGTCGATCCGCCGGCAGCGGGCACCCAGCGCACGCGCCGGATCGTCATCCTGATCGGCGCGGGAGTCTCACTCCTGCTCGCCATGCTGCTCCTGGCCACCGGCGTGACCGGCCTCTGGCAGCTCAGCAAGCGCGACAGCGCGGGCTTCTTCACCACGAACCCGACGACGCTCTCCACCAACTCCTACGCCATCACGTCCGACACGCTCGACGTCGGCCCCGAGACCCCGCGGCTGTTCGGCGACCACCTCGGCACCGTGCAGATCCGCGTGAGCTCCGGCAAGCCCGTGTTCGTCGGCATCGCGAGGACGAGCGAGGTCGAGCGCTACCTGGGCCGGGTCAACCACCAGGCGGTGACCGACTTCGGCTTCGATCCGTTCTCGGTCACGTCCGCCGATCGCCCCGGCACCACGCGGCCCCAGCCTCCGACCGCGCAGACGTTCTGGCGCGTGCAGGCGGTCGGCACCGGAACGCAGACGATCCGCTGGCCGATCGAGAAGGGCAACTGGACCGCCGTGGCCATGAACGCCGACGGCTCGCGACACGTCGTCGTCGAGACCTCGGTCGGCGCCCGGATTCCGGTGCTCCGCTGGGTCATCCTCGGCGTGCTGGTCGCCGGCGGCGTCCTGCTGCTGATCGGCGTCGGGCTCGTGTGGGCCGGCGTTGGCCGCACGCCGGCTCGGCGCGGCTGAACCGCCACCCGGCCGGTCGTCGCCGCCAGGCGACCGGCCGGGTGTCCCCTTGATCGCGGCTCGTTCGTCGCTTCGATGAACGAGCTCAAGGAGGAGACGATGCACGCGAAACTCTCTGCAATTTCCGACCGGCGGCGCTGGCTCGTGCTCGCGGTGACGGTCGTCGCACAGTTCATGGTGATCGTCGACGTGGCGGTGGTGAACGTCGCCCTGCCCTCGATCAAGCACGACCTGGGGTTCTCCCAGGAGAGCCTGCAGTGGGTGGTCACCGCCTACTCGATCGTGTTCGGCGGCATGCTGCTGCTGGGCGGCCGGCTCGCCGACCTGCTCGGGCGCCGCCGGCTCTTCATGGCCGGCGTCGCGGTCTTCACGTTCGCCTCGCTGCTGTCCGGGCTGGCCTGGTCGGAACAGGCGCTGATCGGCACGCGGGCCCTGCAAGGGCTCGGCGGCGCGCTGCTGGCGCCCGCGGCGCTCTCGATCGTCGTCACGACCTTCCGCGAAGGCCGCGAGCGGAACATCGCGCTGGGCGTGTGGGGCGCGACGTCCGGCATCGGCGGCGCGGTGGGCATGCTGCTCGGCGGCGTCCTCACCTCGTACCTCAGCTGGTCGTGGATCTTCTTCGTCAACCTGCCGGTGGGCGTGGCCGTCCTCGCCGTCAGCCCATGGCTGCTGAGGGAGAGCCGGGCCGCGCTGGCGCACCGGCACCTCGACGTCTCCGGCGCGGCCTCGGTCACCGCCGGGCTGATGGTCCTGGTGTACGCCATCACGCGGGCCGGCCAGCACGGCTGGAGCAACCCCGTCACCGTCGGGCTGCTCGTCATCGCGGGCGCGCTGATCGCCGCGTTCGTCGGCATCGAGGCACGGTCGCCCGCGCCGCTGCTGCCGCTGCGGATCTTCCGCCTGCGGACGCTCTCGGCCGCGAACGTCGCGATGGCCGTCACCGGTGCCGCCGCGTTCGGGCAGTTCTTCCTGCTCACGCTGTACCTGCAGGAGGTGCTGCACTACTCGGCCGTGGAGACCGGCGTCGCCTTCGTCCCGATCGCGGTCACGATCGTCGCCGTCTCGAACCTCGCCCAGTCGCTGACGACCCGGCTGGGTGCACGGCCGATGCTGACCGCCGGCCTGCTGCTGACCGCAGCCGGTGGGGTGCTCTACGCCCAGATGCCCGCCGACGGCCGGTACTTCTGGGACGTCTTCCCGGCGCTGCTGGTGAGCGGGGTCGGGCTGGGGTTCTCGTTCGTCCCGGTGACGATCGCGAGCCTGACCGGTGTCGGCTCCGCCGACGCGGGCGTCGCCTCGGGCCTGGTCAACACCAGCCGCCAGATCGGCGGCTCCGTCGGCATGGCGGCCGTGACCACGATCGCCGCGACGGCGACCGGCCACTACGCCGACAGCCACGCTCTGGGTGCGTTCAGCGGCCCGGCGCTGGCCCACGGGTTCCAGACCGCGTTCCTCGCGCTGGTCGGGATCGCGCTCGCCGGAGCGGCGGTCGCCGCCGTCTTCGTCGAGTCCAAGCCGAAGACGGCGCCGCGGGCAGCGTCACGCCTCGACGTCGCGGCCGCGGTTGACGAGGCAGCGTGACCGGATGGGAGGGCCGTCCCCGAGGCGGCCCTCCCATCCGCCCGCCGCGGGTGTCCCCTCCCGCCGCGGCCGTTCGTCGTTCCGGTGAGAGCTCCTGACAGATCGAAGGAGGACAGCATGAACACCATCACCGATACGCAGATCCCCACCCTTCGCGCAGCCCTGAACGGCAGGGTGATCGGCGCGGACGACCCGCGGTACGACGACATGCGCCGCGTGTTCTTCACCGGCTTCGACCGCCGCCCCGCCGCGATCGTCCGCGCTGCCGATGCATCCGACGTGGCCCGTGTCGTGGCCGTGGCGCGGGAGACGGGCGCCGAGCTCGCGGTGCGAAGCGGCGGCCACAGCCGCGCGGGGCACGGGACGTCCGAGGGTGGGATCGTCCTCGACCTCTCCGCGATGAACGAGGTGCGGATCCACGGCGACCGGCGGACGGCGTGGGCGCAGACCGGTGCCACTGCCGGCGCCTACACCAACGCCACCGCCGAACACGGACTCGCGACCGGGCTGGGCGACTCGGCCACCGTCGGCCTGGGCGGGATCACCCTTGGCGGCGGCATCGGCTACCTCGTCCGCAGGCACGGGCTCGCGATCGATGACGTCCTGGCGGCCGAGGTGGTGACCGCCGACGGCGAGCTGCTCGACGTGGACGAGGACACGCACCCCGACCTGTTCTGGGCGCTGCGCGGCGGCGGCGGCAACGTCGGCGTCGCGACCAGGGTACGGCTGCGGCTGCACGAGGTCGACCACGTCGTCGGCGGGATGCTGGTGCTCCCGGCGAGCGCCGACGTGATCACCGGGCTCGTCGCGGCGGCCGATGCGGCCCCCGAGGAGCTCTCGATCATCGCGAACGTCCTCAACGCTCCCCCGCTGCCCTTCGTCCCTGTGGAGCAGCGCGGCAAGCCCGTCGTGATGGCGCAGATGGTCTACGCGGGTGGCGCCGAGGCGGGCGAGAAGGCGATCGCGCCGATCCGCGCCCTGGCCGCCCCGCTCGCGGACACGGTTCGCCTGATCCGCTACCGGGACATGTTCGCGGGGCCGGAAGGCCCGCGGCCGGCGTTCGCCGCCGGCACGAACATGCTCGTCGACCGTCTGCCCGCACGGGCGGCGGAGACGATCCTCGAGCACCTCGAGACCGCGACGACCACGGGGTTGGCCGCGGTCCAGCTGCGCGTGCTCGGCGGCGCGATGGCGCGTGTCCCCGACGATGCCACCGCATTCGGCCACCGTGGCGCGAGGCTGATGATGAACGTCGCGGTGATGGATCAGCGCACGGACGAGCGCGCGGAGCAGGAGGTCTGGGCCGCGGACCTCGTAGCGGCGCTCGGCGCCGGCGCCCCGCCCGCGGCATACGTCGGGTTCGTCGGGGACGAGGGGGACGACGGCGTCCGCCGCGCCTACCCGCCCGCAACGCTGGAGCGGCTCGCACGCGTCAAGCATGCGTACGATCCGGACAACCTCTTCCGGGTGAACCTGAACGTGCGGCCGGGTATGAACGTGCTGCGAGAGTCCGAACACACGCTGCGAAGGGGGTCATCGTGAAGTACCTGTTCCAGAACTATCCGGGTGGTGCTCTGGAGGAGTTCGAGCACCTCTCCGAGCACGAGCGCCAGGCGATCGTCGAGGAGTACCTCGAGATCCGTGAGCTGCCGGGGGTCGTCGGCGGCGGGCAGCTCCAGCCGATCGAGACCGCGACCACCGTGCGCGTCCAGAACGGCGAGACGCTGCTCACCGACGGCCCCTTCATCGATGCGAAGGAGCACGTGGGCGGCTACCTCGTGATCGAGGCCGACGACCTCGACGCAGCGCTCCGGATCGCCGCGCGCATCCCCGCCGCGCGGATGGGTGGAGCCGTCGAGGTGCGGCCGCTGGTCGAGAGGTAAGCGCTGATCGACCGGATCTTCCGTGACGAGTGGGGACGCGTCCTCGCCAACCTGGTCGGCTTCCTCGGCGATTTCGACCTCGCCGAGGAGGCCGCCCAGGAGGCGTTCGCCGTGGCCGCCGAGCGCTGGCCGCGCGAGGGCACGCCGCCCAACCCGGGGGCGTGGCTGACGATCACCGCGCGCAACCGTGCGATCGACCGTCTGCGGCGCGAGCGGACGCTCGCCGAGAAGACGCGCCTGCTCGAGGCGCCCGAGACCGTGGAGGAGGAGATGGAGGAGGCGGGCTTTCCCGACGAGCGGCTGGAGCTGATGTTCACCTGCTGCCATCCGGCGCTCGGTCTCGAGGCGCAGGTCGCGCTGACGCTGCGCGCGCTCGGTGGGCTGAGCACCGAGGAGATCGGCCGCGCGTTCCTCGTGCCCGAGGAGACGATGAAGCGGCGGCTCTCGCGTGCCAAGCGGAAGATCAGGGACGCGGGGATCCCCTTCCGCGTCCCCGGCGACGACACGCTGCCGGAGCGGCTGGCGGCGGTACTCGCGGTCGTCTACCTGATCTTCAACGAGGGCTACGGCGGACGGGTCGACCTGGCGGCCGAGGCGCTCCGGCTGGGCGCGGCGCTGGCGGTGCTGATGCCGGACGAGTCCGAGGTGCACGGCCTCCAGGCGCTGATGCTGCTCGACGACGCACGCCGCGGGGCCCGGTTCGACGGCGGCGACCTCGTGCTGCTCGCGGACCAGGACCGGTCGCGCTGGGATCCCGCCCGGATCGCCCTCGGGCGCGCGGCGCTGGACCGGGCGTTCGCGCTGCGGGGACGAGGCGCCTACGTCATCCAGGCGGCGATCGCGTCGCTGCACATGGACGAGCCGGCCGACTGGCTGCGGATCGCGGCGCTCTACGGAGAGCTCGCCCGCCTGACCGGCTCACCCGTTGTCGAGTTGAACCGCGCGATCGCCGTGGCCGAGGCGGCCGGGACGGAGGCGGGGCTGGTGCTCGTCGATCGCCTCGACCTGGACGGCTACCAGTACTTCCACTCGACACGCGCCGACCTGCTGCGCCGGCTGGGCCGGGCCGGCGAGGCCCGAGCCGAGTACGAACGCGCCCTCGAGCTGACGCGTACCGAGCCCGAGCGCCGCTTCCTGCGCCGGCGCGTCGACGAGGTCAGCGCGTAGCTGTCCCCACCGGCCCCTCCCGTTCGTCGTCCGGGCGAACCGCAGACCACGAACATGGGAGGAACCACGATGTTGAAGAGCGTCTTCTACACCGCCATCTACGTCGACGACCAGGAGCGCGCGCTCGACTTCTACACGAACGTGCTCGGCTTCGAGCAGCGGGTCGACAACCCGACGCCGGACGGGCCGCGATTCCTGACCGTCGGCGTCCCGGGCCAGGACTTCCAGCTCGTCCTCTGGCCGGGCGAGCGCGGTGAGGGGGTGCCGGTGCAGGGCCACATCCCGGCGTCGTGCACTATCGAGGTGGACGACTGCCGCACGGCGGTCGAGGAGCTCGAGTCGAGCGGCGTGACGTTCGAGATGGGCGTGCTCGAGTTCCCGTGGGGGATGGTGGCACCGTTCCGTGACCCGGACGGTAACCGGCTCCAGCTGCGCGAGGGCCGCGAGGGCGCCTGACCGGCGTCCTCGCCTGACCGGTCGGGTGCTCGGCCCCGCGGACGCCCTGCGGGGCCGAGCCGGCCCGTCGCCCTGAGGCGCTTGTCACGAAATCGGCGAGGGCGTAGGCTCGCGGGTGTCCCGGGCATGGAGGCCGGGGCGCATAGGGGAAAGGGGATCTGATGGGTGATGGTGAGCGACCGCACGGCGATTCGGAGGAGGGGCTGATCGAGCCGGGCGAGTTCCTGGTACCCGACGTCGACCTGGACGCGGACGAGCCGGGGGTGGACGAGGGCGACACCGCTGGCCAGGAGGAAGCGGCGAACCGGTGATCCCCGTCCCCGACTTCGGCCGCCTGCTGGTGTTCAGGCCGGGCGCGGTGATGAAGGGCCGCGACGTCCTGGCGGTCGAGCGGACGCTGCGCCAGCGCGGCTTTCGTCCACAGGCGCCGGGCTTTGAGTACGGCTCGCACGCGCATGACAACGTGTTGGCGTTCCAGCGCCACGTCGGGCTCTTCCGGGACGGCCAGTACGGCTCGGACACCCACCGCAAGCTCTCACCGCTGTTCGACGACTACTCGCGCTGGCCGCACTCCCACCCCGACCTGCCCCACCCGATCAGCCGCCGATCTCCCGGCCGGGGGCGGGGATGCACAAGAGGGATGTCGTGCACCTGATGCACAACCTGTGGGGCTTCTACGCGATGCGGCCGTGGAACTACCCGCGGTGCGCCCGTTCACGCTCTACCGGTTGGGCGAGCACGTCGACAAGGCGTTTCACGGCTCGTGGCTGGTCACCGAGGTGTCCTTCGAGCCGGCCTGCCCGATCCCAACGGCTTCGACTACCACGGCGGCGCCGGCTCCACCGAGTCGCTGCGGGTGAAGGGTCAGCGGGTCAGCACCCGAAGCCCGGCGACCTGATCTTCTACGACACGTTCGGTGACCAGCTCGACCCGGCGCACATCGTCATGGCGTCGGGCGACGAAAGTGCATCGGCTTCGGATCGAACCGCGGCCCACGGCTGCTGCCGGTCGACTTCCGCCCGGCGAAGGAGATCGCCGCTACGTGTGAGCTGAGCCGGCGGTTGCGCTGCACGGAAGGCTCGGTTAGCGCCCAGCCAGGTCGGTCTGGATGGGGCTGGCTGGCCGACTCGTCGTGCCGGGCCGGGCTGAGGAACGCGAGGCTGTCATCGCGGCCGCCCGTGGGAGACTCCAACCGATGCGTACGTGGCTCCTGATCCTCGCAGCGTTGGTGGTGCTGGTCCGGTGCCGCCCGGCGGCGTCCTCGTGACCGACTACGCGCCGCTCAAGCCGCCGCAGCCGATCTGCCTTGGCGTCGATCGCACCCCGAGTCCGCCCGGGGCCGAGACCACCGCCTGATTCGTCGAGACCGAGACGGCGAATCTCACCGTGCGAAGGCGACATGAACATCGACCTGGATCCCCGACAAGACAGGGTCCGACCGGACCCCACTGGGGCCGCAGACAGGCAACACCAGCACCGTCCGGTGCGGCACCCACCAGCGCGAAGATCCCCGAGGGCGCCGGCGGTCGCTGACCGGCGATGCACATGCTGCTGATCGTGGCGGCGATCATCGCGACGGAAAGGCGATCGCGCGGACGGTGTTCTGCACTGGAGCCGGGTGGCATCGTGGGGACGCGCAGTCCGGGGGACGGGGCGATGCTGGAGCAGGACATGTATGCAGATCGCGCGGAGGGGCCAGGATGCGCAGCGGTGGTGGCGCCCAGGAGGCGGGCAACGGGCCAGCGCCGTGGGCGCCGGTGACAAGGCAAAGCGCGTCCAAGCAGGTGATTCACCCAGCGAGATCCCGCTGGTTACAGACTCGTCATCCCTGAGCCAGCGCGGGGTTCTGCGTGGCCGTGCCGAGGCTGGATCTGATCCCGGTCGCCGGCCGAGCTGCTAGTCGGCGGTCGCGCGCTCGAGGGCGGGTTGTCGTGCCGAGGCTCAGGCCGGACGGCTTTGGCCGCGCTCGTCGATGATCGGCATGATCGTCCCGAACAGCCCGAGCCCGAGGATTCGCGCTACATGGCTGTCCGGGTCGGCGGCGACGGCGAAGCCGTGCTCGGCGTGGGCGTCGAACGCGGCGAGCAGTCCGCGATCACGGACGAGTCGATGAAGGTCGCCTCGGTCAGGTCGATCACCGTCGGCGTGGCGGGCGGCGCAGGCTGACGCGATCCGTCGCGGTGGAGAGGTCGTGCTCGCCGCGGAGCGTGACGAGGCGAACGCCGGCGTGGTCGTCGACGCTGACCGATGGGGAGTGGTGGTCGTTGCTGCTCATCGCGCGCACCTCCTGGTTCAACACCGACTATGTAAGCCCGGCAGAGGCGCCCAACGCTGGTGAGGGCGGCTGCCACTTCGCGCGCAGATTCTAGCCAATGCGTTTTCGCGATTGTGAAGTGGAGATTGGGGCGTCCCCGGGGCGGGCCGCTGGTTGCGCGCAGCGCCCCAGTCGTCGCGTCAGGCGGGGTCGCCCTGGCGGGCGCAGGGCACCTCTGTGTGTCCCGCAGGCGCAGAAACGGCCGCGCAAGGCGGCCGTTTTCGCTCTAGGAGTGAGGCCGCGGGGCAGCGACTCGAACCCCGACTACCTGATCCAG
>CAWCOL010000005.1:0-487500 GCA_963797175.1 uncultured Actinomycetes bacterium
CAGGGCAGTCGAGGAGTACGTCGACCAGGACCTGTTGCATGGCGGCGGCGGCGAGGTGGTTGTTTCGGAGATCTCGCCGTCGTGCCTGACGGCGACCGATCCGCCGGATCCCTGCGATCCGAACCCGCGGTTCATCGCGCCGATCGAGAAGGACGCCCACGACGCGACGCACTGGGTGTCGGGCGGCCAGTTCGTGTGGGAGGACCACAAGGGCTGGAACACGGTCTGCGCCGGTGCGACCTGCGACTGGAAGCCGGTGTACGACACCGGCGACGGCCATCAGGTGACGGCGCTGGCCGTGAACGGGCGGACGATGTACGCCGCCTGGTGTGGCCCGTGCAACCCGGGCACCGGAGCGCCCTTCGCCCGCGGGCTCGCCACGAACGCCGGCGGCGGATGG
This sequence comes from uncultured Actinomycetes bacterium, assembly GCA_963797175.1. Taxonomy (GTDB): domain Bacteria; phylum Actinomycetota; class Thermoleophilia; order Gaiellales; family JAICJC01; genus DATLLN01. Next base: position 401 of record CAWCOL010000005.1, read on the forward strand.
CACCGACTGCCGAGCGCCAGGCCGCTGCCGAACCGGTACATCACCTCGATCGCCGCCGATCCGGCGGATCCGAACCACGTGTACCTGAGCTTCGGCGTCGTACAGCAGGCGCTGGATCCCGACGGCCGGGTACGGCCACGTCTTGGAGACGAAGCCGGCGGAGCGACGTGGGCGAACGTCAGCGGCAACCTCCCGGATGCGCCGGTCTTCAGCGTGGCCATCCGCGGCGGTCAGCTGATTGCCGGCACCGAGGTCGGCGTGATGATCGCCGACCCGTTCCAGGCCCACGAGTTGGTCGCGCCTCGGGACGAAGCCTGCCGGACGTGACCGTGTGGGATCTCGCGGTGACGCCCGATGCGACCACGGTCGTCGCGGGCACCCACGGCCGCGGCCAGTGGACACTTCGGCTTCCCTGACCCGGCTGGTCTGACACAGGTGTGGCCGAGCGGAAACGTCCGGCCACACCACCGGCTGCGCTAGCAGGACGCGCCGCAGGCGTCGCCGCGCCAGCTCTGCCGCCCTCGCGGAGGGCGACCCCGGCGATCAGAGGGCGGTGACCGGGTCGGCCCACCACCAGCCGAGCAGCGCGTTCGCGCCCAGGCCAGCAGCAGCGCGATCGAGAGGTACGCGCAGAGCATGGTCTGCGCGCTTTCGCTGACGGTCGCCTCGAGCCGATTGCTCGGCCGCCTGGCGCTTCACCCGCGCAAGGAGCGGCATGGTCGGGGCGGTGACAGCGGCGAGGCCGATGCCACCCAGCTCGCCGCTGCTGATCGCCGTTCACGAGCGCCCGGGCGGCGTCGACGCCCAGGAGCGCGGCCAGCAGGCAGAAGGTCGCCGCGATCAGCCTGCTGGGCCCGCCGCTCCGCCGAGTCGGCGTGCTGCGTGCCAGGCGAACAGCCAGACCACGATCAGGCCGGCTGCGGCCTCGATCGGCTAGTCCACGCCGAAGCCGATGAGCGCGATCGACGAGGCGACCAGGCCCGCGCCGAGGGCGATCGGAACTCGACGAGTGCCGCGCATGCCGCCGAAGCGAGCAGGCGGGCCCGGCGCACCCACCGAGCCCGTTCCGGGGAGGCGGCTCGCACGGTGACGACGTGGAGGCTGCTCATCGTCCAGAAAGCGTATCCAGGGTCCTGGCCGCGGTCCGGTCTGGCGTGTCTCCGCACCGCTACCAGGGGAACCCAAGGACTGGCCAACCTGATCGGGTTGGCCGCGGGCGTTGATCGGCGTGGCGGCGTCATCGGGATCTGCCCGAGCAGCCACCGCCGATCCTAAGCCGCCAATACCTCCAAGCCCGTGCGTGGCCCGTGGGAACCGGGTCGGCGGGGAGGACATGTACGCGACGAGCATGAGACTCTGGGTCGTCCCGATCATTCTGCTCGCTGTTTCCTGTGGATCCTCACCCCAGATGGACACCTCGGCGTCCTCGCAGGGTGGTGCGCTCGTCGTGTACGTCACGATGTCGCCGACCTGCCCGTCCGAGCCCGTATCCGCCTCGGCGATCTGCCGCGCACGGCCGGTCCGTGGCGCGACGCTCCACGTCGGACACCTCGCGCTGACCACCGACCACGCTGGCCTGGCCCGGACACATCTTCCGCCTGGAAGCTGCACGCCCTGACGGCGGACCAGATCAGTGGGGACGATGGCGCGCCTCACCCGGTCTCGCTCTCGGTGCGAGCCGGCGAGACGACCCCGACTCCGAATCGCGTACGACACCGGCATTCGCTGACGGCACAACACCGGCGGTACGGTCGGCCGTGTCCCGCGGGGCTTATGCAGTCGCCGTAATCGTGAGTATCGGCGTGGCGACACTGACGAAAGGTTGCACAGGCGGGCAGCGATGTGGCACCGGGAACATTGTGGCCGGAACGCGCCGGCGCTGCAGGCTGCCGTGTCGCCGATCCCCCCGAGCCGTCTCCAGGGGGCGTGCCTGCGGATCATGCGTGCACAGCGGGACGCCATGCCCGATGAGGACCGAGCGGCGTGCGCCGACGAGCATGGTCGGGTCTGGTATCACGCCAATCGTGATCAACAACGGACGCAAATCGGCGCAGCCGCAGTGCCTCGTCCAGGTCAGTCTCGTGCGCTACCCGTTCGGGCCGATCGTGCCGGCCGGGCACTCCCGCCGGATGCGGCCTGACTGTCTTTCGAACCTTTACACCTGGGTCAGGTAGCGGGCGGCGATGAGCAGGACGAGGATGCCGAGCAGGCGCCGGATCAGCACCTCCGGGAGGCGGGGCTGAAGCTGGGCGCCGGTGTAGCTGCCGGCGAGGCCGGCGGCGCCCATGGCGAGGCCGAGCATCCAGTCGGGCGCGATCGTGCCGCCGTGCTGGAGCTGGAGGAACTGATAGGTGAGGACGCCGGCGACGCTGGTGATGAACGTCGCGGCGAGCGCCGCGCCGGCCACCTCGTAGACGCTGAGGCCGAGCGCGAGCAGGATCGGCGCGAGGATGGAGCCGCCGCCGATGCCGTAGATGCCACCGACCACGCCGACCGCGAGCGCGAGCGAGAACGCGACGCGGCCGCTGGGTGCCGCACGACCCGGACGCGGTCGGGTGGGTGCGCGCCACGGGTGGTGAGCCATGCGCCGAGCGGGAACAGGACGAGCGCGACGACGACCAGGAAGGCGCGTGGCCCGGCCAGGAACTCGACACGGATCACCGCCCCGAGGATGACGCCCGGCAGCGTCCCCATCGCGAGCGTGCGGGCGAGACCGCCCCGCAGCGACCCGGCGCGCCAGTACCGCAGCGAGCCGCCGGGGGTGGCGACGATGTTGTAGAGCAGGTTCGTCGGCGTGACCGCAGGGCTGGGGACGTCGAGGATGCTGACCTGCACCGGCAGGAGCACCACGGCGCCGGACACCCCGGCAGGTGTCGTCATGACGGCGATCGCAAACGCGAACAGGCAGCCCTCGAGGATCCGCACCCCGCAAGTCTCCCGAATCCACCGGGGGGAGACTCCCCAAGCGCGCTGATGGAGGGTGGTCTGCCGCTTAAAAGTACAACACAGTTGGGGGCTTGTTTCAACCGGGATCCGCCGGGCACAATGGCCGGTTCGAGGTCAGAACCAACCGACCGGGGGTGGCGGAATGCGTGTGTTGTCAGTGATGAATCGTGGGGGTGGCCGATGATGGATGCTGACGTGATCATCGTGGGCGCCGGCCCGACCGGCCTGATGCTGGCCGTCGAGTTGCGCCTGGCCGGCGTGGCGGTGCTGGTGCTGGAGCGGCATCCGCAGATCCGCGACGTGCCGAAGGCCGGTGGCCTCAACGGCCAGATCATCGACGTGCTCCGCTACCAGGGACTGCTGGAACGATTCGAGGCCGCGGGCAACGCGCCGATCCCGGCGCCCCGGCTGCCGTTCGGCGGCGTGCACGTGGACTTCACGGGCCTGGCGGATCCCCCGATGGAGCTGCTGATGCTGCCGCAGCCGCGGCTCGAGCGCGTGCTCGAGGAGCTCGCCGTCGAGCTGGGCGCCGACGTGCGGCGCGGGAACCAGGTGGTCGGGCTGGCCCAGGACGACGCGACGGTCACCGCGGAGGTGCGCGGGCCGGACGGGGAACACCGGGCGACCGCCCGTTACCTGGTCGGCTGCGACGGCGGGCGGAGCCGGATGCGCGACCTGGCCGGCATCCCGTTCCCCGGCACCACCTTCCCGGAGATCCAGCGGTTGGGCCAGACCTCCGTGCCCGAGTTGGTGACCGTGTTCGACAACGGCGACATCGAGGTCGAGGGGGTGGGGAGGATCCCGTTCGGCTTCACGCCCACCGAGCGCGGGGTGTTCGCGGTCGGGTCGACCGACCCGACGCGGCTGGGCGTCTACACCAGCGAGGAGGAGGGACGCGACTACGACGACGACGAGCCGATGACCGTGGCCGAACTGGGGGAGAGCATCTGCCGCGTGCTCGGCTACGAGCTGCCGCTGGGAGAGCCGACCCGCCTGACGCGCTTCACCTACCACGCACGGCACGCAGAGCGGTACCGCGACGGGCGCATCCTGCTGGCCGGCGACGCAGCCCACCTCTTCCCGGCGGGAGGCGTGGCCCTGAACGCCGGCATGATCGACAGCGTCAACCTGGGCTGGAAGCTGGCCGCCGAGATCGGCGGCTGGGCCCCAGCCGGGCTGCTCGACACGTACGACGCCGAACGCCGGCTGGCCGCCGAGCGCACGCTGCTCCACACGCGGGCGCAGTGGGCGCTTCGGCGCGGACACGATGCGGCCGCCGACGCGCTCCGCGATCTCTTCCTGGAGCTCGTCAGCGACGAGCAGCCGCTGCGCCGGATCGGTGAGTTCATCGGTGGCTCCGGCACCCGCTACCCGACGCCGAACGCGGCCGATGACGCCCTGGCCGGCACGTTCGCACCCAACCTCCGGCTGTCCATCGAGGCCGCCGGTCTGTTGAGCGGCGCACGGCCCGTGCTGCTCGACCTGGCCGACCGGTCGGACCTGCGGGAGCTGGCGCACGGCTGGCGACACCGGGTCGATGTCCACACCGCGGCGACCGATGACCGGCCCGCCGATGCCGTGCTGATCCGCCCCGACGCCTACATCGCCTGGGCCGCGGCGGCCGGTGAGGCGACCGACACCGCCGTGCCCGCGCTGCGAGAGGCGGTCGCGTACTGGTTCGGCGAGCCAGATTGACCGGATACCGCGCAACTCGCTCTTGCCTTGCAGCCCTCGAACGCGTACGCTCGGCTGGCTCCATTGTCCGGAGGGGAGGCTCCTGTGACGCGTTGGGTCCTGTCGATCGCTGCGCTTGCGGCCGTGCTGTCGCTCGGCGATGGCCCCGGTGCGAGTGCCAGTCCGACCTATCAGTGGGTCGAGATCCCCGACCTCGGCGGGCATTACGTCATCCCCGGGGCGATCGCGCCGAACGATCCGACCATCGTCGGCTTCGCCACGTCGGCGGCAAGTGACGGTCAGGGCTTCCTCTGGACACCGGACGGCGGGACGGAGAACATCCTGCCGTCGGGAAGCGTCGACGGCATCCTCCTCGCGATCAACAGCAGCGATGTCGCCGTCGGGCATGTCGAGCCGCTCGGCTCGGTCGCCGGATATCACCCCGTGCGCTACGTCCCGGGCGGTCCTCGCGAGGATCTCACCGGGCTTGGAGGACCGAGCGAGGTACGCGACATCAACGACGCCGGGCAGATGGCCGGCCAGGGCCAGATCGGGTCTCCGGGGCGCACGCACGCCGTCTTCTGGGACACGGGCGGCACGCCGACCGACCTGGGGACGCTCGGGCCCACGACAACGGCAGCTACGCGATGTTCATCAGCGATTCCGGTGAGGTCGTCGGCCGTTCCGACCTGCCCGCGGGCCCGCACGCCTTCACGTGGACGCAGGCGTCGGGCATGGTCGACGTCAATCCGCTGGCGGGGCTCACCGCCGACGTGCTCACGGCGCCGCAGTTCGCCAACAACGCAGGGCAGATCCTGCTCGACACCGATTCCGCGTTCAGCCACCTCTACACGCCCGGCAACGGCACTGCCGTCGTCAAGCCGCCCCATCCGACCTGGGGGTACGGCTACCGCGCCATGGGCGAGGGTGGCGAGATCGTCGGGTACGAGTCGATGGCGCGGGCACGTCCCTGCCCTTCGAGTGGCGGCCCGGCGCGGGCGCGATCGACATCCCGATCCCGGCCGGCGACACGGGCATGGCGGTCGACATCAACGGCGCCGGAGTCGTGGTCGGGGTGTACCGGCCGCCGGGAGGCGGCGACGGGGCGTTCGAGTGGAGCCCGAGCCTGGGCTTCGTCGATCTCGGCCCGCTGCCCGACGGTTTCACCTTCAACGGCGACGGCACACTGATCAACGACGCCGGCACCGTCGTCGTCACCGGCTCCGACCACCAGGGAAACGCGCACGCGTTCGTGCGGATGCTGGCCGACGGGGACGTGACCGCGCCCACGGTCAGCTCGACGAACGACGGGGCCGCCTACACGATCGGCGACGCTGTCACAGCTGACTACACGTGCCAGGACCTGGGTGGATCCGGGCTGGCGTCGTGCGCAGGTACGGTGGCGAACGGCGCCGCCCTGGACACGTCGGCGGCCGGGACGTTCTCGTACGACGTGACGGCGACCGACAACGCCGGCAACCACGGCACGGCCACGTTCACCTACGCGGTGCAGCCGTCCGACCAGGTCTCGCAGACCGTCGGTCCGGGCGGTACGGCGACGACCGACACCGGCGACCCGGTCCCTCGGCGGACGACCCCGTGGCCACCTCGGTGACCGTCCCCGGCGGTGGCTCGGTGACGATTCAGGAAGGGGTGGGCGCCGCGCCGCCGCTCGGCTTCGACGCGATCGGCCAGGGGGTGCTGATCACCGCTCCGGACGCGACGGTCGACGATCCGCTGGTCGTGTCGATCTCGATCGACCGTTCGCTGCTCCCTGCGGGCACCGACGAGACCAACGCAGAGGTCTTCCGTGACGGCGTCCAGGCGCTGCCCTGCACCGGCGCCGGCGCGTCTCCCGACCCGTGCGTCGAGAGCCGCATCCGCACGCCCGCCGGTGGCGGTTTCACCTCCATCACCTTGACGGTGCGCACGTCCCATGCCAGCACCTGGACGACCGGCGTGCAGAGGTCGTATCCCTTCACCGGCTTCTTCGGGCCGGTCAAGAACACCCAGCTGAACGTCATGCCTGCTGGCCGCGGTGTGAAGCTGAACTTCTCGGTGGGCGGCAATCGCGGCCTCAACATCCTCGCGACCGGCTCTCCGCAGGTCGTGTCCGAGGCCTGCCCGAGCACGAAGCTGCACACGGTCGCCACGACCACGCTTCCGAAGAAGTCGAAGATGACGTACAACGCTGCGAAGGACAGGTACGGCTACGTCTGGAAGACCCCGGCCACCGCCGGGTGCTACTCGATCACGCTGACGCTGACCGACGCTTCGAGCCACACGTTGCACTTCAAGTTGACCTAGCCGGACGCGGCTGGCACTGCGGCGTGGGGTTTTCCACCCGGGAGAGGCGTATTCGCCGTATCGCGGTGCGGGGTCCCGTAGGCGACGCTCTGGCCATGACATCACCCACCCCATCCCACGCCGCGTCAAGCGGCCCCGTGCCCGGCTCGATCGTCGTCGATCCGCCGGCAGCGGGCACCCAGTCCACGCGCCGGATCGTCATCCTGATCGGCGCGGGAGTCTCACTCCTGCTCGCCATGCTGCTCCTGGCCACCGGCGTGACCGGCCTCTGGCAGCTCAGCAAGCGCGACAGCGCGGGCTTCTTCACCACGAACCCGACGACGCTCTCCACCAACTCCTACGCCATCACGTCCGACACGCTCGACGTCGGCCCCGAGACCCCGCGGCTGTTCGGCGACCACCTCGGCACCGTGCAGATCCGCGTGAGCTCCGGCAAGCCCGTGTTCGTCGGCATCGCGAGGACGAGCGAGGTCGAGCGCTACCTGGGCCGGGTCAACCACCAGGCGGTGACCGACTTCGGCTTCGATCCGTTCTCGGTCACGTCCGCCGATCGCCCCGGCACCACGCGGCCCCAGCCTCCGACCGCGCAGACGTTCTGGCGCGTGCAGGCGGTCGGCACCGGAACGCAGACGATCCGCTGGCCGATCGAGAAGGGCAACTGGACCGCCGTGGCCATGAACGCCGACGGCTCGCGACACGTCGTCGTCGAGACCTCGGTCGGCGCCCGGATTCCGGTGCTCCGCTGGGTCATCCTCGGCGTGCTGGTCGCCGGCGGCGTCCTGCTGCTGATCGGCGTCGGGCTCGTGTGGGCCGGCGTTGGCCGCACGCCGGCTCGGCGCGGCTGAACCGCCACCCGGCCGGTCGTCGCCGCCAGGCGACCGGCCGGGTGTCCCCTTGATCGCGGCTCGTTCGTCGCTTCGATGAACGAGCTCAAGGAGGAGACGATGCACGCGAAACTCTCTGCAATTTCCGACCGGCGGCGCTGGCTCGTGCTCGCGGTGACGGTCGTCGCACAGTTCATGGTGATCGTCGACGTGGCGGTGGTGAACGTCGCCCTGCCCTCGATCAAGCACGACCTGCGGGTTCTCCCAGGAGAGCCTGCAGTGGGTGGTCACCGCCTACTCGATCGTGTTCGGCGGCATGCTGCTGCTGGGCGGCCGGCTCGCCGACCTGCTCGGCCGCCGCCGGCTCTTCATGGCCGGCGTCGCGGTCTTCACCTTCGCCTCGCTGCTGTCCGGGCTGGCCTGGTCGGAACAGGCGCTGATCGGCACGCGGGCCCTGCAAGGGCTCGGCGGCGCGCTGCTGGCGCCCGCGGCGCTCTCGATCGTCGTCACGACCTTCCGCGAAGGCCGCGAGCGGAACATCGCGCTGGGCGTGTGGGGCGCGACGTCCGGCATCGGCGGCGCGGTGGGCATGCTGCTCGGCGGCGTCCTCACCTCGTACCTCAGCTGGTCGTGGATCTTCTTCGTCAACCTGCCGGTGGGCGTGGCCGTCCTCGCCGTCAGCCCATGGCTGCTGAGGGAGAGCCGGGCCGCGCTGGCGCACCGGCACCTCGACGTCTCCGGCGCGGCCTCGGTCACCGCCGGGCTGATGGTCCTGGTGTACGCCATCACGCGGGCCGGCCAGCACGGCTGGAGCAACCCCGTCACCGTCGGGCTGCTCGTCATCGCGGGCGCGCTGATCGCCGCGTTCGTCGGCATCGAGGCACGGTCGCCCGCGCCGCTGCTGCCGCTGCGGATCTTCCGCCTGCGGACGCTCTCGGCCGCGAACGTCGCGATGGCCGTCACCGGTGCCGCCGCGTTCGGGCAGTTCTTCCTGCTCACGCTGTACCTGCAGGAGGTGCTGCACTACTCGGCCGTGGAGACCGGCGTCGCCTTCGTCCCGATCGCGGTCACGATCGTCGCCGTCTCGAACCTCGCCCAGTCGCTGACGACCCGGCTGGGTGCACGGCCGATGCTGACCGCCGGCCTGCTGCTGACCGCAGCCGGTGGGGTGCTCTACGCCCAGATGCCCGCCGACGGCGGGTACTTCTGGGACGTCTTCCCGGCGCTGCTGGTGAGCGGGGTCGGGCTGGGGTTCTCGTTCGTCCCGGTGACGATCGCGAGCCTGGCCGGGGTCGGCTCCGCCGACGCGGGCGTCGCCTCGGGCCTGGTCAACACCAGCCGCCAGATCGGCGGCTCCGTCGGCATGGCGGCCGTGACCACGATCGCCGCGACGGCGACCGGCCACTACGCCGACAGCCACGCTCTGGGTGCGTTCAGCGGCCCGGCGCTGGCCCACGGGTTCCAGACCGCGTTCCTCGCGCTGGTCGGGATCGCGCTCGCCGGAGCGGCGGTCGCCGCCGTCTTCGTCGAGTCCAAGCCGAAGACGGCGCCGCGGGCAGCGTCACGCCTCGACGTCGCGGCCGCGGTTGACGAGGCAGCGTGACCGGATGGGAGGGCCGTCCCCGAGGCGGCCCTCCCATCCGCCCGCCGCGGGTGTCCCCTCCCGCCGCGGCCGTTCGTCGTTCCGGTGAGAGCTCCTGACAGATCGAAGGAGGACAGCATGAACACCATCACCGATACGCAGATCCCCACCCTTCGCGCAGCCCTGAACGGCAGGGTGATCGGCGCGGACGACCCGCGGTACGACGACATGCGCCGCGTGTTCTTCACCGGCTTCGACCGCCGCCCCGCCGCGATCGTCCGCGCTGCCGATGCATCCGACGTGGCCCGTGTCGTGGCCGTGGCGCGGGAGACGGGCGCCGAGCTCGCGGTGCGAAGCGGCGGCCACAGCCGCGCGGGGCACGGGACGTCCGAGGGTGGGATCGTCCTCGACCTCTCCGCGATGAACGAGGTGCGGATCCACGGCGACCGGCGGACGGCGTGGGCGCAGACCGGTGCCACTGCCGGCGCCTACACCAACGCCACCGCCGAACACGGACTCGCGACCGGGCTGGGCGACTCGGCCACCGTCGGCCTGGGCGGGATCACCCTTGGCGGCGGCATCGGCTACCTCGTCCGCAGGCACGGGCTCGCGATCGATGACGTCCTGGCGGCCGAGGTGGTGACCGCCGACGGCGAGCTGCTCGACGTGGACGAGGACACGCACCCCGACCTGTTCTGGGCGCTGCGCGGCGGCGGCGGCAACGTCGGCGTCGCGACCAGGGTACGGCTGCGGCTGCACGAGGTCGACCACGTCGTCGGCGGGATGCTGGTGCTCCCGGCGAGCGCCGACGTGATCACCGGGCTCGTCGCGGCGGCCGATGCGGCCCCCGAGGAGCTCTCGATCATCGCGAACGTCCTCAACGCTCCCCCGCTGCCCTTCGTCCCTGTGGAGCAGCGCGGCAAGCCCGTCGTGATGGCGCAGATGGTCTACGCGGGTGGCGCCGAGGCGGGCGAGAAGGCGATCGCGCCGATCCGCGCCCTGGCCGCCCCGCTCGCGGACACGGTTCGCCTGATCCGCTACCGGGACATGTTCGCGGGGCCGGAAGGCCCGCGGCCGGCGTTCGCCGCCGGCACGAACATGCTCGTCGACCGTCTGCCCGCACGGGCGGCGGAGACGATCCTCGAGCACCTCGAGACCGCGACGACCACGGGGTTGGCCGCGGTCCAGCTGCGCGTGCTCGGCGGCGCGATGGCGCGTGTCCCCGACGATGCCACCGCATTCGGCCACCGTGGCGCGAGGCTGATGATGAACGTCGCGGTGATGGATCAGCGCACGGACGAGCGCGCGGAGCAGGAGGTCTGGGCCGCGGACCTCGTAGCGGCGCTCGGCGCCGGCGCCCCGCCCGCGGCATACGTCGGGTTCGTCGGGGACGAGGGGGACGACGGCGTCCGCCGCGCCTACCCGCCCGCAACGCTGGAGCGGCTCGCACGCGTCAAGCATGCGTACGATCCGGACAACCTCTTCCGGGTGAACCTGAACGTGCGGCCGGGTATGAACGTGCTGCGAGAGTCCGAACACACGCTGCGAAGGGGGTCATCGTGAAGTACCTGTTCCAGAACTATCCGGGTGGTGCTCTGGAGGAGTTCGAGCACCTCTCCGAGCACGAGCGCCAGGCGATCGTCGAGGAGTACCTCGAGATCCGTGAGCTGCCGGGGGTCGTCGGCGGCGGGCAGCTCCAGCCGATCGAGACCGCGACCACCGTGCGCGTCCAGAACGGCGAGACGCTGCTCACCGACGGCCCCTTCATCGATGCGAAGGAGCACGTGGGCGGCTACCTCGTGATCGAGGCCGACGACCTCGACGCAGCGCTCCGGATCGCCGCGCGCATCCCGCCGCGCGGATGGGTGGAGCCGTCGAGGTGCGGCCGCTGGTCGAGAGGTAAGCGCTGATCGACCGGATCTTCCGTGACGAGTGGGGACGCGTCCTCGCCAACCTGGTCGGCTTCCTCGGCGATTTCGACCTCGCCGAGGAGGCCGCCCAGGAGGCGTTCGCCGTGGCCGCCGAGCGCTGGCCGCGCGAGGGCACGCCGCCCAACCCGGGGGCGTGGCTGACGATCACCGCGCGCAACCGTGCGATCGACCGTCTGCGGCGCGAGCGGACGCTCGCCGAGAAGACGCGCCTGCTCGAGGCGCCCGAGACCGTGGAGGAGGAGATGGAGGAGGCGGGCTTTCCCGACGAGCGGCTGGAGCTGATGTTCACCTGCTGCCATCCGGCGCTCGGTCTCGAGGCGCAGGTCGCGCTGACGCTGCGCGCGCTCGGTGGGCTGAGCACCGAGGAGATCGGCCGCGCGTTCCTCGTGCCCGAGGAGACGATGAAGCGGCGGCTCTCGCGTGCCAAGCGGAAGATCAGGGACGCGGGGATCCCCTTCCGCGTCCCCGGCGACGACACGCTGCCGGAGCGGCTGGCGGCGGTACTCGCGGTCGTCTACCTGATCTTCAACGAGGGCTACGGCGGACGGGTCGACCTGGCGGCCGAGGCGCTCCGGCTGGGCGCGGCGCTGGCGGTGCTGATGCCGGACGAGTCCGAGGTGCACGGCCTCCAGGCGCTGATGCTGCTCGACGACGCACGCCGCGGGGCCCGGTTCGACGGCGGCGACCTCGTGCTGCTCGCGGACCAGGACCGGTCGCGCTGGGATCCCGCCCGGATCGCCCTCGGGCGCGCGGCGCTGGACCGGGCGTTCGCGCTGCGGGGACGAGGCGCCTACGTCATCCAGGCGGCGATCGCGTCGCTGCACATGGACGAGCCGGCCGACTGGCTGCGGATCGCGGCGCTCTACGGAGAGCTCGCCCGCCTGACCGGCTCACCCGTTGTCGAGTTGAACCGCGCGATCGCCGTGGCCGAGGCGGCCGGGACGGAGGCGGGGCTGGTGCTCGTCGATCGCCTCGACCTGGACGGCTACCAGTACTTCCACTCGACACGCGCCGACCTGCTGCGCCGGCTGGGCCGGGCCGGCGAGGCCCGAGCCGAGTACGAACGCGCCCTCGAGCTGACGCGTACCGAGCCCGAGCGCCGCTTCCTGCGCCGGCGCGTCGACGAGGTCAGCGCGTAGCTGTCCCCACCGGCCCCTCCCGTTCGTCGTCCGGGCGAACCGCAGACCACGAACATGGGAGGAACCACGATGTTGAAGAGCGTCTTCTACACCGCCATCTACGTCGACGACCAGGAGCGCGCGCTCGACTTCTACACGAACGTGCTCGGCTTCGAGCAGCGGGTCGACAACCCGACGCCGGACGGGCCGCGATTCCTGACCGTCGGCGTCCCGGGCCAGGACTTCCAGCTCGTCCTCTGGCCGGGCGAGCGCGGTGAGGGGGTGCCGGTGCAGGGCCACATCCCGGCGTCGTGCACTATCGAGGTGGACGACTGCCGCACGGCGGTCGAGGAGCTCGAGTCGAGCGGCGTGACGTTCGAGATGGGCGTGCTCGAGTTCCCGTGGGGGATGGTGGCACCGTTCCGTGACCCGGACGGTAACCGGCTCCAGCTGCGCGAGGGCCGCGAGGGCGCCTGACCGGCGTCCTCGCCTGACCGGTCGGGTGCTCGGCCCCGCGGACGCCCTGCGGGGCCGAGCCGGCCCGTCGCCCTGAGGCGCTTGTCACGAAATCGGCGAGGGCGTAGGCTCGCGGGTGTCCCGGGCATGGAGGCCGGGGCGCACAGGGGAAAGGGGATCTGATGGGTGATGGTGAGCGACCGCACGGCGATTCGGAGGAGGGGCTGATCGAGCCGGGCGAGTTCCTGGTACCCGACGTCGACCTGGACGCGGACGAGCCGGGGGTGGACGAGGGCGACACCGCTGGCCAGGAGGAAGCGGCGAACCGGTGATCCCCGTCCCCGACTTCGGCCGCCTGCTGGTGTTCAGGCCGGGCGCGGTGATGAAGGGCCGCGACGTCCTGGCGGTCGAGCGGACGCTGCGCCAGCGCGGCTTTCGTCCACAGGCGCCGGGCTTTGAGTACGGCTCGCACGCGCATGACAACGTGTTGGCGTTCCAGCGCCACGTCGGGCTCTTCCGGGACGGCCAGTACGGCTCGGACACCCACCGCAAGCTCTCACCGCTGTTCGACGACTACTCGCGCTGGCTGTACTCCCACCCCGACCTGCCCCACCCGATGCGAGCCGCCGATCTCCCGGCCGGGGGCGGGGATGCACAGAGGGATGTCGGGCACCTGATGCACAACCTGTGGGGCTTCTACGCGATGCGGCCGTGGAACTACCACGCGGTGCGCCCGTTCACGCTCTACCGGTCGGGCGAGCACGTCGACAAGGCGTTTGACTGCTCGTGGCTGGTCACCGAGGTGTACTTCGCAGCCGGCCTGCCCGATCCCAACGGCTTCGACTACCACGGCGGCGCCGGCTCCACCGAGTCGCTGCGGGTGAAGGGTCAGCGGGTCAGCACCGCGAAGCCCGGCGACCTGATCTTCTACGGCACGTTCGGTGACGAGCTCGACCCGGCGCACGTCGTCATGGCGTCGGGCAACGACAAGTGCATCGGCTTCGGATCGACCGGCGGCCCACGGCTGCTGCCGGTCGACTTCCGCCCGGTGAAGGACATCCGCCGCTACGTGTGAGCTGAGCCGGCGGTTGGCGCTGCACGGAAGGCTCGGTTAGCGCCCAGCCAGGTCGGTTCTGGATGGGGCTGGCTGGCCGACTCGTCGTGCCGGGCCGGGCTGAGGAACGCGAGGCTGGTCATCGCCGGCCGCCCGTGGGAGACTCCAACCGATGCGTACGTGGCTCCTGATCCTCGCAGTGTTGGCGGTGCTGGTCGTGCTGCCCGGCGGCGTCCTCGTGACCCATGACGCGCCGCCGAAGCCGCCGCAGCCGATCTGCCTTGGCGTCGATTGCACCCCGAGTCTGCCCGGGGCCGAGACCACCGCCCGATTCGTCGATACCGAGACGGCGAATCTCACCCGCGAAGGCGACACGAACATCACCTGCATCCCCGACAAGACAGGGCTCGACTGCACCCCCACCGGGCCGCAGACAGGCAACACCAGCACCGTCCTGGTGCTACTCACCAGCGCGAAGATCCCCGAGGGCGCCGGCGGTCGCTGACCGGCGATGCACACGCTGCTGATCGTGGCGGCGATCATCGCGACGGAAAGGCGATCGCGCGGACGTGTTTTGCACTGGAGCCGTCGGGGGCATTCGTGGGGACGCGCAGTCCGGGGGAGGGTGTGATGCTCGAGCAGACACGTGTGCACATCGTGTGGAGCGAGGATGCGCAGCGGTGGCGCGCCGAGGAGGCGGGCAACGGGCCAGCGCCGTGGGTGCCGGTGACAAGGCAAAGCGCGTCCGAGCAGGGACGACCCCCAGCGAATCCCGCTCGTTACAGACTCGTCATCCCTGAGCCAGCGCGGGTTCTGCGTGGCCGTGCTGAGTGGCTCTGATCCCGGTCGCCGGCCGAGCTGCTAGTCGGCGGTCGCGCGCTCGAGGGCGGGTTGTCGTGCCGAGGCCAGGCGGACGGCTTTGGCCTGGTCGTCGATGATCGGCATGATCGTCCCCAGCAGCCCGAGCCCGAGGACGCGCGCGACATGGCTGTTCGGATCGACGGCGACGGCGAAGCCGTGCTCGGCGTTGGCGTCGAACGCGGCGATGAGTTCGGCGATCACGGACGAGTCGATGAAGCTCGTCTCGGTCAGGTCGATCACGGTCGGCTGTGGCGGCGCGGCGCATGCCGCCGCGATCTGATCCGCGGTGGAGAGGTCGTGCTCACCGCGCAGCGTGACGAGGCGAACGCCAGCCTGGTCGTCCACGCTGACCGAGGGTGAGTGGTGGTTGCTGCTCATCGCGCACACCTCCTGGTTGCACACCGACTATGTAAGCCCGGCAGAGGCGCCCAACGCTGGTGAGGGCGGCTGCCACTTCGCGGTCAGATTCTAGCCACGGCGTTCGCGATTGTGAAGTGGAGATTGGGCGTCCCCGGGGCGGCTGCCGGTCGCGCGCAGCGCCCCAGTCGTCGCGTCAGGCGGGGTCGCCCTGGCGGTGCAGCACCTCTGCGTGTCCCTCAGGCGCAGAAACGGCCGCGCAAGGCGGCCGTTTTTGGCTCTAGGAGTGAGGCTGCGGGGCAGGGACTCGAACCCCGACTACCTGATCCAGAGTCAGGCGTCCTACCATTAGACGACCCCGCAAGGGTCGGTGGATCCTACCAAAGCGCGTGGAGGGCTCCAGGGCTGTTATCGGTCGTTCGCGCCGAGCCTGAAGCTGGTCAGCAGCCGCTTCTCGGTGTCGCCCTCGATCATCGCCTCGACCTCGATCGAGGCCTCCAGGCCGGAGCCGTGGAGCTTGGAGCGGAGCAGGTTGTCCACCTGGTAGAGCCCGGACGAGTTGTTCAGCACGATCTGGACCAGCACCTTGCCGCCGCTGTCCGCCGGACGGATGTTGACGGCCTCGATGGCGGCGGCCGAGAGCGAGTGGATCGAGACGCGGCCGCTCTCGAACGGGATCCGCGAACGGCCCTTGGCCATGTCCAGCGCATCGGCCACGCGGACGACCCCGGACTCGACCGAGAGCGGCTCGCCGTCGGAGCGGTGGCTGATGATCGTCTGCAGCACCTCGGCCGCGACGATGGTGCGCTCCGGCTCCTCGTAGCTGCCGTCCAGCAGCCGCGGCAGCCGGTCGGCGGCGAGGAAGAGGCTCATCTCCTCGTGGTTGTTGCGGTGGATCGCCATCCCCAGGCAGTGGGTCAGGCAGCCCAGCGCGACCACCACCTCGGCGTCCTCGAACTCCATCCCGTAGTCGGTCACCATCCCCGGCTCGATGCCCGCCCGGCGCAGCTCGCGGAGCAGCTTGAGGCCGATGTTGGTGACGATCTGGATGTGCACCCACGAGTGGTCGTTGATCTGAAGGCGGGTGACGGCGTTGACGTTGGCGGCGTGCCAGAGCGCCTTCAGCGAGTCGTCGTTGTTCGCGCGATCGACGATGTCGCGCAGCCGGCGGTTGCCGCGCGCGGGCAGGTTGATCCGCATGTCGCGCACCGCCTCGGTGGGCGTCATGCGGGCGCCGCGCTCGGCGCGGACGCTGACCGGCGTCCCCGGGGGCGGCTCCGATCCTGCCGGAACCTCCTCGGGCTCGGGAGCGGGTTGCTCGGAGGCCTCCATCAGGGATGCAGGCTACCGCACCGCCGCGTCAGTGCCCGGCGGGCAGCACGCGCCAGCCGAACGCGAAGGCGTCGTGGTACCACCCGGAGGCCATCGAGTTGAGCGTGACGCCGTCGCCGTCGCCGTGGCTGTTGATCGTCCAGCCGTTGCCCAGGTAGATACCGGTGTGGTAGACGGTGGTGTAGCTGGTCAGGGCGCCGTGGGGCGCGCTGCTCCAGAAGATGATGTCGCCGGGCTGGAGCGACGCCCGCGGGATCCGCCTGGCGTAGGGCAGGTGCTGCGCCATGTCGTAGGTCGTCCGCCACGGGATCGCAGCGTTCCCGGTCCAGCTGAAGCCGTTGGCGGTGTAGGTGTGCAGCTTCATCACCCACCAGACGTAGCCGGAGCAGTCGAAGCCGCCGGGCACCGTGTGGCCGAACAGGCTCTGCGTGCCGTTGGACGTGCCGCCCCACACGTACGGGGCGGTGGCGTAGGAGAAGGCGAAGCCGAGTACCGCCTTCTGCAGCGGCGTGTAGGTCGGCAGCCCGCGCTCGCTGGTCTCGAGTGTCGTCAGGCTCGACCGCCACCAGGGCGAGAGGTGCGCGAGCCGGTAGGCCTCGACCGCGAGGTTGGCGCGGCGCAGCAGCGTGCCGGGCCACGTCTCCCACGCGTCGTAGGGCCAGGGCGCGTTGGCGCGGGCGCCGATCGCCTTCACCACCTGCTCGGAGCCGAAGCCGAGCGGGAGCCGCGGCTTCCAGCCGTCGGTCGCCTGGATGCCGTTCATGCGGATTGCGGCGCCGCGCAGGGCGAGCACCGCGACCACGCCGCGGTCGAAGTCGAGCTGCGTGATCGTGTCGGCCGGGCCGGTGCCGGCCGGGATCCACGTCGCGGCCACCGCCTGGGCGTACGGGTCGGCGGCCACGGGCGTCCCCGTCTGGACGCGGTAGAGGTTCGCGAGCACCCGCGCGGCGGCCAGCCGTGAGGCGGCGAACGCGGGGGAGAAGGTGCCGTCCGTGCGCTGCGTCATCCAGCCGTTGGTCACCGACCAGACCACCTGGCTGCGGGCCCAGAAGCCCGTCGGCACGTCGTGGGCCACGGGCGCGGCGGCGCCGGCCGTGGCCGGCCCGATCAGCAGGCCCGCGATCGCGGCGCCCGCGCAGATGCTGAGTCTCCACCCCCGCACATGGGAGATATCGAACGATCCCGGCGATCCCTTGAGGATCGCGGCTGGCTCAGGCGACCGCGTCCACCCAGTCGTCGTAGAGGGAGAAGTAGCGGCCGCGGGCGGCGATCAGCTCCTCGTGGGTGCCGGCCTCGACGATCTCGCCGTGCTCGAGCACGACGATCAGGTCGGCCCGCCGGATGGTCGAGAGCCGGTGCGCGACCACGAACGAGGTGCGGCCTGCCAGCAGCGTCTCCAGTGCCCGCTCGATCCGCGCCTCGGTGGGGATGTCGACGCTCGAGGTCGCCTCGTCCAGGATCAGCAGCCGCTGGTCGGCCAGCAGCGCGCGGGCGAAGGCGACCAGCTGGCGCTGGCCGATCGAGAGCCGGCCGCCGCGCTCCTCGATCGACGTGTCGTACCCGTCCGGGAGCCCCTCGATGAACTCGTCGGCGCCGACCGCACGGGCCGCCGCCTCGATCTCCTCGCGGATCGCGTCCGGCCGCCCGAACGCGATGTTGTCGGCCACCGAGCGGGCGAACAGGAAGCCCTCCTGCGGCACCATCCCGATCTGGCGGTGCAGCGAGGCCATCGTCACGTCGCGCAGGTCGTGGCCGTCCAGCAGCACGCGGCCGCCGGTGGGGTCGTAGAAGCGGGCGAGCAGCTTGACGATGGTCGACTTGCCGGCGCCGGTGTGGCCGACCAGCGCCACCGTCTGGCCCGGCTCGGCACGGAACGAGATGCCGTGCAGCACCTCGGCGCCGTCCTCGCGGTAGGCGAACCGCACGTCGTCGAACACGACCTCGCCCCGCACGTGCGGCAGCTCGACGGCGTCCGGGCGATCGACCAGCCGCGGCTCCGTGTCCATCACGTCGAAGATCTTGTCCAGCGCCGCCGTGCCTGCCAGGAACGTCTGGTAGAACTGCGACAGCTGCTGCACCGGGTCGAAGAAGTACGACAGCAGCCCGATGAAGACGAACAGGTCGCCCGGCGTGATCTGGCCGTTGATCACGAGGATGCCGCCGTAGCCAAGCACGACCGCCATCGCGGCCGCCGACAGCAGATCGACGAACGGGAAGTAGATCGCGCTGACGTTGACCGTCTGCACGTTGGCCTCGCGGTAGGAGTCGTTGACCTCGCGGAAGCGGCGCTCGTTCGCCCGCTCGCGGCGGAACGCCTGGACGACGCGGACGCCGGAGATGTCCTCCTGGAGCGACGCCGTCACCTCGCCCAGCCGCTCCCGGGTGCGCCGGTAGGCGCGCGCCGAGTAGCGCCGGAAGAGCGCCGTGGCGATCGTCATGCCGGGGAAGATCGTCAGCGTCGCCAGCGCCAGCTGCCAATCGACCAACAGCAGCACGATCGCCGAGCCGACCAGCGTCAGCGTGTTCTGCAGCAGCGTGGTCGGGCCGTCGGTGACCAGCGTCTCCAGCGCCTCGATGTCGTTGGTCAGGCGCGAGATGACGACGCCGGCGCGGGTGCGCTCGAAGAAGCCGAGGTCGAGCCGCTGGACGTGCGCGAACAGGTCGACGCGCAGGTCGGTCAGCGCGCGCTCGCCGACCCAGCTGGTCAGGTAGCTCTGCGCCGAGCCCATCAACCAGCCGGCCACGGCGACCGCCAGGTAGACGCCGACCCACAGGTACAGCTGGGACGCGTCGCGCGGCTGGATGCCCTCGTCGATCGCCTGCTTGGCGATCAGCGGGCCGCCGATCGTCGCGGCTGTCGTCGCCAGCAGCGACACCATCGCCAGCACCGCCCGCGTCCGGTGCCGCGCGGTGTAGCGGACGAGGCTGGTGACCCGGCGCACGGTCGAGCGCCAGCCCATCGACCCCCGGCCCTCGCCCATGCGGCCGATGTGGCTGCCGTAGGTGGTGGCCCTCATCCGACGCCCTTCTCGATCGGCGCCCCGTCCGGGTCGAGCTGGACGAACGTGCGCTCGACCAGGCCGTGCTCGTAGATCTCGCGGTAGACCCCGCTCGAGTCCATCAGCAGCGCGTGCTGGCCGCGGGCGACGATGCTGCCGCGCTCGAGCACGACGACCTCCTCGGCCAGCGAGATGGTGGAGAGGCGGTGGGCGATGATCAGGGTCGTCCGCCCGCGCATCACCTCGCGCAGGGCGAGCTTGATCTTGGCCTCGGTGCTGGCGTCCACGGACGCCGTCGCGTCGTCCAGGATCAGGATCCGCGGGTCCATCAGCAGCGCGCGGGCGATGGCGATGCGCTGGCGCTGGCCGCCCGAGAGGGTCAGACCCCGCTCGCCGACGCGGGTGTCGTAGCCGTCGGGCAGGTCGAGGATGAACTCGTGGGCCTGCGCCCGGACGGCCGCGTTCACGATCTGCTCGGGTGTCGCGTCCGGCCGCCCGTAGGCGATGTTCTCGGCCACGGTGGTCGAGAACAGGAAGGTGTCCTGGCCGACGATCCCGATCGCGCCGCGCAGCGAGTCGAGCCGCGCGTCGCGCACGTCCAGGCCGTCCACCAGCACCCGGCCGCGGTCGGCGTCGTAGAAGCGCGGGATCAGCGCCGTCAGCGTCGTCTTGCCGCAGCCGGTCGGCCCGATCAGCGCGACGGTGCGGCCGGCCTCGATCGTCAGCTCGATGTCGCGCAGCACCGGTCGGGTCGGGTCGTAGCCGAAGCCGACGCCCTCGAAGCGGATCCGGCCGGGGCCGTCAGGCAGCGGCACCGCGTCGGGCCGCTCGACCAGGTCGCGCTCGGTGTCGAGCACCTCGAAGATCCGCTCGCCGGAGGCGATCGCGCGCTGGTACTGGCCCACCCACATGCCGATCATGCGCAGTGGCATCACCAGCAGCAGCAGGTAGGAGTTGACCGCGAAGAACTGGCCCAGCGTCAGGTCGCCGGCGATCACCTGCCGGCCGCCGACCAGCAGCACGCCCGCGATCGCCAGGCTGGGGATCGCCGACATGGCGGGCACGTAGGTCGCCTGGAGCCGGGCGGCGCGGATCGCCTGGCGGAAGATCCGCTCCGAGCCGCTGCGGAACCGGGCCGTCTCCCGTTCCTCCTGGGCGAACGCCTTGACCACACGGACGCCGACGACGTTCTCCTCGGCCTGGGTCGTCACGTCCGCGATGCGCTGCTGGACGTCCTTCAGGATCGGGTGGCTGACCCGCGAGTAGCGGTACGCGCCGGCCACCAGCAGCGGCGCGACGGCCAGGGCGATCAGCGTCAGCTGGATGTTCAGCAGCGAGAGCGCGATCAGCACGATGACGACGGTCAGCACGTGCTGGCTGAAGAAGATCAGGCCGTAGCCCAGGAAGAAGCGCACCGCCTGGAGGTCGACCGTGGCGCGCGACATCAGCTGGCCGGTCTGGTGCGTGTCGAAGAAGCGGTAGGACAGCCGCTGGAGGTGCGCATACATGCGGTTTCGCAGGTCGTACTCGACGGCCAGCGAGAGGCGGCCGGCCAGCCAGCGGCGGAAGAACATGAGGACGCCCTTGACCGCGCCCAGGACGACGATCAGCCCCGCCAGCTCCAGCAGCAGCGTGCGGTCGCCGCCGGTCGCCGCGTCGATCGAGCGGCCGGTCAGGTACGGGATCGTCAGCGCGCACCCCTGCGAGCCGACCGCGAGCAGCGTCGAGACCGCCACCTGCCCCCGGTACGGGCCGAGGAAACCGAGCAGGCGGCGGAACGTCACCCACCTAGCGTAGCGGCGGGTCTATGGAGCTACGAACCGGTGCGGATCTGCTGGAGCAGCACCTGGAAGCTGACACCCTCGAGCGTCGCGACGACCCACAGGCCGCCCACGACCAGGATGCCGACGCAGAGCGCGCCGAAGGTCAGTTCACTGACGACGCTGCCGCGCTCATCACCGAAGCCTCGGAACACGTGACCCTCCCTGGATAAACCCTCGCGTGCGCAGCCAGATGCTGCACACGATCTGGCTAAGGATCGGCAGAACCGGCGCCCGGGCCAATCACCCGATGGCGCGATTCTGGCGTGCCTCTGCCCAGGCCTCCGCCAGCTCCGGCCGCCGCTCCGATTCGGAGCCGGCCTGCTCCGAGGCCTCTGCCAGAGCGGTGATCGCGCGGCGGTCGGCGTCGGAGATCTCGGTGATCTCGCAGCCGGCGCGGTAGCGGCCATACGGCGCGGGATCGATGCGGACGACGCGGGCCTCGAGCTGCATCAGCCGGTCGGTCAGCGGCAGGGTCAGCGAGAACATGTCGCCGGCGGCGAGCTCGCGCTGCGTGACGAACGCGAGGCCGGTGCAGGAGACGTCGACCAGGCGCACCTCGACCCGCGTGTCGCGGGGCAGGGAGCGGCAGTAGCGGACGCTCGCGTCCAGCTTGAGCGACACCGGGACGCGCGGCGAGGCGCGGCGGGCCTTGCGGTGGCGGACGCCGCTGACGGCGAGGTGCGCCAGCGTCTCGGCGCCGGTGTGGAAGAAGCTGTCCATCACCTCGAACTCGACCTCGTAGCGGCCGCGGGCCTGGTCGAACACGCGGGCGAGCAGGTGGAGATCCTTGGGCATCGTCGGCCGCGCGCAGAAGCCGTGCAGCAGCCTGCCCTCGACGTGGCTGAGCCGCAGCTCGTACGACCCGCCGTCTTCCGAGAGCACGTCGACGACGCCGGGAAGCTCGGGCAGCACTCCCAGCGCGAGGGCAAGCAACTCTTCGCGCGTTGGTTTGGACATTGGGGGTCGTCCTCCTAATCGGCGGGAAGGGTCGCGGCTGTAGATGCAACTCGCACGGAGCGGTAGGCTGCCTCTCAGTGCCCTCTCACGCCGAGTTCTGGACGGTCATCCTCCTGGCGGTGGTGCTCAAGCTGCCGCTGGCACTGGTGCTGTGGGCGATCTGGGCAGGAGCGCGGGCGGCGAACCGGGCGGACACCGGGCCGGCCGTGCACGAGCGGCGGATGGCGCTGTGCGGGTACTGCGGCCATCGCATCGCGGTCGGCTACGACGCGGCGCGGATGCACCGCCAGGCCACGCTGATCTCGGGCAGCACCGGCGAGGCGCCGTTCGACATCGAGACCCGGCTGATCCGCGAGGAGCTGGCGCTTCCCGACCGCTTCCCGGTCGAGCCGTCGCGCTGTCCCGGCTGCGGCGAGACCGCCGCGTGGGCGCCGATCGACGCGCTGGACGAGGTCACGGCGGCCGCGATCAGGCCGCTTCGTCCGGAGTAGCTCAGGCCGGGTAGCGGCGCGTGGGCTGCGTCGGCAGCGTGGTCTGCTGGCGCGCGGTCTCCATGCGCTCCGCGACCTCGGGCCGGCGGTCGTCCTCGGAGCCCTGGCGGGCGGTGAGGCGGGCCAGCTCCTCGATGAAGTGGCGGTCGGCCTCGAGCATCTCCGTGATCTCGCAGCCGACGCGGTTGCGGCCGTAGACGGCGGGGATCTGGGTGATCACCTGCACCTCCATCCGCACCAGGCGGCGGGGCAGCTCGGCGGAGATCTCGAGCTTGTCGCCGGGCTGGAAGGAGCGGTTCGTGATGAAGGAGACGCCGGTGCGGGAGACGTCGGCGAGGCGGATGTCGAGCTGCTCGCCCGGCGCGGCCTCGCGGCCGTAGAGCACGTGCAGGTACGCGGGCACCGAGACGGGGGCGCGCGCCGCGGTGCGGCTCGCGAAGTGATCCTCGATGGCCGAGACGTGCAGGTGCAGCAGCAGCTCGCTGCCGGACTGGAAGAAGCGTGCGGCTGATCGTGAACTGGAGGTTGTGCCCGTCGCCCTCGGCGTTGCGGTGGCGCCACTCCAGCGTGAGGCCGTCGCGGACGTGGTTGCGGTCGCCGTAGGCGTAGATCAGGTCGCCCTCGATCGCCGCCAGCATCAGGTTGAAGACCCCGCCGTCCTGGGCGAAGACCTCGACGGTGCACGGCATCTCGGGGAGGAGGCTGAGGGCCAGCTGGAGGAGCTCTCGAGGCGTTCGGGGCATCGAGCCTCTTATCGGCGGCGGCGGTGGCGGCTTGAACAGGCGTGCCGAATCCGTGCCGAAACGGGCCCGTGGACCGCCACAGGGGCCCGGCACGGGGTCTGGCACGGTGCCGGGCCCGTTCCGTCACCGTGCCGATCCGTCACGGCCGCGCCACGACGCTGCAAACCATTTCATGACCTCCGGCACCGAGTCTGGCACCGTGCCGGAGTCGGTGCCGGAGTCCGTGCCGGGCTCGGTGCCCGGTACGGTGCCGGACACCTGAAGGTGTGACGATCTGGTGTCGGAGCGTCCGTCAGTGGAGCGCGTACGGCGCGGGCACCGCGTCCAGGGCCGCCTCGGTGCCCTCGCGGATCGCCTCCTCGAACGAGCGCGGCCCGAGTGCGTCGCCCACCCGGACGACGTCGACGCCGGCGTCCTGGAGCGCCTCGAACAGCCTGCCGTCCGCCGAGCGGCCGGCGCTGAGCACGACGGTGTCCACACCGTCCAGGCGGATCCGCCGCTCCGAGAAGATGTTGTGGACGATCAGCGCATCGCCCGCCACGCCGACCGGGCGGACGTGGTGGACGAGCTCGACGCCCGCCAGGTCGAGCCGCTCCAGATACTGGTTGCGCTGGTACTGGTGGATCGCCTCGCCGAACGCGGCGCCCGACCCGGCCAGCCGCACCTCGCAGCCGCGGGACGCCAGCACCTCGGCGACCGCGAGCCCGGTCCAGTCGCCGCACCAGTCGGCCACGACCACGCGCTCGCCGGTCTCGGCGCCGGCCAGGACGTCCCAGGCGTGGACGATCTGCGGCCCGGTCCCGGTCAGCTCGATGTCGTGCGGCCCGGCGCCGTTCGCGACGATCACCCGGTCGGGCTCCAGCTCCCGCACGGACGACGGCGTGGCGACGGTGCCGTAGCGGACGTCGCAGCCGTCCAGCCACCCCTCGATGGTGGCGATCAGCCCGTCCGCGATCTCCGCGTGCCCCGGCGCCGCGGAGGCGAGCCGCATCTGGCCGCCCGGGGCGTCCGAGGCCTCCAGCACGATCACTCGCTGGCCCCGCGCCCGCGCGCAGCCCGCCGCGGCGGCGCCGGCGGGCCCGGCGCCGACGACGACCACGGTGCCGCCCGTCACGTCCGCGGCCGGCGCGGGCAGCCGCCGCTCGTAGCCGGTCCACGGGTTGATCGTGCAGGCGATCGGGATGCCCGCGTGGTAGTGGCCGATGCAGCCCTGGTTGCAGCCGATGCAGGTCGTGTGCGGCTCGCCGCGCCGCGCCCTGGATGGCATCGAGGGGTCGGTGATCAGCGCCCGCGTCATGCCGCAGGCGTCGCAGTCGCCGGCCGCGATCATCGCGTCCGCCTGCGCCGGGTCGACGATCCGACCGGTCGCGATCACCGGCACGGTCACGCCGGCCTTCATCGTCCGCGCGAACCCTGCCACCGCGCCGTGCTCGATGGGGGAGGGCGGCACGATCCAGCTCGACCCGCGGTAGGTGGACGACGAACCCAGCGCCACCGAGAGGTAGTCGATCAGCCCGGCGGCCGAGAGCATGCGCGCCGCCTCGACCAGCTCCTCCTCGAGGTTCGCGTCCGCCGACCAGTGCTCGTCGGTCAGGCGGCAGCCGACGCAGCCGTCCGGCCCGATCCCCTCGCGCATCGCCTCGCACGTCTCCAGCAGGAACCGCAGCCGGTTCTCGAACGAGCCGCCGTACTCGTCGGTGCGGCGGTTGGACTGCGCCGAGAGGAACTGGGTGGGCAGGTAGTCGAAGCCCGCACACACCTCGACGCCGTCCACGCCGCCCTCGGCGGCGAAGCGCGCGCCCTGCCGGTAACCGTCGATCATCTCCCGGATCTCGCGCTTCGACAGCGCCCGCGGCTCCGTCTTGAACCGCGCCGACGGCACGCTGGACGGAGCGACGGCCGGAGGCCGCGGCGGCGCCGCGATCACCTCGCGCCCGCCGTGGAAGAGCTGGACGACGAACCGCGTGCCGTGCGCGTGCAGCGTGTCCGACAGCTGCCGGTAGACGGGCACGATCTCGGGCAGATACCCGCCCACCGTGTGCGGCGTCAGCAGCCCGGTGTGGTGGGTCGCCGTCGCCTCCAGGCAGATCAGCCCGGCCCCGCCGCGCGCCCGCGCCTCGTGGTAGGCGATCAGGTCGGCCGTGGGCAGGTGCTCGTGCACCAGGCTGGTCTGGTGCGAGGTGGAGACGATCCGGTTGGGGATCGTGACCGGGCCCAGGTCGAGCGGCGCGAACAGGTGCTCCAGCATCGGCGCAGTCTACGAGAGGCCGGGGAGGCGATGACGGGGCGGACGGTGGACCTCACTGCCACCAAGTGGCACTGCCCCCCGCAGCGTCCACCGTCCGCACTCCGTGTCGATTCGGATCGAGCGCACTCGACCGAGGTGCCTACCCTCGGGAGCACGGTCGCGACGATCGGCGTGATCGTCGCGTCAAAGTCCCCCTCGTACGTTCTCCGCCCATCCTGAGCCTTTGGGGCGGCGCCGAGGTGAACCGGTTTCGGCAGCCGAGCCGTCTCTTGTTCGAGACCTCTTGCTTTGCGTGCTCACCTCGCGGTGAGTTTGCCTTTATCGATCCGCACAACAAGGATCGGAAATCGGTCAAGCCGAGCGCTCGCCACTTCGGGCATCTTCGGCTCACCCGTTTGCGGTAAAGCACCGGCAGGATTCGGACGCCGCGCTGTGAACCACTGTTGAGGATGCGACCTCGGCACCTCCTCCCGGCTGCCTGCGCGCTGGCCCTGCTCACCGGCGGCGGCGCGGTCGCCGGCTCGGCGCCGGCGACGCTGGAGGTGACGCCGGCCAAGCTCGAGCTGCGGCTCGTCCGCGGCCAGACGGCGCGTACCGACCTGACCGTGGCGAACCCGGCCGCGCAGCCTGTCACGGTCGATGTCTCCCTGAGCGACTACACGATCGATTCCGCCGGAGCGGTGCGCTTCGCGCCCGCGGGCTCGCTGGACGCGTCCGCCGCCTCGTGGTCGTCGTTGAGCGCCCAGTCCGTGCGCATCCCGGCGCGCTCGAGCTTCCTCGTCACCCTCGGCATGAAGGTGCCGAAGGACGCGACGGTGGGCACGCGCACCCTGGCCGTGATCCTCCAGCCTCGCGGCGGCGGCCAGCCGGCGGTGGCGGCACTGGTCGCGGCCGGCGTTGCCCACCGGGACGGCACAGGGCTGGCCGCGAGCGGGCAGGCGACGGTGCGCTCGGTGGACGTCGAGTGGCCGTCGGTGCACGACCTGGTCACGGCGGATGACCACCTGGGCGCGGTCGAGGACTTCTTCCTGCACCCCACCGTGACCGCGCATGTCGTCGTCGGCAACAGCGGCAACGCGCTGCTCGGCGTCCACGGCACCGCGGCGTTCGCAACCTCGCGGGCGCTGCCGGCCACCGCCGGAACGGTGACGGCGCCGCACACCACGGTGCTGCCCTCCTCTCAGCGGGTGCTCGACACGAGCTGGGGATCGGCTCCGACCGCCGGCACGGGTCGCGTCCGCGTGCACCTGGCCGGCACCAGCGTCACCGCGCCCGCGTCGTTCACGATCGTGCCGTGGCACCTGCTGATCGCCATGGCCGTCCCGGTGCTGACGCTGGTCGCCCTCGGCGCCCGACGGCGGTGGCGCCGTCACCGCCGCGGCGACGAGCCCACAGCATCGCCCTGGCTGCCGGACGCCGCCTCGTGAGCGCGCTGCTTGAGGCCGTGCCGAACTTCTCGGAGGGCCGGGACGCCGGCGTGCTGGACGCGATCGGGCGGGCGATGGCCGACGCCGGCGGCCGCGTGCTCGATGTCCACTCGGACGCCGATCACAACCGCTCGGTCTTCACCGTCGTCGGCGCAGCCGAGGAGCTGGTCGAGGCGCTGGCCGCGGGCATCGCCGTGGCCGCCGGCCGGATCGACCTGGCCCGCCACGAAGGCGTCCATCCGCGGGTCGGCGCGGCCGACGTCGTCCCGCTGGTGCGCTTTGCCGACAGCGACGAGC
Organism: uncultured Actinomycetes bacterium; assembly: GCA_963797175.1. GTDB lineage: Bacteria > Actinomycetota > Thermoleophilia > Gaiellales > JAICJC01 > DATLLN01. The sequence continues at coordinate 27,828 of CAWCOL010000005.1, forward strand.
GGCCGGCGCGGGCCGCGCGCGTACTGGCCCGGCGGATCGCGATGATCGGCATCCCCGTGCTGCCCTACGGCGAGCTGTCGGACGGCCGCCGCCCGGCGTTCTACCGCCAGGGCGGCACCGAGCGGCTGGCCGAGCGGCTCGCCGCGGGCGAGATCGAGCTGCTGGCCGGCCCCGAGGAGCTGCACGCGACCGCGGGCGCGGTGCTGCTCGGCGTCCGCACGCCGCTGGTCGCCTTCAACGTCGATCTGGACACCGACCGGGTCGAGGTCGCACGCGAGATCGCAGCCCTCGTCCGCGAGCGCGACGGCGGGCTGCCCGGCGTGCAGGCGATCGGCCTGCTGCTGGCTCGCAGCGGCCGGGCCCAGGTCTCGACCAACCTGATCGACATCGACGCCACGCCGCTGCACGAGATCGTCGCCCGCATCGAGGCGCTGGCCGCGGAGCGCGGCGTCGCCGTCGCCGGCTCCGAGCTGGTCGGCCTGATGCCGGCGAGCGTCGCCGCGGCGGCCGCCGCCCGCGCGCTGCACCTGCCGGCCGCGGCGCCCGACCGCCTGCTCGAGGTCGCGGTCAGCGGCGAGTTCGGCCGCGAATAGTCGCGGCGCATAGACTGCCCGCGGCATGGCGGGCGCGATCGAGCTGACGGGGACCGATCTCACCATCGAGCAGGTCGAGGACGTCGCGCTCCGCGGCGCCGCGGTCACGCTGGGTGAGGTCGCGATCGACCGGATCGCCCGATCGCGGGCGGTGATCGACAAGGCGGTCGAGTCGGGCACGCCGACCTACGGCGTGAACACCGGGTTCGGCCGGTTCGTCGACGTCGCCATCGAGCACGACCAGGTCGCGCGGCTCCAGCTGAACCTGCTGCGCAGCCACGCCTGCGGGGTCGGCGACACCCTTCCCGGCGGAGGTCGTTCGCGCGGCGATGCTGCTGCGCGCGAACGCGCTGGCGACCGGTGCGTCCGGCGTCCGCCGCGAGACCGTCGAGCTGCTGCTGGCGCTGCTCGCTGCAGGCGTGCACCCGGTTGTGCCGTCGCGCGGCTCGCTCGGCGCCAGCGGCGACCTGGCGCCGCTCGCCCACCTGGCACTGCCGCTGGTCGGCGAGGGCATGGTCGAGCTGGACGGCGAGGTGATGACCGGCGCCGAGGGGCTGCGCCGAGCCGGCCTGGAGCCGATCGTGCTCGGCGGCCAAGGAGGGGCTGGCGCTGATCAACGGCACCCAGTTCATGACCGCGATCGGGTCGCTCGTGCTCTCCCGCGCCGCCCGGCTGGCGCGCGATCGCCGATCTCGCCGCGGCCCAGTCGGTCGAGGCCGTGCGCGGCTCGCGCACGCCGTTCTCGCCTGAGATCCAGGCGCTGCGGCCGCACCCCGGCCAGATCGCCTCCGCCGAGAACCTCTACCGGCTGCTCGACGACAGCGAGATCGTCGAGTCGCACCGCTGGTGCGGGCGGGTGCAGGACGCCTACTCGATCCGCTGCACGCCGCAGGTGCACGGCGCCTGCCGCGACGCCCTCGCCTACGCGGAGCGGGTTGTCGCCATCGAGGTCAACGCCGCCACCGACAACCCGCTGGTGTTCGCCGACGCCGGCGAGGTGCTCTCCAACGGCAACTTCCACGGCGAGCCGGTCGCGATCGCGCTGGACACGATGAAGATCGCGCTGGCCGAGCTGGCCGGGATCGCGGAGCGGCGGATCGAGCGGATGGTGAACCCGACCATGAGCGAGGGGCTGCCGCCGTTCCTGACCGAGGAGGGCGGTCTCAACTCCGGGTTCATGATCCCGCACTACGTGGCGGCCAGCCTGGTCGCCGAGAACAAGGTGCTCGCCCATCCGGCGTCGGTGGACTCGATCCCGACCTCGGCCGGGCAGGAGGATCACGTCTCGATGGGCGCGACGGCCGCGGTGCACTGCTGGCACGTGTGCCGGAACGTCGAGCGGGTGGTCGCGGTCGAGCTGCTGTGCGGGGCGCAGGGCCTCGACTTCCTGGCGCCGCTCCGGCCCGGGCCGGGCGTCGCGGCGCTGCACGCGGCGCTGCGCGAGCGCTCGCCGCACCTGGACGACGACCGCTCGCTGTCAGCCGAGATCGAGCCGGTCGCGGAGGCGGTGCGCGACGGCTCGCTGCTGGACGCGGTCGAGTCGGGCTTCGGGACCTGCGTCAGGGCTCAGGGGACGGAGATGATCCGGTAGATCGCGCCGGTCAGCGAGACCAGGAACAGGCCGCCCGAGGCGCCCTCGCCGAACGACGAGATCTCCTTGACCTTCCCGCTGAACGCGACCTGTGACGGGATCCCGCCCGGCTGCTGCTTCCAGACGCGGCCCGAGCAGAAGTCGGCGTAGAGGTAGAAGCCGCTGCAGTGCGGCGATCGTTCCGCGGTAGACGTAGCCGCCGGTGACGGCGCAGTTGCCGCCCGGGTTGTGCGGGTAGGCGCGCAGCGGCCGGTGCAGGCGCGAGCGGGTTGGTGATGTGCTGCGCCTTGTAGCGGGCGTAGCCCTCGTAGGCGCTCCAGCCGAGGTTGACGCCGGGCGGCGTGCCGCGGGCGATCCGGTCGATCTCCTCGTACCGGCTCTGGCCGACGTCGCCGATCCACAGGTCGCCGTTGCCGCGGTCGAACGAGAAGCGCCACGGGTTGCGCAGCCCCAGCGCGTAGATCTGTGTCGGCGCTGGCCGCCGGCTGACGTTCAACCGCAGGATCTTGCCCAGCCGCGAGTGCGGGTTCTGCGCGGTGCGCAGCGGGTCGCCCTCGCCGCCGCCGTCGCCCAGCCCGACGTACAGCCACCCGTCGGGGCCGAACGCGATGTCGCCGCCGTTGTGGTTCGCGAACGGCTGGTTCACCTCGAGGAAGATGTTGTGGTTGGTGGGGGAGAGCCGGTCGCGTGAGAGCGCGTGGTAGGCGAGCACGCGCGATGTCGCCGGTCGTGTTCGTGTAGGAGACGAAGACGCGGTGGGTCTGCTCGAAGCGGGGGTCGAACGCCATCGAGAGCAGGCCCTGCTCGTTGCCATGCGAGACGTGTGGGCGGAGGTCGAGGAACGCGCCGCGCTCCAGCCGGCCGTTGTGAATGATCCGGATCAGCCCGTCCTGGAGCACGATGTACACCCGCGTCGAGTCGCCCGGCGCGGTGGTCACGTAGACCGGGCGGGGGAGGCCGCGCGAGATCAGCGCGAGGCTCAGGCTGGCTGCGCCGGCCGGGGGCGCGGCGGCGAGCACTGCCAGCACGGCCGCGGCCAGCAGCGCGGCGAGGCGCGAGGGACGGACGGGAACGGCGCGGAGCATGCCCCCATCATGCACCCCGCTGCGGTCGGGCCAAACCTCGCTGGGGCGGCCAAGTGCTAGCGTCATCACATGGCGACCACCGAACACCGAACGCTGGTCGAGTCGCTGGTCGGCGACCTGACGGCGGTGCGCGCCCCGCGGGGCACCGAGCTGCACTGCAAGGGCTGGCAGCAGGAGGCCGCGCTGCGGATGCTCTGCAACAACCTCGACCCCGAGGTGGCGGAGGACCCGGCCAACCTCGTCGTCTACGGCGGATCGGGCCGCGCGGCCCGCAGCCACGACGCACTGCGCGCACATCATCTCGTCGCTGCTCGACCTGGAGGGCGACGAGACGCTGCTCGTCCAGTCCGGCAAGCCGGTCGGCGATCTTCCGCACCCACGCCGGCGCGCCCCGCGTGCTGATCGCCAACTCGCTGCTGGTGCCGCGGTTCGCGACGTGGGACGAGTTCCGCCGGCTGGAGGCCGAGGGCCTGACGATGTTCGGCCAGATGACCGCCGGCTCGTGGATCTACATCGGCACGCAGGGGATCCTCCAGGGGACGTTCCAGACCTTCGCGGCCGCCGGCGAGACCCACTGGGGATCGCCCGACCTGGCCGGGCCGCACGATCCTGACCGCGGGCCTGGGCGGCATGGGCGGCGCGCAGCCGCTGGCGGCGTCGCTGGCCGGCGCCGTCAGCCTCAACGTCGAGGTCGACCCGCACCGGATCGAGCGGCGGCTGGAGACGCGGTACCTGGACGAGGTCGCCGACGATCTGGACGACGCGCTGCGCCGCGTGCGCCGCGCCGCGGATGCCGGCCAGGGCGTCTCGATCGGCCTGCTCGGCAACGCCGGCGACGTCTTCCCCGAGCTCGCCCGCCGCGGCGAGCAGTTCGACCTGGTCACCGACCAGACCTCGGCGCACGACATGCTGAACGGCTACGTGCCGCGGGGCATGACCTACGACCAGGCGCTCGAGCTGCGCGCGGCCGACGCCGACGAGTACGTGCGCCAGGCGCGGGCCACGGCGGTCGCGCACGTCGAGGCGATGGTCGCGTTCAAGGACGCCGGCTCACACGTCTTCGACTACGGCAACAACCTGCGCACCGAGGCGAAGGACGCGGGCTACGAGCGCGCCTTCGACTTCCCCGGCTTCGTGCCGGCGTACGTGCGGCCGCTGTTCTGCCGCGGCGCCGGCCCGTTCCGCTGGGCCGCGCTCTCCGGCGACCCCGCCGACATCGCCCGCATCGACCGGGCGCTGGTCGAGGAGTTCCCCGACGACGGCCTTCTGCAGCGCTGGCTGGCGATCGCACCCGACCGGATCGCGTTCCAGGGCCTGCCCTCCCGGATCTGCTGGCTGGGCCAGGGCGACCGCGCCCGGGCCGGCCTGCTGTTCAACGACCTCGTCCGCCGCGGCGAGGTGTCGGCGCCGGTCGTGATCGGCCGCGACCACCTGGACACCGGGTCGGTCGCCTCGCCCTTCCGCGAGACCGAGTCGATGCAGGACGGCTCCGACGCGATCGCCGACTGGCCGATCCTGAACGCGCTGCTCTCGACCGCCTCCGGCGCGTCCTGGGTCTCGGTGCACCACGGCGGCGGCGTCGGCATCGGCAACTCGATCCACGCCGGCCTGGTGATCGTCGCCGACGGCACCGCGGAGATGGACGAGCGGCTGGCGCGGGTGCTCACCAACGATCCCGGCATCGGCGTCGCCCGTCACGCCGACGCGGGCTACGAGGACGCGATCGAGACCGCGCACGCCAAGGGCGTGCGGATCCCGATGGAGGAGTAGCCGATGCCAACGGGGAGGACCGCGATCCTGACCGGTGTCACCGGCGGCTGGGGGCGGGCCGTGCTCGACCGCTTCCTGGAGCAGGGCTGGAACGTGTGCGCGACCACGCGCGGCGAGGCCGAGCTGCCGGACGGCGTCGCTGGCCGCCGAGGTCGATCTGACCGACGCCGACTCGGCGCAGCAGGCCGTGGACGATGGCGCATGGAGCGGTTCGGCCGCGTCGACGCGCTGGCCTGCGTCGCCGGCGGCTTCGCCCTGGCCGGGCCGCTGCACGAGGCGCCGGTGGACGTCTGGCGCTCGCAGCTCGCCGTCAACCTCGACACCGCGTTCACGATCAGCCGGGCGGCGCTGGCGGCCGATGCTGGACGCGGGCTCGGGGTCGATCGTGTTCGTCGGCTCCCGCGCCGCGCTGCGGCCGTTCCCGGGAGCGGCCGCCTACATCGTCAGCAAGGCGGCGGTGATCGCGCTGATGCAGGCGATCGACGCCGAGGTGCGCGGCAAGGGCGTGCGCGCCAACGTGGTCGTGCCCAACATCGTGGACACGCCCCGCAACCGTGCCGAGAACCCCGACGCCGACTCTCCCGGTGGACGACGGGGGCCGAGCTGGGCGCGCGTGATCGAGTGGCTCTGCGGCGACGAGTCGGCGCCGCTGTCGGGCGGTACGATCCCCGCCTATGGCCGCGCCTAGCGCCCGCGCCTCCATCCTGATCGACAACATCGGCCGGCTGGCGACGCCCGCGGGAGCCGCTGCGCCGCTGCGCGGCGCCGACCTCGGCGCGCCTGGACGTGACCGAGGACGCCGCTGTCGCCATCGTGGACGGCACGGTCGCCGCCGCCGGGCCGCGCGAGGACGTGCGCCGGCGCACGGCGACCTGGAGACGTTCGACGCGGGCGGCCGGGCCGCGGTGCCCGGGCTGGTCGACTGCCACACCCACGCCGTCTTCGGCGGCGACCGCGCGGCCGAGTTCGAGCAGCGCGTCTGCCGGCGCCGGCTACGAGCAGATCCACGCGGCCGGCGGCGGCATCCAGAGCAGCGTCCGGGCGACCCGCGCCGCGGCGGCCGACGGCATGCTGGGCGAGATGCTCGAGCGCCACCTGCGGTGGATGGCCGACCAGGGCACGACCACCGCCGAGGTCAAGTCGGGCTACGGCCTCGACCGCGACACCGAGCTGGCGATGCTCGACGCCGCGTTGCAGCCGCACCGGATCGAGACGGTGCCCACGTTCCTGGGCGCGCACGCCGTCGGGCCGGAGTGGGACGACGCCGACGCCTACCTCGACTTCGTCATCGGCGACGTGCTGCCGGCCGCCGCGGGCGGCCGCCGAGGCCGCCGACGTCTTCCTCGAGCGCGGCGCGTTCGACCGCGGGCAGGCCGAGCGGTACCTGCGCGCGGCCGCCGGCCACGGCATGGCGCTGCGGCTGCACGCCGATCAGTTCTCCGAGGCCGGCGGCGTCGGCCTGGCCGTGCGAGCTGGGCGCCCGCTCGGTCGACCATCTGGAGGTGACCGGTGAGGCCGGCGTCGCGGCGCTGTGCGCGTCCGCGGTAACGGCGGTGCTGCTGCCCGCCTGCGCGCTCACCCTCGACCTGCCCCGGCCGCCGGCCCGGGCGCTGATCGACGGCGGCGCGCGCGGTCGCGCTCGCCACCGACTTCAACCCGGGCAGCGCCTTCTGCGACTCGCTGCCGCTGGTGATGGGGCTGGCCTGTACGCAGCTCGGCGTCACGCCGGCCGAGGCGCTCGCCGCCTGCACGGTCAACGCCGCCTGGGTGCTGGGTCGCTCGGACCGGCTGGGTCGTGTCGCGCCCGGGTTCGACGGCGACCTCGTCCTGCTCGACGCCGACGACTGGCGCCACCTCTCCTATCACCTCGGCGGGCGCGTCGCCGGGGCCGTCTTCAAGCGCGGGGTGCGGCTGTGAGGGATCTGCCCCGGCGGATCGCGGCGCTGGCCACCGTCGAGGCGGTCGGGCTGATCGGCGCGGCCATGACCCTGGTCGGCGTGGCCGTCACCGTGGACGCCCTGGTCGAGGCCTCGCGGGCGACGCCGGGCGCGTCGCTGCTGCCCTGGTACGACCGGCTGCAGCTGGGGCTGTGGGAGCTGCGGCTCGAGCACACCGCCTGGTTCACCGCCGGCCTGGTGGTGCTGTGGTGGGCGCTCGCGCACGGCGCGACGCTGGCCGGGCGCCGCCAGGAGGCGGCTCGCGCCGCAGGCGGCCTGGCCGTCGGCTTCGCCCTGGTCGCGGCCGTGATGGCGCTGGTCTCGACGCTGGTTGCGATCCGCGGCGAGATCGGGCCGGTCAGCTACCCGGCCAGCACGCGGCTGCTGGTCTGGCTGCTCCAGCTCGCCACCGCCGCAGGCGCCGGCGCGGTGTGGGCGATCCTGGCAGTGCGGATCCCGATGGACGAGGAGCCGCTCGATGCGCTCGCCGATGAGCCCGTGGCCGAGCCCGTATCGCCGGAGCCGGAACCCGAGCCCGAACCGTTCCCGGCACCGCCTTCCCCGGCCGCCGTCCCCGAGCCGGTCGCCGCCGTCGCGCCCGTCCGGGCCGAGCCTGCGGCTCCGCAACGGCCCGCGAGCGCGCTTGAGCAGGCGACCCGGGTGTACCAGGAGCGGCTCGCCTACTCGCCCAAGCGCGACGTGGCGCGCGAGCTGCTCGACCGGGTGGCGATCGCCGAGCGCTCCGGGCGAGGCCGAGGAGGCCCGCCGGCTGGCCGCGGAGCTGTCCGCGCTGTGACCGGCGCTCGGTAGACTGACCTGCTCATGGCGACCAAGAAGCAGCAGCAGCGAAAGTACCTGCGGGCCCAGCGAGCACGCCCGCCGTCCCGCGCCCCGAGGACGGCGACGAGCCGCGGCCCGAGCGCAAGCCCAAGAGCACCGCGCGGCGGTCGCGGGGCCGCGAGCCCCAGCCGCCCTCCTGGACGCGCGCCGCGCGGCGCGGCGGGCATCTTCGCCGGCGGCATCTTCGTCATCTCCCAGGTGATGCCCGTGTTCGGCAAGCTGTCGCCGGCGGCCGCCGCGCTGCAGGCGCTCGTCTTCTTCCTGTGGCTGGTGCCGCTCGGCTACTTCATGGACGGCTTCCTCTACCGCCGCTGGCAGAAGAACTCCTGAGGTGGCGCTGGAGGTCGTCAGCCTGGCGCTGGGCGCCTACGGCACGAACTGCTATCTGGTCGCCCGCGAGGGTGCGACGCGAGGCGGTCGTGGTCGACCCGGGCGACGAGCCCGACGCGGTGGTCGAGCGCGCTGGAGGAGCGCGGCTGGACGCCGACCGGGATCCTGGTCACCCACGGCCACCACGACCACCTGGGCGCGGTGCACGCGCTGGCCGAGCGGTACGGCCTCGAGGTGTGGATGCCGGCGGCCGAGGCCGACGACCTGCGCACGCTCGAGACCGCCGACCCGCACGAGCCCGACCACCTGCTGGAGGGCGGCGAGACGGTGGAGCTGGCGGGCATCGCCTTCCGCGTGCACGCCGTGCCCGGCCACTCGCCGCGCCTCGATCGCCTACTCGACCGACGGCGTCGTCTTCTCGGGCGACGTGCTGTTCGCCGGCGTCGATCGGCCGCACCGACCTCGAGGGCGGCGACATGGACACGCTGCTCGCGAGCATCGGCTCGCTGATCGACCAGCTGCCGCCGGAGACGGTCGTCGCGTCCGGGCACGGCCCGGCGACCACGCTCGAGCGCGAGCGGCAGAGCAACCCCTTCCTGGAGGCGATGCGCGGATGAGCGGGCGCTTCCAGCGCCCGCCGGGAACGCGCGACTGGTACGGCGAGGAGGCGACGCGGCGCCGCTTCGCGGTCGTCGAGCAGGCGCGGACGCTGTTCGAGGCGGCCGGGTTCGGCGAGGTCGTCACGCCGACGTTCGAGGACACCGGGCGTCTACGCCCGCACCTCCGGCGAGGAGTCGGACGTGGTCAAGAAGGAGATGTACACCTTCACCGACCGCGGCGACCGCTCGCTGACGCTGCGGCCCGAGGGCACCGCGGGCGTGATGCGGGCCTACATCCAGGACGGGATGCACCGGCTGCCGCAGCCGGTCAAGGTCTGGTACCTGGCGCCCATGTTCCGCTACAACCGGGTGCAGCGGGGGCGGTTCCGCGAGCACTACCAGTTCGGCGTCGAGGCGATCGGCTCGGACGATCCGGCGGTCGACGCCGAGGTGATCGGCCTCCAGCACCGCTGGTACTCGCGGCTCGGCATCGCCGGGGTGCAGCTGCTGCTGAACTCGATCGGCGACAGCGTCTGCCGGCCGGGCTACATCGAGCTGCTGGTCGCCTTCCTGGACGAGCACATGGACGAGCTGTGCGACGAGTGCAGGGAGCGGCGGACGACGAACCCGCTGCGCACGCTCGACTGCAAGCAGCCCGCGCTGCCAGGCGGTGCTGGCGGACGCGCCGAAGATCACCGACCACCTGTGCGACGCCTGCGGCGCCCACTTCGAGGCGGTCAAGGCGCACCTGGACGCGCGCGGCGTGCCCTACGTGCTCGACCACCGTCTGGTGCGCGGCCTCGACTACTACATGCGCACGGCGTGGGAGTTCGTCGTCGGACGAGCTGGGCGCGCAGGGCGGCACGATCGGCGGCGGCGGCCGCTACGACGGCCTGTCCGAGCAGCTCGGCGGCCCGCCGGCGCCGGGGATCGGCTTCGGCTCGGGCATCGAGCGGGTGCTGGACGCGGTGGGGGAGTCCGCCGGGGCCGCAGAGCGCGCCGTGGACGGCCGTCGCGGTGCTGGAGCCCGAGGCAGGGCCGCGCGTCCACGCGCTGCTGGACGAGGCTGCGCGAGCGCGGCGTCCGGACTCGAGTCCGTCGTTCGGCGGGCGCAGCCTGCGCCGGGTGATGGAGTGGGCGTCCAAGCGCGGTGCCGACCGGCTCGTCATCGTCGGCGAGCGACGAGTGGCAGCGTGGTGCCGCCGCCGTGCGTGATATGACCACGGGCGACCAGCGCGAGGTGCCGCTGGACGGGCTGGTGGAGGAGCTGTCGGGATGAGCTATCGGACGAGACTGGGCGGGGACCTGCGCGCCGCCGACGCCGGCACGCGGGTGACGCTGGCCGGCTGGGTGGCGACGCGGCGCGACCACGGCGGGCTGGTGTTCGTCGACCTGCGCGACCGCGAGGGCATCGTCCAGATCGTGCTCGACCCCGAGGACGCAGCCCGAGGCGCACGCCGTCGCCCACGAGCTGCGCAACGAGTTCGTGATCCAGGTCGAGGGCACGGTCACGCCGCGCTCGGCCGAGACGGTCAACCCGAAGCTGCCGACCGGCGAGGTCGAGGTGCGCGCCGAGCGGCTGGTCGTGCTGGCCCGCGCCGGCGTGCTGCCGTTCCAGCTCGACGACGAGGGCGTGGACGAGTCGCTGCGGATGCACCACCGCTACCTCGACCTGCGCCGCGAGACGATGCGGCGCAACATCCACACCCGGTTCCGGCTGACGCAGATCATCCGCCGCCAGCTCGAGGACGCGGGGTTCTGGGAGCTGGAGACGCCGATCCTCTACAAGTCGACGCCGGAGGGCGCGCGCGAGTTCGTGGTGCCGACCACCAGCAGCCCCGGGCAAGTTCTACGCGCTGCCGCAGTCGCCGCAGACGTGGAAGCAGCTGTACGTCATCTCCGGGTTCGAGCGCTACTACCAGATCGCCAAGTGCTTCCGCGACGAGGCGACGCGGGCCGACCGCACGCAGGAGTTCACGCAGCTCGACATCGAGATGGCGTTCCTCGAGCCGGAGGAGCTGTTCGAGCTGCTGGAGGCGCTGTGGAAGCGGGTCTGGCGCGAGCTGCTGGGCGTGGAGCTGCAGACGCCGTTCCTGCGGATGACGTGGGACGAGGCGGTGCTGCGCTACGGCTCGGACAAGCCCGACCTGCGGTTCGGCTGCGAGATCGCCGACGTCACCGACGCGCTGCGCGGCACCGAGTTCAAGGCGTTCCGCGGCGTGATCGACGGCGGCGGCGTGGTGCGCGGGTTCGCCGCGCCGGGCGCGCTCGAGTTCTCGCGCAAGGACTTCGACGACCTGGTCGAGTTCGCCAAGACGTGGGGCGGCAAGGGCGTCGCCTGGCTCCAGGTGACGGATGAGGAGCATCCGCTCGCCGATCGCGAAGTTCCTGTCCGAGGCCGAGCTGGACGCGATCGTCGCCGGCGTCGGTGCCTCCACGGGCGACACGATCTTCCTGGTGGCGGACGCCGAGGAGGCGGCCGTGCGCGTGCTCGGCCCGCTGCGCCTGCGCCTGGGCGAGCGGCTGGGCCTGGTCGAGGAGGGCTGGCAGTTCCTCTGGGTGACCGGCTTCCCGATGTTCGAGTGGCTGCCCGACGAGAACCGCTGGAAGGCGGCGCACAACCCGTTCTCGGCGCCCGACGCCGGAGTCGCGGGAGTGGTTCGACGAGCGGCCGGCCGAGGCCCGCTCCTACCAGTACGACCTGGTGCTGAACGGCAACGAGATCGGCGGCGGCTCGATCCGAAACCACGATCCCGAGGTGCAGCGGCGCGTGTTCGCGCTGCTCGGCATCAGCGAGGAGAAGGCCGAGCAGAACTTCTCGTTCCTGCTGCGGGCGCTGGCGATGGGCGCGCCGCCGCACGGCGGCATCGCGTTCGGGCTCGACCGGCTGGCGATGCTGCTGGCCGGCGCCGACTCGCTGCGCGAGGTGATCGCCTTCCCCAAGGGCCAGGGCGGCGCCGATCCGCTGACCGGCGCGCCCAGCGCGGTGCCCGCCGCGACGCTGGCCGAGTCGGGCATCCGCGTGATCGCCCCGCCCAGATGAGCTACCGCGGTTGTGGTTGACGACCTCGACGTTGTGGCCGTCGGGGTCGAGCACGAAGGCCCCGTAGTAGCCGGGGTGGTAGACAGCGCGCTCGCCGGGGCGCGCCGTTGTCCTCGTAGCCCGCGGCGAGGGCGGCTGCGTGGAACGCCTGCACCGTTTCGTTCTCGTTCGCGGAGAAGGCGAGGTGGACGTGCTCGGTCAGCGGGCGCTCGTCGTGCACCAGCGTGAACGAGAAGTCGGCGCCGCGAGAACCGCACGAGAGCCGGCGCGTCGTGCGTCGAGGCGCAGCCCGGCGTACGGCGCGATCGTCGTCGTAGAAGCGCTTCGACGCCTGCGGGTCGCGAACGCGCAGCCAGAGGTGGTCGATCCAGCCATCGGCCCCGGACGGCTCGCGTGCGCCGTGCATCGCCTCGACGCTGTTGCCGTCCGGGTCGAGCAGGAAGCCGCCGTAGTAGTCGGGGCCGTACGCCGTGCGCGGCCCGGGCGCGCCGTCGTCGGGTGGCCCGCGTCGATGCCGGCCTGCCAGAAGGCGTCGACGGCGGCGCGATCGCGGCGCCTGGAAGGCGACGTGCACCCGCGGGTCACCGGATGCTCGCGCGTCGGTCGGGCCGATCGGCCCAGTCCTCCCACTCGACGAGCCCGGGGTCTGCGTAGTCGGCTCGATCCCGAGCGCGGCGAGCACCGTGCGGTAGAAGCGTCAGACGCGGCGAGGTCGGACACGGCGACCCCACGTGGTCGAACATCGCCCGAGGCTAGCAGCGGTAGGGCGGAACGATCCGCGGAACTTCCGGAGTCACGCGGTCGTATACGTATATGGCGCGTAGATGTCGCTTCCGTGGGCCTGCCCTGGCAATCATGATGGTCGCCATGGTCGCCCCAGGGTGCGGGTCGACGGCGACCACGCCACCGGGTTCGACGAACGAGACCTCGCTGAAGCCGACGCCGGACGGGAACTTCGTCCTCTACGTGAGCGACCAGAGCTTCAAGCTTCTGACTGTCGACATCACGATTCGCATCGACGGCAAGGTCGCGGTGAGCGACGACTTCGCGGTCGGCAACGAGCACAACTGGATCAAGTACCGCTTCGCGCTCGGCAGGGGGATGCACCATCTGGCCGCGATCACACACGCCGGTCACGCGCGGGTCGAAGGCAGGTTCCGGATCGACGGCAAGCTCAACGGCGTCGTCAACTACGGGTACTGGCCCGGCAACCGCGGCGGAGAGCGGAAGATGACGTTCGACCACACCACCCATGAGATCGGGTTCGCCTAACGGGGCTGCGAGAAGGGCGTGATCGGGTGGCCGTTCACCGATGTGGGGCCGTTGAACGGCCGCAGTCCGGGCGTCGGCTGAGGTGGCGCTCCGGGCACGAGGCCGCCAGCGCCAGCAGCACAACCGCGACACAGAGACCGAGACCGAGCGGGTTTCGAAGGGGCACTCGACAATTCTGCACGCTCCGCTACCCTGTGACCGCCGGCGCCAGTTTCCACAGCGCACTTCTCAAAACGTCGTGCGACACTCACAGCGCCAGAGGCTCTGGTCGGAGCGGTCGAAGTATCCAGAAAGTGGCCGACCGCCGAGCCTCAGGCGCCGGCACATCTCTGGAGGGGCCCAGCGAGGGTCAGCCGCCACGTCCGTCCTCGAACAGGCTTCCAGCCTGCCCTGCGGACGCCCGCGACGCCTGACCGACGCTGGACCACCCCAGAGTCGCACCGGGGCGCAGCGAGGTTCAGCCGCCACGTGCGCCTCGAACAGGCTTCCAGCCTGCCCTGCGGGCGGCCGCGACGCCTGATCGACGCTGGACCACCCCAGAGCACGGCAGTGAGACCCAGCCGCTCCCGAACCGCGCGTGTCGCCGGTCAACCATCTACGCTGACCGCGTGTCCCAGGTGTACCTCGACCACGCGGCCACGACGCCGCTCTGCGACGAGGCCCGCGCGGCGATGGAGCCCTTCCTCCGCGCGCTTCGGCAACCCGTCCGAGCCGCACGCGCTGGGCCGCCGGCGCGCGCGGCCGTGGAGACGGCGCGCCGGACGATGGCCGAGCTGATCGACTGCCGAGCCGGGCCAGCTCGTCTTCACCTCGGGCGGCACCGAGGCCGACAACCAGGCCGTGTTCGGGCTCGCCGGACGCCCGCTGGGCCGGCTGGTCTGCAGCGCGATCGAGCACCCCGCGGTGCGCGTGCCGGTGCAGGAGCTGCAGCGGCAGGGCTTCGAGGTGGCCTGGACGCCGGTCGACGCCGACGGCGTGATCGACCGCGATGCCTTCGCCGCGCAGGTGCGCGAGGGCGACCGCGCGCCTGCGTGATGTGGGCGAACAACGTCACCGGCGTCGTCCAGCCGGTCGCCGAGCTGGCCGCGGTCGCCGCCGAGCGCGGCGTGCCGCTGCACGCCGACGCCGTGCAGGCCGCCGCCGTCGCTGCCGATCGCGTTCCGCGCCACCGGCGTCGAGACGATGGCGATGTCGGCCCACAAGCTGCGCGGGCCCGAAGGGGGTCGGCGCGCTGGTCGCCCGCGACCCCGCGCGGCTGCGGCCGCTGATCTGGGGCGGCGGGCAGGAGGCCGGCGCACCGCTCGGGCACCGAGAACGTGCCCGGGATCGTCGGCTTCGCGGCGGCGCTGGCGGCGACGCGCGGCCGGCGGCGACGAGCCGCCGCGCGCTGCGCGACCGGCTGGAGAGCGGGTGGGCGAGGAGGTGCCGGTTGTCTCGGCCGGCGCCGAGCGGCTGCCCGGCCATGTGCTGCTGCGCGTCGACGGCCTGCGCGCCGACCTGCGTCGTGCTCGCGCTGGACGAGGCGGGCTACGAGGTCTCGGCCGGGCTCGGCTTGCTCCGCCGGCGACGCCGAGCCCAGCCATGTGCTGGTCGCGCAGGGGATGACGCCGAGGAGGCGCGATGCGTGATCCGGGTGACGATCGGCCGCGACACCTCGAGGCCGAGATCGACGGCTTCCTGCTGACGCCTGCGCGCGAGCCGTCGCGCGCCTGCGGGCGGGGGCGCTGGCCTGATGTACTCCGCCGCCGTTATCCGCCGGGCGCTCGACACCCGCCGGGCCGGTTCGCTGCCCGGCGCCGCTGCGACCGGCCGTGCTGGCGACGGCGGCTGCGGCGACACGGTCGTCATCGACCTCGCCCTGGAAGAGGGGGTCGTCACCGCTGCCCGCCACCGCTCGCTGGCCTGCCCGCACGCGACCGCTGCCGCCGCGCTGCTCTGCGACCTGGCCGAGGGTCGCGGCCTGCTGGACGCCGCGCGGCTCGGGGACGGACGACCTCGAGGCCGCGCTCGACCGCGGCGCCGGGCAACCGCGAGTGCGTGGCCCTCGCCGTCGACGCGCTGCACGCCGCGCTGGCAGACGCGCTGGGCTCGGCGGCCCTGCCGCAGGCGACGGCCGCGTTGCCGTTGCCATGAGCGGCGGCGTCGACAGCGCCGTCGCGCTGCTCAAGGCGGTCGAGGCGGGGCTCGAGCCGGTCGGCGTGACGCTGCGGCTGTGGATCGACCCGGACGCGCCCGACACGCGAGCGGGCCTGCTGTTCGCCGGCGTCGGTGCGGGCCGCCCGCTCGGCCTGCCACGCGCTGGGCGTCCCGCACTTCGGCCTCGACCTGCGCGAGGATTTCCGCCGGGCGGTCGTCGAGGACTTCGTCGCCGGCCATCGCGCCGGCCTGACGCCCAACCCCTGCGTGCGCTGCAACGGCATCGTTCCGGTTCGACGCTCTGGTCGCGGGCCGCCGACCGGCTGGGGGCGCCGCGGCTGGCGACCGGCCACTACGCCCGCATCGTCACGAGCGCGACGGCCGCCATCTGCTCGCCCGCGGCGCCGACCCGGCCAAGGACCAGTCGTACATGCTGGCGCCGGTGCCGACCCGAAATGCTTCGCCGCGTCTGGTTCCCGCTGGGCGAGCAGCGCCAAGACGGCGACGCGGGCGGAGGCCGCCGCCGCCGGCCTGGCGGCCGCCGGGCGCCGCGAGAGCCAGGAGGTGTGCTTCGTCGGCGGCGGCGACCACCGCCGCTTCCTCGAGCGCCACGGCGGAGCCGGCGCCGGCCGGGCGGTGGTGACGACCGGCGTGGCCGTGTGATCGGCCGTCACGACGGCGTGCACCGCTTCACCCCCGGCCAGCGCCGCGGGATCGGCGTCGGGGGCGGGGCCGCGCTGTACGTGCTCGAGACCGATGCCGCGACGGGCACGGTGGTCGCGGGCGGCCGCGAGGAGCTGGCGACGGCCCGCGTGCGGGTGGAGCCCGGCCGGCTGCACGTGCCCGTCGGTCGCGCCGCCGTCAAGCTCCGCTATCGCGGCGCCGCCGTCGCGGCCAGGTGGTCGCGACCGGCGATGGTTTCGACCTTTGCTGGACGAGCCCGCCTTCGGCGTCGCCGCCGGACAGGAGGCCGTGCTCTACGACGGCGACACAGTCGTCGGGTCTCGGGCCGCGTGGCCTGGGTAAGATAGGCGCCAATGGACTCCACCGACGCCTGGCGGATCGCTCTCGCCATCTTCCTGATCCTGACCGGGGTGGGCCTGACCTACGTGCTGGTGCGCGTGGCCGGCTGGTCGGCGATGTCGACAAGCACCTGGACGCGAGCATGGTGGAGGTGCTGCCGATGCTGGGCAAGGCCTCGATCACGCTCGACCACGTCAACGACGAGCTGGAGAAGGTCGGACGGATGACCGACTCGGCCGCGGACGCCGTCGGCACCGTCGACAAGGCGGCACGGGCCACGTCATCCGCAGCGTCGAAGCCGGTCAAGGCGGTGTCCGGCCTGAGCGAGGGCATCGAGCACGCCTTCGAGTCGCTCAAGAGCAAGCGCCGCCAGCGCGGCGGCGTCGTGTGAGGCGCCCGGCTGCTCGTCCTCGGCATCGCCGGGGCGGCCGGCCTCGCCTACGCCGTGTCGCGCGCGCGGGAGATCGCCGATCGACCAGGATCGGCCGCTGAGTCGAGGTGCTGGCCGAGCTGCCGCGCCGCCTGCCCGACGACCTGGCGAGCTTCTTCGACGACCTGCGCGAGTCCGCCGAGGAGGGCGCGCGCCGCGAGCCGAGCCGACAGCGCGAGTGGATCGACGACGATCTCGCCGAGGCCGACGACGCGGACTGACGTCAGTCGTGCAGCCGGGCGATCAGCTCGTGCCGGCTGACCAGGCGCTTGACCTGGCCTGAGATCCGCAGCTCGAAGCCCGCACCTCGCGGGTAGAGCACCTTGTCGCCGGGGGCGACGCCGCTCGACTCCTCGCCCGCCGCGACGACGATGCCTGCGATGCAGGCCGACTCGGCGCTGGAGGGGATGATCAGGCCCGTGGACGTCTCGGTCTCGTCGTCCACCGGCTCGATCAGCAGGTACTCGTCGAGCGGCTCGATCCGGCCGGAGAAGGGCTCGGACTGCTCGAACCGGCGGAGGGTGTCGTCCTCGTGCATGCCCTCAGGTTACCTACCCTCTGCTCAGGAGCAGGCGGCGCGCACGTCGGCCAGCAGCGCGTCCAGCCGAAACGGCTTCTGGTGGAACGCGAACGCTCCCATCTCGCCGGCGCGGCGGACGGTCTCGGGGTCGGCCAGCACGCTGACCAGGATCACCCGGCAGGAGAGGCCTTGCTCGACGACCTGCTCCAGCAGCTCCAGGCCGTTCAGGCCGGGCATGCGGACGTCGGTGACGGCGACGTGGTGGCCGCCCGCCCGCAGCGCGTCCAGCGCCCGCCGGCCGTCCGCCGCCTCGTCCACCGCGTAGCCCTCCGACTCCAGGGCGTCGCGGATGGCGCCGCGCAGCGCCGTGTGGTCGTCGGCGACCAGCACGCGGCAGCCCGCTTCGCGGGCGCCGCTCTCGGGGAGCCTGCCGACGCCGTTCACGTGGCGATTCTCGTCCAGACGGCCCCGGTTCGACCTCCCCGGCCTGCGGTAATGCGCATGCCACTTCGGGGGTACCGGTGACGCCCCTCGGTAGAATCAGCCGCATGCGCTCGCAGGAGATCCGGAGCAGGTTCGTCGACCACTTCACCGCTCGCGGGCACGTCCGGCTGCCCAGCGGCTCGCTGGTGCCGCCCGACTGGGACACGTCGGTGCTGATCACGACCGCCGGGATGCAGCCGCTGAAGCGGTACTTCCTGGGCGCCGAGCGCGCCGCCCGCGCCGCGCGCGACCACCGTGCAGAAGTGCTTCCGCACCGTGGACATCGAGGAGGTCGGCCGCACCGCCCGCCACCTCACCTTCTTCGAGATGATGGGCAACTTCTCGTTCGGCGATTACTTCAAGCGACTACGCGGTCGAGGCCGGCCTGGGAGCTGTCCACCGCGGCCGGACGGGTTCGGGCTCGACCCCGACCGGATCTGGGCCACCGTCTACGAGGGCGACGACGTCGTGCCGGCCGACGAGGAGGCCGAGCAGCTGTGGCGCGCGATCGGCCTGCCCGCCGAGCGGATCGTCCGGCTGGGCGGCGATAACTTCTGGCAGGCCGGGCCGACCGGCCCCTGCGGCCCCTGCTCCGAGCTCTACCTCGACCGCGGCCCGGCCCACGGCTGCGGCCGGCCGGAGTGCGCGCCCGGCTGCGACTGCGACCGCTTCCTCGAGTTCTGGAACCTCGTCTTCATGCAGTACAACATGCTGGAGGGCGGCGAGCCTGGAGCCGCTGCCGGCGCCCAGCGTCGACACCGGCTGCGGCGTCGAGCGCGTTGCCGCGCTGCCGAGGGCGTGCACAGCGTGTTCGAGACCGACGCCTTCGCCGACATCATGGCCGAGATCGAGCGCTGGCGCGGCGCGCGGTACGGCGCCGACGAGCAGCAGACCAAGGCCCTGCGCGTGCTGGCCGACCACGCGCGCGGCGATGACCTTCCTGGCCACCGACGGCATCGTGCCCGTCCAACGAGGGCCGTGGCTACGTGCTGCGCCGCGTGATCCGCCGCGCCGTCGTGCACGGCCGCCGGATCGGCCTCGACGGATGCCTTCACGGGGCGGCTGCACGCGCGGCGTGGTGGAGGCGCTGGGCGAGGCGTACCCCGAGCTGCGCGCCCAGGCGGACGAGGTCGCGGCCGCGTGCTGGCGGCCGAGGAGGCGCGGTTCGCCCAGACGCTGAAGAACGGCCAGGCGCTGCTCGACGACGTGCTGGCCCGCTCCGGCGGCGAGGTGTCGGCGGCCGACGTCTTCAAGCTGCACGACACCTACGGCTTCCCGTTCGAGCTGACGCAGTCGAGATCGCCGCGGAGCACGGCAAGGCGGTCGACGAGGCCGGCTTCGCCCGGCTGATGGAGGAGCAGCGCGAGCGCGCCCGCGCCAGCACGGCCGCGGTCGGCTTCGCCGCCTCCGAGCTCGACGCCGGCTTCCACGACCGAGTTCGTCGGCTACGAGCAGCTCGACGTGCGCACCCAGGTCGGCGCGCTCGAGGAGGGCGACGACGGCACGCTGTCGCTGAAGCTGCGCGAGTCGCCGTTCTACCCGGCCGGCGGCGGCCAGGTGTCCGACCACGGCTTGATCGAGTCCGAGAACGGCCGCGCGGCGGTCGAGCAGGTGCTGCGCCGCGACGACGACCAGCAGATCGTCGCCCGCATCGAGCGCGGGGACGCTGGCGGCCGGCGAGCGCGTGCGCGCGCACGTCGTCCGGCGAGGCTGCGGCGGCCGACCATGGCCAACCACACGGCGACGCACCTGCTGCACGCGGCTCTGCGCCAGGTGCTGGGCGACTCACGTCACCCAGGCCGGCTCCTACGTCGGGCCCGACAAGCTGCGGTTCGACTTCCGTCACGACGTCGCCGATGACGCCCGACGCAGCTGCGCCAGGTCGAGGAGATCGTCAACGAGCAGATCTTCGAGAACCGGCCGGTGCACATCTTCGTCACCGAGCGCGAGACCGCCCGCGAGCTGGGCGCGATGATGCTGTTCGGCGAGAAGTACGGCGAGCAGGTGCGGGTGGTCGAGATCCCCGAGTTCTCGCGCGAGCTGTGCGGCGGCACGCACGTCCGCTCGACCGCCGAGATCGGCGCGTTCGTGATCCCGCGCGAGACCAGCTCGTCGCAGGGTGTGCGCCGGATCGAGGCGATCACGGCCGGGCCGCCATCGAGCACCTGCGCCACCGCGCCGCCGACGCCGCCGGCTGGAGCGCGAGGTCGCCGACCTGCAGGCGCAGCTGCGGAAGGCCGCAGCGCTCGGGCGGCGGCGCGGCCGTCGCCGGCAACGGCCGTGAGGCCGGGCTGGTCGATGGCCGGCGAGGAGAGACGGGATCCGGATCGTCGCGGCGGTCGTCGACGACGTCGACGCCGACGGGCTGCTGGCAGGTCTCCGACCGCGTGAAGGCGCAAGCTGGCGCCCGCCGTCGTGGTGCTGGGCAGCGCCGACGGACGGCCGCGTGCACCTGGTCGCCAACTTCGACCAGCCGGCCGTCGACCGCGGGCTGTCGGCGGTCGACCTGATCGCGAGATCGCCCCGATCGTCGGCGGCGGCGGGGGCGGCCGGCCGACCATGGCCCGTGCCGGCGGCAGGGACCCGGACCAGCTGGGCGAGGCGGTGGCGGCCGCGGAGACCGCGATCCGGCACGCGTTGCGCGGCCCGGCATGAAGGTGCTCGCGATCGACTATGGCCGGGCCCGCACCGGGATGGCGGTGAGCGACGCGACCGGCGCTGCTGGCGCGGCCGCGTGGGCGTGGTCGAGAAGGTGCGCACCGCGGCCGGGATGCGAGCGCGCTGCTGCGAGCTGATCGCCGAGCAGGAGCCCGAGCTGGTCGTGGTCGGGCTGCCGCTGACGCTGCGCGGCGAGCACGGCGAGCAGGCGAAGCGAGACGCTCGGCTTCGTGCGCGACCTGCGCGCGCGCTGCCCGGTGCCCGTCGAGACATACGACGAGCGCTTCACCACCACGCTCGCCACGCCGCGGCCACGGGCAGCCAGCCGGACGATGCGCGTGGCCGCCGCCCACCTGCTCGAGGGATATCTGCGACGGCTCGCCGGCTGATCGTCCTGCTCGTCCTCGTGGCGCGGTCCGGTGCCGTCTACTACGGCGTGCGGACGCGTGCTGCCCGACTCGTCGAAGCCGACGCCGGACCCGCACGGGCCGCTGATCGCGGTCGTGATCCCGCGCGGCGCGACGGCGGTGACATCGGCTCGATCCTGCGAGCAGGCGGCGTCGTCGCGGACGGCGGCCGGTTCCGTAACTACGCGAAGGACCAGGGCCAGGGCACGGACTTCCAGGCCGGCAGCTACCGTTCCAGGCGGGCACCGACTACGACGTGATCATCCGCGAGCTCGACCAGGGGCCGGTCGCAGGTGCCGGTGAGAAGCTGGTGATCCCCGAGGGCTTCCGGATCACCCAGATCGCGGCGAGCGTGCCGGCGCGTGGGCATGCAGCAAGCGCTCGTACCAGGCCGCGCTCACCGCGGCGCCGTCCCGCCGGGCTGGGGCCACCCCAGATGGAGGGCTTCCTGTTCCCGGCCACCTACGACGTGCGGCAGCACGAGAAGCCGCCGACCCTGATCGACCAGCAGCAGGCCGCGTTCCAGGACGCGTTCTCGCAGGTGGACATGAGCTACGCCCGCTCCAAGAACCTGACCACTACGACGTGCTGACGATCGCCTCCATGATCGAGCGCGAGGCGCAGGTCGACTCGGAGCGGCCGCTGATCGCGGCCGTCATCTACAACCGGCTGCACGACTGCACATGACGCTCGGCATCGACGCCACGCTGCTCTACGAGTACGGGTCGTGGACGCACCAGCTGACGGAGTCGCGAGCTGGCCGCCCACACGCCGTACAACACGCGGGTGCGCCACGGCCTGCCGCCGACGCCGATCTGCAACCCGGGGCTGGCGTCGCTCCAGGCGGCCGCGCACCCGGCGCACGTCAACTACCTCTACTACGTTGCCAAGGGCGACTCCGGGCACCACTACTTCACCAACAACTACCAGGACTTCCTCGCCCATGGCGGCTGAGGCGCCGGTTCGCGGCAGCACCCGGCTGGCCGGCGTGATCGGGTGGCCGGTGGCGCACTCGCGCTCGCCGCAGATGCACAACGCCGCGTAGCCGCGCTCGGGCTGGACTGGGTCTACGTGCCGCTGGCGGTGCCGCCCGAGCGGCTGGAGCGAGGCGCTGCGGGCGCTGCCGGCGCTGGGGTTCGCCGGCGTCAACGTCACCATCCCCCACAAGCAGGCCGCGGCTGCGAGCTGTGCGACGAGCTGTCGCGACGAGGCGCGCGCGCGCCGACTCGGTGAACACGGTGCTGGTGGGCGAGGACGGGACGCTGCGCGGCGAGACGACGGACGGCGACGGCATGCTGGACGCGATCGGCGGCTGCCGGCCGGGCGGCGGTCGTCCTCGGCGCGGGCGGCGCGGCCAGCGCCGTGGTCGGCGCGCTGCGCGGCGCGGGGCGGACGTCGCCGTCTGCGCGCGACGTCGCGAGGCGGCCGGCCCGGCTGGGTGTCGAGGCGATCCCTGGCCGCTGCGCGAGCCGGCCGGGCTGATCGTGAACGCGACGCCGGTCGGCCAGCAGGGCGAGGCGGCCGAGCTGCCGCTGGAGCAGCTCGGCGCTGGCCGGCACTGCGGTCGTCTGCGACCTCACCTACCGCGCGCGACGGTGCCGAGACCGGGCTGGTCGCGGCCGCGCGCGAGGCGGGCTGCCGGACGGTGGACGGGCTGGCGGTGCTGGTCGGCCAGGGGGCCAGGTCGTTTCGGATGTTCACCGGCGAGGAGCCGCCGGTCGAGGTGATGGACGCCGCCGCAAGACGATCGTCTTGACAGATTCGCAAGTACGCGGATGCTCGATACAGGATGGTCAAGTGCTCCCGGGTCTTCGGAGCCGCGCTGTGCGCGCTCCTCGTGGTCGTCTCGTCCGCGTCGGCGGCGTCGCCGTGGCGGGTCAAGCCGGCACCCAGCCCTGACGCGGTCAACTACCTGGTCGGGGCGAGCGCGCTGAGCGGCTCGGACGTGTGGGCGGTCGGCTCGCACACGTCGGCGACGAACTGTCCGTGCGTCGTCTACCCGCTGGCCGAGCACTGGGACGGCCACTCCTGGACGGCGATCTCGCCCGACGGCGTCGACGGTGCCGGATCCACCCGCCTGAACGGCGTGGCCCGGATCCCCGGCAGCAGCGACGTGTGGGCGGTCGGTGACACGTACGACAACACGCTGGTGCATCCCGTCGCGTACCGCTTCCACGCGGGCACGTGGACGCAGGTTCCGCTGCCCGACCTCGGCACCGGATCGTCGGGGACGCTGAGCGCGGTCGTCACCCGCGGCGGCGGCGATGCCTGGGCGGTCGGCAGCTATGCGACCCCGTCCGGCGGCACGCACCCGCTGGCGCTGCACTGGGACGGCGCGGCCTGGCAGCGGGTCGACACCTCGGCGCTGGCGAGCGGCGGCGAGCTGCGCGGCGGCGCGTACGTGAGCGGGCGCACGCTCTACGCGGTGGGCGACACCACCTCGTTCGGCCAGCCCTATCAGCCCCTGATGCTGAAGCTGACACCCGCGAAGGCGAAGCTGCAGCCGTCGCCGATGGCCGCGCCCGACGCGATGCTGTCGGCGATCACCGCGGTGCCGGGCTCGACCGAGATGTGGGCGACCGGCGTGAACAACTCGACCGGCATGACCGTGTACCTGCACCTGGTCGGCGGCGTCTGGTCGGTGCAGTCACAGGTGGCCGGCGGCGCGGGCGCCTCGCTGGCGGCGATCGGCCCGAACGACGTGTGGGCGGCCGGAGGGGGCGCTGCGCACTGGAACGGCACGAGCTGGACGCCCGAGACGGTCAGCGGCGGCGACTTCGACTACGCCGAGGCGATCACCGCGGCGCCCAACGGCAAGTCGCTGTGGGCCGTCGGTGAGTCCGGCTCGGGCTCGAGCGTGACGGCGCTCGTCGCCAAGCGCACCCTGTAGTCAGCGCAGCGGGTCGAAGGCGGCCGGATCGGTGTACGGCAGCCGTCCGAGCACGATCTCGGCGACCATCCGTCCCGAGCCGGCGCCGGTGAGCACGCCCTCGCTGCCATGCCCGGCGCAGACGGCGAGGCCCTCCTCCAGCCAGCCGATGTAGGGCAGGCCGTCGTGTGAGAAGGGGCGCAGGCCGGTCCAGGTCGTCGCCACCTCGCGCGTTGCCAGGTCGGGCAGCAAGCGGCAGGCCCGCTCGGCGGTGACGCGGAGCGCCGCGGCGCTCTCGTCGGTCTCGCGGAGTGCGGCCGACCGGGTGGCGCCGATCATGACCGTCCCGTCGGCGTTCTGGTGGGCGGCGAACGCCAGCGCCGGGTCGGCGCCATGCGGTGGCCAGGTCGCCGGCGGCGAGGTCGGCCACGGTCACCGGGAGCGCCGGCTGGGGGCCGTCGGGCGCCTCGTACTCCGCCTCGTAGACGACGTGGCGGAGCAGCGGCGGTCCGGGGGCGGTGATGGCCAGCCAGCCGCGCACGGGGCGCACCTGGAGCTCGTGGCCGGCGGTGCGCGCGAGCGTCCGCGACCAGGCGCCGGCGCAGAGCAGTACGGTGGCCGCCTCAACGGGCCCTCGTCGGTGAGCGACATGTCCGGGGCCGATGCGCTTGACCGCGACGCCCGTGCGGATGGCCGCGCCGGCGCGGCGCGCAGCCTCGGCCGCCGCGGCGGTGAGCGCCCCGGGATCGCTGCGCCAGCCGTCCTCGGAGAGCAGCCCGCCGACCATCGACGGCGCCAGCGCCGGCTCGGCCTCGCGCACGCCCGCGGCGTCGAGGAACTCCCCGGTCGCACGTGGGTCGTTGCGCAGGCTCGCCATCTGGGCCTCGTCCGTTGCCACCAGCAGCAGGCCGACCGGGTCGACGTCGAGCGCGACGTCGGCGATCTCCGCCAGCTCGCGGTAGAGGCGCAGGCTCTCGACCTGGACGGCGTCCAGCTCGGCGTGGTCGGGCGGCAGGATCAGGCCCTGGCTGCGGGCGGTCGCGCCGCTGGCCAGAGCGCCGCGCTCGAGCAGCATGACCTCGGCGCCCAGCGGTCGGCAAGCTGCCAGGCGGCGGTCGTGCCGACGATGCCGCCGCCGATCACGATCACGTCCGCCATCGGGCGGACATTACAGGTCGGCCCGCGGGGCGCCGATACAGAAGCGATGGAGTCCGTGCTTCCTCTGGCCGGGGCAGGGTTTGCCCTGGGATGGCCCCTCGAGTGGGTCATCCAGCAGTTCCCGCGGGACATCGGGACGGCGCCGTCGAGCCGCCGCGCGGCTGATCGTCGCACTGATCACGGCGGTGCTGTTCGCGGTCGAGGCGGTCGCGATCGGCATCGACCGCCGCGCTGCTGCCCGCGCTGCTGCTGACCGCGCTGGTCGTGCCGGCCGCGGCGATCGACCTCGAGCACCGGATCATCCCCGACCTGATCAACCTGCCCGGCGCCGTCGCGGTGTACGTCGTCTCGGTCGCGTCGCGCCCGAGCGCTGGCTGGAGCTGCTGCTGGGCGGCCTCGGCTGCTTCGCCTTCTTCTGGGTCGCGCACCGCTTCTACCCAGCGGCATGGGCTACGGCGACGTCAAGATGGCGCTGATGATCGGCCTCGGCCTCGGCCACTACTCGTTCGTCGCGCTGCTGGCGGCGTTCCTGGCGTCGAAACGTCGTCGGCATCGTGCTGTTCGCCCGCTACGGCGCGAAGGCGCGCAAGATGGGCTTCCCGTTCGGCCCGTTCCTCGCCTTCGGCGCCGTGTTCGCGCTGATCTGGGGCGCCCAGGTCTCGCCGCACCTGATCGGCGGCTGATACCTCAGGTCGGGTGGCCGAGCCGCTCGTCGATGCGACGGTTAGCGGGCCCGCTGACCCAGTCGCGGATCGGGCCCGCTCTCACTGATCGAAGAGCGTCTCCACGTACGTGAACTGGACGGACACCGCAGGATTGGCGTCGTCGACCTGTGCGATGAACGCGTCTTCGTCGTTGATCGGCCGCAGTACCGTCACGGTGCCCTTCCGGTGCCGCACCTGCAGCATCTGACCGCCGAGGGTGCCGGTGATCGAACTGATTTCCGCGAGCGGGCAGCAGATCGTTCTCGCCACGGTGCGGAACTGAGCCTCGCCCGACGGCAGAATCCGGATGCGAAACGCGACCCGCGCGACGACCCAAACCCAGCCACAGACCAAGCCTGCGATCCACGCCAGTCGAAGTACAGCTCGCCCGGCTTCCCGTGGTGGATGGTGCGGAAGAGCACCGATCGGGCTCGCCGAGGTGATCCACAGGAGGACGCCGAGAGCTGACCACGATGCTCCAGCGCGACGAGCGGAACACGGCTCGGTTCTGGCATGACGCTGAGAGCTTAGGCATGCCCGGGCGAGCGTTGATGGAGCGCCTCGACCATCTACGCTCCCGACAATGTTCCGCTCGCTGGCCCGAGAGGTGGTGTTCTCCCAGGCCGAGCATGCCCGGCTGGCCGCGACGATCGCGCTACGCCTGGGACGTTGAGGCGTACCCGATCGGCGGGCTGGCGTTCGGGCCGTTCGTCGAGGGTGTCGCGCTGCACGACCGCGGCTACGGTCAGCTCGACAACGACGCGATCGGCGAGGTGGCCGAGGACCGCTGGCTGGCGATCCAGGAGGCCGGGTTTCGCGCCCGAGGGGCGCGATGCCACCGTCGACCTGGTCGTCGCGCTGCACGTCCACCGGCTGGTCGCCGGGCAGCCCGACAACGCCGCGCGGGCGGCCTGCGCCGAGCGGATGGCGGTGGCGATGCCCGCGCTTCGCGACGCGGTCGGCGTCGGCGAGACCGAGGCGCGGGACGCCGACCGGGTCACCAACCTGTGCGACCGGATCAGCTTCGACTTCTGCGAGGAGCAGCCGGCCGAGGGCGCGGTCGAGGTGCGGGCCGCGGACGGCAAGCTGGCGCCGATCGCCTACCGGCTCGACGACGGGCATGTCACGCTCGACCCCTGGCCGCTGCGGCCGCCCGAGCTGCACGAGGTCGTCACCTGCTTTCACGCGGACGGCTACCCGGGCGCGCTGCGGCCGGCGATCGCGCTCTTCTCGGCGATCAGCGGCGCGAGGTCCCGGCCGCCCACCGCCGACGCCGTTCGCCGCACGCGGGTCGCAGCGCAGCTGCTCTCCGGGCCACCGCGCGGTCGGCGCAGGAGGTGGCCGAACAGCTGCTCGCCGTCCAGGCCCAGAACCTGCGTGCCGCCCGGCTGGCCGTCCGCGCCCGCAGCCGCGGGCTCACCGCGCCTCTGTCAACCACGAGCTGGGCGTCGACCGCACGGTCGTCATCTCCTGGCTCTGCCGCGGGACGCTCCACCTCGTCCGCCGCGACGACCTCGCCTGGCTGCACGGACTGACGGCGCCGACGCAGCTGGTCGCCAACCGCCGCCGCCTGGAGCAGGAGGGCGTCAGCGACGCGATGGCCGACCGCGCGTACGGCTGATCGAGCGGATGCTCGCGGACGACGGGCCGACCTTGCGGGCGAGCCTGGCCGAGCGGCTGACGGCGAAGGGCATCGTCACCGCCGGCCAGGCGATGGTGCACTGCTGTTCCTGGCCACGCTCGCTCGGGATCATCGTGCGCGGGCCGTTCCACGGCGCCGAGCAGGCGTGGGTCCTGACCGACGACTGGCTGGGGGAGCGGCCGCCGGCGAGCCTGGCCGGCGAGCGCCGGGCCGCTGCGCTCGCCGAGCTGGCGCGCCGCTACCTGCGCGGCCACGGGCCGGCGTCGGTCGCCGATCTGGCGCTGTGGGCCGGCCTGCCGCAGCGTGACGCGCGCGCCGGCCTGGACGCGATCGCCGGGGAGCTGCGCGAGCGCGGCGGCGGGCGGGTCGACCTTGCGTCCCGCCGCGCCGTCCGCCGGGCGCCGCCGCCGCGGCTCCTGCCCGCGTTCGACGCGTACCTGGTCGGCTGGAGCGACCGCACGTTCGCCGTGGCCCCCGAGCACGTCCGCCAGGTTCGCCTGGGCGGCCTGATCAACCCCGTGGCGACGGTGCAGGGGATGGCGGTGGGCGCCTGGGCCGCCCCGCGGACCGGCTCCCGCGTTGACGTTCGCCTCGAGCTGTGGGACGACCTCGAGGCTCCCGAGCGGGTCGCGCTGGCGGCCGAGGCGGAGGATGTGGCACGGTTCGAAGCGGCTCGCTGAGCCCCTTCGGAGTTGAGCCCGTGGGTCCCGGTGTGTCAGACTGCCATAGGCTGTTGGTCCGCCCGGCAGACAACGAACGGAAAGGGGCACATCTGTGACTGTTCTCAGTCTCGGCGAATTCCTGTGGTCACTGCTCGTGATCTTCTTCTTCGTGATCTATTTCATGATGCTGTTCCAGGTGATCGTCGACGTTTTTCGTCGCGACGACATCGGGGGAGGGAAGAAGGCCGCATGGCTGATCTTCCTGCTGATCGTGCCGCTGCTCTCGCTGGTCATCTACATGCTGAGCCACGGCGACGACATGGCGAAGCGCAACATCAGCGAGGCGCAGCAGAACCGCGCCCAGTTCGATGACTACGTGCGCACCGTCTCCAGCACGCGCCGATCCGGCCGAGCAGATCGCGAAGGCCAAGGGCCTGCTCGACAGCGGCGCCATCACGCAGGCGGAGTTCGACACGCTCAAGGCGAAGGCGCTCGCCGCCTAGACGCCGGTTCTCCCAGCGTCCGGCACCGTGCCCGTCACGGTGCCGGACGCGGCGACCGCGGGCGGCCGGTGCCCCGACCCGGCTCCGATAGGCTTGCGAGCCGATGGAGCTGACCTACGTCACCGCCGGCGAGTCGCACGGCCCGGGCCTGACCGTCGTCGTCAGCGGCGTCCCGGCGGGCCTCGAGCTCGACCACGAGCTGATCCGCCGCGACCTCGCCCGCCGCCAGGCCGGCTACGGCCGCAGCCCCCGGCAGAAGCTCGAGCAGGACGACGTGCGCCCGCTCGGCGGCCTCCGCCACGGCCGCACGCTGGGCAGCCCGATCGCGTTCTTCATCGAGAACCGCGACCACAAGAACTGGATCGCACCCGATGAGCGCGTGGCCGGTCGATCCGGCGGAGCTCGAGGAGTACGGCTGGCGGGGCAAGCCGATCGCCCTGCCGAGGCCGGGCCACGCCGACCTCTCCGGCGTTCTCAAGTACGGCCACGAGGACGTCCGCAACGTGCTCGAGCGGGCTTCGGCCCGGGAGACGGCCGCCCGGGTGGCGGCCGGCGCCGTGGCCAAGGCGCTGCTGCGCACCGATCGGCGTCGAGGTGCGCTCGCACGTGCTCCAGGTCGGCACCGTCCGCGCGACGCCCCCGGCCTGGCTCCAGCTGGACGACTTCGAGCGGGCCGAGCGGTCCGAGGTGCGCTGCCTCGACCCGGCCGCGGAGCGCGCCATCATCGACGAGATCGAGGCGGCCAAGCGCGAGCGCGACACGCTGGGCGGCGTCACCGAGGTGCGCGCGTTCGGCGTGCCGCCCGGGCTCGGGTCGCACGTCGCGGCGCCCGCCCGGCTGGACGGGCGGATCGCGGCGGCGATGCTCTCGATCCCGTCCGCCAAGGGAGTCGAGATCGGCGACGCGATCGCCTCGTCGGCCCGCCGCGGCAGCAGCGTCCACGACGAGATCCTGCACTCGGACGCCGCCGGATACCACCGCGAGACCGACCGCGCCGGCGGCCTGGAGGGCGGCATGACGAACGGCGCGGACGTGGTCGTGCGGGTGATCTGGAAGCCGCTGCCGACGCTGATGCGGCCGCTGCGGAGCGTCGAGCTGGGCACCCACGAGCCGCGCGAGGCCCACGTCGAGCGCAGCGACGTCACGGTGCTGCCGGCGGCGGCGGTGGTGGCGGAGGCCGCGCTGGCGTTCGAGCTGGCCCGTGCCGCGCTGGAGAAGTTCGGCGGCGACGCGATCGGCGACGTCGTCGCCGCCCACGCCGCGTACCGCGAGCGCATCGCCCGGGCATGATCCCCGGCCCCTACCGCAACCTCGCCCTGATCGGCTTCATGGGCGCGGGCAAGACGACCACCGCCGGCGCCGCTGGCCGAGCGGCTGGGCTGGGAGGCGGTGGACGCCGACGCCGAGATCGAGCGGGCCGCCGGCCGCACCATCCCGCGAGCTGTTCGCGGAGGAGGGCGAGGCCGGGTTCCGTGAGCTCGAGGAGCGGGTCGTGGACGACCTGCTGCAGCGGATGGACGTCGTCGTCTCGCTGGGCGGCGGGGCGGTCACGTCGCTCGCTGACCCGCGAGCGGCTGCGCGACGGCACCTTCACCGTGCTGCTCGACGTCTCCCCGCAGACCGCCTGGCGGCGGGTCGAGGCGCTGGCCGGAGACCGCCCGCTGGCGGTGGACGCGGGCGGGTTCGCCGCGCTCTACGAGGAGCGGCGGCCGCTCTACCACGAGACGGCGGACGCGCTGGTGGACGCCGACGAGATGGACGGCGGCGAGGGGCTGCTGGTGCCGCTCTGCCGCACCGGCGCGCTGGCCGAGCTGCCGCGGCTGGTGCACCCGCGCCGCCCGGCGCGTGATCGCCGACCGCTCGGTGCTGCGGGTGCTGGGCTCGCCGGTCGAGCCGTTCGTCACCGTCCGGCTGCCGCCCGGCGAGGCGGCCAAGACCGTCGCCGTCGCCCGCCAGGCCTGGACGCGGCTGGCCGAGCTGGGTCTCGAGCGCGGCGACGTCGTCGTCGGGCTGGGCGGCGGCGCCGCCACCGACCTGGCGGGTTTCGTGGCCGCCACCTACCAGCGCGGCGTGCCCTGGATCGCCGTGCCCACCTCGCTGGTCGGGCATGGTCGACGCCGCGGTCGGCGGCAAGACCGGGATCGACCTGCCCGCCGCCAAGAACTACGTCGGCGCGTTCCACCCGGCCGAGTGGGTCGTCGCCGACCCCGGCGCGCTGGACACGCTGCCGCTGCGCGAGTGGGCGTGCGGGTTCGCCGAGGTGATCAAGACGGCCTGCTGGCGGGCGGCCGGCTGTGGCCGCTGGTGCGCGAGTGGGAGCCGGGCCGGGGGACGCCGGAGCGGCGGCTGGAGCTGATCCGCCGCTGCTCGGCCTACAAGGCGCGCATCGTCGCCGCCGACCCGCACCGAGCAGGACATCCGCGCGGTGCTCAACCTGGGCCACACCATCGGCCACGCCATCGAGGCCGCGGCCGGCTACACGCGGCATCGCCCACGGCGAGGCGGTGGCGGTCGGCCTGCTCCCGGCGCTGTGGCTGTCCACGCGGCTGGCGGGCCTCGACCCGGACGTCGAGGTCGAGGTGCGGGAGCTGCTGGTCCGCCACGGCCTGCCCACCTCGTACGCCGGGGTGGATCCGGCCGACGTGCGCGCGGCCCTGCGCCGCGACAAGAAGGCGCGCGCCGGGCGGGTGCGCTTCGTGCTGCTGGAGGAGATCGGCCGCCCGGTGTTCGGCGTCGACGTGCCTGACGACCTGATCGACCAGGCCATCGCCCGCGCCGTCGGGTAGCGCTCAGTCCCGGGGGACGCGGCGGTCGCGGCCGAGGTTCGAGACCAGCAGCGCGACGACCGTGACCAGGTAGAGCTGCCCGCACAGGCCGGCGACGACCGACAGCATCCGTCCCGGGTCGGTACCCGGCGTCAGGTCGCCGTAGCCCACGGTGGCAACGGTGATGTAGCTGAAGTAGACGTACTCTGCGGCCGACGGATGCGCGGTCTCGGCGAAGAACGGGTTCCCGCTCAGCTCGGCCAGCGCCCAGCACAGCGCCGCGAACAGCATGCCCAGCAGCAGGTAGATGCAGAGCGCGCCCAGCACCGTCTCGAACGTGACCCGGTCGTGGCGGACGATCTCCTTGCCGATCACCACCGGGGCGACTGCCGCGAGCATGCCGATGATGATGCCGGTCAGCCCGCGGGCGGCGCTGCCGCCGTTGATCGCCGCGAAGATCACCGTCACGGTCGCCAGGACGGTCACGACGCGGGCGATGAGCAGCAGGCGGTGGCTGGCCCCCGACGTTGCCAGCGCGACCAGCAGCGTGACGCTGAGCAGAACGACGGTCGTCGCCCGGCCCCAGCCGGACTCGGTCGACGCCAGCGAGGCGATCGAGAGCAGGATCAGGCCCAGCAGCATGGCGTAGCGATCGGTCCTGCGCGTGCGGGCGATCAGCATCCCGCCACCCTAGAAACCCGCTCGGATGTCCCCAGCGCTTGTGATCCAATAGGCTTCGCCGTCGATGCGGGTCGCGATCCTGAACGGTGTCAACCTGGACATGCTGGGCCGCCGCGACCCGGCGCAGTACGGCGCGCTCACCCTGGCCGAGCTGGAGCAGCGGATCGAGGCTGGGCGGCCGAGCTCGGGATCGAGGCGGAGTGCAGCCAGACGAACTTCGAGGGCGCCTACGTCGAGCTGATCCACGCCGCCTGCGGGCGACGCCCAGGGGCTGGTGCTGAACCCCGGCGCCTGGACGCACTACAGCTACGCGATCCGCGACGCCCTGGAGATCTTCACCGGGCCCAAGGCCGAGGTGCACCTCTCGGCGATCGAGCAGCGGGAGGAGTGGCGCCGCAGCTCGGTGATCGCCGACGTCGTCGACCACCGCATCAGCGGCCAGGGCGCCGAGGGCTACCGCGAGGCGCTGCACCGGCTGGCGGAGGCGGCGGCATGAACCACGCGGCCCGGCTTGCGTGGCTCGGCGAGCGGCTGGCGTCGCTCGAGGTGGACGCGCTGGTGGTCGGCAACCTGGCGAACATCCGCTACCTGACCGGCTTCGACGGCTCCAACGCGGCGCTGGTCGTGCGAGCCGAGAGCGCGGTGCTGCTGACCGACTTCCGCTACCTGGAGCGCTCGGCGCCGCTGCGCGCACACGTCGAGCTGCGCCTGGCCGAGCGCGAGGCGCTGCGCGCCGCCGGAGAGGCGCTGGCCGGCGTTGCCCGCGCGGGCTTCGAGCGCTCCCACCTGACCGTGTCCGCACACGAGCTGCTGACCTCGGCCGCAGCCGGCGTCGAGCTGGTCGGGCTGACCGGCGCCGTCGAGGACCTGCGGGCCGTGAAGGAGCGCCGAGGAGGTCGAGGCGATCCGGCGCGCGGCCGCGGTGCTGGAGGGCGTCTACGCGGCGCTGGCCGACGAGGGCCTGTCGGGCCGCACCGAGCGCGACGTTGCGTGGCGCGTGCGCGAGCTGTTCCACGCGGCCGGCGCCGAGGGCCCGTCCTTCGACACGATCGTCGCCTCGGCCGACGCGGGCGCGCTACCGCACGCCGAGCCGCGCGACGTCGCCATTCCGGCGGGGACGCTGGTGACGATCGACCTCGGCTGCGTGGTGGACGGCTACTGCTCGGACTGCACGCGCACCTTCGCCACCGAGGGCGACGTGCCGCAGGAGCTGCTGGACGCCTACGCCACCTGCCTCGAGGCGCAGCTCGCCGGCCTCGACGCCGTCCGGCCGGGCGCGTCCGGCGTCGCGGTCGACGGCGTGGCGCGCGCGATCATCGCCGAGGCCGGGCACGGCGAGCACTTCGGCCACGGTCTCGGCCACGGCGTCGGCCTCGAGGTGCACGAGGCCCCGCGGCTGTCGCCCATCTCGTCCGCAACCCTCGAGCAGGGCATGATCGTCACAGTCGAGCCGGGGATCTACCTGCCCCGGCTGGGCGGTGTGCGGATCGAGGATCTGGTCGTCGTCACCGGGGATGGCTGCGAGCGGCTCACGGGCTACCCTAAAGAGCTGATCACCACCCGCTAGGACGAAACGAGGACATGGCAGAGACCGTCTCCACCAACCAGTTCAAGAACGGCATGCACGTCGAGGTCGACGGCACGATCTACCGCATCGTCGAGTTCCAGCACGTCAAGCCGGGCAAGGGCGGGGCGTTCGTCCGCACCAAGCTGAAGTCCCTCACCGGCGGGGTGGTGGACAAGACGTTCCGCGCCGGCGAGAAGATGCCGCGGATCCGCACCGAGGTGATCAACGTCACGTACCTCTACAACGACGGCTCCGAGGTGCACCTGATGAACGCCGAGACGTTCGACCAGATCGCGCTGTCCGCCGAGTCGCTCGCCGACGAGCTGCGGTTCATGCGCGAGAACGACACGGTGCAGCTGCTGACGGTGGACGGCTCCCCGTCGGCGCTGCAGCTCCCGGCCGCGGTCGAGCTGGCGGTCACCGACACCGAGCCCGGTGTCAAGGGAGACACCGTGTCCAACGTGACGAAGCCGGCCACGCTGGAGACGGGCGCCGTCGTCCAGGTGCCGCTCTTCGTCAACATCGGTGACGTGATCCGCGTGGACACCCGCGAGGCCCGCTACATCGCCCGAGCGTGACCCGCGTCGTCGACACCACGATCCGCCTGCTCTCGCAGCCCCCGCTGGTCGGCGATGCTGTCCACGGCCCGGCTGCTGGAGGTGGCCGAGATCCTCGACGGCGCCGGCTTCTCGGCGCTCGAGGTGACGGGCGGCGGCTGCTTCGAGTCCGCCGTCATGCGCGGCACCGAGAGCCCGTGGGAGCGCGTCCGCGCCCTCCGCGCGCGTTGCCACAACACGCCGCTCCAGATGGCGCTGCGGGGACGGTTTCTGGTCGGCTCGCGCCCGCTGTCTGACGACCTCGTCCGGCGCTTCATCCTCTGCGCCGCCGAGAGCGGCATCGAGATCTTCCGGCTGCATGACCCGCTGAACGACGTCGAGAACCTGGAGTCGGCCGCCGCCGCCGTCCGCGAGGCGGGCGGTCGGCTGTACGCCGGGCTCGCCTTCTCCGGGACGATGCCCAACCTGCCGCGCGTGCTCGACAAGGCGAAGCGGCTGGCCGAGATGGGGGCCGACCACGTGCTGCTGCACGACCCCGCCGGCGCGCTCGACCCGGGCACCACCGACCAGGTGATCGATGCCCTGCACAACGCCGCCGGGATCCCCGTCGGGCTCTACTGCCAGGGCACGGGCGGCAACGCGATGGCGATGGCAATCGAGGCCGCCCACCACGGCGCCGAGCCGATCGCCGCGGCCTGCTATCCGGTCGCCTGGACGCTGCACCGGGTCGCCACCGAGGTGCTGTGCGAGGCGCTGACCGGCCTCGGCATCGAGCACGGGGTCGACCTCGACCGGGTCTGGCGGGCCTCCTACTTCATCGACGAGCACGTCACCTCGCAGATGCCGGCGTCGCCGATCCCGCCCCGCATCACGCTGCGCACGGCGTTCAACCGCGTGCCGGTCGGCCTGGTCGCCGACATCGACGCCCGCCTGCGGCTGCTGGGTGCCGGCGACCGGCTGGACGAGGTGATGGAGGAGTTCAAGCACGTCCGCGAGGACTGCGGCACGCCACCGCTGGCCCAGCCGGTGGGCGGCATCCTGGCCGGCCAGTCGGTGCTGCACGTGCTCTCGGCCCGGCGCTGGGCCGAGGTCTCCGACGAGATGCACGACTACCTGTCCGGCACCTACGGCACGCCTCCGCACGACGTGGCGCCCGAGGCCGCCGCGTTCGCCGGCGAGGCCGTGCCGCCGGAGGCGCCCGACCTCGAACGGCTGAAGGCGGACGGCGTCGCGGCCAGCGAGGAGGACCTGCTGCTGGTCGCGCTGTTCGGGGATGACGCCGGGCGGCTGCTGGCCACCCTGCGCGGGCGCACCGACCGTGACGAGCTGCCGCGCGACGGCAGCCGCGACCGCGGCGAGGCGGCGCGCATCCGCGAGGTGATCGACCTGGTTGAGGGCTCCGACGTGAGCGAGGTGACGGTCGAGGACTCCGGCGTCAAGATCACCGTGCGGCGCCAGGACGACCGCCCCGAGACGGTGCGGGTGGTCGAGGCCGCTCCGCCGCCGGTGCCGGTCGCGGACGGCACCCCCGCGCACGCGACGGTCTCGACGCTGATCAAGATCGAGTCGCCGATGGTGGGCACGTTCTACCGCTCGCCCTCGCCCGCGGCCGAGCCGTTCGTGGAGGACGGCGACCGCGTCGAGGTCGGGCCAGACGCTGTGCATCCTCGAGGCGATGAAGCTGTTCAACGAGTTCAAGTCCGAGCACGCCGGGGTGATCAGGAACCGCCTGGTCGAGAACGGCGACCCGGTCGAGTTCGGACAGCCCCTCTTCGAGCTCGAACCCGCCTAGACCGTGGTGACGCAGGGTCCTGATCGCGAACCGCGGGGAGGCCGCGGTGCGTCTCGTCCGCGCCTGCCACGACCTGGGCGTCGAGGCGGTCGCGGTCTACTCGACGGCCGACCGTGACGGCCTCTGGGTGCGGCTCGCCGACCGCGCCGTCTGCGTCGGGCCTCACGCGCCTGCGGGCAGCTACCTGAACGTCCCCAACCTGATCGGCGCGGCCGAGACCACCGGCTGCGACGCGGTGCATCCGGGCTGGGGGTTCCTGGCCGAGAACGCGGCGTTCGTCCGCGCCTGCGAGGACAACGACCTGGTGTTCGTCGGCCCCCGGCCGGAGGCGATCGAGCTGATGGGCGACAAGAGCCGGGCGAAGCAGACGATGCGCGACGCCGGGGTGCCGCTGGTGCCGGGCAGCGCCGAGCGGCTGAGCGGCGCCGACGAGGCCGCCGAGCTGGCGGCCGGCATCGGCTACCCGGTGCTGCTCAAGGCGTCGGCCGGCGGCGGCGGGCGGGGGATGCGCCTGGTGCCCGCGCCGGACGAGCTCGAGCGAGGCGTACGCGATGGCCTCGGCCGAGGCGCTGTCCGCCTTCGGCGACGGCGGCATGTACCTGGAGAAGGCGGTGATCGAGCCCCGCCACGTGGAGATGCAGGTGCTGGCCGACGCCGAGGGCCGCGTGCTGGTGCTGGGCGAGCGCGACTGCTCGATCCAGCGGCGGCACCAGAAGCTGATCGAGGAGGGGCCCTCGCCCGCCCTGGACGAGGCGACGCGCTCGGCGATGGCGGACGCCGCCCGGGCGGCCTGCCTCGCCTGCGACTACGTCAACGCCGGCACCGTCGAGTTCCTGCTGGACGCCGAGGGCCGGTTCTTCTTCATCGAGATGAACACGCGGCTGCAGGTCGAGCACCCGGTGTCCGAGCTGCTGACGGGCATCGACATCGCCTGTCTGGCAGCTGCGGATCGCCGGCGGCGAGCGGCTGCCGGCCGAGGGCCTCGCGCCGCTGCGCGGCCACGCGATCGAGTTCCGCATCAACTGCGAGGACCCGCGCCGCGGATTCCTGCCGGCGGCCGGCACGGTGACGCGGCTGGCGGTGCCGCTGGGGCCCGGCGTGCGGTTCGACACCCACGCCTACGAGGGCTACCGGGTGCCGCCGTTCTACGACTCGATGCTGGCCAAGCTGATCGTCCACGGCGCCGACCGCCGCGAGGCGCTGGCGCGCGCCCGCCGGGCGCTGGGCGAGCTCGAGATCGAGGGCGTCGCCACCACCCGCGACCTGTTCCTGGAGATCATCGAGGAGCCCGCGTTCGCCGACGGCCGCTACACGACCGCCTACCTGGAGGAGCGTGGCGGCGTCGCCTGCCGTCGCTGGCCGCGGCGATGGAGGGGGCGGCATGAGCCTGCGGCTGCGCGGCGCCGTGCTGGCGGACGACGCGGTGGTGGCGATCGTGCGCGGCGCCGTCGGCGATGGTCGAGGGCGCCCGGCTCGACCGGCCCAGCCGGATCGCCCGGGTGCTGCCCGGCCGGCGGCGGCACCGGTGGAGTGGAGCACCGACGGCGAGGCGATCAGCTTCGACGTGGACGTCGCCGTCGCCTACGGCCAGCCGCTTCCCGGCGTCGCCTCGCGCGTGCGCGCCAGCGTGCGCCGAGTCGGTGGGCGCGATGACCGGGCTGCGCGTGCAGGCCGTGGACGTCACCGTGACCAGCCTCGACCGGACGGAGGCGGAGCGATGAGCCGCCGCGAGGATCGCCGCGCGGCCGCGTTCCTGCTCTACCAGCGCGACCTGCTCGACCGGCCGTTCGACCAGCTCTACGACGCCTACGAGCGGGACAACGGCCACCCGGCCACGGACGTTCACGCGGCTGCAGGCCGAGGGCGCGTGGGATCGGCGCGAGCAGCTCGACGAGCTGATCGACGCGGCGGCCCAGGGCTGGACGGCCGACCGGATGGCCGTGCTCGAGCGCAACGTGCTGCGGCTGGCGGTGTTCGAGCTGCGCGAGGCGGACGTGCCGGCGGCCGTGGCCATCGACGAGGCCGTCTCGCTGGCCAAGCGCTACGCCTCGCCCGAGGCGGCGTCGCTCGTGAATGGGATACTTGGCCGGATCGCCCGAACAGAGGGGGTGGGAACGTGACCGATGCGATCGACGGGCTGACGGCGGAGATCGACGACCTGCGCGCGCGGCTGGAGCGCGAGCAACTCGACGCCGACGCCGCCACGGAGGTGCTGGAGCGGATCACGGCACTGGCCCAGCGCGCGCTGACCGAGATCGAGCAGCGCACCGAGCGGCTCGAGGACGGGGAGCCGGCGGCCTGATCGAGGACTACCTGCGCGGAGGTGGTGACGTCCTCGGTGCCGGAGCTGGACGAGGCCGTCCGCTACTCGCTGCTGTCCGGGGGCAAGCGGATCCGGCCGCGGCTGTGCCTGGCGGCGGCCCGCTGCGCCGGCGGCGACCCGGCCGCGCGCGCTGCCCGCCGCCGCCGCGCTGGAGATGGTGCACGCGTTCTCGCTGGTGCACGACGACCTGCCCGCGCTGGACGACGACGACGAGCGGCGCGGCCGGCCGACCAGCCACATCCGCTACGGCGAGGCGGTTGCGGTGCTGGTCGGCGACGCGCTGCTGAACGGGGCGCTGCGGCTCGTCACCGAGCGGCTGGACGCCGCGCCCGAGGTGCGGCTGGCCGTGGTCGGCGAGATCACCCGCGGGGTGGCGGGCATGGTGGACGGGCAGTACCTGGACGTGACGGCCGACGGCATGCCCGACCACGGGCAGCTCGCCCGCATCCACCGCCTCAAGACGGGCGCGCTGATCGAGGCGTCGACCGTCTGCGGCGCGCTGGTGGCGGGCGCGCACGACGTCGCTCCCTACCGCGCCCTGGGCGCCGAGCTCGGCCTGCTCTTCCAGATCGTGGACGACATCCTGGACGAGGGCAGCGACGACGAGCCCAGCTTCGTCAACACGCTCGGCCTGGAGCAGAGCCGCGAGCTGGCGGGGGAGAGCCACCGGCGGGCGGAAGCGCTGCTGGCGGAGCTGCCCGGCGATCGCTCGGAGCTGGACGGCCTGGTCGAGCAGATCGCCCTGCGCACGGCGTGATCGAGATCGTCCCGTACGACCCCGCCTGGCCCTCGCGGTACGCGGACGAGGCGGAGCTGTTGCGCCGCGCGCTCGGGGCCGTGGCGGAGCGGATCGAGCACGTCGGGTCGACGGCCGTGCCCGGGCTTGCGGCCAAGCCGTACATCGACATCCAGGTCTCGGTGGGCTCGTTCGACCCGTTCGCCGCATACGGGCGGCCGCTCGCCGGTCTCGGGTACGACCACCGCGCGGACCCGGCGCTCCCCGAGCACCGCTTCTTCGAGCGAACGACCTTCCACGTTCACGTCTGCGAGAGCGGCGGCGCCTGGGAGCGACGCCACCTCGCCTTCCGCGACCACCTGCGGTCGAACGCGGTCGCGGCGGAGGCGTACGAGCTCCACAAGCGCGACCTCGCCCGCCGGTTCGACCGCAGCGTGGACTACGCCGACGCCAAGACGCCGTACATCCGCGCCGTTGAGCGGGAGCTGGGGCTGTGAGCACGCTGTGAAGACACGGCTCGACCAGCTCCTGGTCGAGCGCGGCCTGGCCGAGTCGCGGAGCCGCGCGCAGGCCCTGATCATGGCCGGGCGGGTGACGGTGGGCGGCGTCGTGGCCGACAAGGCGGGCACGGGTGTGTCGGAGGACGCAGAGGTCGAAGTGACCGAGCCCCCCCGCTACGTCTCGCGCGGCGGCGAGAAGCTGGAAACGGGGCTGCGCGCCTTCGCGATCGACGTGACCGGCCTGCGCTGCCTGGACGTGGGCGCCTCCACGGGCGGGTTCGCCGACTGCCTGCTCCAGCACGGCGCGGCCTCGGTGATCGCCGTGGACGTGGGCCGAAACCAGCTGCACGAGCGCCTCCGGGCCGATCCGCGCGTGACCTCGCTGGAGCGGACGAACGCCCGCGACCTCGACCCCGCCGCGCTGCCGTACGTCGCGTCGTTCCTGACCGCCGACGTCTCGTTCATCTCGCTGCGCCGCGTGCTGCCCGCGGCCGTCGCCTGCCTGGAGCCGGCGTGGCAGGGCGTGGTGCTGGTCAAGCCGCAGTTCGAGGCGGGGCGGGAGCGGGTGCGCCGCGGCGTGGTGCGCGATCCCGAAGTGCACCGCGACGTGCTGCGCGGCATCGCCGCGTTCGCCGCGGAGCAGGCGATGGCCGTCCTCGGAGTGTGCGATTCTTCGCTCCCCGGCCCGGCCGGGAACCGCGAGTACCTGATGCACCTGGCTGCGGACGGGTCACCGTCCGCGCGCGACCGCGATGTCGACATCGACGATGCAATCGAGCATGCCGTCTTATCCGCCGGCTGAGCCCGGCCCGATCACCCGGGTCGCCGTGGTCACGCACGGCCGGCCGGAGGCGATCGGCGATGCCCTGGCCCGGCTGCGGGCGGTCTGCGAGCGGCGCGGCGTCGAGATCGTCGAGCAGGACGAGCGAGCGCAGCTGGCGATCGTGCTGGGCGGAGACGGCACGACGCTGCGCGCGCTGCACCGGTTCCTGGGCAGCGACGTGCCCTGCCTGGGCATCAACTACGGCCGCGTCGGCTTCCTCACCAGCATCGGCTCGGCCGACCTCGAGCAGGGGCTGGAGCGTGCGCTGGACGGCCGCTTCGAGGTGCTCGAGCTGCCGACGCTGGCGTGCGTGACCGGCGCGACCGAGCTGACCGGCGTCAACGATGTCGTGCTCTCGGCCGGGGTGCTGGGCCGGATGGTGATCGTGCGGTGGTCGGTGGACGGCGTGCCGATGGGCGAGCTGGGGTGCGACGGGGCGATTCTCGCCACCTCAACCGGCTCGACGGCGTACAACCTCTCGGCGGGCGGGCCGGTGGTGGCGTGGGGCACGGACGCGTTCGTCATCTCGTTCGTCTCGCCGCACTCGCTGCACGCGCGCTCGATGGTGCTCGGCCGGGGCCACGTGGTCGAGGTCGTCAACGCCACGGTGGACGTCCCGCTGCAGGCGATCGTGGACGGCCACGGCCAGGGCGAGGTCGCGCCCGGCGACCGTGTCGAGGTGCGGCTGGGGGAGGCTCGCGCCCACCTGGCCCGGCTGGAGGGCATCTCGTTCTTCAGCCGCTACCGGGACACGTTCTCAACCTAGATGGTTGATTCCACGAGCTGACAACATCGTCACGCCCGCGTGACGCGTGAGGCCCTGCGCCGTCGGAGCCGACCGGCATACTGCGAGGGCAGATGCTGCTCCGCCTCCACATCGAGAACCTTGCGCTGATCGAGCGCGCCGAGCTCGAGCTCGGCCCCGGCCTGACCGTGCTGACGGGCGAGACCGGGGCGGGCAAGACGATGCTGGCCCAGGCGATCGGCCTGATCGCGGGCGACCAGCCGTCGGCGGACATGGTCGGGCCGCACGGCGACGAGACGTACGTCGAGGCCGAGTTCGCCGTGCCGGACGAGCTGTTCGCGGACGAGGCGCTGGCCGCGGTCGCGGAGCTG
Organism: uncultured Actinomycetes bacterium; assembly: GCA_963797175.1. Taxonomy (GTDB): domain Bacteria; phylum Actinomycetota; class Thermoleophilia; order Gaiellales; family JAICJC01; genus DATLLN01. The sequence goes on from CAWCOL010000005.1 coordinate 68,943, forward strand.
CGCCCCGACGGCGAGGAGACGCTGGTGGTGGCCCGGCGGCTGACCCGTGCCGGGCGCAGCCGGGCGATGGTGTGGGGCCGGGGCTGCGCCCGCGCCGACCTGGCGGCGATCGGCGACCGGCTGCTCGAGGTCTCCTCCCAGCACGAGGCCCGGCGGCTGGCCCGTCCCGGGCACGGGCTGGTGCTGCTGGACACGTACGCGGGGCTGGAGGAGCAGGCCGCCGGGATGGCCGAGGCGTGGGCCGGGCTGCGGTCGGCCCGGGCGGCGCTCGAGGGCGCGCGCGCGGCCGGGCGCGACGCCGAGCGGCGGCGCGGCGAGCTGGAGGATCTGGTGGCGGCCGTCGATGCGCTGCGGCCGGAGCAGGGCGAGCGCGACCGCCTCTCCGCCGAGCGCGACCGGCTGCGCCACCTGGACGAGCTGCGCGAGGCGGCGGGCGAGGCCGCGCTGCTGGTAACGCCCGACGACGGCGCCGGCGCGCACGGCCAGACGGCCCGCGCCGCCGAGCTGCTGGCGGCCGTCGAGCACATCGAGCCGCGGCTGGCCGGACCGGCCGCCGAGCTGCGCGACGCCGCGCTGCGCCTGCAGGAGGCGGCCATCGACCTGCGCCGCTACCTGGACGAGCTGGAGGCCGATCCGGCCCGCCTGGACTGGGTCGAGTCGCGGCTGGCCGCGTTCGCCGACCTCGAGCGCCGCCACGGCGCGTCGGTGGAGGGCGTCGTCGAGCTGGCCGACCGGGCCCGGTCGGCGCTCGAGGAGCTGGCCGGCGGAGGCGGGCGCCTGGCCGAGCTGGAGGCGGAGGCCGAGCGGGCCCGCTCCCAGGCCGAGCGGCGCGCGCAGCGGCTGACGACCGCGCGGCGCCGCGCGGCGCCCCGGTTCGCCGCGGCCGTGGCCGAGGAGCTGGCCGGCCTGGGGATGCAGGACGCGGTGCTCGAGGCCGCCCTCGAGCCCGCCGACCTGGGGAGCCGCGGCGCCGACGCGCTGCGGCTGCTGCTGGCCGCCAACCCGGGCCTTCCCGCCCTGCCGCTGGCCCAGAGCGCATCCGGTGGCGAGCTGTCGCGGATCGCGCTGGCGGTGCGGGTCGCGGCCCGCAGCGGCGGCGGCCCGGCGACGCTGCTCCTGGACGAGGTGGACGCCGGCATCGGCGGCCACACCGCGAACGCCGTGGGGGAGAAGCTCAAGCGGCTGTCGGCCAGCGCCCAGCTGCTCTGCATCACGCACCTGCCGCAGATCGCGGCGCAGGCCGACGCCCACCTGCGGGTCGAGAAGCTGCCGGGCGACCCGACGGTGACGCGGATCGTGCCCCTGCGCGAGGGCGAGGTGGTCGCCGAGATCGCCCGCATGCTGGGTGGCGGCGAGGACGACGCGGCCCTGCGCCACGCCGAAGCGCTGCTCGGATAGGCGCCGGACGCGGGCGGGTTCCTCGCCGCGCGGGTACGCGGCGAGGTGGAGTCCCCCCGTCTACCTCTGCGCCGGCAGCATCCGGGCGCGCTTGCGCGCTCCGCCGCCCGCGATCCCGAGTCCGATGCCGATGCCCCCCAGCGTCAGCAGCGCTCCGCCGCCGATCAGTGCGGCCGTGCGGTGGTCGTCGGCGCCCGCCGCGCCGGCGGTCGTCGCGATCGCCGCCGCCGTGGCGGACCCGTGGACGTGGCCGGCGGGCAGGTGCCCATGGCCGGCTCCCGCACCGGCCGGTGCCGGCGTCGTCGCCGTCACGGCGTGGATGTGGCCCGCGGGAAGGTGAGGGTTCCGGGCGCCGTCTGCGGAGGCCGGTCCCGCCAGTGCCAGCGGCGCGGCAAGTGCGAGCACCGCCGCGAAGGTGCGAATACGTGTGCCTGATGCGGTCATCGGTCGTCCCCTCTGCGATCGTGGTCTCTCGATGCGCAAGACGGCGCCGGGCGGGGCCGTCTTCCGATGCCGTGCGTGTCTCGATTGACAACGAACGTGGTCGTCCGTCCCGTGGCTCGCGTATGATGCATCCCCGGGAACGGTCGGATCTCGGGAAAGGCGGGTCGTCGGTGAGCAAGCAGGCCAAGTACGTGTTCGTGACGGGCGGCGTGGTGTCGTCGCTGGGCAAGGGGATCACCGCCGCATCGCTGGGGCGGCTGCTCAAGGCGCGGGGCCTGCGCGTTTCGCTCCAGAAGTTCGACCCGTACATCAACGTCGATCCGGGCACGATGAGCCCGTTCCAGCACGGAGAGGTGTTCGTCACCGAGGACGGCGCCGAGACCGACCTCGACCTGGGCCACTACGAGCGGTTCGTGGACGAGTTCCTCTCGCGCAACTCGAACCACACCACCGGCTCGATCTACAACGCGATCATCCGCAAGGAGCGCAAGGGCGAGTACCTCGGCTCCACGGTGCAGGTGATCCCGCACGTGACCGACGAGATCAAGCGCCGGATCCAGCGCGTCGCACAGTCGTCCGAGGTGGACGTCGTCATCACCGAGATCGGCGGCACCGTCGGCGACATCGAGAGCCTGCCCTTCATGGAGGCGATCCGCCAGTTCCGCAACCAGGTCGGCCGCGACAACGTGATGTACATCCACTGCACGCTGGTGCCGTACATCGAGGTCGCCGGCGAGCTGAAGACGAAGCCGACGCAGCACTCCGTGCAGGAGCTGCGCCGGATCGGTATCTCGCCCGACGTGATCGTGTGCCGCTCGCACCACCAGCTGGGCCGCGAGATCCGCGAGAAGATCGCGCTGTTCGCCGACGTGCCGGCCGAGGCCGTGATCTCGGCGGCCGACGCGCCCAACATCTACATGATCCCGCTGGCGATGCAGGAGCAGGGCCTCGACCGGCTCACCTGCGAGCGGCTCGGGCTCGTCACCGGCCCGCCCGACATGCGCGAGTGGGAGTCGGTCGTCGAGCGGATCGGCCTGGCCGAGGGCACGGTGCGGATCGCGATCGTCGGCAAGTACGTCCAGCTCCAGGACGCCTACCTCTCGGTGGTGGAGGCGCTGAACCACTCCGCGATCCACCACGGCACGAAGCTCGAGGTGATCTGGGTGGACGCCGAGACGCTCTCGCTGGCCGAGGCCGAGCGCCGCCTGTCCGAGGCGGACGGGATCCTGATCCCGGGCGGCTTCGGCATCCGCGGCATCGAGGGCAAGATCGCGGCCGTCCGCTTCGCCCGTGAGAACGGCGTGCCCTACCTGGGCATCTGCCTGGGCATGCAGGTCGCCGTCGTCGAGTTCGCCCGGCACGTCGCCGGCCTGGAGGGCGCCAACTCGAGCGAGTTCGACCCGGAGAGCCCGCACCCCGTGATCGACCTGCTGCCGGAGCAGAAGGAGGTCGAGGACATGGGCGGGACGATGCGCCTCGGTGCCGACCCGGTGACGCTGGTGGACGGCTCGAAGGCGTTCGCCGCCTACGGCGAGCGGGTCGTGCAGGAGCGCCACCGGCACCGCTACGAGGTCAACAACCGGTACCGCTCGCAGCTCGTCGCCAAGGGGCTGCTGGTCGCGGGGACGTACCAGGACGAGCGGCTGGTCGAGGTGATCGAGCTGCCCGAGCATCCGTGGTTCGTGGCCAGCCAGTACCACCCCGAGTTCAAGTCCCGGCCGAACCGGCCCCAGCCGCTGTTCCGCGACTTCGTCGGCGCGGCGGTCGCGCACCGCTCCGGCGCCGAGGCCGACGCGGAGCCCGTGGCGGAGCACGTCGCCCGGTAGTTCGGGAGGCCGGTTGCCGTGAGGTAGGCTGCGGCCGTCCCTTGGCAACTCTCCCGGCCGACATCTCCGACGAACCGACCTGGACCGACCTGCGCGCGCGGATGGGCGAGTTCGCCGACCTCTCGCGCGTCGGTTCGCTGCTGGGCTGGGACCAGGAGACGATGATGCCGCTGCGCGGCGCCGAGGCCCGCGCCCGCCAGCTGGCGACGATGCGGGTGGTGCGCCACGAGCGGCTGTGTGACCCGGCGTTGGGCGACCTGCTGGATGCGCACGCCGACGATCCCGACCCGGTCCGGGTGGCGATGGTGCGGAACCTGCGGCACGAGCGCGACCGGGCGGCGCCGCTGCCCCCCGAGTTCGTCCGCCGGCTGGCGCTGGCCGAGAGCCGCGGCTCGACCACCTGGCGGGCCGCGCGGGCGGCCGACGACTTCGCCGCCTTCCTGCCCGCGCTGGAAGAGGTGATCGCCGTCAAGCGGGAGGAGGCCGAGCTGGTCGGCTACGAGGGCGAGCCGTACGACGCGCTGGTGGACGCCTACGAGCCCGGGGTGACCGCCGCGCGGCTGGAGTCGCTGCTGACGCCGCTGCGCGACGGCCTGCGGGAGCTGTTGGCGGAGATCGTCGACGCCGGCCCGCTGCCGGCCGCGCCGTTTGCCGGCAGGACGTTCCCGAAGGACGCCCAGTGGAGCTTCACGATGGACGTGCTGGCCGACCTCGGCTTCGACCTCGAGTCGGGCCGCCAGGATGTCTCGGCGCACCCGTTCAGCACGACGATCGGCCTGAACGACGTTCGCCTGACCACCCGCATCGACGAGCTCGACCCGTTCAGCGGCCTGTTCGCGACCATCCACGAGTGCGGTCACGGGTTGTTCGAGCAGGGCTTCGACCCGGCGTTCGAGGACACCCCGGTGGACGACGCCCCGTCCTACGGCATCCACGAGTCGCAGTCGCGGCTGTGGGAGAACATCGTCGGGCGCCGGCGTGCGTTCTGGGAGCACTACACGCCGAAGCTGTACGACGCCTTCCCCGAGGCGATGCGGGGAAGTGACGTGGACGACGTCTACCGGCACGTCAACAAGGTTGCGCCGTCGCTGGTGCGGGTCGAGGCCGACGAGGTCACCTACAACCTCCACATCGCCGTCCGCTTCGCACTCGAGCTGGCCGTGATGCGGGGCGAGCTGGAGCCCGCCGGGCTGCCGTCCGCGTGGAACGAGGCGTACCGCGATCTGCTCGGCGTCACGCCGGACAGCGACGCCGACGGCGTGATGCAGGACATCCACTGGTCGCAGGGGGCGTTCGGCTACTTCCCGTCCTACTCGCTCGGCAACCTGTACAGCGCCGTGCTCTGGAGCGCCTACGAGGCCGAGCAGCCCGACGCCGACCGGCGCATCGCCTCGGGCGACCTGCTCTCTGTGCTCGAGTGGATGCGGCGCAACGTGCACCTCCGCGGGCACCTCGAGTCGGCCGAGGACACCGTCCGGCGGGCGACGGGCCACGGGCTCGAGGTCGAGCCGCTGCTCGACTACCTGCGCGGCAAGTACCGCCCGCTGTACGGCCACCGATGAGCGCGGCGACCGCGATCCCGCCGCTCGACCTGTTCTGTGAGCTGGCCGCGCTGCCCAGCCCGTCGGGCAAGGAGCGCGCGGTCGCCGACCACGTCCTCGCCTTTCTCAGCGACCTCGGGCTCGACCCGGACGAGGACGCCGCCGGGGCGGCGATCGGCTCCGACATCGGCAACATCTACTGCCGCCTGGACGCGACCGCGGACGGCGACCCGGTCTTCCTGAACGCACACCTCGACACGGTGCCGCCGACCGGCCCGATCGAGCCCGTGATCGAGGACGGCGTGGTCACCAACAGCCATCCCACCATCCTCGGCGCCGACAACAAGGCGGCGGTTGCGGCGATGCTGTGCGCCGTCCGCGACCTGCTCCGCGAGGGCCGGCCGCACGCCGGCGTCGAGCTGGTGCTGACGCCGATGGAGGAGGTGGGCCTGCGCGGGGCCGCCGCGTTCGACGTCGGGCGCCTGGCCGCCAGCTTCGGCTACTGCTACGACCACGCTGCGCCGATCGGCGACATCGTCATCGCCGCCCCGTGGCAGCGCAGCTTCGTCGTCACCTTCCACGGGCGGCCCGCACACTCGGGCATCGCGCCGGAGCGGGGCCGGAGCGCGATCCTCGCCGCGGCCCGCGCGGTGGCCGCGATGCCGTTGGGCCGGATCGACGAGCAGACCACCGCCAATGTCGGCCTGATCGAGGGCGGCGTCGCCGGCAACATCGTGCCGCCCCGGTGCACGATCTCCTCGGAGGTGCGGAGCCGCGACAGCGGCCGCCTGGACGAGGTCTGCATGGCGACCGTGGACGCGATCAACGAGGCTGCGAACGCCACCGGCTGCGAGGCCGAGATCGCGATCCGCGGCATCTACGACGGCTACCGGCTCGACCCGGCGTCCCGTCCGGTGCAGCTGATCTGGCGTGCGCTGGAGGACGCCGGCGCGGGGCCGCGGCTGATCGAGTCGGGCGGCGGCGCCGACGCGAACGTCTTCAACGCCGCCGGCATCACCTGCGTCAACGTCTGCAACGGGATGGCCGAGATCCACACCGGCGATGAGCACATCGCGGTGGACGACCTCGACCGGATGACGGCGGTCACGTCGATTCTGATCGATCTCTGTCGGAAAGAGGTCCAAACACCGTAGAATCGTCGGGTCATTCCCGTGGACGTCCGAACACTCCGAGCGAGGGCAGGCCAATGAAGATCGGTGTTGCAAAGGAGATCAAGAAGGACGAGTACCGCGTCGCGCTGACGACCGCGGGCGTCCTCGAGCTGCGCCACCGCGGCCATGACGTGCTGGTCGAGACCACCGCCGGCGTCGGCAGTGCGATGAGCGACGACGACTACCGCGCCGCCGGCGCCACCATCGTCGACGTCGACACCGTCTGGTCCGAGCCGGAGATGGTGCTGAAGGTGAAGGAGCCGCTGGACGGCGAGTGGCAGCGGCTGTCCCGCGGCCAGGTGCTGTTCACGTACCTTCACCTCGCCGCCGCGCCGGAGCTGACCCGCGGGCTGGTCGAGACCGGCGCGCTCTGCATCGCCTACGAGACCGTCGAGACGCCCGACCGCCGGCTGCCGCTGCTGGCGCCGATGAGCGAGGTCGCCGGCCGGCTGTCGGCGCAGGTCGGCGCGTATTACCTGATGAAGCCGTTCGGCGGCCGCGGCCGGCTGATGGGCGGCGTCCCCGGCGTGCTGCCGGCAAACGTGCTCGTCTTCGGCGGCGGCATCGTCGGCTACAACGCGGCGCTGATCGCCCAGGGCATGCAGGCCAACGTCACGATCTTCGAACGCTCCGTCGACCGCATGCGGGAGCTCGACGTCAGCCTCGGCCGCACGGTGCTGCTGACGATGTCGAGCCGCCAGGCGATCGAGGAGGCGCTTCCGACCGCCGACCTCGTGATCGGCGGCGTGCTGATCCCGGGTGCCAAGGCACCGCACCTGATCACCCGCGAGATGCTGGGCGAGATGAAGACGGGGTCGGTGATGGTGGACGTTGCGATCGACCAGGGCGGCTGCTTCGAGACCTCGCGCCCGACGACGCACACCGACCCCACCTACGTGGTTGACGACGTGCTCCACTACTGCGTGGCGAACATGCCGGGGGCGGTGCCGATCACGTCTACCGGCGCCCTCACCAATGTCACGCTGCCCTACATCGAGGCGATCGCCGACAAGGGCGCCGAGCGCGCCATCGCCGAGGATCCCGCGCTTGCCAAGGGTGTCAACGTGGCGGACGGCAAGGTGACGTACCGGCCCGTGGCCGAGGCAGTCGGCCTGCCGTACACGCCGCTGGACGAGGTGGCGGCGGCGGTCTGACGCAGTGTGACGTTGCCCCACCGGGACACGGCGGGGTTGAAGGAGTCGTGCGGATCATGGCGAACTTGAGCATCGCCATGAAGACCTATGACACCAAGCTCAGCGATTTCCTGACCAGCCTCCAGCTCGAGCGCGGTGCATCGCCGCACACGATCGAGGCCTACCGGCGCGACCTGATCGACCTGGGGACGTTCGTCGAGCACGTCGACCCCGACTCGGTGGACGTGTCCGTGCTGGACGAGTACGCCGTCGCCCTGCGCGACCGCGGGCTCTCGCCGGCGACCGTGCGCCGCCGCCTCGCCGCCGTCCGCGCCTTCCTCAAGTACCGCGCCCGCGAGGGCGGCCGGCCCGACGCGGGCCGCGGCGTGCCGCTGCCGCGGCTGGGCCGCCGGCTGCCGGAGCCGCTGACGCCCGACGAGGCCGAGCGGATCGTCACCCAGCCGGACGGCTCGCCCCGGGGGCTGCGCGACCGGGCCATGCTCGAGCTGATGTACGGCGCCGGGCTGCGCGTCTCCGAGCTGGTCGCGCTCCGCGTCAGCGACGTCGACCTGGAGGAGGGCCTGGTGCGCTGCATGGGCAAGGGCGCGCGCCAGCGCGTCGTCCCCACCGGCGGCCGCGCGATCGACGCGATCCGGGTCTACATGCAGCGCGGTCGCCCGTACCTGGGCCGGCTCCAGCGCGGCGACATCCTCTTCCTCAACCACCGCGGGCAGGGCATCACCCGCCAGGCCGTGTTCCAGCTCGTGCGCGACCACGCCCGCGCCGCGGGCGTCCAGAAGATCGTTACGCCGCACACCATGCGGCACTCGTTCGCCACCCATCTGATCGAGGGCGGCTGCGACCTGCGCAGCGTGCAGGAGATGCTCGGTCACGCAACGATCGAGACCACCCAGATCTACACTCACGTCTCGGTGGAGCACGTGCGCGAGGCCTACCAGCGCGCCCATCCACGCGCTTGACCGTCGATCTGCGAGCGCTGGCGCCCGGAGACGAGGGCTGGCTCGCGGAGCTCCACAACCGCGCCTTCTCGGATTACGCCGTGCCCGCGCAGCTCGATGCCTCGGCCCTGGCGTTCTACATGGACGAGACGGACGTCCGGCCCGAGCTCTCGTTCGCGGCGTTCGCCGACGGTGAGCCCGCCAGCTTCTGCCTGGGGGCGCTGCGCGGCGACCGCGCCAGCGTCCGCGGCGAGGGGACGCACCCCGACCACCGCCGGGAGGGCCTCGGCGGCCTGGTGCTCGAGGCCACGCTGAGCGCCGCCCGCTCGGCCGGCGCCGCGCAGATCGGTCTCGAGGTGCTGGTCGGCAACGACCCCGCGGCGGCCCTCTACGAGCGCCACGGATTCGTCCGCCGCCGCCGGCTGCTGGGCTACGAGCTGGCCGCGCCCCGCGGCGGCCTCGGCCGGCGGCTGCGCGGGCGGCTCGAGCCGGTCGAGAGCGTGGACGCCGTGGCGCTGCTGGAACGGTGGGGCTGGACCGATCCGCCCTGGCAGCTCCAGGCCGAGTCGCTCGTCCACCTGCCGGCGCTCAGCCTGGGCGGGCAGGGCGTCGTCATCGGCAGGCGGCGCGGTCGCCGGTTCTGGCTCTACGCGCTGGCGGTCGACCCGGCGCGGCGCGGCCGCGGTCTCGGCCGGCGGATCCTGGCCGGCCTCGGCGTGGACGCGATCTCGGTGCCGGCGCTTGTGCCCGAGGAGTGGACCGACGCGCACGGCTTCCTGCCGGCGGTGGGAGGGAAGCTGGAACACCATCGGCAGTGGGAGATGCACCTGCCGCTTGACAAACCCTGACCTCGCACGTTGAATGCGGGCGTCTGTTTGTCGTCCCGGGGAGTCTCCTTTGAGCGTCGTTCGTCGTCTTGTCGTGCCCGTGCTCGCGTCCGCTGCGCTGCTCGCGCCTGCCACCGCCTCGGCGAACACGTGGCACGCGACCAACAACATGCCGTACTTCACCTGGGGCGCCGCCGGCGGCCTGGTCGGCGGCCAGTACATCCTCACCGGCGGCTTCGGGTTCGACACCAACCAGACCTACGCCCCGCTGAAGAGTGCGTTCACGACGCCCAGCGGGCCGGGCATCGGCCACTGGACGCGGCGTACGGGACAGCCGTCGGCCCGAGGCGGGGCCGGCTATGCCGTGGACACCACGAACGACAACCTCTACGTGATGGGCGGTTCGAGCACGACCGGCGCCCCGGTGGTCGGGATGCTCCGCTGGCACGCCGGGACGTGGACGCCGATGGCGCCGATGCCGAACCCTCGTACCGACCTGGCGGCCGTCTGGGCTCCGACCGGCACGGCGGGCCAGGTGTTCGCGATCGGCGGCTACACCAAGAGCGGCAGCAGCTTCCTGCCGACGCTGAACGTGCAGATCTACGACGTCCAGGCCAACACGTGGTCGGCGGGCCCGGCGCTGCCCTCGGCGATGGGCGGCGAGTCCGCCACGGTCGGCGCTGACGGCAAGATCTACGTCTTCGGAGGCTGGAACGGCACGCAGCTTCGCACCGCGTACGTGCTCGACCCGACCACCCTGCCCGGCGGCACCTGGACGCAGCTCGCCGACATGCCCTCGCCGCACGAGATCCCGGCGGCGGTGACCGGCAACGACGGCACGCTGTACGTCGTCGGCGGCTGGGACGGCGCCCGCGACCTGCGCCGCGTGGACGCCTACGACACGGCCACGGACACCTGGTCGTGCACGGCGCCGCTGACCAACGCCCGTTCGTGGCCGATCGCCGTCAACGACGGGACGAACCTGACCGTGCTGGGCGGCGTGCGGGGTAACACGCTGCTGGCCAGCACCGAGTCGATCGCCTCCAGCCAGCTGCCGACGGGCGACGTGACGGCGCCCGTGGTCTCCTCCGCGCCCACCGCGCACATCCCCACCGGCGGCACCGCCGCGACCAGCGGCATGCCGCTCGTCGTGCGCTGGACGGCGACCGACGCCGCAACGGACATCCTCGACCAGCACCTCGAACTGAGCTCGGACGTGGGCGCGTCATGGGCCGCGGTGACGGGCGTGTGGCCGAGCCTCCAGCCCGTGTTCTTCAACCTGGGCAACGTGCGCGACTGGCGGTTCCGCGCCACGCCGACCGACTGCGCCGGCAACGCCGCGTCGACCTCGACCGGCGGCGGGTTCTCGACCCGCGTCGGCGCGGAGACGGCGCTGCGGGTGGCCGGTCGGTGGACGACCTCGTCGAGCGCGACCTACCAGGGTGGCCACGACCGCTACTCGACGCAGGCCGGCGCCCGGGCGCGGTTCGACTTCACCGGGCGCGAGATCACCCTGGTGGCGCCGAAGAGCGCGCTGCGTGGCGCCGCCCGGATCTCGATCGACGGTAAGTTCGTCGCGAACGTGACCGAGTACTCGAAGACGCTGGTCTCGCGTGCGCTGCTCTGGCACCACGAGTTCACGCACTCCGGCACGCACTACGTCACGGTGCAGGTGCTGGGCACCAAGGGCCGTCCCCGGTTCGACATTGACGGCTACTTCGTGATCGGCCCGCCGCTCGGCCTGGCCGGACGGCCGTCCTCATCGGCCCGCGTCGCCCGCGGCGCGACCGCCTCGGCCACGCGCGGAGGCCATCCCGCGCGCTCGCGGACGCCGTGACGGGGATGCCGAGCGCACGGACGGCGCGGCGGGCGCTGCTCGCCGCGGCGCTGGTCGGCTGCGCCGTCGCGCCCGCCAGCGCGGCGGCCGCCAGCCGGTGGCACCAGGAGTCGCGGTTCCCCTACTCGGTGTGGGGCGCCGGGGCGGGGCATCTGAGCGGCTCGGGCGACGTGCTGGTCGCCGGCGGCTTCGGCTTCGACCTGAACCACGCCTACAAGCCGGTCAGCTCGACGTTCGTCGCCGCCGACCGGCCGGGGCTGCGCAGCTGGAGCCGGGCCAAGGGACTGCCCGCGCCGCGGGCCGGCGCCGGCACGGCCGAGGGGTCGGACGGCGACGTCTACATGATCGGCGGCACCGGCACGGGCAACGCCGTGCTGGCGTCGGTCGTGCGACACGGCCCGGACGCGGAGGGCGGCTGGGGGCGGTCGGTCGCGCCGCTGCTCTACCCGCGCACCGACCTGGCCGCCGTCGGCACCGCCGACGGCCGGATCTTCGCCATCGGCGGTTACGCGAAGCTGCCGGCCGGCTTCCTGCCGACGGTGACCGTGCAGGTCTACAGCATCGCCTCCAACACGTGGTCGCTGGGGCCGCCGCTGCCCTCGGCGCGCGGCGGGCTGGCGGCGACGCTGGGGGCGGATGGCAAGATCTACGCGTTCGGCGGCTGGAACGGCGTCCAGCGGCGCGAGACGTTCGTGCTCGATCCCGGCCACATGGGCGACGGCTGGACGCAGCTGGCCGACATGCCGGCGCCGCACGAGGTGCCGGCCGCGGTCACCGGGTCGGGCGGCGCGCTCTACGTGATCGGCGGCTGGGACGGACAGCACGACCTGAGCCGCGTCGAGGCCTACCACCCGGCGTCGGACACGTGGACGTGCACGGTGCCGCTCTCGACCGGCCGCTCGTGGCCGGCGGCCTTCGCCTCGTCGTGGGGGATGGAGACGCTGGGCGGTCTCAACGGCCGGACGCTCCAGCGCTCGTACGAGTTCATCCGCTGGGGCGAGCTGGCCACCGGCGACTCGGCCCCGCCGGTGGTGACATCGCCGCCGACGGCGCACATCCCTGCCGGCATCGCGGGGACGCTGGGCATGCCGATCAACGTCGTCTGGGGCGCGTCCGACGCGAAGACCGACATCCTCGCCGAGCACCTCCAGGTCAGCGTGGACGGCGGCACCACCTGGACGGCCGTCAGCGGCGGGTGGCCCGTGCTCGAGCCGTTCTACATCCCGCACGTCGTCTCCCTGCCCAACGTCCGCTACCGAGTCGCGCCGACCGACTGCGGCGGCAACACGGCGGCGCCGGACACCGGCGCAGCGTTCTCGACGCGGGTCGCCGGCGAGGCCTCGCTGCGCTACGCCGGTCGCTGGTCGCTGGGCACCTCCTCGACCTACCAGGGCGGCCACGACCGGTATGCGACTGCGGCCGGCGCGCGCGCCCGCTTCGACTTCACCGGCCGCGAGGTGGCCTGGCTGGCGCCGACGAGCAGCCTGCGCGGCGCGGCCCACGTCTTCATCGACGGCAAGCTCTCGGCCAACGTGTCGCTCTACTCGAAGGCGCTGGTCGGCCGGTCGATCGTGTGGCGGCACCAGTTCACGCGCGCCGGCACGCACTACGTCACCATCCAGGTGGTGGGCACGAAGGGCCACCCGCGCGTTGACGTGGACGGCTTCTTCGTGATCGACGCGCCGCGGTCGCTGCCGGGCGGAGCGACCAACGCTGAGCGGGCGGACGAGGCGTCGGCCTCGGTCGGGGGCGTCCCCGACCCGCGGCGCTCGTCCCGGGCAGCCACCCCGTAACCTCATCTAGATTGCGCGGATGCCCCGCGCCTGCGTGATCGTGCTCGATGCCGTCGGCGTCGGCGACCTGCCGGACGCCGACCGGTTCGGTACGGCCGGGTCGAACACGCTGGGCCACGTGGCCGAGGCCGTCGGCGGGCTGGACGTGCCGGCGCTGCAGTCGCTCGGCCTGGGCAACGTCGTACCGCTGGCCGGCTGCCCGCCACGGCCGGGAGCGCCCGCGATCTGGGGCCGCCTGGCCGAGCGCAGCGCCGGGATGGACACCACCACCGGGCACTGGGAGATGATGGGCATCGAGCTCGAGGACCCCTTCCCGACCTATCCGGACGGGTTCCCGGCGGACATCATCGAGCGCTTCGCCGAGCTGACAGGGCGCGGCGTGCTGGGCAACGTCGCCGCCTCGGGCACCGAGATCATCCAGCGGCTGGGGGAGGAGCACCAGCGCACCGGCAGCTGGATCGTCTACACCTCCGCCGACAGCGTCTTCCAGATCGCCGCGCACGAGCAGACCGTGCCGCTGGAGGAGCTGTACGCGGCCTGCCGGACGGCCCGGGAGCTGCTGAGCGGTGACCACGCGGTGGGCCGGGTGATCGCCCGCCCGTTCGAGGGCGCTCCCGGCGCGTACGTGCGGACGCCCCGGCGCCACGACTTCTCCCTCGACCCGCCCAGCCCGAACTACCTCGAGCGGCTCCAGGCGGCCGGGTCGCAGACCCACGGCGTCGGCAAGATCGGCGACATCTTCGCCGGCCGCGGGCTGGACAGCTCGTCCCCCACCGAGTCGAACGTGCAAGGCGTCGCCCGCACGATCGAGCGGCTGCGCACGGCGCCCGACGGCTCGCTGGTGTTCACCAACCTGGTCGAGACGGACATGGTGTGGGGGCATCGGAACGATCCCCAGGGGTTTGCCGAGTGCCTGCGCGAGTTCGACGAGGAGCTGCCGCAGCTGCTGGCGGCACTGCGGCACGGCGACATGCTGGTGCTGACCTCCGACCACGGCTGCGACCCGACCACGCCCTCGACCGACCACTCGCGCGAGCACGGCCTGCTGCTCGCTCTGATCGTCGGCCTGCCGTCGATGGGCCGCGAACACGAGGGCGGCACGTTCGCCGACGTCGGCGCCAGCGTCTTCCGCCATCTGACGCGCCGCGACGACCCCGACCTGCCGGGAACGGCCGTTGTCTGACCGCCGGGCGGTGCCCCTGATCGCCCGCAAGCGCGACGGCGGCGAGCTCGACCGCGACGAGCTGGGCTTCCTTCTGTCGGCGGCCGTCAGCGACGAGCAGCTGGCCGCGTTCCTGATGGCCGTCGTCTGGCGCGGCATGACCGAGCGCGAGACGGGCTGGCTGCTGGAGGCGATGGTCGCCTCGGGCGAGCGGCTGACCTGGCCGATGCCCGTCGCGGACAAGCACTCCACCGGCGGCGTGGGGGACAAGGCGACGTTCGTCGTCGGTCCGCTGGTCGCGGCCTGCGGTGTGCCCTTCGCCAAGATGAGCGGCCGTGGCCTCGGCCACACCGGCGGCACCCTCGACAAGCTGGAGTCGATCGCGGGCTACCGGACGACGCTGACGACCGCCGAGCTGCGCGACCAGGTCGCGCGCGTCGGGCTGGCCGTGTGCGGGCAGTCGCCGGAGCTGGCGCCGGCGGACGGGCGCATCTACGCGCTGCGCGACATGACGGCGACGGTGGACTGCCTGCCGCTGATCGCCACCAGCGTGATGGCCAAGAAGGTCGCGTCCGGCTGCGCCCGGCTGGTGCTCGACGTCAAGGCCGGGGAGGGGGCGTTCATGCCCGATCGCGAACGTGCGGGCGAGCTGGCCGCGCTGATGGAGCGGCTGGGCCGGACGCACGGGATCGAGGTGACCGCGCTGGTCTCGCCGATGGACGAGCCGCTCGGCTGGGCCGTGGGCAACGCCCTGGAGCTGGACGAGGCGGTCGCAACGCTGCGCGGCGACGGCCCGGACGACCTGACCGAGCTGTGCCTGGAGGCGGCGGCCATCCTGGTCGGCGATGCGGAGCGGGTGCGCCGGGTGCTCGCGTCGGGTGAGGGGCACGGCGCCTACGACGCCTGGATCCGCGCCCAGGGCGGTGACCCCTCGGCGCCGCTGCCCCGGGCCCCGGTGGTGGAGACCACGGCGTCGCCGCGATCCGGGGTGGTGCGGCGCTGCCACGCGCTGCGCGTCGCCGAGCTGGCGCTCGAGCTGGGCGCCGGCCGTGCCGTCAAGGGCGGGCCGGTCGATCACGCGGTCGGCGTCGTCGTCCACCGCAAGGCGGGCGACGAGGTGGCCGCCGGCGAGCCGCTGGCCACGGTGCACGCGCGCTCGGCAGTGCCCGCCGAACGTGTCGTGGCGGTGCTTCAGCTTCGAGGGCGATGATGCCTGAGCTGCCCGAGGTCGAGACGGTGCGGCGCGGGCTCCAGGCGGTGCTGCCCGGCCGCGAGATCGTCCGCGCCGAGATCCGCGACGGCCGGCTGACCGCGCCCGCCGACCCGGACGCGGTCGCACACGAGCTGATGGGCGCCGTCGTCGAGCGCGTCGGGCGCCGCGGCAAGTACCTGATCGTCCAGCTCGACGACGGCCGCGCGCTGGTCAGCCACCTGCGGATGACCGGCTGGTACCACCACGTTCCCGCGCCGGACGAGCGCCCGCACCTGCGCGCGCTGTTCGGGCTGGACGACGGTTCCTGGCTGCTCTACGCCGACCAGCGGCGGTTCGGGACGATGCGGCTGCTGGACGCGGGCGAACTGGAGGCGCACTGGGCGAAGCGCGTCGGCCCCGAGCCGCTCGACGGCACCTGGACGGCCGCCGCCCTGCGCGATGCGCTGCGCAGCCGCACGGCGCCGATCAAGGCGCTGCTGCTCGACCAGCGGGTCGTCGCCGGGGTGGGCAACATCTATGCGGACGAGGCGCTGTGGATCGCCCGCATCCATCCGCTGACGCAGGGCGGCCGGATCGGCCCGGCGCGCGCCGAGCGCCTGCACGCGGCCGTGATCGAGGTGCTCGAGCGGGGCATCGCGGCACAGGGCGCGAGCATCGACACGTACCGCGGCGTGGACGGCGCCGCGGGGTCGATGCAGGAACGGTTCGCCGTGTACGATCGGGAGGGGGAGCCGTGCCCGCGCTGCGGCCGCCCGATCCGCAAGATCCGCGTCGCCCAGAGAGGAACCCACTACTGCCCGAACTGCACCCCACGGCCCTGAAGTTCCGTGACCGCGCGAGCGATGCGGGCCTCGACATCGAGGTGCGCGAGCTGAACGAGTCCACCCGCACCGCGGTCGAGGCGGCCGACGCGGTCGGCTGCGACCTGGGCCAGATCGTCAAGTCGGTGGTGCTGATGGACGGCGAGGACCCCGTGCTCTGCCTGTGCGCCGGCGACCGCCGGGTCGGGCTCGACCGGATCGGCGACGACGTGCGGATGGCCCGCGGCAGCCAGGTCAAGGAGCTGACCGGCTACGCCATCGGCGGCGTGCCGCCGCTGGGCCACGACCGGCCGCTGCGCACCGTCGTCGACCGCTCGCTGACCCGCTTCGACACCGTCTGGTGCGCGGCCGGGACACCCAACGCGCTGTTCGAGGCACGGCTCGACGAGCTGCTGACGGCCATCGGCGACGCCGAGGTCGGCGACGTCGCCGAGGACGCGTGAGCTACTGCGACTTCGCCGCGGGCGACCCGCTCCACGGCCCGTACCACGACACCGAGTACGGCTTCCCGGAGCGGGACGAGGCGCGGCTGTTCGAGCGGCTGATGCTCGAGATCAACCAGGCCGGGCTGTCGTGGGGGCTGATCCTGCGCAAGCGCGAGACGATGCGGGCTGGCCTACGGCGGGTTCGATCCCGAGCCGCGTCGCCGCCTACGGTGAGGACGACCGTGCCCGCCTGCTGGCCGATCCCGGGATCATCCGCAACCGGCTCAAGGTCAACGCCGCGATCGTCGAACGCCGCCACCGTGATCGAGCTGCGCGACAGCCATGGCGGCTTCGCCGGGTGGCTGGACGCGCACCACCCGCTGCCGCGCGAGGATTGGGTCAAGCTGTTCAAGCGCACGTTCCGGTTCACCGGCGGCGAGATCACCAACGAGTTCCTGGTCTCTACCGGCTACCTGCCCGGCGCCCACGCCCCCGGCTGCCCGGTCGGCGAGCGGATCGCGGCGCTGCGGCCGCCACCGCCCTGGGCCGATGGGGCGTAGCTACAAGACCGAGGGCGTCGTCCTGCGGTCGATCCGCTACGCGGAGGCCGATCGGGTGCTGCACCTCTACACCGCCGAGCGGGGCCGGGTGAACGCGATCGCCAAGGGCGTGCGCAAGACCGCCTCGCGGTTCGGTGCGCGGCTGGAGCCGCTCACCCACGCCGCGCTGATGCTGCACGAGGGCCGAGGCGAGCTGCACACCGTCTCCGGCGTGGACATCGTGCACGCGCACGCCGACGTGCGGGCCGATCCGCACCGGCTCGCGGTCGGCCTGATCGGGGCGGAGGCCGTCCTGCGCCTGTTCGTCGAGCCGGAGCCGAACGCACGGGCGTTCGCCGGCCTGGCGCGGTTCCTCGACGTGCTGGACGGCTGGCAGGGTGAGGGCGACGCGGCGCTCGACCCGCTGGGGCTGGCCTTCCAGCTCAAGCTGCTGGCCGTGGCCGGCTACCTGCCGCACCTCGACTCGTGCGCCTCCTGCGGCTCGCCCGAGCCGCCGGCCGGCTACTCGGCCTCGGCCGGCGGCGCGGTGTGCGACGCCTGCCTGGGGCGGTCGGGCGGGTTCCGCCTGGCCGAGGGCACGGCGGCCGCGGTCGAGGGGCTGCTGGACGCGCCGCTGGGCGCCGCGGCGGTGGACGGCCGGGCCGCACGGGAGGCACTGCGCATCGTCGAGGCGACGTACGAGGAGCACGGCGGCTTCCGGCTGCGGACGCTGCGGGCCCGCTGATAGCCTGCCGCCTCGTGCGCACCTTCCAGGAGATGATCTCGGCCCTCGAGGCCTACTGGTCGGCGCAGGGCTGCGTGATCATGCAGCCGTACCACACCGAGGTCGGCGCGGGCACGTCCAACCCGGCCACGTTCCTGCGCGTGCTGGGGCCGTGGCCGTGGCGCACGGCCTACGTCGAGCCCTCGATCCGGCCGGACGACGGCCGCTACGGCGAGAACCCGTACCGCTTCCAGCAGCACTACCAGTACCAGGTCATCCTCAAGCCGGCGCCGGCCGACGTCCAGGACCTCTACCTCGGCTCGCTGAGCGCGATCGGCATCGACCCTGCCGACCACGACGTCCGCTTCGTCGAGGACAACTGGGAGTCGCCCAGCCTGGGAGCGTGGGGGCTGGGCTGGGAGGTGTGGATGGACGGGATGGAGATCACCCAGTTCACCTACTTCCAGCAGGCCGGCGGCATCGAGCTCGACCCGGTGTCCGCGGAGCTGACGTACGGTCTGGAGCGGATCTGCATGCACCTCCAGGGGGTGCGCCGCGCTCAGGACATGCTGTGGGCGCCGGGCGTGACCTGGGCCGATGTCCTGCTGGACAACGAGCGACAGTTCTCGAAGTACAACTACGAGGTGGCGGACACGGCGATGCTGGCGAAGCACTTCGACGATGCCGAGGCCGAGGCCGGCCGCTGCCTCGATGCGGGGCTGCCGTTGGCGGCGTACGACAACGTGCTGCGCTGCTCGCACGCCTTCAACCTGCTCGACTCGCGGCGGGCGATCGCCGTCACCGACCGGCAGGCGTACATCCTGCGCATGCGGTCGCTGGCGATGCGGGTGGCACGCGCGCAGCTCGACGCGCGGGAGGCGGCGGCCGGTGCCTGACCTGCTGGTCGAGATCGGCTGCGAGGAGCTTCCTGCCGCAGCCTGCCGCGAGGCGGAGGCGCAGCTGCCCGGCCTGGCCGAGCGCGCCCTCGCCGGCGCCGGGATACCCGCCGCCGAGGTGCACGTGCACGTGGCGCCGCGGCGGCTGGTGCTCCGGGCGCTGGATCTGCCGGCCGAGCGGCCGGCGGAGCGCCGCGAGCAGCGCGGCCCGCAGGCCGGCGCGCCCGAGCAGGCGCGCGCCGGGTTCGCCCGCAAGCACGGCCTCGCGCCGGAGCAGCTGGAGGAGCGGGACGGGGCGCTGTGGGCGATCGTCGAGGGGGCGGCGACGGCCGCCGTCGAGCTGGTGCCGGGCGTCGTGGCGGCGGTCGCGGGCGGCCTCCAGTTCGGCAAGACGATGCGCTGGGACGGCGGCCGGTTCTCCCGCCCCGTGCGCTGGCTGGTCGTCCTGCTCGACGCCGAGCCGGTACCGGTCGAGCTGTTCGGCGTGACGTCCGGGCGCGAGTCGCGCGGCCATCGTTTCCTGGGTGGCGAGGTGCGGGTCGGGTCCGCCTCCTCGTACCTGGAGGACGTTCGCGGCGTGCGGGTGGTGGCCGACGCCGCCGAGCGGCGCGAGCTGATCCGCGAGGGATTGGACGCCGGCGGCAGCTGGATCGATCCGATGGGCAAGCTGGACGAGGTCGCGTACCTGGTGGAGTGGCCGGAGGTGCTGGAGGGCCGGTTCGACGAGCGCTACCTGCTGCTGCCGTCGCTGGTACCGGTGACCGCCATGCAGTCGCATCAGCGGTACTTCCCGGTCAGCGCCGAGGGCGAGCTGGCGCCGCGGTTCCTGTTCGTCGCGAACGGCGCGGCGCGCCCCGACGTCGTTATCCAGGGCAACGAGGAGGTGCTGGTCGGCCGCCTCGAGGACGCGGCGTTCGCCTACGAGCGCGACCTCGACCGCGGCCTGGAGGCGATGCTGGAGGAGCTGCCGCGGGTCAGCTTCCTGGAGGGCGCCGGGTCGCTCGCCGAGAAGAGCGCCCGCATCCGCGAGCTGGTCGAGGTGCTGGCCGACCGCAACGAGGCGGACGAGGACGTCAAGCTCGCCGCGGCCCGGGCCGCCGAGCTGAGCAAGTCCGACCTGGTGTCGCGGCTGGTCGCCGAGTTCTCCGACCTGCAGGGCTACGCCGGATCGGTCTACGCGCGCCAGGCGGGTGAGCCCGACGCCGTCGCGGCCGCGATCGAGGAGCACCATCGGCCGGTGGAGGCCGGCGGCGTCCTGCCCGGCACGCCCGCGGCGGCGCTGCTGTCGGTCGCCGACAAGGTGGATACGGTCGCGGTCGCCTTCGCGCTCGGACACCAGCCGACCGGCAGCCGCGACCCGTACGGGCTGCGCCGGGCGGCGGCCGGGATCGTCGCGGTCACGCTCGACCGCGGGTTCGAGCTGGGGCTCGCAGATCTGCTGGGCATGTCGGTCGCGGCGCTGGTCCGCGACGGCCACGAGCTGAAGCGGCGGCCGCTGGAGGCGGTGCCGGAGGCCGTCGAGTTCGTGCTCGACCGGGTCGAGCCGGTGCTGCTGGAGGAGGGCGTCTCGGTGGAGGAGATCCGGGCGGCCCGCGGTGCCCGCCACGGCGCGCCGGTGCCGCTCGTCGCCCTGTCGAGGGCGCTGCGCGACGCGCGCGGGACGGAGCGGCTGGTCGCGCTCCGTGACGCCTACGGCCGCTGCTCGCGGATCGCCACCAAGAGTGCCGACGAGATGGCCGCCGTATTCGACCCCGCGTTGCTGCGCGAGCCGGCCGAGATGGAGCTGCTGGCATCGCTGCGCGAGACCGACGAGGCGCTGGCCGACTGCGTCGCTCGCCGCGACTTCGTCTGTGCGCTGGCCTCCGCAGCCGAGCTGGTCGCGCCGATCGCCGCCTTCTTCGAGGCCGTGCACGTGATGGATCCCGACCTCGCCGTCCGCGGCAACCGTCTGAAGATGCTCTTCAACGTCGCCGCGGCGCTGCGCTCGGTCGGCGACCTCGAGCAGCTCCCCGGCTGACGCCAACAGGGGACGGCTCGCGTGACGAGGTTGGCTCAGAGTCGTGACGCGGCCTCGGCGAAGGCCCGCCAGCCGCGATAGTCGTCGTCCGCCGGTCCCGGTGCGACCGGCTCGACGCGCGTGCCGCCGCTGCCCAGGCCGACCAGATCGTCGCCCGAGAGCAGCCCGGCGCCGACACCGGCCATCGCGGCGGCGCCGAGCGCCGTCGCCTCGGCCACCGGGGCGACCTCGACGGGCATGTCCAGCACGTCCGCCTGGCGCTGCACCAGGTAGCCGTTCGCGGTCAGGCCGCCGTCCACGCGCAGCGACTGCGGCCGTTCGGGCAGCGCGTCCACGATGTCGCGCACGCGGAAGCAGAGCGCGTCCAGCGCCGCCCGCACCAGGTGCGCGCGGCCGGTGCCCGCGGTGATGCCGGCGAACACGGCGCGCGCGTCGGAGCGCCACCAGGGCGCGCCCAGGCCCGCCAGCGCCGGCAGGAACCGCACGCCGCCGCTGTCGCTCACCGACCGGGCGAGCGCCTCGGACTCGCCGGGATCGGCGATCGCGCCCAGGCCGTCGCGCAGCCAGGCGACGACCGTGCCAGCCGAGAAGACGCCGCCGTCCAGGGCGTAGGTGGCGGCTCCGCCGAGCGACCACGCGACGATCGGTAGCAGCCCGCCCGGATCGGCCGGCGGCTCGGCGCCGCTGTTCTGGAGCAGGAAGATCCCCGTCCCGTAGGTCGCCTTGGCCATGCCCGGGCGCAGGCACCCATGGCCGGCGAGCGACGCCGTCTGATCGACCAGCAGCGCCCGCAGCGGACGTCCGTCCAGCTCACCCAGGTCGCCGGCCGATGAGCCGACCGGTGGCAGCCACGCCGCGTCCACGCCGTGCAGCTCGAGCAGCCGCGCGTCCCAGCGCCCGGGGGCGCGGAGCGCCTGGAGCTGCGTTCGCCCGGCGGTCGAGGGCTCCGTGCGCGCGCCGGCGCCGAGCCGGGCGCACAGGAAGGCGTCCAGCGTGCCGGCCCGCAGCGTCCCATCCGCCGCCGCCCGCGCCACCTCGGGCACCTGCTCCACCAGCCAGCGGATCTTGGTCGCCGAGAAGTAGGGGTCGAGCGGCAGCCCGCTCAGCCGCTCGATCTCGGGCCCGTGGCCGGCGTCCGCCAGGCGCTCGACGATCCCCTGCGAGCGCCGGCACCCCCACACCACCGCCGGTGCGAGCGGTTCGCAGCGTCGCCGCGTCCCAGGCGACCACCGTCTCGCCCTCGTTGTCCAGACCGACCGCGGCGACGCGCTCCGGGCCGCCGACCGCCGCGACCACCTCGGCCAGCGACTCGGCGACCGTGCGGACGGTCTCGTCGGCGTCCTTCTCGATCCAGCCCGGCTGCGGGTGGCGCACCTCGGCCGGGCGATACGCGTCCGCGACCGGGCGCAGGTCCCGGTCGAACGCGACGGTGCGCGTGCCGCTCGTGCCCTGGTCGATCCCGATCAGGACGCCGTCGCTCACCGCCGCCTCGACGCGAACACGGCCGCCGCGGCGAACAGTCCCGCGGCCAGCAGCGGGCCGCGCAGCGCCCGGGCCAGCATCGGCACGTCCGCGAGGCCCACCTCGACCTGCGACTCCCACGCCCCCAGCTCTCCCTCGACCACGATCCCGTCGCCGCCCCGGTGCACCCCGGTGACGGTGAAGGGCAGGTCGCCGATCGGCGATCGCACCCTCATCTCACTCCTCCCATCCGGTCATCGTCCGCACCCGCTCGGCGCACGCACGTCCCGCCGCCTCGGCGCCCGCCACCGTGGCGGGATCCTCCAGCGGCTGGGCGAACACGACACGCTCGCCGTCCAGCACCGCGCCGTCCACGTTCCGCGCCGCCACCAGGCCGTGGGCGAGCACCAGCGCGTCGCAGTCGAGCTCGCCGCCGTCCGAGAGCTCGGCCCGCTCGACGCGCCGGCGACCGCGCACGGCGGCGACCGTGGCGCCCTCGCTGACGGTGGTGCCGTGCGGCATCGCCCGCAGCAGACCGTCCGGTGCCAGCACCCGCACGTCGGTCGCGCCGGCCGCCAGCAGTTCGTGCGCCGCGCGCGCGGCCCAGTCGCCGCCGCCCAGGATCAGCGGCCGGCGGCCGACCGGCAGGCCGTTCTCGGCAAGGTGGCAGGCGACCGTCGCCGGGACGACCCCGGCGGGCCGCTCGCCGGCGATCCCCAGCTCCGCCCGGCCGCGCGGACGGGCGCCGCTCGCCACCACCAGGGCGGTCGCGCGCAGGCGCTCGACGCCGGCGGGCCCGACCACGAGCAGGTGCTCGCCGTCCCAGCGGACCGCGGTCGCGCCCAGCAGCAGGCGGGCGGTGCAGCGCCCGACCAGCGCCGCCGTCTCCGGCCGGTCCCATCCGTGTACCCCGCCCGGCACCGGGATCCGATCGACGACGGTCGCCCGCTCGCCGAGGGCCGCCGCGCAGGCGAGGCCGGTGATGCCGGCGCCGACGATGACGATCTGGTCAGACACCGAGCGTCGCCTCCGGCTCGGACACCGCGATCTCGGCCGGCCGGGCGCCGGTATGCAGGGAGTGCATGAACGAGCAGCCCGCCATGCACAGCGCGCCCTGGCAGCGGCCGCCCATCGCCCGCGTCCGTTTGCGCAGGCCCTCCAGCGAGCTCGGCGGGACGGCGGTGGCGTACGCGCCGGCGATCTCGGCCGCGGTCACCTGCTCGCAGGCGCAGACGACCTGGCCGTAGCGGGGGTCGATGGCCGGCAGCCGCTCGGGCGAGGGCTCGTCCAGCAGCCGCGGCACCGGCTCCAACGCCCGCAGCGCGTCCTCCCGCTCCTCTGCCGCGGCCGGCACGATCTCGGCAACCAGGCCGCGCACCAGCTCGGCGACGGCCGGGGAGGAGGAGACGCCCGTCGAGCGGATCCCGGCCGCGTGGACGAGGTTCACGACCGATGCGTCGCGGCCGACATGGTAGACGCGGTCGGCCGCCGGCCGGTTGGCGGCGAAGGTCTTGATCGCGTGCTCGCGGCGCAGCGACGGCACCAGGGCACTGGCGGCGGCGAAGACGTGGTCGAGCGTGGCCGCGTCGACGGCGCGGTCGGCCCGGTCCTCGCGGTCGTCGGCGGTCGGGCCCAGCAACAGCGAGCGGTTGGTGGTGGGCACGGCGTAGATGCCGCGCGTGTGCGGTGTCGGCACGCCGCCCACGACGGCGCGGAAGCGGCCGCCGATCTCGCGGTCCAGCAGCCAGTACTGCCCCTGCCGCGGCCACGTCCGCAGCTCGTCGCCGCCCGCCATCCGGGCGATCTCGTCGGCCATCACCCCGGCGGCGTTGACGATGCACGAGGCCTCGATCCGGCCGCCGGGCGTCCGCAGGGCGACCGCCTGGCCGCCGTCCAGCTCGACGCCCGTCACCGGGGAGGAGCGGCGCACCTCCACGCCGTTTCGCGCCGCCAGCTCGGCGTAGCCGATGGTCAGCCGGATCGAGTCCACGATTCCGTCGTCGGGGAAGTGCAGCGCGCCCAGCGCCTGCGGGGTGATCAGCGGTTCGAGCTCCCGCGCGCGGTCGGCGCTCACGATCTCGGCCCGGGCGCCGGCCGCGTGGGCCTCGGCCAGGAGCTCGGGCAGGCGGGCCAGCTGGTCCTCGGCCAGGGCGACCGCCAGCGTCCCGATCCGCCGGAACGGCGTGTCCAGCGTCGCGCACAGCGCCTCCCAGCGCGGGCTCGACCGCGTCACCAGGTCGCACTCGAGCGTGCCGGCCGTGCAGTCGGCGCCGCTGGTCGCGATCCCGGTGTTGCCCTTGGAGGCACCTTCGCAGAGGTCGTGCGCCGCCTCCAGCAGGACGACCCGCGCTCGGGTGAACGAGAGCTCCCGCGCGATCGCGCAGCCGACCACGCCGCCGCCGATCACCGCCACGTCGAACCGCATCACCCGGCAAGCCTACCGGCGCTGGTTTACCATCCGCCGAGTGTCCGACGTCCTCGAGATCCACATCGTCTCCGACTCGACGGGCGACACCGCGGCGCGCGTCGCCCGCGCGGCCCAGAGTCAGTTCGCGGATTTCGAGACGGCGCTCTTCCGCCACGCCCGCGTCAAGTCCCGCGAGGCGCTGGCCAAGGCGCTCGAGGCGGCGGTCGGGAGGCGGGCGACGGTCTTCTACACGCTGGTCGACCCGGCGCTGCGCGAGGGCATGATCGAGCTGGCCCGCGAGCACCGCCTGGTCGTGCTGGACGTGCTCGGCCCGGCCCTGAACGCGATCAGCACGGCGTCCGGACTGCACCCGATCCAGGAGCCGGGCCGGCAGGCGCCGCTCGACGCCCAGTACTTCCGCCGCATCGCCGCCATCGAGTTCGCCGTCAAGCACGACGACGGCCGCGGTGCCGACGACCTGCACAACGCCGACGTGATTCTGGTCGGCGTCTCGCGCACGTCCAAGACGCCGACGTCGATGCACCTCGGCTACATGGGCTACATGGCGGCGAACATCCCCATCGTCAAGGGCGTCGACCCGCCGGCGACGCTGTTCGGGGTGGAGCCGTGGAAGATCGTCGGCCTCACCATCGAGCCCGAGCGGCTGGCGGAGATCCGCCGCCGCCGCGTCCGCGCGATCGCGGCCGGGTCGGGGGCGCGCTACGCCGACCTGACCGAGATCTACGAGGAGCTGGAGGCGACCGAGAAGCTGCACCGGCGGCTGGGCTGCCCGGTGATCGACGTCTCCCGGCTCGCCATCGAGGAGTGCGCCGCGCGGTGCGCCGAGCTTGTCGAGGAGCGCCGCCGATCGGCGCGAGAGGGCGGCGCGACCTGACCCGCTGGGTCTACGACTTCTCCGAGGGGTCGGCCGACATGCGCTCCCTGCTCGGCGGGAAGGGCGCCAACCTCGCGGAGATGACGCGCATCGGCCTTCCCGTCCCGGACGGCTTCACGATCACCACCGAGGCCTGCATCGCCTTCCTGCGGGAGGGCGGCCGCCCCGAGGGGCTGGACGAGCAGGTCGCCGAGGCGCTGGCGCGGCTCGAGCAGCGCACCGGCAAGCGGCTGGGCGCGGCGGAGGAGCCGCTGCTGGTGTCGGTGCGCTCGGGCGCGGCGTTCTCGATGCCGGGGATGATGGACACGATCCTCAACCTGGGGATGAACGACGGCTCCGTGAACGGCCTGGCCGCGGCCGGCGGGGGCGCCCGCTTCGCGCAGGACTCGTACCGGCGCTTCGTGCAGATGTTCGGCGACGTCGTCGCCGGCGTGGACGCGCAGCTGTTCGAGTCGGCCCTGCAGCGGATGAAGGACGCCCGCCGGGCCGCGGCCGACGTCGACCTCTCCGCCGACGACCTGGCCGAGCTGGTGGCCGGATTCCGGGAGATCTACCGGCGGGAGACTGGCGACGAGTTCCCGCAGGATCCCGTCGACCAGCTGCGGCGCTCGATCGAGGCCGTCTTCGCCTCGTGGAACACGCCCCGGGCGCGGACGTACCGCCGCGAGTACCACATCGCCGACGACCTCGGCACCGCGGTCAACATCGTCCAGATGGTGTTCGGCAACATGGGCGACGACTCCGCCACCGGCGTCGCCTTTACCCGCAACCCGTCCACCGGCGAGCGGGAGCTGTACGGCGAGTACCTGCGAAACGCGCAGGGCGAGGACGTGGTCGCGGGCATCCGCACGCCGCAGCCGCTGGCCCGGCTCGGCGACGAGATGCCGGACGCCTTCCGCGGCCTGACCGACACGATGGCGCTGCTCGAGGGCCACTACCGGGAGATGCAGGACATCGAGTTCACGATCGAGCGCGGCACCCTCTACGTGCTCCAGACCCGCACCGGCAAGCGCACCGCTGCCGCGGCCGTGAAGGTCGCGCGCGACCTGGTCGATGAGGGACTGATCGACCGCGACGAGGCACTGCGCCGGATCGACCCCGACCAGCTCGACCAGCTGCTGCACCCGGCCATCGATCCCGCCGCCGAGCGGACGGTGATCGCCCGCGGGCTGAACGCGTCGCCCGGCGCGGCCGTGGGCGCGGCGGTGTTCGACGCCGACCGCGCGGCCGAGCGCGGCAAGGACGGCGAGGACGTGATCCTGGTGCGCCAGGAGACGACGCCCGACGACATCCACGGCGTCGTGGTCGCCCAGGGCGTGCTCACCGCCCGCGGCGGGATGACCTCGCACGCCGCCGTCGTCGCCCGCGGCCTGGGCAAGCCCTGCGTCGCCGGCGCCGAGGAGATCGAGGTGGACGCCGCGCAACGGCTGTTCCGGGCGGCCGGCGTCGAGGTGCGCGAGGGCGACGTGATCACGATCGACGGCTCCCGCGGCGAGGTGATGCAGGGCGCGATGCCGCTGGTGCCGCCCCAGGTCAACCAGGACTTCCAGACCGTGACCGGCTGGGCCGACGAGGTGCGCCGGCTGCGGGTGCGGGCGAACGCCGACACGCCGGCCGACGCCGAGAAGGCGCGCGAGCTGGGCGCGGAGGGCATCGGCCTCTGCCGCACCGAGCACATGTTCTTCGGCGAGGACCGGCTGGCGGTGATGCAGCGCATGATCCTCGCGCCCGACGAGGAGGAGCGGCGGGCGGCGCTGGCGCTGCTGCTGCCGTTCCAGCAGGCCGACTTCGAGGGGATCCTGCGGGCGATGGCCGGGCTGCCGGTGACGATCCGCCTGCTCGACCCGCCGCTGCACGAGTTCCTGCCCGACCGCGATGACCTGCGCGAGGAGATCGCGGCGCTGCGCGAGCGCGGCGACGCCGCGCCCGAGGTGGCCCGGCTGGAGCGGGTCGCGGCCCGGGTGGACGCGCTGCACGAGACGAACCCGATGCTGGGGACGCGGGGCTGCCGGCTGGGGCTCCAGTATCCCGAGATCTACGAGATGCAGGTGCGGGCCATCGTCCGCGCGGCACGAGCGGTGGACGGGGCGATCGTCGAGATCATGCACCCGCTGGTCGGCTTCGCCGAGGAGCTGCGGCGGCTGCGGGCCCTGACCGAGCAGGTGATCGAGGAGGAGGGCGGGGGCGCCGAGATCGCCGTCGGCACGATGATCGAGGTGCCGCGGGCCGCGCTGACCGCCGACGAGATCGCGGGGCACGCCGACTTCTTCTCGTTCGGCACCAACGACCTGACGCAGACGACGCTCGCGTTCAGCCGCGACGACGCCGAGCGCGGCTTCCTGATCCACTACCTGGAGGACGGCGTGCTGGCCCGCAACCCGTTCGAGTCGCTCGACCAGACCGGCGTCGGCCGGCTGATCGAGACGGCCGTCGAGCTGGGGCGCGGCGTCAAGCCACGGATCAAGCTGGGCATCTGCGGCGAGCACGGCGGCGACCCCGACTCGGTCGCGTTCTGCCACCGGGCCGGCCTCGACTACGTCTCCTGCTCCCCGTTCCGGGTGCCGATCGCCCGCCTCGCCGCCGCCCAGGCGACCCTCGCGGAGGGCGAGGACGGATGAGCGCCGTCGACGTCGCCTTCACCCCCGGCGAGGCGCCGGACTGCGCGGTCGCGATCGTGATCGACGTGCTCCGCGCCACCACCACCATCACCCGCGCCCTGGCCAGCGGGTACCGCCAGGTGCTGGCCTGCGGCGAGCTCGAGCGTGCGCGCGAGCTGGCCGAGCGCGTCAACGGCAGCGCGGTGCTGGCCGGCGAGCGGCAGTGCGTGCGGCCGGAGGGGTTCGACCTGGGGAACTCGCCTCGCGAGTTCGAGGGCGACCCGCTGGCCGAGACCGTGATCCTCAGCACCACCAACGGCACGCGGGCGATCGTCGCCGCCGCCGGCCATGCCGAGACGGTCGTGATCGGCAGCCTGATCAACCTGCTGGCGTGCGCCTCGCACGTCGCCCGGCTGGCCCGCAAGGGCGGGGGCGGCGATGTGCTCGTGCAGTGCGCCGGCGTGCGCGGCGCGTTCACCATGGACGACGCCTACACCGCGGGCCGCTACGTGCAGGAGCTGGCGGTGTGGCTCCCCGAGTACGAGCTGACCGACGCCGCCCGTGCCGCCGAGGCGCTGGCCGCGTCGTTCGAGACAGCCGGTGACGGCCTCGGCGCGTCGCGGAGCGCGCGCAACCTGCGGGCGGCCAACCTGCTCGACGACGTCCGCTACTGCGCCCGCGAGGGCCTGGTGGACGTCGTGCCCACCGTCGTGGACGTCCACGACGGCGTCGCCATGATCACGGCGTAGGAATCACCGTCGAGATCACGCGGAAGGGTGTGGCCCGGGGGCGTCCGCCATCGTACGCTTGAGTCCGGTCATCGAGAAAGGGGTCGTCGATGAGGTGGGCTTCCGGGGGAGAGCGGAGCGAAGCGGACGAGTACGGCGAGCAGGACGTGCTGTCCTGGGCCGAGGACCGGCCGGTGCTGGCCGTCTGCCTGGTGCTGATCGCGTGGGTGGTCGTGGTGTTCGCGATCGCCAGCGTCTACGGCACCCTGGTGTAGCGACTCCCCAACTGGGGGAGCGGGGTGCGCGGGTGGCCGGTCGATCTCAGGCCGGTTCGTAATGTCGGATTCGAGGGGGTCGAATCGATGCGAGGACAGTCACGCGCAGCCGCGTCCGAGTACGGGCGCAGGGGTGTGGCCGGATGGATGCACGACCACGCGCTGGCCACGGTGATGGCCGTCGTGCTGACGTGGATCGTGGCGGTGTGCGCCATCGTGGCGTCGTTCGGCGCGCTGAGCTGATTCAGCAGTCGCCGGCGCAGACGCCGGCGGAGCCCGCATCCCCGGGCCCGCCGTCGTTGCCGTCGTCGATCGAGGCCGGCGCGCCGGGCGCGCTGATGCCGCCCGTCCCTCCAGCGCCGGCGGCGCCGGTTGTCGAGGTCACCGCGCTCATCGTCACCGAGCTGGAGACGAGGTAGAGCGCGTAGGCATCGCCGCCGGATCCGCCGCCCCCGCCGCCGCCGTGGCCGCCGTGGCCGCCCGCTCCGCCGTTCCCCGGCAGAACGCTGCCGGGATGGAGCGTGCCGCCGAGACCACCGGCTCCGCCGGCCTGGCCTTGGCCGCCGGATCCGCCCGTACCGCCGTGCCCGCCCGTGCCACCCGTGAGCGTGTCGTGCGAGAGAACGACCGAGGCGTTCACCGCGAAGACCGCGAACGAGCCACCGCCGGCGGATCCACCGTCCCCGTGCCATGCAGCCGCTCCCCCCGCGCCGCCGCCGCCGCCACCCGCGCCGTAGGCGTCGGTGCCATCGTCGCAGCCGCCACCGCCGCCGCCGCCACCGCCTCCGCCGCCGTTCGCGCCGTCACCGCCGACCGTGCCGGACGCACCCGCCCAGAGGCCGCCGATAACCGCCGACCCTCCACCGCCTGCTCCCGCCGCGCCGTCGTGGACGACGCCCGGTGCACCGCCGGTCGTCGGACCGCACGACCCGCCGCCGCTGCCGCTCTGTCCACCCAGACCGAAGGTGCCGAAGACGAACGCCGCGTTGGCGCCGGCGGCGCCCGGTGTGGCGGTGAAGTTCATGCTGAAGACACCACAGTCGGTGTCCATCGTGCCTCCTTGGCCTCCTGCGCCACCGCCCATCGCCGAGCTGCTCGGCGACCCAGTCGCCGGGTTCGTTCCAGCCGGCCCCCCGCCGCCGCGCGAGGTGCTGTTGCAGGTGGTCGAGAACTCTGCGCCGTCGCCCCCGGTGCCTCCGGCCATGCTCGCCGTGGCTGCGAGTGAGGCCGCGTCGGCGCCGTTCGCCCCGGACGCTCCCGGGGCGCCTGTGCCGCCGGCGATCTTGGCGTTGCGCACCGTCAGCGAGCCTGACGCGTCGTCCCGCATGTAGAGGGTGTAGGCGGTCGCGCCCGCCGCGGACGGCGACGGTCCCTGCAGCGTGACGTAGCCGAGCACGGTCGGGGCGCTGAGGCCGATCGCGTCCACCGCTGTCCAGTGGTCGCCGCCGGCGGGGAGCCCGCCCTGCACGATCGTCGCGGCCTTGGCGCGGGCCTTGCTGAACGTCGCGCTGAAGCCACCGATGACGCTGACGCCGTCGGCCATCGCGAACGGCCCGTAGGTACCCGTCGCCGCGTAGACGGCGGTGCTGCCGGTCGCGGTAGCGCGAGTGATGCCGAAGCCGATGCTCGCGCACGGCGCGGCCGACGCGCCGCAGGCCGGGGTGTCTGACCCCGCCGGCGCGACGAACGTCGACTGCGTGGCGAGGGAGCGGGTGGCGGAGAAGGTCTGCGCGGCCGCCTGGGTCGCCCCGCCGTCGGTGATCGGCTGGGTCGCCGTGGGCGTGTACGTCACACTCGGGGCGGCGAAGACGTCCCGGCCGCTCTGCGGCTGGAGCTTCACCACCAGCGTCTTCTTGGCGGAGACGGCCTTGATCCCCGTCACCGTGTACCCGGCCACCGCCAGCGGATAGCTGCCGTCGGTGTCCACGACGTGGGTGACGGGCACGCTGTACGTCAGCTTCAGCTGTTCGGCGGTCGCATCGCCGTTGTGGTCGAGCATGACGGCGTTGACGATGGTCGGCGGGCTCGCTGCGGACGCCGCCGTGC
This sequence comes from uncultured Actinomycetes bacterium, assembly GCA_963797175.1. Taxonomy (GTDB): domain Bacteria; phylum Actinomycetota; class Thermoleophilia; order Gaiellales; family JAICJC01; genus DATLLN01. The sequence goes on from CAWCOL010000005.1 coordinate 100,079, forward strand.
CGCCGAGGGCTGCGGCGAAGACGAACAGGAGCGCGCAGACGATCGTTGATCGCATCTGACAACGATCCCAAGCGAGCGGGAACGTGTCAACTTCACCGCCGTCCGCGGGCGAAGGAGTTGGCGTGGGGCGCGGCCGCGCGCAGCTGCTGGAGGTCGGCCTCGTCGGGCCGTGGCTCGGCGCCGATCTCGGGGCGTCCGGGGCGGCTCAGCGCCTCGACCCGCTCGGCCAGCACGTTGATCGTCCCCTCGCGCTTCTCCAGTCGGCCCGTGACCTGCACCAGCGGCTCGGCGCGGGCCGCCAGCCGGTCGCGCTCGTAGACGGCCGCGGGCACGATCACATTGGTCATGCCGTGCTCGTCCTCGAGCAGCAGGAAGACGATCCCGGCGGCGGTGGCCGGGCGCTGGCGGGCGATCATCATCCCCGCCACCGTCACGCGGATGCCGTGGCGGTCGGTGCGCAGGTCGCGTGAGGTGCGCAGCGACGCCGCCAGCGACGGACGGAGCAGCGCCATCGGGTGCGGCCCGGTCGTCAGGTGCATCGTCTCGTGGTCGGCCACCATCCGCTCCCACTCGGACATCCCCGCCAGCCGCGGCGTGGGCGCGGCGTCCAGCGCCAGCGCCAGCTGACCCTGGTCGGGTGCCCGGTGGAGGCGGATCTCCCACAGCAGCCGGCGGCGGTTGCGGTCGAACGCGTCCAGCGCGCCGGCCCGGACGAGCTGGGCGAGGGCGTCGCGGCCGACGGGCGCGCGCCGCACCAGGTCGCCCGGGTCGAGGTAGGGGCCGCCGCGCTCACGCTCGGCGACGACGTCCTCGGCCGACGTGCCCACGCCCTTGACGTAGCCGAGGCCGATCCGCACCGAGGGCCCGGCGCCGACCGTGCAGCCGGCCGCGCTCTGGTTGACGTCGGGCGGCAGCATCCGCACGCCCCGCCGCTCGCCGTCGCGCAGCAGCGTCGCCGGCGGGTAGAAGCCCATCGGCTGCGCGTTCAGGAGCGAGCAGAGGAACTCGGCCGGGTGGTGGCGGTGCAGCCAGGCTGACTGGTAGGCGAGGATCGCGAACGCCGCCGCGTGCGACTTGGGGAAGCCGAACTCGGAGAACGCGACCACCTTGTCGAACACCAGCCGGGCCGTCTCCTCGTCGACGCCGTTTTTGGCGGCGCCGTCGCGGAAGCGCAGCCAGTGCCGCTCCAGCGCCTCGCGGCTGCGCTTGCGGCTCATCGCCCGGCGCAGCGACTCCGCCTCGCCGGTGGTGAAGCCGGCCAGCGCCATCGCCACCTCGAGCACCTGGTCCTGGAAGACGACCACGCCCAGCGTGTCGGCCAGCGGCTCGCGCAGCAGCGGGTGGTCGAACGGCGGCTCGAAGTCCGGGTCGCGGCGCAGCTCCTGGCGGCGCTTGATGTACGGGTTGACGGCGTCGCCGACGATCGGGCCGGGCCGCACCAGGGCCACCTGCACGGTCAGGTCGTCGAGGTGCTCGGGCCTGGTCCGCACCAGCGACTGCATCTGCGCCCGGCTCTCGATCTGGAAGACGCCGACCGTGTCGGCTGCCTGGATCTCGGCGTAGACGTCGGGGTCGTCGAAGCCGACCCGCGACAGGTCGACCGGCTCGTTCGCTGTGCGGGCGATCAGGTCGACGCACTCCTCGACGGCCGAGAGCATGCCCAGGCCGAGCAGGTCGATCTTGAGGAAGCCGGCGTCCGCGCAGGAGTCCTTGTCCCACTGGCAGATGCGCCGCCCCTCCATCGCGGCGGGCAGCACGGGCACCAGCTCGACCAGCGGCGCCGACGAGATCACCATCCCGCCCGAGTGCTGGCTGATGTGGCGGGGCAGCCCCGCGATCTCGTCCATCAGGAAGCGGAAGGCGCGCCAGCGGGGCGAGTCGAGCTGGGGGTCGACGCGGGCCGCCTCGGCGCCGGCCGGGTCGTAGCCGTCGGTCAGCCGCGCCATCCGCTCGATCTCGCCCTGCGGCAGCGCCAGCGCCTTGCCCAGGTCGCGGATCGCGCCCCGCACGCGGTAGGTGGGGAACGCCGCCACCAGCGCGGCGTGGTCGTCGCCGTAGCGACGCTGCACCTCGAGGATCAGCCCCTCGCGGATGTCGCGCGGGAAGTCGAGGTCGATGTCGGGCACGCTGGCCAGCTCGGGGGAGAGGAAGCGGCCCAGGAAGAGCCGGGTGGCGACCGGGTCGACGTGGGAGAGGCCGATCAGGTAGCAGACGATCGAGCCGACGCTGGAGCCGCGGCCGCGGCCCGGCGGGAGCAGGATGCGGGACGCGCTCGCGCCGCGCACGCGCACGGCCACGTCGCGCGCCATCTCCAGGATCTCGCGGTGTAGCAGGAAGAAGCCGGCCAGCCCGTGGTGGTCGATCAGCTCCAGCTCCTGCTCGAGCCGCGCCCGCGCCTCGTGGATGTGGGGGAGCCCGGCGTAGCGGCGCTCGAGCTCCTCGCTGCAGATGCGGGCCAGCGCCCTGGGCGCCGTCTCGCCGCCCTCCGAGGCGAAGTCGGGGTAGCGGTAGCCGAGGTCCTGGGTGAGGTCGAACCGGCAGCGCTCGGCCACCTGCGCGGCTCCCGCCACCCCCGCGGCGGGGAGGCGGACGGCGGCCTCGGCGGGTGAGCGCAGCACGGCCTCGTGGTTGCCGCGGCGGTACCGCTCGCTGGCGTCCAGCGTCGTGTTCAGGCGGATCGCGACCAGCGCGTCCTGGAGGTAGGCCCGGCGCGGGCTGTGGGCGTGGACGTCGCCGGTCGCGACGACCCGCAGCCCGCAGCCGTTCGGCCAGCTCGGCCAGCAGCCGGTTGCGGCGGGCGTCGCCGCGCCAGTAGGGGCGCTGGAGCTCGATCGAGAACCGCTCGCGGCCGAACATCGCGCGCAGGCGCAGGGCGGCCTCCTCGGCGTCGCGCAGGCGGCCCTCGCCGACCGGGCGGGCGACGTGGCCGTCCCGGGCGCAGCCGGAGAGGCAGTGCAGGCCCTCGGCGTGCAGGGCGAGCTGGTCGAGCGTGGCGGCCGGCGCCCGCCGGTCGTCGGCATGGGCCAGCGTCAGCAGCCGGCAGAGGTTGCGGTAGCCGCGCTCGTCCTCGGCCAGGAGGGTGAGGTGGGTGCCGTCGGTCAGCGTCAGCTCGCAGCCGGTGATCGGCCGCAGATTCGCGTCGCGCGCCGCCTGGGCGAACTCCATCGAGCCGCAGAGGCTGTCGTGATCGGTCAGCGCGAATGCCTCGTAGCCCAGCTCGGCGGCCCGCTCCGCCAGCTCGACGGGCTGCGAGGCGCCGTCCAGGAACGAGTAGCAGGAGTGGGCGTGCAGCTCGGCGTGCGTCATGCCCGCTGGGCGTACCAGCGCTCCCGCCGCCGGTCGAGGAAGACGACGGCGTTGCGGCCGTCGGTCAGCACCAGGTCGAAGTAGCGGCGACGCAGCGGCGTGCGCGTCCACCAGCCCTCCTCCACCAGCCACTCGTCGCGCAGGTGGGCGACCTCGCGGCCGCCGACCGCCGCCGGCCGCCCCCGCTCGTCCGTCCGCACCGCCACCTCGCGCGGCACCCCCACCGGGCGAACACCTGTTCGCTTCATGGAGGCAGCATACCGAAGATCCGGGCCAGGCCCAGTAACCCAGCGTCGAGTACTTCCGTACCCTGGCGTCGGGGTTACACCTATGACAACGTTCGAACCTGGCGAGGCAGGAAAGCGGCGGCTAGGACAGGGCTAGCTGGGAGTGCATCACGGGGTGTGCTCGACTGTCTGCCACTTGGCGTTTCCGGTGAATGCCACTTGGGTTTCGTGACAATGGGGTGTCGGCGTGACGCCACAGCGCGCCGTTTGTCGCTCTCGACAGGTGGTCTCGCAGGGATGCGGGTCTCGACGAAGGACGGTGAGACCGAACCGCGGTTCAGGGGATCGCCCGGCCGGCGGTTCGATCACCGACCGGGCGCTTGAGCGTTGATCAGCGGGCGCGCGTCACGGTGTGCTTGCCCAGCGACGGCGTGATCTGCTTGACCGCCCCGGCGGGGACGCTGTAGCCGTCGATGTGGCCGTCGACGATGAACGAGGTGTTCGATGCGACGAACCACGAGAGGTGGGTTCCGGCGGGGACGGCGAATCCGGGAGCGATCTGCTGGGCGGTGGTGCCGGCGACCCCGCTGACCTCGGCGAAGACCGCGGTGCTGCAGGTGGCGTTGGCGTAGAGCAGCACGTCGCTGTTCGACGATCCCGCGTAGACGGTGGTGCGAAAGCCGGTGATGATCGCGGCTTTCCCGGCCGGGACGGCGCCCAGGTCGACGCAGACGTTGGAGGTGTTCACGCTGGTGGCGCCCTGGATCGTGAAGTAGCTGGCCGGTGCAGCCGGCCCGGTGAACAGCTGGTTTGCCTTGCTGACGCCGGCCACCGGTGCCGCACCGTTGCCGCCGACGATCTGCGTCATCGTCGCGGCGGCAAACGATGCGCCGGGCACGAGCAACGCTGCGGTAACGAGCCCGACGGCGATCCACGCGCCGGTTGGGAGTGAGCGTGGCATCTTCATGTGAGCCTCCCCAGGAGTGGCGGTCGCCGTTCGACCGCGATAGGCGAGTGTTTCACCTGGCAGCCATCCTCGGACGGCTCCGGCACGCGGGTGTGAGCGATGCCACGATGGATCTGGGCCAGGCATCAGCGCGGCGGCCCCGCACGTTGGGCTCGAGCGCATCGCGGTGGTGTGCTCGACTGTCTGCCACTTGGCGTTCCGGTGAATGACACTTGGGTTTCGCGACCTTCCCGTGACGCTGCTGGCGAGGCAGGGAAACGGCTAGGAGAGGGCTGGCTGGGAGTGCGTCGCAGTGTGTGCTCGACTGTCTGCCACTTGGCGTTCCGGTGAATGACACTTGGAGTTCGTGACGGTGCTGTGACGCAGTCCCGTGGGCATCCCGTGGGCCTAGAGTGGATCGCCATGTCGTACCCGATCAGGCCCGCGACGGCCGAGGATGGCGCCGAGCTGGCCCTATCCGCGTGGCGAGCTGGGGCGTCGCCTACGCCGGGTTCCACCTGCCGAGACGCTGGAGGAACACGCCGCCCAGCGCGGCCCGGCCTGGTCGGGCATCGCCGATGCGCTACCGGCGTCAGCCCTCGTAGGGCACCAGCAGGCTGCGGCCCTCGGGGATGCGCGACCAGGGCGCGACCTCGACCACCCGCAGCAGGTGCCCCTCGCCCATCCCGGCCCGCACCTGCCGTGCCGCCTCGGCGGCCCGCTCGCGGCGCACCTGCTCGGCCGCGCGCAGCAGCTCCTCCTGGTGGCCGCCCGGCTCGCCCAGGCCGGTCAGCTCGAGCGAGATCCGCTCGACCGCACCCGGCAGCTCGGACAGCCGGGGCAGCACCGCGTCGCGCAGCCGGCGCGGCTCCGCGGTCGCGTCGCGCAGCGCCAGCGGGCGGTGCCACGAGCCTCCGCCGCCCAGCCGCGCGGTCAGCGTCACCGAGCGCACCGGCCGCGAGCCGCGCCGCGGGCTGCCCAGCAGCCGCTCGATCAGCACCGTCACCGCCTGGCGCAGCGTCACCTCGTCGCCGATCGGCTCGGGAAACTCGATCGCCTCGCGCAGCGGCTCGGGCGGCGTGCGCGGGCAGACGTGCGCCTCGTCCTCGCCGCGGGCGAGCCTCCAGGCCGCGATCCCGCCCGGCCCGAAGCGGTCGGCCACGGCCGGCAGCGGCAGCGCCGCCAGCTCGCCCGCGGTGCGGATGCCGAGCGCGCGCAGCTCGTCGGCGGCCGCCGCTTCCAGGTTCAGGCGATCGACCGGCAGCCGGGCGAGGAAGCCGGCCGCGCCGTCATCGCCGACCAGCAGCGGCCGGCCCGGCCGCGCCTGGCCCGCCGCGACGCGGGCGGTGAAGCGCCCCGGGCCGGCGCCCAGCCGGCCGCCCGTCGGCAGCACCTTCGCCGCTGTCTCCAGCAGCCGGCGGCTGCCGCCGTGCAGCCGGGTGAGGCCGTCGCCTGCCCACAGCGCCATGCCGGGCTCGATCGGCTCGACCGCCGCGCCCAGCGACTCCAGCCGGCGCAGCAGCGCCTCGGCGGCGTCCGCCACGGCGCCCGGGTCGGCCGTCGCCAGCTCGAGCCGGGGGCAGCGGGCGATCGCCTCGCCGACGCGCATTCCCTGCCGCACGCCGAACGCCGCCGCGGCCGCGTTCACCTCGCCGATCAGCGGCTGCCCGCCAGGCTCGGGCCCCAGCGCCACCGGCGTGGCGGGCAGCGGGCCGCGCAGCGCGACCCGCAGCGCGAAGCGGGGGACGAGGACGCAGATCAGCAGCTGGTGGGTGCGCGGCATCGGGCCACCCAGCATAGGCGAACAGGTGTTCGATCACAAGCGGCGAGCTACACGCGCAGCGTCAGCTGCGGATCCGGCACTCCGGGGTTGTGCCGCTCCACCATGACGTGGTCGAACACCTTGCCGCACGAGTCGCACATCCAGCGCTCGCGCCCGTCCAGCCAGCGCAGCGCTCGCCTGTGGCACGAATGGCAGCGGGGAGGACGGGGCTTCGCGCGGCGGGCCACTGTCCGGACGCTAACCGCGCCGCCGGACGGTGGCGCGGCGTCACTCCTCGTCGGTCTCGAGCGCGCGCTCGTAGAGCCGGCGGGCGCCCAGGCTGGGCAGCCGCCGCTGGGCGGCGCGCAGGAAGTCGCGCTCGTAGCGCTGCCGCTCGTCCTCCGCCATCGTCGCGCCGTAGCGCTCGCGGAGTTCGAGCAGCTCGTCCTCGGCCTCCTCGACCAGATCCATGTAGTCGCCGAACTTCTCCTCCGCCTCTCCGCGGGGCGCATGCTCGTACTCGCTCTTGGCCGCGGCGACGCGCACCAGCAGTGGCCGCTGGTCGGCCTCGAACAGCGCCAGCTGGCGCTCGATCACGTCGTGGTACCGGGACCGCCAGGGGAGTCGCATCCCCCGATGGTAGTCTCGCGCACCGTGGCGGACGACCGGATCATCCTGCGCGTGCGCACCTGGAACATCGCCCACGGCGTGGACGTGCCGCCCGCCGACCGCGACTACGCGCACGAGCGCCGCAAGCACCTGCCGGAGATGGCGCGGATGATGGTCGCCGACGCGCCCGACCTGATCCTGCTCCAGGAGGTGCCTGTCTGGGCCGGCCCGCTGCTGGCCGAGCACACCGGGATGGCGGTGACGATGGCGCCGGCCTACGGCGCGCACGTCCCGTTCCTGCACGTGCCGCTGCCCCTGGCGGTCGGTGCTGCGCTGGGAAACGCGCTGCCCGACCTGATCCGCACGCAGTTCGAGGGCCAGGCCAACGCGCTGCTGTACGGGCCCGACCTCCTGCTCGTCTCGGCCCGCCGCGCCCTGCTGAACGAGCGGCACCGGCTGCGCGGCGAGCCGCGCGTGGCCCAGCTCGCCCGGCTGCGGCACCGCCGCGCGGGCCGCGAGTTCGCGGTGGCCAACATCCACGCCGACCACGGCGACAACCGCCAGCAGATGGAGCGGGCCGGCTTCCTGCTCGAACGGTTCGCCCGCGGCGCCCCGGCGATCCTGGCCGGCGACTTCAACGCCGGCCCCAGCTCGCCCTCGGTGCGGGCGCTGGAGGGCCGCGGCTGGCAGCAGGACCCGGCCGACGTCCGCATCGACCACATCTTCGCCCGCGGCTTCGCCATCGACGAGCCGTCCACCCGGTGGCCGGCGACCCGCCGCGATCTGAACCGAAACGGAGGCCCTCCCGTGCGCCTGTCCGACCACTCGCCCGTGGATGCGGTGCTCTCATGCTGAACCGCGACCAGCTGCCGGCGCTGGCCGGCGTTGCCTACCTGAACACCGGCACCAACGGCCCGATACCGCAGGCATCGCTGGATGCGATGCGTGAGGAGCTCGAGTACAACGGCCGGGAGGCGCGGATCGGGATGCCGTATTTCGAGCGGTTCCTCGCCGGGCGCGACCGGGCGCGGGCCGCGGCCGCCCGCGCGGTGGGCGCGCCGCCCGAGGAGATCGCCCTGACCTCCTCGACCACGCAGGGCGTCGGCCTGGTGACGAGCGGGCTCGACTGGCAGGCGGGCGACGAGATCGTGACCACGACCGAGGAGCACCCCGGCATCCTCAGCCCGGTGGACGTGCTCGCCCGCCGCTTCGGCGTCGTCGTGCGCGCCGTCGAGGGGGGCGCGGTCGTCGACGCCGTCGGCCCGCGCACGCGGATGGTGGCGATCTCCCACGTGCTGTGGACGACCGGGCGAACGCTCGAGCTGCCGCCGATCGCCGAGGCCGTCCACGCCCACGGCGGCGTGCTGCTGGTGGACGGCGCCCAGTCGGCCGGCAACATCGTCCTGCGCGTGCCCGAGACGGGGGCGGACTACTACGCGTTCTCCGGGCAGAAGTGGCTGCTGGGCCCGCAGGGCAGCGGCGGCCTGTGGGTGCATCCCGACCGGATCGCCGCACTCTGGCCGGCGCTGTCGGGCTACCTCGCCCTCGACCACGGCGAGATCGGCGCCTTCAAGACGACGGCCGCCAAGGTGGACGGCGGTTCGGCCGACCCCGTGACGGTGACCGGCTTCGCCGCCGCGATGGAGTGGGTCGAGTCGCAGCCCGGTGGCCGCGACGCGTGGATCGCGCGCGCCCACGAGCATGCCGCCGCCGCGCGGGAGCGGCTGGCGCAGGTGCCCGGCGTCGGGCTCGGCATCGACAGCGGCAACGGCCTGATCGCGTTCACGCTGGACGGCCACGAGGACACGGCGGCGCTGGCGGGGGCGCTGGCCGAGCGCGGTGTGCTGACGCGCTTTATCCCGGGCACCCCGTGGATGCGGATCTCGATCGGCTCGTGGACGAGCGAGGAGGATGTCGAGCGGCTGGCTGTGGCGCTGACCGAGGTCTAGCCGCGCAGGCCGAGCTCGGGCGCGATCGGGCGCAGCGCCGCGATCACGAACGCGATGTGCTCGTCCAGGTCGACGCCCAGCTCCTCGGCGCCGCGGATGACGTCGTCGCGGTTGACGCCCTTGGCGAAGCTCGGCTGCTTCAGCTTCTTGCGCACCGACCGCGGTTCCAGGGTGGCGATCCCGTCCGGCCGCACCAGCCCGCAGGCGTGGACGAAGCCCGAGATCTCGTCGCAGGCATAGAGCGTCTTCTCGAGCTGCGTCTCGCGGGCCAGGCCGAGATGGTCACCGTGCGAGAGCACCGCTCGCACGAACCACTCGGGGTAGCCGTGCTCGCGCAGCACCGGCGCGCCGTCCGCCGGGTGGCGGTCGAGCGTGGGGTGCCGCTCGTAGTCGAAGTCGTGCAGCAGGGCGACGTTGCCCCACCCGTCCTCGTCCTCGCCGCCCGCCCGCGCGTAGGCGCGCACCGACGCCTCGACGGCGAGCGCGTGGCGCAGCAGCGCCTCGCTCTGCGTCCATTCCGTGAGCAGCGCCCAGGCTGCGTCGCGGTCGTGGACGGTGTCGGGGCTCATGGGCGGGCGAGGATAGCAGGACCCGCAGTGACGACAGCGAATGGGGCTACCCTGTCCCAATGGCGATCGCAACCCGAGACGGCACCGTGGAAGCATTCCTGATCGAGGGCGGGATCCCCCTGTCCGGGACCGTGCGCCCGGCCGGCAACAAGAACGCCGCGCTGCCCGTCCTGGCCGCCTGCCTGCTCACCGCCGACCCGGTCACGGTCGAGAACGTGCCCCGCATCCGCGACGTCGAGGAGATGCTCGACCTGATCTCCGCGCTGGGCGTGGACGTCGAGTGGACGGCGCCCAACACCGTCCGCGTCTGGGCCGCCGAGGTGACCGGCACCAAGCTCGATCCCGAGCTGTGTGCGCGGATCCGCGCCTCGATCCTCTTCGCCGGGCCGCTGCTCGCGCGCTTCGGCGCCGCCGACGTCCCGCCGCCGGGCGGCGACGTGATCGGCCGCCGGCGCGTGGACACGCACCTGATGGCCCTGGCCGCACTCGGCGCGGATGTCGAGATCGGGCGCGAGTACCGCCTGCGCGCGCCGTCCGGGCTGCGCGGCGCCGACATCTACCTGGACGAGGCGTCGGTCACGGGCACCGAGAACGCGATCATGGCCGCCGCGCTGGCGGACGGGATCACGACCATCACCAACGCCGCCTGCGAGCCGCACGTGCAGGACCTGTGCCACCTGCTGACGCGGATGGGCGCCCAGATCGAGGGCATCGGCTCCAACATCGTCACGATCCACGGCGCCGGCCAGCTGCGCGGCTGCACGCACCGGATCGCCTCCGACCACATCGAGGTCGCCTCCTTCATCGGCCTGGCCGCGGTCACCCGCGGCGAGCTGGTGATCGAGGACGCCGCGGTCGAGCACCTGCGCGCCATCCGCCACGCCTTCCAGCGGCTGGGCGTCGAGATCGAGTGCCGCCCGGACGGCAGCGTGCGCGTCCCGCCCGGCCAGGAGCTGCGGGTGGTGGACGACCTGCACGAGCAGATCCCCAAGATCGAGGACGGACCGTGGCCGATGGTGCCGGCCGACATCACCTCGATCGCGGTCGCCGTCGCCACCCAGGCCAACGGAACGGTGCTGATCTTCGAGAAGATGTTCGAGAACCGGCTGTTCTTCACGGACAAGCTGGTCTCGATGGGGGCGCGGATCATCCTCTGCGACCCGCACCGCGCGGTCGTCACCGGCCCCGCGAAGCTCTACGGCTACCGCATGGAGAGCCCGGACATCCGCGCCGGCATGGCGCTGCTGATCGCCAGCCTGTGCGCCGAGGGATCGAGCCGGATCGGCAACATCGGCCAGATCGACCGCGGCTACGAGCGGATCGACGAGCGGCTGCGCGCCGTGGGCGCGAGGATCGAGCGGATCGACGCGTGAGCGCCGAGCGGCTGGCCGACCTCGCCGCTGACGGCGCGGTCACGCTGCACGAGCCGCTCAACCTGTTCTCGGCCGACGCGCTGGCGGTCAGCCTCCCGCTCGAGCACATGCGGGTGCTGGGCCGCAGCAACGGCGTCGAGGGCTACGGCGGCTACCTGCGGCTGTTCGGCCTGGGCGCGACCGCGGCGGTCGACCTCGTGCGCTGGAACGACCCGGCGGCCTGGAAGGACGCCTGGGCGGGCGCGGCGGACGGCTGGCTGTGCTTCGCCGAGACCGGCTGGGGCGACCAGTTCGCCTATGAGGGCGACGTCGGCGGCGGCACCGTCCACCGCCTCGACGCGTTCAGCATGGAGCCGGAGCCCGTCGCCTCCGGGTTCGCCGAGTGGCTGCGCCGCGTCTTCCTGCCCGCCTGCGTCCGCCCCCGTGACGACCTCACGGTCGCCGTCCGCGAGCGCCTCGGGCGCCTCCCCGTCAGCGAGCACGTGGCCTTCCACCCGGCGGCCGCGGGCGCCGAACTGGATATCGCCGCCGTCGTCCGGATGCCCGCGGTTGCGGCCATGCGCGCCGCCGCGACGGCCCGCGCTCAGGTCTGAGCGCCGAGGGTCTCGGGCAGCTCGGCCGGCCGGGCCATCGTCCGCTCCAGCCAGATGCCGGCGATCAGCGACGTGACGATCGAGAGCATCACCAGCGAGGCGTAGAACCGCTGGTCGACGATGCCCGCCGCGTAGGCGGTCGTCGCCAGCACGATGCCGGGGCCGCCGCGCGCATTCATCGCCACAGCGAGGTTCGCGGCCGAGCCGCGGGTCTCGCCGGCAAGCAGCGCGGAGGCGTAGACGCTGGTGGCCTTGGCGGCGCAGGCGAACACGAGCAGCGCCAGGAAGGGCAGCAGCTCGAAATGGTTCACCAGGTCGAGCGTCAGGCCGACCGTCGCAAAGTACGCCGGGATGAAGAGCCCCATCGCGACGCTGCCGATCTGGGTGCGCGCCGCCGCGGCCCGCTCGCCCGGCGCCGTGGCGACGACGATGCCGGCCACGAAGGCGCCGAACAGCGGCACGATGCTGAGCAACAGGCAGGTGCCGGCAGCGGCGAGCAGCACGATCAGCTGGAAGCCGATCTGGCTCTGTCGCTTGACCACGTTCAGCCGCGAGTGCAGCACCGTGTTGTAGAGGCGCGGCCCGAAGGTCAGGGCGAGGACGAGGAACCCGAGGGTGGCGACCGTGTGGTACGCCATGTTGCCGGCCGAGCCGGGCCGCAGGTCGAGCGCGCCGGCCAGGCCGAAGGGGGCCGTGCCGCCGGGCGCGACGAGGCCGACGGCGACCGCCAGCACGACGTAGAGCACGACGTCCTCGATCACGGCGACGCTCAGCACGATCCGCGAGAAGCGCGTGCCCAGCAGGCCCAGATCGAGCATGATCCGCGAGATGACGGGGATGCTGGTGACGGCGATGGCGCAGGCGAAGATCAGCAGCAGCGCGGTGCGGTTGTGGGCCGTCCCCTCGTAGCGAATCGGCGCGAACGCGCCGAAGGCGACCAGCCCGAGGGCGAACGGGATGAGCAGCCCGCCGACCGCCACCGTGCCCACCGTGCGCACCGCGGAGCGGTGCAGCAGCCCGCGCATCTGCGTGCCGGCCATGAACATCAGCAGCAGCAGGCCCAGCTGCGCCACCGTCGACAGCACGGCGGCCGTCGTGCCGTCGCCCGGGAAGAGCCAGTCGTGGGCCGCGGGCCAGAGCCGGCCGAGGACGGTCGGGCCCAGCACGAGGCCGCCCAGGATCTCGCCGATCACCTGCGGCTGGCGGTAGCGCGCGAACAGATATCCGCCGGCGTGGGCGCACAGAAGCAGTGCGGCCAGCGCGGCGATCACGTGGGCCGTATCCCGGTCGGTCACCGTCCTCCTCCGGTCGGGAAGCTCCTCCAGTATCCCGGCCGTCGCGCGGACGGGCAACCCCTCCGCGGGTGGGTACACTCCGCCCGTGCAGCGGTTGTCGATCACGGGGGACTCGGTCTCCGACGCCGTCGCCGCCCTGCGGCCCAGCCGTGAGGAGGGCGAGCAGGTGCGCGGCGCCGCTGCGGACATCGTCCAGATGGTGCGCGAGGGGGGCGACGAGGCGGTGCGCCGGCTGACGCGGCGGCTGGACGGCGTGGATGTCCCCGCTGCCCGCGTGCCCCGCGCCCGGTTGGATGAGGCGCTGGCGGCCGTGGCACCGGACGTCCGCGAGGCGCTCGAGCTGCTCGCTGCCAACCTGCGCCGCACCGCCACCGCGGCGCTGCCACAGCCCACCCGGCAGGTGCTGCCCCACGGCCAGATCGTCGGCACCCGCCAGCTGCCCGTCGACCGGGTCGGTGTCTATGTCCCCGGCGGGCGCGCGGCCTACCCCTCCAGCGCGGTGATGGCGGTCGTCCCGGCCCAGGTCGCGGGCGTGGCCGGCATCGCCGTCTGCTCGCCGCCCGGCCCCGACGGCCTGCCCGACCGCACGGTGCTGGCCGCATGCGCGCTGCTGGGTGTCGAGGAGGTGCACGCGATCGGCGGCGCACAGGCGATCGCCGCGCTGGCGCTGGGCACCGAGACGATCGGCAAGGTGGATCTCATCATCGGCCCCGGCAACGTCTACGTCGAGGAGGCCAAGCGCGGCCTGTTCGGCGAGGTCGGCATCGAGTCGCTGGCCGGCCCCAGCGAGCTGGTCGTGCTGGCGGACGCCGGCGTCTCCCCGGCGATCGTCGCCTGGGATCTGCGGGCGCAGGCCGAGCACGGCTCGGGGTCGCAGTCCGTGCTGGTCAGCCCCGACGCGGCGGCGCTGGAGCGGATCGAGGCCGAGCTGGAGGACGCCGAGTCGGTGACGATCGTCGAGGCCGACTCGTGGGACACGGCGCTGGCGTTCGTCAACGCCTACGCGCCCGAGCACCTGCAGCTGGCGGTCGCCGACCCGCACGCCCTGCTCGACCAGGTGCGCCACGCCGGCGCCGTGTTCCTGGGCGAGCTGTCGGGCACCGCCTACGGCGACTACATCGCCGGGTCGAACCACATCCTGCCGACGGCCGGCAACGCGCGGTTCTCGTCGGGGCTCTCCCCGGGCGTGTTCCTGCGCGCCCAGGAGGTGGTGGAGGTGCCGCCCGAGGCCGCGCGCGCGCTGGCCGGCCCGCTGGCCGCGCTGGCCCGGGCCGAGGGCCTGACCGCGCACGCCCGCTCCGCCGAGGTGCGCGCCGAGCTGGCCGAGAACGACACACCCCTGGAGCGAGGAGCCGCAACGTGAGCCGAACCGTGATCGCCGTGGACGGGGCGCCGCGCCCCTTCGCCGGCGCCCCCTACAGCCAGGCCATCGAGGCCGCAGGCATGGTGTTCTGCGCCGGTCAGGTGGGGCTCGACCCCGAGTCGGGCGCGCTCGTCGGCGACGGCGTCGAGGAGCAGGCGGAGCGGGCGCTCCGCAACCTGGCGGCGGTGCTGGAGGGCGCGGGCTCGAGCCTCGACCGCGTTGTCAAGACCACGGTGTTCGTCACCGATCTGGGCGAGTTCGGCGCCATCAACGAGGTCTACGCCCGCTTCTTCACGTCCGACCCGCCGGCCCGCTCAACGGTACAGGTGGCGGCCCTCCCGGCCGGCGCGCGGGTCGAGATCGAGGCCATCGCGCTGGTGTAAGCCGCGGTACGTTCCACCCGCGGGAAGGGGTGGGAGACTCGGCCGCCGTCCCGAACCCGGGGCGCATGACCGAGACATGGGGGGTCGGACGTGAAACGACTGCTGTTCGTTGCCGGAGCGGCTGCGGCGACGGCACTCGTGCTCGCGGTCGGCGCGCGGCCTGCGGCCGCGGCGACCGTGACCAAGCTGTGCAGCGCGCACAGGCCGATGACGGATCCGGGCGAGAGCTACTACACGCCCGGCTGCAGCGGGCATGACGAGCCCGAGCTCGATCCGCTGTCCACCGCGCCGGGGTCGGGCAAGGACCTGACCTGGAAGTTCATCCTGCCCACCGACGGCTCGTATCCCGTCGGGGCGACCGGGCCCGCCTTTTGGTTCGGCGGCGTCGTGCGCGATCCCGAGAGCGCGTTCGCGCAGGGCTTCCTCGAGGTGCAGTTCTATCCGGACAGCGCTGTCAGCAAGTGCAGCAAGAACGGGGGTGCGGCCCTCACCTACCAGCCCAACACGTACAGCGTCTGCTCGCCGGTCTGGTCGATCGTCGGCGACAGCGAGCCGGCGGCCTTCAACGGCATGCTGACCACCGGCCCGGGCTCGCCGATGCTGATGCACGCGGGCGACAGCATCACCGCGCACTTCTTCGTGACGTCGGCGCGGGACGGCTGGCACATCACGATCCTCGACCGCACCACCCATCAGCAGGGCACCATCGTGCTGAACAGCCCGACGGCGGGCCCGCTGATGCCGCCGTTCGACAAGGCGAAGATCGGCAACACGCTGGGCTGGGGCCTCGTGCACGACGGCCCCGTCTCGTTCGTGTGGGAGATCGGGCACGCGTACGCGTACGGGCCCGAGCCGTACCGCTTCTGCCTGCCCGGGCAGAGCATCTGCGACTCCTACAACGCCGCCTCGTGGGCGGGCACCAAGCCGCTGCGGATCACCGGCGTCACGTTCGGCGACGGCAGCAAGCCGGAGCACTGGGCCGTGGTCTCGGACTACGGCGGAACGGCCGAGGTGAGCGCGTCGTGCAAGGTGTACGGCGCGCCGTACTGCATCTACCCGTGGTACAGCCGCGGCAATGACGGGTTCCGCTACGGCGTGGACTTCCCCGGGACGACCCGGAACTACGGCCAGGCGAGCCAGTTCCAGCAGGACACCCTGTGCGGCGGCCCGTACGGCCCCCGCTCCACCTACTGCATGACCCAGATCGGCTAACGCCGAGTCGCCCGGTGGGGCGCATCCGCCCGCAGCCACGCATAAGCTGGGCGGATGCGCCCCACCGAGATCATCGTCGGGCACCAGGCCACCGACTTCGACGCGCTCGGGTCGATGCTGGCGGCGCGGCGGCTGTACCCGGGCGCCCGGATCCTGCTGCACGGCGGCCTCAACCGCAACGTCCGCGAGTTCGTCGCGCTGCACGAGGACGAGCTCGACCTGGCGGACGCGTCGCGGTGCGACCTGTCCGCGGTCGCGCGGGTGGTCGTGATCGAGACGTCGCGGCTCGACCGGCTGGGCGACCTGGCCGAGGTCGTGGCGCGTCCCGGCGTCGAGGCAGTGCTGTTCGACCACCACGGCCCGCCGGCCGCGGACTGGGCGGGGCGCTCGGTGATCTCCGAGGACGGTGCGCTGTGCACGACGATGGCCGGCATCCTGGGGGAGCGGGGGATCGAGCCCAGCGTCGCCGAGGCGACGGCGCTCGCGCTCGGCATCCACGAGGACACCGGCTCGCTGACGTTTCCCTCGACCACCCTGCGTGACGTCGAGGCGCTGGCGTTCTGCGCGCGGCACGGCGCCGCCCAGGAGCTGATCGCGCGGTTCCTGCACCTGCCGCTGGCCGAGGACCAGCGGGCGATGCTGACCACCCTGCTGGACGCGGCCGAGACGCGGGTCGTGGCCGGTGTACGGGTGCTGGTCGCGGCCGTTCGCTGGCCGGGCTACGTGGACGGCATCTCCACCCTGGCGGCCAAGATGGTCGATCTGGCCGAGTGCGAGGCGCTGGTGATGGCGGTCGAGATGGAGGGCCGGGTGTTCGTCGTCGGGCGCAGCCGCACGCCGGCGCTCGACGTGGGCGCGGTGCTCGCGCCGCTGGGCGGCGGCGGCCATCCCCAGGCCGGCTCGGCGATCGTGCGCGGGTCGACGGTGGAGGCTGTGCGGGCGCGGCTGCTGGACGCGCTGCCGGGCGCCGTGTCGATCACCATCCGGGCCCGCGAGGTGATGTCGTCGCCGGCGTGGGTGGTGGACGACCGCATCACCATCGAGGAGGCGCTCGAGGAGTGCCGCCGGCGGCGGACGTCCGGAGTGCAGGTCGCCCGCGACGGCATGCTGGTCGGCGTCGCCGACCGCGAGGACCTGGGCAGGGCGATCGCCCACGGCCTGGCGCACGCGCCGGTGCGGGGCGTGATGAGCGCCCACGTGGCCGCGGTCGCCGCCGGGGCGTCCCTGGCGGAGCTCCAGCACCTGCTCGTCCACACCGGGCGCGTCCCGGTGACCGAGCGGGGCGGTCCGGGGCCGCATCCGCTGGGCGACGTGCTGGGCGTTGTCACCCGGGGCGACCTGCTGCGGGCGCTGCGGCGAGGGCCGCCCGAGGCGCAGCCCGAGGCGGCCGAGGCCGACCTGGGCGGCAGGCTGCTCGAGATGGCGCCGCTGCGCGGCCTGTGGGACGCGGTGCGCGCGGTCGGCGAGGCCTACGAGGGCGTCTACCTGGTCGGCGGTGCCGTGCGCGACGTGCTGCTCGGCGAGCCGACGTTCGACATCGATCTGGCGGTGGAGGGCGACGGGATCGCCTTCGCCGGGGAGCTGGCGGCCGCGCTGAACGGACGCATCCACGCGCATCCCGCCTTCGGCACCGCCGTCGTGCTGGCCGGCGAGCAGCGGGTGGACGTCGCCAGCGCACGCACCGAGCACTACGAGCGGCCGGCCGCCCTGCCCGTGGTCGAGCACTCGTCGATCCGCCAGGACCTGCACCGCCGCGACTTCACGGTCAACGCGATGGCGGTCGCGCTCTCCGCCGGCCGGTTCGGCGAGCTGGTCGATCCGTTCGGCGGCGCCGACGATCTCCGCGCCGGCCGCCTGCGGGTGCTCCACAACCTCAGCTTCATCGAGGACCCGACCCGCATCTTCCGCGGGATCCGCTACGAGAACCGCCACCGGCTGCAGATGGTCGCCGACACGCGCGAACTGGCCCGGACCTGCGTCGAGATGGGCCTGATGGCGGACGTGTCCGGCGCCCGCGTCCGCGACGAGCTGGTGCCGCTCCTGTCCGAGCGCGAGATCACGGCCGCGCTGGCCCGGATGGAGGAGCTGGGAGTCGCCGCCGCCGTGCATCCCGGCCTCGACTGCGGCCCCGAGTCGGCGCTGCGGGTGGCCGCACTGGATGCCGCCCGCCTCAGCCTGGCTCCCGAGCTGCCGGTCTGGCGGCCGCGGCTGGCCGTGCTCGCCCGGCGGCTCCCCGGCGACGAGATGGT
Organism: uncultured Actinomycetes bacterium; assembly: GCA_963797175.1. Taxonomy (GTDB): domain Bacteria; phylum Actinomycetota; class Thermoleophilia; order Gaiellales; family JAICJC01; genus DATLLN01. Next base: position 117,915 of record CAWCOL010000005.1, read on the forward strand.
GGAGTGGCTGGAGCGGCTGCGTGTCCGCCGGCGCGACGCGCTCGTCGTGTCGGAGGTGGCGGCGGTGGCGCCGCGTCTGGAGGGGCCGCTGGCCGCCGCTGACCCGGCCCGCGTCGCCGAGCTGCTGGACGCGCACCCGCCCGAGGTCGCGCTGGCACTGGCCGCGTACGGCGAGCAGCCGGCGCGGGGCGCCGCCGAGCGCTACCTGGAGGTGCTGCGGGACATCCGGCTGGACGTCACCGGCGACGACCTGCGCACCGAGCTCGGCCTGGACGAGTCGCCGCTGGTCGGCGAGCTGCTGGCCGAGCTGCTGCGCCGGCGCCGCAACGGCGCGGTGGGTGGCCGCGAGGAGCAGCTGGCCGCCGCCCGCGAGCTGCTGGCGGAGGTCGTGCCGTGAGGCTGCCGATCGCGAACGCCAGCCGCTGGCAGGGCGAGCCCGGCCACTACGAGGCGTGGCACCTGCGCACGGCCGATCCGGCCTCGGCGGCGTCGGCGTGGATCCGGCTCGGGTTCACCGTGCCCGACGCGGCGACCGGCGGCGACGCGCTGGCGGAGGTCTGGTTCGTCGGCCGCGACGCGGCGGGCCAGCTCTACGCGCGCCGCGAGATGTTCTCGATCGAGCAGCTGCAGACGGGCGCCGGGGGCTTCCCGGTGACGCTCGGCCGCTGCGTGCTGGAGAGCGCGCGCACCGCCGGCCGCGTCGACGAGGCGTCGTGGGACCTGAGCTGGGACGCCGACAGCGGCGTCGTCGGCTGGGGCGGCGAGAGCCGGGTGCGCCGCAGCGAGCTGGTCGCGACCCAGCCTGCGATCCGCGTTACGGGGACGGTGACGATCGGTGAGGTGGCGCTGTCCGTCCAGGGCTGGCCCGCGCAGCAGCTGCACGCGTGGGGCAGCCGCCGGGCGGAGCGGTCGGCCCGCGTCCACTGCAACCAGTTCGCGGAGCTGGGCGATTTCGTCGAGGCGATCAGCCGCCGCTACCTCCCTCGCCGGGGACGGCCGACGCCGGTGGTGACGACCGGCGCCGCCCGGCTGTCGGGCGTCGAGTTCGACGTCCACGACCTCGCCCGTGGGGTCGCGTCGCAGGCGACGTTCGGTGCCGAGGGGTACGAGTTCACCGTGCGCGGCGCCCGCACGACGATGGCCGGAACGGTCACCTGCTCGATCGCCGACCTGGTGGGCGTGGTCTACCGCGACCCCGACGGCGGCCGCATCTACGCGTACCAGGCCGATCAGGCCCGGATGGAGGTCGAGCTGCGGCGGCGCGGCCCGCGCGGCGGCGTGATCGCGCGGGCGGAGAGCCGCTGCGCGTACGAGTTCCAGACCCGGCGGGCGGTCGGCGGCGTCGAGGTGGTGCTGTGAGCGGCCTGCGCTGGGATCCGTCGGGCGCCGCGCCGGCGCTGCGCTGGGACGGCGCCCCGGCCGGCGTCCGCGTCGCCTTCAGCTCGCGGCTGGGCGGCGTGTCCGAGGGACCGTTCTCGTCGCTCAACCTGGGCGCGCTGACCGCCGACCGCAAGGACGCCGTCGCCGAGAACCGCCGCCGCATCGTCGCCGCGGTCGAGGGCGACGCCGAGTCGGCGACGATGGCGTGGCAGGTACACGGCGCCGATGTGCGGGAAGTGGACGACAGCCCCGCCACCGGGCTGTTCACCCGGCCCGGCGCGGAGCCGTTCCCGAAGTCCGACGGGCTCGTCACGTCCCTGACCGGCCGCCCGCTGGTGCTGCTCACCGCCGACTGCATCCCGGTGGCGGTCGCGGCAGCGGACGGCGGGAGGGTGGCGATCCTGCACGCGGGCTGGCGCGGCCTGGTCTCGGGCATCGTCGAGGAGGGCGTGCGCGCCGTGGGCGTTCCCGCCGTGGCGGCGGTCGGGCCCGGGGCCGGCCCCTGCTGCTACGAGGTGCGCGAGGACGTGGCCGGGCCGCTGACCGCGAGGTTCGGCGCGGACGTCGTGCGCGACGGGCGGGCCGACCTGTGGCTGGCCGCGCGGCGAGCGCTGGAGGGGGCCGGGGTGGAGGTCGTGGACGTCGCCGGCGAATGCACCATCTGCACGCCCGGCCGGTACTTCTCCCACCGCCGCGACGAGGGCGTCACCGGGCGCCAGGGGGTGGTGGCGCTCGTTGCCTGACGCCGCCGTCATCCGCGCGAACCTGGCCGCCGTCCGCGAGCGGGTGGGGCCGGCGGTCGAGATCCTGGCCGCCACCAAGTACGTCGATCCGGACGGGATGCCTGCGCTGGCCGAGGCCGGCGTCGCGCTGGTCGGCGAGAACCGCAGCGACGCGCTGGCAGCGAAGCAGGAGCTGTACGGCCCGCTCTTCACCTGGGACTTCATCGGCCACGTCCAGAGCCGCAAGGTGCGCGAGGTGCTGGGCCGGGTGCGGCTGATCCACGCGGTGGACTCCGTCTCGGTCTGCTCGCAGATCGAGGCGCGGGCCGAGGCCGTGACCGACTGCCTGCTCCAGGTCAACGTTGCCGGCGAGGACACCAAGGCCGGCGTCGGCACCGACGAGGTGGACGGCTTCCTGGCGGAGGTCGAGCCGCTGGCGCAGGTGCGCTTCCTCGGGCTGATGACGATGCCGCCTCTGACGGACGACCCCGAGGACGCGCGGCGGTGGTTCGCGGCGCTCCGCGGGCTGCGCGACCGGCTGGCCGGCGAGTGGGAGGGGCGCCACGATTTCCGCCACCTCTCGATGGGCACCAGCCAGGACTACGCGGTCGCCGCGGAGGAGGGCGCGACCATCGTCCGCGTCGGAAGCGTGCTCTACAGCGGGTAGCCGCCTGCCCGGGGTGTCCGTCCCAGACAGTAAAGTGTCCGGAACATGAGCGTTCGCGACTTCTGGAACCGCACCCAGGTCTACTTCGGGATCAAGGAGGAGGACTGGGATGACGAGTACTTCGATGACGACGGCTCCGCAGCACACGATGATCTGGAGAGCCGCTACGGCGACCGCCCCAACGTCCGCCGGCTGAAGCCCCGCCGGGGCGGCGGTGACGCGGACGAGATCTTCTCCGAGGAGCCTCCGGCCCGGGTGGTCTCGGCGCGCGGCCGGCGGCCGTCCGGCGGCAACGGGAACGGCAACGGCTCCGGAGGCCCGCGCGCGGCGCCGCAGGTCGGCCTGGTCATCCCCCGGTCGTTCAACGACGCCCAGAAGGTGGCGGACAGCCTCAAGGCCGAGGTGCCGGTGATCGTCAACCTGCAGACGGCCGAGTCCGACCTCGCCAAGCGGCTGATCGACTTCTCCAGCGGCCTCACCTACGCGCTCGACGGCTCCATGCAGCGTGTCGCCGACCGTGTCTTCCTGCTCACTCCCTCCACCGTCAAGGTCACCGCCGAGGACAAGGCGATGCTGATGGAGCGGGGCTTCTTCAACCAGTTCTAGAGCGGGCTCGGGCGCGTCAACGGGTGAGCGGTGCCGGACCGGTGCCGCCGTGTCACGGCCCACGCACGTCTTCGCAAACCATTTGAGGACCTCCGGCACCGACTCTGGCACCGTGCCGGAGTCGGTGCCGGGTTCCGTCCCGGAGTCGGTGCCGGGTTCCGTCCCGGAGTCGGTGCCGGGTTCCGTCCCGGAGTCGGTGCCCGGTACGGTGCCGGACTCCGTGCCCGGTTCGGTACGCTGCGCCGCATGATCGACGCGCGCGCACCGGTGCTCGGCTTGATCGGCGCAGGCAACATGGCCGGCGCGATGGTGCGCGGCTGGGTGCGCTCGGACGCGGCGATGGCCGGCCGCCTGCTGGTCACCGACCGCGGCTCCGGCCGGGCGGCGGCGCTCGCCGCCGAGCACGGCGTCGAGCACGTCGCCGGCAACGCCGACCTCGTCGCCCGCTCCGACGTCGTCGTCCTCTGCGTCAAGCCGGTGGACGTCGAGCGCGTGCTGCGCGAGGTCGGCGAGCTGATCACGCCGACCAAGGCGATCGCGTCGGTCGCGGCCGGCGTGCGCACGGCGACGCTGGAGACGATCCTCGACGTTGACGCACCGGTCTTCCGGTTCATGCCCAACGTCGGCGTCGGCGTGGGGCAGGGCACCCTGGCCTACTCGTCCGGCCGCTTCATCGACACGGACGCGGAGCAGACCGTGCTCGGCGCGTTCCGCCTGCTGGGCGAGATCGTCCCGCTGGACGAGCGTCAGTTCGACGCCGCCACCGCCCTGTCCGGCTCGGGCCCGGCCTTCCTCGGCCTGATCTTCGAGGCGTTCGAGGACGCCGGCATCGTCAGCGGCCTCTCCTACGCGCAGGCCCGCACGCTCATCCTCTCCACGATCAGCGGCACCGCCGGGCTGCTCCGCGAGGACGACCTGCCCTGCAGCGTGCTCCGCCGCATGGTCACGTCGCCGGGCGGCACCGCCGCCGCGGGTCTGGCCGAGATGGAGCGCCACGGCGTGCGCAGCGGCGTCATCGACGGGGTCGTCGCCGCGATGCGCCGCGCCGGAGAGCTGGGGTAACCGTGGGCATGGCCAACCTGATCGCGTTCGTGAACTGGTGCTTCACGATCTACACGCTGTTCCTGCTCGTCCACATCCTGTTCTCGTGGTTCCAGCTGCCGTACAACCCGGTGCTGGCCCGCGTCCGGACGGTGCTGTACGACGCCTGCCAGCCGTACCTGAACATCTTCCGCGGCATCATCCCGCCGATCGGCGCGATCGACATCTCGCCGATCCTCGCGATCATCCTGCTCGGCGTGATGAACCGGATCATCGTCGCGCTGCTCGGCGCGATCGGCTGACCCGCCCGCCGGCAGGAGTCGCCGGAGCAGCGGCGAACTCGGCCGGCATGGCCATATCACCAGCAGAACTCAGGCACCAGCGACCCCGGCGGCGGCTGCTCGGCTACCGCTGCGCGGAGGTCGACAGGATCATGATGGACGCCACCCAGGCCTTCGAGGACGTCTGGCGCGACCGCGCCGACCTCGAGGACCGGGTGCACGAGCTGGAGACCCGGCTCGACGCGGTCAACGACACCGAGGACGCGCTGCGCGACGCGCTGGTCGCAGCCCAGAAGCTGGGCGACCAGATGCGGGTGCAGGCCGCGCAGGAGGCCGAGACGGCCGTGCGCGAGGCCGAGGTGCGCGCCCGCGAGATCGTCCACAAGGCCTACGCCGAGCGCGAGACGGTGCGCCGCGACGTCGAGTCGCTGCGGGCCGAGGAGCAGCGCTTCCGGGCGCGGCTGCGCTCCCTGCTGGGCACGACGCTCCAGACGGTTCGCGACCACGAGGAGCAGCTCGCGCGCGAGCCCGTCGAGGTCTGATCCGGGCGCCGGCCGCGGCCAGGCCGCCTCTATACTGGCAGCCGGTGCCGTGTCCATCCGATCGACCAGACCCAGCCTGCGCGTCTCGCCGAGTGCGTCCGCACATCGGCTGACGGCACGCACGGCGGGAGCGGCATGAGCGTGGACGTCGACCAGGCGCGCACGCGACTCCTGGAGGAGCGCGAGCGGGTCTCGGCCGAGATCGTCGCCGTGCAGGAGGACCTCGGGCACTCGCTGGAGGACTCCGCCGAGGTCGACGGCAACGACTCCCACCTGGCGGACTCCGCCTCGGAGACGCTCGACCGCGGGATCGAGATCTCGCTGGAGGACAACGCCGAGCAGCTGCTCGGCCACATCGACGAGGCGCTGGGCCGGATCGAGGCGGGGACGTACGGCAGCTGCGACCGGTGCGGCGGTGCGATCGATGCCGAGCGGCTGGAGGCGCTGCCCTACGCGACGAGGTGCATCGAGTGCAAACGAGCAGAGGAACGGGGCTGATCGAACAGCTCCCCGATCCCGAGCCGGCGCCCCACCGCGCCGGCTCGTTGCAGTGGGTGGGGATGCTGTCGGTGGCCGTCGTCGCAATCGTCGCCGACCAGGCGACGAAGCGGCTGATCGTGGACCGGATGCCGCTCGGTGACGTCCGTGAGCTGCTGCCGTTCCTGGACATCCGCCACGTCCGCAACAGCGGCATCGCCTTCGGCATCTTCCCCGACCGGCTGGAGCTGGTCAGCATCGCCACCGGCATCGCCGTCGCCTGGATGCTGCTGCACTTCGCCCGCGCCGGGGCCCGCCACGTGCTGTTCCCGGTCGCGCTGGGCCTGCTGATCGGCGGCAGCGTCAGCAACCTGGTCGACCGTGTGCGGCAGGGCTACGTCACCGACTTCATCCACGTCAGCCACTGGCCGACGTTCAACCTGGCCGACACCTTCATCGTTTGCGGCGTCGTGCTGCTGCTGGTCGGCATCGCGCGGCTGGAGCGGCCCGGCGGGCCCGAGCCGGCATCGCTGAACGAGGCCTGATGGAGGCACAGGTGGGTGAGGCCGACGCGGGCGAGCGGCTCGACCGCTTCCTGGCCGCCCACGACGAGGTGGCCACGCGGGCGCGGGCGGAGCGGCTGATCGCGGGCGGCGGCGTGCTGGTGGACGGGCGGCCGCGGCCCAAGTCCTTCCGGCTGGAGGCGGGCCAGTCGGTCAGCTTCCCGCTCCCGGAGCCGGTCGAGCTCGACCTCGAGCCGGCGCAGATCCCGCTGTCCGTGCCGTACGAGGACGAGCACCTGCTGGTGGTGGACAAGCCCGCCGGCCTCGTCGTCCACCCGGCGCCGGGCGTGGTCGGCCCGACGCTGGTGCACGCGCTGCTGGGCCGGGCGGGCGGCGGCGACCGCACCCGCCCCGGCATCGTGCACCGGCTCGACCGCGACACCTCGGGCCTGCTGGTCGTGGCCCGCGACGACCGCACGCTGGGGCGGCTCCAGGGCCAGCTCCGCCGCCGCCGCATCCACCGCGGCTACGCCGCCCTCGTCCGCGGCCGCCCGCGCTCTCGCCGCGGCGATATCGAGGCGCCGATCGGCCGCGACCGCCGCGACCCGACGCGCATGTCGCTCGACACGGACAGCCCCCGCGACGCCACCACCCACTTCGCCGTCGCCGAGCTGCTGCCGGCGCACGCCCTGCTCGACGTCCAGCTCGAGACGGGGCGCACGCACCAGATCCGCGTCCACCTGGAGGCGATCGGCCTGCCGGTGGCGGGCGACCCCACCTACGGCGCGGGACCGGAGCTGGGTCTGGAGCGGCAGTTCCTGCACGCGGCGCGCCTGCGGTTCCGCCACCCCTGGGAGGACCGCGAGATCGACGTCTCCGCGCCGCTCCCGCCCGACCTCGCCGCGGCTCTGGAGCTGGCCCGGCGGGCCTGAACCCACAGGGCGTCCGCTACACTCCGCACGTTCGTTCCCACCTTCGACCCCGGGGATCACCGGTGGCCGGCGGTGCCTCGCAGCACGCTGCGAGGTTCCGGCCGTCACCTCGGGCGCGCGTCAACCCAACCGATCAGGAGGACCACGCATGTCCCAGGTGACCATGCGCGAGCTGCTGGAGGCCGGCGTCCACTTCGGCCACCAGACTCGCCGCTGGAACCCCAAGATGCGCCGCTTCATCTTCGGCGAGCGCGGCGGCAACTACATCATCGACCTCCAGCAGACGATCGAGCTGCTGGGGACGGCGCAGGACTACGTGCGCAACGTCTCGGAGCGTGGCGGCACGGTGCTGTTCGTGGGCACCAAGAAGCAGTGCCAGGACGTGATCGAGGAGCAGGCCAGCCGCGTCTCGATGCCGTACGTGAACCACCGCTGGCTGGGCGGGCTGCTGACGAACTACCGCACGATCCAGGACCGGATCGCCAGCCTGCACGAGCTGCGCCGCCAGAAGACGGAGGGCCAGCTCGACCTGCTGCCCTCGAAGGAGCGGCAGAGCACGCTGTCCGCGCTGGAGAAGCTCGAGACCAACCTGGGCGGGATGGCCGACACCAAGCGGCTGCCCGACGTGGTCGTGGTGATCGACATGAAGAAGGAGACGCTGGCCGTCCGCGAGGCGCGCCGGCTGAACATCCCGGTGGTCGGGCTGGTTGACACCAACTGCGATCCCGACGACGCCGACTTCATCATCCCCGGCAACGATGACGCGATCCGCTCGACAGGCCTGATCATCCGGGCGCTGGCCGACGCGGTCGCCGAGGGCGGGGCGAAGGGCATGAAGGTGTCCGACTTCGAGGCCGGGAGCGAGAACGGCGCGGAGGCGGAGGGCGAGGCGGCCCCCGCTGCCGAGGACGGCGCCGCGCCTGCCGCCGAACAGGCTGCGCCGGCCGCCGAGCCGGCGCCCGCAGCGGAGGCGGCTCCGGCTGCCGAGGAGGTCGCTCCCGCAGCGGAGGCGGCTCCGGCAGCGGAGGCAGCGCCCGTGGAGGAGCCGGCCGCCGTGGCGGCCGCTGAGACGACGACGAGTGAGGAAGCGAGCGAGTGAGCGACGTTGCATACAAGCCGAGCTCGGCCGAGGTGAAGGCCCTCCGGGACTCCACCCAGGCCGGCATGATGGACTGCAAGCGAGCCCTGGAGGAGACCGGGGGCGACATGGACGCGGCGGTCAAGCTGCTGCGTGAGAAGGGCATCGCCTCGGCCGGCAAGCGGGCCGGGCGCGGTACCGGCGAGGGCGTCGTCTCGACGTACGTGCACGCCGGCGGCCGGATCGGCGCGCTGGTCGAGGTCGGCTCCGAGACCGACTTCGTCGCCCGCAACGAGACGTTCCAGGAGTTCGCCCGCAAGGTCGCGATGCAGGTCGCGGCCAGCCGCACGGTGCGGTTCGTGGCCGAGGACGAGATCCCCGACGACTTCCGCGCGGCGGAGCTCGACGTCTACCGCGGCAAGGCAGCGGCGGAGGGCAAGCCCGAGAACATGCTGGAGAAGATCGCCGAGGGCATGTGGAAGAAGCAGCTGTCCGAGCTGGTGCTGCTGAACCAGCCCTCGATCCGTCCCGAGGACGACGGCAAGACGATCGAGACGCTCCGCGCGGAGCTGTCCGGCACGATCGGCGAGAACATCGAGGTCAAGCGCTTCGCCCGGTTCGAGGTGGGCGAGGAGTGAGCGAGCCGGCGTTTCGCCGCGTCCTGCTCAAGCTGTCGGGCGAGGCGATGATGGGTGACCGGCCGTACGGCCAGGATCCCGGCCGCATCGCTGCGCTCGCCGGCGCGGTGGACGAGGTGCGGGCGATGGGCGTGGAGGTGGCGATCGTCGTCGGCGGTGGCAACATCCTCCGCGGCACCCAGGAGGCCGCCCGCGGCATGGACCGTGCGACCGCGGATTACGCGGGCATGCTGGCCACGTTGCTGAATGCACTGACGATCCAGGACGCGCTCGAGCGGATCGGCGCGCACACCCGCGTGCTGTCGGCGATCGACGTCTCCGAGGTGGCCGAGCCCTACATCAGGCGGCGGGCGATCCGCCACCTGGAGAAGGGCCGGATCGTGATCTTCGCGGCCGGTACCGGCAACCCGTTCTTCACCACAGACACGGCGGCCGCGCTGCGCGCGCTGGAGATCGGCGCCGAGGCGATCCTGATGGGCAAGAACGGGGTGGAGGGCGTGCTCGACGCCGACCCGCGCGAGGTGCCCGACGCACGGCTGATCGCCGAGATCACCCACATCGAGGCGATCGAGCGCGGCCTGCGGGTGATGGACACGACGGCGCTGTCGCTGTGCATGGACAATCGCGTGCCCATCTATGTGTTTAATCTCGACGACGCCGAAAACATCGTGCGGCTCGTCCGCGGCGAGCGTCTGGGGACGATCGTCGCGGCGGCGCCCAAGGATCTGGAAGTGCAGGTGAACGGATGATCGACAACGTGCTCACGGACGCCTCGCGCCGGATGGACAAGACGGTCGAGAACACGCGCCACGAGTTCACCACGATCCGCACCGGCCGGGCGTCGGCCGCGCTGCTCGACCGCGTCCAGGTGTCGGCGTACGGCACGAAGATGCCGCTCAACCAGCTGGCGACGATCGGGGTGCCGGAGCCGCGGATGCTGACGGTGACGCCGTTCGACAAGGGCACGGTGCGCGACATCGAGAAGGCCATCCTCGAGTCCGACCTGGGGCTGACGCCGTCCAACGACGGCCAGCTGATCCGGCTGCCGATCCCGCAGCTGACCGAGGAGCGGCGCAAGGAGCTCGTCAAGCAGGTGCGCCACCTGGCCGAGGAGGGCCGCGTGGCGGCGCGCAACGTGCGCCGCGACGCCCTGCATCACCTCAAGGAGGAGAAGGAGGGCGGCGAGGACGAGGTGCACCGCGCCGAGGACCGCCTCCAGAAGGTGACCGACGAGCACATCGCCAAGATCGACGAGGCCTTGAAGCACAAAGAGGCCGAGATCATGGAGGTCTGAGGGTCTCCTCGGACCGGGGCCTGGCGCGGTCAGCGTCAGGGTCAAGTTGAATACCGGTGAAGATGGCCTCCCCTCTGCGCACGCGGGTCGAGCGGGTCGCGCGCCTGTTCCGGCTGCGGACGGCCGTCGGCATCGAGCCGGCGATGCCGGAGACGGCGACCGCGCTGGCCATCATCATGGACGGCAACGGCCGCTGGGCCCGCCGCCGGGGAATGCCCACGCTGGCCGGCCACCGCGCCGGAACGGCCGCGCTGCGGCGCACCGTGGAGGCCGCGCCCGGGCTGGGCATCGCCAGCCTGGCGGTGTACGCCTTCTCGACCGAGAACTGGGGCCGCTCCGAGCAGGAGGTGACCGACCTGATGGCGCTGTTCACGGACACGATCCGCGAGCAGTTCCCCGACCTCCACCGGCAGGGCGTCAAGGTGCGCTTCGTCGGCCGCCGCGACCGCTGCCCGCCCGACCTGCTGGAGCTGATGGAGGACATGGAGGAGCGCACCGCGGGCAACTCCCGGCTGGCATTGTGGGTCGCGTTCGACTACGGCGGCCGTGACGAGATCGTGCGCACCGCGGCCGCGCTGCTGCGGGAGGGCGCCGATCCCGACAGGCTGGACGAGAGCACCTTCCGCGCGCATCTGTACGCTCCCGGGATGCCCGACCCCGACCTCGTGATCCGCACCAGCGGCGAGCTGCGGATCTCGAACTTCCTGCTCTGGCAGTCCGCCTATGCGGAGCTGCACTTCACGCCCACGCTGTGGCCGGACTTCGGCGAGGCCGACCTGCGCGAGGCGCTCGCCGCCTACGCCGCCCGGCGGCGGCGCTACGGGAAGCGATGAGCCCGCTCGCGTCCCGCGTGCTCGTCGCCGCACCGCTGGCCGTGATCGCGCTGCTGGCCGCCTACCGGGGCGGCTGGGCGCTGGTGGCGCTGGCCGTGCTCGGTGGCCTGATCGCGACGCACGAGTTCTGCGCCATGACGCGCGACCTGCGGCCGCTGACGATCGCCGGCTTCGCGGGGGTCGCCGGCCTGCTCGTCGTCATCCACACGCACGGCCTGGTCTGGAGCATCGCGCCGCTGCTGGGCACGCTGGTGCTCGGCTTCGCCCTCTCGGCGGTCGCGGACGTTCGCCAGCAGGCGATCGTCCAGCTCGCCGTCACGGTGTTCGGCGTCGCCTGGATCGGCTACGGGATCGGCTTCCTGGTCGCCCTCCGTGACGTGCCGTCCGGCAACGACTGGGGGCGGCAGCTGCTGTTCGCCGTGCTGGTCGGCGTCTGGGCGTCGGACATCTTCGCCTACTTCGGCGGGCGGCTGGTCGGCCGCCGGCCGCTGGCGCCGGTGATCTCACCCAAGAAGACCGTCGAGGGGCTCGTCATCGGCATGGCCTTCGGCACGCTGCTCGCCTTCCTCGTGCTCTACGACCGGCCCTCCGGTGATCCCATCTCGCCCTGGCATGCGCTGCTGCTCGCGCTGACCATCGCCGTCGCCTCGCCGGTCGGCGACCTGTTCGAGTCCTACCTCAAGCGGGACGCCGGCGTGAAGGACACGGGCAGCCTGCTGGCCGAGCACGGCGGCGTGCTCGACCGGATCGACGCCCTGCTCTTCGCCGGCCCGGCGGCCTACTTCATGCTGCTGGCCATCGGCCGCGTCTGACCGAGCGCGGGCGCTCCAACGAGCGTTCCAATACTCGTCAGTACACTGCGATACGTGAAGTCCGTCGCCGTTCTCGGCGCGACCGGCTCGATCGGGAACCAGGCGCTCGAGATCGTGCGCGACCACCCCGGACTGTCGGCTTGCGCCCTCTCCGCCAACTCCAGCGCCGAGCCGCTGGTCGCCGCCGCGCGCGCACATGGAGTCCGCCGGATCGCCCTGGCCGATGAGGCTGCGGCGGAGCGGGCGCGGGGGATGTTCGACGGGGAGGTGCTCTCCGGCCCTGACGCCGCCGCCGAGCTTGCCGCCTCCGCCGAGGCGGACGTGGTGCTGAACGCGGTGGTCGGCGCGGCCGGCCTGACCGCGACCCTGGCCGCGCTGGCCGCGGGCTCGGACGTCGCGCTGGCCAACAAGGAGAGCCTCGTCGCCGGCGGCCGTCTGGTGACCGACGCGGCCGAGCGGGCAGGGCGGCTGCTGCTGCCCGTGGACAGCGAGCACTCCGCGCTCTGGCAGTGCCTGGCGGGCGCGACGCCCGACGCCGTGGAGGCGCTCGTCATCACCGCCTCGGGCGGGCCGTTCCGCGGCTGGGCGGCCGAGCGGCTGGCATCGGTCACGCCGGAGCAGGCGCTGGCGCACCCGACCTGGTCGATGGGCGCGAAGATCACGGTGGACTCGGCGACGCTGATGAACAAGGGGCTCGAGGTGATCGAGGCCCACCACCTGTTCGGTGTGCCCTACGACCGGATCGAGGTGGTCGTGCACCCGCAGTCGATCGTGCACGCGCTCGTCCGCTTCCGTGACGGCGCGCTGCTGGGCCACCTCGGCCTTCCCGACATGCGGGTGCCGATCTCGTTCGCCCTCACCTATCCGGACCGGGCGGAAACGCCGGCGCCGCGCCTCGACCTGGCCGCGGCCGGGACGCTCGCCTTCGACAAGCCCGACCTGGACGCGTTCCGCTGCCTGGCGCTGGCCCGTGCTGCGGGCGAGGCCGGTGGCACCGCGCCCTGCATCCTCAACGCCGCCAACGAGGTCGCCGTCGCCGCCTTCCTGGACGGCGCGCTCGCCTTCACCGGCATCGCCGACGTCGTCGAGCGGGCGCTGGACGAGCTGCCGGCCGAGCCGCTCGACTCGCTCGAGACCGTGCTCGCCGCCGACCGCCGCGCGCGCGAGCTGGCGGGCCGCCAGGTGGGGGCCGCCGCATGAGCTACCTGATCGCGATCGCCGGCCTGCTCGTGCTGGTGCTGGTGCACGAGCTGGGGCACTTCGGGGCCACCAAGCTCGTCGGGATGCGCGCCGTGCGCTTCTCGATCGGGTTCCCGCCGCTGATCGCGCGCAAGCAGGTGGGCGACACCGAGTACGCCCTGGGCGCGATCCCGCTGGGCGGCTACGTCAAGATTCCGGGCATGAACCGGCCGGAGGCCGGCGACCTGTGGGAGGTCGGCGACCTGCTGGAGCGGGGCGAGAGCCTCCCCGAGCACGACCGGGCGGCGATCGGCATCGCGTATGACGAGATCAGCCGCGATCTGGCGCAGACGCGGGTGGACGCCGCCGCCGCGCGCCTGCCGGAGCTCCGGCGCGTCGTCGCCGCGGCCGACCCGCACCTGACCGAGCGGGACCGCAAGCGGCTGGAGCGCATGTTCGAGCGCTTCGAGCAGTCCACCGACCCGCGCGCCTACTGGCGCTGCGCGCCGTGGCGGCGGCTGGTCGTGATCCTGGCCGGTCCGGCCATGAACGTGATCGCCGCCTTCCTGATCCTGATGGCCGTCGGCATCACCGGCAAGCCGCAGCCGGCGAAGCCGATCCCGGCCGTGGCGGCCGTCGTCGCCAAGTCGCCGGCGCTGACCGCCGGGCTCAAGGCCGGCGATCGGATCGTCGTCGTCAACGGCACACGCGTCCACACGTTCGACGACATCCGCACCCAGATCGAGCGCACGGCCGGCGGACCGATCACGGTCACCGTCCGCCGCGACGGCCACACCATCACGCTGCCGGCCGAGCGGCCGTACCGCAGCGACGGTCGCTGGCTGTTCGGGTTCCAGCCGGACGTGCGCTACTCGACCCGGTCGGTGCCGTTCACGCAGGCGCCGCGGGACGCGGCCTCCACGCTGTGGCACATGACCAGCGGCACCGTCGGTGCGCTCAGCAACCTGGGCAGCTCCAGCGGCCGCGGCCAGGTGTCGAGCACGGTCGGCATCGTCCGCTATACCGCCGACGTGGCCGACATCGGCGCCGCCTACTACCTGACGGTGATCGCGCTGATCTCGCTCTCGCTGGCCATCTTCAACATGCTGCCGCTGCTGCCGCTGGACGGCGGGCACGTGCTGTTCATCATCGTCGAGAAGCTGCGCGGCCGCCCGATCTCGCGGGGCGGCTTCGAGCGCGCCTCCGCGGTCGGCATCGCGCTGATCCTGGTGCTGTTCGTGATCGGGCTCCAGAACGACCTGAGCTCGATCATCGGCACCAGCAGCGGGCCCTAGGCACCTCGCCGGGCACGTGGCGGGGCTTCGGCCCGGCTGACGCCGGTATCCTTCCCGGTCGATGCCGAGCGAGCGCCAGATCGTCGTTGGCGGCGTCCCCGTGGGCGGGGGCGCGCCGGTGGTCGTGCAGTCGATGACGCTGACCGACACGCACGACGTGGCCGCGACGCTGGCGCAGATCGGTCGCCTGGCCGATGCCGGCTGCGAGCTGGCGCGCGTGGCGGTGCCGGGGCGCGCCGATGCCGATGCGCTGCCGGCGATCGTCGCGGGCTCGCCGCTCCCGGTGATCGCCGACATCCACTTCAACGCCTCGCTGGCGCTGCGCGCGATCGACGCCGGCGTCGCCTCGGTGCGGATCAACCCGGGCAACATCGGCGGCGACGACAAGGTCGAGCAGGTGGTGCGGCGGGCGAAGGAGACCGGGACGCCGATGCGGATCGGCGCCAACTCCGGGTCGCTGCCCGACCACCTCCGCCAGTTCGCCACCAACGACCCCGCCGGGGCGCTGGTCGAGGCCGCGCTGGAGGAGGTGCGGCTGCTGGAGCGGCTCGACTACCACGACTTCAAGATCTCGGTGAAGAGCTCCTCGGTGCCGGTCATGATCCAGGCCTACAGGCGGCTGTCCGAGAAGGTGCCCTACCCGCTGCACCTGGGCGTGACCGAGGCCGGGCCGGCCTTCACCGGCACCGTCAAGAGCGCCGTCGGCATCGGCTCGCTGCTGGCCGACGGCATCGGCGACACGCTGCGCGTCTCGCTGACCGCCGACCCGGTCGACGAGGTGCGGGTGGCCTGGGAGATCCTGCGCACGCTGGGCCTGCGCCAGAAGGGGCCGATGATGATCGCCTGCCCCTCCTGCGGGCGCACGAACGTGGACGTACTGGTGCTGGCCGAGGAGGTCGAGCGGCGGCTGGGCGGCTACGACGAGGTGTTCGAGGTGGCCGTGATGGGCTGCGCCGTCAACGGCCCTGGCGAGGCCGGGAACGCCGACTTCGGGATCGCCGGCGGCCGCGACGCGGGCTTCATCTACGCGCACGGCGCGGTGCTGCGCAAGGTGCCGCAGGCGCAGCTGGTGGACGAGCTGTTCCGCGAGGTGGACGGCTGGATCGCGGCGGGCATGGTGCGGCCGGAGCGGCGCGTGCCCAAGCATGCCCTGCCCGTCATCGCCGGGTAGGGGCTCTAGGCGGTCTGGCGCGTGTCGCTCTCGCGACGCGTGCAGTAGTCGTCGAACCGCGCGTGGTTGGCCAGGTAGGCCTCGAGCTGGTTCAGCCCGAACTCGACCCAGTCGCCGACGAAGCGGTCGTCGATCTCGTGGTGGCGATCGTCCATGGCAGGGTTTTCGGCGCCCGCACGGCAACTCCGCCATCCCCATCCTGCGGTATCCGTCGCCCGCGGCGTCATCGGAGCGGGGTAGACTCCGCCGATGCGCAAGCACAAGCAGGTGATGGGGTACGCGGGGTACACGCTGGGCGCTTACGTCGTCCGCCGGGCCATCCGCAATCGCATCGACGAGGTGCTGGGCACCCCGCCGAGCAGGATGCGCAGGGCCCGGGACACGGTGCTGCCCCTGGTGGCCCTGGCCGCGGCCGGCGCCGCCGTCGGCGCGCTGTCGGTCGCCGTCCGCTCCCGCCGCTGATGGTCCGCCACCTGGCGTTGTTCCGGTTCCGCGACGGGGTTGATCCGGCAGCGGTCGAGACGCTCCACGAGGCGCTGCGCGCGCTGCCGGGAGTCGTCCCGGAGATCCGCGAGTTCAGCTGCGGGCACGACCTGGGGCTGCGCGAGGGCAACGCCGACTACGGCGTGATGGCGGCGTTCGACGACGAGGCAGGCTGGCAGGCGTACCAGGAGAACGCCGAGCACCAGCGCGTCATCCGCGACCTGCTGACACCGTTGCTTTCCGAGAGAACAGCCGTCCAGATCTCAGATGATTGACACCGCGGGATCCGCTCCCAGAGCCACGCACCCGTGGAGTCAACCATCACGGCAGACCGGCTCCGTCACCCCCTGTAAGTAGACTGGCTCGGCCGTGCCCGAGCACCCGCCTTACGTCCACCTGCACGTCCACAGCGAGTACTCGATCCTCGACGGGGCGTGCCGGGTCGGTCCGCTGGTCGAGCGGGCGGCCGCGCTGGAGATGCCGCACATCGGGCTCACCGACCACGGATCGATGGCCGGCGCGGTCGAGTTCGCGCGCCACGCGACCAAGGCAGGCATCAACCCGGTGCTCGGCTGCGAGGTCTACGTGGTGGACGACCACGCCGCCCGCACGCAGAAGGAGCGGCGGGCGCACCTGACGCTGCTGGCGGAAACCACGGAGGGCTACCACAACCTGATCCGGCTGGTCTCGCTGGGCTACCTCGACGGCTACTGGTACAAGCCCCGGGTCGACTTCGAGCAGCTGGCGGCGCACGCCGACGGCATCATCGCGCTGTCCGGCTGCCTCTCCGGCCGCGTCAACAAGGCGCTGGTCGACGGCGACGAGCTGACCGCGCGCCGCGAGCTGGACACGCTGGTGCAGGTGTTCGGCCGCGACGACGTCTACGTCGAGGTGCAGGACGGCGGCATCGACGTGCAGCAGCGGATCAACCCGACGCTGATCGCCCTCGCCCGCGACGCCGCGCTGCCGATCGTCGGCACCGGCGACGTGCACTACCTGACGCGGGACGACGCGATCCCCCACGAGGCGCTGCTCTGCATCCAGACCCAGGACACGCTCGAGAACCCGAACCGGTTCCGGTTCTCGAACCACGAGTTCTATCTGAAGACGCAGCAGGAGATGTACGAGCTGATGGCCGGGCAGTTCGGCGAGGACATGCTCCGCCGCACGGTCGAGATCGCGGAGCGCTGCCGGGCGGACGTCGGCCTCGGCGCGATGCACCTGCCGCGCTTCGACGTGCCCGAGGGCGAGACGTCGGTCGGCTATCTGCGCGGGTTGGCCGAGGCGGGCCTGCGCCAGCGCTACGCGGACGTCACGCCCGAGCTGCGCGACCGGCTCGAGTTCGAGCTGAAGACGATCGAGGAGATGGGGTTCCCCGACTATTTCCTGATCGTCTGGGACTTCATCCGCTTCGCCCGCGAGGAGGGCATCAGCGTCGGGCCGGGCCGCGGGTCGGCCGCGGGCTCACTGGTCGCCTACGCGCTCCGCATCACCGACCTTGATCCGATGGCCCACTCGCTGCTGTTCGAGCGGTTCCTGAACCCCGGCCGCAAGAGCATGCCGGACATCGATATCGACTTCGCCGTGGCCGGCCGCGAGCACGTCATCAACTACGTCGCCGAGAAGTACGGCCGCCGCAACGTCGCCCAGATCATCACGTTCGGCAAGATGCAGCCGAAGGCCGCGATCAAGGACGCTGGTCGCGTGATGGGCATCCCCTACGGCATCGCCGACCGCATCGCCAAGATGGTGCCCGAGGGCCCGAAGGTCTCGTTCGAGGAGTGCATGAAGCCCGGCGCCGAGCTGCGCAAGGCGTACGACACGGACGAGACGGCGAAGCAGATCGTGGACATGGCGCGGCCGCTGGAGGGCGTCGTTCGCAACGACTCGATCCACGCCGCGGCGGTCGTGATCGGCGACCGGCCGCTGACCGAGTACCTGCCGCTCCAGCAGAAGGGCACGGACGCTGAGGTCGTCACCCAGTTCCCGATGGGCGACGTCGAGGCGCTGGGGCTGCTCAAGATGGACTTCCTCGGGCTGCGCAACCTGGACGTGATCGACCGCGCGGTGGAGCTGATCGAGCAGACCACCGGCCGGCAGGTCTCGATGCAGGACCTGCCGCTCGACGACACCCGCACCTACGAGATGCTGGCCCGCGGCGACGCGACCGGGGTGTTCCAGTTCGAGTCGAGCGGGATGCGCGAGGCGCTCCGCTCGGTGCGGCCGACGCGGTTCGAGGATGTGATCGCGCTGGGCGCGCTGTACCGGCCGGGGCCGATGCAGAACATCCCCAAGTTCGCCGCCCGCAAGAACGGGCGCGAGCCCGTCACGTACCCGGATCCGCGGCTCGAGGGCATCCTCTCCGAGACGGCCGGCATCACCGTCTACCAAGAGCAGAGCATGCTGATCGCGCGCGAGATCGCCGGCTTCAGCCCGGCCGAAGCGGACGATCTGCGCAAAGCGATCGGCAAGAAGATCCGCTCGCTGATGGCCTCGCTGAAGGACCAGTTCATCGAGGGCTGCCTGAAGAACGGGGTGGCGCGGCCGGTCGCCGAGCAGCTCTGGGACGACAACGAGCGCTCCAGCGACTACTCCTTCAACAAGGCCCACGCCGCGTGCTACGCCCTGATCTCGTACCGCACCGCCTGGCTCAAGGCGAACTACCCCGCCGAGTACATGGCGGCGCTGATCTCGTCGGTGATGTCCACGAAGGACCGCGTGCCGTTCTACGTCTCGGAGTGCGAGTCGATGGGCATCGAGGTGCTGCCGCCCGACGTCAACTCCAGCCAGTCCGACTTCGCAGTGGTCGAGGGCCAGATCCGGTTCGGGCTGTCCGCGGTCAAGAACGTGGGGGAGGGCGCGGTGCGCCAGATCATCGCCGCCCGCGAGGACGGCCCGTTCCTCTCCATCTGGGACTTCTGCGAGCGCGTCAACGGCGGGGTGCTCAACAAGCGGATGCTGGAAAGCCTGGTCGCCTGCGGCGCTCTGGACTCGACCGGCGCCACCCGGCGTGGGATGAACGAGGTGCTGGAGCAGGCGCTGGGCGCCGGCCAGAAGCTCCAGGCCGACGCGCTGCTGGGCCACCTCTCGATCTTCGACCTCGACGGCGACAACGGGAACGGCAACGGCGACGGGCCCGCGCTGACGCGGTCGCACCCGCCCGTGCCGCCCGGCGAGTGGGAGAAGGCCGAGCTGCTGCGCCGCGAGAAGGAGACGCTCGGCCTGTACGTCTCCAGCCACCCGCTGGAGGACGTCCGCGACCAGCTGGTGCGCCGCTCCGACGCGCCGCTCTCGGCGTTCGGCAGCCTGCGCGACGGCCAGGTGGTGACGGTCGGCGGCCTGGTCTCGGCGATGCGGACGCTGGTCACCAAGAAGGGCGACCAGATGGCGTTCGTCGAGCTGGACGACACCACCGGCACGGTCGAGGTGATCGTGTTCGCGAACGCGCTCGCGACAGTGCGCGCGGTGCTCCAGCCGGATGCCGTCGTGATGGTCAAGGGCCGTGTTGACCACAAGGGCGACGGCGAGGTCAAGCTGGTCGCGTTCGAGGTGGCGCCGTTCGAGGCGACCGCTGACTTCGGCGTGGTCCGCCTGCGCGTGGACGCACGCCATGCCCGGGCGACGGTGATCGGCGAGCTCAAGGCCCTGATCGGCGAGCACCCGGGAGACGCGCCGGTGATGCTCGAGGTGCACACCTCGGAGGGGCCGAAGACGCTGCGTTTCGGCCCGGAGTTCCGGGTGACGCCCGACGGCGACTTCTTCGCCGAGGCCAAGGCGCTGCTCGGCGACGCCGCCCTGATCGCCTAGCGACGGGTCAGGAGGGGTGGGCGGACACGACGATGCGGCCGCCGCCGGTCGTCGTGCGGGCGACCGAGAACCCGGCCTCCTCGAGCGCCTCGCGAAGGCCCAGCGCGTTGATCGGGTGCAGCCGCAGCTCGTGGGAGCGGAACCCCGCGGAGTCCCGCACCTCGAGCACGTAGAGCAGGCTGCCCGCCGGCCCGTCGGCGAAGCGGGCCTGCACCCGAGCGACGTCGTCGTCCCGCCAGATCGCCGAGCGGGGCCGGCGTGTCAGGTCGCGCACGGCGACCATGATCGTCCCGTCCGACCGCAGCCGGGACCGCAGCCCGCGCAGCGCCTGCTCCAGCCGCTGCATGCCCAGGCGGAGCGGGGCGTTGCCGACGCAGGTGACGGCGTGGAAGTGGTTGGTGGTGGCCTGTTCGATCGCCAGCAGGTCGCCGACCCGGACGTCGGCGTCCGGCATCCGCCGGCGGGCGATGGCGACGGTGGCGGGCGAGGCGTCCAGCGCCGTCACGTGCCAGCCGAGCAGCGCCGCGGCCTCGGTGGACATCCCGCTGCCGCAGCAGGCGTCCAGCAGCAGCCCGCCGCCGACCACCGGCAGATGGCCGGCCATCACGGCCTTCAGCCGCTCGACCTGCTCGTCCCAGTCGGTGTAGACCAGGTCGTAGTCGGCGGCGACCGCGGGGTCGGTGAGGTCGGCGTCGCTCACGCGAAGTGCTCGGCGGCACGCGACACGGCCTGCGCCGTCGTCCGCGTCAGCTTGCCGCGGAACGTGAACAGGTCGAACGGCCGCAGCGCGGACGGCAGCTCGTACTCGACCCGCAGGGTGATCGTCGAGCCGCCCTTGACGGACGCCACCGTCAGCGTCTGCGTGTAGTCGCGGAACGGCATCCCCCGACCCTCCACGAACGCCAGCACCGACTGCCGGGGCGGCTTGTAGGTGCGGTACTCCCCAACCCACGAGGGCGCCTTGCGCCGGCCGCGCAGGTGCAGGCGCGCCCCCACGGCGAGATTGCCCTCCAGGTTTGCGAGATCGACCATCGGGTCCCACCGGCTCCGGTTGGCGGGGTCGTGGAGGTACGCGAAGACGGCGTCCGGAGGAGCCTTGACCGTCGCCTGCTGCTCGATCACCGTCACCGGCTCGATGCTACCGGGTGCCGCCGTCGGCGGACGGGCCCAGGATCGCGAGGCTCGCGCCGCCGCGAGTTGATCGGGGCGGATCGGAGTTGTCTTCGAGCATGGCCGGCCCTGCCACCGGCTGCGCGAACACCTGTTCCCACGGTAGACTGCGGGCATGCCCGAGATGCGAGTGTCAGCCGCCTACCAGCCGACCGGCGACCAGCCGCGGGCGATCCGCGAGCTGACCGAGGCGGTCAACCGGGGCGACCAGTACACGACGCTGCTGGGTGCGACCGGCACCGGCAAGACGCACACCGTGGCGCGGGTGATCGAGCAGGTGCAGAAGCCGACGCTGGTGGTCGCCCACAACAAGACGCTGGCGGCGCAGCTCTGCAACGAGTTCCGCGAGTACTTCCCGCACAACGCGGTCGAGTACTTCGTCTCCTACTACGACTATTACCAGCCCGAGGCATACCTGCCCTCGACCGACACCTACATCGAGAAGGACTCGTCGGTCAACGACGACATCGACCGCCTCCGCCACGCCGCCACGGCGGCGCTGTTCACGCGCCGCGACGTCGTCATCGTCGCCTCGGTGTCCTGCATCTACGGGATGGGCTCGCCCGCCAGCTACGAGCGGATGGTGCTGTTCCTGGCGGTCGGCGAGGAGCACCCGCGCGAGGCGATCCTGAAGAAGCTGGTCTCGATCCAGTACGCGCGCAACGACGTCGTGCTCGGCCGCGGCAAGATGCGCGTGCGGGGCGACGTGATCGAGGTGCAGCCGGCGAACATGGAGTCGGCGTACCGGATCAGCCTGTTCGGCGACGAGGTCGAGTCGATCGTCCACTTCGACCCGCTCACCGGGGATGTGTTCGGCAAGCTCGACCACCTCGCCGTCTACCCGGCCACGCACTACGCGATGGAGCGCGAGCAGATCGAGGCCGCCGTCGGCTCGATCGCCGACGAGCTGCGCGGCAGGCTGGGCGAGCTCGAGGCGGAGGGCAAGATGCTGGAGGCCCACCGGCTGCGCACCCGCACCGAGTACGACATGGAGATGCTGCGCGAGATGGGCTTCTGCAACGGCATCGAGAACTACTCACGCATCCTCGAGGGCCGGTCGGCGGGGACGCCGCCGCACACGCTGCTCGACTATTTCCCGGACGACTTCCTGATCGTGCTCGACGAGTCGCACCAGACGGTGCCGCAGATCGGCGGCATGTACGAGGGCGACCGCTCCCGCAAGCTGACGCTGGTCGAGCACGGCTTCCGGCTGCCGTCGGCGCTGGACAACCGGCCGCTGCGCTTCGACGAGTTCCTGGAGCGCGCGCCCCAGCTGCTGTTCGCCTCGGCCACGCCGTCCTCCTTCGAGCTGCGCCACTCGACCCACGTCGCGGAGCAGGTGATCCGCCCGACCGGCCTGGTCGACCCCGAGGTCGAGCTGCGGCCGACCCGCCGGCAGATCGACGACCTGCTGGGCGAGGTGCGGTCGCGGATCGACGCGGCCGAGCGGGTGCTGGTCACGACGCTGACCAAGAAGATGGCCGAGGATCTGACCGACTACCTGCTCGAGGCGGGGGTGCGCACGCGCTACCTGCACTCGGAGGTGGACACGCTGGAGCGGATCCAGATCGTCCGCGCGCTGCGGCTGGGCGAGTTCGACGTGCTGGTCGGCGTCAACCTCCTGCGCGAGGGCCTCGACCTGCCCGAGGTGTCCCTGGTCGCGATCCTCGACGCCGACAAGGAGGGTTTCCTGCGCGGGCAGACGGCGCTGATCCAGACGATCGGCCGCGCTGCCCGCCACATCAACGGCCGCGTGATCATGTACGGCGACCGCATGACCGAGGCGATCCGCGGGGCGATCGAGGAGACGACCCGGCGCCGCGAGATCCAGCTCGCCTACAACGCCGAGCACGGCATCACGCCGGAGTCGATCCGCAAGGGCGTCTCGGACATCGCCGAGTTCCTCTCCCTGGAGACGCCGACGGTGCCCGGCAAACGCCGCCGCGGCGGCCAGACCGAGGGCATGGGCCGCGACGAGCTGGAGCGGCTGGTCGTGGAGCTGGAGGAGGAGATGTTCGCGGCGGCGGCCGAGCTGCGGTTCGAGTACGCGGCGAAGCTGCGCGACGAGATCAAGGAGCTTCGCCGCGAGGTCGACCTGGCCGCGGCGCCCGCGCCTGCCTCCCAGTAGCGGCAGGAGCCGTCCGGCGGCTGCCGAACCCGGGTGCATGCGCAGTGTCGATCACCTGCTCGCCGACGGCGAGCGGATCCACTTGGTCAGCCGCGAGCACGGCGTCGTGCTGGTCGGGGCGTTCGTGCGGGCGACGGTCACGCTGGCGATCGCCGGCGGGCTCGCCTACGAGCTGGCCGGCACCAGGTCGCTGGGTGTGCTGCCGGTGGTGGTCGCCGTCTGCGCCGGCATCGTCTCGGCGCTCGCGCTGATGCGGCTGGTGCGCCGCGTCGCCGCCTGGCAGGGCCGGCGGCTGGTCGTCACCGACCGCAAGGTGCTGCTCGTGTCCGGTGCCCTCTCGCGGCGGGTGACCGCGCTGCCGCTGGCCGGGATCGACGGCATCGAGGTGCGCCGGGTGGGCGCGCTGGGGCCGCGCTGCGGCGCGCTGCTGCTCAGCGCCAACGGCCGCCGCTGCGTCCTGTTCGGCCTTCGCCGGGTGCCGCACCCGGAGCGCGTGATGACGCTGATGCTGCACCTCTCCGGCGAGGTGCGCGAGCGGCGGCCGCGCATCGCCGAGTCATCATCGCAGCACGTGCTGTCGCGCTACTAGTCGGCCGGGTCGTCGACCGCGGCCGCTGCGGCAGCGGCACGCATCCGCGCCTGGCCGAAGACGAAGCGGGAGAGGTCGGCGCGGGTCGCCCGGTCGAGGTCGGTGAACGCGACCGCCGCCACCGATCCGCCGTCCTCCTGCTGGTCGCAGCGGATCACCAGGGCGGGCAGGCTGATCCGCAGATCGTCGGCGGAGACTCGCAGCTTGATGGCGATGCCGGGCTCCAGCGGCTCGTGCAGCACCAGCTCCGCGCCGCCTGCCGAGAGGTTGCGCGTATGGCCGCCCACGGACGACCCGGGGACGCCGTGCTCGTCCACCGGCTGGCAGACGATCGTCCACTCGCCGTCGATCCGGAAGTAGCGGCGCTGTTCCTGTCCCATACGTCCTCCAGACATCGGCGCGAAGGCCTCCGGGTTGAACCCCGTCCGCCCCCGGCTGCTATCATCATCGAACATGCGTTCGCCATCCGATCGACTGCTAGACTCAGCGGCTGTTCAGCCGGATGAGGTCGTCGCAGGGGGGTTCGTGCCGCACGAGCAGATCGTGATCCGGGGCGCCCGGGAGCACAATCTGAAGGACGTCACGGTCACGATCCCGCGCGACAAGCTCGTGGTCATCACCGGGCTGTCCGGATCCGGCAAGTCGAGCCTCGCGTTCGACACGCTGTACGCCGAGGGGCAGCGCCGCTACGTCGAGTCGCTGTCCGCGTACGCGCGCCAGTTCCTGGGCCAGATGGACAAGCCCGACGTGGACTCGATCGACGGGCTCTCGCCGGCGATCTCGATCGACCAGAAGACGACGACCCGCAACCCGCGCTCGACGGTGGGGACGGTGACCGAGATCTACGACTACCTGCGGCTGCTCTACGCCCGCATCGGCCATCCCCACTGTCCGGTCTGCGGCAAGCCGATCGTCGGCCAGTCGGCCGAGCAGATCGTCGACCAGGTGATGGCGTTGCCCGAGGGGACGCGGTTCACGGTGGACGCGCCGATGGTGCGCACCCGCAAGGGCGAGTTCCGGGAGCTGTTCGAGGAGCTGCGCGCCGACGGCTACACCCGCGTTCGGGTGGACGAGGAACAGCGCCTGCTGGAGGAGACGATCGAGCTCGACAAGCAAGTGCGCCACACGATCTCGGTCGTCGTCGACCGGCTGGTCATGAAGGCCGGGCTGCGCGCGCGGCTGACCGACTCGGTCGAGACGGCGCTGCGGCTGGCCGACGGCCTGGTCGAGATCTCGGAGGTGGACGGCGAGCGGCGCACCTTCTCGGAGAAGCTGGCGTGCCCCGACGGCCACGTCTCGATGCCCGAGCTGGCGCCGCGGATCTTCTCGTTCAACTCGCCGCACGGCGCCTGCCCGCGCTGCACCGGCCTGGGCATGCAGCCCGAGATCGACCCCGAGCTGGTGGTGCCCGACCCGTCGCTGTCGATCAGCGAGGGCGCGCTGGTGCCGTGGACGGTGATCAACTCGAATTTCTACGAGCAGGTCGTGCAGGCGATCGCCGACCGCTACGAGATCGACCTGGAGACGGCCTGGCGCGACCTGCCCGAGGATCGCCGCCGGCTCTTCCTGTACGGCACCGACGGCGAGAAGCTCTACGTCACCTACCGCAACCGGATGGGCCGCAAGCGCAGCTACATGCTCGCGTTCGAGGGCATCGTCACCAGCCTCGAGCGCCGCTACCGCGAGACCGACTCGGCCTACCAGAAGGAGCGGATCGAGGAGTACATGACGCTGCGGCCCTGCCCGGAGTGCAAGGGCGCGCGGCTGAAGCCGACCAGCCTGGCGGTGACGGTGGGCGGCCGCAACATCGCCGAGCTGACCCGCAGCTCGGTGGAGCGGGCGATCACGTTCGTGGATGAGCTCGAGCTGACCGAGACCGAGGGCGCGATCGGTGCCCGGATCCTGAAAGAGATCCGTGAGCGGCTGGGCTTCCTCGAGAACGTCGGCGTCGGGTACCTGACGCTCGACCGTGCGGCAGGCACGCTGTCTGGCGGCGAGGCCCAGCGGATCCGCCTGGCCACCCAGATCGGGTCGAGCCTGATGGGCGTGCTGTACATCCTCGACGAGCCGTCGATCGGCCTGCACCAGCGGGACAACGCACGACTGCTGGCGACGCTCGAGCGGCTGCGCGATCTCGGCAACACGGTGATCGTGGTCGAGCACGACGAGGAGACGATCCGCGCGGCCGACCACCTGGTGGACATGGGGCCGGGGGCAGGGGAGCACGGCGGCGAGGTCGTCGCCCAGGGCACCCCGCGCGAGGTGATGCGGGCCAAGCGCTCGATCACCGGCGCCTACCTGTCCGGCCGCAAGCAGATCCCCGTGCCCGACCGGCGGATGCACGACTCCGGCTGGTTCGGCGTGCGCGGCGCCACCGAGCACAACCTCCAGGACATCGACGTCTCGCTGCCCGTCGGCAAGCTGATCTGCGTCACCGGCGTCTCCGGGTCGGGCAAGAGCACGCTCGTCAACGAGGTCATCTTCAAGGCGCTCGCCAACCGCGTCCAGCGGACGCGGGTCAAGCCCGGCGCGCACCGCGAGGTGGTCGGCTTCGAGGCGTTCGACAAGGTGATCGACATCGACCAGTCGCCGATCGGCCGCACGCCGCGGTCGAACCCGGCCACCTACACGGGGCTGTTCGACCACATCCGCGAGCTGTACGCACGGACGCCCGACGCGAAGGCGCGCGGCTACAAGGCGGGGCGGTTCTCGTTCAACGTCAAGGGCGGCCGCTGCGAGACGTGCCGGGGCGACGGCACCATCAAGATCGAGATGCACTTCCTGCCCGACGTCTACATCAACTGCGAGGTCTGCGGAGGGCGGCGGTACAACCGGGAGACCCTCGAGGTGCGGTTCAAGGGACGCTCGATCGCCGACGTGCTGGAGATGCCGATCGAGGAGGCGCTGGCGTTCTTCGCCAAGATCCCCAAGATCCGGCGGCGGCTGCAGACCCTGCACGACGTCGGCCTCGACTACATGCGGCTGGGCCAGCCGGCGACGACCCTGTCAGGTGGCGAGGCGCAGCGGGTCAAGCTGGCCACCGAACTGTCCAAGATCGCGACCGGCCGCACCCTCTACATCCTGGACGAGCCGACCACCGGGCTGCACGTGGACGACGTGGCGAAGCTCCTGGTCGTCCTCCAGCGCCTGGCCGACGCCGGCAACACGGTGCTGGTGATCGAGCACAACCTTGACGTGATCAAGCAGGCCGACTGGGTGCTCGACCTCGGCCCCGAGGGGGGCGAGGCGGGCGGCCGGATCATCGCCGAGGGGACGCCGGAGGAGGTTGCCGAGACCGAGGGCAGCTCGACCGGCGCCTACCTGCGACGGGTGCTGCCCGTGTACGAGTCCGAGCGCGCGCTTGTCAGCTGATCCAGGAGGTGCTCTCACGATGCCGCGCGGCGCCCGGCGGCGTCGCGCTGGCGCCACTCGCCGGATCTACCACCCGTCATCGTGAAAGCACCTCCGGGCGCGCTGCCCGACCTCTCGATCCGGGTGCGGGCCGTGATCGTCCGCGACGGCGAGGTGCTGATGGACCGCACCCACCACGACGACCGCTCGGCGTTCTACTGGTTGCCCGGCGGCGGCCTCGAGCCGGGGGAGACGTCCGACGAGTGCCTGCGGCGCGAGCTGATGGAGGAGGCGGCGCTCGAGATCGCCGTCAGCCGGCTGCTCTACGTCAGCGAGAACCTGTTCGTCGAGTCCGGCGAGTACCGCCACGAGGTGATCCTCTACCGGCGGGCGGAGATCGTCGGCGGGCCGCACGGCACGCCGGTGGACCCGCGCCGGCACGAGTGGCACCGGCCCGGCGAGCAGCCCGGCCCGCTGCTGCCGGCCGCCGTCGAGCGCGAGCTGCGGATCGATCTCGCGGACGGGTTCCAGCGGCCGATCCTGCACCTGGTGACGGACGAACGGCCGCTTGCCCCGCACGCCGATCCCGCGTAGTCTGGTGCCGTGAGCCGATCCCGCATCCTCGCGCTGCTCGCGCTGGCGGCCACCGCGCTCGCAGTCGCGGCGCAGCCGGCCGCAGCCGCCACCTCATGGCACGTGGTGCGCGACACCCGCTCGGCCACCGGTCGGCACATCTGGTCGCAGCAGGTGATCGACGGGCTGCCCGTTTACGGCGGCTTCGTCTACTCCAACGTCGGCTCGACGCCGCAGGTCGCCCAGATGCACGCGCTGTCCACGCCGGTCACGGCCCTGCGCGGCGCCTACCGTCTCACCGCCGTCCGCGCCAGGGCGATCGCCCTCGCGCAGTCCGGCGCCCCGATCGCCTCGTCGGCGACGGCTCGCCGCGTCGCCTACCCGCTGGGCGGCGCCGCCGTCCGTGCCTGGGCAGTGCGCGTCGAGTACTCCTACGGGCCGGGCGAGTACGACGTCGTCGTGGACGCCGGCACCGGCGCCGTGCTGCACTCGCGGAACCTGGTCGAGTTCGCCTCCGGCGAGGGCCAGGTCTTCTACCCGAACCCCGTCGTCACCCTGGGCACGTCGCACCTCAAGGACATGAACGACTCCGACGACGCCGTCCCGCTGTCCGCCTACCGCACGGTGCCGCTGCGCGACCTGGACGGCACCGGCTACCTGCGCGGCACGTGGGTGGACGCGACGCGCGGCCGCGACGACGCGGCGAAGGCGTTCGAGCCCAGCCTCACGTTCGACTACCTGCGCCACGACGACCGGTTCGAGGCCGTGATGGCCTACTACTGGCTGGACACGTCGCAGCGGTACATCCACAAGCTCGGCTTCGGCAGCACGCTTGCGCCGGTCAACGCCGAGGCGCAGCGGATCCGGGTGGACGACTACAACGGCGACAACAGCTTCTACTTCCCCGGCCGCGACAGCATCACGTACGGCGTCGGCGGGGTTGACGACGCGGAGGACGCGGACGTCATCCTGCACGAGTACGGCCACTCGATCCAGGACGCCCAGGTGCCCGGCTTCGGCGCCACCGAGCAGGGTGGGGCGATGGGCGAGGGCTTCGGCGACTACTGGGCCGGCGACCAGACCGCGGCCGTGACGCGCAGCTTCCCCGGCTCGGACATCTTCTGCCTGGCCGACTGGGACTCGATCTCGTACTCGCCGCCGCCGGTCTGCCTGCGTCGCCTCGACTCGACCAAGCACTGGCCGCAGGACAAGGACGGCGAGGTGCACGACGACGGTGAGATGTGGAGCGCGTC
Organism: uncultured Actinomycetes bacterium; assembly: GCA_963797175.1. Taxonomy (GTDB): domain Bacteria; phylum Actinomycetota; class Thermoleophilia; order Gaiellales; family JAICJC01; genus DATLLN01. The sequence goes on from CAWCOL010000005.1 coordinate 146,720, forward strand.
GCTCTGGCAGATCCGCGGGGCCGTGGGCCGCACCGTCGCCAACCGCGACATCCTCGAGGCGCACTTCTCGCTGAACCCCGACTCCAAGTTCGCCGACGGCGCCAACGCCGTGATCGCGGCCGACAAGGCGCTCTACGGCGGCGTCCACGCCAAGGCGATCCGCCGCATCTTCGAGGCCCGCGGGTTCATTTGATCCGGAGTTGATGCCGATACCTCGCCGATGAGCGAGGTACGGCTCTCCGAGATCATCGCCGCCCTGTCGCACGCCCTCGACCTGACCGAGGGCCAGCCGCCCGGCCACGCCGAGCGGACGTGTGCGATCGGCATGCGCCTGGCCGCCGACCTCGGCCTGGGCGCCGAGCAGCGCTCGGCGCTGTTCTACGCCCTGCTGCTGAAGGACGCCGGCTGCTCGTCGAGCGCCGCGCGGATGGCGATGCTGTTCGGCACGGACGACATCGAGCTGAAGCGCCTGGGCAAGGCTGTGGACTGGCAGAGCGCGTCCGAGGCGCTGCGGTTCACCGCGGCGACGATCGCCGCGGGCGAGCCGCGGCTGGTGCGGGCCCGGCGCTTCCTCCAGGTCGTGCCGAAGCTGAAGGCCGAGGCGGGCAGCATCGTCGGGGCGCGCTGCGACCGGGGCGCCCAGATCGTGCTCCGCCTCGCCTTCCCGGCCGAGGCGGCGGATGCGGTGCGCAGCCTGGACGAGCACTGGAACGGCCGCGGCCAGCCGGACGGGCTGGCGGGCGAGCGGATCCCCGAGCTGGCACGGATCGCCAGCCTGGCGCAGGCGGCCGAGGTCTTCTACGTTCGAGACGGGCTGGCCGCCGCTCGGACGATGGTTGCCCGTCGCCGTGGCCGCTGGTTCGAGCCGCGGATCGCCGACGCCTTCCTGGCGATCCCGCAGGACGACCCGCTGTGGCTGGAGCTCTCGGGCGAGGGGATCGACCTCGACCGCCTGGGCGACCGCGCCGACCAGGTGCTGAGCGCCGATGACGAGCGGCTGGACGAGGTCGCGCTCGCCTTCGCGGACGTGATCGATGCCAAGTCGGCGTGGACGGCGCAGCACTCGGTGGACGTGGCTCGCTACGCGGTCGGCATCGGCGGCCGGGTCGGCTTCGACGCCGTCCGCCTGCGCGACCTCCGCCGGATGGGCCTCCTGCACGACATCGGCAAGCTCGCGATCCCGAACACCGTGCTGGACAAGCCGGGGAAGCTGACCGACGAGGAGTTCGCGCTGATCCGCTCGCACCCCCGCCACACCGAGGAGATCCTTTCCCGGGTGGCGGTGCTCTCCTCGTTCGCGGCGATCGCGGCGGCCCACCACGAGCGGCTCGACGGCCGCGGCTACCACCGGGGAATCGCGATGAGCGGCCTCCCGCTGGACGCGCGCATCCTGGCCGTGGCCGACGTGTACGACGCGCTGACGAAGGCGCGGCCCTACCGCGACGCGATGCCGGTGGCCGAGGCGCTGGCGCTGATGCGCGGCGATGTCGGCTCGGCGTTCTGCCCGGTCGCGTTCGCGGCGCTCGAGCACGGCGCCGCCGAGGGCCGGCTCGAGGTGCTCCCGCAGGCGGCCTGACCCGACCGATAGACTCGCATCCGTGACCGGGACAGGGGTGGACGTCGAGCTGGCGCGAGAGGGTGCGGTGCTGACCGTCACGCTCAACCGGCCCGACCGGATGAACGCGCTGACCGAGGGCGTCCACGCAGCCCTGGCCGCGGCGCTGGCCGAGGCGGCGGCGCCCGGCGTGCGTGCGGTGGTGCTGACCGGGGCGGGCCGCGCCTTCTGTGTCGGCCAGGACATCGACGCGTTCCCGGGCGAGCCGGAGGCGGTGGGCGAGCTGCTGCGCCGCGCCTACCACCCCAACGTGCTGGCCCTGCGCGCACTCGAGAAGCCGGTGATCGCCGCCGTCAACGGCCCGGCCGCGGGCGCCGGCCTGGGGTTGGCGATGGCCTGCGACCTGCGGATCGCCGGCATCTCCGCGACCTTCGTCCCCGCCTTCACGGCGATCGGCCTCGTCCCCGACACGGGTATCACCCGGACGCTGGCCCGGGTGATCGGCCCGGGACGCGCCGCGGAGTGGATGATCACCGGCGAGCGGCTCTCCGCTGACGACGCGCGGGCCCGCGGCCTGGTCTCGCGGGTCGTCCCCGATGCCGAGCTGGCGGCGGAGGCGGCGGCGCTCGCGGCCGACCTGGCCGCCCGGCCCACCCGGGCGCTGGCGCTGACCAAGGCGCTGTTCGAGCACGCCCCGGCGACGCCGCTGGACGCGCAGCTCGAATCCGAGGCGGCCGCACAGGTGCTCGCGGCCGGCAGCGAGGACTTCGCCGAGGGCGTCGCGGCCTTCCGCGAGAAGCGCCCGCCCGCGTTCAAGGGGCGGTGAGCGATGCGGGTGCTGGCCCCGCTCCATCACCGGGACTTCCTGCTGCTGTGGCTGGGCAAGTCGGTCTCGCTGGTCGGCGACGGCGTCTTCGTCGTCGCGATCGCGTTCCAGGCCTACGCGATCTCGAACTCGCCCGGCGCGCTGTCGGCGGTCGGGCTGGCGTGGACGCTGCCCACGGTGCTCGCGCTGCCGCTGACCGGCGTCCTCTCCGACCGGGTGGGCCGGCGGCCGATGATGATCGGCGCCGACGTGCTGCGCGCCGGCGCTGTCGGCACGATCTCGGCGCTGTCGGCCACCGGACGGCTCGAGCTGTGGCACCTGATCGCGCTGGCCGCGGTGTTCGGGCTGGGGGACGCGCTGTTCGAGCCCTCGTTCACCTCGATCGTGCCCGAGATCGTCCCGCCGGAGATGATCGTGCAGGCCAACTCGATCGACCAGACGATGCGGCCGCTGGGTATGCAGTTCCTGGGGCCGGCGCTGGGCGGGCTGGTCGCCGCCTGGAGCATCGCCGGCGCGTTCGCGCTGGACGCCGCCAGCTTCGCCTTCTCGGCGCTGATGCTGGCGCTGCTGCACACGCGGCGCGTGCCCCGCACCGAGGAGCCGGGCTCGCTGGTCGCCGACCTGCGGGAGAGCGTCGCCTACGTCCGCAGCCACGTCTGGCTGTGGGGCACGCTGGTGGCGTTCAGCATCACGCTGCTCGCCTTCTGGGGCCCGTACGACGTGCTGCTGCCCTACGTGATCCGCAACGACCTGGGCGGCGGCGCGGCGGGCTTCGGCATCGTCGTCGCCACCGGCGGTGCCGGCGCGATCGCGACGGCGCTCGCGATCGGCCAGCTGGGGCTGCCGCGGCGCCGGTTCACGCTCATGTTCGGCGTCTTCATCGTCGCCGGGTACGGCATGGCGCTCTACTCCATCGCCGGCGCCATCTGGCAGATGGCGCTGATCGCGGCACTGGAGGGGGCATGCTTCGCCGCAGGCATGATCGTCTGGGGCACGCTGATGCAGACGCGGGTGCCCGCGGAGCTTCGCGGCCGCGTCTCCTCGCTCGACTGGATGGCGTCGTCGGCGCTGGTGCCGCTCTCGTTCGCCCTGGTCGGGCCCGTCTCGGGGCTGATCGGCGCACGGGCGACGCTGCTGGCGGCGGGCGTCGCCTCCGGCTCGGTGCTGGTGGCGTTCTGGCTCGCGATGCCGGCGCTGCGCCGCGTCGATCCACCGGCCGGGATGGCCGGCGAGGGCGTGTTCGGCGGCGCGGACTAGCGACTAGTTCGGGGTGTCCACCACGTCGGCGGAGACGCTGCCGTCGTGGCGGTACGCCTGCCAGTGGCGGTAGGCGGCCGCGGTCAGCTCGCCCTTCATCTCGCCCCGCGCGATCATCTCCTCGATCGTCTGCGGCGCGAACCACTCGGGGGCGCCGAGGATGTCCGAGTCGCCGATCGCATAGCTGGTCTGTCGCGGCTGGCCGCACAGGTAGTTGAGCCGCATCGACGTGCCGATCCGGCGGCCGTCGAGGTCGTGCTCGCGCACCAGCGTCATGCCGATCAGCGTGGCGACCGACGCCGAGTAGCCGGTCTCGGCCAGCAGGTTGCGGTTGACCACGTGCTCGGGGAACTGGGACTCGCCGTCCTCGTCGAGCGGCGCCATCCAGCCGGTCGGGAAGTTCCACCGCTCGTCTCCCTCGCGGTTGTGCTGGCGCACCATCAGCAGCTCGCCGCCGTGCTCGACGATCGCGCACACGGTGGTGGCGAAGATGTTGGGGTGGTGCTCGTCCTCCTGCGGTGCGGAGAACCCGGCCTCGGTGGGAGTGGTGTCGCTCATCACCTTCGATCCTACACGCGACGGCGGGACATGGGCCTGCCGCTGGTACGATCGATCCGGTGAGCGAGCAGGGGGAGATCGCCGCCGCCGGCGAGTGGGCGCCGGAGCACGTCGTGGACGAGCAACTCGCACGGCGGCTGGTCGCCGACCAGTTCCCCGAGGTGCCGGTGGCGTCGCTGGTGCTGTTCGGCCAGGGCTGGGACAACACGGTCTGGCTGGCGGAAGGACGGGTCGTGTTCCGGTTCCCGCGGCGGGTGGTCGTCGTCCCGGCCGTCCGGCGCCAGGTCGCGCTGCTGCCGCTGATCGCACCGCTGCTGCCGGCGCCGATCCCGCAGCCGCTGTACGCCGGGCAGCCCGGACGGGGCTACCCGTTCCCGTTCTACGGGGCGCCGCTGCTGCCCGGCCGCGAGCCCGCGCACGCCGACCCCGGCGAGGCGGTGCGAGCCGGCATCGCCGCGCCGCTGGGCGCGTTCCTGCGGGCGCTGCACGACCTCGATCCCGAGGAGCTCGACGCCGGCCGCATCCTGGAGACCGATCCCACCCGCCGCGCCGACATGCCCTTTCGGGTTGGGCGCACCCGGGAACGGCTGGCCGACCTCGAGCAGCTCGGCCTCTGGCGGCCGCCCGCCTGGCTGCCGTCGCTGCTGGACGAGGCGGTGGAGCTGCCGGCGAGCGAGGCGCGGTGCCTCGCCCACGGCGACCTGCACCTGCGGCACATCCTGGTCGGCGATCCTGGCGGCCTCGCCGGGGTGATCGACTGGGACGACATCTGCCGCGCCGACCCGGCGATCGACCTCGTCCTGCTGTGGGCGTTCCTGCCGCCGCCGGCGCGGCCCGTCTTCCTCGACGCCTACGGGGCGATCGACCGCGCGGCGGAGGTGCGGTCGCGCGTGCTGGCGGTCTTCCTCGCCGCGACCCTGGTGCTGTACGGCCGCGACCAGGGCATGCCGGAGATCGAGCGCGAAGCGCTCGCCTCGCTGCACCGCGCCGTGGCGTAGCGGTTCAGGGGAGGTCGTCGAGGATCTCGGAGCCGCCCCGGACCGGCGGCGCGCCCCAGATCACGACCCGGGCGTCGGCGTCCGACTCGTTGCGCACCTGCAGCGGCGTCCCCGCATCGACCGCGGCGATACCTCCCTCGCGCAGCTCGATCCGCTCCGGCGGCTCGCCCAGCATCAGCGTGATCGTGCCCGCCAGGACGACGAACACCTCCTCCTGGGCGCCCTCGATGTGGCGGCGGCCCCGCGCACCGGGCGGATAGCGCCAGATCGTCGCGCGCGACTGTGCGAGCCCGAGCGCGTCGGTCACGGATGCTGCGTGCCGCACCGGATCCTGCTCGCGGTACGGGCGCTCGGCGAACGGGATCTCGTCGGCCTGGAGGTGGCGGTGTCCCACGGCGGGCAGTATGCCCGATCAGGTCGCGGCCAGCAGCGTCGTGCCGATCAGCGTCAGCGCGATCCCCGCCATCTGGATGGGGGCGGGGCGGTCGCGCAGCACGACCACGGCGAAGACGACGCTGATCGTCGAGAACTGGGCCGCGCAGACCGACGCCACGCTGACCGGTCCGCGTGCGGCGGCGACGGCGAACGCGCCGAACGCGACCGAGTCGACGACGCCGGCGCCCGCCAGCCACGCCAGCGTCCGTCCGCGCGGCAGCGCCGTGCGGCGGGCGATCACCCACGGGGCCAGGACGGCGATGCCCGTGACCCGGGCGACGGTGACGATCGACCAGGCGCCCAGCGGCGCCGCCGCGCCGTAGAGCACGAGCATCACGCCGAACTGGACGCCCGCGGCGATCGCCCACCCGGCGCCGCTCGCCCGCCGCTCCCCGGGCGCGGCGCAGGCCAGCGAGCTGCCGATCACCGCCGCCACCAGGCCGACCGCGAGCAGGCCGGTCGCGGACTCGCCGCCGGCCACCGCGATCAGCGCCGCGACGCCTCCCTCGAGGCCGATCAAGCGGGGCGATCACGGCCATCGACCCGACCCGCACCGCCCGCAGATAGCAGATGAAGCCCGGTCACCTCGAGCACGCCGGCCAGGGCGGCGGCGGGGATGCCGGCGCGCGCGTCGTGGCCGGGAGCCCCGTCGAGCAGCAGCGCCAGCGGCGCCGTCAGGACGATGCTCGAGCCCATCAGCACCAGCATGGTCGCCGCGGCGTCCACCCGGCCGCTGAGCGACGCCAGGCGGAGGTTGACGAATGCCCAGCAGCCCGCGGCGAAGAGGCCGAGGAGGACGGTCACCCGGAGGCGGCGGCCCGGGCGGCGGCCTCGGCCGACGACAGCACCGGCACCACCTCGAAGCTGCCCAGGTCGGCCCAGGCGGCGATCCACTCGTCGAACAGCGCCGGGTCGTCCGTCTCCATCAGCTGGAAGCACCGTCCCATGTCCTCCGACACCCAGCTCTCGACGTAGCGCAGGCCGTCCGGCAGCATCCGGCCGCGCTCCGCCGCCCGCCGGTAGACGGCGGCGGCGGTGCCGGGGAAGGTCTCGACCACCATGTAGCGCACGGCGGCCAGTCTACGCCGGGCGGCCGGGCGCTCGGCGATACTGCGGCCATGGAGGCGCCGTTCGGGATGACCGCCCGGATCACCGCGCAGCCGGGGCAGGGTGACGCGCTGGCGGCCGTGCTGGGCGAGGCGGCCGAAGGGCTGCGGGCGTTCGACGGGTGCCTGCTCTACGTCGTCGGCCGCGCCGCGGACGACCCCGACCTGGTGCTCGTGACGGAGGCGTGGGTCAGCCGCGAGGCGCACGCCGCGTCGCTCAAGGACGAGCGCACCCAGGAGCAGATCGCCCGCGGGCGCCCCCTGATCGCCGACTTCGCTGCCACCGAGCTGCGTGCCGTGACGGGCAAAGGCCTGCCCTAGACTCCGGCCTCCAACCGGAGCAACGAGACGAAGGGGTCGGCGTTGGCGATCATCACGCAACATGAGCAGGGACAGATCGACGAGGCGAACGCGTCCGGCAAGACGCCGGTCGTGTTCATCCACGGGCTGTGGCTGCTTCCCAGCAGCTGGGACCGGTGGGCAACGGTGTTCGAGGAGGCGGGCTACACGCCGCTGACGCCGGGCTGGCCGGATGACCCGAACACGGTCGAGGAGGCGAAGGAGCACCCCGAGGTGTTCGCGCACAAGACGGTCAAGCAGGTGGCCGACCACTTCGCCGACGTGATCGGCAAGCTGGAGAAGAAGCCGGCCGTGATCGGCCACTCGTTCGGCGGCCTGATCACGCAGATCATCGCCGGCCGCGGCGTCTCGGCCGTCTCGGTGGCCGTCGACCCGGCGCCCTTCCGGGGCGTGCTGCCGCTGCCGATCTCGGCGCTGAAGTCGTCCTCGCCGGTGCTCGGCAACCCGGCCAACCGCAGCCGCGCCGTGCCGCTCACCTACGAGCAGTTCCGCTTCGCGTTCGCCAACGCGGTCAGCGAGGACGAGGCGAAGGAGCTCTACAACACGTACGCCGTCCCGGCTCCCGGGGCGCCGCTGTTCCAGGCGGCGACCGCGAACCTCAACCCGTGGACGGAGGCCAAGGTGGACAGCAAGAGCGCCGACCGCGGGCCGCTGCTGATCATCTCCGGCGAGCTCGACCACACGGTGCCGTGGGCGATCGCCAACGCCTCCTTCAAGAAGCAGAAGCGCAACAAGGCCGTCACCGAGATCGTCGAGATCAAGGGCCGCGGGCATGCGCTGACGATCGACAGCGGCTGGCGCGAGGTCGCCGACACCGCGCTGGCATTCGTCAAGCGCTTCGCCTAGCCGTCGAGCACTGTCAGGTTGAGCGTTGACGGCCGTGGGCCGCCGGTGAGGATCCGCTGGCGGTTCACGGCCGTCTCGGTCGCGAACCAGGGGCTCTCGGCCGTGCCGGGGTGGGGGACGTAGAGCGGGTAGTCGCTGGACGCCACCTGCAGGCGCAGCCGGTGCCCGGGCGGCAGCCGGTGGCCCGTGTGCCCGAGGTAGACCTCGGCCGGCGTGCCCTCGCCCGGCGAGTCGACGACGGTCTGGCCGTACAGCAGCAGGTGCGAGCTGCCGTCGGGGGCGACGTCCACCAGCTTCGCGTGCAGGTACATCGAGGGGCCGTCGCCGGCAACGGTCAGCGTCGCCGTGACGCGGCCGGCCAGGGTCAGCGGCTCGGCCAGCGGTTCGCCCGTGAACACGACGACGTCGTCGCGGGCCGCCACCTCGCCCTCCTCCGGCCACTCGTAGAGGAACGCGAAGGGGTTGACGATGGTCGAGGGCACCAGGTCGGCCGGGTCGTGCAGCCACGACACCTCGCCCTCGCCCTCCGGCTCTGCCGCGAGTGCCCCGCCGGCCGTCAGGTGCAGCCGCTGCTGGGCCGCGCCGGGCGGCGGCCAGGTCGGCGACTCGCGCCAGCCCTCGTTGGCCAGGTGCCAGCGCACGCGCGGCACCAGGGCCGGATCCGCCGTCCCGGCCAGGAATGCGTCGAAGAAGTCGATCGCCGGGCCGATGTAGCGCGGCAGCATCAGCTCCAGGGCGTCGTCGTGCTTGTCGTGGTCAGCGGCCTCGGGGATCGGCACGGCCTCGAACTGGTAGTTCTCGTGGTCGGTCGAACCGGCGTGGAGGTACTGGAAGGGCGCGGTGGCGGGATCGCGCATCAGCCGCTCGTAGTCGAGCATGTGCGGCGGGGTGATGTTGTCGAACCAGCCAACGCCGTGGAGGGTGGGGATGCGGAGCAGGTCGAACGGGTGGGCGCCGTCCTCGTACAGGCGCGCCCGCGGCGCGCCCCGCTCCTCGGCCAGCAGGCGGTCGAACGCGATCGAGCGGGCGCCGATCGCCTCGTACGCGGGGTCGAACACCTCCGACAGCGGCCGGTGCGTCCAGTCCGGCGTCCAGTGGTGGCTGTGGGCGTCGGTCCAGTACTCGGACAGGTAGTGGGCGCCGTAGAGCGGGGCGACGCCGTCCAGCCACGCGAACAGGTCGGCCATCGTCACGCGGGGCACGATCGCCTTCAGCGCGGGGTGGCCGGAGGCGACCGCGGCCCACTGGACGAAGCCGTAGTAGGAGTCGCCCCACATGCCGACGCGGCCGTCCGACCACGGCTGCTGCGTGATCCACTCGATCGTGTCGTAGCCGTCGTCGATCTCGTGGACGAAGGCGTTGACCTCGCCGCCCGACCGGAACTTGCCGCGCACGTCCTGGGGCAGGAAGGCGTAGCCGCGGTCGTTGAAGTAGCGGGAGATGAACGGCATCCAGCAGTAGCGGCCGTTCTTGTCGTACGGCAGCCGGACGAGCACGGCCGGGTGGGGGCCGTCTCCGGGCGGGAGGTAGACGTCGATCGCGAGCGACACGCCGTCGCGCATCGGCACCATCTGCTGCTGCGCCCGGGGATCGACCTCGGCCGGCCCCAGCGTCTCCATCTCCAGCGCCATCCGCGCCTCACCTCCGGTCGGGCGGCCGAGACTACCGGGTCGGCGGCGTGCGGTCGATCCGGGAGGCGTCGGCGCCGGTGCCGCCGACAAACCGCATCGGGTCGCCCGAGCCGAGATCCTCGATCCCGGCCGAGGTGAGGGCGCCGATCGCCATCGTCCGGCGCACCGCGGCAAACGTCAGCACGTGCGCGACGATGCCGCCGTACGTGAACGTCTCGGGCGGGTCGCAGACAGCGTCCACGAACGTCTCGTCGGCGCGGCCCTCGTGCACCGGGCGCACGACGAGCTCGCGGAAACGGGGATCGACGGTGTCGAGGCGGGCGCGCAGGCCGGCCGCGGTCGTCTCGCCCGGGTCGGGCATCGAGGTGCCGCCTTCGACGGCCTTGACCCACATCTCCAGCTGGCCGACCAGCCGGTCGCCCAGGCCGCGCAGGGTGGGGTCCTCGTCGATGCCCTCGACGGAGAGGTCGATCGGCCGGTCGAGCACGGCGTCGTCGACGCGGCCGGTGCGGTCGACGATCTCGCCGACGAGCCAGAGGTGGTGGTCGATCATGCGGTCGAGCACGTCCATGGTTGCGCTCCTCGTGGTCGGGGGCAGGCGCAGCCCGCCCGGCGGGTGGAAGTGCACGCCGCTGGGGGCGTGCAGGCGGTAGGAGCCGGCCGGTCGCCGGCGGTACTCGGAGGGCGGCCGCCCATAGGCCCGCGCGAACGCGCGGGTGAACGCCTCGGGCGAGCCGTAACCGGCCTCCGGCGCCAGGTCGGTCACGCGCTCGTCACTCGACCCGAGCCGGTACGCGGCCCGCTCCAGCAGCAGGCGGCGGCGGAGCAGCGCCGGCGACTCGCCCAGCGCCGCCGCGACCAGCCGGTCGAAGTGGAAACGCGAGAGGTGGGCGCGGCGGGCGAGCTGCTCGCCCGTCAGCTCCGGCTCCGCGAGGCTCTCCTCGACGAGCCCGAGCAGCCAGTCCAGGCGGTCGGCGGTGATCATGCATCGATGGTGCCACGGCCCGATCGCTCCCGCCTGATCGCGCTTGCGGAGTTCGGCGCCGGTGGTACGGTCCGCGGGTGATCGTGATGTCCGACCGGGAGGTCGAGGAGCGGCTCGACCTGGACGCGCTGATCGACGCCCTCGCGGCCGCGCACGCCGATCTCTCGGCCGGCCGGGTGTCGATGCCGACGCGGATCGGCGCGCAGGTCGAGCAGCGCGACGGAATCCTGATCGCGATGCCCGCCTACCTGCCGTCGGCCGGCGTGCTCTCGACCAAGCTCGTCTCGCTGTTCCCGCAGAACGACGGGTCGGCGCTGCCCACGCACCAGGCCGTGATCGTCGCGTTCGACCCCGAAACGGGCGAGCCGCAGGCGCTGCTGGCGGGCACGGCGGTGACCGCGATCCGCACCGGCGCCGGCTCGGCCCTGTCCGTGCGGCTGCTGGCGCGCGAGGACGCCTCGGTGCTGGCGCTGCTCGGCTCGGGCGTGCAGGCGCGCAGCCATGCCCGGGCGATCGCCAGGGTGCGGCGGCCTGGAGGAGATCCGCGTCGCGTCCCGCAACGGCGGCCGCGCGGCCGCCCTCGCCCAGGAGCTGGAGGCGGAGCTGGGGGTCCCGGCGCGTGCCGCCGGCGGCTACGAGGAGGCCGTGCGCGGCGCCGACATCGTCGCGGCGACCACGCACTCGCCCGAGCCGGTCGTGCGCAGGGAGTGGCTGGCCCCGGGCGCGCACGTCACGTCGGTCGGCGTCAACCCGCACGGCCGCGAGGTGGACGGCGCCGTCGTCCGCGACTCCCTGGTGGTGGTGGAGTCGCGGGCCGCCGCGCTCGCGCCGTTCCCAGCCGGCTCCAACGACCTGCTCTGGCCGATCCGCGACGGGCTGATCGACGAGGGGCACATCCACGCGGAGATCGGCGAGATCGTCGCCGGCACCGCGGCCGGGCGCATCGGTAACGACCAGTTGACGCTCTACAAGTCGGTCGGCGTGGCGGTGCAGGACGCGGCCGCGGTCGGGCTGCTGCTGGGCGCCTCCGGCGATCGCCGGACGGTGGAGCTGTAGCCGTTCAGAGCGCCCAGGGTGGGGTGAAGGGCTCGCCGTCCGTGATGCCCTGGCCGCCGACAGGCATGCAGACGATCGCCTCGCAGCCGTCCTCGTCGGTGGCCAGGGAGAACTCGACCTCTGCGGGCAGCACCAGCGATGAGCCGGCGACGAGCGGCTCGGCGCGGCCGTCCAGCGTCGCGGTCGCCGATCCGGCGAGGACGACGAAGATCTCCTCGCGCGTGACGCGGTGGGGAAGGCCGGGCGTGTACGGCTCGAGCCGCAGGCGCCAGACACTGGTCTCCGCGCTCCCCAGCAGGGGGCTGGCCAGCGTGTCGAACCGGGCTCCGGGGATCTCGTGCCGGAGATGGTCGTTTGGGGTGATGACGGGCATGTTCGCTCCTTGATGGTCAACCGTGGTTGACTGAGAGTATAGTAAGCCAAGGTTGACGATGCAAGCGACGCCATCCGACGACACGCGCACGGACTTCGGCCTGCTCTTCGCGCAGGCGTTCAACGCCTACGTCGAGCACCTGCACGAGGGCCTCGCCCAGAGCGGGTTTCCCGACCTACGGCCGACGTTCGGGCTGCCGCTGCGCGCCCTGCACCGCCGGCCGCGGACGCTGACCGAGCTCGCCGCAGCGCTGGGGGTGACCAAGCAGGCCGCGGCCAAGATCGTGGCGCAGATGGAGGAGCTGGGGCTGGTCGAGCGCCGGGAGTCGCCCGACGATCGCCGCGCCACCATCCTGCGGCTGAGCCGTCGAGGCCGCTCGCTGGTCGCGCGGGCGGTCGCGATCGGCGGGGAGGTCGAGGCCGGGATCGCCCGAGACCTGGGGCCGGACGCGGCGGCCGGCCTGCGGGCCGCGCTGGAGCGGATGGCACGGGCGGTACGACCGGTCGGGCTGGGCGGGTCTGGTGACGCTCCCGCCAGGCACGTCGTCGCGGATCGTGCTGGCGCCGATGGCGGGCGGGCCGGGCACCGTGGCGCTGGCGGCGGCCGCGGGCGCGGCAGGCGCCTTCCCGTTCCTGCCCTTCGGCTACCTCTCGGCCGACCAGGCCGAGGCCAACGTCGAGCAGCTCCGGGCGGCTCTGCCCGGCGCTGCGTTCGGCGTCAACCTGTTCGTGCCGAGCCCGGCGCCGGCAGACCCGGGCCAGGTGGCCGCGTACGCCGAGGAGATCGCCGGTGACGCGCGCCTGCTGGGCGCGGAGCTGGGCTCGCCGGCGTGGAGTGACGACGGGTGGGAGGCGAAGCTCGCCCTGGTCGAGCGGCTGCGCCCGGCCGTCGCCTCCTTCACGTTCGGGATGCCCGGCGCCGGCGCGGCGCAGCGCCTGCGGCGGGCCGGCGTGGCGGTCTGGATCACCGTCACCAGCGTCGGAGACGCGCTGGCCGCGGCGCCGCGCGCCGATGCGCTGGTCGTCCAGGGCAGCGAGGCCGGCGGCCACCAGGGCTCGTTCCACGACGACCCCTCGTCCGCGCCGCTGCCGCTGTTCGAGCTGCTGCTCGCCGTATGGGCGGCGACGACGACCCGCTGGTCGCGGCGGGCGGGATCGGCGGCGGATCGGACACCGCGGAGGCGCTGGCCGCCGGCGCGTCCGCCGTGCAGGCCGGCACGGCGTTCCTGCTCGCCGACGAGGCGGGGACGCACCCGGCGCAGCGGGCGGCGATGGCGGAGGGCCGGCCGACCCGCCTCACCCGGGCGTTCACCGGGCGGCTGGCCCGCGGGCTCGACAACGAGTTCATCCGCGACCACGAGGAGCGGGCGATCATCGCCTACCCCGAGGTGAACCTCCTGACCGGGCCGCTCCGCGCCGAGGCCCGCCGCCGGGGCGACGCGGAGCGCTTCAACCTGTGGGCCGGCGAGCGCTACGCGGCGGCCATGGCCGCTCCGGCGGCCGAGGTCGTCGCCGCCCTCGACGGTAGGGGATGATCCCGGGATCCCAACCGGAGGTGGATCTGCAATGAGCGGCATCGCAATCGGGCCCGACGGCGGCGAACGGGTGCAGCGGTCGGAGCGCGCGCACCGCATCCTCGCCGAGATCCCGGCGCTGGAGGTGATCGAGCTGCGGTTCGGCCCCGACTTCGAGGGGGTCGATCCGCACACGCACGCCGATCACGCCGACTGCTTCTTCGTGCTCGAGGGCGAGGCGGCGTTCCACGTGGACGGCGAGACCTTCGTGGCCGGCCCGGGGAGCTTCGTCGCCGCCCCGATCGGGACGGTGCACGGCTTCCGCAACGCCGGCGACGGCGAGCTGGTGATGCTGAACCTGCACGCCCCCAACGTCGGCTTCGCCGAGCGGCTCAGGCTAGCCTGAGCGGGCGATGGCGACCTTCCTCTTCCACGGCGACACCGAGCGCTCGCCGGCGATGCGCCACGAGCTTCCGGTCGCGATCGGCGACGGCTTCCTGCTCGGCGTCGTCGACGAGCGCCTGCACGTCGCGGTCAGCAACCTCGAGCGCGACCGGGTCGCGGCGGTCGCGCCCGACGCCGTGCTCCACGACCTCGCCGATATGGGCCTGTACGAGCTGCTGGACAGCGGATTGAGCTTCGCCGAGATCGACGTCGAGCTGGCGTCCCGTGCCGCGGCGGCGATGGGCGTCCGCGAGGCAACGGTCGATCCCGAGATGCCGGTCGTGATCGCCGACCGGCTCCGCGCCGACGGGCTCGTCCTGCGGCCCGATCACGCGGCGATCGCGGCGCGGCGGCGGGTGAAGTCGGCGGAAGAGCTCGCCGGCATGCGCCGCGCCCAGCGTGCCGCGGACGCGGGGATGGCCGCCGCGGCGGCGCTGCTCCGGCGGGCCGTGCCCGATGGCGACCGGCTGGCGGTGGACGGAGAGGTGCTCACCGCCGAGGCCGTGCGGGCGGCGCTGCGCGACGCCTGCCGCGAGCACGGCGCTCCGGCGCCGCCCGACGTGATCGTCTCGTCGCCGTGGCAGGGATCCGGGCACGACCCGGGATCGGGGCCGCTGCCGGCGAACCTGCCGATCGTGATCGACCTCTGGCCCCGGGACGAAGCATCCGGGTGCTGGGCCGACATGACCCGCACGTTCGTCGTCGGCGAGGTCAGCGACGGCGTGCGGACGCTGGAGGCCATCGTTCGCGAGGGGCTCGAGGTAGCCCGCGCGGCGGTGCGCCCGGGGATCACCGGCCGGGAGCTGCACGCGCTCGTCTGCGAGCTGTTCGAGGCGGCCGGGCACCGCACCCAGCGCACCGGGCCGGGCGACGACCCGAACGAGGGCTTCCTGTTCTCGCTCGGGCACGGCGTCGGGCTGGCCGTTCACGAGGCGCCCGCGCTGGGGATGACCGGCCACGACGCGCTGGTCGCCGGCGACGTGGTCGCGATGGAGCCCGGGCTGACGGTGACCGGCGTCGGCGAGGTGCGCTTCGAGGATCTGCTGCTGGTCACCGAGGACGGCAGCGAGACGCTGACCCGCTACCCGTACGATCTGGCGCCCTGACCCGGCCCCGGCCGGTGCAGGTGGAGCAGCGGGAACGGGCGGCCCTCGTCGTCCAGCGGCGAGCGCCCGACGACGACGAAGCCGAGCGCCTCGTAGAAGCCGTGGGCGGCCGGGTTCTGCTCGTTCACGTCCACCGTCAACTCGCCACCGCGCAGGGCCTGCGCGTGCTCGATCAGCCGTCGCCCGCCGCCCTGCCCGCGGTGTGCCGGCTCCAGGAAGAGCGCGGCGACGTCACTGCCGACGAGACCCATGAAGCCGACCGGCACGTCCCGGGCATCCGCGAGCACCCACAGCTCGAGCGTGGCGTCGCCGAGGGCGTTGCGCACGTCTGGACGCAGCTCGTCGATGTCGGACTCGGTCAGGAACCCGTGGGTCGCGCGCACCGAGCGCTCCCACAGCGCGGTCAGCGTGTCGGCCTCCGCCGGCCGGCCGCGCCGGATCTGCAAGACATCGCTCATGCGCCCGAACCATCGCAGATCGAGCTCGTGTGCGACCGGCGGCCGGGTGCGCCGTGATCCCTTCATGACCGTCACCGTCCGCCTGGCGACCGAGGACGATCTGCCCTGGCTCGCGCAGCACGACGGGCACGTGAACGCCGCGCGCCTCGGGCCGAAGATCCCCGCGGGCGAGATCGCCGTCGCCGAGCTGGACGGCAAGCGGGTCGGACTGCTGCGGCTCGACCACCTGTGGTCGACGGAGCCGTTCGTCGCGCTGGTGCGGGTGCTGGAACCGGCCCGCCGGCAGGGCGTCGGCCGAGCGCTGGTCGCGTTCGTCGCCGATCGCGCCCGGGCCGGCGGCGCCGATGTGCTGCTCAGCTCCACCACGGCCGGCGAGGACGAGCCGCAGGCGTGGCACCGCGCCGTCGGGTTCACGGAGTGCGGCGGCTTCGAGCGGCCGAACGACGAGCCCGGCGAGGTGTTCTTCCAGCTCGTGCTGTGAGGTCTAGGATCCGTGCCGATGGAGACACGCGAGGCATCGTGCAGCTGCGGACAGCTCAGCCTGCGGGCGGAGGGCGACCCGGTGCGGATCTCGATCTGCCACTGCCTCGCCTGCCAGCGCCGGACGGGAAGCGCGTTCGGCGTGCAGGCGCGGTTCCCGGCCGACCGGGTCGAGATCACGGGCCGCGCGAGCGAGTACATCCGCCTCTCGGATGAGAGCGGGGAGGAGCGGACGATGCGCTTCTGCCCGGACTGCGGCGCCACCGTGTACTACACGACCGGCCACGCCCCGACGCTGATCGCGGTGCCCGTCGGCGCGTTCGCCGACCCGTCGTTTCCGCCGCCGACGGTGGCCGTCCACGGATCGCGCCGGCACCCGTGGGTGCAGCTGCCCGACTCGGTGCAGACCGACGACGCCTGGGACGCGCTGGTGCCGCTGTTCACGGCCGGCCGCTACGACGAGGTCGTCGACCGCGGCCGTGAGCTGATGGCCGAGCGCCCGGCCGATTCCCAGCTCGCCTACAACATCGCCTGCTGCGCGAGCCTGGCGGGGCGCGGGAACGAGGCGATCGAGCTGCTGCGCGGCGCGATCGCGGGATCGGCGGGCCTGCGGTCGCTGGCGGCGGAGGACTCGGACTTCGACCCGATCCGGGACGAGCCCGCGTTCCAGGACCTCGTCGGGCCGTACGCGCCGTGACGCCGACGCGAGAGGCCGCGTGCAGCTGCGGGCAGCTCCGCGTGGAGACGACCGGCGACCCCTTCGACGTCTCGATGTGCCACTGCCTGGCCTGCCAGCGCCGCACCGGCAGCCTGTTCGGGATCCAGGCCGGTTTCACCGCCGACCAGGTGCGGATCACCGGCCGCTCGACGGAGTACGTGCGCATCTCCGACGAGTCCGACCGCAAGCCGCACGTCTTCCACTTCTGCCCGGAGTGCGGCGCGACGGTGTTCTACACGGAACCGGATGAGCCGGACCTCGTCGCCGTCAGCGGCGGCTCGTTCGCCGATCCCGGCTTCCCGCCGCCGACCGTGTCCGGCTACGCGCTGCAGCGGCACCGGTGGCTCGCGCTGCCCTCGACGATCGAGCGCGACGACGAGGCGTGGGCGCCGCTGGGCGCTCTCTACGACGCGGGCGAGTACACGGAGGCGGCCGACAGGGCCGGCGCGGTCATCGCGGCGCACCCCGACGACGCCGGCCTGCTCTACAACGTCGCGTGCTGTGAGAGCCTGGCGGGCCGGGCGGACGATGCGATCGACCATCTGCGTCTCGCGATCGGGCTGGACGACGAGTTTCGCGCGATGGCCGCCGAGGACGCCGATCTCGACCCGGTGCGCGACGAGGCCGCCTTCCGCGAGCTGCTCGGCTGAGCTGAGGCGTGCGGCTCGAGTGGCTGTGTGACCTCGACCTCGCCTACCGCGGCGGGTTCACCCTCGTGCGGCCGTACGCGACCGAGGAGGGGAGCGGCTACGGCGAGGGCGACGGCCGGGTGGAAGGCCCGCGCCTGAGCGGTGCGGTGCGGTGGGTCAACCACCCCCACCGGCGCAGCGACGGCACGATGCTGCCCGACGCGCACGGCGTGATCACGACGGACGACGGGGCCGCCGTCCTGGTCTCGCTGGCCGGCCGTACGGGCTGGGCCGGCGACACCGGAATCCAGCTGCTGACCGTCACGTTCGAGACCGAGGCGGAGGACCACCTCTGGCTCAACTCGGCCATGCACCTGATGGAGGGCGTGATCGATGCCGAGACGCTGGTCATCCACGCGAAGGTCTACACCGTGATCCACGAGCTCGGCCCGGGGGCCTGAGCCCGGCTCAGCCAGGCGCTCCCGCCGCCTGGCGGTCGGCAGCGGCCCGGTCGCGCGCCGTCCCGAACATCGGGCCCGTCGCCCGCACGGCAGGCGCGAAGCGGCCCATCCCGACGGGGTCGTCCGCGTCCACGTAGATCGACTCGAACCCGCCCCGGCGGAAGTACGTCTCGTGCCAGAACGAGGTGCCGCCGCGGTCGCGCAGGTAGTCCGTCCACCAGCGCTTGTGCGGCAGGGTCAGCGACCAGGCCTGGAGCGACTCGAAGTCGCGCCAGTACTGGCGCATCCCGACGTGCGGCGGGTCCTCGCCGTAGGTCAGCCGCTCGTGCAGCAGCAGCCCGTCCGGCTGCTCCGCGACTGCGGCCTCGATCTCGGGCCCCAGAGTCTGGAGCGTCTCGGCGCCCCGCGGCTCCTCGACCCGCATGCCGAGGTAGATCACGACGAGGTCGGGATAGGCGGAGAGGTCAACCGTGGTGCGGTCGGGTGCGTCGGCCATCGGGCATCGGCCTCCTTTCGTGGTCGCGTTCCGCGAACGCCAACCCTACGCCATCGCGCCGTATGCTCTCCGGCGACGGCACACGAGGAGGGTTCATGAGCAACTACGCGGTGGCACGGATCACCGAGATCGATGAGGTCAGCGACGGCCGGTGCCCGTTCCGGCCGGTGCGACACCACTTCGGCATCACGTCGTTCGGCGTGAACACGTGGACGGCGAAGGCGGCTGGGGAGCGGATCATCAACGAGCACAACGAAGAGGACGACGCCGAAGAGCTGTACCTCGTCCAGCAGGGCCGCGCGACCTTCGAGCTGGACGGCGAGCGGGTCGACGCGCCAGCCGGAACGTTCGTGTTCGCCGCTCCCGGCGTCAAGCGAACGGCGTTCGCCGAGGAGCCGGAGACAACGATCGTCGCGCTCGGCGGGACGCCGGGGAAGGTCTACGAGGTCGACGGGTTCGAGCTGTGGGCGCCGTTGGGCGCGCTGTACGAGGCGGGGAAGTTCGGGGAGGCGGCGGATCGCGGCCGCGAGCTGCTCGTCGACCATCCCGATTACCCCGGCGTGCTCTACAACCTGGCCTGCTGCGAGAGCCTCGCCGGGCGGACGGCCGACGCAATCGAGCACCTGGGCCGGGCGGTCGAACTGTCGGAGCGGTTCCGCGGGTTCGCCGAGGGCGACTCGGACTTCGACCCGATCCGCGACGAGCCCGGGTTCAAGGCGCTGTTCGCATGAGCGATCCACGCGAAGCGCCGTACGGTGCCGTGCGTCTTGCCGACGTCGCAGTGGCGACGGACATCTACCCGGACTATCCGGACGTCACGGACGGCGACTTCCGTCTGGTCCGCCGCCACTTCGACGTCCGCGCGTTCGGGGTCAACGGGGTCACCGGGAATGCGGGCGAGGAGGTGATCGAGCCGCACGACGAGCGCGACGACGAGGAGCAGCTCACCGACGGGCACGAGGAGCTGTTCGCCGTGATGAGCGGGCACGCGGTCTTCACGGTGGACGGCGAGGCGATCGACGCGCCCGCCGGCACACTCGTGTTCGTGCGCGACCCGGCGATCACGCGCAGCGCCGTGGCGACAGCCGATGGCACCACGATCCTCGCGGTCGGTGCCCGCGTGGGAGCGCCGTTCGAGATCTCCCGCTGGGAGCGGGCCTGGTTTCCGTGAGCCCTAGCTGAGGCCGTCAAGCGCAAATGGCGGCGGCGAGTAGGCCCGACCGGGCACGCCGCTCACGACCAGCATGGTCGTCGGCGTCTCCAGCGCCACGCCCTCGCGCACCACCTGCGAGGCGACGAAGAGCAGCTGTCCGGGGGACATCGTGATCGGCTCACCGTCGCACAGCATCCGCGCCGAGCCTCGCAGCAGGATGTAGAGCTCCTCGTGGTGATAGCCCGCGCCGGTCTCGCTGTGGGCCGGCACCAGGCACTGGCCGGCGGGCGCCGTCCACGCTGCCGCGCCGAATGCCTGGATGCCGAGGTGCTGCCGGACGCTGTGGTACACGACCTGGTCGTCGTACCCGGGGTACCGGCGCTCGGTCTCGTCCCAGCGCTCGATGATCCCGGGGTCCCGCTCGGCGATCATCTCGTACGCCTCGCCCTCGTCGATCGCGACGCCGTCAGGCCCGACGTTCCACAGCGCCGGGACGTCCGCGACGTCCGCCAGCTGCCATCCGCGCGTACCTGGTGATGAGCCCGACATCCGCACCTCCGGCTGGGATGCCGGATCATCTCACGGCGCTACCGCTGGATCGCCGCGAACACGAAGCTCGCCACCACCAGCGCGATCGCGATCACCCAGACCAGACGTGTCATCTGTCTGCTGCGCATCGGTCCCGGCCCCTACGCCATACCGAACCGCTCGGTGTGGACACGCTCGCCCGGGACGCCGAGCTCGAGCAGCGCCCGCTCGGCCGCGTCCATCATCGGGTCGGGCCCGCAGATGAAGAACTGGAACCGGCGGAAGTTCCGGGGCAGGGATCGCGACAGCACGTCGCCGGTGACGTAGCCCGCCTCGCCCGCCCAGCCGTCCGGTGGGTGTTCGAGCACGTGCACCACCGTCAGGTTCATCCGCCCGGTGAGCTGATCGAGCGCCTCCCGAAACGCGACCTGTCCCAGGTCGCGGTTGGCGTAGACCAGCACGGCGGGTCGAACGTCCTCGCGGTCGGCCATGGTGCGCAGCATGCTGATCAGGCCGGCGATGCCGACCCCTCCGGCGATCAGCCCGAACCCGGGGCCCTCCGACTGGTCGATCGAGAAGACGCCGTGAGGACCGTCAACGTAGACGGGGATCCCCGGCTCCAGCTGGGAGATGACCGATGTGAAGTCGCCCAGCGCCTTGACCGCGATCTCGGTCTCGGGCTGCTCGGCGCTCGACGAGAACGAGAACGGATGCTTGGTCAGCCCGAAAGGTGAGCGGCCGAAGGCGAACCAGCCGAACTGGCCCGGCGAGAACCGAAACGTCGAGCCCGCCGGCGGGCTCAACGTCAGCGTGGTCGTGTGGCCCGCCTCGGCGCCGACCCGTTCCAGGCGCCACGGCGTCCGGCGCATCGTCCACGGTTTGACCACGCGCACCCACACCACGAGCGCCACGAAGGCGCCGGTCATCAGGCCCCACAGCACCTGTTTGATCAGCGAGCTCACGTACTCGTCGACGAAGTAGATGTGGAGCAGCGCGGTCACGATCACGACCACCGCCAGCACGGTGTGGGCGAGGTGCCACCACTCGTAGGGCAGCCGCAGCCGCTTCCGCCACACCGAGGACGCGACCAGCGCGAGCAGCGAGAGCAGGGCCGCCATCCCGAACCAGACCAGCGCCGGCGCGTGGATGGCGTTGTGGAAGGTGAGTTCGCCCCAGTGCGCAGAGATGGCCACGTGGACGAAGACGAAGGCCAGCCCGACGTAGCCGATCTGGCGGTGGAACTGGAGCAGCGCGTCCTCGCCGAAGGGGCCGGCAACGGTCTCGAAGCGGGCGACCAGCACGAACTCGAGGCCCATCATCGCCAGCCCGACGAATCCGAGCGCGACGGAGAAGTTCGTGGCGAACGAATGGTCGGGCTGGCTGCCGCCGATCAGGGCGAACACGAGCGGCGCCAGCACCACGCCCAGATAGGCGAGCACCCAGAACACCCCTCGAACCATCAGCGTCATACCGCACCCGCCCCAGGTCGACGTCGAGAGGCAGTTCTATCACCGGTTGTCGTGCCTGGCGAGGGTGGCGGGGTGGAGCGACGGGGCGCGGCCCTCGTGAGCCGCGCCCCGCCGGGCAGGTCTAGAACTGGATATCGAGCGGCTTGCCGTACCGCTCCCAGAACACGTCGAACGAGTATCCGTTCTGTGCCAGTTGGCCCGTCTGGTCGAGCGGCTTGTCGGGCTTGCCGGGCGTGTACATGTCGATCGGGAGCTTCTCGAAGCTCTTGATCGACGTGGCCCGCGAGCCGTCCACGGCGGCCGACACGTTGTTGAACGTGGCCGTGCGGAAGTTCGGCAGGATGGCCAGCACGCCCCTGTCGCACGCCGGGTCACCGCAGAACACGGGACGCTCCACGATCGCCTCCGCGGACGACCGCTCGCACTCCTTGCAGGTCGCGGTCGTGGACGCGGTCTTCCCGGACGTGACGTCCGTGATCGTCGTCGTGAACTTGCCGCCCTTGTAGACGACCTGCGCATCGATGACGTCGCCGGGCTCGACCCGGAACACGGGCACCGACACCGCCGGGAACATCTCGTACCAGGCGGAGTAGAGCGGCGTCATGTGGTCGGGACCGCCGCAGTACGCGTTCGTGCCGTCCTGCTCGACGGTGTTCGAGAAGGCGCCGTCGAGGCCGACCCACTGCGACATGTCGCTGAACCGCTCGCCGTTGCACTTGATGGCCGGCTGCACGAACTCGGAGTGGACGTAGCGGAACTTGGTGGGGGACGCGACCGCGTACCCCGACCAGTTCAGCGACAGCTGAACGGCCCTGCCGCTCGACTGCGACCCCGTCGGCCGGATCATCGGATTCGTCCGTGTGCGCGGCTGCGCCGTCTGAGCCGAGGCCGTCCCCGCGACCGCGAGACTGGCGATCAGCACCAGGCTCAGGAGGCCGGCCGCTCCCAGCGACCGGCGCAGGACTGAAGACATGCACCCTCCTTCGATTGACCCCATGACCGGCGTCCGGACGGAGCAGGACGCCGCAACACCGTGTTCTACCCCAAATCGGAGCACCGCGATAGGAGGACGCACAACGGTTGCGTTTTGGCCTCAGATCAAGCGGACGTCTGCGGACGTGCGCGGCGGGCCGACGAGTAGACGGCGTTGCGGCAGATCCGGCCATCGCGGACCTGGATCAGGTCGATCCCGTCCCATTCGATCAACGCGCCGGTGTCCGGGTGGGTTGCCTGCGCCGTCCACTCGGCGACCGCATGATCCTCGCCGGCCATGATCCCCTCGTCGCGCTCGACGAACCGCATGTCCGGCCATCGGGAGTGGATGGCGGCGATGTGGGGCCGGACGGCCTCGATCCCCTCCAGGCGCTCGCCGGCAGTCACGTTCTCGAAGACGACGTCGGGAGTCACCAAAGCGAGGATCGCATCGACATCGCGGGCGAAGAACGCGTCACGGTACCGGATGCACAGTTCGAGCGGCGACTCGGAACCGGACACCGCGCCTACCCGCGCCCGATGATCTCGATCCGGTAGTCGTCGGGATCGCGGACGAAGCAGAGGCGCGAGCCGCCCTCGCTGACGGTGTACGGCGGCCGCTCGGGCTCGATGCCCTGGCCCTTGAGCGCAGTCGAGGGTGCCGTCGAGATCGTCGACGCCGATCGCGATGTGGCCGTACCCGGTGCCCTGCTCGTAGCTGCGGCCGTCGTGGTTGTAGGTCAGCTCCAGCACGCTCTCGCTGCCGGGGAGGCTGAAGAAGTAGTTGGTCGCCTCGGTCTCGCCGTTCCGGACGATGTCCATCTCGCGGCCGAAGGTGAAGCCGAGCGCCTCGTAGAAGGCGCGGCTCTTCGCCGGATCGGTGATCCGGACCATGGTGTGAAGGAAGGTGGTCATGCCCGCCATGCTACCCCGCAGGCGGCCTCACCAGTCGGCGAGCGCGTTCTCCTCGATCGAGCCCGAGCCGATCGCCGCGCGGAAGGCAGCGACCTCATCGTCCGGCATCGAGTAGGTGTGCTCCGCAGCGGGGTAGCGGTGGTCGCGCACCTCGGTCGCGTAGGCGCCGACGGCCGCCTGCATCGCCTCCCCGATCTCGGCGTAGTGCTTGACGAACCGCGGCTGCGGACCGTCCGAGCTGCGGATGCCGAGCATGTCGTGCAGCACCAGCACCTGGCCGTCCGTGCCCGGCCCCGAGCCGATCCCGATCGTGACGATGCCGACCCGCTTCGTGATCGCTGCGGACACCGGGGGCGGCACCGCCTCCAGCACGATGCCGAAGCACCCCGCCGCCTCGAGCGCGACCGCGTCGTCGAACAGCTGCCGCGCCTCGGCCGCCTGCCGGCCCTGCGCCTTGTGGCCGCCGTGGATCGTCGCGGTCTGCGGAGTCAGGCCGATGTGGCCCATCACCGGGATCCCGGCGGCGACGATCGCCCGTACCCGCTCCAGCGACGGCCCCGCGCCCTCCAGCTTGACCACGTCCGCGCCGCCCTCCTTGACCAGCCGGCCCGCGTTGCGCACGGCGTCGGCGTCGGATACCTGGTAGCTCATGAACGGCAGGTCGCCGATCACCAGCGCGTGCTCGACCGCGCGGCTGACCGCGCCGGTCAGGATCGTCATCTCGTCCATCGTCGCCGGGACGGTCGTGTCGTGGCCGAGCACGACGTTCGCGGCGGAGTCGCCGACCAGCACCAGGTCGACGCCGGCGGCATCCACGATCCGCCCGGACGGGTGGTCGTAGGCGGTGATCATCACGATCGGGGTGCCGTCAGCCTTCATCTGCCGCAGCTGGGGGAGCGAGAGCTTCACATGTCCTCCACGAAGACGTTGTCGATCAGGCGGGTGTCGCCGAACCGCGCGGCGCCGATGACGAGCGCGCCGTTGCGGGGATCGGCCGGCTGGAAGGTGTCGGGGTCGACCACGGCCAGGTAGTCGAGCTCGCCCTCGACCAGGGCGGGGTTGCGGGCGACCAGGGCGCGGTGCAGCGAGGGCGCCCGGTGCCGCTCCTCGGCCGAGAGGTGGACGTTGCGCGACGAGAGGGCGAGGCCGTCCGGCTCGCGCACCGTCGCGACCACGCGGAGCTGCACCCGCACGTCGAGGTCGCGGGCCATGCGGCGCAGCACCGCCACCTGCTGGGCGTCCTTCTGGCCGAAGTAGGCGAGGTCGGGCGCGACCCGGTGCAACAGCTTGAGCACCACCGTGGCGACCCCGGCGAAGTGCCCGGGCCGGGAGGCGCCCTCCCACAGCCCGGCCAGCGGTCCGACGTCCACGCTGGTCGAGAAGCCGGCCGGGTAGACGTCCTCGACCGGTGGGGCGTAGACCTCGTCCACGCCCTCCTCGGCGGCGATCGCCCGGTCGCGCGCCTCGTCCCGCGGGTAGCGGGCGAGGTCCTCGGCAGCGGTGAACTGGGTCGGGTTGACGAACAGGCTCATGACCACGCGGTCGGCCTCGGCGCGGGCGGCACGGAGCAGCGCGCGGTGGCCGTCGTGCAGCGCGCCCATGGTCGGCACCAGTGCGACGGTCACAGCAGCTCCCGCACCCGGTCGGCCGCGGCGGGATCGACCAGCGGCAGCGTCGCGCGGCCCAGCGCCCGGTAGAGCGGATCGAGGCCGCCACCGATGGCGGCCAGGTGGGCGCGCACGGTGCCGGCGTCGCCCCGGGCGATCGGCCCGGTCGGCGGACCCGCGGCCACCTCGACCGTCCGCTCCTGGAGCGGCCGCAGCGCGCGGAAGGCGAGCTCGCGGTCGAGCCCGGCCTCATCCAGTAGCCCGGCGGCGACGTGGGTCAGCGTGACCAGGTAGTTGGACGCGAACACCGAGGCCGCGTGGTAGACGGGCTTGGCCTCGTCGGCCAACGGGAACGGGGTCATGCCCAGCTCGACGGCGAGCCGGTCGCCGGCATCGCGGTCGCCGGTCACGGCGGCGTAGGCGCCCTCCAGCTGGTCGGGCCCGCGGTCGAGCCAGATCGTCTGGAGGGGGTGCACGCAGGCCGTCGGGCCGGGTGCGGCGTCCAGGGCGTGCACCGAGGTCGCGCCCGACAGGTGGATGACGGCGCAGGAGGCGTCGAGCGACGGGGCCAGGGCGGTGCAGACCTGCTCGATGGCCGCGTCCGGCGTCGCGATCAGCACGCGCTCGGCGCCGTCCAGGTCGGGGCGCTCCCTGCCGTGCAGCCTCGACCCCGGGAGCCGGGCGGCGATCGTGTGGCCGACCCTGCCGGCGCCGATGATGACGGTCGATTCGTACATGCGCTCCAGTTCCCGGGTGGGATACCAGGCCCGGCGCAACTGTAGCCGCCCACCCAGCGGGCCGGTCCCACGTGTCACGGGTGCCGTCCGGAAATCGTGCGACAATCGTGACCGATGGATGCGGAGTCGCGACGGGTCGAGCTGGATCGCCTCTCCTCGGAGTGGCGCTCGTGCACGCGCTGCGCCCTGGCGCAGGGGCGCACGCAGGTCGTGGTCGGAAGCGGCGACCCGAACGCCGACCTGATGTTCGTCGGCGAGGCGCCCGGGTTCCACGAGGACAAGCAGGGGATCCCCTTCGTCGGGCAGGCCGGCAAGCTGCTGGACACGCTGCTGGGCGAGATCGGCCTCTCCCGCGAGCTGGTCTACATCGCCAACGTGCTCAAGTGCCGGCCGCCGGGCAACCGCGACCCCCAGCCGGACGAGATCGAGGCGTGCGAGGGGTACCTGTTCTCGCAGGTCGAGCTGATCCAGCCAACGGTGATCTGCACGCTGGGCAACTTCTCGACCAAGCTGCTCTCGGGCCGGCCGGACGGGATCACCCGGGTGCACGGCCGCCCGCAGGCGCGCCGCATCGGCCGCACCGACGTCCAGCTGTACCCGATCTACCACCCGGCCGCCGCGCTCTACACGCCGGCGATGCTGCAGACGCTGCGCGAGGACTTCCGCCGCCTGCCGGCCCTGCTCTCCGGCCACATGCCGGACGAGACGCCGCAGCCGGCGCCGGTCGCTGTGCCGGTTCCGGCGATGGCCGCCGTGGCAGCGGCGCCGGAGGCGGAGCCTGAACCGGCGCAGCTGGGACTCTTCTAGCCCCGAGCAGACGGGCCGCATCGCCGCGGCGCTGGCCGGGACGCTCGCGGCCGGCGACCTGGTCGAGCTGACCGGCGAGCTGGGCACCGGCAAGACGACGTTCGTCCGCGCCGCATGCCGCGCGCTGGGCGTCGAGGGCCCGGTCGCCAGCCCGACCTACACGGTCGGTGCGCGCTACCCCTCGCCGATCGGCCCGATCGCCCACCTCGACCTCTACCGCTCCGCCGGCCTGACCGTCGAGGAGCTGGCCGATCTCGAGCCCTACCTGGATGCGACCGTCGTCTTCGTCGAGTGGCCCGAGGCCGGGCGGGGGCTGTTGCCGCCCGCGACGGCGGCTGTGGACCTGCGGCACGGCGGGGGCGATGCTAGGCTGATTTCGCTGTGCTGCGTGGATCCCGCGCGATTGGCTGCCGTTGCTCGTTCTCTCGTTTGATACCGCCACGGACGTGACCACGGCCTGCCTCTGCCGGTCGGGCGAGGTGCTGGCCGAATCCGCGACGCGCGGGCGCTCGACGGGCGCCCAGCGGCTGCTGGGCGACGTCCACCACCTGCTGCGCACCACGCGAACGGAGCTGCGCGAGGTCGAGGCGATCTGCGCCGGCACCGGGCCGGGCACCTTCACCGGGCTGCGGATCGGCCTGGCCACGGCGCGCGCCCTGGGGTTCGGCCTGGGCGTGCCGGTGCGCGGGGTGGGCACGCTGGAGGCGCTGCTGCGCGGCGACGGCGTGGACGTCGCCTGCGTGGACGCCCGCCGCGGCGAGGTGTTCGCGGCCGGGGCCGGGATCGAGCTGGGCGCCTACGCGCCCGCCGAGCTGGCCGCACGGCTGCCGGCGGGGACGGCGCTCGCCGGCGACGGCGCCGTCCGCCACCGCGAGCAGCTGGCCGGGCTCGCGATCCCCGCGGACGACTCGCCGGCACACGTGCCGTGGGCACGGCACCACGCCGCCCTGTTCGAGTCCGCTGGGCCGCCCGACCCGCTTTACGTCCGTGCCCCCGACGCCGACCGCGTCCTGCCCGTGAGCGCCGCGACATGATGACCGCCGTCGAGGTGCGGGCGCTGCGCTCCGTCGACCTGGACTCGATCGAGCTGATCGAGCGCCGGGCCTACCCGACGCCGTGGTCGCGGTCGATGTTCGCGGGCGAGCTGTCCAAGCCCAACGGCGTCTGCCTGGGGGCGTTCCAGGGCGAGGACATGCTCGGCTACCTGATCGTCGCCCGCTACGTGGACGCCTGGCACGTGATGAACATCGCCGTGGACGCGCCGCACCGCGGCCGGGGGATCGCCCGGGCGCTGCTGGAGCGGCTGTTCGAGCTGACGGCCGACGACGCCGAGCGGGGCTACACGCTGGAGGTGCGGGTCTCGAACGAGCGGGCGATCGGGCTCTACACCGACCTGGGCTTCGTCGAGACCGGCGTCCGCCGCGGCTACTACACGGACAACCGCGAGGACGCCCTGATCATGTGGCGCGACGGCGAGGCCGTGGCGACGTGATCCTGGCAGTCGAGACGTCGTGCGACGAGACCGCCGCCGCCGTCGTCGACCGCGCGGGCGCCATCCGCTCGAGCATCGTCGCGTCCCAGGACGAGCTGCACGCGCCGTACGGCGGCGTCGTCCCCGAGGTGGCGTCGCGCCGCCACCTGGAGCTGTCGGTGCCGGTCGTCGAACGGGCGCTGGACGCCGCCGGGATCGGGATCGGCGACCTGGACGCGGTCGCGGTGACGGAAGGCCCGGGGCTGATCGGCGCCCTGCTGGTGGGGCTGGCGAGCGCCAAGGCGCTGGCGTTCGCCCACGGGCTGCCGCTGATCCCGGTCGACCACCTGCACGGCCACATCGCCGCGCTCTACCTCCAGCCGCAGCCGCTGGAGCCGCCGTTCCTGACGCTGCTCGCCTCGGGCGGCCACACGCTGCTGGCGGAGGTGGACGACCACGCCGGCTACCGGGTGATCGGCACCACGCTGGACGACGCGGCCGGCGAGGCATTCGACAAGGGCGCGCGGCTGCTGGGCCTGGGCTACCCGGGCGGGGCGGCTCTGGAGCGGGCGGCGGAGGGCGGCGACCCGCACGGGCACCGGCTGCCGGTCTCGATGCTGGGCCGGCCGGGGCACGACTTCTCGTTCAGCGGCCTCAAGACCGCGCTGCTCTACGCCGTGCGCGAGGGCGGCGGCGAGACCGCCGACCTGGCCGCCTCCTACCAGCGCGCGATCGTCGCGTCGCTGGTCGGCCGCACGATGGAGGCGCTGGACGCGACCGGGCGCGACACCCTGGCGGTCGTCGGCGGCGTGGCCCGGAACGGCGCGCTGCGGGCGGCCTTCGAGGCGGCCTGCGCCGAGCGCGGCGTCCGCCTCGCGCTGGCGCCGCCCGAGCTCTGCTCGGACAACGCCGCGATGATCGCGTCGGCGGCGCGCTTCACGCCGGCCGTCCCGTTCCCGGACTACCTCGACCGCGACGCGTACGCCACCCGCGTCGCATGAGCGTCCCGGTGGTGCTCTACGGCGCCTCCGGCTGCGGGCTGTGCGACGACGCCAGGCGGGTGCTCGAGGCGGCACGCGAGCCGCTCGGGTTCACGCTCGAGGTGGTGGACATCAGCACCGACCCGAAGCTGGAAGCGGCGCACCGCCACGAGATCCCGCTGGTCACCGTCGCCGGCCGGCGGGCGTTCATCTTCCGGGTCGAGCCGGGCGAGCTGCGGCGGCAGGTGCTGGCGGCGTCACAATCTGGTCGCTGAGCCGGCGCCTCGGGCAAGCGGAGCGCCCGTTGAACAGCCGTGGCTACACTGATCGGCACCGTGTCACAAACACTCGCCACCAAGGGGGACTCGTTGGCTCCTGATCGCCTGACCGTCGGCGTCGCCGCGCGCCTCTCCCGCTACCTCCAGGTGCTCACGCAGGCCAAGAAGCAGGGCCGGGACTCGATCTCCAGCCAGGAGATCGGCGAGTACACGCACGTGAACGCGACCCAGATCCGCCGCGACCTGTCCGGCTTCGGCAAGTTCGGCAAGCGCGGGGTCGGCTACAACATCGACTTCCTGATCTCCGAGATCCGCAAGATCCTGCGCACCTCGGGGCAGCACAACATCGCGCTGGTCGGCGCCGGTCAGCTGGGCCAGGCGATCGCGTCGTCGAACATCTTCGGCGACCACGGCTTCCGCATCGCCGGGGTGTTCGACCTCGATCCGGCCAAGGCGGGCGAGCCCGTCGGCGACCTGGCGGTGCAGCCGCTGGGCGATCTGGCCGAGTCCGTGCGCGAGAAGAACATCATCGTCGGCGTGCTGGCGGTGCCGCCCGCGGGCGCGCAGAGCGCCGCCGACCAGCTGGTCGAGACCGGTGTCAAGATCATCTTCAGCTACTCGGACGCGCTGATCGACACGCCGCCGGACGTGACCGTGCACCGGTCGAACCCCGCCGAGCAGCTGCTCTACGCGCTGTACTTCTACCTGTCGTAGCTGCACGTGCGGCTGATTCTCTGGCACGGCTATCTGCTGTCCGGGACCGGCTCGAACATCTACACGCAGCACGTCGCGAAGGCCTGGGGCGAGCTCGGCCATGACGTCACCGTGCTCTGCCAGGAGCCGCACCCCGAGCGCTACCCGATGGGGCCGCGTGTGCGCGTGGTGCGGCCCGCGATCGGTGAGCTGCTGCCGACGTTCGTGGTCGACCGCTACGAGGGGGTCGAGGCGCGTCACGTGGCCGACCTGACGGACGCGGAGCTGGGCGCCTACGTGGCGGCCAACGTGGAGGCGGTCCGGGCCGAGCTCGACCGTGAGCCGGCCGGGCTGGTGCTGGCCAACCACGCGATCATGGGCGGGCCGGTCGCCGCGGCGGCGTGTGCGCCGTCCGCCACGCCCTACGCGATCAAGGTGCACGGCTCCGAGCTCGAGTACGCGGTGCGCGGCCGCCCCCGGCTGGCGGCGATGGCGCGGGAGGCGCTGGACGGCGCGGCCGCGGTGTTCGCCGGGTCGCAGCACATCGCCGACACGACGACCGAGCTGGTCGGCGACGGCCCGCACGGCGCACGCACGCACCTGGTGCCGCCCGGCGTCGATCTCGATCTGTTCCGGCCCGACGCGGGCTCGTGGGAGCGGCTGCGCGGGCTGCTCGAGGGGGACGCCGCGTCGGCGCACGCCGAGCGCCACCCCGACCTCGACGCCGCCCAGCGGCTGGAGCCGGTCGGCCGCTTCGTGCTCTACGTCGGCAAGCTGCTGCACCAGAAGGGCGTGGACGTGCTGCTGGAGGCGTGGGACGTCGTCGCGCCGGCGCACCCGGACGTCTCGCTGGTGGTGGTCGGCTTCGGCTCCGACCGGCCGGCGCTGCAGCGGGCGGCTGGTGAGCGGGTGGTGTTCACCGGCGCGATGGATCACGCCCAGCTGGCGGCGCTGGTGCCGCTGGCCGACTGCTCGGTGGTGCCGTCGGTGCTGCCGGAGGCGTTCGGCATGGTCGCGGCCGAGGCGGCCGCCTGCGGCGTCGTCCCGGTGGTCGCGAACCACTCGGGGCTGGCGGAGGTCGCGGCGGGGCTGGGGGAGGCGGCGCGGACGTTCGACGGCACCGCCGCCGGGCTGGCCGACCGGATCGACGAGCTGCTGCGCCTGCCGGCCTTCGAGCGGCAGCGGCTGGGCGCCCTCGGCCGGGAGCGGGTCGCCGCGCGCTGGAGCTGGCGCGGCGTCGCCGCCGAGCTGATCGAGCGCTCACTGGCCTGATCCGGCACCGGCGCGACCCGGGAGTCTGAGCCGAAAGGCTCAAGCCCCGGCGACCGAGCGCCGATGAGCCCGGTGTGAGGCCGCACGTTCGCGTCATCCCCCGCGACGAGGCGCTCTATCGCCTGTCCGTGCTCGTCGCCACCATCTGTGTGGCCGGTGTCGTGCTGGCCATCCTCGTCCACATGCCCGCGGTGGACGAGACGGGCATGCTCAGCCTGACCGCGGCGCTCGCG
Source organism: uncultured Actinomycetes bacterium (assembly GCA_963797175.1). Lineage (GTDB taxonomy): Bacteria > Actinomycetota > Thermoleophilia > Gaiellales > JAICJC01 > DATLLN01. Next base: position 178,126 of record CAWCOL010000005.1, read on the forward strand.
ATCGGCTCGTGCGCGGTGATGGCCGTGATCGTCGAGCGGCTGCTCAACCGCGTCCGCCGGCAGCAGCGCGACGCGCGGGCGTTCTCCGCCGCATTCCACGACCTGTCCGAGGTCGAGGATCCGCTGGTGGCGCGCGAGGTGCTCTGCCGGCTCGCCGGTAGCCTGACCGGCGCCAGCGCGGCCGAGATCACCGACCGTCCCATCGCCGACCACCCCGACCCGCGTTTCACTGACCCCGCGCGGCTCGTGGTTCCCCTGGCTCAGGGTGGCGGCGACGGTGCGCTGGTGCTCTCGTTCCCCAGCCCGCCGCGGCGTCCCGAGGAGGTCGTCGAGGTGACGTCGCTGCTCGCCTCCGTCGCCTCGCGGACGCTCCAGCGCGCCGACCTCCAGGCCACCGTCCGCGACCACGCGGACGACCTCGAGGCCGTGGTCGAACTCGCCCGCCGGCTGCCGCGCATCGGCGACGCCCGCGAGGCCCGCCGCTCGATCTGCGAGGGCGTGCTCGAGGTGTGCGGCGGCATGATGGCGGTGCTGATGGAGCCGGACGGCGCCGGATACCTGGTGGCCTCGGCCACCGCCGGCGCGGACACCGCCCCGATGCGGGTGTCGCTCGACGACGAGCACTCCGTCACCGTCTCGTCGTTCCGCAGCGGCGAGCCGTACTTCATGACCGACATCCCCAGCGATCCCGCCGTGGACACCCGGCTGGCGACGGCGGTCAACGCCGTCTCGGCCCTGTGGCAGCCGGTGATGCGGGACGGCGAGACGGTCGGCGTCCTGCTGGTCGTCTGGGAGCGACAGCTCGAGCGCCTGTCCGAGCGCGCCGCCGCGGTGGTCGGCCTGTTCGCGGCGGAGGCCGCCGTCGCGATCGAGCGCGCCGACCTGATGGCCCGGATGGAGGGCCTCAACCGGATGCTGCGCGTGCAGGTCGAGGCGCTGCGCGTGTCCGACCAGATGAAGACCGACTTCGTCTCGAGCGTCTCCCACGAGCTGCGCACCCCGCTGGCGTCGATCATCGGTTACCTGGACGTCCTGATGGACGGCGAGCTGGGCGAGATCGGCGGCGAACAGCGCGAGTTCATGGGCATCATCAACGAGAATGCCCGCCGGCTGCTGGTGCTGATCAACGACCTGCTGACGCTGTCCGGGCTGGAGAGCGGGCGGATGGTGCTGCGCGTCGAACCTGTGGACATGCGCGACCTCGTCGAGCAGCGCGTCCGCGACCAGGTCCACCTGGCCGAGACCTCCGACGTCCAGCTCTCGCTGGGCCTGCCGTCGGAGGCGGTCGAGGGGCAGGTCGACACGGATCGGTTCGGCCAGGTGATCACGAACCTGCTGGCCAACGCAATCAAGTTCACCCCCGCCGGCGGCCGCGTCTCCGTCGCCCTCGGCCGGTCGCGCGGCGGCGTCGCCCTGTCGGTGTCCGACACCGGCATCGGCATCGCCGACGACGACCAGTCACGGCTGTTCGAGCGCTTCTTCCGGGCGCGCAACGCGGCCGACCACTCGATCCCCGGCACCGGCCTGGGACTCGCGATCTGCAAGGGCATCGTCGATGCCCACGGCGGCTCGCTCGCCGTCGAGAGCGTGCTCGACGAGGGCACGACCGTCACCGTCCTGCTTCCCACCGACCACACCACCCCCCAGCCCTAGGAGGCTCCTACGATGTCCGACCCCGAGACCACCACCGCGCGCGTGCTCGTCGCCGACGACGAGCCCCACCTGCTGCGGCTCGTCAAGTTCCGCCTGGAGCGCGAGGGCTACGAGGTGCTGACCGCCGCCGACGGCGAGGCAGCGCTGCAGGTCGCGCGCGACGAGCACCCCGACCTGTGCGTGCTCGACGTGATGATGCCGAAGCGCAGCGGCTTCGACGTGCTGCGCGAGCTGCGCGGCGACGAGAGCTGCGCCGGCATGAAGGTGATCATGCTGACCGCCCGTGCCCAGGATCGCGACGTGGACGTCGGATTCTCGCTCGGCGCCGACGACTACATCACCAAGCCGTTCAGCCCGCAGGAGCTGCGCGTCCGCATCGGCGCGCACCTCAGCAAGCGCTGATCGCAGATCGGCAGGGACGGGTCTGGGGGGATGACCGGCCCGTCCCTGCCGTGAGATCGCCGTCCGGCCAGGCGAGGGCTGGGTGGGGGACGGTTGGGCTACTGAGCGTGCCGGGTAGCGCGGTCGCCCAGCGTGAGGCACAGCTCCATGGCCGCCCACATGGCGATGGGGAGGAGCACGATGCCGAGCGCCCAGCCGGCGGCTGCGGAGAGGCACAGCAGCAGGCAGTAGAGGCGGCGCGCGTGGCTCATGTCACGTCTCATCGGCCTCAGGCCCCTCGGGCTTGATGGTGCGTTATCGTCCGGCGCGACATGGGCGACTCCCCCCGGATCAGCGACCCGCTGGACGCCCTCGCGGCAGCCCGCGCTGCGTTCGACGAGGCCGACGACTTCACGATGGCCGTCGAGGAGGAGTTCGCCATCCTCGACCCGGAGACGCTGGAGATGACGTCCGGGTTCGAGCAACTCGCCGCCGCAGCGGCCCGCCGCCCCTCCCTGGACGGGATGATCGCCGGCGAGCTGATCCGCTCCGAGATCGAGGTCAAGACCGGCCGCTGCGAGACGTTCGCGCAGGCCGCCGAGACGATGGCCCGCCGCCGCGCCGACCTGGTGGAGGTCGCCGCCGCCGAGGGCCTCCGCCTGTGCGCCGCGGGCACGCATCCCTGGTCGGAGTGGAAGGACCAGCAGATCATCGACACGCCGCACTACCGGATCGTTGAGTCCACGCTCCGCTACGTCGCCTGGCGCAACAACACGTTCGGCCTGCACGTCCACGTCGGCATCCGCGGCGCCGACCGCGCGATCGCGGTGTTCAGCGCGCTGCGGACGGTGCTGCCCGAGCTGCTCGCGGTCTCCAGCAGCTCGCCCTGGTACGAGGGCCGCCATACCCACCTGCACTCGACCCGCACCGAGATCTTCACGAGGCTCTTTCCGCGCTGTGGCATCCCCGACGCGTTCCGTGACTGGGCCGAGTACGACGAGTTCGTGCGGTTCCTGGTGGCGACCGGGTCGATCAAGGAGCACACCGAGATCTGGTGGAGCGTGCGTCCGCACCAGGCCTACCCCACCGTCGAGACGCGCATCTGCGACGGGCAGCCCGACATCGCCCGCTCGATCGCCCTGGCCGGCCTGATGGTCGCGCTGACCGCCGACTTCGCCCGCCGCTACGACGCCGGCGAGCCGCTGCCCGACCACCCCGGCCGCGACCTCGAGGAGAACTTCTGGCGCGCCATCCGCTGGGGCATGTCGGGCGAGCTGATCGACCTCGCCGCCCGTCGGGCGCTGCCGGCGGACGAGCGGATCGGCCAGCTGCTCGACCAGGTCGCCGGCACTGCGGCCGACCTCGGCATCGCTCCCTACCTGGCGCCGCTACGCGGCCCGACGCTCTCCCAGCAGCTGTGGGAGCCGCTCGAGGCGGGCGCCGACCCGCGCAGCCTGTGGCCCGACGTCGTCGCCACCACCGAGCGGTCGCCGCGCGAGTGGCTCGACCGGAAACTGGCCGTCACGGAGGAGCGATGAGCGAACACGAGGGCCAGGAAGCCCAGCAGCCGCTCCCGTCGGTGCCGGAGGTGATCCTTTCCAGCACGGCCTTGCTGGTGTCGCTGGGCGCCCACGCCATCGGTGAGGGCGACCTGGACGAGGCACGGCTCGCGATCGACGCCCTCACCGCGCAGATGCCGCTGGTCGAGCGCGTCGTGCCGGCCGACGCGCTGCTGCACTACCGCCAGGCGCTGGTCGACCTCCAGCTCGGCTACGCCCAGGCGCTGCAGCCGCGGCCGCCCGCGGAGCCGGAGGAGGAGCCGGTCGTGGACGTGCCCAAACCGAAGATCTGGACACCGGGAGGCGAGGTATGAGCGACGCCGAGATCGGCGTGTTCGGCGGCTCGGGGTTCTACTCGTTCCTCGAGTCGGCCGAGGAGGTGACGGTGGACACGCCCTACGGGCCGCCGTCCGACCGGTTCGTGATCGGCGACGTGGGGGGCAAGCGGGTCGCCTTCCTGCCCCGCCACGGGCGTCACCATCAGCTGCCGCCGCACGCGATCCCCTACCGGGCGAACCTGTGGGCGATGCGCGAGCTGGGCGTGCGCCGGGTGATCGGGCCGTGCGCATCCGGCAGCCTCAGCAAGGACCTGCCGCCGGGCACGTTCGTCGTCTGCGACCAGTTCGTCGACCGCACCAGCGCCCGCCGCGACACGTTCTACGACGGCCCGGTGACGACCCACGTCTCCGCCGCCGACCCGTACTGCCCCGACCTGCGCCGGATCCTGCTGGAGACGGGGCGCGGGCAGGGCCTGGACATCCGCGACGGCGGCACGGTGGTGGTGATCCAGGGCCCGCGCTTCTCGACCCGGTCGGAGTCGCGCTGGTTCTCACAGATGGGGTGGGAGGTGATCAACATGACGGCCTATCCGGAGGGCTGGCTCGCCCGCGAGCTCGAGCTCTGCTACGCCAACGTCTCGCTGATCACTGACTACGACGTCGGCCTCGAGGACGATCCGGACGTCGAGCCGGTCAGCCACGAGGCCGTGGTCGAGGTGTTCACCCAGAACAACGAACGGCTGCGCAAGCTGCTGTTCGCCGCCATCCCGCAGATCGGCGCCCAGCCCGAGGACGTCTGCGCCACGGCGCTGCGCGGCGCCCGGTTCTGACCGTGTCCGCCGAGCTCCCCGCCGGGTTCACGCTGCGGCCGCCGGTGATGGCCGACGGGCCGGGGCTCGTCGAGATGTCGAACGAGGAGACGATGGCGCTGATCGGCGTGCCGCTGGCCGACCTCGACTGGTTCACCCTGCCCTGGACCGCCCCGGGCGTCAACCTGGAGCGCGACTTCGCGGTGTTCGAGGGCCCCGGCGGGGACCTGGCCGGGTACCTGATGATCGACTGGCACGTGAACGAGGGCGAGGTGTTCGCCCTCGGGATCGTCGCGGTGCGGTTCCACGGCCAGGGGCTGGGCACCGCGATGGTGCGCGAGGCCGAGCGGCGGGCGCATCTCCTGGCCGGCACGATCGAGCCCGAGCGCAGGGTCGTGATGCGCATCGGGGCGCTGGCCGACGAGCCGCGCGTCTCCGAGCTGCTGGCGTCGCTCGGCTACCGCGAGGTGCGGCGGTTCTGGCGCATGTCGATCGCGTTCGACCGGCCGCCGCAGCCTCCGGCGGCCGTCGAGGGCATCGAGCTGCGCCCGTTCGCGGCGGGCGACGAGCGGGCGGCGGCCGCCGCGATGGCCGAGGCGTTCGCCGACCACTGGGGCCCGGAGGGGAGCCAGGACGAGTGGCTGCACAGCCACATCGAGGCGTCGGAGACCTTCGATCCCGCGCTGTGGACGCTGGCCTGGGAGGGCGAGTCGCTGGCCGGCGTGTTGGTCGGCGAGGCGCCGTCCACGGAGGATCCCGCCCTCGGATACGTCGCCGAGCTCGGTGTGCGGCGGGCGTTCCGCAGCCGCGGCATCGGCGAGGCGATGCTCCGCGACGCCTTCGTCAAGCTCCACGGCCGTGGGATGGCCGGTGCCTACCTGTACGTCGACAGCGAGTCGCTGACGGGCGCCACGCGGCTCTACGAGCGCATCGGCATGAGCTCGCAGCCGCGCTTCGCCACCTGGGAGAAGGAGCTGCGCCCGGGGCGCTGAACATCGCCTGGGTGACGTCACAAGCCGCACCCGGATGCGGCCTGTTCAAGCCGAGACCGTTGCTACAATCGCGCGGTCGTCTTTCGTCGTTCTAAGGAGTCCAACCTGTGTTCCTCGTAGACCATGCGGTCGTGATCTCGCTCGTCTGCGCCGTGGCGGGCATCGCCTACGGCCTTTTTCTGACCCGATGGGTGCTGGCCCAGCCGGCCGGAACCGATCGGATGCGCGAGATCGCCGCGGCGATCCAGGAGGGCGCGGCCGCGTACCTGCGCAGGCAGTACACGACCATCGCGATCGTGGCCGTCGTCGTCACCGCGGCGATCGCGATCGCCGGGATCTGGACGGGCGATCTGGGATCGAAGGTCGCGCTCGGATTCGTGATCGGCGCGGTGCTGTCGGCTGCCACGGGGTTCATCGGCATGAACGTCGCGGTGCGCTCCAACGTGCGCACGGCCGAGGCCGCCAAGCGCGGCATGGGCCCGGCGCTCTCGGTCGCGTTCAAGGGCGGCACGGTCACCGGCATCCTCGTCGTCGGCCTCGGCCTGCTGGGCGTGGCCGGCTACTACGGCATCCTCAAGCAGGCCGGTGACACCGACACGCAGGCCACCAAGGCCCTGATCGGTCTCGCCTTCGGTGGCTCGCTGATCTCGGTCTTCGCCCGTCTGGGCGGCGGCATCTTCACGAAGGGCGCCGACGTCGGCGCCGACCTGGTGGGCAAGATCGAGGCCGGCATCCCCGAGGACGACCCGCGCAACCCGGCCGTGATCGCCGACAACGTGGGCGACAACGTCGGTGACGACGCCGGCATGGCCGCCGACCTGTTCGAGACCTACGCCGTCACGCTGGTGGCGTCGATGTACCTGGGCGCGCTGTTCGGCAACCACCACGCCGTCGTGCTGCCGCTCCTGCTGGGCGCGCTGGCCATCCCGGCGTCGATCATCGGTACGTACCTCGTGCGGCTGCCCAGCAGCGGCAGCATCATGAGTGCGCTCTACACGGGCGTCTTCGTCTCCGCGGTGCTCTCCGCGCTGATCTACATCCCCGTCGTGCAGAGCGTCGCCGACAACTTCGGCTACTTCACCTCGGGCGCGAGCGCGACCGACATCTACCTGTGCGCACTGACCGGCCTGGTCATCACCGCGCTCCTGGTCGGCATCACCGAGTACTACACCGGCACCCGGTTCGGCCCGGTCAAGCGGATCGCCGAACAGTCCACCACCGGCCACGCGACCAACATCATCGCCGGCCTCGCCGTCGGCATGCAGGCCACCGCGCTGCCCGTGATCGTGATCGCCAGCGGCACCCTGGTCGCCAACCACTTCGCCGGGATCTACGGCGTCGCCACCGCGGTCACCGCGATGCTGTCGATGGCCGGCATGATCGTCGCCCTGGATGCCTTCGGGCCGATCACCGACAACGCCGGCGGCATCGCCGAGATGGCCGACCTGCCCAGCGAGGTGCGCGACAAGGTCACCGATCCGCTGGACGCGGTCGGCAACACGACCAAGGCGGTCACCAAGGGCTACGCCATCGGCTCGGCAGGCCTGGCCGCGCTGGTGCTGTTCCAGAGCTACAACGACGAGCTCCAGCGGCAGACGGGCAAGGTCATCAGCTTCCAGATCAATGATCCGTGGGTGCTCGCCGGCCTGCTGATCGGCGGCCTCATGCCCTTCCTGTTCGCCTCGCTGGCGATGGACGCCGTCGGCCGTGCGGGCAGCCAGGTGGTCGAGGAGGTGCGCCGCCAGTTCCGCGAGATGCCGGGCATCATGGAGGGCACCCAGCGGCCGGACTACGCGCGCTGCGTCGACCTCGTCACCCGCTCCGCGATCCGCGAGATGCAGCTCCCGGCCCTGATCCCGGTCCTCGTGCCAATCGTCGTCGGCCTGATCAGCTACCAGGCGCTGGGCGGCCTGCTGGTCGGCACCATCGTCACCGGCCTGTTCCTGGCCATCTCGATGACGTCCGGCGGTGGCGCCTGGGACAACGCGAAGAAGCTGATCGAGGACGGCGCCTACGGCGGCAAGGGCTCGGACGCCCACGCGGCAGCGATCACCGGCGACACGGTGGGCGATCCCTACAAGGACACCGCCGGCCCCGCGATCAACCCGATGATCAAGATCACCAACCTCGTCGCGATCCTGATCATCCCGCTGCTCACTCGCTAGGTCTGGTGCGTTCGATAGCGTAGGGCGATGCCCGTCAAGCGCCGCCAAGCCGGGGGCCTGCACCGCGTCCTCGGCACGGCGGCGCTGTTCTCGACCGCCTACGGCAACGTCGGCTCGTCGATCTACTACGCGCTGGGACTGGTGACCGTGTACGCGGCCGGCCTGACGCCGGTCGCGTTCTTCATCTCGGGCGCGATCTTCTTCTTCACCGCGGTCACCTATGCCGAGGCGACGGCGCGCTTTCCCGAGGCGGGCGGCTCGTCCTCCTTCACGCGCCACGCGTTCAACGAGTCGGTCTCGTTCTTCGCCGGCTGGGCGCAGATGCTGAACTACACGGTGACGATCGCGATCTCGGCGATCTTCGTGCCGCACTACCTCGCCAAGTTCTGGCCGGGCGCCGGGCTCGACCGGCACCCGGTGGACATCTACGGCGGCGCGGTCGTCGTGCTGCTGCTGGTGCTGCTGAACATCGTCGGCGTCAAGGAGGCGGCCGGCCTCAACATCTTCCTGGCGCTGGCTGACCTCGCGACGCAGGCGATGCTGGTCGTGATCGGCCTGGTCACGGTCTTCTCGCCCTCCGTGCTGCAGAGCAACGTGGAGCTGGGGGTGACCCCGACCTGGTCGAACTTCATCGTCGCCGTGCCGGTGGCGATGGTCGCCTACACCGGCATCGAGACGATCTCGAACATGGCGGAGGAGGCGATCGACCCGCCCCGGCACGTCCCGCGGGCGATCATGTACGTCGTCCTGGCGGTGTTCGCGATCTATGCGTTCCTGCCCTCGGTGGCACTGTCCGCCCTTCCGGTGCGGCCGGCCACGCCGCAGATGGTGCAGGACGTGAAGACCTACCAGTGCACGGCGCAGGAGGGGCTGAAGGTCGGGGACAAGGCCTCTGAGCTGGGGTGCCGGTTCAGCGGCGACCCGGTCGCGGGCGTGGTCGAGAACCTCGACCTGCCCAGCATCGTCAAGGAGGGCCTGGGGTACTACGTCGCCATCCTGGCCGCGACGATCCTGATCATCGCCACCAACGCCGGGATCATCGGGGTGTCCCGGCTGACGTACTCGATGGGCCAGCACCGCCAGCTCCCGGAGGCGATCCGCCGCGTCCACCCCAAGTACAACACGCCCTACGTCGCGATTCTGATCTACAGCGTGATCGCGATCCTGATGATGATCCCGAACGGGGCGACCAGCTTCCTGGGGAACCTGTACGCGTTCGGCGCGATGCTCTCGTTCACGCTGGCGCACGCCTCGGTGATCGAGATGCGGCGGACGATGCCCGACCGGGAGATGCCGTGGAAGGGGCCGATGTCCTTCATGGTCGGCTCCTACGACGTGCCCGGCTTCGCCGTCCTCGGCTTCATCGGCTGCGCGGCCTCGTTCCTGGTCACCGTGACCCTGCACTTCACCGACCACGTCGCGCCGGTCGGGTTCATCTGGCTGGCGATCGGCATGGTCGTCTACGTCACCTACCGGCGCAGCCAGCACCTGCCGCTGACCGAGACGGTGCTGGCCCCGCACGCCGCGGTCGGCCCCGCGGTGGAGGTCGAGTACCGGTCGATCCTGATGCCGATCGCCTCCGACCGGCTGGACGACGAGATGACGGGCACGGCGCTGCGGCTGGCGGCGGAGTCGGGCACAACCCTGGTGGTCATGTACCCGATCGAGGTGCCGCTGTCCGAGCCGATCTCCGCGCCGATGGAGGCCGAGGCGGCGGAGGCCGAGCGGCAGCTGCGCGAGGCGGCGGCGCTGGGCCGGCAGTACGGCGTCAGCGTGATCACCCGCATCGTGCGCACGCGCAACATCGGCCACGCGATCGTCGAGGAGGCCGACCGCCGCGGGTCGGAGATCATCGTCATCGGCGCCCGCGACCGGGCCAAGCCCGGCCAGCGGCTGTTCGGCTCGAAGGTGGACTACGTGCTGCGCAACGCGCGCTGCCGCGTGATGGTGGGTGCGCTGCCGGTCGGCGTCTGATGCTGACGGTCAACCGCGTGTTCGCGGTCCTCTTCGTGGCCCTCGGAGTGGCCCTGGTCGTACGCACGGCGCTCGCCGGAGGCGGCCAGGTCGGCTATCCTGACGGGTGCGGTCTTCCTGCTGCTGGGTGTGCTCCGGCTGCGGGCCATGCGCGGCTGAGACCGCCCGGGGTGCCCGCGGGCCTGGTCTGTACGATGGGCGCGTCATGGCACGCAAGATCCCGGTTCTCGGGCGGGTGCTCAGCGCCCCCGCGCTCTACGCGTCCGTCTACGGCGAGATCGGCAGCTCGCTCTACTACGCGCTCGGCATCACCGCCGTCTACGCGCTGCAGCTGACGCCGGTCGTGTTCCTGATCGCGGGCTTCCTGTTCGCCATCGCGGCGGCCGCCTACGCCGAGGGCGGCGCGACGATCAACGAGCCGGGCGGCGGCGCGGCGTTCGCCCGCCGCGCCTTCAACGACCTGGTCGGGTTCATCGCCGGCTGGGCGACGATCCTCGACTACGTCATCGGCATCGCCCTGGCGGCGCTGTTCATCCCGCACTACGTCGCCGGCGCGTTCGGCGACCCCGGCGACGTGTCGCGGCTGGAGGCGACGCTGCTGGCGCTGGGCATCGTCGTCGCCGTCACGATCGCCCGGCTCGTCCGCCGCACGGACGCCTACACCGTGGGCGTGGCCGTCTCGCTGCTCGACCTCGTCGTGCAGGCGGGCCTGGCGGTGCTGGGGCTGGCGATCCTGTTCGACTGGAGTGCGATCACGGCCGATATCCACTTCGGCGTCGAGCCGACCTGGAGCGCCTTCGCCTTCTCGCTGCCGATCGCGATGATCGGCTTCACCGGCCTGGAGAAGGTCGCGGGCCTGGCCGGCGAGGCCAAGAACCCGGCCCGCGACCTGCCCACCAGCGTGCGCAGCTCGGTGGTCACCGTGGTGCTGGTGTACGCCGCCGTGGCGACGGCGGCGACCTCCGCCTATCCGCTGCACCGCGACCCGGCCGCGCCGGCCGGCTACTCCAGCGAGCTGACGACGACGTGGCTGGACGCGCCGCTGCTGGGCCTGAGCCACGCCATCGGCACGCACCTGCCCGACCCGCTGGCGTTGCTCCTGCGCCTGACCGTCGCCTCCACCGCGACGCTGATCCTGGTGCTCGCGATCACGACCAGCTTCTCCGGCTGCGCCCGGCTGGCCGACGCGATGGGCGAGCGCTCGCAGCTGCCGTCCGTGCTCGGCCGCCGCGGCCGCCGCGCCGTGTTGCCGCCGTGGTCGATGATCTCGGTGGGCGGGCTGGCATCGGCGTTCCTGATCGTCGGCTACCTGTACGGCGACAAGGAGGAGGTGCTGACGCTGGCCGCGCTCTACAGCTTCGGCATCCTCATCGCCCTGATGCTGGCCAACGCCTCGATCGCGTGGCTGCGGTGGACGGAGCCCGAGATGGAGCGGCCGTTCACGATGCGCGGCAACGTGCCGATCGCCGGCCGCTCGATTCCGGTGCCCGCCATCCTCGGCGCGGCCGGGGCGTTCGCCGTCTGGGTGGTCGCCCTGGGCACGCACCCCGGCGCGCGCGTCGTCGGCGTCGGCTGGATGATCGCGGGCCTGCTGATGTACACGGCCGTCCGCGTCCACGCCCGGCTGCCGCTGATGAGCAAGGTCGAGGTGGCCGCCGCGCCGATCGAGGACCTGGTCGCCGCCGTCCACGGCACCATCGTCGTGCCGCTGGAGAAGTACGACGCGCTCGCCGAGGAGGTGATGGCCACCGCGTGCCGCCTGGCGACCGAGAGCGAGGCGCGGGTGGTGGGGGTGAGCGCGCTGGTGGTGCCCGGTGCGCGACCCGCTGGACACCCCGCACCCGGAGCGGGAGCTCGACATCGAGCGGGTGCAGTCGATGGCCGCCTCCCTGGCCGGCGACTACCACGTCGAGTACGTCGGGGTCGTCCGCCGGTCGCGCGGCGCCGGCCGGACGATCGTGGACGTCGCCATCGAGCAGGACGCCGACCTGATCGTGATCGGCGCGGCGGCCAAGGAGCGCCTGGCCCGCAGCCGCGAGGCCGCCTTCTTCGGAGAGGTCGCCGACTTCGTGCTGCGCCGGGCTCCCTGCAGGGTGCTGATCACGCACTTCCCCGCCGGACTGGACGTCGAGGAGCCCGTTGCGCCGGCGGGCCACGCCTGACCCCTCGGCCGTCTGGCTGCCGCGCGAGCCGGCGGTCGTCGGCCGCCTGGTCGCGACGGGCGCCGCCTCCGGCGCGGCGGTCGAGGGCGCCGCGGTCGCCCTGGCCGTCGCCGTCTACGCGATGACCGGCTCGACCGCGTGGGTGTCGGGGGTGCTGCTGGCGTCGCTGGGGCTCTCGGCGCTGCTCTCGCCGCTGGGCGGCGTGGTCGCCGACCGCTACCCGCGGCGGCGGGTGATGCTGTTGTCGGCCGCGTGCCAGGTGCCGATCTACGTGCTGGTCGCGGTGGCCGGGGAGCCCTGGCAGCTGGTGGCGCTGGCCGGCGTCGCGGCGGCGACGCAGCGGCCCTTCGACGCCTCGCTGGCGGCCTCGATCCCGGCACTGGTGCCGGAGGAGCGCCGGATCAAGGCGACCTCGTCGGTGGCGGCGGCGCAGCAGACGGCGACCCTGCTCTCGCCCGCCGCCGCCGGGGCGGCGATGGCCGTCGCCGGGCAGCGCTGGACGTTCCTCGGCGTGGCCGTGCTCTATGCGGGCGTGGTCGCCACCGTCGTCGGCCTGCCCGCGCGGCCGGCGGCCGTCGGCGGCCGGCACGGGGTGGGGTCGTCGCTGCGCGAGGGGCTGCACCGGCTGGCGGGCGACCGCGTGCTGGTCGCGGTGACCAGCGCGACGGCGGTGCTGGTGGTGTTCTCGTCGATGACGCTGGTCGCCGGCGTCGCCCTGGCGGAGGGCGAGTTCGGCGCCGGCCAGACCGGCTACGGCCTGATGGTCAGCGCATGGGGCGGCGGCATGATCGTGGGCTCGCTGGCCGCGGGCAGGCTGGCTGCGAGCCGGCCGCCGCTGCGGCTGTTCGCGGTGGGCCTGTGCACCGCGGGCTTCGCGCTGGGCCTGATCTCGGTCGCTCCGACGCTGATCGTCACCCTCGGCTGCCTCGCCGTCGGCGGCTTCGGCAACGGGCTCATGTACACCACCGACCAGCTGCTGTTCCAGCACCGCGTCCCCCACGAGATGCTGGGCCGCGTGGTGGGGTCGGCCTGGTCGGTGCTGCGGACGGCGCAGGCCGTCTCGTTCATGCTGGGCGGCGTGGTCGTCGGCGTCGCCGGCGTGCGCGGCGTGTTCGCCCTGGCCGGCGCCGGGACGCTGGTCGCCGTGCTCCCGGTGCTCGCGCTGCTGGTCAGCCGGCGCGAGCCAGCACGGGTAGGACCACCGGGTCGGTCCGGCTGAACGCCTGGCCGCCCACTCCGGCGGCGGCGGCGCGCACCGCGCCCTCGGGCGCCTCGTGGGTGAGGATGACGATGTGCACGCCGTCGGGCGCCGGGTGCTGGACGACCTGGGCGACCGACACCTCGTTCTGGGCCAGCGCCTGGGCGACGCTGGCGAGGACGCCCGGGGTGTCGTCCACGCAGAAGCGCAGGTAGCAGGCGCTGGTCAGCTCGTCGGCGTCGAACCGGCCCAGCTCGCGGTAGTAGCCGTCGTGCTCGAGGAAGCCGGTGCCGCGGGTTCCGATCACGGCCAGCAGGTCGCCGATCACGGCCGTGGCGGTCTCCTCGCCGCCGGCGCCCGGGCCCTCGAGGATCACCTCGCGGATCGAGCCGCCCCGCAGCATCACCGCGTTGAACGCCCCCTCGACCGCGGCCAGCGGGTGGTCGGGGCCGAGCAGGCAGGGATGGACGCGGGCGCAGACGCGGCCGTCGCGCAGGCGGGTGGAGGCGATCAGCTTGACCGCGTAGCCCAGCTCGGCGGCATGCTGCACGTCGGCCAGGTCGAGCCCGTCGATGCCGACGTGCGGCACCTCCTCGATCCGCATCCGCGTGTGGAACGCGACCGACGCCAGGATGGCGATCTTCGCGGCCGCGTCGCCTCCGGTGACGTCCTCGGTGGGATCGGCCTCCGCGTAGCCCAGTGCCTGCGCCTCGGCCAGCGCCTCGGCGTAGGGCGTGCCGCCCTGGATCATGCGGGTGAGGATGAAGTTGGTGGTGCCGTTGACGATGCCGTCGATGCCGTGCACGCCGGTCACGATCATCGACTCCCGCAGCACCTTGATCACCGGGATGGCCGCGCAGACGCTGGCTTCGAAGCGGAGCTGGACGCCGTTCCGCTCGGCCTCGGCGAACAGCTCCTCGCCGTGGCGGGAGAGCAGCTGCTTGTTGGCAGAGACGACGGACTTGCCGGCCGCGAGCAGCTCGAGGACGTGCGAGCGCGTCGGCTCGACCCCGCCCATCACCTCGGCGACGACGGTGATCGCCGGGTCGTCGCGGAGTCGGGCGAAGTCGGTGGTGAGCAGCCCGTCGGGCGCCCCCGGATGGCGCGAAGGATCGCGGACGAGTGCCGCGCCGACCGACACCGGGCCGCCGGTGACGCGGCGGATCTCGTCGCTGCTCTGGGCCAGCAGCCGGTGCACCGCAGAGCCCACGGTGCCGAAGCCGAGCAGGCCGACGGAGGTGCTCTCGGGCGTGGGCATCGTCGCGCACGATACCGGCGCAAGCCCCTGCCATGCCGTCGCAATCGATCGCCCGAGTCGGTACGCTACCGCGCCATGAAGCTGCTCATCGTCGGCTGTGGGCGCGTCGGCTCTGCCATCGCCCAGAGCATGGCGGCGGACGGCCATCAGGTGACGGTGGTGGACGAGGATGCCGAGGCCCGCCAGCGGCTGCCGGACGAGTGGAACGGCCGGTTCGTGGTCGGCCACGGGCTGGAGACGGGCGTGCTGGTGGACGGCGGCATCGCCGAGGCGGATGCCGTCGTTGTCGCCACGGACGGCGACAACACCAACATCGTCATCGCCCAGATCGCGAAGACCCGGTTCAGGTGCCCGTGCGTGGTCGTGCGCGTGCTCGACCCCGGCCGTGCGGCGTTCTACGCGACGCTCGGCCTCCAGACCGTCTGCCCGACGTCGGGCGCGATCGACACGGTCACGCAGGCGATCTGTGCGACGCCGGGGCGGGTCTGATGTACATCCTCATCGCCGGCGCCGGCAAGGTGGGTTCGAACCTGGCCGTGGCCCTGATGAAGATGGGGCACGAGGTGACGCTGCTCGACAACGACCGCGAGCGCTACACCCTGCTCGAGGAGCAGTTCGAGCATGTCGTCCGGTTCGGCGACGCCACCGAGCTGTTCGTGCTCGACCGTGCCGGCATCGGCCGCGCCGACCTGGTGATCGCGGTCACCGGCGACGACGAGGACAACATCATCGTCTGCCAGGTGGCGAAGGAGAAGTACGGGGTGCCCAAGGTGATCGCGCGCGTCAACGACCCGCGCAACCAGCAGCACTTCGACATGGTCGGGATCACCCTGACGGTGTCGGCGACCGCGACCATCCTGGCGCTGATCGAGCACGAGCTGCCGCAGCACGAGCTGGTCACGCTGATCGACCTCAAGCGCGAGAACCTCGAGATCGTCGAGTTCGCGATCGCCGACCGCTCGCCGGCCGCCGGGCGGCGCGTGCGCGACCTGCACCTGCCCGACCGCTCCCGGCTGATCTCGGTCAGCCGCGCCGGCCGCTCCGAGATCGCGGTGGGCGACACCACCCTCGAGCCGGGCGACCTGGTGATGGCGATCCTCGAGCCCGGCGTCGAGGACGACCTCAAGCGGATGCTGATGCCGGCGTAGCCGTGGCCGGACTGATCGACCGCTATCGCGACCGGCTCCCGGTCTCCGCGAGCACGCCGGTGGTGTCGCTGGGGGAGGGATCGACGCCGCTGCTCCCCGCGCCGCACATCTCGGAGCTGACCTCCTGCGAGGTCCTGCTCAAGTACGAGGGGCTCAACCCGACCGGGTCGTTCAAGGACCGGGGGATGACCGTCGCCGTCTCCAAGGCGCTCGAGGACGGCGCCTCGCTCGCGGTCTGCGCCTCGACCGGCAACACATCGGCGTCCGCCGCCGCGTACTGCGGTCGCGCCGGCATCCGCCTGGCGGTGGTGCTGCCGGAGGGTGCGATCGCCCGCGGCAAGCTGGCCCAGGCGCAGATCTGCGGCGCCCGCGTGATCGCGATCCAGGGGTCGTTCGACGACGCCCTGCGGCTGGTCCGCGAGCTGGTCGAGCGGCACCCGATCGCGCTGCTCAACTCGATCAACCCGCACCGGCTGGAGGGGCAGAAGACCGCGGCGTTCGAGGTGGCCGAGGATCTCGGCGGCGCGCCGGACTGGCTGGCGCTGCCCGTCGGCAACGGCGGCAACATCAGCGCGTACTGGAAAGGCTTCACCGAGCTGGGCCTGGCCCCGCGGATGCTGGCGGGGCAGGCGGCGGGTGCGGCGCCGCTCCTCACCGGCCGGCCGGTGCCCGACCCGCAGACGGTGGCGACCGCGATCCGGATCGGCAACCCCGCGCGGCTGGGCCAGGCGATGGCGGCCGTCGCCGACTCGGGAGGGACGGTACGGGCCATCGACGACGCCGGCATCCTGGCCGCCTACCGGCTGCTGGCCGAGCACGAGGGCGTCTTCTGCGAGCCCGCTTCGGCCGCTCCGGTCGCGGCGCTGCTCGCCGCTCGCGAGGACGGCGCGGTTGAGCCCGGCTCCCGGGTGGTGTGCGTGCTCACCGGCCACGGCCTCAAGGATCCCGACACGGCCGGACAGGAGGGCGCCGAGATCGTCCGCTGCCCGCCCGACGTCGCGGAGCTGGAGACACTGGCGCTCGCGGCCGAGCCGGTCGGTGCCTGACCACCTGACTGTGACGGCACCGGCCTCGTCCGCCAACCTGGGGCCGGGGTTCGACTGCCTGGCGCTGGCGCTCGAGCTGCGCAACGAGGTGGTGGTCGAGCCGGGTGCGGCCGGCGTCGAGGTGATCGCCTCGGGCGAGGGGGCCGGCGAGGCGGGGTCGGGTGCCGACAACCTGTTCGTGCGGGCGTTCGCGGCCGGCGGCGGCGACCCTTCCGGGCTGCGGTTCACGATGACGAACCGCGTGCCCTTCAGCCGCGGCCTGGGATCGAGCGCCGCCACCATCGCCGCCGGCCTGGTCGCCGGCGCGGCCTGGAGCGGCGCGGACGAGGCGGATCTCCTCACGGAGGCCGCCGCCATCGAGGGCCATCCCGACAACGTCGCCGCCGCCCTGAACGGCGGGCTGACGCTCGCCTGGGGCGGGCCGGACGGCCCGCGGGCGATCGGCTTCGATCCGCCCGACCTGGGCTTCGTCGTGGTGGTGCCCGAGCACCGGCTCTCGACGGCCGCGGCCCGCGCGGCCCTGCCCGCGACGGTGCCGCACGGCGACGCGGTGCACACGGCGGCCCGGGCGGCGCTGCTGGTCGCGGCGCTCGCCGCCGGGGACGGCGAGCTGCTGCGGGAGGCGCTCGACGACCGCCTGCACGAGCCCTACCGGGCGTCGCTCGTGCCGCAGCTGGCGGAGACGCGTGAGCGGCTGCGCGACGTCGAGGCCGTCGTCGGCGTCACGCTCTCGGGGGCCGGCCCGAGCGTCCTGATCTGGCACGAGCCGGAGGCGGAGGAGTCGGTGCTGGAGGCCCTGGGCGACCTGGCGGACGCCCGGGCCCTGCCGCTCGAGCCCGCGGTAGAGGGTGTGACGGTGGACCTCGGCTAGGCCGTGCTGAGCGCGAGGTCGAGCAGCTCGCCGGGGCTGTGGGCGATCAGCGACGGCATCGCGGCCAGCAGCTCCTCGTGGTCGCCGCCCGTCCACAGCGCCGCCGCCGTACGGGCGCCCGAGGCCTTGGCGTCGGTCAGCACCGGCGCCGACGCCGAGACCACCAGCGTGTCGGACGGCTCCAGGCCCAGCTCCGCGGCGACCCGCGCGGGCGCGCCCGGGTCGGCATCGACCGCCTGGGTGTCGAAGCGGCGGGCGAGGCCGAGGAAGTGGGTGACGATCAACGCCGCCTCGGGCGGGCCGGGAGACCACGCCGCGAGCAGCACGCCCTGCGAGCCGAGGTGGCGCAGCGCGGCGTTCAGCTCGGCGTCCGGCCGCACGTAGACGGGGATGTGGCCCTCGAAGTAGCGCGCGGCCTCGACCCGCCAGGAGCGGGCATCCTCACCGGCCCACTCGTCCAGCCAGGCGATGGCCGCGCCGCGGTCGGCGGGCACCTGCTCGGGATCGAGCGGAGTGACCCGGCCGAGCTTGCGGCCCAGGTGCGCGACGGTGTCCGTCCACAGCCGGGCGGTGGGCGCCAGCGCATCCTCGCTGAAGATCACGGCCTTCATCCGACCGGACACTAAACGCGCAGCCAGACGGCGGCGCCGGGTGTCACGGAGGGCGGCACAGATCCGGCGCGACGACTGCACGGACCGCGTCTGGATCCGTGACGCGGCCCTGCCCGAGCATGCGATGCGACCCCTGTTCGCCGTCCCCGACCCCAAGGACCGCTCATGCTCCGCGCTCGACCCCTGGCGGTGGCCTGCACCGCCGCCGTCGCCCTCGCCCTCAGCGCCGCCCCCAGCGCGCTGGCCGGCACCTACACCGTCAACCCCGACACGACGACCGACGTCAGCGGCTGGTCGTTCAACCCCGACACCGGCGTCAACGGCTGCTCGCTGCTGTCGCTGCCCGGCCCGTGCGCCGCCGCCGACGTGGCACGGCCGACCCCGCTTCGCATCCTCATGTCCGGCGCGCTGGCCGCGGGCGCCTACGGCGCCTGGCGCTGGGACGCACCGGAGGGCGTTTCGATCGTGTCCGGCTCGGTCAAGCTGAGCTACAAGACGAGCGCCGACACCTCGGTCTACATGAAGGCGATCCTGCGCAGCGAGGTGTTCCATACCCAGCCCCACGTGCACACCGCGACGACCGACGGCAGTGCGACCTGGACGGTGCCGTCCGGCAAGGAGGTGTTCGCGCTCTTCCTCGACAACGCGGTCGCGCACACCTACGCGGACAAGTGGCAGAACTCGCTGGCGGTCTCGTCGATGTCGCTGACGCTGCGCGACGACACCGCACCCGTCGTGTCCCTGTCCGGCCCGCTGGCGTCGGGCGCGTGGCAGGGCTCGGCCCAGCCCGTCTGCCTGACGGCGCACGCCACCGACGCCGGCTCCGGCGTGGCCTCGGTCGAGCTGTTGGACGAGTTCGGACAGCAGGTGGACAGGGCCGTCGCGCCCGCCGGCGACGCGCTGCACCCGGGCGCCACCGACCTCACCCGCGACCTCTGCCTGACCCCGTCGGACTACGAGGACGGCGACCACTCGATGACCGTGATCGCCCACGACGTCGCCGGCGAGGTCACCTACCAGCCGCTGACGGTCGAGATCGACCACTCCGCGCCGGCCGCAGCGCGGATGACGCCCGTCGAGCGCACGACCGACCGACTCGCGCCCGTCTCGTTCACGGTCGATGCGGGGCCGAGCGGCCTGGCCACGTTCAGCGCGTGGCTGGACGGCGCGCCGATGACGATCGACGGCGCGACCGCGCACCTGACGCCCGCGACCAACCTCGCCTACGGGCTGCACACGGTCAGCTGGCACGCCGCCGACCGGGCCGGCAACGTGCGGGACGCCTCGTGGACCTTCCGCGTGGCCGACGACGCGCCGCCCGCGCTGATCGACGCGGCCCCGGCCGCAGGCGCGAGCGGGGAGGACCGGCGGCCCACGATCGGCTTCACCCTGGCCGACGCCGGCATCGGCGTCGATCCCGCCTCGGTCCGCGTGCTGCTGGACGGGGTGGACGTGGCGCCGCTGGGCACGTTCACCGGTGACCGCTTCGCCGTGACCCCCGCTGCCGACCTCGGCTTCGGCCCGCACCAGGTGCGCGTGCTGGCGAGCGACCGCTCCGGCAACGCGATGACGCCCGTCGTGTGGTCGTTCTCGGTGATCGACGTGACGGCGCCGACGCTGGGCGATCCGCGGCCCGACGACGGCTCCAGCGGCTCCGACCGCACGCCGCCGATCTCGATCGCCGCGGCCGACGCCGGCGTCGGCATCGACCCCGCCGGGCTCAGCCTCACCCTGGACGGCCAGGACGTGGCCGGCTCCGCGACCTGGAGCGGCGGCCGCCTGACATACCAGCCTGCGGCGGCGCTCGCCTTCGGACAGCACACCGTGGTCGCCCGCGCGACCGACCGCGCCGGGAACAGCTCGGCCTCCGTCACCTGGCGGTTCACGGTGCGCGACGAGGTGGCGCCCGGCGTCTCCGGCAGGCTGCCCGCCGCCGGCTCCACGGTCGCCGGCGCGGTGCCGATCGGCTTCGACGTCGCCGACGCCGGCACGGGCGTCGACCCGGCGTCGCTGCAGGTGCTCGTTGACGGCTCCGACGTGACGTCCTGGGGCAGCTTCGACGGCAGCCGCTTCCGCTACGCACCCGGTGACCTGGGCGCCGGCGTGCACACGATCAGCGTCACGGTCGCCGACCGGGCCGGCAACGTCGCCGGGCCGCTGATGTGGCAGTTCGCGGTCGCCAACCCGGCCACGCTGCACGTCAGCGTGGCTGCCGCGCCCCGCTCGCTCGTGTTCGGCGGTCACGGCACCGCCGTCCTGTCCGCGACCAGCGACGGCAGCCCGCTGGCGGGCGCCCACGTGCTCGTCTCCACCCGGGTCGTCGGCACGGGCGCCTTCGGCGCCGCGCGGATGTGGGTGGCCGACGCCGCCGGCGACGTCCGCCTGCCGGTCGCTCCGGCCCACACCACCGAGTACCACGTCGAGCTGGCCGACCACTCCGCCGTCCAGGCCGACTTCACGGTCGCGGTGGCGCGGCGGGTCTCCCTGGCTGCCGCGTCAGGGCATGTCCGCCACGGTCTGCCCCTGCGGCTCTCGGGCACGGTGGCGCCGCTGGCGCCCGGAGCCCGGGTGACGGTGCAGCTGCTCACCGGCCGCGGCTGGGTCGCGGTCGCGCATCCCCTGCTGGGGGCCCGGTCGGGCTTCGCCTCGACGCTCGTGCCGCGGGTGCGCGGCAGGTACCTGTTCCGGGTGCTGGCGCCGGCCACGGCGACCAACCTGGGCGGGACGAGCCGCACCGTCGTGGTCGTCGTCCGCTGACCGCGTGAGTCGATGGCCGGCGCCCTCCCCGTGGAGGGCGCCGGCCACTCAGCCATCTAGAATCCGTCACCATGACGACCGCTGCCGCCTCCACGACGACCACCCGGCTGCCGCGGTCGCCCTCGGGGACGTGCCCGAGCTGGTGAGCACAGCCCTGGAGCTCGAGGCGCTCAATCCTCAGCAGCGCGAGGCCGTGCTGCACACCGAGGGGCCGCTGCTGGTCGTAGCCGGCGCCGGGTCGGGCAAGACGCGCGTCCTCACCCACCGCGTCGCCCATCTGATCGCCGAGGGACTGGCCGATCCCCAGCAGGTGCTGGCCATCACCTTCACCAATCGCGCGGCATCGGAGATGAAGGAACGTGTCGAGCTGCTGGTCGGCGGCCACGTCGCCGCCCGGATGTGGGTGATGACGTTCCACTCGGCTTGCGGGCGGATGCTGCGCCGCGACGCCGAGCGGATCGGGTACCGCTCCAGCTTCACGATCTACGACCAGGCCGACCAGGTGCGCGTGGTGCGCACCGTGCTGGAGGAGCAGGGCAAGGATCCCAAGCGCTTCACGCCGCGGTCGATCCACGGCGCCATCTCCAAAGCCAAGGACCGCCTGCTGACGCCCGACGCCTACGCCGAGCGGATCGGCGGCTTCTTCGAGCAGACCGTCGCGGAGGTGTACCAGGAGTACGAGCGCCGTCTCCAGGCTGCGAACGCGGTGGACTTCGACGACCTGATCATGAAGACGGTCGGCCTGCTGGAGGCCTTCCCCGAGGTGCTCCGGCATTGGCAGCGGGGGTTCCGGTACGTGCTGGTGGACGAGTACCAGGACACGAACCACGCCCAGTTCCGGCTGGTGTCGCTGCTGGCCGGAGAACATCGCAACCTGGCCGTCGTCGGCGACCAGGACCAGTCGATCTACGCGTTCCGGGGTGCCGACATCCGCAACATCGCCGAGTTCGAGCAGGACTTCCCCAACGCCCACGTCGTCCGCCTCGAACAGAACTACCGCTCCACCCAGACGATCCTGGACGCCGCCAACGCGGTGATCGAGCACAACGCCGCGCGGGCGCCCAAGCGGCTGTGGTCGGAGCTGGGAGCGGGGGAGCAGGTGCGGATCGTCGAGGCCGAGGACGAGCACGCCGAGGCGCGGTGGGTGGCCGGGTCGATCCAGTCGGCCATCGACGGCGGCATGAGCCCGAGCGAGGTGGCGGTCTTCTACCGGATGAACGCGCAGTCGCGCGTCCTGGAGGACCTGCTCACCCGGCAGGGGATCGACTACCGGGTGATCGGCGGGCCGAAGTTCTACGAGCGGGCCGAGATCAAGGACGCGATCGCCTACCTCCAGGCGATCGAGAACCCGGCGGACGAGGTCTCGCTGCGGCGGATCGTCAACCAGCCGCGGCGCGGGATCGGCGGCACCAGCCTCGACCGCCTGGCGAACCACGCCCGGGCCGTCGGGATCTCGCTGTGGGAGGCGATCGAGGACGTCGAGCGGAGCCCGCTGACGGGCGCCGGCCTGGCCAACGTGGGCCGCTTCCGCGACCTCATGCGGGGCCTGCGCGAGCAGGCGCCGGAGCTGCCGGTGGCGGAGCTGCTCGAGCTGGTGCTGGCCCGCAGCGGCTACATGGAGATGCTCGAGGCCGACCGCTCGATCGAGTCCCAGGGCCGGATGGAGAACCTCCAGGAGCTGGTCGGCGTGGCCCGCGAGTTCGCCGCCCGCGGCGAGCAGGCGGGGGAGGGCGGTGCGCTCACCGACTTCCTGCAGGAGATCTCGCTCTACACCGACGCCGATGCGATCGACGCGGAACGCTCTCGGGTCACCTTGATGACGCTGCACAATGCCAAGGGCCTCGAGTTCCCGGTCGTGTTCATGATCGGGCTGGAGGAGGGCCTCTTCCCGCACCAGCGCTCGCTGGAGGAGCACAACGAGGAGGAGGAGCGGCGGCTCTGCTACGTGGGGATGACGCGGGCCCGCGAGCGTCTGACGCTGACGCATGCCCGCTCGCGCACGATCTTCGGCTCGCGCGCCTTCAACATGCCTTCACGGTTCCTGGGCGAGCTCCCCGGCACCGCGATCGAGTGGGAGCGGCAGGCGCCGGCCTGGTCGGTGACGCCAACGCGGACGCCGTTCGAGGCGCCGCGGGTGGAGATCCCGGCCCTTTCGGTGGGGGACAGCGTGATGCACGAGACGCTGGGTGAGGGCGTCATCACCGGCGTCGATCGCGACGGCATCGTGGTTGTCCGGTTCCGCGAGGACCGCTCGGAGCGCCGCCTGGTGCTCGGCTACGCACCGCTTCGCAAGATCTGAGCCCTCGGGTTCTACCCGATCCGGACGGCGCCGTCGTAATGCGTCACGTACCAGCCGGCGAAGCGAGTGGCGTGGACGCGCTCGCCCGTCATCGGGGCGTGGAGGAACCAGCCGTGGCCGATCCAGATGCCGACGTGGCCGCGGTTGTGGAAGAAGACAAGGTCGCCGGGACGCAGGTCGCCGCGGGCCACGTGATGGCCGATCTGCCACTGCCCGTAGGTGACGCGGGGGATGGTGACGCCGAGCCGGCCGTAGGCGTACCAGATCAGGCCGGAGCAGTCGAAGCCGCGCGGGGTCGTGCCGCCCCAGACGTAGGGCACCCCGACGTACTGGCGGGCCATCCACAGCGCCCGCAGCTCGAGCGGGGCCGACACCGTCGGCGGGCGACCGCCGGACCGGTGCAGCGCTCCCCACGTGAAGGCGCCGACCTGCCCGTCGACCGTGAGGCCATGGCGCGCCTGGAATGCGCGCACCGCGCGGTAGGTCCTGCGGTCGTACAGCCCGTTTGCTCGGATGTGCAGCTGGCGCTGCACGTCGGACACCCTCGGGCCGCGGACGCCGAGCACGAGCAACCCGTTGGCGCTGCCTCGCACGCGATGCGGACGGGCAGGGCGCCGCGCCGGTGCGCGGTGCATCGCCGCCCACGTCTGCGGGCCGACCTGGCCGTCCACCAGAAGGTGGCGGCCGGCCTGGAAGCGGCGCACGGCGAGGAACGTCCGCCGGTCGTACAGCCCGTTCGCCCTGATGTGGAGCAGCCGCTGCACCGCGGAGACCCGCGTGCCGCGGACACCCAGCCGCAGGATGCCGCCGCTCGCGTGACGAGCGGGTGTGGCATGCACGGTGTGGTGGAGAGCGCCCCAGGTCTGCGGGCCGACCTGGCCGTCGACCAGCAGGTGGTGGTTGGCCTGGAAGCGGCGCACGGCGAGGTAGGTTCGCCGGTCGTAGAGCCGGTTCGCCCGGATGTGGAGCAGGTGCTGGACGTCGGAGACGCGCGCCCCGCGGACGCCGAGATGCAGGATCGGGGCCGACGCCGCCGAAGCCGTCTCAACAGCCGCCGCAGGGACGATCGCACCCGCCACCGCAAGGGTGGCACAGAGGGTTCGGATGCCGTGCCGCATCGTGGGTTCAGTGGACAGCACGGATGCTAGATCGGCATGAGCTGGCGGTAAGAATAGGATGAATCACCGGTTCTTTTTGCAGAACGTGTCACCTGGATGACGGTCATGCCCACACTGTCCACCGAGCGTCTGGAGGTGCGCCCGCTGCGGGCGTCCGACCTCGCCGCGTGCGACGTCCTCATGCCCGATGCGCCCCCCGAGGCGCGTCGCAGCTGGCTGGCGTGGCAGGTGGCGGCGTACCGCGAGCTCGAGCGCCTGGTGCAGCCGCCCTACGGCGAGCGGGCGATCGAGCTGGCAGAAACGGGTGAGCTGGTCGGCCTCGTCGGCCTGGTGCCGGCGATGGGCCCGTTCGGCAAGCTCGAGAGCTGGCCCCGCGACCCCGATGCGGACGCCGCCTGCCGGCACCTGCCTGCCGTCGGCATGTACTGGATGCTGGATCCGGCGCACCGCGGCCGGGGGTACGCGACCGAGGCGGCGGCCGCCGTGGTCGGGTTCGGCTTCGAGTCCCTGGAGCTGGCACGGATCGTCGCCACCACCGAGCACCAGAACGTCGCCTCGCAGGGCGTGATGCGGCGCCTGGGCATGCGAATCGAGACGAATCCCGACCCGGAGCCGCCCTGGTTCCAGGTCGTCGGCATTCTCGACCGCTGAGCCCTCGCCCACCGGCGCTCGGTATGATCCCGCGCTGCGGGGCGGTTAGCTCAGTTGGGAGAGCACCAGCTCGACAAGCTGGGGGTCACTGGTTCGAGCCCAGTACCGCCCATAGGCCCGGGATCCCCTCTCGCCAGGGGCTTCCGGGCCTTTTTCGTGGGCGATTGGGCATGAGGACGACGAGCCCCGTCGATGGCTTACGGCGACTAAAGCTCGCGTTGATCCACGTCGATCTGGTTCGATGATGGGATTCTTCATGACGATCTGCGTTGTTGCCTTCGGCTGCGCGGGTGCGGTCGTGGGTTGGCGCACGTGGCACGGGTGGGAAGGTGCGAATCCCGAAGATGCCGCCGTGTTCTGGGGACGTTCGCTCTGGCCAGCGATGATCCGGGCGATGCCGATGATCGCACTGACGATCCTCTTCGGCTGCGCGGGCTCGGTGGCGATCGACCATGCCGAGCCGCTCGCGCTACCGCTCTGTCTCGGTGCGCTGGGTCGCCTCTGTTGTGGCCTGTTCGAATCGTCGCGACCAACCGGCCACGTCGGTTCGTGCCGCCGAGTCGTCGCTCCGAGCCGACGATGTTCCGGGACTGGCGGAATCGACGGTCGAGCGCGAGTCGATCGCGTCCGACATGATTCGGCCAACCTTCCGGGCGCTCCGCCGTACGGGCACACCGTTGTGGAGGCAGGTCGCATTCGCTCTCACGCTCGTGCTCGCCACGATCTACGTCGTGGTCGAACTGGGGATCATTGTCTGGAGCCTTGTCATGCAGGTCGCCGAGGCGATCTAAGCGCGATCGTCAAGGTGGCGCTGACGGACTGACCGTGTCGAGCCGGGCGAGCCGCATGTACAGCGCGCGCAGCGCGGCGTTCGCGGCGAGCATGACGATGATGATGCGCGGCGATCTCGAGGAAGCTGCCGAGCTCGACGTGGTCGCCGAGCACGATGTTGACCGCCTCCAGGATCACGAACTTGCTGAGGAACAGGATCAGCCACACGGCCACGACCCGCAGCACCTTCGAGATCGCTCCCGGCTTCGCCGCGAAGTAGGCGGAGACGCGCTGTTCGAGCCCCTTGACCGCATCAACCATCAGCTTGAGCAGGACCGCGGTCAGGATCGAGATCGCGAACGAGTCGATCACGATCGTGTGCACGAACTCGACGAACAGGTTCAGAACGACGATGTCGACCAGCAGTTCGACCACCCACGAGAGGAACAGCTCCTGGGAGGGTGAGATGACCCTCGGCTCTCCAGGTCGTCGGTGGTGCATCACCGGGCAACTCTAAGCCCGGTTCCGGTCCTCCCGCTGCGGCAGCGTCGGGTCGCGAGAGACGACATCGCGCGTACCGGGCGGTTGCTGGTAGGACTCGTCCATCGGGGCGCGGCTCCCCGGCGGGGTCAGACGGCGAAGGATCCGGCGGAGTCGGGCGAGCATCGCCAGCCCATCTTCCCGCCCAGGGCGGACGAGCGCAACGATCCGGCGACGGCGGCGCACGGTGAACATCCGGCGACGGCCGGGGTGGACCTTCGGAACCGGCGACGGCCAGGGTCGCCCCTCGGAACGAGGCTACGCTGAGGACTCCCACCAGTCAGAGGAGTCCGGCATGAGCGATCACCCGAACATCGTCCTCGTCCACGGCGCATGGGCCGACGGCTCGTGCTGGAGCGCGGTGATCGAACGGCTCCAATCCGACGGGTTCAACGTGACCGCCCCGCAGTTCCCGGAGACCTCGCTCGCCGACGATGTCGCCCGGCTGCGCCAGGTGCTGGCGCGCCAGAGCGGCCCGACCGTCATCGCGGGGCACTCCTACGGCGGCCAGATCATGACCGCGCTGGGCACGGACGCGCCGAACGCGGTCGCGCTCGTCTACATCGCGGCGTTCGGGCTCGACGAGGGCGAGTCGATCGGCGGCCTGCTCGCGCAGGGAGCGCCGACACCGGCCCTCGCCAACCTCAGCATCGACGACAAGGGATTCGCCTGGCTGCCCGAGGACGACTTCGTCAACCACTTCGCCGGCGACATCGACCCGGCCACGGCGCGGGTCATGTTCGCCGTCCAGCAGCCGCTGCACGCCTCGACGCTGAACGACGTGATGGGCACACCGGCCTGGAAGGGGCTGCCCACCCACTACCTGGTGGCCACGGGCGACGAGGCGATCCCGCCCGACGCAGAGCGCGGGTTCGCTCAGCGGATGGGCGCGACCACGGTCGAGGTCGACAGCGGCCACGTCGCGATGGTCTCGCACCCCGCGGAGACGGTGCAGCTGATCGAGAGCGCCGCCAGCCTCGTTCCGGCCTAGGGCGACATCCGGAGGCGCCGTCCGTCACCGCTCGGATGCGGGACGGCCGTACGCCGTTTCGGGGATGGCCGCAACGGCCTGAACCTCCCAGAATGGGCGCTTGCGGGGCGGCTCGACCGCCCTCGCACGTGCTCCCATGCCGCACTCCGCCGACCGACACCCGCCCCGCCGTCTGCCGGTGGCCGCGTGACCTCCGCCCGGTGGGAGCAGCGGGCCGCCGAACTCGACGCGCTGGCCGCCTCGCGGCCTGGCGCGTACCGGCTGCGCGTCCTCGCGTTCGTCGCGCTCGGCTACACGGTCATCCTGGGATCGCTGGTGGCCGTCGTCGCCATCGTGGTGGGCACCGTGGCGGCCGCGCTCACCGTCGGCGTGCTGTTCACGGGCGTGATGGTGATCGGCGTGAAGCTGCTGCTGCCGCTGCTCGGCGTGGCCGGGGTGCTCTCGCGCTCGCTGCTGACGTCGCTCTGGATGCGGATCGACCCGCCCGGCGGCATCACCGTCGATCGCGGCGAGGCGCCCGCGCTGTGGCGCGAGGTGGACGAGCTCAGTGCGGCGATCGGCGCTCGCGTCGCCGGGCTCCACATCATCAGCGATCTCAACGCCGCGGCGGTGAGCGTGCCGCGCTTCGGCATCGTCGGCCCCAGCGCGGGCCACGTCATGATCGGCCTGCCGCTCGCAGCCGCCCTGTCGATCGAGGAGTTCCGCGCGGTGCTCGCGCATGAGATCGCGCACCTCTCGCACCGTCACGGGCGGTTCGGCGCCTGGACGTACCGCCAGCGGATGATGTGGGGACGCCTGGTCACCACGATGCGCCACCGGCGGCGGCCCGGGCACGGCCTGTACACGCGGTTTCTCGCCTGGTACGCGCCCCGCTTCGATGTCCTGACGCTGGCGGCGGCACGCCGGCACGAGTACGCGGCCGACCTCGCCGCGGCGAACGCGACCTCGGCCCGGTCGGTGGCCGAGAGCCTGCTCAGCCTCGAGCGTGCCGCCTGGTACCTGGAGACGGTGTACTGGCCGGCCGTCTACGGCGGCGTCCGCGGTCAGGACGCCCCGCCGCAGGACCCGTTCATCCGGCTGATCGACGAGCTGCCCGCCACCCTGGCGGATCCCGAGTTCCTGCCGGAGGGCACGGCGGGGGCCGAGCACCCCCGCGCCTTCAGCGCCCATCCCACGACCGCGGAGCGGATCGCCGCGCTGCCCAGTCCAGGGCGTGGCCGACGAGCGGGAATCCGGCGGGCGTCAGAGCGCAGCCGCCGTCCTGCTCGGGGCCCTCGCGAGCGAGCTGGCCGGGCGGATCGACGCCCGGTGGGGCGACGACATCCGCGAGAGCTGGCGGACGGAGCACCGGGAGGTCTGCCGCGCACGGGCCGAGCTGGAGGCGCTCGAGGCGACCCGCGCGGAGCGCGAGCTGACGGTGGAGGAGCTGCGCACACGGGCCGGCCTGACCGAGCGGTGCGCCGGCGCGCAGGCGGCGATCGCGGCCAACCGCGACGTGCTGGCCGAGCAGGACGACCCGCTCGCGCACTACGACCTCGGCCGCCTGCTCCTGGACGGCGGCGACGACGAGGGCCTCGACCATCTCGACGCTGCCATCGGCCTGGACGCCGAGGCGACGGTGCCGGCGTGCTCGATCGCCGTCGCCTATCTGCGGCGGCGCAACCGCGCCGACGAGGCGGCCCGCTGGGCCGAGCGGGCCGAGTCCGGCGCCTCGCCCGCGGTCGCACGCGTCTCCTGAGGGGCCTGCGCGGGCGTATGCTGTCCGCATGAGGCGAGCGGGCCGAAGAGGGGTCGTCGCGATCGTGGTGACCGCCGCGCTGTGTGCGGCGGCGGTGCCGGCCGCCCGTGCCGACGACACGCCGGGACTGCTGCGGGTCAGCCCGCACGTGGTGCACCTGGGCTCGGTGCCGATCGGCGAGTTCGTACCGCGCCGGTTCATCGTCACGAACCTGAGCGGCTCGCCGCTCCAGCTCAACTCGTTCGAGGTGTTCGGTGAGAACGGGGACTGGCGGCTGGAGCTGACCGACCGATGCCACGCCGGCACGGTGCTCGCGCCCGGCGCCACCTGCCTCTTCCGCGTCGCGATCCACCCCACGGAGCAGGGCAGGATCCGGGGCCAGTTCTGCGTCACCGGCGTGGTCGACGCGACGACCTTCCAGCGCCGCTGCGGCCGCATCCGCGGCTACGCGCCGGCCGCGGCTCAGCCGGTGCGCGGCAGCGGCTCGGCCCAGCGCTCGTAGGCGCGGCCGAACGCGCTCAGCAGCGCGGCGCGCAGGTCATCGTCCTCCGCCTCGCGCAGGCGGCGGGCCCACCGACGCCGGTCGAGGGCGCGCTGCTCGAGATCCTCGGCGTCGAGCCCGCGGGCGTTGGCGCGGCCCGTCTCCGATCGGGCCTCGATCGCCGCGCGGATGCGTCGCGCGTCGCCCGGGCGCTGCTCGAGGCGCCGCAGGTCGGCCAGGCACTCCGGGCAGGGGCGGATCACGTAGCGCTCGCGCTCCGGCCCCTCGCAGCGCCCGCAGACGGGGCAGCTGTAGACCGCGAGCCGCACCCGGGGCGCCTGTTCGGAGCTGCCGTCCGCGAGCACGACCCAGACCGTGCCAGGCCCGGCCTCGACCTCGGTGCGCGCGACCGCCAGCGGCTCGCCGGTGTACGGCCACACCTGGACGAGGTCGCCGCGCCGCAGGCCGGTGTGGCGGCAGATCGCCGCCGGCTCGGGCTCCGCGGGCGGCTGGGGCTGCCGGCGGGCCTTCGCGGGCCGGTCGCCGGCCGGCACGGGCCACTCGCGCCCCGAGTCGATCCAGTCGGCGACGACCTTGCGGGCGTCGTTCAGCGCCGACGTGAGCAGGTTGGCGGCCGCCGACCGCGTGTCCGACGCGAGGTGCAGGTCGGGGTGCGACTGCGCGACGCGCGTGCGCCACGCCCGGGCGAGCTCGCGCTCGTCCACCGGCGGCTCGAGCCCCAGCAGCCACAGCGCCCGGGCACACTGCCCCCGTGTGGTTCGCGTCGATGGCATCTCCCCAGCGTAGCGGGCTGCGCCGCCTACACTGGCGCGCGTGACGCCCGAGGCCGGCACGGTCGAGATCGAGGTGTTCCAGCGTCCCGAGGACCTGGCGGCGGCGCTGCGCGAGGACGTCCGCGCCGGGCTCGCCCTCCGGCCCCGCCGGATCTCGCCGAAGTGGCACTACGACGAGGCCGGATCCCGGCTGTTCGAGCAGATCACGCGCCTGGACGAGTACTACCCGACCCGGCGCGAGCGGGCCATCCTCACCGAGGCGGCACCCGCGATCGTCCGGGCCGCAGGCGCTGACACGCTGGCGGAGATCGGCTCCGGGCTCTCCGAGAAGACCCGGATCCTGCTGGACGCGATGGCCGCGGCCGGCGGCCTCCGCCGGTTCATCCCGTTCGACGTCAGCGAGGTGACGCTGCGCGACGCCGCCGCCGCGATCGCCGTGGTCTACCCGGGAGTCGCCGTGCACGGCGTCGTCGGCGACTTCGAGCACCATCTCGGGCACCTCCCGCGCGGCGGCACGCGCCTGATCGCGTTCCTGGGCGGCACCATCGGCAACCTCTACCCCGAGCAGCGGGCGCTGCTGCTGCGCACCGTGGCCGCCGGCATGAAGATGGCCGACCGGTTCCTGCTGGGGGCGGACCTGGTCAAGGATCCGCGCCGGCTGGTGGCCGCCTACGACGACGCCGGCGGCGTCTCGGCCGCGTTCAGCACCAACGTGCTGGCGGTGCTGAACCGCGAGCTGGGCGGCGACTTCGACCTGGCGGGCTTCCGCCATGACGCCGTCTGGGACGCGACCAACGAGTGGGTGGACATCGGGCTGGTGGCGCTTCGCGACCAGACGGTGCACCTGCGGGCGCTGGCGCTGACCGCAGCGTTCGCCGAGGGGGAGAAGCTCCACACCGAGATCAGCGCGAAGTTCCGGCCCGAGGGGCTGGCCGTGGAGCTGCGCACGGCGGGGCTGGTGTGCGAGCACGTCTGGACCGATCCCGCCGGCGACTACTCGCTGACCCTGGCCCGGCCGGCATGATCGAGGTGCGCGCACTGGGCGACGCCGACCGGGCGGCCGCCGACGTGCTCTGGCAGGACCATTGGGGCGGCACCGTGGCCGTGTCGCGTGGCGTCGTCCACGACCTCTCGATGCTGGAGGGCCTGGTCGCGGTCAGCGACGGCACCTTCGCGGGCGTGGCGACCGTGCACATCGCGGGCGGCGAGTGCGAGGTGGTCTCGATCGACGCCGCGCAGCCGGGCAGGGGCGCCGGCACCGCCCTGCTGGAGGCGGCCGCCGAGCTGGCGCGGGCGCGCGGCTGCCACCGCCTGTGGCTGATCACCACCAACGACAACCTGCGCGCCCTGCGCATGTACCAGCGCCGCGGCCTGCGGCTGGCCGCGCTGCACCCGGGGGCGCTCGACCGCACCCGCGAGCTGAAGCCGTGGGTGCCGGAGATCGGCGCCGACGGCATCCCGCTGCGGGACGAGCTGGAGCTCGAGATGGCGCTCGACAGCTCGGGCTAGATCGGCCAGTAGCGGCGCATCGAGCCGATCACCGCGGCGATGCCGGCGTCGCCGCGGGCCGCGTCGTCCGGCAGGAAGGCCATCGGGTCGGCCAGGAGCGGGCCTGTGCCGAGCACGCCCTCCATCGTCGCGTGCATGCACAGCGCCGAGTAGGAGCGGGCGTAGCCGCCCTCCTGCACCAGCAGCAGGCGGCCGTCGCAGTGGCGGTCGGCGAGCTCCCGTGCGATCTCGCCCATCCGCCGGAACCCGGCCATCGAGACGCACTGGCGCCCGTTCGGGTCGAACTGGTTCGCGTCCTGCCCGGCCGCCACGATCACCAGCCCGGGGCGGTAGGCGTCCACGATCGGGACGACGACCCGCTCCATCGCGGCCACGTACGCCCCGTCCCCGCTGCCGAAGCCGAGCTCGACATTGACGTTGAAGCCCGCGCCCGGCCCCAGCCCGGCCTCGAGCGACGAGCCCGTCTGCGGGTGCGCCTCCGACCACGACCCGTGCGGCATGTGCAACGAGATCGCCAGGGCGTCGGGCCGCCGGTAGAAGCACTCCTGGGTGCCGTTCCCGTGGTGGACGTCCCAGTCGACGATCGCCACCCGCTCGACGCCGCGGCGGATCGCCGCCTCGGCGGCCAGCGCGGTGTTGGAGAAGAGGCAGTACCCGTCGGTGGTGGCCGGCTGGGCGTGGTGCCCGGGTGGCCGTACCAGCGCGTAGGCGATCGAGGGAGGCCCGTCCAGCACCGACTCTGCCGCGGCGATGGCCGTCCCGGCCGCCGCCAGCGAGGCGGCCCAGGAACCGGGGGAGACCCGCGTGCTCCAGGCGAGGACGCCGCCGCCCGCCTCGCAGAAGCTGCGCACGGTCTCGACGTAGGCGGGGTCGTGCAGGGTGCAGAGCTCGTCCACGGTCGCGTGCCGCCCGTCGTGCCAGCGCAGGTGCCCCGCGACGGGCCCTTCGCGCAGGGCGGAGCGGATGTTGCGGATCCGCACGTCGTTCTCCGGGTGCAGCTCGGAGACCTCGATCAGCGGTGACGGCGCGTGCTCGAACACGCCGCTGCCGGTCTCGTGCAGCAGCGCATCGTCGTGCCAGAAGACGTCGGCGGAGCGGTCGGCCACGGCCGGGGAGCCTACACGGGCGGCTGCACCCGTACCAGGCCGGCCACGATCCGCCGCACCATCGCCTGCGTCTGCGCCCGCCCGACGTCGCCGAACACGTGCATCGAGACGATGTAGACCTGGCCGCCGGCATGGAACACGGCAGCCACGTGCCCGCTGCTCGAGCCCAGGTCGTGGTCGTACCAGACGACGTGCAGGCCGTGCACGTCCGTGCTGCCCGTGCGCCCTGCGAAACAGAGCGGCCCGCCGCAGCGCAGCGGCCAGTCAGCCTCCGGCGCGCCCTCGAAGACGACGTGGACGAGCCCGGAGAAGTCCTCGTCGCGCCAGACAAACCCGAGCTGCCAGTGGCGCCCGGGCGACGACTCGGTGCTCCACTGGCCGCCGATGCGGCCGTCGATCGGCGATGGCAGCCAGGTCGGGCAGTACACCGTGGCGCCGACGCGGCCCGCCCAGGCCGTCCAGCCCGCGGCCCAGGCGTGCGGGCAGACCCGTGCCGTGGGAGCCGTCGCGGACGGTGCCGAGGAGTTGCCGGATGTGCAACTCACCAATGTGAGCGCGACCGCGAGGGCGAGCAATGCCGCCGTGATCGCGCCGCTTCCGTCCGATGACTCGTCCAAACTCTTGCTCCGACTGTGGCGGAATGGTAAATACCACTGTCGCGACGGGGGCACAGCAACGTCGCGGCGCGTCAAGGTCAACCAGAACGGAACCACCATCGACGGGAGGAGCCGGATGAGAACGGTTGGAAGCCGAGCCATTCTGGCGACGGCAGTCCTCGCAACGCTCGCGTTCGCCGCCGCTTGCGGCAGCAGCTCGAGCGGAGGCAGCGGGGGCGGATCGGGCGGCGGCAGCGGAGGCTCCGCGACGCCGCTCAACATCTCGACATGCACCGCGCCGGTGGGATCGGGCAAGTACACGATCGTGTCCGATCTCCCGCTGCAGGGCTCTTCGCGCCTGCAGACCGAGCAGATGGTCAAGGCCATCGAGTACGTGCTCAAGCAGGCCAATAACAAGGCCGGCGACTACACGGTGCAGTACCAGTCGTGCGACGATTCGACGCAGCAGGCGGGCAAGTGGGATGCCGCCACGTGCACGTCGAACGCCAACGAGTACGCGCGCAACTCGAGCGTCATCGGCGTCATCGGTACGTTCAACTCCGGGTGCGCCGAGCTCGAGATTCCGGTGCTGAACCGGCAGGCGATCGCGATGGTCAGCCCGGCCAACACGTGGCCCGGCCTGACGATCAAGAGCGGCCTGTCCGGCGAGCCGGAGAAGTACTACCCGACCGGCAAGCGCAACTACGCGCGCGTCGTGGCGGTGGACAACTCCCAGGGCGCCGTGGACGCTGCGTTCGCGCAGTCGCTCGGCGTCAAGAAGGTGTACGTCCTCAACGACAAGGAGGCGTACGGCCTGGGTGTTGCCAACTACTTCAAGAAGGCTGCCGACAAGCTCGGCCTCCAGGTTGTCGGATTCGACGCCTGGGACGGCAAGCAGCCGAATTACCAGTCCCTGATGCAGAAGATCAAGGCCACGAATCCGGACATGATCTTCCTGGGCGGCCTGATCTGTGAGAACGGCGGCCAGCTGATCAAGGACAAGGTCGCCGTGATGGGGCCGAACAACGGTGCGGTCAAGCTGCTCGCACCTGACGGGTTCACGACGGACGCCACCCTCTCTGGTGAGGGCTCGGCGGGCACGGCGGGCGAGGGCATGTACTCCTCGGTCGCCGGCGTCCCCGCCGACCAGCTGACCGGCGCGGGCAAGGACTTCGTGGACAACTTCAAGACCGACACGGGGCTGACCACGCTGGAGCCCTACACGGCGTACGCCGCACAGGCCGCGCAGGTGCTGCTCCAGTCGATCCAGGCCTCTGACGGGAGCCGCGACTCGGTGTCCTCGGGCCTCTTCGGCCTGCAGGTCAGCGGCGGCATCCTCGGTGACTTCACCATCGACGACAACGGTGACATCTCCGGGGCGAACCAGTTCACGATCGACGTCGGAAAGGGCGGACACTTCACCACCTACAAGGTGGTCGCTCCCGACCTGACCCTGGTCAAGGAGATCACACCCTCCTGATCCCGTTCGGGGCGGGGGAGCATTGCGATGGCATCGGAATCTCACGTGCAACGACAGCCGGTGCTCGCGGTGCTCCCCCGCCTTACGGGGATGCTCAACCGGGCCTTCACGGTCCTGATCCTGGGTCTGGTGGTCGTGTGGCTGCTCGTCAACCTGGTCAAGGCGCCTGACCAGTTCGCCAGCGTCACGCTGGTCGGCGTCACCCAGGGCGCGATCTACGCCCTGGTGGCGCTCGGCTACACGCTCGTCTACGGCATCATCGAGCTGATCAACTTCGCCCACGGCGACGTGTTCATGTGGGGGACGATGATCACCGTCACGGTCGCCGGCACCCGGCTCGGCCTGGACGGCAGCCAGAACGGCCTGGTCACGGCCGGCGGACTGCTGGTCACGCTGCTCGCGGCCATGATCTTCTGCGGCGCGCTCAACACCGGGATCGAACGCGTCGCCTACCGCCGTCTGAGAGACGCGCCCCGCCTCGCGCCGTTGATCTCGGCCATCGGCGTGTCGTTCGTGCTCAGCAACCTGGCGGCCAAGGTCTACGGCTTCGGCTACACCGGCGTGGGCGACATCATGCCCACCCACACGCTCTTCTCGCTGGGCGGCGTGCCGTACCGGCTCAAGTCCCTGCTGGTCGTGGTGATCACGATCCCGGTGCTGCTGGTCCTGGTCTGGTGGGTGCGGAACACCCGTCAGGGCAAGGCGATGCGCGCGGTCGCGCAGGACATGGAAGCTTCGCGGATGATGGGCATCAACGTCGATCGCACCATCTCCGTCACGTTCGCCGTCGCGGGCGCCCTGGCGGGCGCAGCCGGCGTGCTGTACGTCACCTACTTCACCCAGACGAGGTTCGACCTCGGCTTCCAGCTGGGCCTGTTCGCGTTCACGGCGGCGGTGCTGGGCGGGATCGGCAATCTCCAGGGCGCCGCGCTGGGGGCGATGCTGATCGGGCTGATCACGGCCTACAACGACGGGCTCTCGTGGCACGCGCCGGGGACGGACTGGACGCAATCCGTCGTCTTCACGATCCTGATCCTGATCCTCGTGTTCCGGCCCGAAGGGCTGCTGGGCGAGCCGGAGGCCGACCGGGCGTGATCCGCGACCTCAGCACCGACCGGCTCGTGCGCCTCGGCATCGCCATCGGAGCGATCGTCCTGATCGTCCTCTACCCGCTCTACCAGCAGGATCTGGTCACCCAGATCGGCGACCGCAGCACGCTCTCGCAGTTCGTGCCGACCCTGTTCAACATGGTCGTCATCTGTGTCTACGTCACGATGGCGATCGGCCTCAACATGGTGGTCGGCTACGCCGGCCTGCTCGACCTTGGCTACGTCGCCTTCTACGCGGTCGGCGCCTACGTCGCCGGCTGGTTCGCGACCCAGCAGTTCTCGCAGAAGACGATCCACTTCGGGGACGTCGGCTCGATCTCCACGGTGCCCGGCATCCACATCTCGATCTGGCTGCTGATGATCGCCGCGGGTATCCTCGCCGCGCTGTTCGGCATCATCATCGGCCTGCCCACGCTGCGGCTGCGCGGCGACTACCTGGCGATCGTGACGCTCGGCTTCGGCGAGATCATCCCCCAGTTCGTGCGCAACGCCGACTCGATCCACGGCTTCAACCTGACGAACGGCAGCTTCGGCCTCTCGCCGATCGACCCGCTCGGGTTCGGCAACACGATCCACGGCTGGCTGCCGTTCCTGCCGGCGAACTTCCTCACGGAGTCCGATGCCGACCGGTGGTACTACTGGGTCGGCATCTCGATGGTGGCGTTCACGATCTTCTGCTCGATCCGCATCCGCGACTCGCGCCTGGGCAGGGCCTGGGTGGCGATCCGCGAGGACGAGATCGCAGCCGGTGCGATGGGCGTGCCGCTGATGCGCACCAAGACCGCCGCGTACGCCCTGGGCGCGCTGTTCGGCGGAGCGGCGGGCTGCTTCTTCGCCGCCTACAAGGGCGCGACGTTCCCCAGCGACTTCTACCTGAACATCTCGATCATCATCCTCTGCATGGTGGTGCTGGGCGGAATGGGCAACGTCTGGGGGGTCACCCTGGGCGCGGTCGTCATCACCTACCTCAACTTCCAGGGCCTGGGCGCGATCGGCAACAACGCGAACTCGGCGTTCGGCACCCACTGGGACGTGCCGTCCTTCCAGGGCATCCTGTTCGGTGGCATCCTGGTGATCATGATGTTGTTCCGGCCGGAGGGGCTGATCCCCTCGAGACGCCGCAGGATCGAGTTCGAGGTCGCCGCCGAAGAGGGCGCCGAGGGCATGGTCAACGAGGCCTTGTGATGGCCGCCGACGCCCTGCTCGAGGCGCGCGCAGTCCGCAAGGAGTTCGGCGGCCTGGTGGCGTGCAACGACGTCGACTTCGTCGTGCCCCGCGGCTCGATCGTCAGCCTGATCGGGCCCAACGGCGCCGGCAAGACCACGTTCTTCAACATGCTCACCGGCGCCTACACGCCGACGGCGGGCGAGATCACCTTCGACGGCATCGAGATCGCCGGCCTGCCCGCGCACCGCGTGACGGCGCTCGGCATCGGCCGCACCTTCCAGAACATCCGGCTCTTCCAGACGATGAGCTCGATCGAGAACGTGCTGGTCGGGATGCACTGCCGCACCAAGGGCGGTGTCGTGCGCAGCATCATCCGCACGCCCGGCATCCGCCGCGAGGAGCGGGAGTCCACGGCCAAGGCGCGCGAGATCCTCCGCTACGTCGGCCTCGGAGCGCAGGTGGACGAGGAGTTCGCGATGAACCTCTCGTACGGCGACCAGCGACGGCTGGAGGTCGCCCGGGCGATGGCGACCGACCCCAAGCTGGTGCTGCTGGACGAGCCGACCGCCGGCATGAACCCCCAGGAGAGCCGGGAGTTCACCGCGTTCGTGGGGCGGCTCCGCGAGGAGCGGGGCCTGACGGTGCTGATGATCGAGCACGACATGAAGGTCGTGATGGGCGTGTCCGACCGCGTCACCGTCCTCGACCATGGCGAGAAGATCGCCGAGGGGTCACCGGCCGAGATCCAGGCCGACCAGCGCGTGATCGAGGCGTATCTGGGCACCGGTGCCGCCGGATCGGCGGGGGCCGAGGCGCACGGGGCGCAGAACGGGGGGGACGCGTGAGCGAACAGGAGACCCAGACCGCGGTGGCCGAGGCGCCCGCCCCGAACGGCGCGACGCCGCTGCTCGAGCTGGAGGACGTGCACACCTACTACGGGCGGATCGAGGCGATCAAGGGCATCTCGATCACGGTCAACGAGGGCGAGATCGTCACCCTGATCGGCGCGAACGGCGCGGGCAAGTCGACGACGCTGCGCACGATCCAGGGCATCAACCACCCCAAGCAGGGCCGGATCCGGTTCCGGGGCGAGGACATCCGCGCCAAGGCGCCCCACGACATCGTCAAGATGGGCATCGCCCAGTCGCCCGAGGGGCGACGGCTGTTCCCGCGCATGAGCGTGCGTGAGAACCTCGAGATGGGCGCGTTCCAGCGCGACGACACGGCCGCGATCGCGGAGGACATCGAGCACGTCTACTCGCTGTTCCCCCGCCTGCAGGAGCGCAGCGCGCAGAAGGCCGGGACGCTCTCCGGCGGCGAACAGCAGATGTGCGCGATCGGCCGGGCGATGATGGCGCGGCCCAAGCTGCTGCTGCTGGACGAGCCCTCGATGGGCCTCGCGCCGATCCTGGTGGACAAGATCTTCGAGATCGTGCAGCAGATCAACAGCGAGGGCACCACCATCCTGCTGGTCGAGCAGAACGCCCTGATCGCACTCGGCATCGCCCACCGCGGCTACGTGCTGGAGACGGGCCGCATCGTCCTCGCCGACGATGCGAAGGCGCTGTCCGAGAACGAGGCCGTGCGCAAGGCGTACCTCGGCGCCGGCTGAGGTGACGCGGTGCAGCGCACCGTCGCCGTCGCCACGCTCCTCGCCGCGCTGCTCCTGATCGCGGTCGGCGCCGCGGGCGGATCGGGTCGACCGGCGACCGCGCCGCCCCGCTCGTTCGCCCGCCACCCGCAGTCCGCGGCGCTGCCGCAGGGGGTCTTCGGCCACCTCTGGGCGACCAACGGCTGCGCGCTCAGCGTGGTCGCGCTGCCCAACCTGGATGTGCGGCGGGCACCGGGGGCGCACTGCCGGGTGTGGCCCGACTCCGGGGGCACGATCGCCGCGGTCACCGACGGTGCGCTCTCCAGCCAGGGTGTCGACCGCCGGCTGACCGTGCTCGACGCGTCCGGGCCGACGCTGCGGGTGACCGGCGAGATCGCCTACCCGCGCGGCGTGCTGGCGTCACCGGTGGCCTGGCGCGACACGGCCACGGCGCTCTTCTGCGTGCAGACGCCGGGCGGCCGGGTGCTGGCCGACGCAACACGGGCGCGGCGCTGGGGTGTCGAGTACGAGACCCAGGGCTGCCTGCCCCAGCCGGCCGGCGACAACCTGTGGGTCGCCCACAGGGGCCGTCTGGTCTACAACGGCGTCCCGCTCGAGCGGGTGTTCGGCGCCTCGTTCGCCGACATCGTCCGGTGGCCGCCGGACCAGGTGGCGATCACCGCGCTGACCGTGACCGGCAACGTGGTGGCGACGGGCATCGGCAGGCTCGAGCACGGGGTGCCGCGTCCCCCGTTCGCCCTGGTCGAGACCGATCTGCGCAGGAGGCGGTCGGTCAGCGTGCGGCTTGGCTCCGGGTCGGCGATCGAGGCGATCGGCGTGGCGCCCGGCGGCCAGGGAGCGTGGGTCACATCCGAGGACGGTACCGGGGCCGAGCTGGTGCCCAGCGTCTCCGGCAAGACCGTCCCGGCCGGGGTGCCCGATCACGCCGAGGCGTTCGCCTGGTCGCCGGACGGCCGCTACCTCGCCGTCGCCCAGCCCGGAGGTGTGGCCTTCTACGACCTGCTGACCGGCGCGCGCACGCCCCTGCCGGGCGTGGCCGCCGACACCCTCAGCTGGACGCTGTGACCCGCTCGGCGACCCGGGCCATCGGCGGCGTGCGGTAGGCTCACGGGCCGTGACGGACGACGGACGGCAGACGGCGGTCTACTCGTGGGGCGGCAGCGTCGGATTCGCCCTGATCGGCACCGTCGTCGTGGTCGGGCTGATCCTCCTGTTCACCGCGCTCGAGCGCCTGGTGGGCGAGTTCTGGGCCCAGTTCATCTACTTCCCGACCATCTTCCTGCTGGTCGCCGGCGCGGCAGTGCGCAGCAGGCGCATGGACGGCGCCGACCCATCGAGGCTGACACGCCCCCCGGCGATCACCCCGGCCGGCCTGCCCGGGCCGTTCGTGGTCACGCAGGCGCTGGGCGTGTCCGGCATCGTGATGCTGGCGGCCGGGCTCGTGATCGGCGGGCAGGCGCAGGTGCTGTGGGTCGCCTCGGGCTACGTGTGCCTGCTGGTGGGCGGCGTCGGCCTGCTCTTCTGGCTCTCCGGCCGCCCCTGGCGCGGCCGCGCCTGACCGGCTTCGCAGCCTTGCATCGGCCGCCGCCGTGCCCTACCATGACTGTGCGCCGCCGAGGGCAGCCGAGTAGGTCGAAGCCGGGCGGACGAGTCGTAGGGGAGACCCGAAGGTTCGTTCGGCCGGGGGACGAAAGGCCAGCCGGGGCGGCGAATCCGTTTAATGCCTGAGCCGCACGACGACCTGGTCAGAGCTGCCGGCGCGGTGCTGATCCGCGACGGGCTCGTCGCCGTCGTCCACCGGCCGCGCTACGACGACTGGTCGCTTCCCAAGGGCAAGCTCGAGGAGGGCGAGGACGACGAGCGGGCGGCCCTCCGCGAGGTGCTGGAGGAGACCGGGTTCCGGGCCGCGATCGAGGCCGACCTGGGCACGATCGCGTACACGGTCGAGCGGGGCGGCGTCACCCGGCCGAAGGTCGTGCGGTACTACCTGATGCGGGCGCTGGACGGCGCGTTCGACGCGCTCCACGAGGTCGATCTCCTGGAGTGGCTGCCGCCGGCGGAGGCCGCCGCGCGGATGTCGTACGACCGCGACCGCGAGCTGCTGGCGCGGGCCGCAGATCGAATTCGACCGCAAAATGCGAACTTCGGGGTTGCGGGTGGTGACGGCGCCGTCTAGCTTTCCCTCTGCGCCGCCTGGGGCAGCCGAGTAGATCGAATCCGGGCGTACGGGCCGTAGAGGTGACTCGAAAGTTCGTGCGACCGGGGGACGAAAGGCCAGCCGGGGCGGCGAATCTTTTTAATCTCCGCCCCGTTGCCCAGCGAGCCACGGCGCCCCCGGCGGTGAGTACCATCAGGTCGTGCCCCGCGTCCTCATCGCCGAAGACGACCGCGTGATCGCCAACGCGATGGCGACCCACCTCCGACGCGCCGGGATGGACGTCGAGGTGGCCGAGGACGGCGACCGGGCGCTCAAGAAGCTGCGGTTCGAGCGGCCCGACGTGGCCGTCGTCGACCTGATGCTGCCCGGCGTGGACGGCTGGATGATCACGGAGACGCTGCGCAGCGAGGGCATCGAGACGCCGATCGTGATCGTCAGCGCCCGCGGCTCCGAGCACGACAAGGTGCACGCCCTCGGCATCGGCGGCGACGACTACCTGGCCAAGCCGTTCGGGATGCGCGAGCTGGTCGCGCGCGTCGAGGCGGTGCTGCGCCGGGCGGGGATGGCGCCGGTCGCCGGCCGCGGGCGGCGGATCGAGGTCGAGGGGCTGGTGATCGACCCCGACCTGCACGCCGCCGTGCTGGACGGCGCCGACGCGGGCCTGACGCCGACCGAGTTTCGGCTCCTGTACGTGCTGGCGTCGGAGCAGGGCAGGGCGCTCTCCCGCGACCAGCTCCAGCAGCGCGTGTGGGGGACGCCGCACCGCCACCGCGACCGGACGGTGGACGTCTGCGTCCGCAAGCTGCGCGACAAGCTCGACCGCCGCTCCCCGACGGTCACGTACATCCAGACGCACTACGGCGTCGGCTACCGGTTCGAGCCGCTCGCCAGGTCCTGACCCTCGACCGCCTGCCGCCGGGCGGCCGGCGTCGGCAGCACCACGCGCACGGTCGTCCCCTCGCCCTGCGTGCTGGCGATCTCGGCGCGGCCGTTGTGCGCCTCGGCAACGTGCTTGACGATGGCGAGGCCGAGGCCGGTGCCGGGGCCGGTGCGTGAGCCTTCGGCCCGGTAGAACCGCTCGAAGACGTGTGCCAGGTGCTCGGGCTCGATGCCGGCCCCGGTGTCGCTGATCGCCAGCTCGACCGC
Source organism: uncultured Actinomycetes bacterium (assembly GCA_963797175.1). Taxonomy (GTDB): domain Bacteria; phylum Actinomycetota; class Thermoleophilia; order Gaiellales; family JAICJC01; genus DATLLN01. The sequence continues at coordinate 220,254 of CAWCOL010000005.1, forward strand.
ACCGGACAGCCCCCGCGCCCTGATGGTCACCTCCGCGCCGGCCCCGGCGTGGCGGATGGCGTTCGAGACCAGGTTGTCGAGCATGACATCAACCAGCGTTGGAGCGATCGCCGCGACCAGGCCACCGGTCGCCTCGGACGAGAGGGCGATGGAGGCGGCATCGGCGGCGCGGGTGTGGCGCTCGACGCAGGCGCTGACCGTCTCGGTGATGTCGGTGCGCTCCCCCTGGCCCGCCTGCTCGCCGCTCTCCAGCCGCACCAGCAGCACCATCTCCTCGATCAGCAGCCGCATGCCGTCGATCTCATCACGCATGCCCTCCAGGGTGGCGTCGCGCTCGTCCTCCTCGAGCGGCAGCGCCAGCGTGTCCACCAGCGCCAGCATCCGGGCCAGCGGCGTGCGCAGCTCATGCGAGACGCCCGCGGAGAAGAGGCTGCGGGCGTCGCGGAAGTCGGCCTCGGCGCCCTCCTCCTCGAGCACGACGGCGCACAGCCGGCTGTCGCGTCCGAGGTAGCCGCGGACGTGGGCGTGGTAGCGGCGCCGCTCCGGCTCGTAGACGGTGATCCGGATCGGCCTTGCCGCCCGGCCGGCCAGGGCGTCGCGGACGGCGGCCGCGAGGCTGGCGGTGGCCGCCTCGTCGCCGCGGCGGGACTGGGGGAAGGCCGCGCGGGCGGCGTCGTTCTGCCGCACCAGCCGGCCGGCCGAGTCGAACAGCATCACGGGCAGGGGCGAGGCGGTCATCACCGCGTCGCGCAGCGCCAGCGCCTCGGACAGCTCGACCCGGTCGACCTGGCCGCGCAGCGCCCGTCGCGCGGCCGCCGGCAGCGGGCCCTGCTCCGCCCCCAGCGCCGCGAGGGTGGCACGCCGCTCGCGCTCGATCCGGAAGAGGCGGAAGACGGCCGCCAGCAGCGCCAGGGCCAGCAGCGCGATCAGCAGTTCCATGGCGGTCAGCCTAGAGGATCGCGCTGGATATGCTGCCGCGCATGAACGTGCTGCTGCCCGACGGGACATCGCTCGAGCTGGAGGACGGCGCGACCGGCCTCGACGCGGCGCGCGCGATCGGCGAGCGGCTCGCCCGTGACACCATCGCCGTCGAGCAGGATGGGGAGCTGCGCGATCTGCGGCTGCCGCTCCGCGACGGCGCCGCGTTCCGCGTGATCACCTCCCGCGACGACCAGGCGCTGGCGGTGCTCCGCCACTCCACGGCGCACGTGATGGCGGAGGCCGTGCTCCACCTCTGGCCCGATGCCAAGGTGGCGATCGGGCCGGCCATCGACGACGGTTTCTACTACGACTTCGAGTTCTCCCAGCCCGTCTCCGCCGACGATCTCGAGCGGATCGAGGCGGAGATGCGGCGGATCCTCAGCTCCGAGCACCCGTTCCAGCGGACGGACGGCGTGGACAAGCAGGTGCTGCTCGAGCGCTTCCGCGAGGAGCAGCAGCCGTACAAGGTGGAGCTCGCCGAGGGCCTGGACGGCGGGGAGATCAGCACCTACGAGCAGGACGGGTTCGAGGACCTGTGCCGCGGCCCGCACCTGCAGACCACGAAGCCGATCAAGGCCTTCAAGCTGCTGTCGCTGGCCGGGGCGTACTGGCGCGGCGACTCGGCGAAGCCGATGCTGACGCGGATCTACGGCACCGCGTTCTTCGACCAGGCGTCGCTGGACGCGTACCTGGAGCGGATCGAGGAGGCGCGCAAGCGCGACCACCGGCGGCTCGGCCGCGACCTCGACCTCTACCACACCAGCGACGTGGCGCCAGGCGCGCCGTTCTGGCATCCCCGCGGGATGGTGATCTGGAACGAGCTGACCGCGCTGTGGCGCGAGCTGAACCGCGAGCGGGGCTACGAGGAGGTGCGCACCCCGATCGTCTACTCGGTGGACATCTGGAAGCAGTCCGGCCACTGGGACCAGTACCGCGACAACATGTTCTTCACCGAGAAGGACGAGCGGATGCTCGGCCTGAAGCCGATGAACTGCCCCGGGCACGTGCAGATCTACGCCGCGTCGCAGCGCTCCTACCGCGACCTGCCGCTGCGGCTGGCCGAGCAGGGGATCGTGCACCGCGACGAGCCGTCGGGCGCGCTGCACGGCCTGATGCGGGTCATCCACATCACCCAGGACGACGCGCACATCTTCTGCACGCACGACCAGGTGGAGGCCGAGGTGATCGGCTGCCTGGAGCTGGCGCAGACCATCTACGACATCTTCGGGCTCGACCTGCGCATCGAGCTGTCCACCCGGCCCGAGAAGCGGATCGGAGACGACGCGCTGTGGGACGCGGCCGAGGGGGCACTGGAGCGGGCGCTCGCCCATGCCGGCGTCGAGTACGAGCTGAACGCGGGCGACGGCGCCTTCTACGGGCCGAAGATCGACCTGCACATGACCGACTCGATCGGCCGCTCGTGGCAGATGGGGACGATCCAGCTCGACTACCAGATGCCGGAGCGGTTCGACATCGTCTACACCGGCGAGGACAACGCCGACCACCGCCCGGCGATGATCCACCGGGCCCTGTTCGGGTCGTTCGAGCGGTTCATCGGCATCCTCATCGAGCACTTCGGCGGCGCGTTCCCGCTCTGGGTCGCGCCGCTCCAGGTGGCGGTGATCCCGGTGGCAGACCGGCACAACGAGTACGCCGAGTCGGTCGCGGAGGAGCTGGAGGCCGCCGGGCTGCGGGCGCACGCCGAGCTGCGCTCGGAGTCGGTCGGGCGCAAGATCGCCGAGGCCGAGACGCAGAAGGTGCCGTGCATCCTCGTGGTCGGCGACCGCGAGGTGGAGGCCGGCAACGTCTCGGTGCGGATGCGCGGCGCGGGCGACCTGGGCGCGCGGCCGCTGGCGGATCTGCGCGACGCGCTGCTGCTCGACGTCTCGGCCCGCGCACTGCCCTCACAGGACTGACGGATCTCGTCGCGCGGCGGCGTCAGGAGGAGAGGTCGACCACGAAGCGGGCGCGGTCGCCGCGGTAGAGGTCGCGCGCATGCTCGATCGGCCGGCCGTCCTCGTCGCTCGTCACCCGCGTGACCAGGATCGCCGGCGCCCCCGGCCGCGTCGCCAGCCACCTCGCCGCCTCGCCCTCGCAGGCGGTCGGCTCAATCGTCTCGTGGGCGCTGGTCGGCCGCACGCCGTACCCGGAGCGCATGATCGCGTAGAGCGACCCCAGCGCCAGGTCGTGCAGTCCCAGGTCGGGGCAGACGCGCTCGGGCACGTGGAAGCTCTCGATCAGCAGCGGCTCCCCGTCGCCGAACCGGACCCGCCGCACGAACCACGTCCGCTCCCCGTCGTCCAGGCCCAGTGCCTCGGCGACGTCTGCGTCGTCAACCGGCCCCAGATCGACCCCGAGCATCCGGCCCGACGGCTCCACGCCCTGCGCCCGCATCTGCTCGCTGAACCCCAGCAACCGCTGCAGCGTGTGTTCGACGCGGGCCGGGGCGACGTACGTGCCCGACCCCGGCCGGCGGTAGACGAGCCCGCGCCGCACCAGAAGCTCCACCGCCTGCCGCGCGGTCATCCGCGAGAGGCCGAACTCCTCGGCGATTGCCCGCTCGCTGGGCACCCGCTCGCCCGGCGCCAGCTCGCCGGCGTCGATCCGCCCGCCCAGCGTGTCCGCGACCTCGCGGTAGCGCGGCACCGCCGCCTCCTCGCTGCCGATGGGACCCATGGGAGCGGTCTCTACCACACGGCCGCGCCCATCGCTATCGTCAGATCATGGAGGAGCCCGCCACCACACCGGCCGCACCGCCCGCGCCGCGGCAGTGGACGCCCCGCCGGCGCGGGCCGGGAGTGGCGCTGATCGGCGCGGTGCTCGGCTTCGGCGTCGTGCTGTGCGTCGTCTTCCTCTGGCTGGGCGGCCGCGCCGCGACGCCGCAGACGCGCTACCCGATGCACAACGTGATCGGGCTGCCGCTGGCCCAGGCGAAGCGGCTGCTCCAGCAGCCGGGCCCGGTCTCGATCAAGGTCGTCAAGGTGCCCTACGGCGCCAACGGGATCGTGCTGCGCGCGACCGGGTTCGACATCGACGGCACCTACGCCAGCAGCTCGCGGATCACGCTGCAGGTCGGCGGCCACGTGCCCCGCGTGCGGCCGAGCGGCAACTAGCGCGATCAGCCCGCGACGCGCTCGGCCAGCAGCACCAGCTCGCAGAGCAGCCGTTGCTCGGGCCGCGCGACGTCGATGCCGGTGACCTCGCGGATGCGCCGCAGCCGGTAGCGCACCGTGTTGCGATGCACGTACGTCTCGGCCGCCGTGGTCGAGACGCTGCCGCCGCTCCGCAGGTACGCCTCCAGCGTCTCGCGCAGGACGGCGGGCAGCCGGTCGAGGGTGGAGGCGCGCAGCTCGGCCAGCTGCTCGCCCTCGAGGTGCCCGACCAGCAGGTCGTACGTGCGCACCTCCTCGTAGCGGTGCAGCCGCCGCTCGCCGGTCAGCGCGAGCCCGATCCGCCAGGCCCGCCTGGCCCGCGCCAGCGCGTTGGGCAGCCCCGCAACGCCGCCGGCCGCCTCGGCGAACCCTCCGGGGACGGCGGGCGCGTCGCCCGCGTGCAGCACCGCAACCGTCGCGCCACCCTCCGCGGCGACCAGCGGCAGCCCGGCGGGCGCGGCGCCGTCGGCGAACACCGCGGCCGCCAGCCGGTCCGGGAGGTGGACGCCGAGCACCACGGCACGCCGCGCCGCCTCCTCGTCGTCGCCCGCGCGGCCGGCCAGCAGGTCGCGGACGAGATCGGCCAGCCGCTCGCGCTCTGCGCGCAGCTCCTGCTCGCTGCGGGCGATCTCGAGTGCGACGACGGTCGCCACCTGCTCGAGCGCCTGAGGGTCGTCGTCGGCGATCGGCCGCTCAGGCAGCAGCAGCACGCGGCCGTGCACCGCGCCCCGGGCGACAACCGGCGCCGCCAGCGCGCCGTCCGCCGGCGCGTCGCCGAGCGCCGCCCCGGACGGGCGGAAGCCGGCCAGCCGGCCGCCGCGCGCGTCCTCGACCAGGACCGGATTTCCCAGCAGAGCCGCGGCCCGGCGCACGATCCCGGCCAGCGGCGCCCCCTCGGCCAGCAGCCGCACCAGCTCGCGGTGGACGTCGGCCGAGCGCCGCAGCCGAGCATAGGAGCGGCTGACCAGCAGCTCGTAGATGCTCTGTGACAGCTCGACGAACGGCACCTGCCGCGGCAGCTCGAACACCGGCAGCCCCAGTTCGTCGGCCTGCCGGCGCACGGGATAGGGCACGTCCTCGAGGTAGTACCCGCACTTGACGACCATCGCCGACACGCCGGCGTCCGCCATCCGCCCGGCCAGGGCCCGCTGCAGCTCGGGCTGGTCGCCCAGGTTGTATGCGGTCGTCAGCAGCAGGTCGCCAGGCGCCAGGTAGTCGGCGAAGTCGTCCAGCACCTCCATCCACTGCACGCGGCGCACCTCCCGGTCGAGGCCGGCGCGGCCGGCCCGCAGCGTCGCCCGGCCCAGCGCCGTGGCGGCGGCCAGCTCCGAAACGGTGATCCCCGCATTGGACATGTGCACAACGATGGTTGCCGATCTTCGGGCAGATGTCCAGTTCCCGTCCGGGACGATGCTCGATACGGTTGTCCGATGCCGCTCAGCCCCGCCGCCCGGTACGGCCTGCACCGCGTGCTCGACCCTCCCGGCGTCTTCCCCCAGCCGGCGCTGCGGCTGGACAGCGACCCCCGCATCTCCGACGCCGAGCTGCTGGTGGACGTCGAGCGGCTGAACCTCGACTCCGCCTCGTTCCGGCAGCTGCGCGAGGCCAACGGCGCCGATCCGGCGGCCATCGCGGCGGCGATCGAGGCGATCGTGGTCGAGCGCGGCAAGCTGCACAACCCGGTCACCGGGTCGGGCGGTATGCTGATCGGCACCGTCCGCGAGGTCGGCAGCCTGGTGCGGGAGACCCGCGACGTGCGGCCCGGCCAGCGCATCGCCAGCCTGATCTCGCTGACGCTGACGCCGCTGCGGCTGACCCGGATCGCCGCGGTTGACCTCGACCACGGCCAGGTGGCCGTCGAGGGGACGGCCGTGCTGTTCGAGTCCAGCCCGTTCGCGCTGCTCCCGGACGACATCGAGGAGCGGATCGCGCTGGCCGCCCTGGACGTGGCCGGCGCGCCCTCGCGAACGGCCGCGATCGTCAAGCCGGGCGACACGGTGCTGCTGATCGGCGGAGGCGGCACGTCCGGGCTGCTGACGCTGCACGAGGCGCGCAAGCATGCCGGCCCGTCAGGCACGGTGATCGTCACCGACCTGGGCGACGAGGCGCTGGACGACGTCCGCAGCACCGGCCTCGCCGACCACGTCGTGCGGGCGGACGCCACCGACGCGCTGGGCCTCTACGAGGCCGTCATGGAGGCGGCCGGCCGCGAGGCCGACGTCACCGTCAACCTGGTCAACGTCGGCGGCTCGGAGCTGGGCACGATCCTGCTCACCCGCGAGACGGGCACCATCCTCTTCTTCTCGATGGCCACGTCGTTCACGGCGGCCGCGCTGGGCGCCGAGGGCCTGGGGCGGGCGACGACGATGCTGATCGGCAACGGCCACATGCCCGATTGCGGCCTGACGGCGCTGAACGTGCTGCGTGAGAGCCCGGCCGTGCGCGAGATCTTCCGGCGGCGCTATGCCTGAGGCCCAGCTGATCCCCGTGCTGCGGGTCGACGGCACGCACCGCGACGTCGGCCGCCAGATCGGTGAGGCGACCGGCGCCGCGGTGACATCGCGCGTGGAGCGGATCGGGCCGGGCACACTGGCCGCCGCCGAGCCCTACCGGCAGGCGACGCTCGAGGTGTGGCCCTGGCTGGTCGAGGAGCTGGACGGCGTCGCCGAGGGCTGCGGCGCCGACCCGCGGGCCGTGTTCGCCGCCTCGATCGAGGAGATCGCCGAGCTGTACGGCGAGGGGGCGGAGGAGGGCCGCTGCTCCGACCTGGTGGCGGCGCCACCGGCCACCGTGGACGGCCACCTGTGGGTGGCGCACAACAACGACCTGCCCCCGGAGTGCGAGGACGAGCTGATCGCGATCGAGCGGCACGTGCCGGGCGACCCGGTCGTGTTCACCGTCGGCATCGGGCCGTGGCTGTCGGTCGGCTTCTCGGATGCGGGACTGGCCCTGACCGGCAACGAGGTGACGCCCAACGACAACCGGGTCGGGCATCCCCCGGCTGGTACAGGTGCGCGAGATCCTGCGCCGGCGGACGCTCGCCGACGCGGTGGACGCCGCGCTCCATCCTCGCCGGGCCTCGTCCTACAACAACGTGCTGTCCCATCGCACCGGCGGCGTCGTCAGCGTCGAGGGCTCGGCCACCGATGCCGAGCTGCTGCGCCCGGACAGCAGCGGCGCCCTGGCCCACACCAACCACTACGTCAGCGAGCGGATGCGCCCTTACGAGGGCGACGTGCCCTATGCAGCCCGCTCCGCGGTGCGGTATCGTGCCGCGCTCCGATGGCTCGCCCCGGGAGCCGTCACGGCAGACCGGCTGCGGGCCGCGCTCTCCGACCACACCGACGCGCCCGACTCGATCTGCCGGCACCCCGAGCACGGAGCACAGTCGAAGACCATCTTCTGGTGCATTGCGGACGTCACAGAAGGAAGCTTGATGTACGGACGCGGGAACCCTTGCAACTCCACCGACCAGCGACATCGGTTTGGCTGAGCGACCGTTCCGCTACGCGCAGCTGACGTGGCCGCAGGTGGCGGAGCGCGCCGCCGAGGATCCGGTCTGCGTGATCCCGGTGTCCACGCTCGAGGACCACGGCTACCACCTGCCGATCGATACCGACGCGGTCATCGCCGAGGCGCTGGCCGAGCGCGCGGTGGAGCGCCGCGCCGACCGGGCGCTCCTGCTGCCGACCGTGACGCACGGCTACACGCCGCACCACATGGACTTTCCCGGCTCGATCACGATCGAGTGGCGGCGCTTCGTCGAGTACCTGGTGGACATCGGCAAGAGCCTGATCCACCACGGCTTCCGCCGCATCCTGTTCGTCAACGGCCACGGGTCGAACGTGCCGCTGGTGGACATGGCGGCCCGGCTGCTGATGTTGGAGCGGCGCGACGTCACCGCGGCGACCTTCTGGTACCTGTCGACGCCCGAGTCGCTCGAGCTGCTGGCCGCCACCCGTGACTCCGACACGCCGGGCGGCATGGCGCATGCCTGCGAGCTGGAGACGTCCCTGTACCTGGCGATCCGGCCCGAGCTGGTGCAGATGGACAAGGCCGTGCGCGAGATCCCGGACTGGGACGCCGAGCACGTGTGGATGGACTGGAGCGACGGGCCGCTCTCGATCAAGGGCCAGTGGAGCGGCTGGACGGAGTCGGGGGTGATCGGCGACGCCACGGTGGCGACGGCCGAGAAGGGCAGGATCTGGCTCGAGCAGGCCGTCAAGGAGGTCTGCGACCACATCGACGAGGTCGGCCGGCGCGCACCGCGCCCGGGACGCGATCACCACGACGCAGACGTCATCGCGCTGCGCGAACAGGGAGGCACGACGTGAAAAAGGCAAGGCTCCTCGGCTTGGCCGCACTGGCCGCGCTGCTGGTTGTCGCCGCTGGCTGCGGCGGCGGCTCCTCATCCGGTTCGGGTGGCGGCAGCGGCAGCGTGAAGCAGGGCGGCATCTTCTCGATCGGGACGACCAACTACATCGACACGATGAACATCTTCAACTACATCGAGGCGCAGTCCACGAACGCGTTCCTCGAGGTCTACCCGGAGCTCGTCCAGCTCGGCCCCGACCTGACCAGCTACGTCCCCAGCTACGCGACGAAGTGGTCGCACAGCCAGGACGGCAAGACGTGGACGTACACGCTGGAGCCGGGTGCCAAGTGGTCGGACGGCCAGCCGCTCACGTCGGCGGACGTCGCCTGGACGGCGAACACGATCGTCAAGTACCAGTCCGGCCCGACCGCGGTGATGGCGAGCGCCGTCAGCCACGTGACCAAGGTGGACGCGCCCGACCCCAACACCGTCGTCTTCCACTACGACGCGGCCGTGGGCAACGTGCTGTCGGCGATCGCCGGCCTGTACGTGCTGCCCAAGCACGTGTGGGAGAAGTACGCCGGCAACAACGGCAAGGACCTGAAGACGTTCCTGCCGGAGAACCACCTGCCGATCGTGTCCGGCGGGCCGTTCCAGATGACCCAGTACGAGAAGAAGGGCACGTCGGTGTTCAAGCCGAACCCCGGCTTCTGGGGCGACAAGCCGCACGTTGACGCGGCCGCCCTCGTCTACTACACCAACTCGGACTCGATGATCGCCGACCTCAAGTCGGGCCAGATCAGCGCGGTCGACCAGGTGCCCTACACGACCGTGAACGCGCTCAAGTCGGCGAACAACCTCAAGCTGATCGCCTACCCCTACGGCGAGTTCACCAACATGACCTGGAACTCGAACCCGTACAAGCCGCAGAACCGCGAGCTGCTCGACCCGCAGGTGAAGAAGGCGCTCTCGATGTGCGTCGACCGCGCGCAGATCATCTCCGTGGTCTACCAGGGCAACGCGACACCGGCCAACCAGAGCATCCTCGGCCCGTTCGGGGCTGACTGGCAGAGCCCCGACGACCAGAAGCTGGAGTACAACTGCGACCAGGGCAACGCGATGCTCGACCAGCTCGGCTACAAGAAGGGGGCCGACGGTATCCGCGTGGCACCTGCGACCACCGGCAAGTACGCCCAGGCGGCACACAAGATGCAGTACCAGGTGATCGTGCCGGGAAGCCTCGACTTCAACGGCGACCGCGAGTACCAGATCGTTGCCGACGGCCTCGCCCAGGCGGGCGTCAAGGTGACGGAGCAGGCCGGTGGCGACGCCACGGCGGCGTACGCGCTGGAGACCGACAACACCTGCGACGCGTCCAAGAAGCAGGGGTACTCGAAGTTCGACATCGCGCTGTGGGACTGGTTCTCCTATCCCGACCCGGACTTCCAGCTCTCCGTCGCGACCACCGGACAGTGGTGTTCCTGGAGCGATACCGGGTACTCCAACCCCGCCTACGACCAGATGTACTCGAAGCAGGGCACGCTGGTCGATCCGGCGCAGCGGAAGACCCTCGTCCAGCAGATGGACAAGCTGATCTCCGACCAGTGGATCTACACGTATCTGGTCAATGAGAAGGGGATCTCGGCACAGACCCTGGGTTGGGGCGGATTCCACCCCGAGCTGGCCGGGTACAACTACCACTACCTGACCGACCCCTACCAGGTCGGCTGACCCGGGCCGAGCGCCCGGAGGAGCAACGGAATGGGAGGACGTGCCGACTACATCGTCAAGCGGACGCTGTTCGCGATCCTGACGGTCTTCGTCGCCATCACCATCAACTTCCTGCTCTTCCGGGCGCTGCCCGGTGACGCGGTCTCGGGCCTGCGCTGCAAGAACTGCACGATCCAGTTCAAGGAGGCGTACCGGAAGGAGCTCGGGCTCGACAAGTCGACGTGGCAGCAGTACGTGATCTACGTGAAGAACCTCGCCCACGGCAACCTGGGCACCTCCCAGATCACGTTCCAGCCGATCCGGGGTGAGCTCTGGACGCCGCTCAAGAACACCCTGATGATGATCACCCTGGGCACCGTCTTCTCGATCTTCTTCGGCGTCTTGACGGGGGTGATCGCGGCCTGGCGCCGCGGCACCTGGCTGGACAAGGGGTCGCTGTGGACCTCGCTCGCCTTCTACTCGATGCCCACCCAGTGGCTCGGCCTGATGATCGTCTACTTCGTCGCCGACCGGGTCGGGCTGCCGCACGGGGGCATCCAGAGCCCCGACCTGGGCATCCTCGGCGCACCCTCGTCGTACGACTTCTGGAAGGATCGCCTGGAACACATGATCCTGCCGGCGCTCACGCTCGGGCTGGTGCTCTACGGCGAGTACACGCTGATCGTGCGCTCCGCGATGCTGGAGACACTTGGAGAGGACTACGTCCTGACCGCCCGGGCCAAGGGCATGAGCAACTGGGCGATCGTCTGGAAGCACGGCTTCCGCAACGCCCTGCTCCCGATCGTCACGCTGATCGCCCTGTCACTCGGCTTCATCGTCGGCGGGGCGATCGTCGTCGAGTACGTCTTCGACTATCCGGGGATCGGCCTCGCGATCGTGGATGCGATCGACAAGCGCGACTACCCGTTCCTGCAGGGAGCGTTCCTGCTGCTGACGATCTCGGTGATCGTGTTCAACTTCCTCGCCGACCTCCTCTACTTCAAGCTCGATCCGCGGGTGACGACATGAGCGGCGCGATCTTCGACCCGGCGGGCATGACGAGCGACGCGGAGGCCCGCGAGGCGCCGGCTCCGAGCCGCCGCCGCGGCTTCCTGGTCGAGACCTTCCGCGGCCAGCCGCAGGCGCAGATCGGGCTCGCGGTCGTGGTGCTGTTCGTCCTGATCGCGATCTTCGCGCCGCTGCTCGCCCCGTACTCGATCCACGAGAAGACCGGGCCGATCTACGCCCCGCCGAGCAGCGCCCACTGGCTGGGCACGGACGACGGCGGCGTGGACATGCTCTCGCTCCTGATCTGGGGCAGCCGGGTATCCCTCGAGGTCGGGTTCGCGGCCGCGGTGGTGGCGATGGTGATCGGCGGAGCGGTGGGCGTGTGCTCGGGCTTCTTCGGCGGCACCATGGACATCGTGCTGATGCGGATCACGGACATCTTCCTCGTCATCCCCGACATCCCGCTGATCATCGTCATGGCGGCGGTGTTCGGCCGCAACCTCCGCAACATCATCATCATCATCGGGATCATCTACTGGACCAGCACGGCACGGCTGATCCGCGCCCAGGTGAAGAGCGTGCGTGAGCGGGTGTACGTGAAACGGGCGCAATCGCTGGGCGCCGGCAACAACCGGCTGATCATGAAACACGTGCTGCCGCAGGTGTCGCCGCTGCTGATCGCCAACACCGTGCTGATGGTGGCGCTGGCGATCTTCGCCGAGACGTACATCGCCTTCCTGGGGCTGGGCGATCCGACGACCGTGTCCTGGGGCCGGCTGATCGAGAACGCGTTCACCGGCAACGCGGTGCTGAACAACGCCTGGTGGGCGATCGTGCCGCCGGGCGTGTGCGTCACCCTCGTCATCCTGGCCTGCACGATGATGGGCCAGTCGATGGAGGACGCCCTCAACCCGCGCCTCCGCGTCGGCCATCTGGCGGTGCGCCGGTTCCGCGTCCGCCCGCTTCAGGGCAAGCTGGACAGCGAGTGACCCAGCCCGCCCCTGTCATCTCGGTCGAGGACCTGCACGTCTGGTTCGAGCTGGGCGGAGGAGGGGAGCTGCACGCCGTCCAGGGCGTCAGCTTCGAGCTCCGGCCGGGCGAGCGGATGGGACTGGTCGGCGAGTCGGGCTGTGGCAAGACGACCACGATCCTCTCGATGATGGGCCTCCTCCCTGCCAGCGCGAGCGTGGCGGGACGCGTCGTGCTGGATGGGGAGAACATCCTCGAGAAGGGTGAGGCGACGGTCGCCCCCCACCGCTGGCGCGACATCTCGATGGTCTTCCAGGGTGCGATGAACGCGTTCAACCCGGTCAAGCGGATCGGCGAGCAGATCGCCGAGCCGATGGAGATGCACGGCACGGCCAGCGGCGGCACGGCCAAGGCCCAGGTGCGCGAGCTGCTCGAGCTGGTCGGCATCTCCGGCAGCCGCGCCGACCGCTTCCCGCACGAGTTCTCGGGCGGCATGCGCCAGCGGGCGGCGATCGCGCTCGCGCTCGCCTGCCAGCCGAAGGTGCTGCTCGCCGACGAGCCGACCACGGCACTGGACGTGATGGTGCAGGCGCAGATCCTGGAGCTGCTGGTGCGGCTGACGCGCGACCTCGGCCTCTCGATGATCCTCGTCACCCACGACCTGCCCGTGGTGGCCCAGGTCTGCGATCGGGCCGCCGTGATGTACGCCGGGGAGATCGCCGAGATGGGGTCGATGGCGGACATCTACCACTCGCCGCGGCATCCCTACTCGCGCATGCTGTTCGCGGCCACGCCGGACCTGCTGGGTGACGACGAGGTGCGGTCGATCCCCGGCGCACCGCCGCGGCTCGATCGCACGATCGAGGGCTGTCCGTTCACCCCGCGCTGCGACTCCGCGTTCGAGCCCTGCCCGTCGGTGACCCCGCGCCGGCGCGAGGTGGAGCCGGGCCACGAGGCGGCGTGCCATCTCAACGACCGGCAACCGGTCGAGGCGCCCGCATGAGCACCCCCGCGATCCTGCTGGAGGTCGAGGATCTGATCACGCGCTACCCGGTGCCGCGCGGCGTCGCCGGGACGCTCGCCCGCCGGCCGAGGCTGACCGTGCACGCCGTCGAAGGCGTCACCTTCAGCGTCGCCGCAGGCGAGATGGTCGCGCTCGTCGGCGAGTCCGGCTGCGGCAAGACGACCACTGCGCAGAGCATCGTGCGGATGGTCGACAGCGAGAGCGGCTCGATCCGCTTCCACGGCCGCGAGCTGAAGGGCCTGTCGAGCCGGGCGATGCGGCCGCTGCGGCGCGACGTGCAGATGATCTTCCAGGATCCGTACGAGTCGCTCGACCCGCGGTTCTCGGTGCGCGACACGATCGAGGAGCCGCTCCTGATCCACGGCATCAGCGGCTCGAAGGCGGACCGGGACACGAGGGTGCGCGAGGCGCTCGACCGGGCGGGGCTGACGCCACCCGAGCTGTTCATCGACCGGTACCCGCACGAGCTGTCGGGGGGCCAGCGCCAGCGGGTCGCGATCGCCGCGGCGCTGGTGCTCGACCCCAAGCTGCTGGTGGCGGACGAGCCCGTGTCGATGCTCGACGTCTCCGTCCGCGCCGGCATCCTGTCGCTGCTGGACGGGCTGCGCAAGGAGGGCATGGGGATCCTGATGATCACCCACGATCTCTCCACCGCGGCCCACTTCGCCGACCGCATCTGCGTGATGTACCTGGGCAGGATCGTCGAGGAGGGGCCGGCCAAGGAGATCGTCCGCAACCCGCAGCACCCGTACACCAAGGCGCTGATCTCGGTCGTGCCCAAGCGTGACCCGCGCGAGCAGACCGCGCCGCAGATCCTCACCGGCGAGACGCCGAATCCGGTGCACGTGCCGCCCGGCTGCCGCTTCCACCCCCGCTGCCCGATCGCGGAGGAGCGGTGCAAGACGATCGATCCTGAGCTGCACCAGGCGAAGGATGCGACGACGGCGGAGCACCGGGCTGCATGCATCATGGTGTAGCCGACCTCCATCTCGACCTGCTGATCGACCTGGAGGCGCGCCGCGCGGCCGGGGAGCGCGACGTGTTCCGCCGGCGGCACCAGGCGGTGTTCCGGGAGGCGGGCGTGCGGGTGCAGGTGCTGCCCACGTACGTCGACGAGCCGCTGATCCCGGAGTCGGCGCTGCGCACCGTGCTGCGCCAGCTCGACGCCGCCCGCCGCGAGGAGGAGGACTCGGAAGGCGAGCTGCGGATCGTGACGACCCGGGCGGAGCTGGACGCGGCGCTGGATGACGGCGCCCTCGCCGGGATCCTGGCGATGGAGGGCGTGGACGCGCTCGGCAACGACGCCGGCCTGATCGCCACGATGCACCGGCTGGGAGTGCGGTCGGCCGGGCTGACGTGGAACGGGTCGAACGCCTTCGCCGACGGCCTCGCCGAGGACCGCGGGGCCGGCATCACCCCTGCCGGCGAGCGGCTGCTGGACGAGATGGCGGCGCTGCGGCATCGCCCTCGACCTCTCCCACCTGACGCCGCGCGGCTGCGGCCGGGCGCTGGAGCGCTTCGACGGGCCGGTGTTCGCCTCGCACGCGAACGCCCGGGCGGTGGGCCGGCACCAGCGCAACCTGGACGACGACCTGCTGGCCGCGATCGGCGAGCGGGGCGGCGTGGTGGGACTGGCCTGCATCCCGGCGTTCCTCGGCCCGGGCGACCCGATCGAGCGGGCGCGGGAGCACCATGACCACGTCCGCGCCGTCGCCGGCCCGGGCGCCACCGCGTTCGGCGCCGACTTCTGCGACTGGCTGCCCGGCCCCGACCTGGGCCCGCCGCTGGCGCCTCCCGACCCGACGCCGGAGGAGCTGGCGCTGGCCGAGCGGCCCGAGCCGACCCGGGAGCGGTTCCACGCCGACGTGCTGGCGGCGGTGCCGGCCGACCAGCGAGCGCCGCTGGCCCGGGACAACGCCCTGCGGTTCCTGCGGACGGTGCTGCCGTGAACGCGCTCGAGCTGCGGGCGGCGTTCGCCGCCGGCGAGCGCTCGCCGGTCGAGGCGGTGTCGGAGGCCCTGGAGCGGATCGAGCGGGTGAATCCACGCCTGAACGCGTTCGTCACCGCTC
Organism: uncultured Actinomycetes bacterium; assembly: GCA_963797175.1. Taxonomy (GTDB): domain Bacteria; phylum Actinomycetota; class Thermoleophilia; order Gaiellales; family JAICJC01; genus DATLLN01. The sequence continues at coordinate 235,482 of CAWCOL010000005.1, forward strand.
ACCCCGGAGCTGGCGCTGGAGGGCGCCCGGGCCGCCGAGCAGGCATACCGCGACGGGACGGCCGGGCCGCTGGCCGGGATCCCGACCACGATCAAGGATCTCGTCCAGCTGGCCGGCGTCCGCTGCACGATGGGTTCGCGGGTGCACGAGCACCGCATCTCGCAGCAGGACGACCCCCTGGCCGCCCGCATCCGCGACGCCGGGGCGGCCATCCTGGGCAAGACGACCACCCCCGAGTACGGCTGGAAGGGCGAGACCACCAGCCTCGTCTCCGGCTCGACCCACAACCCCTGGCGCCACGGGCTGACGCCGGGCGGCTCCAGCGGCGGCGCCTCGGCAGCGGCGGCCGCCGGGATGGGCCTGCTGCACCAGGGCGGCGACGGCGCCGGCTCGATCCGCATCCCCGCGGCGCTGAGCGGGGTGTTCGGGATCAAGCCGACGACGGGCACGGTGCCGCAGCCGACCAACAGCGGCCTCTCCTCCCAGGGGCCGATCGCGCGCGGCGTGGCCGACGCGGCGCTGCTGCTGGAGGTGATGGGCCGGGTCTCCCTGCTGGAGACGCTGGAGGACGGGGTGGAGGGCCTCCACGTTGCCTGGTCGGGCGATCTGGGAGGCGTCGCCGTCGAGCCGGCGGTGCGCGAGCTGGCGGAGGCGGCGGCGCGGCGCTTCACCGAGCTCGGCTGCGAGGTGGAGGACGCCGACCCCGGGCTGCCCGATCCGTGGCCCGTGGTCGAGGCGATCTGGTCGTGGAGCCAGTCGCGCGAGCGAGGACGAGCGGACGATCGCCCTGGCCGACCCCGGGCGGGTGCCGGTGATCCAGCGGGGCCTGGCGATGGCCGCCGCCGAGCACGAACGGGCGCAGACCGAGCGCGTCGCCTACGCCGAGGCGATGGAGCGCTTCCTGGCGCGGTTCGACCTGCTGCTGACGCCGACGCTGCCGGTCACGGCCTTCCCGGCCGGCAGCGACCAGCCCGGCACGGTGGCCGGGCGGCCCACCGAGTACCTCTCCTGGACCGCGTTCACCTACCCCTTCAACGTCTCCGGGCAGCCGGCCGCGTCGGTGCCCTGCGGGATGCTGGACGGGCTGCCGGTGGGCCTCCAGATCGTCGGCCGCCGTGGCGCCGACGCGCTGGTGCTGCGCGCCGCCCGCGCCTTCGAACGGCTGGCACCGTGGTCGTACGATCAGTTGGATCTGGTATAGAGCACGCTCCCATGGCGGAACGCTGGAGAGACATCGCCGGACCGGTCGGCCTGCTGCCGACCGGCGCCCGCAACTCGATCACCGACGTGCCCGGCGTCCGGGTCGGCCACGCGCAGGCCGGGAGCGGCGAGCAGACCGGCGTCACGGTGATCGATCCGCCACGGCTGCCCGCGCGCGCCGGCGTGGCGACGACGAACGGCGTCGGCGAGCTGACGAAGAAGCTCGAGATCGACGAGTGGGGGATCCTGCAGACCGCGATCTACCTGTGCGGCACCCACGCGCTGGGCATCGTCTACCACGGCGCGATCCTGGCCGAGGGCGGCGATCCCTCGAACACGCTGATCCCGGTGGTGGGCGAGTGCGACGACGGCGACCTGGCCGACGCCCGCACGGTGACGGTCGAGGACGTCGTTGCGGCCCGCGCGGCGCTGGGGGTCGAGGTGCCGGAGGGCAGCGTCGGCAGCGGCACCGGCATGACCTGCTTCGAGTTCGCCGGAGGCATCGGCACCGCGTCGCGGCGGATCGGCGACCACACGCTGGGCGTGCTGCTGATGTGCAACTTCGGCGAGCGCGAGCGGCTGGAGGCGGGCGGCCTGCGCTTCGCCCCGGCCGACGGACCGCCGCCTCCGGAGGGCTCGTGCATCGCCGTCTGCGCCACCGACGCACCGATGACCGCCCAGGACCTGCGGCGGCTCGCGCTGCGGCCGTTGTTGGGGCTGGCCAAGGCCGGCTCCTACGCGCACGACGGGTCGGGGGAGATCGCCGTGGCCTTCTCGACCACGATGGAGCAGACGCTCGAGCATGACGATATGAACCCCTTCTTCGCGGCGGCCTACGAGGCGGCCGAGGAGGCGGTCTACAACTGCCTGGTCGCGCCCCGCCCGCCGATGCGCAAGCGCGACGGCCGCGAGCACGAGGTCTTCCCGGCGCACCTCGTCGCCCGGCGGTGACCCTGGCGCGGCTGCTCGAGCCGCACGCGACGACGACGATCGTCGGGCTGGCCAAGAACGCCGGCAAGACGACCGTGATCAACCACCTGCTGGAGACGCTGCCGGGGCCGTTCGGCCTGGCATCGCTGGGCCTGGACGGCGAGCGGCGCGACCAGCTCACCGGCCTGCCCAAGCCGCGCGTGCTGCCGCCCCCCGGCGCGCTGGTGGCGACGGCCGAGGGGCTGCGCGGCACGGCGACGGTGCGCGAGCGGCTGGGCTACCGCACCGCGGTGGGCGAGGTGGTGCTGGTCGAGGCGAACGGCTCGGCGCTGATCGTCTCGGGCCCCGCCCGCCTCGACGAGCTGGACGGCACCGTGGCCGCGCTGCGCGCCGCGGGGGCACGGCGGGTGCTGCTGGAGGGCGCCCTGGGCCGCCTGGGCACCGCCGCGCCCGGCCGCGCCGACGCGGTCGTGCTGGCGGCGGGCGCCTCGCTCGCGAACGGGCCTGACGACTATGCCCTGCGCGTGCGGCTGGCGCTGGACGCGCTCGCCCTCCCGCTCTGCGCGGAGCCGGCGGAGCTGGCGGTCGAGCACACCGCCGGCTACGAGCCGGAGACCGCGGCCCGGATCGCCGAGGCGGGCGCCGCCACGGTCGAGCTGGCCGGTGCGCTGACCGGCCCGCTGCTCGAGCTGCTGCTCCGCGGCGGCGTCCGCACCCGGCTGGTCGTGGCCGACCCCACGCGCGTGCTGGCGAAGCCGCAGCAGGTCGCCCGGGCGCGGCGGGGCGGGGTGGAGACGGCGGCCCGCGCAGGCCTTGCCATCGCCGCCGTCACTGCAAGTCCGTTCCATCCCGACCGGCCGCTGGAGGCGGATGCCGCCTTCGAGCAGCTGGTCGAGGCCGCCGCCGGCCGCTGGCCCGTCGTCGACGTCGTTTCGGGGAGAATCAGCCCATGAAACTCGATCTCGACGCCGGGCTGGTGGACGAGGCCTTCGCGCTCGCCGACGCCATCGCCGAGCCGGTCGTGGACTTCGCCTGCGGGCACACGACCGTTGCCATCGAGCGCACCGTCGCCCGCCTGTTCGGCGTGGACGGCGTGGACGACCTCGGCGTCCCCATGCCCAACGTGCTGGTGGATGCGCTGGGGCCGCGACTGGAGGAGGGCCTGGCGCTGCCGCTGGCCGCGACCTGCCTGGACTCGGAGCGCTCGCCGCAGCAGGTGGCAGAGGCGATCGCCGCCGGGGAGGCCGAGCTCAGCGACCGGGCCGCCGGCGCCGCAGAGCGCGACCTGGCGGCGGCGCTGGCCGCCGAGGCCGACGGCCGGATCGCCGCCCGCCGGGCCGAGCGCGACGCGATGGTGGCCGAGTTCGGCGACCCGCCGACGCCCTGGCTGTACGTCATCGTCGCCACCGGCAACATCCACGAGGACGCCCTCCAGGCGCAGGCCGCGGCGCGCGCAGGAGCGGACGTGATCGCGGTCATCCGCTCGACCGCGCAGAGCCTGATCGACTACGTGCCCTACGGCGAGACCACCGAGGGCTTCGGCGGCACCTACGCCACCCAGGCGAACTTCCGCCGCGTACGGGCGGCGCTGGACGAGGTGATCCCGCAGGTCGGGCGCTACGTGCGGCTGACCAACTACGCGTCCGGGCTGTGCATGCCCGAGATCGCCGCCTGCGGGGCCGTCGAGCGGCTGGACATGATGCTGAACGACTCGATGTACGGGATCCTGTTCCGCGACATCAACCCGCAGCGCACGTTCTGCGACCAGTACGTGAGCCGCATGATCAACGGCCGCGCCGGCGTCATCATCAACACCGGCGAGGACAACTACCTGACCACGTCCACCGGCCACGAGGCCGGGCACACGGTCGTCGCCAGCGACTTCATCAACCGCTCGCTGGCGCTGCGCGCCGGCATCCCCGAGCGCCAGATCGGCCTCGGCCACGCCTTCGAGATCGACCCCGACCGGCCCGGTCAGCTGATGGAGGAGTGGGCGCTGGCGCTGCTCATCCGTGAGCTGTTCCCGAACTGCCCGCTCAAGTACATGCCGCCGACCAAGCACGTGACCGGCGACATCTTCCGCACGCAGTCGCTGGGCACCGCGTTCAACCTGGTCGGCGTCGCCACCGGGCAGCACATCCAGCTGCTCTCGATCCTGACCGAGGCGGTGCACACGCCCTTCCTCTCCGACCGGCTGCTGGCCATCCAGGATGCCCGTCGCGTGTTCGACGCCGCGCGGCCGCTGCGCGAGTCGCTCCAGGCCGTGCCGGGCGGGCCGCTGGACGAGCGGGCCAAGCTGGTGCTGTCCGAGACGGTCGAGCTGCTGCGCCGGGTCGCCGAGGCGGGCATGTTCGAGGCGATCGAGCGAGGCTGGTTCGCGGACACGCCGCGGCCGCGCGACGGCGGCCGCGGGCTGGAGGGTGTGGCGGCGCGGGCACCGGGCTACCACAACCCGTTCCTCGAGCTGTGGGAGCCGCGGATCGCGGAGGCAGCACGTGCCTGAGGTCGTCCCCTACGGCGACACCGCCGGGGACGGCATGGTGCAGCTCAGCTTCACCCTGCCGGTGCCGGCCGACGCCCGTGCCCGGGAGATCGGCCTCCAGTTCCTGCGCAACATCGGCATGCGCGAGCCGCAGGTCGTCCACCTGGGCGAGGCCGACCGGGGGATGACGTTCTACGTCGCCTACGGCCGGGCGCCGGCCGGGGTCGATCCCGACGACGTCACCAGCAGCGAGGTGGAGGCGCCCGCGCTCGGCTTCGGCGGCGTCAACCGGCTGATCGAGGAGCGGCTGGGTCGGCGGGTGGTGGTGATCGGCGCGGCGATCGAATCGGACGCCCACACCGTCGGCATCGACGCGATCATGAACATGAAGGGCTTCGCCGGCGACTACGGCCTCGAGCGCTACCCGTGGATCGAGGCGGTCAACCTGGGCGCGCAGGTGCCGTGCGAGCGGCTGGTGCGCGAGGCGCAGGAGCGGCACGCCGACGCGATCCTGGTGTCCCAGGTGGTGACGCAGAAGCAGGTGCACGCCCGCCAGCTGACCAAGCTGGTCGACCTGCTCGAGGCGGAGGGCCTGCGCGACCGCTACCTGCTGATCGCCGGCGGCCCGCGGCTCTCGAACACGTTCGCCAAGGAGCTCGGATACGATGCCGGCTTCGGTCCCGGCTCGACCCCCTCGCAGGTCGCCGCCTGGGTCGCCCAGGAGCTGGTTCAACGGACGAAGGGGGAGTGATGGAGGGCCTTTCCGTCGAGCTGCGCATGCGGCTCTCGGCCGCCGACGCGCACTACGGGGGCAACCTCGTGGACGGGGCGCACGGCCTCGAGATCTTCGGCGACATCGTCACCGAGCTGGCCGTCCACACCGACGGCGACGAGGGCCTGTTCGCGGGCTACGAGTCGGTCGAGTTCCTGGCGCCGATGCACGCCGGCGACTTCGTCCGCGCCCGCGGCACGATCGCCCGCATGGGCACGACCAGCCGCACGGTCGACCTGGAGCTGTGGAAGGAGGTCGTCGCCCGCACGGACATCAGCGACTCGGCGGCCGACTACCTGGATGAGCCGGTGCTGGTCACCCGCGCCCGGGGCACCTACGTGGTGCGCAAGGAGCACTCGCGGGGGCCGCAGGGGCGCGCCACCGGCGGTCGGTGACCGACGACCTGCTGATCACGGTCGCGCCGTGCGGCGCCGAGACCGGCCGCGAGCAGGCGCCCGGCGTCCCGTTCACGCCCGCCGAGATCGCCGAGGACACGCGCCGCGCCTTCGCCGCCGGCGCCCGCATGGTGCACGTGCATGCCCGCTGGGACGACGGCACGCCCACGCAGGACGCGGGCCGCTACCGGGAGACGGTGGCGGCGATCCGCGAGGCCGCGCCCGAGATCGTGGTGCAGGTCTCCACCGGCGGTGCCATCGGCATGACGGCGGCCGAGCGGCTGGGGTCGCTCGAGGCCGCACCCGAGATGGCCAGCCTCACCTGCGGCACCGTCAACTTCGGCCGCGGGGTGTTCGAGAACCCCGCGCCGCTGATGCTCGAGTTCGCCCGCGCGCAGCTGGCCGCGGGCGTGCGCCCCGAGCTCGAGATCTTCGACGCCGGTCATCTGGACAACGCCCGCTGGCTTGCGGCCAAGGCCCCGCTGGAGGGGCCGCAGCACCACGACCTCGTGCTCGGCGTGCCGGGCGGCCTGGCCGGCACCGCCGAGAACGTGGTGCTGCTTTCCGGGCGGCTCCCGGCCGGATCGACCTGGTCGGCGACCGGCATCGGTCGCAGCTTCCTGACCGTGACGACCGCCGCGATCGCGTGCGGCGGCCACGTCCGCTGCGGCTTCGAGGACCAGGTCGAGGTCGAGCCGGGCGTCCCGGCCGCCTCCAACGCCGACCTGGTGGAGCGCGTTGCCCGGATCGGCGCGCTGCTCAACCGCCGCCCGCCCACGCCCGCCCGGGCGCGCGAGCTCCTCCGCCTCCCGCCGAGGCCCTAGACCTGCTCCATCGCCGGCAGGTGGACGGCGAGCAGCTCGCGGACGCGCTCCTCGGGCACCGGCGGGAACTCCTCGTAGAACTGACCGACGGCGCGGAACCGCTGCGGCGCGCGCAGGGTGACGAGCCGGTCGCACTCGCGCGCCAGCCGCTCGGCGGCGGGCTGGGGGAGCACGGGCAGGGCGATCACGATCTGGCGCGCCAGGGCGTTGCGGGTCGCGGCCAGCGCCGCCCGAACGGATGCGCCGGTGGCGGCGCCGTCGTCCACGATCACCGCGATCCTGCCCGCCACGTTCAGCGGGATGCCGTGCCGCAGCCGCTCGTCCATCGCCCGCGCCTCCGCCGTCGCGGCGTCGTACGCGGCCTCGATCTGGCGGGTGGTCAGCACCGACGCGATGCGGCGGTTGGTGAAGCGCTCCCCCTGCGGGGCGACGGCGCCCATCGCCAGCTCGGGGTAGCCCGGCATCGGCACCTTCTTGACGCAGAGCACGTCCATCGGCACCTCCAGCAGGCGCGCCGCCTCGGCCGCCACCTCGACGCCACCGCGGGCGAGGCCGACGATGGTGACGTTCGGCCGGCCACGGAGATCGGGAAAGGCTGCTGCAAGCCCCGCCCCGGCCTGAGTGCGATCCCGAAACACGAGAGCGATCTTGCCACCGTGTACCTGCCCGGGTCAAGCCTGTCGTCAAGGATGGCGCAGGATCGTGACCGGATCGCGCGAACGCCTCGGCTATACTGCCCGCCTGGCAAAGCAGAGGCATCCCCGCTTCTCACCCGGCGGACACGCGTTCGGCCGGGTTCAACCGAGCGATCGGACGATGGCCGCGCCCTTCCGCGCGGCTGGTGAGCGGGTGCCCCTTGCGGCGCCCGTTTTTCGTTTCCGACGGGAGGAGAGAGCAGGCTTGGAGCAGATCGTGACTGGGCACTCGACTTGAGGCCGCGACGGCGGTTCGACCAGCGGCCACAGGAGCCGCAGACCCGAATCAACGAGGCGATCCGCGTACCCCAGGTACGCCTGATCGACAACGACGGCGAGCAGATCGGGATCAAGGAGACCGACGAGGCGCTCAAGTACGCCTGGGACAAGAACCTCGACCTGGTCGAGGTGGCGCCGGAGGCGAAGCCTCCCGTGTGCCGGGTGATGGACTACTCGAAGTACAAGTACGAGCAGGAGCAGAAGGCCAAGCTGGCCCGCAAGCACCAGTCCACCATCACGATCAAGGAGATCAAGCTCCGCCCCAAGATCGACCCTCACGACTACGCGACCAAGAAGGGCCACGTCGTCCGGTTCCTCAAGAACCGCGACAAGGTCAAGGTCACGATCATGTTCCGCGGCCGCGAGATGACCCACCCCGAGCGTGGGCGGGCACTGCTGCTGAAGCTTGCGGAGGAGGTCGGCGAGCTCGGCATCATCGAGTCGTCACCGCTCCAGGACGGACGCAACATGGTGATGATGCTGGCCCCGCACAAGAACCCCGTGAAGGACCGCCCGGAGGACGAGCCCGCCGGCGCAGAAGCCGCCGAGACGGCCCCGGACGAGACGGCACCGGAGGAGACGGCACCAGAGCAGACGGCGCCCGCCGCCGAGGTGGAGGCGCCGGAAGAGACGCAGGAGCCGGCCGGGGCGACGGCAGCCGCGGAGGCGGCGGCCCCCGACCAGACCCAGGAGTAAGCGCGATGCCAAAGATGAAGACATCCTCTTCGGCCAGGAAACGGCTGAAGCTCACAGCGGGCGGCAAGATCAAGCGCCGCCGTGCGTTCGACTCCCACAACTTCGAGCATAAGTCCGCCAAGCGCAAGCGCAAGAAGCGCAACCTGACCGGGCTCGCCTCGTCGGACTACCGCGAGGCCCTGCGCCTCCTGGGCAGGAGGTAGCGATGGCCCGCGTCAAGCGCAGCGTCCACGCGAAGAAGAAGCGCCGTGAGGTGCTGGAGCAGGCCAAGGGGTACCGCGGCCTCGAAGAACACGAGCTACAAGCGGGCGAAGGAGCAGCTGCTCAAGTCGCTCACCTACCAGTACCGCGACCGGCGCAACCGCAAGCGGGACTTCCGCCGGCTGTGGATCGTTCGCATCAACGCCGGCGCACGGCAGCACGGGCTCTCCTACAACCAGTTCATCCACGGCCTCAAGCTGGCCGAGATCGACCTCGACCGCAAGGTGCTGGCCGATATCGCGGTGAGCGAGCCGGCAACGTTCGAGACGCTGGCCGAGTCCGCCAAGACCGCCCTGGCCGCCGCCAAGTAGGCGGCGGCTCTTGGAGCCGATCACCTCACCGGGCAACGCCCGGCTGAAGGCCGCGCGCCGGCTGCAGAGCAAGCGCCACCGCACGCGGGAGGGGCTGTTCCTGGCCGAGGGCGAGGACGTGATTGAGGAGGCCCTGGCGGCCGGCATCCTGCCGGTCGAGACGTTCGTCGCCGCCGACCGGGCGCCGGACGAGGCGCTGTGCGACCGGCTGGCGCGGGGTGGTCAGGTGCACGTCGTTGCGGACAACGTGCTGGCGGCGCTGGGGACGCTGGGCCACCCGGCGCGCATGATCTGCGTCTTCCGCCACGCCGACCTGCCGACCCGTGAGCCGGCCGAGGGCGAGATCGGCGTGCACCTGCATCGCGTCATCGATCCCGGCAACGTGGGCACGATCGTGCGCGCGGCAGGGGCGCTGGGCCCGGCGTTCGTCTCGCTCTCGCCCGGCTGCTCCGACCCGTTGTCCGGCAAGGGCGTGCGCGCCTCGATGGGCGCCGTGTTCCGCGTACCGATCGCCTCCGGGGAGCCGCCCGAGGGCCTGCCCCGGGTGGCGCTGGTCGCCGAGGGCGGCATCCCGGTCTGGGAGGTGCCGCTGACCGGTGCCTGCCTGCTGCTGGTCGGCGCCGAGCGGCTGGGGCTGCCCGCCGAACTGCTGGAGACCGCCGACCACCGCGCGACGATCCCGCAGGCGGCCGGCGCCGAGTCGCTGAACGCCGCCGCCGCCGCCACGGTCGCGCTGTACGAGGCCGTCCGCCAGCGGGCTTGAGGGCCCACACCCAGGTCCAATCGCGCAGTCCTACGGTTGGGCCGCATGGCAGCGCGCGTGGCAACGGGTGCAGCCCTCGCCCTGGCGGTGCTGGCCGCCGGGTGCGGGAGCGTCCGCACGACGACCCCCGCGGTGCCGCCGGCCATCCACCGCATCCGCCACGTCGTCATCGTGATGCAGGAGAACCGCTCGTTCGACTCCTACTTCGGCACGTTCCCCGGCGCTGACGGCATCCCCATGCGGAACGGGCGGCCGGTCGCGTGCCTCCCCGACCCGCGCGCCGGAACGTGCATCAGGCCCTACCGCGACCGCTCCGACCGCGACGTCGGAGGGCCGCATGCGCAGCTCAATGCCCTGACGGACATCGACGGCGGCAGGATGGACGGCTTCGTGCGGAGCGCCGTGGACGCGAAGACCGTGGGCTGTCTCAAGCACGTGCTCGATCCCTCCTGCGCGGTGAACAGCACCCGCCCGGACGTGATGGGCTACCACGACTGGCACGAGATCCCGAACTACTGGCGCTGGGCGCACGCCTATTCGCTGGACGACCACATGTTCGCGTCGGACATGTCGTGGAGCCTGCCCGAGCACCTCTCGATGGTCTCGGCGTGGTCGGCCACGTGTACATCCGCGCGCGATCCGATGAGCTGCCGCACCTGGATCGGCCTGCACCAGCCGCACCACCCGCACAACCCGCGCAACCTCTACGCCTGGACCGACCTCACCTGGCTGCTGCACCGCGCCCACGTCAGCTGGGCCTACTACGTGCAGAAGGGGATGTCGCCGGACTGCGCCGACCTGGGGATGGGCTGCCGCTTCCACCCCCAGGACTTCCAGACGCCGAGCATCTGGAACCCGCTGCCCAAGTTCACCGACGTCAAGGCGGACGGCCAGGAGGGCCGCGTCGCACCGGCGAACGACCTGTTCCGGGCCGCGAGGGCGGGCACGCTGCCGGCGGTGTCGTGGGTGGTGCCCAGCTACATCGACAGCGAGCACCCGCCGGCCTCGATCACGCGTGGGCAGGCATGGGTGACCCAGGTCGTGGACGCGATCATGCGCTCGCCGGACTGGAGCTCGACGGCGATCTTCCTGGGCTGGGACGACTGGGGCGGGTTCTACGACCACGTCCTGCCGCCGAAGGTGGACGCCGCCGGGTACGGCCTGCGTGTGCCGGCGATGGTGATCAGCCCGTGGGCGCGCAGCGGCTACATCGACCACCAGACGCTGTCGTTCGACGCCTACCTCAAGTTCATCGAGGACGACTTCCTGGGCGGCCAGGCGATCGACCCGGCCACCGACGGCCGGCCCGACTCGCGGCCGGACATCCGTGAGCGCGAGCCGGAGCTGGGAGACCTGCTGCGCGACTTCGACTTCTCGGGGAAGCCGCGGCCGCCGGTCATCCTGCCGCTGCGACCCACACCGAGTCCGCCGACATGGGGCGCAGCGGCCGCCGGTCGAACCAGCCGCAGCTCTGGATCCGGCTGAACCCGGCCTCGGTCAGCAGGCGGTGCCAGTCGTCGGCCGGCGCCCACCACAGGTCCATCGCGGCCACCTGCCCGCCGGTGCGGACGGAGAGCGTCAGCGACCGCTCCTCCGGCCGCCAGACGGCGTGCTCCTCGATCCCCGGCTCGCGCTCCAGCCAGCGGTCGTGCGTCTCGGCGATGTCGAGCGCGGTGGGGTGGAAGACGTCGAAGGCGAGCAGCCCGTCCGGCTCCAGCCGGTCGTGCAGCGCGCGCAGGACGGCCAGCCGCTCGTCGTCGTCGCGCAGGTGCAGCAGCGCCCGGAACGGCACCGTCACCAGCGGAAACGTGCCCAGGTCGGGCAGCGCGCGCATGTCCGCCTCGTGCAGCTCGAGGCGGACGCGGTGCGGGGCCGCACGCCGCCGGGCCAGCTCCAGCATGGTCGGGCTGAGATGTCGACGCCGACCACGCGCACGCCGCTGATCGCCGTCGGCACCGCGACCCGGCCCGAGCCGACCCCGATCTCGAGCACCGGGCCGCCCGACGCGCAGCGCGAGCTCGACGTACCACTCGATGTCCTCGGTGACCGAACGGCACCACGCGTCGTAGGCCGTTCCAAGCTCGTCGTAGGCCGAGGGCACCCCGATACACTAGGCCGCCCATGGACGTCGCGGAGCTGACACCAGCAACGGCACCGCGGCTGTCGCCGCGCGCGGCCAACACCCGCGAGCTGGATGAGGCGCGGGTCGAGTACCTGGGCCGCTCCTCGCCGCTGACCGAGCAGCTGCGCGGGTTGGGTGCCCTGCCCGAGGCCGACCGGCGCGAGCGCGGCGCCGAGCTGAACCGGCGCGCGGATGGCCCTTGAGGCGGCGGTGGCCGAGCGCCGCCAGGCGCTGCGCGACGTCGAGCTGGAGCGACATGGGCAGAGGTCGACGTGACGCTGCCCGGGATCCCCCGCCGACGCGGCCACGCGCACCTGCTCGAGGAGACGGCGCGGGAGATCCTCGACGTCTTCGTCGGCCTCGGCTACGAGGTCGTGGACGGCCCCGAGGTGGACACCGTGCACAACACGTTCGACGCGCTCAACACGCCGGTCACGCACCCCTCGCGGCAGTGGACGGACACGTACTACGTGGACGACCACACGGTGCTGCGCCCGCACACCTCGCCGATGCAGATCCGGGCGATGGAGGCGACACCCGCCGCCGGTCTACATGGCGACGGCCGGGCGCTGCTACCGGCGCGACACGCCCGACCCGACCCACACGTCGACGTTCACCCAGATCGAGGGGCTGGCGGTCGATCGCGGCCTCACGCTGGCGCATCTCAAGGGAACGCTGCTGGCGTTCGCGCGCGAGCTGTTCGGGCCCGACCGCGAGGTGCGCCTGCGCCCGCACTTCTTCCCCTTCACCGAGCCCAGCGTCGAGGTGGACGTCTCGTGCTTCAACTGCGCGCGCGACGGCTCGCCCTGCCGCGTCTGCAAGGCGGAGGGCTGGGTCGAGATCCTCGGCGCCGGCATGGTCGATCCCAACCTGTTCTCCTACGTGGACGGCTACGACCCGGAGCAGCTGACCGGCTACGCCTGGGGCTTGGGCGTCGAGCGGATCGCCGCAGCGCGCCACGCCATCCCCGACATCCGGCTGCTGTGGGAGAACGACCTGCGCCTGATGGAGCAGTTCGGATGAGGGTGCCGGTCTCGTGGCTGCGCGAGTTCGTGGACTTCGACCTGCCGGTGGAGGAGCTGGGCGAGCTGCTCTCGATGACGGGCACCAAGCTCGAGCGGATCGTCGACCGCGGCGTGCCCGCGGGCCTGGACGGCTACCGCATCGGCCGCGTGCTGACGCGCGAGAAGCATCCCGACGCCGACCGCCTCTCGGTGTGCACGGTGGACGTGGGGGAGGACGAGCCGCGCGGCATCGTGTGCGGCGCCTCCAACTTCGAGGCCGGCGCGACGGTGGCCGTCGTGCTGCCCGGGGCGACGATGCCGGGCGGCGCCGTGCTGAAGAAGGCGCGCCTGCGGGGCGTCGAGTCCGACGGGATGATCCTGTCGGAGCGCGAGCTGGAGCTGTCCGGCGAGCAGGAGGGGATCATGCTGCTCCCCGGCGACCTCGAGCCGGGCACCCCGCTGGCCGAGGTGCTGCCGATCGCCGACCAGGTGATGGAGCTCGAGATCACCTCCAACCGGCCCGACTGCCTCTCGGTGTACGGCGTCGCCCGCGAGGTGTCGGCCGCGCTCGACACCGACCTGGCGCCGTGGCCGGGCAGCGAGCCGGAGCCGGCCGGCGAGGGGAGGGTGGAGGACTACGTCACGCGGCCGGATCGACGCGCCCGAGCTGTGCCCGCGCTGGGCGGGGCGCGTGTTCACCGACGTCAAGGTGGGGCCGTCGCCGCCGTGGCTGAAGGCGCGCGTCTCGGCCGCGGGGATGCGGCCGATCTCGAACGTCGTGGACATCACCAACTACGTGATGCTGTGCATCGGGCGAGCCGACCCACGCGTTCGACCTCGACCGGGTCGCCGGCCGCGAGATCATCGTCCGCCGGGCGACGCGAGGGCGAGCGCGTTGTCACGCTGGACGGCCAGGAGCGGATGCTCGACACCGAGACGCTGGTGATCGCCGACGCCGAGAAGCCGTCCGGCGATCGCCGGTCTGATGGGCGCCGAGTGGAGCGAGGTGCGCGAGGACACGACCACGGTGCTGCTGGAGTGCGCCAACTTCGACGGGCCGAGCACGCAGGCGTCCTCGACGCGCCTCGGGCTGCGCACCGAGGGCTCGACGCGGTGGGAGAAGGGCCTCGACCCGTACCTGGTCGACCGTGCGCTGGCGCTGGCGTCGCAGCTGATGGTCGAGGTGTGCGGCGCGCGGCTCGTGCCCGGCACGCTCGACCTGCACGGCGAGCTGCCCGAGCCGCCGGTCGTGGGGCTGCGCCGCGAGCGGCTGGAGCACCTGATCGGCATCGACTACACCGACCAGCAGGTCGAGCGGGCGCTGACCCGGCTCGGCTACGAGCGAGCGGGCGATGGGCTGGCGGGTGCCGACGTGGCGCGCCGCGGACACGTACCGCGAGGTCGACCTGATCGAGGAGGTGGCGCGGATCGACGGCGTCTGGAAGGTGCCGACGGTGATGCCGCCGCACGCCGACGCCGTGGGCCGGGTCGCGCCGGACGTCCGGCTCCGCCGCCGCGTGATCGACGCCCTGCTCGGCGCGGGGCTGTCCGAGTGCGACGACGGTGCCGTTCACCGACGAGGGGCTGGCCGACCGGCTGCGGCTGGCCGCCGGCGATCCGCGCCGCGACCAGGTGCGCGTGACGAACCCGATGGGCGGCGACCAGGCGCTGCTCCGCTCGCTGCTGTTCCCGGGGCTGCTGGACGCGGCGCGCCGCAACCTCGACCTGGGCGAGGCCCGCGTGGCGCTGTTCGAGACGGGCCGCGTGATGCTGCCGCTCGGACGGTCCGAGCTGCCCGACCAGCCGGTGCGCGATGGCGGGAGTGCTGGCGGGCGAGGACGCCGGGTTCTTCCACGTCAAGGGCGTCGCCGAGACGCTGGCGGCGGCGCTGCGCACGCGGCTCGACGTGCGGGCGGCCGCGCAGCCGTTCCTGCATCCGGGGCGCTCGGCGGCGCTTGGCTCCGCCGGAGTTCGTCGGCGAGCTCGCACCCGCTGGTGGCCGAGGAGTACGGCATCGAGGCGACCGTCGGCGTGTTCGAGATCGACCTCTCCGAGCTGGAGGTGACGGGCACGCCGCTCTACCGCGACGTCGTCACGTTCCCGCCGCTGCGCCAGGACATCGCCGTCGTCGTCGACGCCGACCTGCCGGCGGGCGAGCTGATCGCCGCGGTGCGCGAGGCCGGCGGCGAGCTGCTGGACGGTGCCGAGGTGTTCGACGTGTACACCGGCGCGCAGGTGGGGGAGGGCCGCAAGAGCCTGGCCGTTCACCTCGTCTTCCGGGCGGCCGACCGCACGCTCACGGACGCCGAGGCGGATGCCGCGCGCGGGCGCATCGTCGCGGCCCTGGCCGAGCGCTTCGGCGCCGCCCTCCGGGGCTGATCCCCCGCCCGGGGCGCGCCTTGACGATCGAGGCGGTTAGACGGCGCCCTGGGTGGCGACCGGGCGCACGTCGGCGATGCTGCGCAGCCGCTTCAGGGTGCCGGCGACGTGCAGCGAGTCGAGAGTGCCCAGGCGCTTGCGGCAGAGCTCGGCGGCGGTGCCGTAGCCGAAGCTCCGCGCCGTGCGGAAGCGGAAGACGCCCGAGCGCCAGTCCCGCTGGTGCCACGGGTTGAGCGGCGAGAGGACGAGCGCGACCTCCTCGCTGGTGGCCGCGTCCCGCAGCCGCAGCTCCATGTCGCAGGCCGACCAGTCCGCCGGCAGTCCGGCGATGATCGCATCCCATTGCTCGACGAGCGACGCCATTGTCGGGAATGCTAGAGGATCGATCCGACGGCCCGCGTGGATGCGGCGAGGCCCGCGGCGGAGCGGCTAGGGTTCGGGCGATGGATCAGATTGCACTCGACCGGCTGGCGGACCTCGCGGTGAGCGTCGGGGCCAACGTCCAGCCCGGCCAGATCGTGTGCGTCAGCGCCGACATCGACCGCGCGCCGCTGACCAGGGCCGTCACGAAGCGCGCCTACGAGCGCGGCGCGAAGCACGTCGAGGTCGACGTACGAAGATCCCTGGCTTCGCCGCGCGCGGATCGAGCACGGCGGGGACGACGCAATCGGTTTCGCCCCGACCTGGGCCGTCGATCGCGTCCGCGAGATGGGCGTGCAGCACGTCGCCCTGATCCGCCTCGAGGGGGCGTTCGATCCGGCCGCGCTGGAGGGCGTCGACGGGGACCGCCTGGGCCGTGACGCGCCGCCGACCCGCATCGAGTCGCTGAAGCTCGTCTCGGAGCGGCTCGTCAACTGGACGATCGTGCCCGCGCCGACGCAGGCCTGGGCCGAGCATGGTGCACCCCGAACTGGACGAGGACGCGCCGGCTGGCGCGGCTCTGGAAGGACGTCGAGCACATCTGCCGGCTGGACAACGGCGATGCCCTGGCCGGCGTGGAAGCCGCGGATGGAGCAGCTCCAGGCGGCCGGCCGGCGGATGACCGAGCGCCGGTTCTCGGCCGTTGCCTTCAAGGGCGAGGGCACCGACCTGACGATCGGCCTGCTGCCGTCGAGCCGCTGGATGGCGGCCTCGTTCGAGCGCGCCGACGGCCTCTGGCACCACCCCAACCTGCCCACCGAGGAGGTCTTCACGACCCCCGACCCGGAGCGGGTGGACGGCGTCGTCCGGTCGACGAAGCCGCTCGAACTGGACGGCACGATGGTGCGCGGACTCACCGTCCGCTTCGAGGGCGGCCGGGCGGTGCAGATCGACGCCGACACCGGCGCCGAGGCGCTGCGCTCGCGCGCCGCACTGGACGAGAATGCCTCCCGCTTGGGCGAGGTCGCGCTGGTGGACGGCGAGGGCCGCATCGGCGAGCTGGACACGGTTTTCTACACGACGCTGATCGACGAGAACGCGGCCAGCCACATCGCGCTCGGTGCCGGCTTCGGCTTCGTCCTGGACGACGAGGCGGACATCCCCCGGGTGAACTCGAGCCAGATCCACATCGACTTCATGATCGGCTCGCCCGAGATGGAGGTCGACGGGATCACCCAGGACGGGCAGCGGGTGCCGGTCCTCCGCGACGGCGCCTGGCAGATTTAGACGGCTGGCTCCACGAGCTTCGTGTCTCTGTGAGGGACCCAGCGAGGCCCAGACGCCACGCGCGTCCTTGAACAGGCTTCATCCAGCCTGCCCTGCGGACGCTCGCGTCGTCTGAGCGACGCTGGACCACCCCCAGAGCCACGGATCCCATGGAGCCAGCCGTCCGCCGTCGACCGGCGCCTATGCGGCGCCGGTGCGCATCCGGTGGATGGTGGCGATGATCTCGGCCGGGTCGAGGTCGTCCTCCTCGTGCAGCGAGCCGTGGCGGAGCCGCAGCGAGGTGTACGCCATCAGGTCGCGCATCGAGACGACGCCGACCACGTTGCCCTCCTCGTTGACGACGGGGAGGTGCCGGAACCGGCCGTCCACCATCAGCGCCATCGCCTGCGCCAGCTCCGTGCTGGGCGCGGCGGTCAGCACGTGGCGGGTCATCCGCTCGCCGGTGGGCGTGGCCGGATCGACGCCCTCGCTGACGCACCGCAGCAGGTCGCGTTCGGTGATGACGCCGACCAGGTCGTCGCCCGCCGTCAGCACCATCGCGGCGCCGGTGTCGTGCTCGATCATCTGCCGCGCGGCGTCACCGACCGGCGTCTCCGGCGAGCACCGCCACCACCTGCGTCGACATCACGTCCGTCAGCTGCACCTAACCACTGTACCGGCTCCCCGGTCAGGCGAGCAGCAGCGCCGGCCCCTGGAGGTAGCCCTTGATCGTCTGCAGCAGCCGCGCGCCGTCGGCGCCCGAGCACGCCCGGTGGTCGCAGGAGAGCGTCGCGCGCATGATCTGCCGCACCGTCATCTCGCCGTCGGCCACCACCGGCCGCGGCGACGGTGGCTCCGACCGCCAGGATCGCCGACTCGGGCGGGTTGATGATCGCCTGGAAGTTGGCGACGTCGAACATGCCCAGGTTGGAGACGGTGAACGTGCCGCCCTCGATCTCGCGCTGCCGCAGCCGCCCCTCGCGGGCGCGCCCGGCGAGGTCGCGCGTCTCGGCGCTGATCTGGCGGACGGTCTTGGTGTCCGCCGCGGCGACGACGGGGACGATCAGGCCGTCGTCCAGCGCCACGGCGATGCCGACGTTGGCGTGCGCGTGGTACGCGTGGCGTGCCGTCGATGTAGGAGCGGTGCGCCTGCGGATGCTCGAGCAGCGCCATCGCGCAGGCGCGCACGATCAGGTCGTTGACGCTGATCTTCTCGCCGCGGTCGGCCAGCCCCGCGTTCAGCTCGGCGCGCAGCTCGAGCGCGCGCGTCATGTCGATCTCGGACTCGACGTAGAAGTGGGGGACGGTCGCCTTCGAGTGCGCCATCCGCGCGGCGACGGCCTTGAGCATCGGCGAGAGCTCGCGCACCTCGTCCTCGGCGGCCGGCGACCGGCGCGGCTGCGAGCACGGCGCCTGGTGCGCCGGCGGGCGGCGGCGCCGGCGGCGGCCGCGCCGCCGCCGGCCAGCATCCGCTCGACGTCTGCCTTGACGATCCGGCCCTCGGGGCCGCTGCCGGTGCCGGCCAGCGGCACCAGGTCGATGCCGGCCTGGTCGGCCATCTTGCGGGCGATCGGGCTGACCTTGAGCGCGACGCCCGCGCCGCCGCCGTTGGAGGCCGCGGCATGCCGCTGCGGCTGCGGCGGCCGGGGACTCTGCCGGCGTCGGGCTCCGCCGGCGCCTGCTCGGGCTCCTTCGCCTTCTCCTTCGCCTTGGGCTGCTCGGCGCGGCGCCTCGGGCGCCTCCTCGCCGGCCTCGCCGACGATCGCGATCGGCGCGCCCAGGTCGGCGGTCTCGCCGTCGCCGACCAGGATCCGCAGCACCGTGCCGGCGTCGTAGGCCTGGAGCTCCATCAGCGCCTTGTCGGTCTCGATCTCGGCGAGGATGTCGCCCTCGGTGTAGGAGTCGCCCTCCTTGACCAGCCACCGGCCGATGGTGCCCTGCTCCATCGTGTCGGACAGCCGCGGCATCACCAGCTCTTCAGACATCGGCCACCTCTACAGCACCCCGCATTCGGCGAGCAGCCGCCGGGCGGCCGACTCGATCTTCGCCTCCACCGGCAACGCGGCCAGCTCGAGCGGCTTGGAATAGGGCATCGGCACCTCGGCCTGGCCGACCCGCTCGACCGGCGCGTCCAGGTCGTCGAAGCAGAGGCGGTGGATACGGGCGGCCAGCTCGGCGCCGATGCCGTACGTGGCCCAGCCCTCCTCGGCGACCAGCGCGCGGTTCGTCTTGCGCACCGACTCGGCCACCGTCTCGGCGTCCAGCGGCCGCAGCGACCGCAGGTCGACGACCTCCACCTCGACGCCGTCGCGGGCGAGGTTGTCGGCCACCCGCAGGGCGCGCTGCACCGTGTAGGAGTGGGCGACGAGCGTCAGGTCGCTGCCCTCGCGGACGACGCTGGCCTTGCCCAGCGGCACCAGCGCCTCCGGGATCCTCGGGCAGCGGGCCGGTGACGTTGTACATGACGAGGTTCTCGCAGAACAGCACGGGGTCGTCGTCGCGGATCGCCGACTTGAGCATGCCGTAGGCGTCGGCCACCGACGCCGGCGCGACCACCTTCAGGCCGGGGCAGCCGGCGAACCACGCCTCCAGGCTCTGCGAGTGCTGCGCGGTCAGCTGGGCCCCGGCGCCGCCCGGGGCGCGGATCACCAGCGGCACGCCGACGGTGCCGCCGAACATGTAGCGCACCTTCGCCGCGTGGTTGATGACCTGGTCCATCGCCACCAGGATGAAGTTGATCGTCATGATCTCGACGACCGGCCGCAGGCCCATCATCGCGGCGCCGACGCCGGCGCCCGACGAAGCCGGCCTCGGAGATCGGCGTCTCCCGCACGCGCTTCGGGCCGTACTTCTGCCAGAGGCCCGGCCGTCACCTTGTAGGAGCCCTCGAACCGGCCGATCTCCTCGCCCATCAGGAACACGCTCTCGTCGCGGTCGAGCTCCTCGTCGAGCGCCCGCCGCAGCGCCTCGCGGTAGGTCACGTCCGCCATGTGCGCTCCTCGCCCCGCTCGCCGAACGGCGCGCCCGCCTGCATGGCGCGCGAACTGCTCGCGCCAGGCCGGGTCGCCGTAGACGTGCTCGTAGAGGCTGTCGGCGTCGGGGAAGGCGGCGCCCAGCGCCTCGTCGATCGCCTCCTCGCACGTCGGCGCGTGACCTG
Source organism: uncultured Actinomycetes bacterium (assembly GCA_963797175.1). Classification (GTDB taxonomy): domain Bacteria; phylum Actinomycetota; class Thermoleophilia; order Gaiellales; family JAICJC01; genus DATLLN01. The sequence goes on from CAWCOL010000005.1 coordinate 255,378, forward strand.
CTTCCAGATCTCGTCGATCTCGTCCGATCCGAGGACGCCGTGCTCGCTCAGCAGCGCGCCGAACCGCGTGATCGGGTCGCGCCGCTTCCACGACTCGATCTCCTCGGGCGTGCGGTAGACCTTGCCGGCGTCGGCGACGGAATGCCCGCGGAAGCGGTAGGTCATCGTCTCCAGCACGCGCCGGCCGGCGGTCGGCGCGGGCGCCGTCCAGCAGCCGCGTCGGCCGCCTCGCGCACCGCCAGCACGTCGTTGCCGTCCACCCGCTCGCCGTGCATCCGGTAGGCGGCGGCGCGCTTCCACAGCTCGGGCTCGGCCGACGACTGCGCGACCGACGTGCCCATGCCGTACTGGTTGTTGATCGCCTGGAAGACGATCGGCAGGTTCCAGACGGCGGCCAGGTTGAGCGCCTCGTGGAAGGCGCCCGTGTTGGTCGCGCCGTCGCCGAACTGGCAGAGCACGGCGTTCGGCTGATCGGTCTGGTCGAGCGCAAGCGCGGCGCCGACGGCGATCGGCAGGTGCCCGCCGACGATGCCCCAGCCGCCGAAGAACCGGCGCCCGACGTCGAGCAGGTGCATCGAGCCGCCGCGCCCGTGGGCGACGCCGGTCTCCTTGCCGAACAGCTCGGCCATCACCGCGGCCGGCTCGCTGCCGACGGCCAGCGCCGTGCCGTGGTCGCGGTAGCTGGCGAACAGGCAGTCGCCCTCCGCCAGCGCGTCGATCGCGCCCACGGTGGCCGCCTCCTCGCCGATCGCGAGGTGGCAGTAGCCGCCGATCCGGGCGCGCGTGTACTGCTCCTCGGTGCGCTCCTCGAACCGGCGGATCAGCGCCATCGTGTGGAACAGCCGGCGGCCCGTCTCGACGTCGGGGATGCCCGTCGGAGTGGTGGTTGCAGCCCGTGCCATCTGGCCGAACCTTACCCCGCTACTTCGGCTACGATCGCCCGCCGATGGCGACCCCCGTGACCGTTCCCCGGCTGGGCGAGGCGATGGAGTCCGGCGTCCTGATCCGCTTCCTCGTGCGAGGTCGGCGGCGAGGTGCACCGGGGCGACCCGCTGTACGAGCTGGACACCGACAAGGTGACCCAGGAGGTCGAGGCCGAGGCCGAGGGCGTGCTGCTGCGGATCGATGCCGCCGACGGCGCCGAGTACCCGGTCGGGGCGACGCTTGCCTGGATCGGCGACGCCGGGCGAGGAGCTGCCGTAGCCGACCTGCACGTCCACCGGTTCGGCGCCGCCCGACGGCGCCGCCGCTGATCGCGCTGCACGGCGTCACCGGGCACGGCGCCCGCCTCGCCGCGCGCTGGCCGCAGGAGGGGCTGCCGGAGCTGCGCTGATCGCCCCCGACCTGCGCGGCCACGGCCGCTCGACCTGGATGCCGCCGTGGAACGCCGCGCGGCTGGCCGAGCGACGTCGCCGAGCTGATGGACGCCGAGGGAATCGAGCGGGCCGGCGTGCATCGGCCACTCCTACGGCGGGCTGCTGGCCACGCGTGCTGGCCGCCGCGCACCCCGAGCGGGTCGAGCGCGTGTGCCTGCTCGACCCGGCGATCGGGCTCGCCGAGCGAGGACGGACTGGAGGCGGCCGAGGAGACCCGGCCGACGAGGGCTGGGCGACCGAGCAGGAGGCCTACGACGCGCGGCTGGCGGGCCGTCCCGAGCAGTCGCGGGCGATGGTCGAGCAGGACGTCGCCGAGGCGCTCGAGCGCGGCGAGGACGGGCGCTACCGGATGCGCTTCTGCCGGTCGGCCGCGGTCACGGCGTGGGGCGAGATGACGGCACCGCCGGTCTCGCTCGCCGCCTGGCCCGGCGAGCTGCTGCTGGTGACCGCTGCCCGCAACGACTACGTGGACGACCGCCTCCGCGGCGCGCTGCGCGGCGACCTCGGCGACCGCTTCCGCGAGGCGCCGGTGGACGCCGGCCACATGGTCTACTGGGAAGCCTTCGACCAGCTGGTGGAGACGATCCGGCCGTTCCTCGTCCGCTCGTGATGCGGGCGCGTTTGCGATCGTGAAGCCGGTGGTACGATGCCCCGCGGCCGTGAGGAACCGACGCGGGAGCGTGGACTGATGGAGTGTGACGTCGCCGTCCTGGGCGGCGGGCCCGGCGGCTACCCGGCGGCGATCCGGGCAGCGCAGCTCGGGGCCGAGGTGGTGCTGATCGAGGAGGACCGGGTCGGCGGCACGTGCATCACGGTGGGCTGCATCCCCACCAAGACGTGGGTGCAGACCGCGCACGCGCTGAAGGAGGCGCACGAGACGTTCGGCCGCATCGGCGTGAACGTCAGCGGCGCCGAGCTCGACTTCCCGGCGGCCCAGCAGAACAAGGAATCGATCGTCTCCGGCCTGGTCAACGGCATCACCGGTGTCGTCAAGGCCAACGGCATCACGGTCGTCAGCGGGCGCGGCACGTTCACCAGCCCGAACACGATCGCGGTCGAGGGCGGGGAGGAGGTGCGGTTCAAGAGCGCCGTCGTCGCCACCGGCTCCCAGGCGCTGCGCCCGCCGGTGGACGGCATCGACGGTCCGCTCTGCGTGGACTCGACCGGGCTGCTCGCAGCCGAGCACGTGCCCGGTCGGATCGCGATCCTTGGCGGCGGCGTGATCGGCGTCGAGTTCGCCTCGATCCTGCGCCACTGGGGCTCCGACGTGACGATCGTCGAGATGCTCGACCGGCTGATCCCGATGGAGGACGCCGACGCGTCCAAGGAGCTCGAGCGCGCCTTCAAGAAGCGCGACATCACGATGCACCTGTCGGCGCAAGGCAACGGCGATCGAGCACGCGGACGGCCACGCGACGGTCAGGTTCCAGGCGGCGGACGGCACCGAGGGCGCCGTCGAGGCCGACCTGGTGCTGGTCGCCACCGGCCGCGGGCCGCGCGTCGAGGGCATCGGCCTGGAGGCCGCAGGCGTCGACTTCGACCGCCGCGCCGGCATCGGCACCGACACCCGGATGCGCTCGAACGTCGCCCACATCTACGCCGTCGGCGACTGCGCCGGCCGCTGGCAGCTCGCCCACACCGCGTTCCGCGAGGGCGAGGTGGCCGCCGAGAACGCGCTCGGCCACGACGCCGAGATCGACTACACCGCCGTACCCCGCTGCATCTACACCGACCCCGAGGTCGCCGCCGTCGGCATGACCGAGGCGCAGGCCCGCGAGGCCCACGCCGAGATCGCCGTCGGCCGGATGCCGTTCTCGGCGTCGGCGCGGGCGATGATGTACGGCGAGACGGCCGGCTGGGTGAAGACGATCCACGAGACCCGCTACGGCGAGCTGCTGGGCATGGTGATCGTCGGGCCGCAGGCGACCGAGCTGGTCAACGCCGGCGTGGTCGGGATCACCGCCGAGGCGACGATCGAGACGATGGCCGACGCGATCACCGCGCATCCGACGCTGGCGGAGGCGATCAAGGAGGCCGCGCTGGTGGCGCTGGGCCGGCCGATCCACCTGCCGCCGCCGCGCAAGCGACAGAAGGCGGCCGCCGCGACGTGAGCAGCGTCCGCGCCTCCCGCTACCTGATCCCGACGCTCAAGGACGACCCCGCCGACGCCGAGGCGGTCAGCCACCGCCTGCTCGTCCGCGGCGGCTTCGTCCGCCAGGTCGGCTCGGGCCTCTACACGTACCTGCCGCTGGGCTGGCGGGTGATGCAGCGGATCCGCGAGATCATCCGCCAGGAGATGGACACGATCGGCCTGGAGTGGAGCATGCCCGTGCTCCAACCCGGCCGAGCTGTGGCAGCGCAGCGGCCGCTACGGCATCGAGGCGCTGTTCAAGCTCGAGGACTCCTCCGGCAAGCCGTACGCGCTGGCGATGACGCACGAGGAGTGCATCACCTTCCACGCCTCCCACGAGATCCGCTCCTACCGCGACCTGCCGACCAGATCTGGTACCACATCCAGACCAAGGAGCGGGACGAGCCGCGGCCCAAGAGCGGCATCCTGCGCACCCGCGAGTTCATCATGAAGGACTCGTACAGCTTCGACCGCGACGAGGACGGCCTGGACGAGAGCTACCAGCGGCACATCGAGGTCTACAAGCGGATCTACGACCGCTGCGGGCTCGAGTACTGGATGGTCGAGTCGGACGTCGGCATGATGGGCGGCCGCGGCGCGCACGAGTTCATGGCGCCCAGCCCGGCCGGGGAGGACGTCGTGGCGCTCTGCTCGACGCTGCGACTACGCCGCCAACGTGGAGCTGGCCCGCGGCGTGCCCGCGCGCGCCCGAGTTCCCGGAGCGGCTGGACGCGCCCAGGGAGGTCGAGACGCCCGGCGTGACCACGATCGAGGCGCTGGCCGCGCTTCCTGGGCATCGACGCGGCCGCCACCGCCAAGGCGATGGTCGTCGTCCGTGAGGGCGACGTCGTGCTGGCGCTGGTGCGCGGCGACCACCGGCTGCACGAGCTGAAGCTGGCCAAGGTGCTGGGCGGCGAGTTCCGCCCGGCGACGCCCGAGGAGATCGGCCAGACGTTCGGCGCCGACCCGGCTCGATCGGCCCGGTGGGGGCGACCGTGCGGGTGATCGCCGACGAGACGCTGCGCGAGGGCCAGTTCGTCGGCGGCGCCAACACGCACCGGGCTACCACCTGCTCGGCGTCGAGGCCGGACGCGACTTCCAGCCCGAGTTCGCGGACATCCGCGAGGTCGAGGCCGGCGACCGCTGCCCGGAGTGCGGCGACGGCGAGCTGCGGCTGGAGCGCGTGATTGAGGTTGGGAATATCTTCAAGCTGGGCACCACGTACTCGGTGCCTTTGAACGCAACCTATCTCGATGAGTCCGGGAAGGAGCATCCGATCGTCATGGGCAGCTACGGGATCGGGCTCGCCCGGATCATGGCTGCGGCAGTCGAGCAGGGCCACGACGAGGCCGGGATGATCTGGCCCGCGTCCGTGGCGCCGTTCGGTGTGCACCTGGTCGCGATCGGCGATGCGGCGAGCGAGCAGTTCGCGATGGCCGAGCGGCTGGAGTCGCGAGCTGTCGGAGCGGGGCGTCAGCGTCCTGTTCGACGACCGGGACGTCAGCCCGGGTGTCAAGTTCGCGGACGCCGAACTGATCGGCGCTCCGGTGCGAATCACGGTCGGCAAGCGGACTGTGTCCGAGGGCACCGTCGACCTGCAGGTGCGCGATGGACGCGCCCAGTCAACCGAATCCGCCGCGAGCGTGAGCGATGCGGTGGAGCGAGATGCTGTCCTAGAGGAGGGAACTGAATGGCCAAGACCGCCACGAAGAAGACCACCGCACGGAAGACCGCTCCGGCCGCGAAGCCGGCGAACTCGCAGAAGACCAGCCTGATGTTCGGCGAGGGCGTCGAGAACGCGATGCGCAAGAAGGGCATCTCGTACCGCTCGCTCGCCGAGACGACCGGCCTCTCGGCCGGCTACCTCAACCACCTCGTCCACGGCAACCGGCCGGTGCCGTCGAACGCCGTGATCGAGTCGGTGGCGAAGGCCGTCGGCGTCCGGCCCACGGAGTTCCGCGAGTACCGGATCCGCCGCATCGCCGACGCGCTTCGCAAGAAGCCGGACATGGTGGACAAGCTCTACAAGGAGCTGGTGCGCTAGCGCTTCCGGCGCGTGCAGGACGACGACGACCGTCGGCCCCGAGGCCGGGGTGGGCGGCCGCGTGCGCGAGCTTGCGGGCGAGCTGGTCGTAGACCTGCCCGCGACGCGGTCGCATGTGAAGCCCTGGGCGGAACGGGCGACCGACGCTGCCGCCGTCCGCCTTGGCGCCGTCGGCGGGCTGCGCGGCCGCGCAGCGGGGAGCCGAGGATCGCGAGCGCGCTCGTGCGCGCCACGGTGTACGTGCCGGCGGAGGCGCCGGAGTTGTCGTTCGCGGGCGTCTTGGACGCCTCCGCGGCAACCCCTCCGCCGCTGCCGCTGCCGCTGGTCGCCGTGCCCGAGCTGAGGTGGGCGATCCCGACGCCGAGGGCGAGCAGGCACGCCGCGGCCGCCGCGAACCCCACGGCGGGCTGCCAGCCGCAACCCGGGCGGCGGCGCGCATGACGCGGCTCGGCGCGCACCTGGCGCATCACGTCGGCGGCGAGATCGGGCGGCGCGTCGACCGGGCCCTGCTCGCGCAGCAGCCGGGCGATGTGCTCGTTGGGTCGGGGTGCTCGTGGTCGCTCACGGCGCTCGCTCCGGGTCGAGCCTCGCGGCCAGGCGGTCGCGGGCGCGGGACAGGCGCGACTTGACGGTGCCCGCCGGGACACCGAGCGCGTCGGCCGCCTCCTCCATGGAGAGGCCGATGATGTCACAGGCGACCGCGGCCGCCCGGAACTCGGGCTCGAGCGCCGCCAGCGCGGCCATCAGGTCGAGCCGGTCGGCCAGCGGCTCGCTCGCCGCCGGGCTGCGGCAGCTCCTCGACCGGCATCGGCGTGCGCTTGCGCTGGTCGATCGCGTCGTAGGCCTTGCGCAGCACGATCCGGTACATCCACGTCGAGAACCGGGCGTCGCCGCGGAAGCGGCCCATCGACCGCCACGCCGAGATCAGTCCCTCCTGCACGCAGTCGCGGGCGTCGGCCTCGTTCAGGGTGACGCGCAGCGCCAGCGTGTAGAGCCGGTCCTGGTGGCGCAGCACGAGCTGCTCGAACGCGTCGGCGTCGCCCCGCGCGGCGCGCGCAGCCAGCCACTCATCCGATGCGTCCGCGAGCCGCATGCGGCGATCGTACGTCGCGGGACGGGCGAACACGGGGCCGGTCAGAACGAAGGTCTCGGTCATCCGTCGGATAGACGGGCGGAGGGGCGCCGACGGTTCCCCGATATACTCGGGCCTCTCGGGGCGTGGCGCAGCCTGGTAGCGCACCCGGCTGGGGGCCGGGCGGTCGGAGGTTCAAATCCTCTCGCCCCGATTACCGTTCGACCGCTCACAGAGCCAAACGCACCCGATCTGTACCGGTTCGCTGTACCAGCGAGCCAATCGAGCACGCAAACGGCCCGCTGTGTTGCGCGGCCCTGGGGGAGGCCCATCGTCTCGGTGGGCGGCAACGATGCACGCCGACTGCGGAGCTCAGATCTGGACGTAGGCGCCGATCTCGAGAACGCGGTCGGATGGCACCCGGTAGTAGCGAGCGGCCGGTGTGGAGTTCTGGTAGAGGAGCGGCGAAGAGGCGCTTGCGCCAGCTCGCCATCGGCGCGTGGCCGGTGTGCAGCGAGCGAGACGTGGTCAACGAAGTACGACGCGTCGTCGAGGTCGACCTCAAGCCCTTGGCGGTTGGCAAGCTCGCAGCGCTGTCACCACGTTCGCCTCGTCCTGGTATCCGTAGTGGGCCGTGACCGCGGTGAAGCCGAGCCGCAGCGGCTGATCGAGATCCGCTGGGCGTCGGCGACGTGGGGCACCGCGACGGTTTCGAGTTTGAGCAGGATCACCCGCTCGTGGACCACGTGGTTGTGCCGTGCGTTGTGGAGCAGGGCCGGTCGGGACGGTGTCGGTGGAGGTGGTCAGGAAGATCGCGATGCCTGGGCGCCCTCGGCGACGGGTGGTCGATCATCCGGTTCAGGTAGTGCCGAGCTGAGATGCGTCCCTCGCGCACCGCCCGGGCGAGGATCGCGCGGCCTCGCCGCCAGGTCGTCAGGATCGTGAAGAACACCGCCCCGACGACGAGTGGGAGCCAGCCGCCGCTCAGCGAGCTTGGTCAGGTTGGCGGCGAAGAACGTGAGCTCGATCGTGATGAAGACGAGTGCGCCTGGGATGACGACCCGGAGTGGCTTGTGCCACAGCGTCCGGAAGACGACGAAGGCGAGCACCGTGTTGGTGGCAAAGATCGCGCTGAGCGCGATGCCGTAGGCGTTGGCCAGCCCGGTCGGTGAGCGGAAGCCGAGCACGAGGACGAGCACCGCAGAGAGCAGGAGCCAGTTCACGAGCGGGATGTAGATCTGGCCGATGATTCGCTTCCGACGTGTGCCGGATCGACATGCGAGGAAGGAACCCGAGCTGGATCACCTGCTGAGTGACGGAGAACGCGCCCGAGATCACCGCCTGCGACGCGATCACGGTCGCCATCGTGGCGAGCACCACCATCGGATTCTGGCCGGTCGGCCACCAGGCACGAGACGGAAGAACGGATTGCACGACCGTCCCCGGGCTGGTCGAGGATCAGCGCGCCCTGGCCCATGTAGTTCAGCATCAGCGCCGGAAGCGCCAGCGGCCAGCCAGGCTCGGGTGATCGCCTTGCGGCCGAAATGACCCATGTCGGCATAGATCGCCTCGGCGCCTGTGACCGCGAGGAAGACCGATGCCAAGCGACAGGAAGGCCGCCCGCGGATCGCTGGCGAAGAACTGGACACCGTACGTCGGCGAGAGCGCTCGGATGATCCCAGGGTGGGCAGCGACCTCGGAGCCACCGAGAGTCGCGAGCGAGCACGAACCACACGACCATGATCGGCCCGAACAGCGCACCGACGGCGCCCGTGCCGAAGCGCTGGAGGGAGAACAGGACTGTCAGAATCACCAGCGAGAGCGGCACGATCTGCGCAGCGAGGGTGGGTGAGGCTACCTGCAATCCTGACACCGCCGACACGACGGAGATCGCCGGCGTCAGCATCCCGTCGCCGTAGAACAGCGAGGCACCGAGGATGCCGACAGTCACCAGGACGACCTTGCGCCGCCCCTTGACCGCTCCGCTCGAGCAATGCGACGAGCGCCATGATCCCACCCTCGCCGTGGTTGTCCGCCCGCAGGATCAACAGAACGTACTTCAGCGTCACGACCATCAGCAGCGACCAGAAGATCAGCGAGATGGCGCCGTACACGTGCGAGACCGAAGGTGCCAGATCCTCCGTGCCGCTGAAGATCAGCTGAATCGTGTACAGCGGACTCGTGCCGATGTCCCCGTATACAACACCAAGCGCGCCCAGCGATAGTGCCGCCGCAGCCCAACCCGATGCCTGACGGCTCTTGGCATGCTCGCCCGGACGCTGATGCACAGCGGGCAGTGAGGTCGTCACCCCGTTCTCCTGCCATGCCCAGAGGCGAGTGCGACGTGGGTTCGTCCGAGTTCGGATTCGAGCGACTCGGGATCACGGTCACGTGCGGCGACTCCCGCGCCGAGGCAGAGGGTGGGATGCTGCCGTGGGACCCGGCGTTGCGCTGTTCTCGAGGCGTAACCTCGCCCGACTGGCCGCGAGCTTCATCGTTCAAGCACCGGGCGAGTCGCGGTGTGCGGTTGGGTTGGAACCCTGATTCGAGCCGAGATGATACGGACCGGCGCGACGCCGTGAAGTGCTCGCTTGAGCGTCCAGGATGCCGATCCCACAACAAAGATCTGGGGTGGATGATGGCGAGCACAGAATGCGATGATCAGACCCTGCAAGCTCCGGCACGCGTGCGTATCGACTCGACCGCGCGCGCCTGTTCGACGAAGTGCGGCGGCCGCTTCCTGACGCTGCGCTTCGAGCGAGGCAACGAGCCGAGCAGGTGGCGTGTCGATCGGAAGCGTTGCCGGAATCACGCACGGGATCACAACCCGGACGCGCAAGCACTCAGCGGCCGCAATCTCGACAGCTCTGCCGACCAGGCCCGCAGGGAGTCTTGCACTGCTCGGCACCACCAAGCAATCGCACCCAGCGCCAACGAGAGCCGCTCCTAGGCACGTCACGATTCCACCTCGTCTAGGCGTTCAACTGAGCGCGCCGGTCTCGTCGGCATGTTCAAGCGCGCATCGAGCGAGGAACGAGGAGTGTGCTGTCTGGCTGCCGCCAAGGCGAAGCAGTCCCTTCTGCCGACGAGGTGCCGGGCGCACAACGAAATCGCGACAGTCAGGCTAATCTCGATCGCCTCAACGCGGCCTCACGATTTCATGGCGTTGTCGCCACAGGCCACCGCCTTATGACGGTCGGCCGTGGGCAGCGAACGCGCCGAGGCACAGCGACGCGCGGGGGTGTAGACTCACCCTTGGCGAGCCGGGAAGTCTGGTCGGCACCATGGAACACCACGTCGAAAGGTGTGGGATTCGCGGTGCGGCCGGATGCAACCCGACTGGCGAGATCACTCGCCACACAGCGTGCGATCGCTGATCAGGTGACCGGGCTGATCGTCTTCCTCGCCGGGTTCGTAGCGTGGTGGCTCGCGCCCATTCAGACGCCGCGGCCGTTCGTCGGCTCGGTGATCCTTCTCGGCGGGATCGCCGTGGTCGTCGAGCTCGCGTTGGGCTGGGCAACGCATGAGGAAGCGATCATGTGCGCTGACGAGCTGATCTTGGCGGGATTCTGCGCGGCCACTCAGCGGACCCCGATCGAGCGGACGGTCTGGCATCGCGTGTGCGCGATCGAGAAGTCGCAGTCGCGGCGGCGCCTCGCCAACGCACTGCGTTGGCGCTTGAGGCTCGCCGACGGGACCACGCGCCCATCCCCTGGCTACCTCCGGGCGTGCGTCTTCCCACCCCTGAGCCAGCCACAGCGCCGCGCGCTGTTGGACGAACGGCGGAGAGTTATCGAGATGGCTGCTCGGGTTGAGCAGGCGCCGGTTGATCCGCGGGCCTTGGTCATCCTTTGGAGTCTTGTGACCGCCCCGCCACAACTCGACCCCACGGGAGACCGCAAAGTGTACGACGAGCTGCGACGGCGGCTGCAGACGGCGTGGAGCCTGATCAGGGATGATTCGGAGTTGGCGGCTGGCCCACTGCGTTCGACCACCCGGCGCTAAGGCGACCCTCGAGTGACGACGCGTGCACCGGCCTGCCTCCGACTCGGTCTCGACGATGATCTGCCCGCGCCGAGCTGACGGGTAGCGGCGACCACCACGACCGGAGGTACCTTGCAGGAGTTCGGAGTGGCCGTGGCGGTCGTGAGCGGCGCGGTGCTGGCCGCGTTGGTGTTCCGGCGCGTGGCTGAGCGCGTGCGGATACCAGCTCCCGCGGTGTTCCTACTCGCCGCCGCGCTCGCCTCCGACCTGTATGACCCGCTCGGCACGGCGCTGTCTCCGACAGATGTCAGCTGGATCGCTTCGGGGGCGCTGATCGTGATCTTGTTCGATGGTGGGGTTTCGCTCGGATGGCGGCGCGTCCGTCCCCGCGTCGGTGCTGTGGCCACGCTCGGCTTCGGAGCGACGCTGATCACGGCCGGGGTGATGGTGCTGGCGGGGCACGCACTGTTCGGGTTGGGCTGGGCGACCTCGGCGGTGCTGGGTGTCGCGCTGGCGCCGACCGACCCAGCGGTGGTGTTCTCGGTCATCGGCGAGGGCCGACTGGCGGAGCGGCCAAAGACGATCCTGGAGGCCGAGTCGGGAGCCAACGACCCGATCGCGATCGCGTTGATGGTCGGCGTGCTGGCAGCGATCGACGGAGGCTCCTGGCTACCCACGGTCAGCACCACGCTGGCTCGCCAACTCGCGATCGGACTCGTGGTCGGCGCGGGCGGGGCCTGGCTGACACGAAAGGCGCTCAAGCATCTAACCGAACCGCGCGATTCGCTCCAGCCGATCGTCGCGCTCTCCGCGGCGGGCCTGATCTTCGGCACCGCCACCGCCGTCCACGGCTCGGGATTCCTTGCCGTGTTCGTTGCCGGCCTGCTGCTCGGCGACGCCGATACGACCGTCGGAGAAGACGTCCGCGCCTTCCACTCAGAACTGGCCGGACTGGCAGAGGTTGTCGTATTCGTCTCGCTCGGACTGACCGTCCACCTGGCCGCACTGGGAGCCACAGGCCTTCTGCAGGGGCTCACCCTCACCATCGTTCTGCTGGCGCTGGCCCGACCGCCGGCAGCGATGCTGCTGCTCGCCCCGTTTCAGGTGCCGACCGGGGAGCGCGTCTTCGTGGCCTGGGCCGGTATGCGCGGTGCCGTCCCCATCCTGCTCGCATCACTCGCACTCGCACACGACGTCCCCGAAGCCCCGCGGGTGTACGGACTCGTCTTCGTTGTGGTCGCCGCATCGGTCACCATCCAGGGCGTGACACTACCCCGGGTCGCCACCACACTCCGCGTCAATACCAAAGCTGACGACGCGACGAACTGAGGGGCCAACTCCACGACCCTCTGCGGCCGGAGCAGAGGCCCTGGCAGTCGGGCTTGGGCCGTCGCCGCTCCGACGAATCCCAAGCCGAGTGCGCCACGCCGAGCAGCAGCTCGACAAGCGGCGGCGCTGCCAGACGGCTCGGACGCTTGGCCGGCCGATCCCGACGCTCGACCAGGCCGCCGACGAGCTGCTCGCTGGGATGGCGAGCGGAGCGATCCGTTTGCCGGCGCCCGACGACCGAGTCTGGACCGCGCCGGATGGCGAGCCGGTCGCGCGGACGTCACTGATAAAGCGCGCCCGCAACGCGCCGTCGGCGCGGTGATCGCCGCCGTTCTGGGCGTCGCAGTTGCGCCGTGCGGGGACAAGCTGCTCTACTCGCCGCTGGTACGGCGAGAGGCGCTATTCGTCGCGCATCAGCACTCCACCACGGGGCAGCGGGACGCCTTGCCATGGTGGACGTACCTGGCGATGCTCGGCCAGCACCTCTACGGCGAGGAGCGCGACCGAGAGTCGGAGACCGAGGCGGCCTACGCGCTCCGCGTGTGGGCATCACCGAGATCCAGCCCGGCACGTCCGCGTCACCGTGGGGAGCCGAAGGCGTGACCGCTGAGCCAGTCCTGTACCAGTCAACCCGCCCAATCCTGGACGGCTACGGAAGCGGGTGGACTCGCGATCCCGTTTCTAGAGCCGAAACCGCGATGGCTGCGTGAGCGGAGCATTCGTTCAAATCCTCTCGCCCTGTCTGACGGCGGAGCGCGCGCGGTGACCGAGCACCACCAACGTAAGACCGGCCGCCCCGCACACGGTGAGCAACACGAGCTGCTGGGGCCCGCGGTACCCCAGGATCGCGGTCTCGACGAACAGGAACCCCAGCAGGGTCAGCCCGGCGATCAACGCCGCCGGGAAGGCGGCCGAGCTGCGCACCAGGGCCAGAACGGCCGCGGCCAGCATCGTGCCGCCGACCGCAACGGTCAGGATCGCCCCGGGGATCGTGTAGTCGTGGAAGAGCCCGTAGCGCAGCCACTCCTCCTTGACGCCGAACCCGGCCGCGTCGGAGAGCAGCGCGCGGCCGCCGAACAGCGCCCCGACCGCCACGCACAGCTCCACCGCCACGAGAAGGCCCACCTCCACGCTGGTGGGCGCGCGCAGAGCGGCACCGCGGTGCGTGCTGACGGCTCGGCTCATTCGCCCTGTGATCGGTCGGCTCGCGGGAGCAACCGGAACGGATCCCAGCCCTCCACACCGGCCGCCGAGGCTCGGAGGTCGAGCAGGTAGCCGGCGAGTTCCGGATTGGTCTCGATGTCGGTGCGCACTCCGTCGAGCGCGCATCCCTGGCCGGCCCAGAACGGGCAGGACTCGCCCGGACACCGCTCGTGCCGCCCGACCGCCTCCTGGAGTGTGCAGTTTCGCTGTTCCATCAGACCGGGTGGGCGTCGAGCGCGGCGTGCCACTCGAAGGACTCGGACAGCATCCGCGGGGCCGACACCAGCGTGCCGAACTGCGCGAGCTGCCCGGCCCCGAGGGAGGAGATGAGCCGCTGGGTGTCGGTGACCGGAGTGGCGCCTTCGAAAACGAGCACCACGTCGGTGTCACCCAGAAATGCCTGGTGGCGTGTGAATCCGTGCTCCGCGAGGACGAACGGAGGACCCTGGCGGATCACCTGCTTCAACTCGGAGCGCCTTCCGGGGCGGATCTGGGCGATGACGGCGATCTGGCTCATGCTGCTCCTCCTTGGTTCACCTCAGTCTGCTCGCATCGCCGCGTCGCCGCGTCGGGGTTCGCCACGATTCCTCTGCGGGCAATCCGCACGGATCGGGTGCTTTAGAATCGCGCCGGTGGACGAGCCCGCAGTCGCAGGCACCGAGCGCTGGCAGGCGCTGCTGGAGGCGGGGATCGCCGTGGCCAGCGGGCTGGAGCTGGATGAGGTGCTCCGCCGCCTGGTCGAAGCTGGGAGGGCATTGACCGGTGCGCGCTACTCCGCACTTGGCGTGCTCGACGAGACGGGCAACGAGCTCGCGCAGTTCATCACCTCGGGGATCGACGACGAGCAGCGCCGGCTGATCGGGGCGCTCCCGCGGGGCCGGGGAATTCTCGGCGTGCTGATCCACGATGCGACGCCGCTACGCCTCGCAGACCTCGGGGACGACCCCCGCTCCGTCGGCTTTCCCCCGCACCATCCACCGATGCACTCGTTCCTCGGGGTGCCGGTGACCGCGGGTGGTGCAGTGTTCGGGAACCTTTACCTGACCGAGCGTGCCGACGGCGAGTTCACGGCGGAGGACGAGGAGATTGCGACGCTGCTCGCTGCGCATGCCGGCGTCGCGATCCAGAACGCACGGCTGTACACCCAGGCGAACGAGCACGCCGAGGCCCTGCGTAGGGCGCTGACCGATCTCTCGTCCGTGTCGGCGATCAACGAGGCGATCCTGAGCGGCCGGCCGAATGAGCAGGTGCTGGGGCTGATCGCCGACCGTGCCCGGGAGAGCCTCGGCGTCCGCCTGGCCGCGATCGCCGTTCCCGACGTCGAACGCACGCAATCGACCTTCGTGGCCGCCGCGGGAGAGGGGCGCGAGCGCGTTCTCGGATCGACCGTTGGCATGGACTCGACCACCGGCACCGTGCTGTTCGCGCGCCGCGCGCTGACGATGGACGACCCCGACGCCGGCGATGAGCTGGGTGCCCGGACGGCGGCGTTCGTTCCCCTGCTTCACAGAGGCGACGCCCTGGGGGTGCTGGCGGCCGTCGATCCGGCTGACGGCCGCCAGTTCGGCGACGACGACCTGAGTGTGCTCGGGCTGTTCGCGGCGCGGGCGGTGCTCGCGCTCGAGGTCAGCCGCGGGCTGGAGGGCGAACGACGCCGGGTCGAGGCCGAGGCGCGGCTGGCCGACGCCGAGCGGCGTGGGCAGGTGCGGCGGGAGACGCTCGTGCGGATCGTCGAGGCGCAGGAGGAGGAGCGGGGCCGGATCGCCCGGGAGTTGCACGACGAGTTCGGTCAGCACCTGGCGTCGGTGCTGCTGGGCTTGCGCCTGGTGGAGCAGGCGGGCATAGCCGATGAGGCTCGAGGCGCGATGTCTGAGCTCGTGGAGACCATCAACTCGGCGATCGGTCAGCTGCGGACGCTGGCCATCGAGCTGCGCCCGACTGCGCTGGACGATCTCGGACTGAACGCGGCGCTGGAGCGGCTGACCGACTCGTACTCGCGCCGCACCGGGCTGGCGGTCGAGCTGGTCGTCCACGACTTCGCCGACCGCCTGCCCCCGTTGGTGGAGACGACCGTCTACCGCGTCGTCCAGGAGAGCCTGACGAACGTCGCGAAGCACGGTGCCGCCGAATCCGTCATCGTGCGCGGCGAGGTGCGCGGCCCAGAGCTCGTCGTCACGATCACCGACGATGGCAGGGGATTCGACGCCAACACACAACCGGGAGGCTTTGGGTTGAACTCGATGCGTGAGCGGGCGGAGATGGTGGCGGGCACTGTGCGGGTCACGTCCGCGCCCGGGGCGGGCACGACCGTTGAGCTGCGGGTGCCCCGATGATGCGGGTGCTGATCGTGGACGACCACTCGCTGGTCCGTGCCGGGATCGCGCTGCTGGTCGGCGGCCAGGACGACATGGAGCCGGTCGGACAGGCGGGGACGGCGGCCGAGGCAGTCAAGCTCGCCGGCGAGCTGTCGCCGGACATCATCCTGCTGGACGTGACGATGCCTGGCGGCGGCGGTCTGGAATCGCTGCCGGCGCTCGCCGCGGCGGCGCCCGAGGCGAAGGTGCTCATGCTGTCAATGCACGAGGATCCCAACTATGTGCGCGCGGCGCTGGGGGCCGGGGCGTCGGGGTACGTCCTCAAGGATGCCGCATACGAGGAGCTGGTTGACGCGATCCGTAAGGTGGCCGGCGGACAGGCCTACGTCGCCCCGGCGCTCGGGGCGAAGCTGGCGGTCCACACGGGACATGATGACGACGACGAGCTGTCCGAGCGGGAGCGGGAGGTGCTGGGCCTCCTGGCCCGCGGGTACACCAACCAGGAGATCGCGAGCCGGCTGTTCGTGAGCGTTCGCACGGTGGAATCGCACCGCGCCCACATCCTCGTGAAGCTGCGGCTCTCGACCCGCGCCGACCTCGTCAACTATGCACTGGAGACCGGCCTGCTCCGGCCGGAGCCGGGGGTCTGAGCGGTACCGTTCGCTGCGAGACGGCGAGCACCGGGCAGGGCGAGCTCTCGAGGATCCGCTGCGTCAGGCCGCCGTCGGCTCCGCCCACCAGCATCAGGTCCGCGCCCCATGCCGTCGCCAGATGCGCGATCACCGAGACTTTGTCGCGGCCATCGGCGATGACGGCCAGACGGGCGTGCACGCCTCGCATCCGAAGCTCAGCGACCCGCTCGTGGACGCGGCAGCTCACGCTCGACGCGGCGCCGACGACCACCACCACGACCTTCGAGGCGTGACGGAGCGCCAGCCGCTCAACGGAGGAAAAGACCTCGTCCTCGTTCGCTGAGGCGTCAGTTGCGACCAGGATGGTGTCGAACATGCATCCCATGCTCGCCCCGACGAAGCCGCGCCGCATCCGTGAACTCCGCACATCCGGTAGGCGGATCCCCCGATGCGAGGACGCGGTCCAGACGGTGATCCTGGCTGGGACAAGTTGCCGTCATCGGAAACGGAGGAATCATGTTCAAGAAGATCGTGCTGGGACTTGACGGTTCGCCCGAGTCAACCCGCGCCCTCGAACTGGCGAAGCAGATCGCGGCCGACGGTGCGGTGCACATCGACATCGTGCACGTGCGCGAGTTCATGATCGCCGGCCGTGCGGGCATGCAGCCGGCGCGGGCCGACGAGCAGGATCTCGAGGCGTCAGTCCGCGCGCAGGCCGATGACCTGGCCGCGAGCGGCGTGGACGCGACGCTGACGGTCGTCTCCACCACGACCGGTGGCCCTGCGCATGTGCTCGCGGACCAGGCCATCGAGCACGGCGCCGACCTGATCATCGTCGGGACGCGGGGGCACACGAGCCTGTCCGGGCTGCTGCTCGGAAGCGTTACGCAGCGGCTTCTGCACGTCAGCCCGTGCCCGGTGATGGCGGTTCCCGGCCGCGTTGCCGCGGAAGAGGCCGCCGACGAGGCCCAGACCGCCGCGGCGGTCAACTAACCGGCGCCGCGACGCAGCGAGCCGGCCGGATCCTCGGCCTCCGCCGTCGAGGGCCCGGCCGGCTCGCGCCTGCCTACCCGTATTTTCCCGCAGCCGGAGCATGTGGAGAGTCCCGACGCGCCCGGCGGCTGCACCTGTAAGACTGCGCCCATGATCGTCGTCGGCATCGATGGCTCCGCGGGCTCGAAGGCGGCCCTGCACTTTGCCGCCGACGAGGCCGATCTGCGCAAGACCACGCTCAAGGTGGTCTCGGCGTGGCATCTGCCGACCGGCCTGTACACGGCGCCAACCTACGTCAACATAGATCTCGATGTGCTGCGGAAGGACGCCGCCGGAATCGCCGAGCAGCAGCTCATCGAGGTGCTGGGCGCGGACCAGGCGAACGCCCTCGACGTTGTGATCCGTGAGGGCAACGCCGCCGAGGCGCTGCTCGAGGAGTCCCGCGGGGCGGAGATGCTCGTCGTCGGGTCGCGTGGGCACGGCGGGTTCGCCGGGCTGTTGCTTGGGTCGGTCAGCCAGCAGTGTGCCGCTCACGCCACGTGCCCGGTGGTCGTCGTGCGCGACCATCACCCGAACTGAGTTCGCGCAGCGCGCCGCTCAGCCGACGACTGAACCGACTGCGTGGCCGATGGCGTAGGTGATCGCCGCCGCTCCCAGTCCGAACAGCAGCTGCCGGATCCCCGACCGAACCGGTGAGCGCCCCGTTAGGGTCGTCACCGCGGCACCCAGAACGAGCAGCACGAGTGCGCTGAGGAGCACGGCTGCGATCAGCGCCGGCCGCCTCGAGGCGAAGAAGAACGGAACCAGCGGGATGGCCGCGCCCAGGGAGAACATGGCGAACGACGAGGCCGCCGCCTTCCACGGCGATCCGCCCAGGCTCTCCGGATCGATGCCGAGCTCCTCTCGGGCCATCACCTGAAGGGCCAGCGGATGGTTGGCGATGACGCTCTCCGCCAGCCGACGGGCGTCGGTCGGATCGAGGCCGCGCGACTCGTAGAGCGCGGTCAACTCCTCGGTCTCCTCCGCCGGGAACCTCGCGAGCTCCTCGGTCTCCACCCGCAGCTCGCGCTCGTACAGCTCCCGCGACGTCTGCACGGAGATCCACTCGCCCATCGCCATCGCGCACGATCCTGCGGCGAGGCCGGCGAACCCGGTGATGAGGATGGTCTGGGCCGCCAAGGCCGCGCCTGCAACGCCGGCCACCAGGCTGAGGTTTGAAACGAGGCCGTCGTTCGCGCCCAGCACCGCGGCTCGGATCGTGTTGCCCGAGATCGATCGGTGGCTGGCCTGGAGCGCTGCCCAGGAGCGATGTTGCGGCTGGGGGTGCCTGTGATACATGAGGCGGTGGCGACGGACACGGCTCCGAGACGCCGCGAGGGCCGCCCGGTTGGGGGCGGCCCTTCGACTGTCCGGTGCGTGGTTGCGTGCGCTAGACGGTGACCACCTGGTCGGTCTTGGCGTCGTGCCGGTGCAGGAATCCGACCGCGTTGTCGCGATTGCGGAGTGCGCCGCCCGCCGCGAGCACCGCAAACCCGATGCCGGATAGCAGAAGAGCGATGCCGGTGACGATCGCGAACAGCGACAGCTGGCTGGCCATGTAGCTCGACTGGAGCGCCGTGGCGAGTGCCGTCTCGGTCACCCACACCTGCCGCGCGCCGTTGTCCTGCGGCTGCCCGTTGACCTTCAGGGCCTGCGCAGCGTCGTTGGTGCCCTTGCCGTCGGATGTGGCATAGCGCGGCATCTGCGCGTAGGTCAGCCCACCGGTCGCCTCGAGCGCATGGATCCGCATGTAACCCGCGAACGCGTGGGCACGGTCGCCGTTGGTGATCGCCTCGCCGGCGACCGACGTGGTGGGGAAGGTGATCTGGCCGATGTTCAGCCCGGCCTGCTTTGCCTCCGCCTTGATGGCGGTCGGCGTCATGTCGGGCGTGCCGACGATCTGCTCCTGGTTGAGCGTGTCGTTGACCGTGCTGCGCGCGTTCACGCCCATCGCGATCGCGCCGATCCCGAACACGATCAGGACAGCCGCCGCGATGAACCCACCGATCTCAAAGCTCTTGCGCATGTTCCTACTCCTTCGGTTTCCGGTCTCTGAGTGTCCGACCCAGACATCCCAAGTCTCGGTCACCGCGGTCAGGCCGCCATCGGAGACGACACTGAACTCGATGCGGCATCTCGGCGTAGCACCATGCGGACTTCCCGCAAGGGTGAGCTGCGGATCAGCCTGCACGCCGCGCCGGTCCAGTCCGACCCGGTGGAGACATGATGACGATCGACGCGAATCCGGACGGTTCTGCGCGAGGATGCGCCGATGGGGGCGAAGTCCACGAGGATGACGTGATGAGCCACCGACCGGCAGACCAGGAGGCACGCGAGCGGGGCGGCGCGGCCGCTAGCAGCGACGAGCTCGACCTGATCGATGCATACTGGCGGGCCGCGAACTACCTGTCTGTCGGGCAGATCTACCTCTTGGACAACCCGCTGCTGCGAGAGCCTCTGCAGCCCGGGCAGGTGAAGCCGCGGCTGATCGGCCACTGGGGGACGACGCCGGGGCTGAACTTCATCTACGCGCACCTGAACCGGTTGATCCGCAGCCGCGACCTGGACATGATCTACGTGATCGGCCCTGGACACGGAGGCCCCGCCGCTGTGGCGAACGCGTATCTGGAGGGGTCGTACACCGAGGCGTATCCGCACATCGGCCGCGACGAGGCCGGGCTGCGCCAGCTGTTCAAGCAGTTCTCGTTCCCTGGTGGCGTGCCGTCGCATGTGGCGCCGGAGACGCCCGGGTCGATCCACGAGGGCGGCGAGCTTGGCTACTCCCTCTCGCACGCCTACGGGGCCGCCTTCGACAACCCCGACCTCGTCGTCTGCTGCATCGTCGGCGACGGGGAGGCGGAGACCGGCCCGCTGGCGACCGGGTGGCACTCCAACAAGTTCCTCGATCCGGTCGGCGACGGCGTCGTGCTCCCGATCCTGCACCTGAACGGCTACAAGATCGCCAACCCGACGGTGCTGGCCCGGATCGGCGACCGCGAGCTGACGTCGCTGATGGAGGGGTACGGGCACACGGTGCACTGGGTGGACGGTGACGAGCCGGGACCGATGCACGAGCGGATGGCGAGTGTCCTGGACACGGTGGCGGGGGAGATCGCGTCGCTCCAGCACGCCGCGCGCGTCGAGGGACTCGCCGAACGTCCGCGCTGGCCGATGATCGTGCTGCGCACGCCGAAGGGTTGGACCGGCCCGAAGATCGTGGACGGACTGCCCGCGGAGGGCACCTGGCGATCGCACCAGGTGCCGCTCGCCGAGGTGCGGACGAACCCTGAGCACCTGGCGCAGCTCGAGGGGTGGCTGCGCAGCTACCGGCCACACGAGCTGTTCGACGAGGAAGGGACGCTGGTGCCCGAGCTGGCCGCCCTGCCACCGCGCGGCGAGCGGCGGATGAGCGCCAACCCCCACGCCAACGGCGGGCTGCTGCTGCAGGAGCTCGAGCTGCCTGACTTCCGCGACTACGCGGTCGAGGTGCCGTCCCCGGCGGCGACGCTGAGCGAGGCGACGCGGGTGCTCGGCGGCTATCTGCGTGACGTGATCGCGCGCAACCCCCGGCAGTTCCGCCTGTTCGGGCCGGACGAGACGGCGTCCAACCGGCTCTCGGCGGTGTTCGAGGTCACCGATCGCGCCTGGGACGCCGAGCAGCTCAGGGGAGACGACCATCTCGCGCGTGGTGGGCGGGTGATGGAGGTGCTGTCCGAGCATCAGTGCCAGGGCTGGCTGGAGGGCTATCTGCTGACGGGCAGGCATGGCCTGTTCACCAGCTACGAGGCGTTCATCCACGTCGTCGACTCGATGTTCAATCAACACGCGAAGTGGCTGAAGGTGACCCGCGGCATCCCCTGGCGGCGCCCGGTGGCGTCGCTCAACTACCTGCTCAGCTCGCACGTGTGGCGCCAGGATCACAACGGCTTCTCACATCAGGATCCCGGCTTCATCGACCACGCCGTGAACAAGAAGGCGGAGATCATCCGCGTCTACCTACCGCCGGACGCGAACTGCCTGCTGTCGGTGGCCGCGCACTGCCTGGAGTCGCGCCACTACGTCAACGTGATCGTCGCCGGTAAGCAGCCCGCGCTGAACTACCTCTCGATCGACGCGGCGGTCATGCATTGCACGCGCGGCCTCGGCATCTGGGAGTGGGCCTCGAACGACGAGGGCGATCCGGACGTGGTGATGGCCTGCTGCGGCGACGTGCCCACTCTGGAGACGCTGGCCGCGGTCGACATCCTCCGCCGCGAGCTGCCCGACCTGCGGGTGCGCGTCGTCAACGTCGTCGACCTGATGCGGCTCGAGCCCGACAGCGAGCACCCCCACGGCCTCTCCGACCGGGACTTCGACACGCTATTCACCGCCGACCGGCCGGTGATCTTCGCCTACCACGGCTACCCGTGGCTGATCCACCGGCTCACCTACCGGCGCACCAATCACCGGAACTTCCACGTCCGCGGCTACAAGGAGGAGGGCACGACCACCACGCCGTTCGACATGGTCATGCTCAACGACCTCGACCGCTTCCACCTGGTGATGGACGTGATCGACCGCGTGCCGGGGTTGGGGTCCCACGCTGCGGAGCTGCGGCAGCGGCTGGGCGACGAGCGCCTGCGCTGCCGAGCGTACACGCGGATCGAGGGCCTCGATCCACCCGAGGTGGCGGACTGGACATGGCCGCACCCCGTGGCCGGCTGAGTGCGAGTCTGGGTCGTCAACGCCGGGTCGAGCAGCCTGAAGCTGTCGCTGCTCGACGAGCACGACCGTGTCGAGTATTCGACCAACCTTCCCGTGGAGCTGGGGCACGTGGACGAGGCCGCCCTCCGCGCGCAGCTCGACCACGGCGGGCCCGTCGACGCTGTCGGCCACCGCATCGTCCATGGCGGAAGCGGCTTCATCGATCCCGTCGTCGTCGACCACGACGTCGAGCGGCGGCTCCGGGCACTAATCGATCTGGCGCCGCTCCACCAGCCCGCTGCGCTGCACGTGCTCAAAGCGGTCGGCCGGCTCCTGCCCGGCGTCCTACAGGTCGGCTGCTTCGACACCGCGTTCCACGCCTCGATCCCGGCCGCCGCCGCGACGTATGCCCTGCCGCTCGAGTGGCGCCGGAGGTGGGACCTGCGCCGCTTCGGCTTCCACGGGCTGTCCCACGCCTACGCCTCGGCCCGCACGGCGGAGCTCAGCGGACGGGCGATCGCCGACCTGCGGATCGTCACCTGCCACCTGGGAGCCGGCGCCTCCCTGGCGGCGGTGGCAGGGGGGAGGTCGGTCGATACGACGATGGGCTTCACGCCGCTCGAAGGGCTGGTGATGGCGACCCGGTCAGGGTCGGTCGACCCCGGGCTGATGCTCTGGCTTGCCGACCACGCCGGCATACCGACCGCCGAGCTCGGGGACGCGCTCGAACACCGGTCCGGCCTGCTCGGTCTGACCGGGAGCGACGAGATGGAGACCGTGCTCGCCGCCGAAGACGCCGGGGACGAGACCGCCGAGCTGGGCGTGGCGGTCTACCTGCACCGGCTTCGCGCCGGGATCGCGGCGATGGCCTCCGCGATGGACGGGCTCGACGCGCTGGTGTTCACCGGCGGCGTCGGAGAGAACGCCCCCAGCATCCGCGCGCGCGCCGCGGACGGCCTCGGCTTCCTCGGCGTCGAAGTCGATCCCGACCGCAACGCCGCCGCACAGCTCGACGCCGAGATCGGCCTGACCAACGCCCCAGTCCGCGCCTTCGCGATCCGGGCGCGGGAGGACATCGAGATCGCCCGCGGCGTGCGCCGAGCACTCGGCAGCAGGAAGCGACCCCGGTGAGCGTGCTCGCCGCCCTCGCGGACTACGGCGCGTGCGCGCGCGAGTGGATGCGGATGTCGTCCCAGCACCGGCTGGCCCGGCCGTCCGACCACCTAGGGATGACGCTCAGCTTCAGGGACGGCACGACGTCGAGGGTGTTCCGGGAGACGGTCGCCGTCGGCGCCGCGACCGCCGATCCGACGGTGCTGGTGATCGCGTTTCGGCTGGCGTTCCTGGACGACGTCGAGGCGCTGCATACCGGGTTCCGCCACGAGTGCCTGATCCACACACCGCTGTTCGCCGGGTTCCCCGGCTTCCGCACGAAGCTGTGGTTGGAGGATGACGACACGCGGATCTACCGCGGCGTCTACCAGTGGGACGGAGCGGCGGACGCGGCCGCCTACGCAGGGCGGATGGTCGGGCTGCTCACACCGTTCTCGAGCCGACAGACCGCACGGTACCGCGTCGTGCCGGGGTTGACCCGAGCGGACTACCTGCGCGACCCGGATCTGACGTCGGGCGCGGAGTCGGACGCGTGGTGGCGGCTCGCCCACCCCGCGGCATCGTTCTAGCCGGTTACCGCAGATGCGCGAACTCGTGGCGGACGAACAGCCCTGCCCGCCGGCGGATTCGACGGTCGAGCCGCTGCCCGTGGGTGGTCACCCGCCGTGGTCGTTCGCGCTGCTGCTCGTGCGCGTAGAAGCGGCTCTTGACGACCTCGACCAGCGCCAGGTAGGCGAGCACCATCGCGACCAGGATCAGGAAGAACGCAAGCGGCAGGGCCGCGAAGCCAAGCAGATCGGCCGCCGGCGTGAAGGGCAGGAACGCCCCGACGATCGCCATCGCGGTCGGGGTGATCATCATCGCCCTGCTCGGCGTACTGCGGTAGAACGGGACTCGGCGCGTGCGGATCAGGAACACCACCAGCGTCTGGGTGGCGAGCGACTCAACGAACCAGCCGCTTCGAAACTCGGCGTTGCTGGCGTTGAGCACGCTCAGCATGACGAAGAACGTGAGGAAGTCGAAGATCGAGCTGACCGGGCCGAAGACGGACATGAAGCGCCGCACGAAGCCGATGTCCCAGGCCGCGGGACGCGCGACCGTCTCGGGATCGACGTTGTCGGTGGGGATCGCGAGCTGGCCGACGTCGTAGAGCAGGTTGTTCAGCAGGATCTGGGACGGCAGCATCGGCAGGAACGACAGGAACAACGACGCGCCCGCCGCGCTGAACATGTTGCCGAAGTTCGAAGAGGTTGCCATCAGCACGTACTTCATGGTGTTGGCGAAGATCCGTCGGCCCTCGACGACGCCGTCGGCGAGCACTCCCAGACTCTTGTCGAGCAGCACGATGTCGGCGGCGTCCTTGGCGACATCCGTCGCCGAGTCGACCGAGATGCCGACGTCGGCGGCGTGCAGTGCGACCGCGTCGTTGACGCCGTCGCCGAGGAAGGCCACGTCGTCGCCTCGCCGGCGTGCGACCTTGATGATCCGCGACTTCTGATCCGGGCTGACCCTGGCGAACACCGTGGTCGCTGGGATCGCGTCGGATAGCTGGTCGTCGTCGAGCGCCTCGATCTCCGCGCCGCTCAGCACACCGCCGAGCTCGACGCCGATGTCGCGGCACACCTTGGCCGCGACGGTGCCGTTGTCGCCGGTGATGATCTTGACCCCGATTCCCAGCGCCGCGAGCTTCGCGATCGACTCGCCGGCATCTGCCTTGGGGGGGTCGGTGAAGGTGAGGAACCCGGCCAGACGCAGGTCGCGCTCGTCCTCCGGCAGTGGGCTGCGGGGGCCGCCCAGCTCCCGGGTGGCGACGGCCACCACCCGGGCGCCCTCGGCGAACAGGCGCTCCAAAGTCGCCGCAGCCTCGGTCGGCACCTCCGCGCAGCGGCGCACGACCGCCTCGGGCGCTCCCTTGGTGACGAGCACGGTGCCACCGTGTGCGTCCGTGGCGGTCGCCGACACCAGCTGTCGGTCGTGGTCGAAGGGCAGGATGCCGAGCCGCCGGTACGCCGCTGAATCGCCCGCTCCCGGCGCCAGCCACAGCGCCTGGTCAAGAAGGTTCCCGCCGACCGCACCATCGGCGGTGAGCGTTGCCTCGTTGCAGACCAGTCCCAGAGTGAGCGGCTTGGGGGAGCTGGCACCGGCAGCGTCTACCGACCGCTCGAACGTGACGTTGCCCTCCGTCAGCGTGCCGGTCTTGTCGGTGAAGAGCAGCCTGATGTTCCCCAGATCCTCGATCGTGACCAAGCGCTTCACCAAGACCTTGCGGCGGGCCAGTCCTCGCGACCCCGCCGCCAGGCTGACGCTGACGATGGCCGGCAGCAGTTGTGGGGTGATGCCGATCGCGATCGCGAGCGAGAACAACACGGCGTCGATCACGGGTCTCGACATGATCACGTTGATGACGAAGATCGAAACGGTGAGGATGCCCGCGATCCAGACCAGCAGTCGCGAGAACTCGTTCAGCCCGATCTGGAACGCTGTGTAGGCGGGAGGCGCGCCGAGCCCAACCGCGATCCGGCCGAACGCGGTCGCAGATCCGGTCGAGACGACAACTCCGCGGGCGGTTCCCTGGTGCACGATCGTGCCCATGAACGCGCAGGTGGGCTGCAGCGAGTCTGCTCCGTCGCCCGGCGGGGTGGATGCGGACTTCGCGGCCGGCATCGACTCACCGGTGAGTACCGCCTCGTCGCATTCGAGGTGCGTCGTCTCCAGGAGCCGGACGTCGGCGGGGACGACGTTGCCGATACCGAGCGTGACGATGTCTCCGGGGACGATGTCGCGGACGTCGACGCGCCGCTCGGCGCCGTCGCGCCGCACGACGGTCTGGTGGCGGATGTTGTCATGGAGCGCGACGGCCGCTCGCTCGGAGCGGTACTCGTTGACGAAGCCGAGTCCGACGCTGAGCGCGAGGATCGCACCGATGATGACGGCGTCGGCTGGATCGCCGGTCAACCCGGAGATCAGTGCCGCAGCGAGCAAGAGGAACAGCAACGGATTTCGCAGCTGCCGGGCGAGCACGCCGATCGCGGTGACGCGGTGGGTCAAAAGCACATTGGCGCCGAACGTCTGGAGGCGATCGGCCGCGGCCGCCGATGTCAGGCCGTCGGGGCTCGTTCTGAGCAGTTCGAGCACTTGGCTTGCTGGCAACCGGCCGGCCGCGACCGCGTCCAGCGGCGCCTCCGCGGCCGGGGCCGGGCTGGTCGTCACGGTTGACGTATCCGCGACACGGCCGAGCCCTGGATCTCGCCGGCTTCCACCATCCGCAGTGCATTGCCGGCGTCCGCGAGCTCGAAGACCGTCGTGTCAGGCCGGATCGGGATCTCGACTGCCAGGTCGAGGAAGGCGCGAGCGTCGGCGCGGGTGAAGTTTGCGACTGACCGCAGACTCCGTTCTCGCCAGAGCAGGTCGTACGAGAACTCGGGGATGTGGTCGAGGTGGATCGCGTTGATTGCGACGGTGCCGCCGGGGGCGGTCGCCCGCAGTGCCGAGACCACCACGGACCCGACCGGAGCGAACGTCACGGCCCCGTCCAGCGGCGCCGGCGGCGGATCGTCGTACCCGCCGACCCAGACTGCGCCCAGCGCGGTCGCCGACTCTCGTTCGTCCTCCGTGTGGCAGAACACGGCCACGTCGCAGCCCCAGTGCCGGGCAACCTGGATCGCCAGGTGCGCCGAGGAGCCGAAGCCGAACAAGCCCAGCAATCCGCCGTGTGTGATCCCGCACAGGCGCAGCGCCCGGTAGCCGATGATCCCTGCACACAGCAGCGGGGCAGCCTCGATGTCGCCCAGCTGGTCTGGCAACGGCACACGTAGTCTCCGCCGAAGATCTGCAGATCCGTGCGGCACACCCCGCACGCGGCCACCTCGATCACCAGCTCTCCAGCACCCGCAATGGGATTGGGAACCGTGCGCAGTTCGAGCCTGCCGGGTTCACTCAACACCATCGCCTGCATAGCCCCTTCTATCCCGACTCGAGATCCCGTCGTGCGAATAGCTCGACGCCGGCGATTAACGCGGCCGCCGCAACGGCGAGCATCGCCAGCGCACCGGGGACGTCGAATGCGGACTGCGGCACCGCCGCCACGTGGTGAAATGGCGAGAGGGCCAGCATCCAGGCGGGGGCGGAGACCAGCGCCCCGACCAGCTCCCACAGGAACGCGATGCCCACCAGGGCGAGCGCCGCGCCGCCGCTCTGCCGCGGTAGCGCGGCGAAGAGCAGCGCACCCAGCCCGAGGAAGCAGAGCGCGGCGGGGATGGAGTTCGCGCCCGCCGCGACCAGGTCGCCGAAGCTGATCCCCGCGCTCTGGCTGGCGGCGCCTGCCCAGGCCAGCACGCCGACCATCACC
Organism: uncultured Actinomycetes bacterium; assembly: GCA_963797175.1. Lineage (GTDB taxonomy): Bacteria > Actinomycetota > Thermoleophilia > Gaiellales > JAICJC01 > DATLLN01. The sequence goes on from CAWCOL010000005.1 coordinate 282,640, forward strand.
GCCAGGGCGATGCTCGACCCGGCGGCGACGACAAGCCTGCCGGCGAGCCAGGGGCGCCGTGCGACGGGGAGCGCGAACACCGTCTCCAGGCGTCCCGTGGCCTCGTCGTCGCGGATGGCGCTGATGTGGCTGGTGGCGAACAGCGAGACGGCGAGGGTAAAGAAGACGAAGCTGAGGGCGAGGTAGCCCTTGGCTGAGGTGACCTGGCTGAATGCATGCAGGTCGACCTTGCGTGCCTGTTCGGCGACGGTCTTCGAGAAGGCGCCGAGGATGGCCGCGAAGGTCCCGGCGGCGACGATCCAGACCACGAGGGTCGGCAGTTCGGTGCGCATCGCCAGCCGGCTGGTCGAGCCGAGCAGACGATCGCGCGAAGGGGGCGCGGCGTGGCGCGGGGCGAGGCTCGCACCGAGGTCGCGTCGTGCGGCGATCGCGACGGCGGCACCGCCCGTCACCAGTGTTGCGACCACGTACAGCAACACCACGGCAGGGCGCGTGCCCGTGACAGGACGGAGCTGCTCGGTCCAGCCGAACGGCGTCAGCCAGCGCAGCCAATCCGCGCCCGACGCCAGATCCGCGCTGATCCGCATGAGCAGCGCCACGGCGATCAGGGCGCCGCCGATCGCCTGGGCGCCGCGGTGGCTGCTTGCGAGCTGGCAGGCGAGCGCGCCCAGCGCCGCGAACAGCACGCCGGGTAGGACGACGGCGAGGGCGATCAGCATGGCCTGGCCCGCGGTCAGGTCACCGGGCACGGCGCCCACGATCAGCAGCGACGTCGTCGTCACCAGCCACAGCACGCCGCACTCGACCAGCAGCGCCGCGAGCACCACCGTCGTCGCGCCTGGTCGCGTCATCGCACCGCTGAGCAGGAGCTCCCAGCGGCCCGCGTCCTCCTCGCCGCGCAGCGCGCGGGCGGCGGCGAACACCGCCCAGCCGGCGACCAACACCGCCAGCATGCCGACCACCCGGAACTCGACATAGCCGCCGACCGTCGCCAGATCGTGAGGGATGCCGTAGAACAGCCGCAGCGCGACGCTGCCCTGGAAGGCGGCGGCGAACTGCTGGCGCGAGGCCGCGTCGGAATAGGTGTCGCGATAGCCGATCACGTTGACGGCCGCGTAGAGCACCATGATCAGCCCGATCACGGCAAGCCGGACGCGCTCCATCCGCAACGCGCTGCGCAGGATCCACGGCTCCGGGCCGGGACTGCGATCACGCATCTTCCTGCCCATGGTTGTAGTGGGCGAGGAATAGCTCCTCGAGCGACGGCTCGCGGCTGGTCAGCGATACGACGCCGGTGCCCGAGAGGACGTCGATCAGCCTGCCCACCGGTCCCTGCACACTGAAGTGGAGCGTCGCCGGCCCGGCTCGCTCGACGGTGACGCCGGGCAGGTCGATCGCCGGCGGCTCGCCCGCGAACGTGGCCTGAACGATGTGTTGGGAGAGGTGGCGCAGCTCATCCAGCGTCCCCTCCTCGACCAGCCTGCCCTGGCTGAGGATTCCCACCCGGTCACACAACGCCTCGACCTCGCTGAGAATGTGCGACGACAGGAACACCGTGCACCCGGCGCTGCGTGCCTCGCCGACGGTCTCCCGGAACGCCGCCTCCATCAGCGGGTCAAGCCCGCTGGTCGGCTCGTCAAGGATCAGCAGCTCCGCGCGAGTTGCGAAGGCGGCGATCAGCTGAATCTTCTGCCTGTTGCCCTTCGAGTAGTCGCGCACACGTTTGTGCGGCTCAAACTGGAACCGCTCGATCAGCGCCTGTCGGTACTCCTCGTCGACCGAGCCGTGAAGCCGGCCCAGGAACAGGAGGCACTCCCAGCCGGTCAGCGCCGGCCACAGCAACGGTTCGCCGGCCACATAGGCGAGCTGCCGATGCACCTCGATCGGACGCCGCCACGCATCGACGCCGAATAGCGCGGCGGTCCCTGACGTGGGGCGCTGGAGTCCCAGCAACAGCCTGATCGTCGTCGTCTTGCCCGCCCCATTTGGACCGAGAAATCCGTACACCTCGCCGGGTGGGATCGAGAGCTCCAGAGCATCGAGCGCCAAGGTCGATCCGTAGCGCTTAGTCAGGTCCTGGGCGCTGATCGCCGGCGCAGCGGATGTGGATGTAGCCATCAAGAGCATCATGACGTCCCGGTCCGGTTTCGGCGACGCTGACGAGGCCACCACGTCCATGGTGGCGTTCGGGCCTCCGCCTCGCACCCGCGGCGGCCCTCGAGCCACATCCGCGAACCCCCTGATGCGCGGCGTTCCCCGCCGGTGCACCCTTCCCTGGATGATGATGTCGATCGAGCCCGCCGTTCACCTCAGGGGATCGTGATGTCCGCGATCCGGAAACTCCTCGTCGGCGGCGCCGTCATCAGCGCCGGCGCTGCCGCCTACCGGCTGGCGCTCCGCGAGCGATGCCTGACGTGGGGCGCCACCGCCGACGAGGTGGCCCGTTCGATGCCTGGCGACGACCTGCTCCCCGACCCGGATATCCTCGCCACGCGGGCGATCGCGATCGACGCCCCACCCGAGGTCGTCTGGCCCTGGCTCGTCCAGATGGGCAGCGGCCGCGGCGGCGCGTACACCTACGACTGGATCGAGAACCTCTTCGGGCTCGGCATGCACAGTGCCGACCACATCCTGCCCGAGTTCCAGCACCTGAAGGTGGGAGACGCGTTCCGACTCGGGCCGGGCCGGCCGCTGATGCACGTCGAGGTGCTCGAACCGGAGCGAGCGCTGGTCTTCCGGTTCGAGGACGGAACCTGGGTTTGGAGTTTCGGTCTCGAACAACGCGGCGACACCACGCGTCTGGTCAGCCGCAATCGGATCGCCACACCCAATGCATCGATCGTCGGCAGAGCGTTCAGCGCTTTGGTGATGGAGCCCGGCAGCCTCGTCATGGAGCGCAGGATGCTGCTGGGAATCAAGCAGCGAGCGGAGACGCTCGCGCGGCGGTAGGCCGGCGGCGCGGCCGCGCTCGACCGGTCACCGCGGCGGAGGTCCGAGGCTGTCGATGTAGGCCGCTAGCTGCTTGATCTGGTTGTCGGAGAGGATCGAGCCCCAGTGCGGCATGCTGACGATCGGAGCCTTGCCGATCACGCTGCCCGAGCGGATCACGTCGGCGATCGCTTTGTCGCTGAACTCGTGGTGGAAATCAGCTCCGACCAACGGCGGGATGACCGCGTCGGGCGACTGCGGGTTCGGCACGCCGCCGAGGGCGTTCGGGCCGTGGCAGTTGATGCATCCGAAGTTCTCGTACAGGATCGCCCCCGCAACCGCATCTCCCTGATTGGTCGGAACGGGCCTCGGCGCCGCGTAGGCGACGGCGGGGAAGCCGGCCTTCATGTAGGCGATCAGCGCGTCGATCTGCTGCTGGGCGATCACTCCGTGCCAGACCGGCATGAACGGTCGAGTCGGGTCGCTCGAGACGCCGGCACCGTGGTTGATGACGTCGCGCAGCTGCGCCGCTGTCAGCGTGGACGCGATCGACTGGAGGCCGGGCACGTCAGGCGAGACGCCCCCCGCTCCGAGGTCGCCGTGACACTGGGCGCACGCGAACTGGACGAAGGCGTGCGCACCCGCCGCAACCTGCGGATCGACCGAGGCCGGCGAGGTGCCGCCGGTGACGGCGACCGGGGCCGGCCCGTGGTTGTCGACTCCAGCCGCGTATGCGGCGAGGCCGACGCAAAGCATGATGAAGGCGACGGCAGCGACGGCGGCGCCGACCTGTGCCGTGTCGCTCCAGCTGTGGCGGTCGCGTGCCATGGGATGACGCTAACTCCCGCCCTGCCCGAAAACACCCGGGAATGTCCCCGATCTCGTACGCGGGAAACTACGGATGCCGGGTCGCGTCAGAGTGGATGGTGCTTGGCGACCGGTCGTCATCCGTGATGCCAGGGAGGGAGCAGGGGATACACCGCCACCGCGACGGCGATTCCACAGAGGGCGGCCGCGACCACCGCGACCTGCCGCACGCGGGTACCCCGCAGATGATCCGCTGACGACCAGTCGCGCCCGGCCAGTGTGGGGAGCGAGCGTAGGTGGCCGAGCACGTGGATCGTCATCGCGCCGAACCAGACGATGAAGCTGATCTTGTGCACGTTGTACACGGTCGAGTTGTGGCCGACGATCGCCAGCGTGACGCCCGAGGCGAAGAGCAGTACGGTCGTGACGACAACGAGCGGCCCTGCCGCTCGCAGCACCGGGTGCGGAGGACCTGCCGCGCGATAGGCGGGGTCGCCGCTGTAGAAGCGGACAAACCGGTAGAACGTCGTGCTCAGTTTGAGAACAACCGCGGGGATGAGGACGAGTCCGACCACGACGTGGACCACCTCGAGCTGAGACAGGAACGGAATCGTCCCGCCCTCAACCGCGAGCAGCGCCAGTAGCAGCAGGCCCAACGCGGCCGTGAGCCGCCGGTTCCCCTCGACGCCCGTCGCGGACGTCATCCGCGCACCCGCTCCAGGCGCAGAGCGAGCTTCGGGCACGCGGCGACGGCGCGGCGGGCGTGGCCAGCCTCGTCGCCGGTCACCGGTATCCGGTGGACTACCGGGTAGCCCCACTCGTCGAGGTCGATCCGCTCGGGGAGGAGATCCGCACACAATCCATGGCCGTCGCAGGCGATCGGGTCAACGCGGATCAGGTAGCGCCTCATCGCCAATCCGCCTCCGACACCGGGGGAGCCGGGAGCGGCAGCCGCACGGGCAATGCGTCACGGCACGGGCCGAATCGCTCATGCCTGCCGACGTGGTCGGGAAAGCCGGTCAGCACGCTCGCGACGAGGCGACGCACGCCGTCGGGGAGCGCACACGCTCCACGCCCGTCGATCGTGCCGATCCGCGAGCGAAGGCGAGCCGTCACCCGGTGGTCCGCGTCCGGTGTGCACAGCTGAGCCAGGTCACGCGCGACCGCGGCCAGGCCGTGGACGCACGGGCCGCACTGACCGGCGCTCTCGCGGGCGAGGTAGGCAACGATCCGGGCGGTCTCGGCGACGACGCAAGCGCCAGACGGTGCCACCACGAGGATGCCCGCTCCGAGCCCGCCGCCCGCCGCCCGCAGGTCGGTCGGTGCGAGGGCCAGAGAACGACACTGCTCCCAGGGGATCCAGCCGCCGAAGTACCCGCCGGTCAGCACCATCCCCGGATGCGCGCTGGGACTGCTCGCCGCGACGACCGCTTCGAGCGGCGAGCCGAGCGGCACCTCCAGAACGCCGGGCGCGGCGACCGATCCGGACACCGTGAGCAACGCCGTACCGGGTGCATCCGGGCGTCCCACCGCGCGGAACCACGCCTCTCCGTACCGCGCAATCAGAGCGAGGTGTGCGGCCGTCTCGACGTTTACCACCAGCGTCGGCCGGCCATTCACGCCTCGTTCGAACGGGCGCGGTGGAACGGCTACGGGGCGGATAGGCCCACCGTTCAGCCAGTGAACCAACGCGCTCTCCTCACCTCCCACGTACCGCGGAGGCCCGTGATGAATACCCGGCTCAACCGCCTCGATCCCCGCCTGGCGGCGCTCTGCCACGGCGCGACCGAGCGAGTGCATGGCGCCGATGCGGTCACGCCGTAGGGCCACGAGGACGGTGTCGGCACCCACTGCCCCCGCGGCCAACGCCGCGCCGTCCAGCACCATGTGGGGAGCGAATGCCAGCAGGTGGCCATCCTTGACGCTTGCGGGCTCGCCCTCCATCCCGTTGACGACGACCACGGGACGTCCTCGCCGGCGCCGCACCGCGTCCAGCTTGCGCGCGGTGGGAAATCCCCCACCGCCTCGCCCGGTCAACCCCGACAACTCGACGACGCCGATCAGGCGCTCGGCGGCGAACCGACCCGAGGGTAGATCGCCGAACATGCGGAGATGGTCGGTGAGGCCGGTCCGCTCATGGAGCATGTCCGGGTCGCCGAGCAGCCGGCTCGGCCCCGACGGAGCCCCCCGCGCCGGGTGCGGTTCACGGAGCGTTGCGGCCGCCTGGCTCATCAGAGAGCGCCCACTGTCTGGACAGTGGCGGTGTGCGCCCAGCCGGACTGGAGTGGGCCGTTCAGCGCCCATGCGGTGACGCCCAGCATCAGCGCCAGGCCGCCGAGCGCGCATGCCCCTCGAACCCACCCGGGGATGTCGGCTGTGAGCACCCGCCACCCGGCCGCGGCCATCACGAGCCCGGTGCCGACCGCGGCGACGACCGGCAGCAGCCCGGTCCGGACGTCCGAGCCGGAGCCCAATGCGTGGAGTACGGCGACCGGCCAGATCGCGTACACCGCCCAGTGAACGGCGCGCCAGGCCCGAAGCCCGAGCCGTGCCCTGAGAAAGCTTGTGATCACGACGGCCAGCAGCAGATCGAGCGCGATCGCCCCGAATCCCACCCAGACCGGCCGATACGAGGAGACGAACGGCAGCACGGCGTCGCGCAGCCGGATGCCGGCGTAGCTGTCGAGCACGGAGCTCGCGATATGAACCGACACGAACGCCACCAACAGCAGCGAAACGTTGCGATGCAGGCCCGCGACGACGTAGCGCGGCATCGTCTGCCAGCCCCCGGACCGCATGCTCGTCACGCCCAGGACGAGCTCGAGCGTCAGCAGCATCAGCGCGATCATGCCGGTGCCGCGCGACAGGTACCAGAGAGCGCGCGTGTCAAACCCGAGGGCGGTCACGTCGCCTGGGGCCGGGCTCCGGGCCAGCCACCGACCGTGACCACGGCGCCGTCGATCGCCACGAGCCGAGCTGCGAGCCCGGCGTGCAGCAGCCGCCTGATCGCATCGGAGCCGGCAACGATCGCCGCGGTACTCGCGGTGTTCGCCGCCACACATGTCCGGGCGGAGACGCTGACGGTGCGCCAGACCACCTCCGCAGGCCTGCCGCGCGTGGGGTCGAGGATGTGGTGGAACGAGGCTCCGGCACGCGTCCAGCGTCGCGTCACCACGCTCGACGTGGCGATCGCCCCGTCGCGGATCGCAACCGTCTGCGCCGTCTCACGGGCGGCCGCGCGGTGATCGTCGGCGATGCCGATCGCCCAGCCCGCCGACGGCGAGGTGCCCGCCACCCGGATGTCGCCGCCCAGGTTCACCAGCACGCCGCATCCGGAGGCGGCCGCCGCTGCCGTCGCCGCCCGGTCGGCTGCGAGTGCCTTGCCGGTGGCGCCAAGATCGAGGAGCACCCCGGACGGGACGCGCACCACGCTGCGGCCGGTGTCGACCGAAACCGCCTGCGCACCCTCCGCCGGCCGGGCGGTGCCCGGCGGCTCGGCCGAGGCCGCCAACTCAGCGAAGTCGCGGTCGTACCCCATCGCCACCAGCGCTCCGCCGACCGTCGGGTCGACGAGGCCATCGGTCGCCGCCGCAGCGCGAACGGCCAGGCTCACGGCCGCCGCGAGCAGCGGACTGACGACCGTCGGGCGGCCGTCGCGTCCAGCGAGGCGCATGAGTTCGGAGTCGGGCCGAAACCGGCTGTACGTGCGGTCGGCCAGGCGCAGCTCGTCGGCAACTCGCGCGACGGCGCAGGCCAGACGGGAATGTCGGGTGACCGCGACGACGACTGTCGTTCCCAGCGCCTCGAACTCGGCGACCGCGACCGGTGGGGGAGGGCCGGTCATCAGGAGCCGCCCGACGTCGTGACGGGTGGCTGCGTGACAGCCACCGGCGGAGGCGCCTGGGCTGCCGCGGTGCCGCCGCCGGTGCTCTGCGTACGGTGCCGGCGGTGCGCCCCGGGCTCCCCGGTGCCCGCCCGGCCGCGGGCTGCCGGCGGCGCCGTTGTCCGACCGGGATTCGAGCGCGCCGCGGCGACCGACACGACCAGCGCACCCCCGGCCGCCATTGCCGCGAGCAGCCGGGTCAGGTTCGTGATCCGCCGGCGGCCCTCGTCCCGGCGACGTGTGCGATGAGTGTCCATGAGTCGCACTGTTGCCGCCGAAGATGAACGACCCCTCATGCTCGACTACGGTCGCCGGAACCCCCGCGGTACCGTGATGTGATGCAGCACCTTCTCGTTGTCGAGGACGAGCCACGCCTGCGGTCTCTGCTCGAGCGCGGGCTGGGCGCCCAGGGGTTCGACGTCCGTACGGCGTCCGACGCCGACGAGGCGCTGGCGTCTGCGCGAGCGGATCCACCCGCGCTCGCGCTCCTGGACGTGATGATGCCCGGCGCCGACGGGTTTGAGCTGCTCGAGGCCCTGCGCGGCGTTGTGCCCGGCGTGCCCGTGATCATGCTGACCGCTCGCTCGGCGGTGGAGGACCGGATCCGCGGGCTCGACACCGGCGCGGTCGACTACGTGACGAAGCCCTTCTCGTTCCGCGAGCTGACAGCGCGGATCCGCGCGCAGCTGCGCCGGGACGCCGAGCCGCCAACGGAGACGCTGCGCGTCGGTGAGGTCCGCCTCGATCTCTTCAAGCGAGAGGTCGAGTCGCCGCTGGGCGTGTTCGGCCTCTCCGACCGGGAGTTCACGCTGCTCGCTCACCTGATGCGCCACGCAGGGCAGGTGCTGACACGGTCGCAGCTTTCCGAGGGCGCGTGGGAGGCCGTCGCCGATCCGCGCTCCAACATGGTCGATGTCTACATCGCCAACCTGCGCCAGAAGCTCGGTGCCGGCGCGATCACGACGGTGCGGGGAGTCGGCTACCGCATGCCTGTCGAATGATCGGGCGGGTCTCACTTCGCACCCGCCTTGCCCTGCTCTACGCCGGCCTGGCCGTGGTCGTGCTCGCGATCAGCCTGCTGACGGTCTACGTGGTCGCGCGGCACGACGCGCTGAACCGTGTCGACAGCTCGCTCCGCAAGGACGCGCGGACGCTTGGGACGAGGGTTGAGGCGGGGGAGGCAGGAGGGGAGGGCGACGATGCCGAGCGCTACGTCAATGCGCGCTCGGCGCTCGGCGCCGGCCATCTGCTGGCGGTGATCGATGACGGCGAGGTGATCACGGCCAACGGCGACGCAAGCGAGCTCGCCGCAGAGGCGAAGTCTCATGGGTTGTTCGGGGCGCACGAGCACGTGAGAACCGTCGATCTCCCGTCAGGGAACGTGCGCGTCACGGTTGTCCCCATCGACACCGGTGAGTACGCGATCGCGGCGGCACCGCTGCAGCCAGTCCTGGACTCGATGGAGGGCCTGCTCCACGCGACGCTGCTCGCCGGGGCGATCGGCATCGCGCTGACGTCGGTGGGCGCGTGGTTCGCAGCGCGTCGTGGTCTGCGGCCACTGGAGTCGATCACGACACTCGCCAATGAGGTCGCGCCGGACGCCCTCGGCCTGCGCACGGGACTCGACAACGGCGACGAGATCGGCGCGGTGGCGGCCGCCATCGACCGGATGCTGCACCGCCTCGAGACCGCGTTCAATGCGCAGAGGCACTTCCTCGAGGACGTCTCCCACGAGCTGCGCACGCCGCTCACCATCGCCCGCGGCCACCTTGAGCTGCTCGCCGACGAGCCCGAGGCCGGCATCGAGGAGCGCGAGGTCGCGCTCGGAGTCGCCATCGGCGAGATCGACCGCATGGCCCGGCTGGTCGAGGGCCTGCTGCAGCTCGCCCGCGCGAGCGAGGTCGAACGGCTCAACATCGCCTCGATCGCCGTCGAGCCGCTGCTCGAGTCGATCACCCTCCAGCTGACCCGATTGGGGACGCGGGAGTGGACGGTGGACGCGCCCGCCGAGCTCCGTGTGATGGCCGACGAGGACTTCCTCCGCCAGATCGTGCTCAACCTCGCACGCAACGCGGATGAGCACAGTCCCGTGGAATCCCCGGTGCAGATCTCGGCCCGCATGCGTGGCCAGTCAGTCGAGATCGCAGTCGCCGACCGAGGCACGGGGATCGATCCGAAGGTTCGTGGGCGCGTGTTCGACCGATTCGCACACGATGGCGAGGGGATTGGCCTCGGCCTCGCGATCTCGAAGGCGCTTGTCGAGGCCCAGCACGGATCAATTGGGCTCGATGAGCGCGATGGCGGCGGTGCGATCGCGACGATCTCGCTTCCCCCCGGGTGACAGATCTGGGCGTCCCGGCCCGAGACCTCAGGGCCGCACGATCACGACCGAAGCGCCCGCAGGGCGTTGAGGATGACCCCCACATCGATCGCCTCCTGGGCGAGCGCACCAGCGATCGGCGGCAGAAGTCCGACCGCCGCCAGCACCATTCCGCACCCGGAGAGCGCAAGGCCGACGAGCACGCTCTGGCGGGCGATGCGCATTGCGCGCTGGCCGATCGCGATCGCGTCCGCGACGCGCGTCACTCGATCGACGACGATCACGGCGTCCGCGGTCTGCGACGCCGCCGTCGCCGTACCCGCGGCCATGGCGATTCCGACATCGGCGAGTGCGAGCGCCGGGGCATCGTTGACGCCGTCACCGACCATCACCACCCCGCCGCCGCCCGGACGCGCGCGGAGATCGCGGACCAACTGCATCTTCTCCTCCGCAGACAACTCCGAACGCACGAGCCTGATCCCGGCTTGATCCGCGATGGCGCGCGCCACCGCCTCCTGGTCACCAGTGGCCAGCAACACGTCGTGAATCCCACACGCACGCAGTCGCTCAACGAGGTTCGCCGCGTCGGGCCTCAGCAGATCGGTAACGCTGATCGTGCCAGCGTGACGACCGTCGATTGCGACCTGCACCGCGGCACAACCGGGGACAGGCTCGCTGGGCGGAACGTCAACGGCCAGCCCTCGAAGAAAACTCCGGCTGCCGACCGCGATGAGGGATCCGTTCACCCGCCCGCGGATCCCCTGCCCCGGGGACTCGTCGACATCGCGCGGATACTCCAGAGGCATCGCGCGCCGACCGGCTTCGCTGACGAGGGCCTTTGCGACAACGTGGCTTGACGCCTGGTCGAGTGAGGCCGCCGCGGTGAGCAGGTGCTCGGCATCGAAGGTGCCCAAGGGATGCACCGCCTCGACCACCGGCGCGCCCAACGTCAGCGTCCCGGTCTTGTCGAGCAGAACGGTGTGCGCCGCCGAAAGCCGCTCGATCACGCCGGCGCCTTTCAAGATCACTCCAGCGCGAGCCGCGCGAGACACGCCGGACACGAGCGCCACAGGTGCAGCGAGGATCAGCGGACACGGTGTGGCGACCACCAGCACCGCGACCGCACGCACGGGGTCGCCGGATGCCAGCCACGCGGCGGTCGCGAGCACCACGGTGAGGCCGAGGAACCACACGGCGTAGCGGTCCGCCATGCGGACGAACGGCGCCTTCGAACCCTGCGCCGACTCGACCAGGTGGACGATGGCGGCGTACGTACTCTCGCCTGCTGGGCGGATCGCGTTGAGCTCCACGGGAGCTCCAGCGTTGACCGATCCGCTTGAGACCACGCCCCCAACGACAACGTCAACGGGCAGCGGCTCGCCCGTCAGGGAGGAGGTGTCGAACACGGCGTGAGCCGAACCGAGCTCGGCGTCCGCCGCGACGGTGTCGCCGGTGTTGACGACCATCCGATCACCGACCACCAGGCGATTGACGGGCACCGTGACCACCTCTCCGCCGAGACGGACACGGGCGGAGGTCGGGATCTTCGACACGAGTGCGGACAGCTCGCGTCCGGCACGTCCCTGGGCGTACGCCTCGAGGGCGTTACCGCCTGCGAGCATCACGGCGATCACCGCTCCGGCCAGGTATTCCCCGACGGCGAGCGCGCCGCCCATCGCGAGCAGCGCGATGGTGTCCACACCAACATCGCCGCGCCTCAGTGCCATCACGACCGACCAGGTCAGCGGGACAAGCAGGAGCAGCGTCGTCGTGGCCCAGACGATGTTTGCGGCAGTACTAGATCCGGCCAGCCAGATACCGCACCCGATGAGGGTTCCCGCGGCCGCGGTTGCGGCAGTCCGGGTGGGCCCGCTCAGCACGGGCTGCAGGAGGTTACGGGCATCGAAGCCGTCCGACGAGCTCAGCCACCGGCCCGCGCCCGGCGCGGGAAGTGCTCGACACGCGCATCCGCGCCGGGATAGAGGATGCTCTCGCGGCCGTCGTTCCAGCGAACCCGGTACGCGGCGCGGTCCCGCTTCAGTACCTCGAGAATCTCGGCGTCCTGCTCGGGCCGGCCCTGCCGGTGAGCATGCACCACCAGCCGGTCACCCACTGCGACCACGCGATCGTCGGCCGACACCATCTGGGCGGACATCTCAACTCCTTCGCTCGGAGACCTGTGTGCCTCGAGCATGCCTCAGCCGGCGGCCCTCCGCGTCCGGGCACGCACCGGATCGCGAGTCGGGGAGTTCGCGGACATCAGCTGGAAGGCGGGTCAGTGTGAGGGCGTCGTCACCGGCTTCCCGGTCGATCGAACAACGGGTCGAGCCACGGCCTCGGGGACAAACCGGGGACCAGTGGCCCCGGCGGCGGTGGACATTCCTGGACACTCGTGGATTCCTCGATCCGCATAGCCATAGGGGTTCTGGCTATCGGAGCGGCCTCACCGCGGTGTGGTGGAGAGCTTCGAATCCTCTCGCCCCGATTGATGTTCTGCCGGCATGCCGGGCTCGCTGCCGGCGTCACTCCTCGCCGGAGAACCGCTCCCACGCCGCCTGACGTGAGACGCCGATGGCGATTCCGATCTCGCTCCAGGTGCAGCCGCCGCGGCGTGCGTCGGCGACCGCGGCTCGCAGGAACTTCTCGACGGCTGCTGACGCGCGCGCCGATTCCTGGATCGCATCGAGCGGCCGCGACGACCAGTTACCGGTGGCGCGGAGTTGTAACGTCGGACCGGTGCCGACCAGGCGCAGGGTTGCTGCTCTGCCCACGACCAACCTCCTGTCAGGAATTCCTGACAGGAGGATAGCGCAACCGCACCTGGGCGGCCGGCGGCTCGGGTGAGCCGCCGGCCATCCGGTCAGGTCAGCAGTTTCCGGCCTGGAACGCGCACATCGTGGACAGGATCGAGCTGAAGTCCGCGTTGAACTGCGACGCGCCCTCGACCAGGACGTTCGGGTCGTTGTAGCCGTACGAGGTGACCGCAACGATCGTGTTGCGGACGTTGAAGCCAGGGCCGCTCGGGGCAGCGCTGGCCGGGTTGCCGAAGTTCTCAACCCACGGACCGCCGGACGAGCCGCCGGTCATGTCGGAGCCGTACTCGTACGCCGTGTCACCGTTCGTGCCCGACGCGACACCGGATCCCCGGTGGTCACTCGAGTCGACGCGCTGCATGATGTTGCACGAGTCGAAGTTGCACGGATAGCCGAGCATCGTGACGTCCGTGTCGAACAGGTGGCCGGTCGCGGTGGTGAACGAGAACTTCACCCGCGCCTTGAGCGTCTTCACGTGGCCGCCGAACGACTGGTCGCCGAACTCGATGATCGCGAAGTCGTAGTCGTTCACGACCGTCCCGGACGTGGCCTGGTAGTTGCCGGGCGCCAGCGCGGCGGCCCAGTTCCAGGTCCCGAACGGCCGCTGGGCCGTCCCGCTCTTGGAGCCATCGAACGCGGGGATGAACTGGAAGTTCGCGTAGTAATGGCCGCTGCCGTACACGCAGTGACCCGCGGTCACGACCAGCCGGTTGGAGATGATCGACGCCGAGCACTGGAAGTCCCCGACGCCCGGCTCGGTGAAGTACAGCTTGCCGACGCCCTTGTACGGCGGCTGCTTATTCGCCGACTGCGGCGTGATCCGCGACCGTGCGAAGTCCAGGTTCGCGCTCCCGTACGACATTCCGGACGCGACGTTACGCCTGACCGCCAGCGGCTTGGCCGCTGCGATCCGGGCGGCCGTCCAGTACTGTGCCGTCGCCGCAGGCGACGCGTTTCGGATCGGCGCCCCGACCGGTCCTGCCGGTCGCGAGGGCGCAGCCACCTTGTGCTCACCCTTGGTGCCGGACGCGACTGCCGTCAGCGCCGCGAGCACGCCGAGAACGGCGATCGCGGCGGCGACCGCCGCTACGCGTTTCCACATCTGAAGCCCCTCCTCGTTGGATCTGCGATGCGGCTCCCTCGCCGGTTCGGCCAACGCACGGTCTCCCCGAACGGACGCTCCCCCGGCTCCCGCACCTCCTCGGACGACGCTACCAGATTGCGGACCCTATGTGTGGACCGACACATAGGGCCGGTCGTCGAGATCAGGCGGAAAACGCCGCGGTGGCGGCGGCGATCCGAAGCTGTTCGAGCCGGGCATGCTGATCGTCGGCGCGCGCCAGCAGGTCGGTGAAGTCGAAGCCCCGCAGCCGCTCGTCGGCGAGCGCGTCGAGCGCCCGCCATCCGGCGGCCTTGCCGGCGACGCCGGCCTGCAGCGCCTCGAGGCGCATCAGCCGGGTGAGCGGGAGCGAACGTGTGAGCGTGGCGCTCGACCACAACCGGAACAGCTTCTCACCCACCCGACTGCCGGCCTGCTTCACCGCCGACTCGTCGACCTCCATCGCGTCCATCATCTCGACGAGCGTCTGCCGATCCTGGGCGATCTCGTCCCGCAGCGACCGGATCGCAACGTGGAACTCGTCGTCGCGTTCTCCATCCAGCGAACCGAGCAGGTCGAGCGCGCCGGCTGACCCCGCCAGGTGGTCGGTGAGGTAGGCCCGCAGTGCGTCCGTGCCCGCCTTGGATGTGACACCCATGCTCGTCATTGCAGGATGCCGTCGTACCCGGCCAGTCGATCCGCAAACCGGGCGACCGGCCCTGCTCGACAACCTGAAGCCGCCTGCTCCATGGCCTAGGTGACAACAATACTCATGTGTGGAGCTCGCTTGCGAACGCCCGGTGAGAGGTCGACAATGCCAGGATGGGCACGATCACCCGGCTCACCGGCACGACCACCACGCCGCTCCTGGAGCGGGACGACGCGATGGCGGCCCTGCACAGCGCGTTGTCAGAGGTGCGCTCAGGCGCGGGCCGGATGGTGCTCGTCTCCGGCGAGGCGGGCATCGGCAAGACGGCGCTGGTGCGGACCTTCACCGGCTCCTTGCGCGGCTCGGCCCGCGTTCTCGACGGCGCCTGCGACGCCCTCGTGACGCCCCGCCCGCTCGGTGCCTTCGTGGACATCGGCGGCGACGCCGGCGACGAGCTGCGGGCCCTGGTCGCAGCGGGAGTGACCCCACATGAGTTGTTCCGGGCGCTCACCGGCGAGCTCACGGAGACGACGTCCGTGCTGGTCGTGGAGGACATCCACTGGGCGGACGAGGCGACCCTCGACGTTCTGCGGGTGCTCGGCCGGCGCATCGAGTCGGTGCAGGCGCTGGTGGTGCTCACATACCGCGCCGACACGGTGGGACCGACGCACCCGGTGCGGATGCTGCTCGGCGACCTCGCGACGGCCCACGGGCTCGTGCGGGTCGCGCTCGAGCCGCTGTCCGAGCGCACCGTCGCGGAGATGGCCGCCGGCTACCCGGTCGATGCCGCCGAGCTGTACCGGCTGACCGCCGGCAACCCGTTCTACGTGCACGAGGTGCTGGAGGCCGGAGGGGGAGAGGTTCCGGCGACCGTCGGCGAAGCTGTGTACGCCCGTGCGGCCCGCATGAGCCCTGACGCCCGGTCGGTGCTGGAGGCGGTCTCAGTCGCTCCGCCGGCGCTGGAGCCCGCGGTCGTGGAGGCGGTGTGCGGCGACGCCGCGACGGCGCTCGACGAGTGCCTGGCCTGCGGGATGCTGACCGGAGAGGCCGACCGCGTCCGCTTCCGCCACGAGCTCGCCCGGATCACGATCGAGGCCGAGCTCGGCCCTGCCCGCCGGCGGTCGCTGCACCGTGACCTGCTGGCGGCACTCGGCGAGCCCGACCGCGACGTCGATCCGGCACGGCTGGCCCACCATGCGGAGGAGGCGGGCGACGGCGAGGCGGTGCTCCGGCTCGCACCCGAGGCGGCCCGACGGGCGGCATCGCTGGGCTCCCACCGCGAGGCCGCAGCACAGTACGCCCGGGCGCTGCGGTTCGCCGCAGGACTGCCGCCGGCCGAGCACGCCGAGCTCGAGACGCGGCTCGCCGACGCGCTGTACGCCACCGACGACCAGGTCGAGTCGATCGCAGCCCGGACCCGCGCGATCGCGCTCTACCAGGAGGTCGGCGACGTGGTCGGCGAGGGCGATGCGCTGTGCCGCCTGGTGACGTCGTACACCTGCCGCGGCGCGATGGACGAGGCACGCGCCGCCACCCAGGAGGCCATGCGGCTGCTGGAGCCGTTGGGAGCCAGCCCTGCGCTGGCCGCGGCCTGCGACTCCGTCGCCCTGCTCGCGCTCTACGAGTTCGACTTCGACCGCGCCGTCGAGTGGGGTGAGCGCGGGGTGGAGTATGCGGGCGGCGACGACGACGCGCTGATCAGCGCCATGATCACCGCCGGCACCGGCCGCGCCCTGCGCGACGGCCCGGAGGCCACCGACATGCTCGATCGCGCGCTCGGCATGGCGTACGACCGCGGACTGGAATGGCAGATCCCACGGGCCCACAACGATCTCGCGTTCACCGCGATGGCGCATCGCGCGCATGCGGTGGCTGACCGTCACATCGAGGCGGGGGTGGGGTACTGCGCCGAGCACGATCTCGACCTGTGGACGTTGTCTCTGCTGGCGCTGAAGGCGCGCTCCGAGCTGAACCAGGGTCACCTCTCGGCGGCCTCGGAGGTCGCGATCCGGCTTGTCGACGAGCTGCGCGATTCGCCGACCCCGCGGTTCGAGGGGTTGCTGGTACTCGGCCTGGTGCGGGCCCGCCGCGGCGACCCCGGCGTCCACGCGGCGCTCGACCAGGCGATCGCGATGGACACATCGCCCACCGACCTGGAGTGGGTCGCGGAGCTTGCGCTGGCCGAGGCGGAGGTGGCGTGGCTGGAGGGCCGTCCCGATCAGATCGATCAGGCGACCGCCGCCGCCTGGACGCTGGCCCGTGGCGTGCAAGCGCCGTGGCTGCTCGGCCCGCTTGCGTGCTGGCGGCGTCGGGCAGGCGTCCGCGTCCGCGTCACCGGCGAGGTGGCGGAGCCGTGGGCGCTCGAGCTGGCCGGGCGTCACGACGCGGCGGCGGCGGAGTGGGATCGGCTGGGCTGCCCATACGAGGCGGCGATCGCGCTCGGCATCGGCGGCGACCGGCTGGAGGAGGCTCACGGCCGGCTGCAGGAGCTCGGTGCCCGAGCGGCCGCGGCGGTCTTCGCCCGCCGGCTGCGTCAGACCGGGGTCCGCGGGATCGCCCGCGGCCCGCGCCCCAGCACCCGTGAGAACCCGGCGAATCTGACCGCCCGCGAGATCGAGGTGCTGGCCCTGGTGGCCGACGGGCTCAGCAACGCACAGATCGCTCTGCGCCTGCATGTCTCGCCGCGGACGGTCGACCACCACGTCTCCAGCATCCTGCGCAAGCTCGACGTGCCGTCACGGGCCAGGGCCAGTATCGAGGCCGCCCGCCTGGGCATCGCTCCCGTCGCAACCTAGGTAGAAGTGCCGATGCGCCCCTGCGGCACCCGCTCCTATGGTCGAACGCGTCACCGACTGAAGGAGCATCGATGGAGACCTACGTGATCCTGCGCCGCAACGGCTGGCGCAGCGAAGGCGACCTGGAGACCGCAGCGGCCCGCTCGACCGACGAGGGCGAGCGGATGCCGGACGACATCCGCTGGATCCGCAGCTACGTGCTGGCGGAGCCGGGCAATGGCGGTCTGGGCACCGTCTGCATCTACCAGGCGAGCGGCCCCGAGGCGATCCGCCGGCACGCGGCCGCAGCCGGCCTGCCCGTCGACGAGATCATCCAGGTCGCGGACACGGTGATCGTGCGGCCCGACCCGGTGCCCGCGGGCGCCTGAACGACCGAAACAGGAGGACAGCATGAAACGGACACGGATCCTGATCGCCGCCGGACTGGTGGCGGTCGCCGCGGTGGGGGCGAGCGGCTCGTCTGCGAGCGCCGGCGCGACTCACCGAGGTGGGAACGTCAGCGTGTTCGCAACGGGCTTCAACAACCCGCGCGGACTGACGTTCGGCCCCGACGGCAACCTCTACGTCGCCGAGGGTGGCCTGGGAGGGACCCACTCGACCGTCGGCAAGTGTGAGCAGGCGTCCGGCGCAGCCGCGCCGTACACCGGCAGCTCGCACAGCCCGGTCAAGGGTGGCCGGATCTCGAAGGTCACCCCGAGCGGCCACGTCACCCAGGTGGTGAGCGGGCTCCCCTCGAGCCAGACCAGCGCCGCGCTGGGCAACCTGGTCAGCGGCGTCTCCAGCGTCGCCTTCGTCGGCGACACCATGTACGGCCTGCTCGCCGGCGCCGGCTGCTCGCACGGCGTGCCGGGCATCCCCAACGGCGTGATC
Organism: uncultured Actinomycetes bacterium; assembly: GCA_963797175.1. Lineage (GTDB taxonomy): Bacteria > Actinomycetota > Thermoleophilia > Gaiellales > JAICJC01 > DATLLN01. Next base: position 300,804 of record CAWCOL010000005.1, read on the forward strand.
CGCATCGGCAGCGGCGGTCACTGGACGATGATCGCCAACCTGAGCGCGTTCCAGAAGTCGCATCCCGTTGCCAACCCGGACGAGGAGGACTTCGAGCCGGACGGCACCTGGTTCAGCATGATCGCGGTGAACGGGGCGCTCTATCCGATGGACTCCAACCACGGTGAGCTCGACCGGGTGACGCCGGGCGGCTCGATCAACCGGGTGCGGGACATCTCGGCGCGGCTCGGCCACGTCGTGCCCACAGCCCTGGTGCACGCCAACGGCGTGTTCTCCTTCGGCAACCTGGGGCTGTTCGGCCCGGCCGACGGCACCACGCCGAACGAGTCGGTGTGGTCGCTGTCCCCGGACCGCCGCATCAGCCTCCAGGCGAAGGGGCTCGAGCAGGTGCTCGGCCTGGCCGTCCGCAACGGCTCGCTGTACGCGCTCGAGATGAGCACCACGCCGGGCGGCCCGACGCCGGGCACCGGCGCGCTCGTCCGCATCAACAACGGCAAGCCGGTCGAGACGATCGCCTCCGGGCTGACGTTCCCGACAGGCGTCACGGTCGGCCCGGACGGCGCGTTCTACGTGTCCAACCAGGGCTTCGGCTTCGGCGCCGGCCAGGGTCAGGTGCTGCGCATCACGCCCTAGACGGGCTCCGCCTCCCGGGCCGTCGATCGGCGGCCCGGGAGGCTTCGCGTCACGGTGCCAGGGCCGGCCGGCGATGGTCCGGTTTGGCGCCCCAGGCTCACGGGCACGCCGTGAGCCATGCCCTCGATGTATCAGTGGCAGGATCTGCTGAGAGGCTCCAGGAGCGGTGACACGAGCACCCGGTCGGGTCGGACGGCCGCGGCTGCGCCGGCGGATGACCGCCGGATCGCACCGGGGGCCTACGAGCGACGCGTGATCCGGCCGCGAACGCGCCAGGCGAAGTAGCCGATCAAGCCGACGACGACCACCACCAGCCACGCCTGAGGGCTGTACTCGGCCAGCACGGTGAGGCCGATCAGGCAGCCGAGGAATAGGCCGACGGATCGAGGATTCGAGCCCACGCTCGTCAGTATCCGTCATCCGGCGGCCGGCCACGCCGGTGGGGTCGAGGAGTGGGCAGCCCGTTCCGCTGTTTCGCGGCGGGAGAACGGGGGTAGTGCGTGCTTCGTCAGCGGCCGAGGCACCCGGTTTCCCATCCAGCAACCAGGGGCGGCAGGTTCCGTTCTCCAGCCGTCGCCGACGACTCCACTGGCACAGGATGGCCGGCCGGTTTCTACCGGCCGGCCATCCAATCCGAGTCGTCAGTCCTCGACCGGGATCGTCACGTCCCGACGCCTTGACGATCGCCGGTGCCGGTCAGGCGGTTGCACGCGCTCAGTCTCACGGATTGTGCGTCCAGACCGCGTCAGCTTGGCCGTTCTCGGCGTTGATCAGCGCCTGCGAGGTGCCGACCGCGACGAACTGCTGGTCGTACTGTGGATCCTCCTATGCGGTGCATAGGCGCACGGTGGCGTCGGCGGCAGGGCGAGGTGGCCGGGGAGTCGCCTGGGGGACACGGACCCCCGGGCAGCACCCCGACCGCACTCGGCCCCGCTCGCGGGAGGCAGGAAACGGCCGCCGAAGCGTCCGTGACCCGTCACACGGGCGGAACCGTCAGCCTAGGTCCGCCGGCAAGACGGGTCAATCCGTCAAATGGCGGACACCGAAGGTCCTGTCAGGCGATCACGGTCAGGCGATCATGTCGAGCAGCGCGCCCTGCATCTCGTCCGCGGTGCGGAAGACGCTGCCCAGCGCCGTGTATGCGGCCGAGGCCGTGATCTGCGTGACGGTGGCGTCGGCCAGGTCGGTGCCGGAGGCCTCGAGGCCGCCCTGCACGATCACGCCGTCCGCGCGTCCCGGCGGGCCGGACGCCGCGCTCTCCGACAGCAGCCCGTCGCCGGTGTGGACGAGGCCGTCGGGGTTGCGGAAGCCTGCCAGGTCGATCCTGCCCAGCGGCACCAGCGCGCCGCTGACGGCGGCCGAGACGTCGCCGGCAGGCGAGATGCGGACGTCCGAGGCGCCCGCCGGCACGGTGATCGGCGGCGAGAGCTGCTCGCCGGACGCTGTCACGATCCGGCCCTTGGCGTCGGTGCGGAGGGAGCCGTTCCGCGTGTACCCGGTGGAGCCGTCCGCGCGGGTGACCTGGAAGTACCCGCCGCCGGCGATCCCCAGGTCGAGCGGCGCCCCCGTGGGGAGCAGCGCGCCCTGCCTGCCGGCCGCGCCCGCGGGCTCATAGCCCGGGGTGTCAGCCTCGGCGACGTCCTGGGCCGCGCCGGCGAACCGGCGCTCCTCCGTCTGCAGGCCACGCGTGGCGGCCGCGATCGCGTCGATCATCGTCTCTCATACCTAGCGGCAACCGTTGCGACCGGCATCCTCCAGCCGGGTGACGGTGTTGCCACCCCGCACAACCCGTCACGGATCGCGCGCCACTCCGTCACGGAACGCCGGATCGGCCGTGTTTGGTGTCCGATACCGTACCGGGCACCGTCCAGGATCCGCCTGGTTGAGCAGAAATCGGCTGTCGCGACTCTGTCACGGCTTCCACCCGGGAACGTCACGGAACGCCGGATCGGCCGTGAAAGGGGTCTGGCACGGTGCCAGACCCCGTGCCAGACCCCGGCTGTCGACTGCTCCCGGGTAGGCTTCCTCGTGTGCTCTCCCGGCTGCCCAACGCCCTGACGGCGTTCCGACTGGTCGCGGTGGTGCCGTTCGCCGTGCTGCTGGCCAGAGCGAGCGACGGCGTCAGCGTCGCAGCCGCGATCATCTTCACGGTCGCATCGCTGACAGACTTCCTGGACGGCTACCTGGCGCGCCGCTACCACCTGCAGAGCCGGTTCGGCCGGATCGCCGACCCGCTGGCCGACCGCCTGCTGATCGACGTCGCGCTGCTCCTGCTGGTCTGGCACGACCGCCTCCAGTGGTGGCTGGCGCTGCCGGTGCTGCTCCGCGACGTGCTGCTGGGCGTGATGTTCCGCATGCGCGGGGTCGCCACGGAGGTGCGGGTCAACTTCACCGGCAAGACGGCGACGGCGCTGATCATGGCCTCGCTGGCCCTGCTGATGCTGACGGACGCCTCCTGGCCCAAGGCGCTGTACGTGGCGGGGCTTGCCCTGGCCGTGACGGCGGGCGTCTTCTACCTGCGAACGCCGGGAGGGCTCGAATCAAAGCCGTCGTGATGGCAGGCGGCGAGGGCACCCGGCTGCGGCCGTTGACCTCGAATCAGCCCAAGCCGATGGCGCCGATCGTCGGCAAGCCGTGCATGCAGCACATCATCGAGCTGCTCCGCCGACACGGGATGACGGACATCATCGTCACGGTGGCCTACCTGCCGCAGGTGATCCGCGGCTACTTCGGGGACGGCGACGAGTTGGGCGTCCAGATGCAGTACTCGGTGGAGGAGTCGCCGCTGGGCACCGCCGGCAGCGTGCGGGCGGCGGCGGCGATGCTGGACGAGACCTTCCTGGTCATCTCCGGCGACGCGCTCTGCGACTTCGACCTGACCGCCCTGGTCGCGCACCACCATGCGTGCGGCGGCGTCGCCACGCTCGCCCTCAAGCGGGTCGAGAACCCGCTCGAGTTCGGCGTCGTCATCACCGACGAGGAGGGCCGGATCGAGCGGTTCCTGGAGAAGCCGTCGTGGGGTCAGGTCTTCTCGGACACGATCAACACCGGCGTCTACGTGGTCGATCCCAGCGTGCTGCGGACGATCCCCGAGGACGAGCCGTACGACTTCTCCACGCAGCTCTTCCCCGACCTGCTGCTGCGCGGCAAGCCGCTGCACGGCTGGATCTCGGACGGCTACTGGCAGGACGTCGGGACGCTCGAGCAGTACAGCCGCGCCAACCAGGACGTGCTGGACGGCAAGACCGACCTGGAGATCCCCGGGATCCGCCTGCGCGAGAACATCTACCTGGGCGACGGCGTCCAGGTTCCGGAGCTGGGCCAGATCGAGGGGCCGGCGTACCTCGGCAACTTCTGCCGCCTCGACCCCGGCGCACGGATCGAGCCGTACTCGGTGCTGGGCAACAACGTCGTCGTCAAGGACGGCGCCACCGTTCAGCGCTCCGTCATCGACAGCGGCTGCTACATCGGCCCCGGAGCGCGGATCGAGGGGGCGATCCTGGGCAAGCGCGTGGACGTCCGCGCCCACGCCCTGGTCAACCCGGGCGCGGCGGTGGGGGACGAGTGCTCGGTCGGCGCCGAGGCGGTGCTCCAGCGCGGCGTCCGCATCTATCCCTTCAAGACGATCGAGGCCGGCGCCGTGGTGCACACGCACCTGATCTGGGAGTCGCGCGGCCTGAACACGCTGTTCGCCCAGGACGGCGTCAACGGCCTGGTGGGGGTGGACATCACGCCCGAGGTGGCCGCGCGCCTGGGCATGGCCTACGGCACGACGATGGCCGCCCGCGCCCGGATCGTCACCAGCCGCGACTCGCACCCGGCCTCGCGGATGATCTCGCGGGCGATGATGTCCGGCCTGGTCTCGACCGGCGTGGACGTCTCCAACCTGCGCGTCGCGATGCCCGCGGTCGCCCGCCACCAGCTCAAGATCGACGAGCGCGCCGGCGGCATCCACGTCCGCATCTCCGAGGACGACCCGGAGGTGGTGCAGGTGCGCTTCTTCGAGGCGCCCGGGATCGTGGCCAGCGTGGCGACCCTGAAGACGATCGAGCGCACCTACTCGCGCCAGGAGTTCCGGCGCATGACGAGCTCCGAGGTGGGGCGCGTCGGCTACCCCTCGCGCGCGACGGAGAGCTACATCGAGGATCTGCTGGGATCGGTGGACGCCGACGCGATCCGGGCCCGGGCGCCGCGGCTGGTGCTGAACTACGGCCACTCGCCCGCGTCCCTGATCGTGCCGTCGCTGATCGGCGCGCTGGGCGTCGAGGTGATCGGCCTGAACGGCTTCGTGGACAACGCCGACACCTGGCGCTCGATCGACCGCGCGGCCGGCATCGAGGAGACCGGGCGGGTGGTGTCGGCGGTCGGCGCCGACCTGGGCGTGCTGATGGACGCGGGCGCCGAGCGGATCTGGGTGGTGGACGAGACCGGCGCCGCGCTGGACGAGGAGACCACGCTGCTCCTGCTGCTCCGCGAGATCGCCGCCGGCACCGACCACGGCGCGCTACTCGTCCCCATCATCGAGACCGGACGGGTGGAGACGGTGGTGAACGGCGCCTCGAGCCGCGTCGTTCGCACCAAGGCGTCGCTGGGCGACCTGCTCGCGGCCGCGGCGGCCGGTGGCGCGGTGTTCGCCGGCGCCTCCCGCGGCGGCTACGTCTTCCCGCAGTTCCTGGCCGCGTACGACGCCGTCATGTCCACCTGCAAGACGCTCGAGGTGCTCGCCCACGCCGGCGGGCGGCTGTCCGCCCTGGCCGCGGACATCGCCCCCAGCACGCGGGTGCACGATGTCGTCCACTGCCCCTGGAGCACCAAGGGAGCGGCCATGCGGATGCTGATCGAGTCGGTCAAGGGACTGCCGGTGGACAACCTGGACGGGCTCAAGGTGTTCGAGCCGGACGGCTGGGTGCAGGCCATTCCCGACCCCGACGAGCCCGTCTTCCACGTGTGGGCCGAGGGGGCGACGCGGCAGGACTCCGAGCGCCTGGAGGCGAAGTACCGCGACACGCTGCGACAGTTCGTGGCGGACGCCTCCACCGCCGGTTGAGGTGAACCCTCAACCAGAGCTTGAGGAATGGGCCGTCCGCGGCTAGACTGGACGGTGAAACGCCCCCCGGAATGGACTGACGCAATGGACGTGCTTCCCGACTTCGCCACGCTCACCGACGACGAGCTCCGCAAGCTGATCGACGAGCACGTCCACGAGGAGGAGGAGATCTCCTACCGCCGCCGCCTGCTCCACGGGCGGATCGACATCCTCCGCGCCGAGCTGGTCGATCGCATCAAGCGCCGCCACGGCGGCGAGGACTCGCAGCTGGCGGTCGACATCGACCGCCTGACCGAGATCCTGGCCCACAAGGGGCCGCCGCCGGGTTTGAAGGACGACGCCGAAGGCGAGTAGCCCCATGTACTGCCCCGAGTGCGGCCATCACAACCGTGACGCTGCCCGCTTCTGCGGGCGTTGCGGCGCCAGCCTGCTGGAGCCCGCCGAGGCCGAGACGACGATGAGCTTCACGCCGCCGGCCGAAGTCGGCGCGGACACCGGCGTGATGGAGGCCGTCACCGAGGGGCCGACGCTGGTCATCCGCCTGGGCGCGGGGCGCACCGGCGACTACTACTCGGTCGGCGGCGCCCGGACGACGATCGGCCGCGAGCCGGACAGCGACGTCTTCCTCGACGACGTCACCGTCTCCCGTGAGCACGCCCTGCTGGAGCGAAAGCCGGACGGCGTCCACCTGCGCGACCTGAACAGCCTGAACGGCACCTACGTCAACCGCGAGCGGGTGGAGGACATCCGCCTCGCCGACGGCGACGAGCTGCAGGTGGGCAAGTACCGCCTGACGTTCATCGACCGGTGACCACCACGATGGCCGAGCCCGCACCCGCCACACCTCCCGCCACGATGACGATCGGCGCCGTCTGCAAGACGCTGTCCGAGGAGTTCGACGACGTCTCGATCTCGAAGATCCGGTTCCTCGAGGACCAGAAGCTGATCGCGCCCGCCCGCACGCCCGGCGGCTACCGGCTCTACTCGGTGGACGACCTGGAGCGGCTGCGGGCGATCCTGCGCATGCAGCGCGACGAGTTCCTGCCGCTGGCGGTGATCCGCGACATGCTGACGCAGGGCCACTCCCGGCCGGCCCGCAGGCGGCGGCCGCGGCTGGTCGGCGGCGCCGAGGCGCGGCTGACGTTCGACGAGCTGGTGGCGGAGGCCGACGTCGAGCCCGGCGCCGTCCGCGAGCTGATCGAGTACGGGCTGCTGGAGCGGGGCGGCGAGCGCCCCTACACGCGGGCCGACATCGAGATCGTCGCGCTCTGCGGTCGGCTGGCCCGGTACGGCGTCGCCGGCAGGCATCTGCGCACGATCCGCTCGGCGGTCACCCGCCAGGCCGGGCTGCTCGACCAGATCCTGGCGCCGGCGCTGCGCTCACCCAACCGGGAGCGGCGCGAGGCGGGGCTGGAGGAGCTGGAGGCGCTGGCCGAGCTGACCAGCGAGCTGACCCACCTGCTGCTGGTGCGCGACCTGCGCGAGCCTCACTCGCTGTCGTAGGTGATCAGCGAGTGGACGTCGTGCGGCGCCAGCCGCTCGCGGCCGTTCAGGAACGTCAGCTCGACGACGAACGCCAGGCCGGCCACCTCGGCGCCCAGCTTCTCGGCAAGGTCGATCTTGGCCCGGGCGGTGCCGCCGGTGGCGAGCAGGTCGTCGTGGATGAGGACGCGGGCGCCCTTCGGGATCGCGTCCACGTGCACCTCGAGCTCGTCGAAGCCGTACTCGAGGGCGTACCGGGCGCCGACCGTCTCGAACGGCAGCTTCCCCGGCTTGCGGGCCGCGACGAACCCGCAGCCCAGCTTGTAGGCGAGCGCCGAGCCGAAGATGAACCCGCGCGCCTCGGCGCCGAGCACGTAGTCCACGTTGCGCGGCTCGGCCCACTCGGCCAGGTTGTCCACGGCGCAGCGGAGCGATTCGGCGTCCGCCAGCAGGGGCATGATGTCCCTGAACACGATGCCGGGCTTGGGAAAGTCCGGGATGTCACGGATGTGGGTGCGAAGCTCGGCGAGGTCCACGGCGTCACGATGGTAGCGCCCACGCTCATCCTCGACCGCTGAGACGCCGATACTGAAGGGTACGCGCCATGTACGACCTGCTACGAGCAAGCTACCGGTTCCACTGCCCGGCCGCCCCGGAGGGCGTGCTGCGCTCGGTGCCGCTGTCCAGCTTCCGCAGCATCGAGCGGCTGGCAGGTGCCGCGCACCCCGCCGTGTTCCGCGTCGGCTACCACTGCGGCTGCGGCGGCGAGCACGTCGGCCTGGTCTCGCACGACGACCTCGACTACCGGCCGATCGGCGCGGCGGACGACGTCGAGTTCACGAACCTGCTGACCGGCCGCACCGAGCCAGTCGGCTCCGAGCTGCTCGAGGTGGCCCGTGCCCACGTCCGCAAGGGCAACTGGCCGTGGCGCCTCTACTGCTGCCGCGAGGGCGTCCTCAAGCCGGTGTTCCCGTCCTGCCTGACCCACGTCGCCGGCGGCGAGGACGGCGGCCTGGTCGGCGTGGCGATGTGCTGCCCCGTCTGCGACCAGCTCTCGCTCAACGTCGTCACCCGCGCGCACCTCGACGTGCCGTTCCACCACGACCGGATCGTGCGCGTGATCGAGCGCCCGTTCGGCGATCTCCGTGACCTGACTGCCGAGCGGTTCCACGAGCAGCTGTGGTCGGCGGGCTTCGACGCCGAGCGCGGCGCCCTCTAGCGGCTACTGGGCGACGCGGAGCGGGGGCTGCTGCTCGAGCTCGGGCGCCGAGACGGTCTGGTTCCGCCCCCGCCGCTTCGCCTCGTAGAGCGCCTTGTCGGCCAGCTCGAACAGCTCCCGCGCGTCCCGCGCGTCCACCGGAAACGTCGCGACACCCGCCGATGCCGTCACCCCGGCCGAGAAGTCACGCCGCGACCTGGGGGCGGGGGAGAGCTCGGCGATCGCCTCCCGCATCCGCTCGGCGACGATCAGCCCGTCCATGCCCCGGCCCGACACGAGCATCGCGAACTCCTCGCCGCCGAAGCGGGCCGCGATGTCGGCGTCGCGCTTCTCCCGGGTGATCGCCTTCCCGACCGCCGTCAGCAGCCGGTTTCCGGCGCCGTGGCCGTGGTGGTCGTTGTACGCCTTGAACCGGTCGAGGTCGAGGATCACCAGCGTCACGCAGCCGCCATACCGGCGCACCCGCGCCACCTCGGCCCGCATCGCCTCGTTGAAGAAGTCGTAGTTGCGAAGGCCGGTCAGCCGGTCGGTGAATGATCGCGCGACCAGCCGCCGGCTGGCCCGGCTGCGCTGCTCGTGCAGCTCACCCTGCGCAACGCAGGCCAGCGCGAGCGCGATCCGGAAGGGAACGGGGAGGGGCATCGCCGCGGCGCCGACGGCGCCTGCAATCCCCGTCAGCCGGCCGCCGAAGGCCGCCGCCACGCCAGCGGCTGCGGCCAGCACCGGAACCGCCGAGGGCGGTGCGGCCAGTGCGAGCGCGTACAGCAGCATCGAGACGCCGAGTCCCGCCAGCCGCCCATCCAGTCGCCCGCGTGCGCCCCGCACACCACCAATCTAGGTGCGGCGTCGGACGACGGAGGCTCCGCCGGTCTAGCGCGACCAGAACTGCAGGCGGCGCACGGTGGGATCGCCTGAGGCCGGCTCGTCGGCTGCGGGCGCAGGGCGCTGCTCGCCTCCGTCGCCGGCGGCGGACGCACGGTCCGCGGTCACGCTCTGCTGGAGCTTGCGGGCGTAGGCGTTGAGGTCGGCCTCGCGGCGCTGCAGCGAGAGCTTCAGCTCGTCGAGCCGCCGCTCCTGCTCCTCCAGCTCGATCTCGCGCGTCCGCAGCTGCGTGGCCAGCGCCTCGACCGCCTTGGCGTTGCCGCCGCGGCCGCCGAGCAGGCCTTTGCGGCCGTTGCCGGCCTCGTCCGCCACCAGCTCCTCGACCGCGCGCGTCGTCTCGTCGCGTACCCGGGTTGCCTTCTCGTCGGCCTCTGCCAGCCGCCGGCGCAGCACCTCGCGCTCGCGGGCGACAGCGTCCTCGGCATCGTGCAGCGCCTCGCGCTGTGCGTCGAGGTCGGCCTCGACGCGGTCGGCACGGGCGGTGAGGCGGGCCACCTCGGCCTCGCGCTCGGCGATCCGCACGTCGCGGACGTCCAGCGCGTCGCCGCGCTCGTCGATGTCGCGCTCGCGCTCGTCCAGGGCGTCCTGGCGGCGGTCGAGCCGCTGCTCGCGCCGCTCGATGTCCTCCTCGGCGCGGGCGACGCGCGCCTCGCGCTCGCGGACGTTCGCGGACAGGCGCTCGACCTCGGACTGGGCACGGCTGTCGGCCAGCTCCTGGGCGTGCTCCGCAGCCTTCTGCATCCGCTCCGCCTCGCGCCGCTGCGACTCCGTCTCGGCCTGCGCGGAGCGCAGCCGGTCCTCGGCCAGCTCCAGTTCGCGCCGGCGCTCCTCGAAGGCCGCCAGCTTGGAGTCGACCTCCTCGAGCCGGTGCTCCTTCTCGGCCAGCGCCGAGATGCGCTGCTCGGCCTCGCCGATCTGCCCCTCGACCTGCTCGCGCCGGCTGTCGATCTCGGCCAGCGCTGCCTGGGCCTCGGCCTCGGAGCGGCGCACCGTCTCCAGGCGCTCCTCGGCGCCCTTGGCGACGGTCTCGCGCGTCTCCAGCTCGGCGGACGCGGCGGCGATCTGCTTCTGCCGCTCGTCCAGCTCGGACTGCGCCTTGACGATCTCGCTGCGGCGCGCCTCGAGCTCGGCCAGCTCCTTCTCGCGGCCGGCCAGCGCCTGGACAGCGGTCTCGACCTCGGCCATCCGCTTCTCGGCCTGCTCGCGCAGGTCGGCGATTCGCGTCTCGGCGCCGCTGAGGGTCGTCTCGCGGGCCTCCAGGTCGCGCAGCGCCTCCTCCAGCTCCTGGCGGCCGGACGCGATTGCGTCGGTCTCCTTGGCGTGGGCGGACTCCCCGGCCTTGAGCTTGCCCTCCAGCTCGGCGACGCGGTCGAGCGCCTGCTTGGCGGCGGTCTCGCGCTGCTCGAGCTCGGACTGCCGCGCGGACAGCGCCTGCTCCTGCTCGGAGATGCCCGACTCGCGGGCCAGCAGGTCGTTGCGCTGGGCGTCGAGGTGCAGCTCCTTCTGGGTGAGCACCTTCTCGACCTTCTTGGTGCGGTGCTCGCGGTCGTCCAGCTGGGCGGCGCGCGCCTGGAGGCCGCGCTCCTCGCCCGGCTCGCCCTCGCTCTGGGCGGCGGCCTGCAGCCGCTCCTCCAGCTCGCGCACGGTCTCCTCGAGCTCCTGCACCCGGCCGTCGTCGGCGGGAGCGGGCTGCTCGCCCGGCTCGGCTGCGCGAGCTTCCAGCGCGGTCTCGAGCTGCTCCAGCGCCTCCTCGCGGGCCCGCATGGCCTCCTCGCGCTCCTCGAGCTGCTTGTCGCGCTCGAGCGGCGCGCCGGCGGCAATCCCCTCGCTCACGGCCAGCGCAGCCTCGCGCTTGGCCAGCTCGCGCTCGCGGCGGGCCAGCCGCGCCTCGCGCTCGGCGAACACGACCTTGGCCTGCTCCTGGAGCGCGGCCTGCTCGCGGCGGATGCGGTCCTCGGCCTCCTGGAGCGCCTTCACCCGGGTCTCCATCGCCCGTCGTAGCCCCCCGGTCTGCTCCTCGGCCTCAGGCAGTTCGGGCTGCTCGCCGTCGCTCATCGGTTCACTCCTCGCGCTGGTAGCTGGACGGGCGTGGAAGGTGCTGACCCCACCATGCGTGTATCGGCCGCGAGGGGCCCTGGCTTGAGCAGCGCGACCGCACCCCGTTGGGGGATGGGCGGCACACCTCCAGCGGGTGATACTGAGTGCCGCATGAGGCGATCGGCGCCGCGCGGACATCACGCAAGCCGGCTCCAGCGCCGTTCCGGCCGGGTCTGGCCGGCATCGCGAATCACTCCGGTGGACGCAGTGGCTCCAGGCGTCCACCGGATCCGCGGTCCACGAAATGACAACGACCGCCCCGCGGATGATTCGCGAGGCGGTCGCTGCCGAGACGATCCTGGTTCCCGGGCTTCGGGGTCTATCGGAATTCGGGCGGGATCCCAACCCCCGCGCGAGAAAACCCTGGTGGCTCCAACCCTCAAGCTTTCCCGCCCTGTGCCGATATGCCCGATGCCGGGAGAGATTCGTTCTAGCCCGTCTTGATGAACATGTCTCACTCCTCCGAGTCTCCGATGTACCCCGATCGGGGGAGACTGTATACACTCGAACGAGTGATGTCAAGTCTTGACTAACCGCTCGGACAAACGCGCAGATAACTTGACCAGCATCCTGGTCTTTCGCCTTGGGCTCGCGGCCCTGGGCGGCGGGTCGCTGGCCGCAGCCATGATCCTGGCGCCCGTCGAAAACTGGCAAGCTGTGATCGTGCTGGCCCTCGTCGGCATCGTCGCCGAGGGGCGCAGCATGCCCGTGGCGCCGCGGCTCCAGCTCTCGGTCGCGTTCATCCCGGTCGTGCTTGCCGCCGTGCTGTTCGGCGCGGGCGCGGGTGGGGTGGTGGCCGTCGCCTGCATGCTGGGCGACCGCGCCGGCCCGGCCACGCGCTGGATGATGTTCGTCGCGATCCGCGCCGTCGCCGGCGTGGGGGCGGGGGCGGTCGCGACCCTCGTCATCAACCTGAACGGCGGCGACAGCCTGTTCGACATGCTGGTGGCCGCGACGGCCGCCGCGCTGGCGATGGGCGTGATCGACTTCTCGGCCAACGTCGGGCACGTGCTCGTCGCCCGGCTGATGACGCCGCGCGAGCTGTGGAACCTCGTGCGCGGCTCGCTGCTGATTACGCTGGCGCTCTACACGCCGCTGGTCGCGCTGTACGCGTTCGCCTACAGCCACGCGGGGATGCTCGTCCTGGCCTTCTTCGCGATCCCGCTGCTGGCCGCGCACCTCAGCCACAGCATGTTCGCCAAGCAGCGCGCGCTGATCGACGAGCTGACCGAGACCAACACGCGGCTCGAGCACGTCAACGAGCACCTGCAGGCGGTCAACCTCAGCTTCGCCGCCGCCATGGTGCGCGCGCTGGACGAGCGGGACACCTGGACGGCCGGCCACTCGGTCGCCGTCGCCACCTACTCGCGCGACATCGCCCGCGAGATGGGCCTGTCCAACGACGAGGTCGACCTGATCCACCTGACCGGCCTGGTGCACGACATCGGCAAGATCGGCGTGCCCGCCGAAGTGCTGCAGAAGACGTCGGCGCTGACCGACGACGAGTGGGCGAAGATGCGCGAGCACTCCGCGATCGGGCACCGCATCCTGTGCGAGGTCGAGGACTACAGCGAGGTCGCGTCGATCGTGCTGTCCCACCACGAGCGGATCGACGGCGCCGGCTATCCCGAGGGCCTGATGGGCGAGTCGATCCCGCTGCTGGCCCGGGTGATCGCGGTCGCGGACGCGTACAACGCGATGACCTCGGTGCGGCCGTACCGCGGCGCCATGGAGCCCGAGATGGCGATCACGCAGCTGATCAACGGCCGCGGCAGCCAGTTCGAGCCGGGCGCGGTGGACGCGTTCCTGCGCGTGCTCGAGCGCGAGTCGGACTCGTACCGCCGCGGTACCGGGCTGCCCAGCTTCACGCTCGAGGCGATGCAGCACCGCTCGCTGGCCGAGATCCGCTCGGCGCCGTCGCTGCGCAGCGCCGCCGCCTGACGCGCCGTCCTCAAGCTCCCGGCGCGTGCACCCGATAACCGGAGTGGTGCCCGAGCCGTCCCTCATCCAGGTGCTCTCCCGCGCAGCCCGCATCGTGGCGGACTCGGAGGAGCCCCAGGCCAGCCTCGAGATCGCGCTGGCCGCGATCTCGGGAGAGCTGAGCGGGATCGCGACGGTGGAGCGTGCCGACCGCAACGTCACCGTGATCTGGCTGGACGGCGTCGCCGACGCTGACCGCGACGCCTTCGCGGCGGCCGTGGCGAGCATGGCCGCACTGGCGTATCAGAGCTCCGGCCGCTCGAACGACACGGTGCTGGACGCGGGCGCGTTCCTGGTCACGCTCGACCGCATCGCCGCCGCAGCCCGCTGGCGCGGGGCGCGGATGGCCGTCTCCGTGTTCGAGGTCGAGGGCATGGTGCTGGGCCCCGGCACGGACGAGTCCACGTTGGTCGGCACCGTCGGCCGCGCGGCGCACTCCTGCGTCCGCGGGGACGACGTGGTCGGGCACCTGGGCGCGGCCCAGTTCGCCGTGCTCTTCCCGCGCGCCGGGACCTTCGAGGCCCGCTCGGCGTTCCGCCGGGTGCGCGACGCGGTCATGCAGATCGAGCTGGGCGACGGCCTGATCTGCGGCGCAGCCGGGTTCGCCGAGCTCGATCCGGGCGGCACCGGGGCGACCATGCTGGCGGAGGCGCGCGAGCGGCTGAACGCCGCCCGCACCAAGAACGCCTACGTCTCGCCGGGCGGCGGTTCGCCGATCACGCCCATGGCCGGCTGAGCATCCCGTACCGTCAGGAGCGGGCCGGCCAGACGTCCGGGTTCGCGTCCCGGACGCGGCGCACCAGGTCGAGCAGATTGCGCAGCCCGTGGCTGATGGTGACGCCGCCGCCGCGATAGCCGACATGGATCCGCGGCCGCAGCCACCCGGACGTCTGCAGCCCGGTGATCTCGGTGATGTGGCACGCGCCGGCCAGCCGGGCGCGGGCGTGGAAGCGGAGGTTGCCGCGCCCGTCCAGCTCGACGCGGGTCACGGTGCGGAACCCGACCACGGCGTACTCCCAGAGGAGCGCACCCAGCCAGAGGGCGGCGAAGACCATGTCACGGGAATGCGGGCTGCTGCCGAGCACCTGACGCAGCACGACGGGCGTCGCCAGGGTGAGCAGCACGACCCAGACGACCGGCACGACGCGCCAGGCCGTCGTGCACTCGTAGACGAGCGGATCAGGGCCGGGGGAGCCGGTCACCGGCCGGACGCCCGCACCCGTTCGAGCCGTTTCTTCTTCAACTTGTCATAACCGGCATTATCGAGCATTGGCCGGAATCGCCCGGTGGACGCCTCACAGGTCGCTCGACAGCGGGCGCAGCGAGGCGGACACCCGCTCGACGTTGGCGATCGAGGTCGCGCCGCTGACCGTGACCGTGTAGCCGTTCTCGCGCACGGTGACGGCGGCGCTCCTGCCGGTGCCGGGCAGCGTCTCCAGCGCGATCCGGCCGCCGACCGTGCGCACGCGCCCATGGGAGCCGATCGCCGCTCGCTGCTGCTCGAAGTCCGTCAGGGTGTCGGATCCGCCGCAGTTGCAGGCCGAGACCATGACCAGGACGCCGCTCGGGTACTCGAGCGCGGCCTGGAACCTCCCGGGGCCGGGCCCGACCCAGACCGCGGCCTCCTGGCCGGCCGTGGCGAGCTCGTCGTGCGGCACCAGCAGCACCTGTCCGGCGGGCGCGCGCGCGGCCGCGGCGCCGAGCGAGAGCCGCGTGCCGTCCGCGAACGGGTCCTGACCGGCGTTCACGTTCACCGTCGACCCGGTCGGCGACTCGAGCACCGTCTGAAACGACTTGGGAAGCGGCGTCGATGCCTGCTCGAGGGCGCCCAGGGCGACGCCGACGACCGCCACCACGACGATCCCGGCGACCAGCATCCACCGCCGCAGCGGAACCCGCCGCGGCTTGAGATCGGAGGCGCCATCCACGCCCCAATGGTACTTCCAGGGCCTGTGCCGGCCCGATGGCTGGGTACAATCGGACGATGTCCCGCCGCCGCAGGCTCCTGATCGCCGGGGCAGCCGCGACAGGCTGCGCCGTCCTCGCCGTCGCCCTGCCCACCCTGATCGTGCGGTTCGACACGCGCGGCCAGCGCTCGTCCGATCCGCATGCGCTGCCCGCACCGCGAGGTGGCGATCGTGCTGGGCGCAGGCCTGCGCAGCGACGGCAAGCCGACCCTGTTCCTGCGCGACCGGCTGAAGGGCGCGATCGAGCTCTACAGGCTGGGCAAGGTGGACGGCCTGCTGATGACCGGCGACAACCACGTCCACAGCTACGACGAGCCCTCGGCGATGCGCGACTACGCGCTCGACCACGGCGTCCCGGTGGGCGCGATCACGCTCGACTTCGCCGGGTTCGACACCTACGACTCCTGCGTGCGTGCGCACTCGATCTTCGGCGTCACCGGCGCGATCGTCGTCACGCAGAGCTACCACCTGCCGCGCGCCGTCTACCTCTGCCGTTCGGCCGGCATCGACGCGGTCGGCCTGGGCATGTCCGACTGGGGCCGCTACCCGGACGGGCAGATGGCCACCTACCAGGGCCGCGAGGTGCTGGCGACGGTCAAGGCGATGTGGGACGCCGACGTCCGCCGGCCCGACCCGCGCTTCCTCGGCCATCCGGTGCCGCTCAACCTGCAGCCGGTCGCGGGCTGACCCAGCTAGCGCTCGGCGGCGGCGGCGTCCGGGCCGGGCCCGCGGGGAACGCCCGCCCGCCACGGCACCTTGCGCAGCATCGCGGCGATGCAGGCGCCGCCCACGATCGCGTTGGTCAGGGTCACCGCCACCTGCGTCCCGACGCTGAACGAGAGCACCGCCGACCGCGAGGCGACGCCGTTGAACATGTACACCAGGAACGCCTGCTGCGGCCCCACCCCACCCGGGGTGAACGGCAGCAGGGTGGCCAGGCTGCCGGCGACCAGCGCCATGGCGGCGTTGTCGAACGTGGCCGGAATGTGGAAGGCCTTGAGGTAGAACACCATCGCCAGCAGCCGGAAGACCCAGCCCAGCGCCTGCAGCGACACGACCTGGCGGAGGTAGCGGCGCGGCATGGTCAGGATCACCAGCCCATGGCGCACGCCGTCCCAGAAGCGGGTGACGTGGTGCTCGATCCAGCCCAGGAAGATGCCGGCGAGGATCAGCGCGACGGCGAGGCCGAGCACGAACGCCTTGGCATGGTCGGCGAACAGCGTCCACTCGAAGGCGTTCAGCCCGCTGGAGAGGTTCGTCCCGTACGGGATCGCGCCCCGGCTGGCGGCCCACAGCAGCAGGATCGGGCCGACCACGGCGTCGAACAGCGTCTCGGCCAGCAGGCTGGACACGATGGTCGTGTAGGCCGCGCCCGGCATCGACCGGTGAACGAGGTAGACCTTCATCACGTCGCCGCCGCGCGCCGGCAGCACGGCGTTGATGCCCACGCCCGCCAGGTACGCCCCGGTCACGCTGCGGCGCGGGACGCGGATGCCGGGGAATGCGGCGACCAGGATGTTGCGCCACGCGAACGAGCGCAGCAGCAGGTTCGCCATGTGGAAGCCGAGCCCGATCGCCAGCGCGGCGAAGCCGACGTCGGCGATGTGGTCGCCGAACGCCGAGGCGGCGTTCCAGAACGACTGCAGAGAGTGCATGCCCACCTATTGTGCAGGCGGTCGATGTGAGGCGCCGCAACCCGAGCGACGCACTCGGCTCACTCCTTGCCCGGCAGGAAGTCCTTGAGGGCCGGGTTCTTGATCTCCAGCTCCCGCAGCGCGCGCGTCTCGATCTGCCGCACCCGCTCGCGGGTGACGCCGATCTCGGTGCCGACCTGCTCCAGCGTCGCCGGGTCGCGGTCGCCCAGGCCGAACCGCGCCTCGATCACGCGGCGCGTCCGCTCGTTGAGCGCGTCAAGCGCCTCCTCGAGCTGCTGGCGGCGCTCCTGACCGGCCACCTGGTCGTCGGGGCGCATCGCGTTCACGTCCTCGACCATGTCCGCGAAGAGCGACTCGCCGTCGCCGACGGGCGCCTCCAGCGAGACGGGATCCTGGGTCATCCGCTGGAGCTCGACCACCCGCTCGACGGGCAGCTCCAGCTCGGCGGCCAGCTCGCTCGGCAGCGGGTCGCGGCCCAGCGACTGGGTCAGCTTGCGGTTCGCCCGGTGAAGCTTCTTGACGACGTCCAGCACGTGCAGCGGCAGCCGGATCGTGCGGCCCTGGTCGGCGATCGCACGTGACATCGACTGGCGGATCCACCAGGTCGCGTACGTGGAGAGCTTGTAGCCGCGCCGGTAGTCGAACTTCTCGACGGCGCGCATCAGCCCCAGGTTGCCCTCCTGGATGAGGTCGAGCAGCGGGACGCCCGACGCCGAGTAGGCGCGGGCCATGCTGATCACCAGGCGCAGGTTGCACTCGACCAGCCGCCGCTTGGCGGCCTCGTCGCCGAGATCCTTGCGCCGGGCCAGGTCGAGCTCCTCCGCGTGCGTCAGCAGGGCGCCGTCGCCGATCTGCCGGACGTAGGTGTGCAGCAGGTCGATGGCGGGCGCAGACGCCTCTCGCAGGTCGAGCTCGTCCTCGGCGCTGACCTCCTCGGCCGGCGTCTCCTCGTTCTCGGTCGCGTTGTCGCTGTTGTCGGTGCTCACTGACCCTCTGTCCTGAAAGGATTGGCGGGAAGGAGCAATCTGCCGCCCCGCTCATAGAATCGGCGGAACCTCACTCGCTCTTGAGCGGATTCGGGGTTGGGGCGACCGGATCTGCTTGCGATCCGTCGCATGTGGATTAGCGCTGCCGGGGGATGATCTGGCCGCGGAGCCCGGCGATTATCGGATCATGCTTCCGGGTCACGCTCTTCCAATCACCGCCCGCCGGGTCACCGGGCCCGACGCGGTGCGGCTTGCCGGCGCCTGCGGCCACGTCCTCATCCCCTCGCAGCCGGCCGCCTCCGGGTACCGCTACATCGACCTCGGATCGGACTCGGCCCCGTTCTACGTGCGGCGGTTCGGGCTGGGCGACCGCACCGCAGCGGTCTGCCTGCGCGCGCCCGTCGAGCGCAGCAGCGGCGGGGACGCCGAGCGGGGCGCCGCGGCCGTGGCGGCGTGTGAGCTGACGATCGGCGCCCGCCGGATCGCCTGGGAGAACCTGCTCGGCTTCGACGTCGAGCGCGGTGAGTCGGCGCTGCTCGCACAGCGGGCGATGGACGCGGTCGCGCAGCTGGACACGCTCGAGCCGGCCGACTGCCCGCTCTGCGCAGGCGGCTAGACCCCGAGGCGCCCCTCGGGCGAAACCGCGACACCCTGTCCCTCGAGCCGCCCGCGGATCAGGAACTGGAACGTCGACCAGGCCCCGCGGCGGGCGTCGAACATCCGGTACACCTGCCACTCCGTCAGCATCGTCGCGTCGCCGCGCCGGGCCTGGGCCCAGTCCGCGAACTTGGGCAGGCGGCCGATCCGGACCGCCAGGTCGGCGCCCTGGGTGATGGCGCGCTCCAACCGCTCCTCCCCCACCGGCACGTCGAACCCGGCCTCCTTGAGGGCGTTGTTGAGCGAGCCGAACGTGTGCCAATAAAGCGACTTGGACGGCATCGCGCCCTTGCGCGCCTCGATGTCCTTGGCCGTCGGCACGCGGCCCAGGTCGTCGCCCAGGTCGCGCAGCAGCCGCAGCAGCTCCTCGCGCGTGGCGAACCTGCGCGGCACCAGCCCGGCCAGGCGCTTCGCCCGGTTCCACGACTGGAAATGCTCGATCACGGTCTGCGGGTGCACGGTCGTCCGCGGGTCGGCCTCGAACTCGCGCATGGTCGGGCTGCGGCCCAGCCGGTCGGCGCACGCCTTGAGCTCGTCGAGGATCTGCTCGTCGGAGTAGCGCTTGCGCATTCCGGCCTGGAACGCCTCGAGCTGCTGGCGATCGATACCCTCGATCGCCTGGTACACGGTCTTCCGCCTCATCCCTGGCTCTTCCGCTCGATGCTCCGACGGGCTCCCGTCAGATCGGACAATCGACGAGCATAGCAAACTGACAGGACTGTGCAATCTTGGGTGGATCGTCTGCGCAACCGGTCAAGTGGGCGGTGTCGAAGGCACCTCGCGAAGCGGGTAGTAGGATACGGCGCGATGACCACGCACCCCCGGGAACGCACCGATGAGCGCTTCTGCCTAATGGTGGAGACGGCCGACCGCATGCGCGGCCGGGCCTGGCAGGCGTACCTTGACAGCACCCGCTCCGCGGACAGCTATGCCGAGGCCGAACCGGATGCGTGGAGCCGGCTCCAGGAGCGGCTGGCGGAGATCGACGAGGAGCTGCTCCACGTCCTCTCGGCCGGGTGATCTTCCCGGCCAAGGTCGCGCTGGCGCGGGCGGCGGCCGCGGCCTCGCGCCGCACCCGCTCGGGCGGCGGCACCTCGCTGCCGGGCAAGCTGCTGTTGGGGCTCGCGCCCGACGCGCTGGAGCGCCTGGCGGCACCGCTCGCCGCGACCTGCGTGATCTCGGCCACCAACGGCAAGACGACGACGGCGAAGATGACGGCGTCGATCCTGGCCCCGGCAAACCCGCTCTGCCGCAACGCGGCCGGGGCGAACCTCGCATCCGGCATCGCGTCCAGCCTGCTGACCGCGCGGCAGGGTGACCTGGGCCTGTTCGAGGTGGACGAGGCCGCGCTGGAGGAGGTCGCGGGCGCCCTCGCCGTGGACGCGCTGGTGCTGGGCAACCTGTTCCGCGACCAGCTCGACCGCTACGGCGAGCTGGAGCTGGTCGGTGAGCGCTGGCGGCGGGTCGTCGCCGGCCTGCCGGAGACGACCACCGTCGCCTTCAACACCGACGACCCGCTGGTCAGCGACGTCGCGTCCGGCCACCCCGGCGCCGCCGGCTTCGGCATCGAGGACACCGCCCTCGCCCGGGGCTCGATGCAGCACGCCTCGGACTCCAAGTGGTGCGCCCGCTGCGGCACCCGCTACGTCTACGACGCCGTCTTCCTGGGCCATCTCGGCCACTGGCGCTGCCCGGCCTGCGGCTGGGCCCGCCCCCGGCCCGCCGTGCGGGCGCTGGACGTGCGAGCGGCGGGGCTCGCAGCCGCCGAGTTCTACCTGGACACGCCGATGGGCGGCGCCGACGTCCGCCTCCCCGTGGCCGGCCTCTACAACGTCTACAACGCGCTGGCGGCCGCGACGGGCGCGCTCGCCCTGGGCATCGCAGTCAGCGACGTCGCCGCCGGCCTCGAGCGGTTCTCGGCCGCCTTCGGCCGCGGCGAGCGGATCGAGTTGGACGGCCGCGCCGGTCTCGTGCTGCTGATCAAGAACCCGGCGGGCGCCAACGAGGTGCTGCGCACGCTGACCGAAGATCCCGAGCCGAAGACCCTGCTGGTCGCGCTCAACGACCGTATCGCCGACGGGCGCGACGTCTCCTGGATCTGGGACGTGGACTTCGAGGAGCTGGCGGGCCGCGTCGAGCGCGTCGTCACGGCCGGCACCCGGGCCGCCGAGATGGCGATGCGGCTGAAGTACGCCGGCGTCGAGGCAGACCGGATCGTGGTCGAGCCGGGCATCGCCCGGGCGCTCGACGCCGCGCGCGACGCCGCCGACGGCCCGCTCTACCTGCTCCCCACCTACACGGCGATGCTCGAGCTGCGCCGGGTGCTGGCCGACCAGGGCCTGGTGCGCCCGTTCTGGGAGGCGGCATGAGGATCACGCTCGGCCACCTCTACCCGGAGCATCTCAACATCTACGCCGACCGCGGCAACATCGCGGTGCTCCGCCGCCGCTGTGCCTGGCGCGGGATCGAGTGTGACGTGGCCGAGTGCGGCCCCGGCGACCCCACGCCGTCCGCCGACCTCTACTACCTGGGCGGCGGCCAGGACCGCGACCAGCGGCTGATCGCCGACGACCTTGCGGGGCGGGCGGGCGACCTGCGCGCGGCGGTGGCCGACGGCGCCGGCGTGCTGGCGGTCTGCGGCGGCTACCAGCTGCTCGGCCACCGCTACCGCGGCCACCAGGGCGACGAGATGCCCGGCATCGGGCTGGTCGATCTCACCACCGAGGCCGGGACGCGCCGCATGATCGGCAACGTCGTGCTGCGCTGCGAGCTGGAGCCCGGACAGGAGCGCACGCTGGTCGGGTTCGAGAACCACGCCGGCCGCACCTGGCTCGGCCCCGGGGTGGCACCGCTCGGCACCGTCCTTGCCGGCAACGGCAACAACGGCGAGGACGGCGGCGAGGGCGTCCACGACGGCACGGTGATCGGCACCTACGTGCACGGGCCGCTCCTGCCCAAGAACCCGTGGCTGGCCGACTGGCTGATCGCGGCCGCGCTGCGCCGCCAGGGCCTCCCGGACGACCTGGCGCCGCTCGACGACGCGCTGGAGCTCGAGGCCCACCGCGTCGCCGAGATGCTCCGCTAGCCGTCCTCCGCCTCCAGCAGGTGGTGAAGCATCCGCCCGGGGTCGGCCAGGAAGTCGCGGTAGAGGCCGACCAGCGCCAGATCGTCGTACGCAGTCTCCCGGTAGCCGTCCTCGCTCAGCTCGTAGATCGCGGCGCCGGGCAGCGCGAGGAGGATCGGCGAGTGGGTCGCCACGATCCACTGCGCTCCCTGCTCGGCCAGGTCGTGCATGCGCAGCAGCAGGACGAGCTGGTTCTGCGGCGAGAGCGCCGCCTCGGGCTCGTCCAGCAGGTAGAGCCCGTTCATGTGCAGACGGTTCAGCGCCACCGCCAGGAACGACTCGCCGTGCGATTGCTCGTGCAGCCCGACGTCGCCGTAGCCGCGCTGGCCGATCTCGTCCAGGTTCGACGCGACGTTGTAGAAGCTCTCGGCGCGCAGGAAGAAGTCGGTCACGGGCCGGCGGCCGGAGCGGATCAGCGTGATGTGGCTGTGCAGCTCGGACTCGCTGGGACGGGTCTGGAAGTGGAAGTTGCGTCCCCCACCCTCCGCGTTCATCCCGGCGGCGACGGCGATCGCCTCCAGCAGCGTGGACTTGCCGGAGCCGTTCTCGCCCACCAGGAACGTGCAGCGCGGGTGCAGCCGCAGCTCGTCGAGCTTCGCCACCGCCGGCATCGCGAACGGGTAGACGGTGCGGTCGCGCACGTACGTCCAGCTCATCCGGACGGCCTTGATGAAGGGCTCGGCCTGCGCGCTCATCGCGCCCAGAGGCTGCCCAGGTGCACGAACGGGTCGCCGGGCTGCCAGCGGGCCAGGAAGCGGTGGATCGGCGGGTGCACGGCGACCGACTCGATCTCCGTCGTGCCCAGCATGCGGTGCCCGCGCACCGTCGCGTCCTCCGAGGTGACCGCGGCGAACGCGCCGTCCTCGACGATGCCGTGAAAGATGATGTGCACGACGTGCTTTCGAGGCAGCCTGTCGGCCGGAGAGATCGACTCGGCGATCGCGATCGGCCCGTCCAGCCGGACGTCCGCCAGCCCGCACTCCTCGGCCAGCTCGCGGCGCAGGGCCTGCTCCATCGTCTCGCCCGGCTCCACCCCGCCCCCCGGCAGCAGCCAGTAGGACGTCCCCCGCTTCTCCTGCCTGCACAGCAGCACCGTGTCCCCGCGCCGGAGCAGCGCGGCGACGCGGATGCGGGGCGCATCGCTCACCGGCGGCCGACCGCCGACGATCCGAAGCCGCGCTCCGCACGCTCGCTGGGTGGTAGCTCGTCCACCTCGAGCAGCTCGAGCGCCGGCACGGCCACCACCACCAGCTGGGCGATACGGTCGCCCACCTCGACCGCAAACGGCTGCTCGCGGTCGGTGTTCAGCAGCACCACCTTCAGCTCGCCGCGGTAGCCGCTGTCGATCAGCCCGGGCGAGTTGACGACGGTGATGCCGTGGCGCGCGGCCAGGCCCGAGCGGGGCTGGACGAGGCCGGCGTGCCCGGGCGGAACGGCGACGGCAAGGCCGGTGGCGACCGTCCGCCGCTCGCCCGGTTCGAGCTCGAAGGCCTCGACGCTGGCCAGGTCGAGGCCCGCGTCGCCGGCGTACGGTGCGCTCGGCACCACCGCGTCCGGGTGCAACCGGTGCACGGCCAGGCTCAGACTCATGCGCCGTCCGCGCGGTAGTCCCGGAACCGCTCGACGAGCCGCTGCGGCAGCCGGGCGGAGACCAGCACCCCCTCGGCCGAGTCCTCGCGGGAGGTGATCGGCGCCCCCGTCTCGTAGAGGGCGGACAGCTCGCCGCCGCGGTCGTGCGGCAGCAGCAGACGCACGTCCACGAAGCGATCGGCGAAGAACTCGGCGACGCGCGTCTTCAGGTCGTCGAGGCCCTCGCCGGTCAGTGCCGAGACCTGCACCGCCTCGGGGAAGCGGTTGCGGAGGCGGCGCCGGGCGACCTCGTCGATGCGGTCGATCTTGTTCAGCACCAGCAGCTGGGGGATCTCCAGCGCGTCGATGTCCTCCAGCACCGCGCGGACACTGGCGAGCTGCCCGAGCAGCGCCTCCTCGCCGGCGGCGGCGTCGGCCACGAGCAGCAGCAGGTCGCCGGCCAGGGTCTCCTCCAGCGTCGCCGCGAACGCCTCCACCAGGCCGTGCGGCAGCTTGCGGATGAAGCCGACCGTGTCGGTCACCAGGTAGCTGCGGCCGCCCTCGCGGAAGGCCCTGGTGGTCGGGTCGAGCGTCTCGAACAGGCGGTCGTCCACGCTGACGGTGGCGCCGGTGAGGGTGTTCAGCAGCGTCGACTTGCCGACGTTGGTGTACCCGGCCAGGCTGACGGTCGGCGTCTCGTTGCGGCCCCGCTCGCTGCGCATCACCTGGCGGCGGGCGGCGACGTCACGCAGCCTCGCCCGGATCAGCGAGACGCGGCGCCGTGCCATCCGCCGGTCGGACTCGAGCTGGGTCTCGCCGGGGCCCCTGGTGCCGATGCCGCCGCCCAGGCGCTCGAGGTGCTTCCACATGCCGCGCATGCGCTGGAGGTTGTACTCGAGCTGGGCCAGCTCGACCTGGAGCTTGCCCTCCGCGGTGTGGGCATGCTGGGCGAAGATGTCGAGGATGACGGAGGTGCGGTCGACGACGCGCGACTGGAGCTCGTCCTCCAGCCGCCGCTGCTGGCGCGGCGAGAGCTCGTCGTCGCAGACGATCACCTCGGCATCGCACGCGCCGGCCAGCTGCTTCAGCTCGTCCAGCTTGCCCGAGCCGAGGTAGGTGACGGGATGCGGCGACGTGCGGTGCTGGGTCAGCGTCGCGACCGTCTCCACTCCTGCGGTGCGCAGCAGCTCCTCCATCTCCGCGAGCAGCTCGGCGCCGTCCTCCCCCTGCGGCAGGCTGGCGATGATGACGGCGCGCTCGGGGGCGTCCGTGGTGGTTCCCTGGGCATCTGCGGCCATCCGGTCAGTATAGGAGGGTGCCGTCACGACCACCGGGCGTCGTGAGATGGTGACGGCGGTGCAGGCGCAGCCCTTCTTCCGCCAGGACGACGCCGCGGGCGCGCTGGTGATCGCAACGGTCGTCGCCGCCGTTGCGGCCGAGTGGGCCGTGACGCTGCGCGAGCGGCGCGCCAGCGACCGGCGTGGCCTGGCCGCGCAGGCGGCGGGCACCCTGCGTGAGGTCACGCTGCTGCGTACGGGCGAGCGCCGCGACGAGGACGAGCGCACCAAGTGGATCCTGGTCGCGGGGTTGCTCGGCGGCCTCGTGCTGGCCGTTGTCGCCCAGCGGTCGCTCCCGGGGGCGGCGATGCCCTCCACCGGCTGGCCGCCGACGCTGCTCGGTGTCGTGCTGATCTGGGTGGGCACGGGGCTGCGCTGCTGGGCCATCTGGTCGCTCGGCACCTTCTTCCGCCGCGACATCCAGGTCGCGGCCGCCCAGACCGTCGTCCGCTCCGGGCCGTATGCGGCGATCCGCCATCCCGCCTATGCCGGCAACCTCCTGATGGCGGCCGGGCTGGCGCTGCTCTTCGCCAACTGGGTCAGCCTGGTGGCGATGGTCGGCCTGACGTTCGCCGGGCTGCTGCCGCGGATCCGGGCCGAGGATGCGCTGCTGGCCGACCGGCTGGGCGAGCCGTACCGCCGCTATGCGGCGACGACCGCCCGGCTCGTCCCCGGCGTCTGGTGACAGCCCGCTACGCGGGGACGCGCAGGTGCTGCTCGATCCGGCCGACCGCCTCACGCAGCCGGTCGTCGGGCACCGTCAGCGAGAGCCGCACGTAGCCCTCGCCGTTGGGGCCGTAGGACGAGCCCGGGGAGACGACGACGCCCGAGCGCTCAAGCACCAGCTCGCAGAAGGAGACCGAGGTGTGGCCGTCCGGGACCGGCACCCAGACATAGATCGTGCCGCGCGGCGGCGGCACGTCGATCCCGATCGCCGCCAGCGCCTCGATCACCAGGTCGCGGCGGCGCCGGTAGACGCCGCACATCTCGCGGACGAATCCGTCGCCCTCGGCCAGTGCTCGGACGGCAGCCATCTGGATCGCGTCGAACATGCCGGAGTCCACGTTCGTCTTCAGCTTCAGCAGGTGGGCGATCATCTCGGCGTTGCCGACCGCGGCACCGACCCGCCACCCCGTCATGTTCCAGGCCTTGGAGAGCGAGAACATCTCGATGCCGGCCGCGAGCGCCTCGGGCACCTGGAGGAAGCTGCCCGCCACGTGCCCGTCGAACGTGATCTCCGAGTACGCGCTGTCGTGGACGATGGGGACGCCGTGATCGAGCCCGAAGCGCGCCAGACGCTCGAAGAAGTCGTCCTCGACGACCGCGCCGGTCGGGTTGTTCGGGTAGTTGCAGAACAACAGGTTGGCGCGCTCGCGGTGCTCCGGCGCAATCGCCTCGAGGTCGGGCTGGAACCGGTTCTCGGCCAGCAGCGGCATCAGCACCGGCTCGGCGCCGGCCAGCAGCGGCCCCGACGTGTAGACGGGGTACCCCGGGTCGGCCGAGAGGCAGACGTCGCCGGGGTCGAGCATCGACCAGCAGACGTGGGCGATGCCCTCCTTGCCGCCCAGCAGCGGCAGCACCTCGGTGTCGGGGTCGAGCCGCACGCCGAAGCGGCGGTCGTAGAACGCGGCCACGGCCTCGCGGAACGCGGGCCGGCCGCGGTTCGAGGGGTACTGGTGCGTGTCCGGGCGGGCGACCTGCCGCTGGGCCTCCTCCACCACCGCTGGGAAGGTGGGCGTGTCGGGGTCGCCGATCCCGAGCGAGATGACGTCCACGCCCTGCGCCCGCTTCTCGGCGATCTTGCGCTCCAGCTCGGCGAACAGGTAGGGCGGCAGCGCGGTCACGCGCTGAGCGGCGCGGATCGTCATTCCAGGCCCTCCAGCCCCTTCACATAGTCATCGTCCAGGTCGCAGGCCGCTATCCGCTCGACCGGGCCGGTCAGCCGGATGGCGAGGTCGTCCGCGATCTCGATCACCAGATCGCCGCCGTCCGTCTGCACGGTCACCGGCGAGCTCGTGCGCTCGGCGACGACCGACGCCACGGCCGCGGCCGTCGAGCCCGAGCCCGACGAGCGGGTCTCGCCGGCGCCCCGCTCCCACACCCGCATCCGGATCCGGTCCGGCCCGAGCGCGCGGTAGAACTCGACGTTGGCGCGGTTGGGGAACCAGGGATGCCGCTCCAGGGGCGGCCCGATCGACGCCAGGTCGAGCACGTCGGGATCCTCCACCTCGATCACGCAGTGCGGGTTGCCCACGCTGACGAAGGTGTACGCCGCCGCCGGCGGGTCACCGTCGCCGGGCCGGTGGTCGGTGTCGGACTCGAGGCTGGCGTGTCCCGCGTCGATCGTGATCAGGCCACCGTCCCGCGTCCCCCGCACCGTGCCCTTGAGCGTGGACATGGCCACGTCCTCGGCGCCGTCGCGGCGCATCAGATAGCCCGCCGCGATCCGCGTGCCGTTCCCGGAGAACTCCGCCTCGCCGCCGTCCGGGTTGAAGATCCGCACCTCCCCGCCGGCGCCGATCGCGAGGATGCCGTCGCTGCCGACGCCGAGATCCGGATCGCAGATGCGCGCCACCCGGGCCGCGGTCAGCGCGACCGGCAGTTCCGTCTCCTCGACGACGAGGTACGCGTTCCCGGCCCCATGCCACTTCTCCAAGCGCATCGCCGCGGAGGATACCGAGGGCCTCCGCCGGGAGGCGGCGATCGCCGAGGCGGTACCGCCTCCCGGCCGGCCCTTGACACCTGGTTCGACGAGCCCCGCGGCGCGGAGTTAGAGATCCAGGGCTGCGCCGGCCAGGATCACCGCGAGCAGCAGCGTGCAGACGATCGCGAAGCCGATCAGCACCGGCAGCGTGGCGGGCAGTCCGGCGACCAGCACGAGGCCGGCGAGCAGGGCGACGACGATCGTCGGCAGCCGCCCGATCGCCCGCGGACGCAGCGAGAACGCGCGCCGGGCGACCCGGTCGGCCAGCAGCACCGCCATCGCCGCGGTCGCCAGCACCAGCACCGCGGTCAGCACCGGCGCCAGCAGCCAGCGGAGCCAGAAGCCGATGTCGGCCGTGGCCTGGCCCAGCGCCAGGGCGACCAGCGCCAGCGGGACGGCGGCGGCCGCGAGTCCCGCCGCGCAGTCGCGGGTCTGCCGCACGGCGTCGTGCTCGCCCCTGCTCACCACGCGTCCTCGACGTCGGTCGCCGACGCGACCGGGACGATGCCGGCCACCTTGCGCATCCACACCCGCTGCCGCTTGGCGTACTGGCGGGTGCGATCGATCAGCCGCCGCCGCGCCTCGCCCCGGTCGATCTCCCCCGCGATCAGGGCGCTGACGTCCTGCAGCCCGTGGATCCGGGCGGCCGTCGTCGAGGGGCGGTGCAGCGACAGCGCCCGCCGCACCTCGTCCTCCACCCCGCGCTCGAACATCTCGTCCGTCCGCCGCTCGATCCGGGCCGCGACCAGGTCACGGTCGACGGCCAGGCCGAACAGCGCGGTCGGGTGCCGCGGCGCCAGGTGCCAGAGCTCGTCGTGCTTCGGCGCGAGGCTCCGCCCCAGCTCGCACAGCTCCAGCGCGCGGACGACGCGCCGGCGGTCGTTGGGGTGCACCGCCGCGGCCGCCCGCGGGTCGCGGTGGGCCAGCTCGGCGTGAGCCCGCTCCGGCCCGAGCCTGTCGTAGAGCGCGTCCACCCGCTCGCGCAGGCCCGGCGGGGGCGCGGGCGGCAGCCGCAACGGTGCCAGGGCGGCACGCAGGTAGAGGCCGGTGCCGCCGCACACGATCGGCACGCGGCCGCGCTCGAGGACGGCGTCCACCGCCGCGTGCGCGAGCCGGGCGAACTCGGCCACCGACCCCTCGTGCTCGAGCGGCCACACGGCGATCAGGTGGTGGTCGGCGCGGGCGCGGTCGGCCATCGTCGGCTGGTTGGTGAGGATCGGCAGCCCGCGGTAGAGCTGCATCGCGTCGCAGGAGACGATCTCGCCGCCCAGCCGCTCGGCCAGCTCCAGCGCCGTATCGCTCTTGCCCGACGCCGTCGGGCCGAACAGTGCGAGCACCCGGCCCACGGTGCTCAGACGGCGGCGGGCACGGGCAGCCGGCGGCCGCCGAGCGTCTGCGACGTCGCACGCTCGATCAGGACGTCGACCAGCTCGCCCGGCTCGGCCGGCCCGGCGAAGTTCACCATCTTGTTGCCGCGCGAGCGGCCGCGCACCAGGTCGGGGTCGGTGCGGCTCGGACCCTCCACCAGCACCTGTTCGGTACCGCCCACCAGCGCCGCGTTGCGCCGGGCAGCGTGGTGCTGCACGAGGTCGATCAGCCGCTCGATGCGCTGCCGCTTGACGTCGTCGGCCACCTGGCCCTCCATCGCGGCGGCCTCGGTGCCGCGCCGCGGCGAGTAGACGAACGTGAAGGCGTGGTCGTAGCCGACCTCGTCCACCACCTCGAGCGTCTCTGCGAAGTCGGCGTCCGTCTCACCCGGGAACCCGACGATGATGTCCGTCGTCAGGGCGATCCCGGGCACACCGCCCCGGATCCGGGCGACCAGGTCGAGGTAGCGCTCGCGGGAGTAGGTGCGCCGCATCGCCTTCAGGATCCGCGTCGAGCCGGACTGGAGCGGCAGGTGCAGGTGCTCGCACACGCTCGGGCAGTCGGCCATCGCGGCGATCACGTCGTCGCGCATGTCCTTGGGGTGCGGGCTGGTGAACCGGATCCGCTCGATGCCCTCGACCGAGTCCAGCGCGCGCAGCAGGCCGCCGAAGCCGAGCCGCTCCTCGGGCGGCAGGTCACGCCCCCAGGAGTTGACGTTCTGGCCCAGCAGCGTCAGCTCGCGGACGCCGTCCTCGGCCAGCTCGGTGGCCTCGGCCAGCAGGTCGGCGGCGCGCCGGCTCTGCTCGCGCCCGCGCACCGACGGCACGATGCAGTAGCTGCACCGCGAGTTGCAGCCCTGGCTGATCTGCATCCACGCCTGGTGCGGGCGCTCGCGCTTGGACGGCAGGTGGCCCGAGAACTCGTCGAACGTCGAGAAGTGGCCGGGCGGGATCTCGCCGCCGGCGTCGATGAACTCGCCCAGCTTGGAGATGTGGCCGGGGCCGAAGGCGAGGTCGACGAACGGGTAGCGCTCGAACAGCTCGTCCTTGACCGACTCCGACCAGCAGCCGCCGACGACGATCCGCTTGCCGGGGTCGCGCTGCTTGGCGGCGCGCGCCTCCATCAGGTGCGCGACCAGCCGGTCGTCGGCCTTCTCCCGGATCGTGCAGGTGTTGAACACGAGGACGTCGGCGTCGGCAGGGTCGGCGGCCTCGCCCAGGCCCAGCGACTCCAGCATCCCCTTCATCCGCTCCGAGTCGTGGGCGTTCATCTGGCAGCCGAACGTCTGGACGTGGTAGCGCTTCACGAAGGCGCAGTGTACCGACCGCCCGGCCCGACGCGACCGCCACCCGTGGGTAAGGTGACGGGTATGACCGTCGCGCTGACGCTGGTTCGCGCCGACATCACCACGCTGGACGTGGACGCGATCGTCAACGCCGCCAACTCGAGCCTGCTGGGCGGCGGCGGCGTGGACGGTGCGATCCACCGAGCCGGCGGTCCGGCCATCCTGGCGCAGTGCCGGGCGCTGCGCGGGTGCGCCACCGGCGACGCCAAGGCCACCACCGGCGGCGAACTGCCCGCCCGCCACGTCATCCACGGCGTCGGGCCGGTGTGGAACGGCGGCGGGCACGGCGAGGACGACCTGCTGGCGAGCGTCCACCGGCGGGCGGTCGAGGTGGCCGATGGGCTGCGCGGCCGGTCGCTGGCGTTCCCGGCGATCTCGACCGGCATCTACGGCTTTCCGATCGAGCGGGCCGCGCCGATCGCGCTGCACAGCGCGCACGCCGCGGCCGAGCGATCCGACGGCGTCCGCGAGCTGTGGTTCGCGCTCTTCTCCGACGCCGACCTGGCGGTCTACCGCGCCGCCGCGGACGCGCTCGGCCTCGAGACGGTCAGCGGCTGAGCACGGTCGCGGCGTCGTCGCAGACGCCCTCGGCGACCAGCGCCAGCCGCGGCGCGTCCACGACCAGCTGCACCGCGACGCCGCTTCGGGTCGGCGCCGTCTCGCGCGCGCGGCCTGCGTCGACCCACACCGTCACCGCCACCTCGCCCAGCGTCAGCCCGGGAACACTGGGCGGCGAGAGGTCGAGGCCGAACATCTCGTCGGCGGGGACGAAGTGCCCGAACCCGTCCGAGGCGGCGTCCAGCAGCGCGTGGCCGAGGGCGAACAGCTCGGCCGGCGTCAGCGCCGCGCCGGGCACCTCGGCAACGGTGATCCCGCCGGCGTGCAGCGCCAGCCGGTAGGGCACCTCGTCGGCGAACGGCTCGGCCTGGATCGCGAGCTCGACCGCGATCCCGGTCACGTCCTCCTCCGCGTCGCACAGCCGGTATCTCATCGGCTCGGGCCGGACGGCAGGGAGAGTGTGAACGTGGTGCCCTCGCCCGGCTCGCTCTCCACCGTCAGCCGGCCGCCCAGCGCGTGGGCGAGCTCGCGGCCGATGGAGAGGCCGAGGCCGGTGCCGCCCTCGCCGCGCCGGCTGTAGAAGGGATGGAACACGGCCTGCTGGTCGGCCTTGGGGATGCCGGGGCCCGTGTCCGAGACGTGGATCCCCGCGTTGCCGTTCGCGGCCGAGTAGCTGAGCGTGACGGTGCCGCTGCGCGGCGTCCATCGGAAGGCGTTGTCGAGCAGGTTGGTCACGATCTGGAGCACACGGTCGCCGTCCGAGAGCACGGTCGGCGCGCCGGTGGTGACGGCGTCGAACTGCACGTCGTTCGACCGCGCCTTCTCGCGGAACGAGGTGGCCGCCTGGTCGAGCAGCGACTCCAGGCCGACCTCCTCGCGCACCAGGCGGAACTGGTGCGCCTCCAGGCGGGTCAGGTCGAGCAGGTCGTCCACCAGCCGCCCGATGCGCCGCACCTCCTCGCTGACGGCCGTCAGCGAGGCGTCCAGGTCCTCCGGCTCGACCAGCCCTTCGTTGAGGGCCTGGACGTGGCCCGAGATCGCCGTCACCGGCGTGCGCAGCTCGTGCGTGACGCGCATCAGGAAGTTGCGCTCGAGCTCGTCCACCTCGCGCAGGCGCTCGACCATTCCCTGGAAGCGCTGCGCCAGCTGCCCCAGCTCGTCGTCCCCGGTCTTGGGGCCGACGACGCTGACCTCGAGATCGCCCTGCGCGACGCGGTCGGCCGCGGCGCCGATCCGCTTCAGCGGCCGCGTGATCCGCCGCGAGAAGAACGCCGCCAGCCCGAACGCGACCAGCAGGCCCAGCGCGGTGCCGGCGGCGACGCGGCCGGCGACGTGCGTCCACGCGTTGTTGATGTCCGCCAGCGGCTTGGCCAGGACGACCACGCCCTGCGACTGGCCCGCGCTGAACCCGGGCAGCTTGGCGATGACGGGCGCGGCGACGCCGATGAACGTCCGGTGGCGGGGATCGTTCTTGGGCGAGAACTCGAACACCGGCCGGGCGTCGGCATCCAGCGCCAGCGGATCGAAGTCCAGCGTCACCCCCGCGGACTTGATGCTCTTCGGGCCGTTCGGGAACGGCGGGCTCGGGCCCACCCAGTAGAGCGTCGAGCCGCTGATCTTCGCCAGCTGGTGCGCCGTCGCGGTCGGCGGCGGCCGGAAGTTCCGGCCGCACCCGCCCGCGTAGCAGCGGATGGCCTTGCCGTAGTAGTCGGCGATGCCGCCCACCTGGAGCCGCAGCTCGTCCTTGACCTGGTCGCGGTTGTACGACTGGTAGAGGCGGATGGACGCGGCGCCTGCGATGACCGTGGCCAA
This sequence comes from uncultured Actinomycetes bacterium, assembly GCA_963797175.1. Lineage (GTDB taxonomy): Bacteria > Actinomycetota > Thermoleophilia > Gaiellales > JAICJC01 > DATLLN01. Next base: position 333,226 of record CAWCOL010000005.1, read on the forward strand.
CAGCAGGGTTCCCGCGAAGAGGACGGCCAGCCTAGTTCGAAGTGACCGCAGCATCGTCTGCGACCTTGTACCCGACGCCCCAGACGGTGGCGACCGGGCACGCGTCGCCGAGCTTGCGCCGCAGCTGGCGCACGTGCACGTCCACCGTGCGCGTGTCGCCGGCGAACGTGTACCCCCAGACCCGCTCCAGCAGCTGGTCGCGCGTAAGCACCAGCCCGCGGTGGTCGAGCAGCTCCCACAGCAGGTCGAACTCCTTCGGCGCGAGCTGCACCTGCTCGCCCGAGACGGTGACCTCGCGCCGCCCCGCGTCGATGCGCAGATCGCCGTGCTCCATGAACGCCTCGGCCGGCCGCGAGCTCTTGGCGGACGCGGTCGAGCGGCGCAGGATCGACTTGATCCGGGCGACCAGCTCGCGCGGGTTGAAGGGCTTGGTCAGGTAGTCGTCCGCGCCGACCTCGAGCCCGACGATCTTGTCGATGTCGTCGTCGCGGGCGGTCAGCATCAGGATCGGCACGTCCGACCCGGCGCGGATCTGCCGGCAGACCTCGAGGCCGTCGATGTCCGGCAGCATCAGGTCGAGCACGACCAGGTCGGGCTTGATGTTCTCCGCCTTGGCCAGCGCCTCCGCCCCGTCCCGCGCGATCTCGACCGTGTACCTCGCGTTCTTCAGGTACATCGAGACGAAGGACGCGATATTGCGCTCGTCCTCCACGATGAGGATCTTCTCTGCCACGGGAGACAGGGTAGCGGGTTGGGCCGACGAGTTCAGAGCGTGACGTGCGCGCCGGACGAGGTCATCGTCCGCCACGAGCCGCCGTTGACCGCATAGCGGCCATGGCCCTGCAGGTGGGCGCTGCCGTCCGCGACCACCCTGATGTAGGCCTGCCCGCCGCGGATCCGCAGGCCGAAGGCGTTCTGGGCGAAGAACGACATGTTCTTGCCGTGGTACACCCACCAGCCCCCGGCCGCCCTGCCGCGGCTCGACCACCCGCTGACCGAGAAGCCCTGCCTCCCGTCGGCGGTGCGGTCCTTGACCTTGATCGTCGAGCTCCCGCTCACCTGACCGTACGCGGTGCCGCGACCGTCGACCCCGACGGTGCCGCTCGCCGCGCTCGTCTGCAGCACACCGCAGCGCGAGCCGCAGATCGTGTGCTGGACGTATCCCGCCGCAGACGCGTCCCCGGCGACCCCCAGGACGGCTGCGGTGGCGATGATCGGAGTGAGATGCTTCAGCTTCACTTCACTGACTATCGGACACTTGTGTTAGGAGGATCGTGCTCTATTGTGAGGGTTTTGTAAGGCCTCACACATCGACAGCGCCGTCCTCCCCAGACCCACCACTGTGGTCGGCCGGACCACCGTCCCTCTTGAGCCCGCCGGTCAGTGGGCCACGTCCACGGCCCGCGACTCGCGGATGACGGTCACCTTGATCTGCCCCGGGTACTCGAGCTGCGACTCGATCTCGCGGGCGATCTCGTGGCTGAGCAGCGTCGCCGTGTCGTCGTCCACCTCCTCGGGCCGCACCATCACCCGGATCTCGCGGCCGGCCTGCATCGCGTAGCAGCGCTCCACGCCGGGCCTTGAGGTGGCGATCTGCTCCAGGTCCTCGAGGCGCTTGATGTACTGCTCCAGCGCCTCGCCGCGCCCGCCCGGCCGCGAGGCCGAGACGCTGTCGGCGGCGATCACCAGCACGGCCTCGACCGTCTGCGGCTCGACGTCGTAGTGGTGGGCCTCGATCGCGTGCGACACGCTGGGCGACTCGCGGAACTTGCGGGCCATGTCGGCCGAGATCACCGCGTGCGACCCCTCCACCTCGTGCGTGACCGCCTTGCCGATGTCGTGCAGCAGCGCCGCCCGCCGCGCGGTCTTCTGGCTGGCGCCCAGCTCCGCGGCCATGATCGCCGCCAGGTGCGCGCACTCGATCGAGTGCTTGAGGACGTTCTGCCCGTAGCTGGTGCGGTAGTGCAGGCGGCCGAGCATCTTCAGCAGCTCGGGGTGCAGGCCGTGGACGTTCGCCTCGAAGGACGCCTGCTCGCCGTGGCGGACGATCTCCTCCTCGATCTCGGCCTTGGACTGGTAGTACATCTCCTCGATCCGGGAGGGGTGGATGCGGCCGTCGGCGATCAGCTTGTCCAGCGTCAGCTTCGCCGTCGCCCGGCGGACGCCATCGAAGGCGGAGAGCACCACGGCCTGGGGCGTGTCGTCGATGATCACGTCCACCCCGGTCAGGTTCTCGAGCGCCCGGATGTTGCGGCCCTCACGGCCGATGATGCGACCCTTGAGGTCGTCGGACGTCAGCTGGACGACCGACACCGTCGTCTCGGCGGTGTGCGACGAGGCAGTGCGCTGGATGGCGACCGAGAGGATGTTGCGGGCGCGGCGGTCGGCGTCCACCTTGGCCTCCTCCTCGATCTGGCGCACGAGCTTGGCGGCGTCGTGCCGGGCCTGCTCCTCGACCTTGGTCAGCAGCGCGTCCCGGGCCTGGGCCTGGGTCAGTCCGGCGACCCGCTCGAGCTCCGTCACCTGGCGCTCCTTGATGACCTTCAGCTCCTCCTGCATCTGCCGGGCATGCGTCTCGCGGTCGGCAACGGACTGGTCGCGCCGGGCGAGCTCCTCGAACCGCTGGGAGACCTGCTCCTCCTTGGCGATCACCCGCTCCTCGCTCTTGACCAGATCGCCCCGTCGCGCGCCCAGCTCGCGCTCCTGCTCGGCCCGCTGCTGGAGCAGCTCCTCCCGGGCCTGCACCCGCGCCTCTTTGAGCTGCGTCTCGGCCTGCCCGCGTGCCTCCGCCAGGATCCGCTCCGCCTCGCTGGTGGCTCCGTGCAGCCGCGCCGCGGCCATGCGGGCGCAGACGGCATACCCTCCGGCGATCCCCGCGACGAGCGCGACGACGCCGATGAGCGCCTGCTCCATGGTTGCTCCTTTGTGGTTGCTCGCCCGGCGTCGTTGAGACCCGGACGGTGAATGGTTCATCAGGCCCAGCGCCGGCACCGCGGCCCGGTGATGTCCGGGCCGCACCACAGGCGTGTGATGCCGGTCGGCGAACGTTCACCGTGGCTCCGCCCGCAGCTTCGCGGGTCGGGGTACACGAGTCGGAGCAGGGCTCCGCCATCATGGTAACCCGACCGCAATCACCGTGGCAACGAGCGCGTTCAGCCCTCGTGGTCGAGGCTTAACGCGGCGGCCACCGTCTCCTCGTCGAACCCGCGCCGGGCCAGCAGCCCGGCCGCGCGCCGCAGGTCGGGCTCCGGCAGCCGGCCGGAGCCGAATCGCCGCTCCACCACGGCCCGCGCGGCGGCGAGATCGCCGGTCTCGTGGTCGGCCGCCGTCCGCGCGGCCACGGGCTCGGCGACCCCGATCCGGGCCAGGTCGGCGGACGCCCGCAGGTGGCCGTGCCCGCGGCGGCGCAGCGCCTCGCTGACCGCCTCCGCCACCGCCTCGTCGTCCACCAGCCCGCTCCGCTCGAGCCGCTCCAGCTGGTCGCCGCGCTCGTCCTCGGTCAACCCCCAGCCGGCCATCCGCCGGTCGAGCTCAGCCCGGGAACGGGCGCGCATCGCCAGCAGCCGCAGGAGCCGCTGCTCGCACCGGTCCTCGAACGCATCCCTGCGCAGCCGCTCCACCTCTTCTGCCGAGAGCTCCGCACCGCCGGCCAGATGGCTGCCGGCCAGCCGCCGCGGATGCACCCGGAGGCGCTCGCCGTCGCTCAGCACCAGCTCGGCCAGCGGCGAGCGGCCGCCGGCCGAGCTGATCTGACGGATCGCCGTCAGCGGTCTACTCGACCGCCGCCGGCTCGGGCTCGGGCTCGAACGACTCGACCGACTCGACCGACGCCGGGATCACGGTCGGGCCGTCGGGCGCGTCCCCGCGCCGCGGCACCACCACGTCCGGCATCTGCTCCTGGATCGCGTCCAGCATGGCGCTGGTGACGTCCGGGTGCTCGACCAGAAAGGCCTTGGAGTTGGTGCGCCCCTGGCCCAGCCGCTCGTCGCCGTAGGAGAAGTAGGAGCCGGACTTCTGCACGATCTTGCGCTCCAGGGCGACGTCGAGCACCGATCCCTCCCACGAGATCCCCTCGCCGTAGGCGATGTCGAACTCGGCCTGCTTGAAGGGCGGGGCCACCTTGTTCTTGACCACCTTCACCCGGCACCGGTTGCCGACCGCCTCCGTGCCCTCCTTGAGCGTCTCGATGCGGCGGATGTCGAGCCGCACCGAGGAGTAGAACTTGAGCGCGCGACCGCCCGGCGTCGTCTCCGGCGAGCCGAACATGACGCCGATCTTCTCCCGCAGCTGGTTCGTGAAGATGCAGATCGTGCCGGTGCGGTTGAGCGTGCCGGCGATCTTGCGCAGCGCCTGGCTCATCAGCCGAGCCTGGAGGCCGACGTGCGAGTCGCCCATCTCGCCCTCGATCTCGGCGCGCGGCACCAGCGCCGCCACCGAGTCGATCACGAGCACGTCCAGGGCGCCGCTGCGGATCAGCATCTCGGAGATCTCGAGCGCCTGCTCGCCGTTGTCCGGTTGGGATAGCAGCAGCTCGTCAACGTTCACGCCAATGCGGCGGGCGTAGGTCGGGTCCATCGCATGCTCGGCGTCGATGAACGCCGCCAAGCCGCCCTTGCGCTGGGCCTCGGCGATGACGTGGTAGCACAGCGTCGTCTTACCGGAGGACTCCGGCCCGAACACCTCGGCAACGCGGCCGCGCGGCAGCCCGCCGATGCCGAGCGCCAGGTCGAGCGACAGCGCGCCGGTCGACACCGAGTCGATGTCGACGTGGCCGGCCTCCCCCATCTTCATGATCGAGCCCTTGCCGAACTGCCGCTCGATCTGGCTGACAGCCGCGTCCAGTGCCTGCTCTCGCTCCATCGTCCTCTCCTCGTCTCGCGTGGCCGGGCCACCCGGCCAATGACTTCACCGATTGCTCCGAACGAATGTTCGATGGCTATCGTAGCGCCGGGCCCGGACGCACCTCAAGCCCGCGGGGTCACGGAAGCGTCAGAAGATGGTCGCGCAGCAGGTGCAGCGCGGCCGTCGTCGCCCGCCGCCGCACCACCTCGCGGTCGCCCGGCCACTGCAGCCGGTGCGCATCCTCGCCGCCGGGGCTCGCGACGTGGAAGAAGACGAGCCCGACCGGCTTGTCCTCGGTGCCGCCGCCCGGGCCGGCGACGCCGGTGACCGAGACCGCGACGTCGGCACCCAGCCGCCGCCGTGCCCCGTGGGCCATCGCGGCCGCCACCTCGGCGCTGACCGCGCCGTGGCGCTCCAGCAGCTCCTCGGGAACGTCCAGCAGCGCGTGCTTGAGCGCGTTGGAGTAGGTCACCGCGCCGCCGGCGACCGCCGACGAGCTGCCCGGCACGGAGGTCAGCTCGGCCGCCACCATCCCGCCCGTGCACGACTCCGCCGTCGCCACCGTCAGCCCCCGCTCGCCCAGCAGCTCGAGCACCAGCTCGGCCAGCGACCGCTCGTCGGTGGCGAACACGTGGTCGCCCAGCGAGCCGCGCATCGCCTCCCACAGCTCCAGCCCGGCCGCCTCGGCGCCGGGCACCGCCCGGATGTCGATCTCGATCTCGTAGTTGCGGGCGCAGATGCTGGTCTCGATCCCCTCGCGGTCGCCGCCCGCCGCGTGGAACAGGTCGGCCACCCGCGACTCGCTGATGCCGTACGTGCGCAGCACCCGGCGGTGCCGCGGCCGGGCCCGCGCCATCACCCCGGCCAGCCCCGCGTGGCCCGGCGCGTCGGCCCACAGCCGGCGCAGCTCGGACGGGACGCCGGGCAGCACCACCACCGCGGCGCCGTGCAGCTCGAGCACGAGGCCGGGAGCGGTGCCCGCCAGCCCCAGGACGGCGGCGCCCTGCGGCACGTGCGCCTGCTTGCGGTTGCCCGGGCTGAACACACCGGGGTCGATCCCCTGCCGCGCCGCGACCTCGTCCGTCCAGGCCGTCACCTGCGCCAGCACGCCCTCGTCGATCACCATCGGCACGCCCGCCGTGCGGGCGATCGCCTCGACCGTTCGGTCGTCGTGCGTCGGGCCCAGGCCGCCGGAGGTGACCACCAGATCGGCCAGCGCGGTCAGCTCACGCAGGCCCTGCTCGATCTCGTCCAGGCCGTCGCCGACCACCAACGTGCGCACGACGCGCACGCCGCGGCGCTCGAGGTCGGCGGCCAGGAACGCCGCGTTGCGGTCCGCGATCACGCCCCGCAGCAGCTCGTTCCCCGTCAGGAGGATGGCCGCGCGCGGGTCGGTCACGCAGCTGCGACGCCGGACGCGGTCACCTTGAGCGCCTGTCCGGAGGGGACGTACGGCAGGTGCGCGGTGTGACCGTTGATCGTGAGCCCCGAGATGTTGCCGGGCGCGCCGAACGTGATGTAGAGCGGCTTGGTCGTGCGGATCGTCGCGGTGACGCCGGCCAGCAGCTTGTACGAGGCCAGGTCGGTGCCCTTCACCGTCTTCGCCGCCGGCCCGGTCTTCGAGCCGACGTTGGCGGTCATCCAGCAATCGCCCGACGCGGTGATCGCGACGGTGAACCGCTGCCCGTGGGTGGTGTGGTGCTTCTTGGTGGTGGTCGCCGTCGAGGAGGGCTTCGTCGTCGCCGGCGTCGACCCCCCGCTGCTCGGCGGCGGGATCACGGGCAGCTGCGCCGATGGGCTGTCGGTCTTGGCGCCGAGAAACACGAGCGCCGAGATCAGGACGATCGCGGCCAGCGCGATCAGCACGATGCTCGACTCACGCCGGTGGCGGTGCTGCTGCTTGGCCCGGACGCGCGGATAGACCTCGCGCTCGCCCTCGGCCCGGGGATCGTGGTGGCGGGTCGCGAACTCGTCCACGAAGAGCTGGCCGTCCAGCCCCAGGTAATCGGCGTACGCCCGCAGGAAGCCCTTGGAGTAGGTCGGGCCCGGCAGCACCCCGAAGTCCTCGTCTTCGAGCGCGCGGATATAGCGCGAGCGGATCTTCGTGTCCTCCTCGACCTGGGAGTAGGACAGCCGCTGGCGCTCACGGGCTTCGCGAAGTGCGGGTCCGATCTCGAACATGACAACAAAAGGTCACTCGACGCGACCCCCGCCGATCATACCTCCTGCTCACGCGGGAAGTAGCGATCCCGCAGAAGCCCCGTCACGCCGGCCGCGCTGATCACGAGAACGGCGACGAACACGTACTCGGCCAGCTGCGTCCCGCAGTCGGGATCGCAGCGGTTACTGCCGGCGGCCGCGCCGGGCACGACCACCAGGCCGATCAGCACGAGCGGCACCAGCGCCGCGACCAGCCCGATGCGGGTGCCGAACACGGCCCCCAGCACCGCGGCCTCGACCAGCAGCATCAGGCCGGTGAAGTCGGGCGACCCGCGGCCGGCGGTGGCCAGCACGATCAGCATCATCGACACCAGCCCGACCAGGATCGGGACGACGTACTGGCGCAGCGGCACCGGCGGCCCCTTGACGCCGATCACGCGCCGCATCACCGCCGGGTTGGCCGTGGACAGCGACTCGATCGCCGTCCGGCTGAGCCCGGTCTGGCGCAGGGCGGCCTCCAGCCAGTCCTCGCCGCGGGCGACGGCCGCCGCCAGCCGGGCATGCGCGGCGTCGCCCTGCATCTCCAGCACCCGCGCGATCCCGATCGTCGCCGCCGCCAGGCGCCGGTGGACATGCTCGCCCTGGGCCGAGATCTCCAGCGGCAGCCCGTCCAGCTCGAACTCGACGAACACGGCGTCCTCGCCGTCCAGCGAGCCGGGGTGCATGACGAAGCCGTCGGCCTCCCCGTACGCGTGCTCCATGACGCGGCTGAACGCGCGGCGGTCGGTGGCCCGGCAGACGATCTCGACGCGGGAGTGCGGCGCCGCCATGGCCAGCGGGTAGTCGCCGACGATCACGGGGTCGTACGGCGCCAGGGTGTCGAGCACCCCGCTCGCGATCAGCCGGTCGTACCAGTCATCGGTCACCGGTAGGGAAGGTTACCGGCGAACGTCCCCAGGCTCAGAAGGTCAGATCGGAGACCGGCTCGTCGTCCACGGCCGCCGGGCGCTCGAAGGCATCGCCCAGGATCCGCGGCAGGTCGGCCTCGGTGATCAGCACCTTGCGCGCCTTCGACCCCTCGTACCCGGAGACGATGCCGCGCCGCTCGAGCATGTCCACCAGCCGCCCGGCCCGTGTGTAGCCGACGCGCAGCCGCCGCTGGAGCAGCGAGACCGACGCGGTCTGATGCGCCGCCACCAGGCGGATCGCCTCCTCCAGCACGGGATCCTCGTCCGGGTCGAGCGACTCCGACTCGACGTCGTGCGGCAGCTCCAGCAGCTCCTCCTCGAACGTCGGCTCACCCTGCTTGCGGCAGGCGGCGACGATCTTGCCGATCTCGTCCTCGGTGATGTACGCGCCCTGGACGCGCTGCATCTTGCTGGTGCCGAGCGGCTTGTAGAGCATGTCCCCCTGGCCCAGCAGCGCCTCCGCGCCGTTCACGTCCAGGATCACCCGCGAGTCGGTCTGACTGGAGACCGCGAACGCGATCCGCGACGGCACGTTGGCCTTGATCATGCCGGTGATGACGTCCACCCGCGGGCTCTGCGTCGCCAGCACCAGGTGGATGCCGACGGCGCGCGACTTCTGCGCCAGGCGGATGATCGCGTCCTCGACGTCGGCCGGGGACACCATCATCAGGTCGGCCAGCTCGTCGATCACGACCAGCATGTACGGGATCCGCTCGCGCCCCTCGCCCTCGCGGACGCGGTTCCACTCGATCAGGCTGCGGCACTTCGACGCGCCCATCAGCTCGTAGCGGCTCTCCATCTCGCGGACGACGTTCTGCAGCACCAGCGCGGCGTTCTTCATGTTGGTGACGACGGGCGTCAGCAGGTGCGGGATCGCCTCGTAGTGGTTCAGCTCGACGCGCTTGGGATCGACCAGGATCATCCGCACGTCCTCGGGCGTGGCCCGCAGCAGGATCGAGGAGAGCAGCGCGTTGATGCAGCCCGACTTGCCGGCGCCGGTGGTGCCGGCGATCAGCAGGTGCGGCATCTTGGCCAGGTCGCAGGCGACGCCGTGGCCGGCGATGTCCTTGCCCAGCCAGGCGGTCAGCGGCGTGGACGAGGCCGGCAGGTCCTCGTAGATGTCGCCCAGCGTGACCATCGTCGGCGAGAGGTTGGGCACCTCGACGCCGACCGCCTGCTTGCCCGGGATCGGGGCGAGGATGCGGATCTCGGTGGTGGCCAGTGCGTAGGCCAGGTCGTCGCGCAGCTGGCTCACCCGGTTGACCTTGATGCCGGGCGCCAGCTGGAGCTCGTAGCGGGTCACGCGCGGGCCCGACACCATGCCCACCACGCGCGCCTCGACGCCGAAGTTGGCGAGCGTCTCGACCAGCTGGCGGCTGAGCCGCTGGTGATCCTGGTTGCGGCCGCCACCTGCCCGGCTGCGCTTGAGGATCGAGGCCGGCGGCAGCCGGTACGCCACCGTCCGCCGGGGCTGCTCGGTCTCGAGCGGGAGCTGCTCCGCCGCGGCGTCGGCCTCCAGCCGCACCTCGGCCGTGATCGCCTCGTCCGGCGGCACATCGTCGAGATCCTCGTCGCCGTCGTCCACGCCCGCGATCACCTCGGGCAGCGAGGGCGGCTCGTGCTCGGGCTCATCCAACCCGTCGACGGGCGCGAACAGGTCGGCGTACTCGGCGCTCCCATCCAGCGGCGGTGGTGCCGCGGGGGTGCCGGCCCCACCCGGCACCGCGGTCAGCGTCGGCCGCGATCCGGGGCGCTCGCGCACCCGCCGGGCGACGTCGCCGGACAGGCGGGCAGAGGCGCCCGCGGCGCGGGCCACGTGCACACCGGAGCGGCGCATCAGCAGGCCGGCGGACGCGCCGGTCAGCAGGACGATCGAGACCAGCACGCCCAGGGCGATCAGGATGGAGACGCCGACGCCGCCGACCAGGTGCTCCAGCAGACGGCGGGCGTACGTGCCGATCAGGCCGCCGTGCTGCTCCGCATCCACCGTGTCGGTGGTCGAGAGCGCGAGCACCAGCGTCACCATCGCGGCCACGGCGCCCGCGCGCAGCGGCCGCAGGTGGCGCATCGGCGAGTCGAGGAAGACCGCGGCGCCCGCGACCAGCAGGATCAGCGGGACGGCGACCGCCGCGCCGCCGACCAGCACGCGCAGCAGTCCGTCGATCTTGCCGCCGATGACGCCGCCGTCCCAGCCCAGCCACTCCACGCAGGCAAGGAACACTCCGGCCGCGAGCAGGCCGCCGCCGAGAAGGTCGTTCCTGCGTTCAAAAGGAGAGCGGCTCGGCGCACGCTTCCGCTGGGGGGTCTGAGAGCGGATGGGGGTCTTACGCGAGCGCCGAGCCGTTTTTGAACCAGGAGCGCGATGGGTCCGTCGCGTAGTCGTCCTGGCCATCGACGATCGTATTCGTCAGGTCGGACGACACTCCTTCACACGCGACCGTACCGGATCCGGAGCGCCGATGGGACGGATCCGCGGCTCTGGGAGCGAGAATCCGGTGGAATCGGTTAACTAGAGCTCGACCACGACCGGCAGCACCATCGGGCGCTTGCCGGTGAGCTGCGCCACGACCGGGGCGAGGGCATCGTGGAGCCGCTCCTCGACCAGCTGCACGCCGGTCACGCCGCGCGCCTGGCAGTCGTCCAGCGTCTCGTCGATCGCGTCGTGGAGCGCGTCCAGCAGGGCGTCCTCGTCACCGTCCGGCGCCTCGAAGCCGCGCACGATCACCTCCGGCTCGGCCACCTTGCGGCCCGTGTCGGCGGCGACGGTGGCGACGACGATCAGCACACCGTCGGTGGCGAGGCGGCGGCGGTCGCGCAGCACCTCGTCGCGCAGGTCGCCGACGCTGAAGCCGTCCACCAGCGTGATGCCGGCCTCGATCTGCCCAGCGACGCTGAGTCCGTCGGCGTCCAGCTCGAGCACCGTGCCGTTGTCCGCGATCCTGATCGCGTGGGGCTCGACCCCGGCGGCCTCGGCGATGTCGGCGTGCGCGCGGAGCATCCGGTACTCGCCGTGCACCGGCACGAAGTTGCGCGGCCGCACCGTCTCCAGCAGCTCGCGCAGCTCGTCGGCCGAGCCGTGGCCGGAGACGTGCACGTAGGCGTTCTGCTCCGTCAGCACCGTCGCCCCCACCCGCGCCAGGCGGTTGATGTTCTGGTGAACGTTGACCTCGTTCCCGGGCACGGCCTTGGAGGACATGATCACCGTGTCGGAGGGATGGATCTGGACGGTCTGGTGCTCGCCCAGCGACATCCGCGTCAGCGCCGACCGCGGCTCGCCCTGGCTGCCGGTGCAGAGGATGACGACGCGGTCGGGCCGGGTCGCGTCGAGGTCGCGGGGCTTGATCAGCAAGTCGTCGTCCATGTGGGCGTAGCCCAGGTTGCGGGAGATGTTGAGGTTGCGCACCATCGAGCGGCCGATCACGCAGACGTTGCGCTGCGCGTAGGTGGCGGCGTCGATCACCTGCTGGAGGCGATGGATCTGGGACGCGAACGACGTGACGATGACGCGGCCGGGCGCCTCGGCGATGATCCGCCGCAGCGACGGCCCGACGGTTGCCTCGGACGGCGTCCGGCCCGGGTTCTCGGCGTTGGTCGAGTCGCTCAGCAGCAGCGCCACGCCGGCGTCGCCCAGTGCGCGCAGGGTGTCCAGGTCGGCGGCGCGGTCGTCGATCGGCGTCATGTCCAGCTTGAAGTCGCCGGTGTGGACGATCGTGCCGTGCGAGGTGTGCAGGGCGACGGCGACGGCGTCCGGGATCGAGTGGGTCATGCGGACGAACTGCGCCTCGAAGGGCCCCACGGGGATCCGGCCGTCGTCCGCGGACACCTCCTGCAGCGTCGTGTCGGCGCCCAGCCCGTGTTCGTCCAGCTTCGACTTGATCAGCCCCAGCGTCAGGCGCGTGCCCAGTACGGCCGCGCCCGTGCCGATCTCCTTCAGCAGGTAGGGCAGCGCCCCGACGTGGTCCTCGTGGCCGTGGGTGAGGATGATCGCGCGCAGCCGGTCGGCCCGGTCGGCGACGTACCCGAAGTCCGGGAGCACCAGGTCGATGCCGTGCATCTCCGGTTTGGGGAAGGTCAGCCCGGCGTCGATCAGCACCAGCTCGCCGTCCTGCTCGAACACCGTCATGTTCTTGCCCACCTCGCCGAGCCCGCCGAGCGGGATGATGCGGACCGGGGACGGCACGGTCAGGCGGTCGCCGGCAGGGGGATCTGGCAGCGCTCGAGGGCGTCGCGGACGACGCCGACCTGCTCCGGGGTGGCCTCGACCATCGGCAGCCGCAGGCCGCCCACGTCGTGGCCGAGCAGGTTCAGCGCGGCCTTGACCGGGATCGGGTTCGTCGTCACCGTCAGCGCCCGGTAGAGCGGCACCAGCGCCTGGTCGATCCGTTCGGCGGCGGCCACGTCGCCGGCCCGGACCGCGTCGATCATCTCTCGCAGCCGGCGCCCGGCCAGGTGCGAGACGACGCAGATGCCGCCGGCGCCGCCCAGCCGCAGGAACGGCAGCAGCAGGTTGTCGTCGCCGGCGTAGAGGATGAGGCCGGTCTCCTCGACGATCGCCCGGGCCTGGTCGAGGTCGGGCATCGCCTGCTTGACGGCGACCACGTTGGGGATCGCCGCCAGCCTGCCGAGCAGGGCCGGCTCGAGGTTCAGCACGACGCGGCTGGGAATGTTGTAGGCGATCACGGGCCGCTCCTCGGCCGCCTCGGCGATGGCGTGGAAGTGCGCCTCGATCCCGGCAGCGGGCGGCTTGTTGTAGTACGGCGTGACGACCAGGAAGGCGTCCACCCCGCACGCGAGCGCCGAGCGCGTCAGTGCGACGGAGTGATGGGTGTCGTAGCTGCCCGTGTTGGCGACGACTGCGGCCGAGCCGCCCACCTCCGACACGACCGCCTCCAGCAGCTCGAGCTTCTCGCGATCGGTCACCGTCGGGCCCTCGCCGGTGGTGCCGCAGACGACGATGCCGTCCGAGCCGGTGTCCACCAGGTGCCGCGCCAGCCGGCGGGCGCCGTCGAGGTTGACGGAGCCGTCCGCGCCGAACGGCGTGACCATCGCGGTCAGGAGCTCTCCAAGAGGGGCGTTCACCATCAGGACGATTCTACCCGGGAGCGCCGCTATCCTCGTACGCCATGTCGGGCGTGGTCGAGCAGATCCATCTCGCGGAGACGGAGTCGGCGCCCTGCCTGCCGGTGTCCGAGGTCGTCGCGCTGACCGGCCGTGGCCTCGAGGGCGACCGCTACCTGGCCCCTCCCGACAGCTGGGCGAAGAGCGGCTGCGGGCTGACGCTGATCGAGGCGGAGGCGGTCGAGGCGGCGCGGGCCGAGCATGGCATCGACCTCTCCGGCGGTCGCTCGCGGCGGCAGATCACGACGCGGGGCATCTCCCTCAACGACCTGGTCGGGCGCGAGTTCGTTGTGGGCGGCGTCCGCTGCCGGGGCGTCGAGCTGTGCGAGCCCTGCCGGCACCTCGAGTCGCTCACCGAGCCGGGTGTGATCAAGGCGTTCGTGCACCGCGGCGGGCTGCGGGCGAACGTCCTGGACGGCGGCACGATCGCCGTCGGGGATCCCGTCAGTTCGGACTGACGTCGCCGTCCAGCAGGCGCTCGAGGCCGACGGTGAGGCCGGGCGGCAGCGAGCGCACGCGTTTCACCGCCAGCAGCACGCCGGGGACGAACGCGGCGCGCGAGGTGGTGTCATGGCGGATCGTCAGGGTCTGGCCGACGCCGCCCAGCGTCACCTCCTGGTGCGCCACCAGGCCGGGCAGGCGGATGCTGTGGATGCGGACGCCGCCGCCCATCGCCTCGGCGGTCGCCAGGGCCGTGCCGGACGGCGCGTCGCGCTTGGTGTCGGCGTGCATCTCGACGATCTCGGCCCGGGGCAGGTGGCGGGCGGCCTCGCGCGCGAAGCGCATCATCAGCACGGCGCCGATCGCGAAGTTGGGCGCGAAGAAGACGGGTGTCCCCCGCTCCCTGGCGTCGGCGTCCACCCGGTCGCGCTGCTCGGCGGTCAGGCCCGTGGTGCCCAGCACGAGGGGTACGCCCGCCTCGATCGCGACGCGGCAGGCCTCGGCCGCGAACGCGGGCGCCGTGAAGTCCACCACGACGTCGCCTGCCCGGGAGGCGAGCGCATCGGCCAGCGAGACGCCGAGCGACGGCGCGACGCGCGCGCCCAGCTCGAGGTCGGGATCGGCGTCGATGGCGGGGGCCAGGGCCGCGCCCACCTGCCCCGTCGCGCCGGAGAGGATCACCCGGATCACCCGCGTGAGCTTACCGGCGGCGGCGGGCTATCGTGCAGCCGCGAACGCATCGACGCCTCTCAAGGAGCCCGGGACATGGATGACGCACAGCTGCACCAGCGGATCGAGGATCTCGTCGCCGAGGAGCACAGGCTCTGGCAGGACGAGTCGGACGGCGGTGCCGTGGTCTCCGACCGCCAGCGCCTGGAGGAGGTGCGGGTCACGCTCGACCGGTGCTGGGATCTGCTCCGCCAGCGGCGTGCGCTGGAGGAGTCCGGCCTCGACCCCGACAGCGCCGCGCCACGCGACGCGAGCACGGTCGAGCACTACCAGCAGTAGATCCGCGGACCGCGCTAGCGCTGAGCGGCGGCGGGCAGCTCGAGCGCCGGGTTCAGCACCCGGACGGCCTCCGCGAAGCGGTCGTCGTCCGGCCCGATGCCGGTCACGCTGAGGCGCTCCGGCGCGAACAGCTGGCGGGCCAGCGCGGCGATCAGCTCCGGCTCGACGGCGTCGATCTCGGCGCAGATGCGGTCGAGCGACAGCACCTCGGTGTCGGTCAGCACCGACTTGCCCAGCCGGCTGGCGCGGTTGCTGGTGGACTCCATCGAGAGCATGACACGGCCCTTCAGGTTCTCCTTGGCCCGGTGCAGCTCGTCCGGCAGCAGGTCGCCCTCGCCGATCAGCGCCAGCTGCTCGCCGACGATGCGCATGCACTCGGACAGGTTGTCCTCGCGCGTCCCCACGTAGACGCCGGTCATCCCGGTGTCCGCGTACTGCGAGGCGAAGGTGTAGACCGAGTACGCCATCCCCCGCTTCTCGCGGATCTCCTGGAACAGCCGCGACGAGGCCGAGCCGCCCAGCATCGAGTCCAGCAGCGAGGCGGCGAACCGCCTCCGGTCGCTGCGCGGGATCCCCACGCCGCCCAGGCACACGTGGTACTGCTCCGATGCCTTGCGGGAGAACATCGTCCGCGGCGCCGACTCGCCGATCCACGGCGGCCGCACCCCCGCCACCGGGTCGGTCACGGTCGCATGGCGGGCGAAGTGCTGCTCGATCGTGTGCGCCAGCGGCTCGTGCTCGACGTTGCCGGCCGCGGCGACGACGATGTTCGGGCCGACGTAGCGGTTGCGTGTGGTACTCGGCGACCGACGCCGGCGTCATCGCCTCGATGGCGGCGGCGGTGCCGATCACCGGCCGGCCCAGCGGGTGGCCGGAGAACACGGCCTCGGCGATCAGGTCGTGCGCGAGGTCGTGGTACGCGTCCTCGTACATCGCGATCTCCTCGAGCACCACCTCGCGCTCGGCGGCCAGCTCGTCGCCGTCGAACGAGGGCGACAGCAGCATGTCCGCCATCACGTCCAGCGCCGTCTCCAGGTGCGCGTCGAGCACACGGGCGTAGAGCACCGTGTACTCCTTCGCCGTGGCGGCGTTCAGCTCACCGCCGAGCCCGTCGAAGACCTGGGCGATCTCGACGCCCGAGTACCGCGACGAGCCCTTGAACAGCAGGTGCTCGATGAAGTGCGAGATGCCCGTCTGATCGATCGTCTCGTCCCGCGAGCCCGCTCCGATCCACATGCCGATGGCAACTGAACGGACGGAGCGGACTCGCTCGGTGAC
The DNA here is from genome assembly GCA_963797175.1 of uncultured Actinomycetes bacterium. Classification (GTDB taxonomy): domain Bacteria; phylum Actinomycetota; class Thermoleophilia; order Gaiellales; family JAICJC01; genus DATLLN01. The sequence goes on from CAWCOL010000005.1 coordinate 349,041, forward strand.
GATCCTGACGCCGCTGTCGAGCGTCGTGACGGTGTAGCGCTGCAACCCGGCCGCGAGCTACCGATCGCGCCTCGGGCCGCGACCGCGGTCGCGATCCCTGGCCGCCGCGTCCGCCGCCGCGATCCTCGCGCGGCCGCTCGACGTTCTTCTCGTCGGGCAGGCGGGCGGCCAGCTCCTCGGGCAGCACCTCGTTCTCGTCCTCCAGCTTGGAGACGAGGGTGAGCCCGATCCGGCCCCGGTCCTTGTCCACCTCGGTGACGACCACGCGGACGCGGTCCCCGCGGTCGAGCACGAGGTCGGCCGCGGCCAGGCGCTTCCCCTTGGGGAAGATCCGGCTGACGTGCAGCAGGCCGTCGACGCCCTTCTTGAGGTTGACGAAGGCGCCGAAGTCGGCCAGCTTGACCACCTCGCCGACGAACTCCTCGCCCACCTCGATCTCCTTCGCCATCGAGTCGATCGAGTCGCGCGCGGCCTCGGCAAGCTCGCCGTTGGTGCCGTAGATGCGGATCGTGCCGTCTTCCTCGATGTCGATCTGGACGTCGTAGTCCGCCTCGAGGCCGCGGATGGTCTCGCCGCCCTTGCCGATCACCATGCCGATGAAGTCGGGGTGGATCTTGGTCGAGACGATCCGCGGTGCGTGCGCCGCCAGCTGCTCCCGCGGCGTCGAGATCGTGCTGCGCATCGTGGCCAGGATGTTCAGCCGGGCGTCCCGGGCCTGGGCCAGCGCGGTGCGCAGGATCTCGGTGGTGACGCCGGTGATCTTGATGTCCATCTGCAGCGCCGTGACACCGGTCTCGGTGCCGGCCACCTTGAAGTCCATGTCACCGAGGTGATCCTCGGCGCCCTGGATGTCGGTGAGGATGACGTAGTCGTCGCCCTCCTTGATCAGCCCCATCGCGATGCCCGCGACCGGCGCCGAGATCGGCACCCCCGCGTCCATCAGCGAGAGGGTCGATCCGCAGACCGACGCCATCGAGGAGGAGCCGTTCGACTCCATGATCTCCGACACCAGACGCAGCGTGTAGGGGAACTCCTCCGAGCTGGGGATGACCGGGACGAGCGCCCGCTCGGCCAGCGCGCCGTGGCCGATGTCGCGGCGCTTGGGGCCGCGCATGAACCCGGTCTCGCCCACCGAGAACGGCGGGAAGTTGTAGTGGTGGATGTAGCGCTTCGTCTCGTCCAGCGAGAGGTCGTCGATGCGCTGCTCCTCCTTGCCCGTGCCCAGCGTGCAGAGCGTCAGCGCCTGCGTCTGGCCGCGGGTGAAGAGGGCCGAGCCGTGCGTGCGCGGCATCACCGTGACGTCGGCCGACACGTGCCGGATCTCGGTCTCGCTGCGGCCGTCGGGGCGGCGCTTGTCCACCGCGATCTTGGCCCGCACCGTCTCCTTGTAGAGCTTGTCCACACAGGCGCTGACCGCGGCCCGCGCGGCCGGGTCGAGCTGCGTGGCGCCGTGCTCGTCGGGCTCCGTGCGGGACGGGAACGGCAGGTTCGCCGTGCGGCTGATCTGATCGACCAGCGCGTGGCGCTTGGCGGACTTCAGCTCCTTGGAGTCCTGCTCCGCATCCGTCAGGGCGCGGATCTCGTCGCCGAACTGCTCCTTGACCGAGCCGTAGACAGCCTGGTCGCGGGCCTCGCCGACCAGCTGGGCGAACGCGAACTGCACCCGCTGGCGGTGGAGGACGTCGGCCTCGGACGAGCTCCCGGTGATCTCGGGCAGCTCGGTCTTGGCGATCGCGTCCGCGGCCGCCGGGAGGGCGGACAGGCCGCCCGCGGCGATCGCGCTCTGCAGCGCGGCCGCGTGCCTGCCGCGGAGCGACTCCGTCACGGCGCCGTCAACCCACTTGGGGCTGCCGCACTGTGCCGCGAGGTCGATCTGCAGCTGGCAGAGCCGCTTGATCTCGGTGTGCGCGAGCTCGAGCGCCTCGATCAGGACGTCCTCCGACACCTGGTCGGCCCCGGCCTCGACCATCGTGATCGCCTCCGGCGTGCCGCAGACGATCAGGTCGAGGTCAGACTCCTTGGCCTCGGGCATGTTCGGGTTGACCACCAGCGAGCCGTCGAGGCGGCCGATGCGCACGGCGCCGACGGGGCCCATGAAGGGCATCGGCGAGAGCATCAGCGCGGCGGACGCGCCGTTGATGGCGAGGATGTCGTGCGAGTTGACCTGGTCGGCCGAGAGCGTGGTGACGATGATCTGCACCTCGTTCTTGTAGCCCTTGGGCCACAACGGCCGGATCGGCCGATCGACCATCCGCGCGTTGAGGATGGCCTTCTCGCCGGCCCGCCCCTCGCGCTTGAAGAAGCCGCCCGGGATCTTGCCGGCGGCGTACATCTTCTCCTCGACGTCGACGGTGAGCGGGAAGAAGTCCGCGCCCTCGCGTCCCTCGGTCCGGCCGACGGCTGTGGCCAGCACCACGGTCGCGCCCTGCTGCACCAGCACTGCCCCGTGCGCCTGCTTGGCGACGACGCCTGTTTCGAAAGTGATCTCCTCGGCGCCCACGGCGACCGACATCCGAGTTGCCTCGGGCTCCACTGCGATACTCATTCCTCTGTCGCTTCCTCTCTGCGTGACCGGCCACGTTGCGTGCCGGTCGTCCTCCGGGCTCGACGGCGCCTACCGGCGCAGGCCGAGCTCCTTGATGAGGGCTCGGTAGCCCTCCAGGTCGTGCTTCTGCATGTAGCCGAGAAGCCGTCGGCGCCTGCCGACCATCTTCAGCAGCCCACGCCGCGAGTGATGGTCGTGCTTGTGCACCTTCATGTGCTCCGTGAGCTCGGTGATCCTCTGGGTGAGGAGGGCGACCTGGACCCTGGTCGAGCCCGTATCCTTCCCATCGCTCCCGAAGCGACCGATCAGCTCGGTCTTCTGATCCTTGGTGAGCGGCACTCCGCCACCTCCTTGCCGTTTGCCATCCGGGACGCCAGTGTCCCAGGGCGGCGCCGGCAAGCGCTCGCCGCTCCGCGACACGGCCGCCCGGCAGGGTAGCACAGGGCCCTTTCGGCCCCACCGGGCTCGGAGGCGTCGTCCACCGGTTAGCATCCCGCACTGGTCCAACGATGAGGAGCGAGCTGTGAGCACCGCGGTGGTGACGGGAGGAGCCGGGTTCCTGGGCTCGCATCTGTGCGAGTACCTGCTGCGGCGGGACTGGCGCGTGATCTGCGTGGACAACCTCGACACGGGCACCCTGGAGAACATCCAGCACCTGCGCGACCCGTCCTTCGAGTTCCGCTACCACAACTGCGTCGACCACATCGACGTGCCGGACGAGGTCGAGGCCGTGTTCCACCTTGCCAGCCCGGCCAGCCCGGTGGATTACCTGCGGCTGCCGCTGCACACGCTCAAGGTCGGCTCCTATGGCACGCACAACGCGCTCGGCCTGGCCAAGTTCAAGCGCGCGCGGTTCCTGCTCGCCTCCACCTCCGAGGTGTACGGCGACCCCAAGGTGCATCCGCAGCCCGAGGAGTACTGGGGCAACGTCAACCCGGTCGGGCCGCGCGGCGTCTACGACGAGGCGAAGCGCTACTCCGAGGCGATGACGATGGCGTACCACCGCCAGCAGGGCGTGGACACGCACATCGTCCGGATCTTCAACACCTACGGCCCGCGGATGCGCCAGCACGACGGCCGGGCGATCCCGACGTTCCTGCGCCAGGCGCTCGAGGGCAAGCCGATGACGGTGTTCGGCGACGGATCGCAGACCCGCTCGTTCTGCTACGTGGACGACCTGGTCGAGGGCATCTTCCGGCTGACGATGAGCGACGAGCACATGCCGACGAACATCGGCAACCCGGACGAGATGACGCTGCTGGAGCTGGCCGAGACGATCAAGCGGATGACCGGCTCCGGCTCCGAGATCGTGTTCGAGGGGCTGCCGGTGGACGACCCGCTGGTGCGACGGCCCGACATCGGCAAGGCGCGGGAGATCCTCGGCTGGGAGCCGCAGGTCGGGCTCGACGAGGGGCTGCGCCGCACGCTCGAGAGCCTCGGCCACGCGGCCGGGGCAGGAGTCGCGGGCTGACCGTCCGCCGGATCGTCCCGCTGGGCGGCCTGGGCCTGGAAGGCCCCGACCTGCTGACGCAGGTGCTGGCGCTCTCGGGCGCCGCACGCCCCCGCATCTGCTACCTGCCGACCGCGTCCGGCGACCCGGTGGGGGCGATCGCCCACTTCGAGGAGCTGGCCGCGTCCCTGCCGGTCGACGGAACGACCTGCTCGCTCTTCCGCCGCGACGAGCGCGATCTGCGCGACCTGCTGCTGGCCCAGGACGTGATCTACGTCGGCGGAGGCAACACCGCGAACATGCTGGCGATCTGGCGCGTGCACGGGGTCGATCGGATCCTACGCGAGGCGTGGGAGCGCGGCGTTGTCCTGACCGGCTCGTCGGCCGGCGCGATCTGCTGGTTCGAGGACGGCGTCACCGACTCGTACGGCCCGACGCTGGTCCGCCTCGGCGACGGCCTCGGCTTCCTGGCGGGCAGCTTCTGCCCGCATCTCGACTCCGAGGAGCAGCGGCGCCCGGTCGCCTCGGCGCTGGTGGCGAGCGGTGCGATGGCGCCCGGCCTGGCGGCCGACGACGGCGCCGGGATCGTGTTCGAGGGCACGGAACCCGTGCGCGTCATCCGCAGCCTCCGCCACGCCGGTGTCTACCGGGTGACGGCAGAGGGCATCTCCGCCTTCTAGCGCTCGGCGACGACTGACCGCACGGCGTCCACGTCGCGCCCGATCTGCGCGATCAGGTCGTCAACCGAGCCGAACCGCTCCTCCCCGCGCAGGCGCTCGACCAGGTCGAGCCGGATCGCCGAGCCGTACAGGTCGCCCTCGAAGTCGAGTAGGTAGGCCTCGATCCGCACCCGCTCGCGCTCGTCCGAGAACGTCGGGTTGTAGCCGACGCTGATCGCCGCCGGCCGCGTGCCGCCGCCCGGGAGCCACGCCCGGCCGGCGTAGACGCCCAGCGAGGGGAGCGCGCTGCGCGGCGCCGGCTCGACGTTGGCCGTCGGGAACCCCAGGCCGCGGCCGCGGCCGTCGCCGTGCACCACGGCGCCCTCGATCCACGGGTCGCGGCCGAGCAGCGCAGCGGCGCCGCCGATCTCGCCCGCCGTCAGCAGGTCACGGATGCGCGAGGACGAGACCGGCGCACCGCCGATCTCGAGCAGCGGAGCGGGCTCGACGGCGAAGCCGAGGACCTCGCCCGACGCGCGCAGCGTCTCGGCCGTCCCCTGCGCCCGGTGGCCGTAGCGGAAGTTCTGGCCGACGACGACGTGCCGGGCGCCCAGCCCCTCGGCCAGCACCTGTGCCGCGAAGGCCGCCGCACTCAGCTCGGACAGCGCGAGGTCGAACCGCAGCACGATCAGCTCGTCCAGCCCCAGCTCGTCCAGCAGGGCCGTCTTGCGCTCGAGCGTGGAGAGCTGGTGTGGCGCCAGCTCGGGCCGCAGCACGCTGATCGGATGCGGATGGAAGGTGACCACCGCCGCCCGCAGGCCCTGCTCGCGCGCCACCTCGATCGTCCGTGCGACGACCCGCCGGTGGCCCAGGTGGACGCCGTCGAAGCTGCCGATGGCGAGCGCACGGCCGGCGGAGTCGGCGCCCTCGACGCCGCTGTGGACGATCACCGGGCGAGCACCATCACGGGGCGCAGCCGGCCGGCGGCGGGCGCGCCGATCGCGGCCAGCTCGGAGCCGTGGACGAGCGCGGTCGGGCCCTTCTCGCCGTGCGGGTCGAGCGCGCGGCCGTGGCTGACGTCCGTCGCCTCGGCGTCGGACAGCTCGCGCCGCGGCAGGTGGGGGACGGCGTCGGCGGGCGCGCGGTACCAGGCGCCGGCGGGCTCGGCCAGCACCTGCTCGGGCGAGCCGGCGTCAGCCACCGCGAACGGCCCGATCGTGAGCCGCCGCAGCTCGGCGCAGAGCGCGCCGGCCCCGGTCGCCTCGCCCAGGTCGGCGGCGATCTGGCGCACGTACGTGCCCTTCGAGCACTCGACGTCGATCGTCGCCCGCTGTGCCTGCTCGTCCCAGCTCTCGACCTCGAGGCGGCGGATGAGGACGGTGCGGGGCGGCGCCTCCTCGGTCTCGCCCCGGCGCATGCGGGCATAGCTGCGCTCGCCGCCGACCTTCACGGCCGATGCCAGCGGCACCCGCTGGAGCACCTCGCCGACCAGGCCCGCGGCCGCCCCGGCCACGGCGTCGGCGGACGTGCGAACGCCGGTCTCGGAGACGTCACCCTCGCGGTCGAGGGTCGTGGACACCTGGCCGAACTGCACGACGGCACGATACGTCTTGCCCAGATCGGAGAGGTACGGCGCGAGCCGGGTGGCGCGGCCTGCCAGGACGAGCAGGAGGCCGCTCGCGAACGGGTCGAGCGTGCCGGCGTGGCCGAGCTTCGATCCCAGCGCCGGGCGCAGGCCCCGCAGGACGCCGAACGAGGTCGGGCCGACGGGCTTGTCCACCAGGTACAACCCGTCGCCGGAGCTCATCGCGGTGCCGCGAGTTCTACGCGGCGGACTCGGCGAGCTGCGCCGCGACCTCGCGGACGATGAAGTCGCGGATCTCGTCCACCGTGCCGGGGTGCGAGAAGCCCGCGGCCTGCTTGTGGCCGCCACCGCGCGACTTGCGGGCGATCACCGAGACGTCGATGCCGCCACGGGAGCGCAGGGAGACGCGGTTGGGGGTGATCGTGCCGTCGGGGAGCGGCACCTGCTCGCGGATCAGGCCGGCGACCTGGACGCCCTCGACCGCCCGCAGGTTGTCGATCAGCCCCTCGGTGGTGGCCTCGTCGCCCTCGACCAGGCCCAGGTCCTCGCGAGTCACGTAGCTCAGGAGCAGCGCGCCGTCGTGGTAGGGCATGGCGTGCTCGGCCACCCGGCCCATCAGCTGCATCTTGCTGAAGGGCATGGTCTCGAAGACCAGCTCGAACACCTTGTGCACGTTCGCCCCGTGCTCGACCAGCTCGGCGCCCAGCCGCAGCGCCGCCGGGCTTGTGGTGCGGTACTGGAAGCGGCCGGTGTCGGTGACGAGGCCGACGTAGAGCGCCTCGGCGATGTCCGGCGTAAGCCGCACGCCGAGGCCCTTGAAGACGCCGGCCAGGATCTCGGCGGTGGACGATGCGTGCCCGTCCACCAGGTTGGCGTCGCCGAAGCGGCTGTTGTCATGGTGGTGGTCGATATCCACCACGACCGAGGCGCCGGCGCGGATCTCGGCGTGGTCGGGCCCGATCCGGCGCTCGTTGCCGCAATCGACGGCGAGCAGCGTCCACCCCTCCAGGGACGCCGGGTCGAGCGTCCGCTCGAGGCCGTCCAGGTCGAGGAACTCGTACTCGTGGGGCAGCGGCGAGTCCTGGTGCAGGTAGAGACGCACCTCCTTCCCCAGCTGGAGCAGCGCGGCCTTGCACGCCGCGAGCGACCCGATCGCGTCGCCGTCCGGGTTCTCGTGCGAGGCGACCAGCACGCGCTCCGCCGCGTCCAGTGCGGCGACCACGGACGCGAGGTCGTGAGTCAGATCGGGGTCGGTCATGTCGTGTCGTCGGTCTCGCCACTGGAGCCCGAGAGCCCGACCTGGTCGAGCAGCTCGTTGATGCGCATGGCGCGGTCGACCCCTTCATCATAACGGAAGGTGAGGACGGGAGTCCTCCGCAAGTGCACCTCGCGTGCGACACGCGACTGCAACAGACCACGAGCACGATCCAACGCTCGCAATCCCTCGCGGCGGCGCTTCTCGCCGCCCAGCACGCTGACGCTGACCACGGCGTGCTCCAGATCGGCCGAGACGTCCACGCGGGTCACGGTGACGAATCCCAGCGCTGGATCGGCCAGGCCCTCGATCGCCGTCGCCAGGACATGCCGCACCGCCTCGTCGACTCGCCGCTTGCGCTGGCCCTTCACCGAATCGCCTCCTCGACGGACAACAACCGAGCGTCCGCGCGCACGAGGACGAACTCCTGCTGGGAAAGGTAGCGCCGGGCCTGCTCGAAGGCCTCGGTGACGTCGCCGGCGTCGCGCCGGACGAACGCCAGCGCGAGGCGGGAGCGCTGCCACAGGTCGTGGTACTCGACCTCGGCGACGGACGCTCCCAGCATCCGCTCGAGCCGCGCCTTCGTCCGCTGCAGGTGGCTGCGCTTCGCCTTCAGCGACCGGCACTCCGGCAGATGGATCTCCACATCCATGATCCCGACGAATCCCATCGGTGAAGAGTGACAGACGCTCCAGCCGACGACGACCGCCACCCGGGGCCCGGCACCGGGTCTGGCACCGTGCCGGGCCCCGATCACGGCCGATCCGCCGTTCCGTGACGTTCCAAGGTGGAAGGCGTAACCATTCCAGCCGGCCAGGAATCGCCAAACCAGGCGGATCCGAGAGGGTGTCCGGTACGGGGTCTGGCACCGTGCCAGACCCCCATCACGGCCGATCCGGAGTTCCGTGACGAAGAGGCACCAAAGACCTGACCAAACCATCAGGAGCCCAACCTGCGAAACCGAGGGTCAGGCTCCGTGCCTGGCTCCGGTTCGACCACCACCCGAGCACCGACCCGGAACCGTGTCGGTGCCAGGAACCGGTGCCTGCCCCTCCAGGGTGGTCCACCGACGCCACGATCAGGAGCCCAACCTTCGACAACGTCGATGCCCGCCGTCTCAGCCCTCGAGCAGCGCGCGCAGGTCGTCGCGGTCCTCGGGCCGCGACATCACGATCAGCTCGTCACCCGGCTCCAGCACCCGCGACCCGCGCGGCGGCACCACCCGTCCCTCGCGGACGATCAGGCTGATCCAGCTGTGGCGGTCGAGCGGCAGGTCGCGCAGCGCCACGCCGGCCCCGGCCGCATCCTCTGCCACCACGAAGCGGGCGAGGTTGCTCGGCTCCTCGCGCAGCCCGATCGAGACGCTCCACGGCTCCGGCTCGACCGGCCGCAGCGGGATGCCGAGCCGGTCGGCGACGACGGTCAGCCCCATCCCCTGCACCAGCACCGTGACCGCGACGACGACGAACACGATGCCGTAGATGCGCTGCGCCTCGTGGACGTGCGCCTCGACGGCGAACGAGCCGAGCAGGATCGGCACGGCGCCCTTCATCCCCGCCCAGCTGATGAAGGCGCGCTCCCCGATGTTCAGGTCGGCCCAGTGCAGCAGCACGGCGACCACCAGCGGCCTGGCGACGAGCACCAGCAGCAGCGCGATCAGGATGCCGTCCAGCCACACCCGCGACAGGAACGAGGTCACGTCCACCGTCAGGCCCAGCGCGACGAACATCGTCACCTCGGCCAGGCCGGCCGCCGGAGCGAGGAAGGTCTCGGTCGCCACCTTGTAGGGGAAGCGCTCGTCGCCGAGCAGGATCCCGGCGACGAAGACGGCGATGAATCCGGAACCGTGCAGCGCGCCGGCCACGCCGTAGACGAGGCCGGCGGCGGCCAGCAGCCGCAGCGGCGAGAACGACTCGCCGCCGGGTGGCAGCCGCCGCGCCATCACCAGGATCAGGCGCCCGCCGACGACCCCGACGGCCAGGCCGATCGCCATCTCCAGCGCGAAGTTGCCGCCCAGGCCCTCCACGCCGCCGTGGTCGGTCGCCAGCTGCAGCATGCCCACCATCAGGGCGATCGAGACCGGGTCGTTCGCGCCCGACTCGCCCTGCAGGATCGTGCCGCTGCGCCCGCCCACCTCGCGGTTGCCGAGCAGCGAGAAGATCACCGCCGGGTCGGTCGGCGAGAGCGCCGCGGCGATCAGCCACGCCGTCGTCCAGCCCATCCCCAGGGCGAAGTGCGCCGTCAGCGCCAGCACCGCCGCCGTCAGGAACGTCCCCGGCACGCCCAGCAGGGCGATCGGCCCGATGCTGCCGCGGAAGCTCTTCCACCCCACCTGCATCCCGCCCTCGAACAGGATCACGATCAGGCAGACGGTGCCGATCCGGGCAACGTCGGTCGGCGAGAAGATCGTCTCGAGCTGGTCGAGCCAGTCCGACACGAGCGACGCCGCCGCCAGGAACAGGATCGGCGCGGGGATCCGCAGCCGCTCCGTCACGGTCGAGGACAGGACGGCGACGAGCAGCCCGGCGGATGCCAGCAGGACGATGCGCGCGAACTCGGTCAGCTCGCCCACCGGGCGCGCACCTCCTAGATGATTGATTCCACGAGCTGCGCATCTCTGTGAGGGGCCCAGCGAGGCTCAGACGCCACGCATCCCACGGAACCAACCATCGCCGCGACTACTCGGTTCTGGCGACTTCCTTGACGGTGTAGACCTCGAGCACATCGCCCTCCTTGAGGTCGTTGTACCCGTCCACGGTGAGCCCGCACTCGAAGCCCTGGGCGACCTCGCGGGTGTCGTCCTGGAACCGCTTGAGCGAGTCGATGCGGCCGTCGTGCACGATCGTGCCGTCGCGGACGATGCGCACCTGCGCACCGCGCTGGACGACGCCGCTCGTGACCATGCAGCCTGCGATCGTGCCCAGCCGCGATGCACGGAAGGTCTGGCGCACCTCGGCCTCGCCGATGATCTCCTCGACCTCTTCCGGCGCCAGCATGCCGATCAGGGCGCGCTGGATGTCCTCGGTCAGCTGGTAGATGACGCGGTAGGTGCGGATGTCCACGCCCTCGCGCTCGGCCAGCGTCCGCGCCTCGGCGTTCGGTCGCACGTTGAAGCCAACGACGATCGCGTTCGACGCGGCCGCCAGGTTCACGTCCGACGCGGTGATGCCGCCGACGCCCGAGTGGATGACGCGCACGGTCACCTCGGGATGGGAGATCTTCGCCAGCTCGCTCTCGGCCGCCTCGACCGAGCCCTGCACGTCCGCCTTGATGATCAGGCCCAGCTCCTGGACGGCGCCCTCCTGCATCGCGCCGAACAGGTCCTCCAGGCTGACCGCCTTGTTGCTGCGGGCGAGCACCTCGGCGCGCACGCGCTGGCCGCGCTTCTGCGCAGCCTGGCGGGCGACGCGCTCGTTGTCGGCCACGTGGCAGTACTCGCCGGCTCCCGGCGGCTTGTCGAAGCCGAGGATCTCGACGGGCACGCCCGGCCCGGCCTCGCGGACGCGGGCGCCGGTGTGGTCGGCGAGCGCCTTGACCTTGCCCCAGGCATCGCCGGCGACGACGGCGTCGCCGACGTGCAGCGTGCCGCGGTGCACCAGCATCGTCGCCACGGGGCCGCGGCCGACGTCCAGCCGCGACTCGATGATGACGCCGCTGGCGGGCGCGTTCGGGTTCGCCTTCAGCTCGAGCACGTCGGACTCGAGCAGGATGTCCTCCAGCAGCTGGTCGAGGTTCTGCTTGGCCTTCGCGGAGACGTCCACGAACGTCGTCTGGCCGCCCCACTCGCTGGGCTGGAGGCCGTGCTGCGTCAGCTCCTGGCGCACCCGGTCGGGCTGCGCATCGGGCCGGTCGATCTTGTTGACGGCGACCACGATCGGCACCTGGGCGGCGTTCGCGTGGTCGATCGCCTCGACCGTCTGCGGCATGACGCCATCGTCCGCCGCGACCACCAGCACCGCCACGTCGGTCACCTTGGCGCCGCGGGCGCGCATGGCGGTGAACGCCTCGTGGCCGGGCGTGTCGAGGAAGGTCACCTTGCGGCCGTCGCCGACGTCCACCTGGTAGGCGCCGATGTGCTGCGTGATGCCGCCGGCCTCGGTGGAGACGACGGAGGCCTCGCGGATCGAGTCCAGCAGCGTCGTCTTGCCGTGGTCGACGTGGCCCATGATGGTCACGACCGGCGGGCGCGCGACCAGGCTGTCGGGATCGTCGTCGAAGGTCTCGGTGATCTCCTCCTCGTCGGCGGCGTGCTGGATCGTGATCTCGCGCTCGAACTCGAGACCGATCAGCTCGACGTCGTCGTCGGACAGCGAGACGGTGGTGGTCACCATCTGGCCCTCGTTCATCATGTAGGCGATGATCTTGGCGGGCGAGACGCCGAGCTTCTCGGCGAGATCCTTGACCGTGATGCCGGACGGGACCTTGACGGGACCGGTCGGAACCTCCGGCTCCTTCTTCTGCTCGGACCGCTGGGAGCCGCGCTCGCGGCGCTGGCCGGGCTGCTTGCGGCCGGCCTGGGCATCGATCACGACGCGGCGGCGGCGGCCGGAGCCTCCCCCGCGCTGCGGGCGCGGATGCCGTGCGGGCTGCGCCGCGGCAGCGGCGGCGGGCACCGTCGCCTTCTCACCGAAGGCGCGGCGGACGTCCTCGTCGTCGACGAGCTCCTCGCCCGGTGCGGCCGGCTCAGCGGCGGCAGCCGGCGTCGGGCTCTCCGCAGGGGGAGCCTTCGCGGCCGCTGCCTTCGCCGCTGCAGCCTTTGCAGCGGGAGCCTTGGCGGGCGGTGCTGGTGTCTGTCGCTTGGCCATCGAACCTCAATTCTACGTCGTCGCGCCGGGCTCCGCGCCCACCAACCCCTCGAGGTCGGCGGGAAGCCGCACGTCGCGGCGCAGTCGCCGTCCCAGAGCACCGCGGCGGCGAGCCGCCACGGCACACGCCGGGTCGGCGCAGAGGTGTGCTCCGCGCCCGCCCAGCCTTCGCCGCCGGTCGATCACCAGCTCGCCGTCGGTGACGGTGAGCCGTACGAGCTCATGCACCGGCCGTCGGCGGCCACAACCGGCGCACTGTCGCTCGGGGGCTACGCCGTCGCCCCCTCTTCCTTCGCCGCCAGCTCACGATGCGCGGGGACGCCGCAGTAGCGGCTGCCGTCCAGCGCCTGGTTGGGGCAGCGCTTGCCCGACGACGTGACCGCGATGCAGCGGCCGGGGTACTCGTCCTCCTCGCCCTCCGCGCCGGTGTACGGCTGGTCGGTGTCGTCGGCGTAGTACTCGGTCTCGGACACGATGTCGATCCGCCAGCCGGTCAGCCGGTGGGCGAGGCGGGCGTTCAGGCCCTCCTTGCCGATCGCGAGCGAGAGCTCGCCGTCCGGCACCACGACGGTCGCCTGGCGGTTCTCGTCGTCCACGTAGACCTCGCGCACCTTGGCCGGCGCGAGCGCCTTCGCGACGAACCGGGCGGGCTCGTCGTTCCAGGGGATGATGTCGATCTTCTCGCCGCGCAGCTCGGACACGACCATCCGCACGCGCGATCCGCGCGGGCCGACGCAGGCGCCGACCGGGTCGACGCCCTGCACGCGGGACTCCACGGCGATCTTGGCCCGGTACCCGGGCTCGCGCGCGACGGCGCGGATCACGACCAGGCTGTCGGCGATCTCCGGCACCTCGAGCTCGAACAGGCCGCGGATCAGCTCGTCGCTGCGGCGGGACAGGACGACCTGCGGCCCCTTGCCCTCGCTGCGCACCTCGATGATGACCGCCTTGATGCGGCTGCCCTGCTCGTAGCGCTCGCCCGGCACCTTCTCCGAGCCGGGGAGGATCGCCTCCATCCGGCCCAGGTCGACGAACGCGTAGCGGTTGTCGTCCTGCTGGACGATGCCGGTGACGATCTCGCCGACGCGGTCGACGTACTCGTCGTACATCATCGAGCGCTCGGCCTCGTGGATGCGCTGGCGTAGCACCTGCTTGGCCGTCTGGCCGGCGATGCGGCTGAAGCCCTCGGGGGTGACCGCGACCATCTGGTCGGGGGTGAACCACGACCAGTTGATCTCAGGCTCCTCGATCTCCTCTTCCTCGCCCGGCGCCTGGCCGTCGATCGCCGCCGGCTCCGGCAGCTCCTCGGGCTCGACCGGCGCGTGGTGCGGGTGCTCCACGAGGTAGGCGTCCCAGGACTCGGGCGTGACCGACCAGACCGTGTAGTCGCCGGACTCGCGGTCGAGATCGACGCGCACGGGATGGCGCGCGTCGGGCATCTTCTTGTAGGCGGCCAGCAGGGCGTCCTCGATCGCGGACAGCAGCGTCTCCGCCTCGATGCCCTTCTCCTTCTCGACCAGCTTGACGCCCTCCAAGAGCTCCTTGCTCACGATGTCCCTCCCAGCCCCTCGACCACCAGGTGCGCACGGCGGATCGCGGTCAGCGGGATCGCCACCGGCTCACCGTCCTGGTCGATCTGAATCATCTCGTCCTGTGCTTCGGTCAACGTGCCCCGGAACGACTTGCGGCCATCGAGCGGCTGCTCGGTGCGCACCGCGACCTCGTGCCCGGTGAACTGGCGGAAGTGCTCCGCGGTCACCAGCGGCCGCTCGATCCCCGGCGACGACACCTCGAGCGCGTAGCGCTCGCGCAGCGGCGAGAGCTGACGGCTCACCCGCTCGCAGAGGTCGATGTCGACCGCGCCCTCGGTGCGGTCGATCGTCACCCGCAGAAGGCCCGGCGTGGGCAGCTCGGCAAGCAGCACGACGGCGTCCGGGACGGCGTCCCGGAGCATCGTCTCGATCTCGTTCTGCAGCTGTGCCGATCGTTGCATGGTGTCCTCTTATGGGGCGTGTGGAGGCGAAAAAAAAGTGGGTTCTCACCCACCTCCGAGTCCACCTCCACCGCGTTGACTACGTCCGGAGTCTAGCAGGGGGGTCACAAAACCGAGAGAATCGGGACCGTGCGCGGACTGGTGCAGCGGGTCTCTCGGGCGGAGGTGCGGATCGCCGGCGAGAGCGTCGGCGCGATCGGGCCGGGGCTGGCCGTGCTGGTGGCCGCCGGGGCCGGTGACGGCGCCGATCAGGCGGCCTGGCTGGCCGGAAAGGTCGCCCGTCTGCGCATCTTCGCGGACTCCGATGGGCGCATGAACCGCTCGCTGCTGGACACCGGCGGCGCCGTCCTCGCGGTCAGCCAGTTCACCCTCTACGGAGATGCCTCACGCGGCAACCGGCCCGGCTTCACGGCCGCCGCCCCGCCCGATCTCGGCGCGCAGCTGGTCGAGCGGTTCGTCGAGGCGCTCCGCGAGCTCGGCATCGAGGTACAGACCGGCCGCTTTGGCGCCCACATGGAGGTCGAGCTCGTCAACGACGGCCCCGTCACCATCTGGCTCGACTCTGCGGGGCGCTGATCAGCCGCCGGCGGGCGGCGCACGCTCGGATGGTCTGGGGCGCGGCGCACTGGCGCCCGGTTCGGGGTCGTTTCGCTCTGCGGTGGGCGGTTGGCCAATTGACCGACGGTGTGGCGGCCAATTGGCCAACCCACCACCTCCGCGATCAACGGGCACCGCGGAGGGGCCAGCTGATGCTGGCTCCGGCGGTAGGTCTGCCGGCTCCGGGGGTGCGTTCGTGAGCCAGCGCTGCTCCCGATACCACCTGCGCATCGTGCGGACGCTCGGCGCACGGGCGACGTCCTGACGGTGCCGGGCGCGGAGCTCGGCGATGACGACGGCAGGTGGTGCGCCGGCGGCAAAGCGGTGCTCGGCCTCTCGCCGGAGCGAGGGCCACGAGTAGGAGCCGGGAAGCTGCCGTGCCGGCCGCTGGGTGCCCTTCCTTGCCTCCAGGTGGTCGTCGAGCGCCCGGCTCCGCGGCTTGGTCAGGCAGCCATGCGCCTTCCACAGACGGTGCAGCGTGAGCACGAAGTCCCGGCCGTTCCGCTGCTCGCGGAAGTCGGAGCTGGCGTGCGCCGGGCAGAGCCACACCGAGACTCCGCGTCCGAGATCGACCGCCTCGGTCCTCCCCCGCGTGCGGTCGACGCAGATCGCGCAGACCTCGCGTTTGTTCGGCACGCCCCGAGCCTTGTACAGCGTCGGTGTCACCCGACCAGCATGCACTCCCAGAGTGCACATCCCATGCGGCGAGCCGTCGGAGATCTGTGCCGGATCAGGCTACGGTGGCGTGATGGCCGTCGAAGCCGGATCCATCGTCCTGTTCGGCGGCCCCGCGGGCGCCGGGAAGACGACAGTCGCGCGCTCTGGTGCGGGACCCGCGATCGCGCCGTCCACGTCGAGCTGGACGCCGTGCGATCCACGATCATCAGCGGTCTGGCCGATCCGCAGCTCCCCGGCTCCGAGCAAGAGACGCAATACGCGATCAGCGTACAAGCATGCTGCAACCTCGCTCGGACGTTCGCACGTGCCGGCTACGACGTGGCGATCGACGATGTCATCGAGCCCGGCGCCTACGAGCGGCTGTGGCGACCGGCGCTGGAGGGTCTTCCTGTCTCGCTCGTCGTCCTGCTCCCCACCCTCGAGGTCACGCTCACCCGATCGGCGGCGCGCGAGGAGCGAGTGCAGGAGCGGCACACTCGGGAGCAGCATGAGCGCTCATCGCAGTGGCCGCACGACCTGCTCATCGACACCACCGGCATGAGCGTCGACGACGCCCGTGATGCCGTCGTGGCACGGCTCGGCTAACCCGAACCAAACCCCGAAGCGTGGCACCCGCCGGTCTGAACCGACGCCAACCCATGTTCTGATGTGGTTCAACCGACTGGCCGGCGCATGATCGGACAACTGGCAGCGGCCCTGCTGCCAAATGGCCAAGCCTCGATCGGCCAAATGGCCAACACCCGCGCGACCGCGCCCGCGCCACCGCCGCTCCCCGCAACGCCACGGAGCGTCCGGGCCGGGCCTCCGGCCCAGCCCGGGCCGAACGCGGTCGCCGTCCCACGCCCACAGCCGACCCACCGGCCAAATGACCGACGCTCGACGGCCAAATGGCCAACACCCGCGCGACCACGCACGACGCCACCACCCCTCCCCGCAACGCCACGGAGCGTCCGGGCCGGGCCCCCGGCCCAGGGCCGGGCCGGACGCGGTCGCCGCCGTCGCCCGCCGGCCGTCAGTCGAGCAGGCCGTCGACGGCGCGCTGGTAGTAGTCGACGTCCGGGCGGAGCCAGGCGGCCATCTTGTAGTGCCCGGCGGCCAGGCCGCGATCGCCCAGCCGGTCGAGGCAGCGGCCGAGGCAGTAGTGCGCGTAGTCGTTCGCCGGCGCGGCGTCGAGGATGTACTCGAACTCCGCCGCCGCCTCGTGGTAGCGGCGCAGACGCAGGTAGGCGACGCCGAGCGCCTCACGGATCGACGCCTTGTCTGGCTCGCGGCGCTTCGCCTTCTCGAGAGCGACGGTGGCCTGGGCGTTGTCGCCGTTCTTCATGTGCGCCCGGCCTCGCTGGTAGAGGTCGTACACGTCCTGCTGATCCATCTCTCTCAGGATATCGGCGTCACGGCGGAATCACGTGACCGTTGCAGCAAGGATCAGGCCAGATCGTGGCGGCGCGTGAGCGCCTCTCGCAGGCGCACGGCGCCCTTCGCCCGATCGCTCATGTCGAGGTTCCGCCGGATGTCGCGCTTGAGTCGCCGCACGTGCCCGCGGAGCCGGGCGGCGGCCCCCTCGGCGTCCGCCGGGCGGCCGTACCGCGCCACGTTCGCGTCCGCCGCGAAGGGGAACGCATCCACGCCCCAGACGTGGCTCAGCCGCTTGGCCAGATCCTCGTAGGTCGCCGCCGAGCCGATCTCGACGCCCTGGTCGCCGGCGAATGTCGCCAGCTCGGTGAACGCCGCCGTCGCACGGCCGCGCGGGCCGCGGCTGAGGTAGCGCACCCGCACCACCAGTGCCTTGGCGACCAGCACCAGCACCAGCAGGCCGAGGGCGGCGAGCGCGACCCAACGCAGGAAGCTGCCGCGGTGGTGCGGCGCGGCGATCACGCCGCCGGCTCCGCCCACTGCCTCGTTGCCGCGGCCGTGGCGCGTCTCGAAGGTCGCGGCGTTCGGACCGCCCGGGAGCCCCCGCCCGGTGCCCAGGCCGAGCACCACGCCGAGCGCGTTGCCGATGTTCTTGGTGAGCCCGGGCAGCGAGGACGCGTCGCTGCGGAGCTGGTTCAGGTTCGGGGTCGCCGTGGAGGCGCGCTGGGGCAGCGAGCGCGACGGCGTCGGGTCGAACGGCAGCCACCCGTATCCGGGGAAGTAGACCTCGACCCAGCTGTGGGCGTTGCGGTCGGTCACCCGGTACGTCGAGCTGCCCTTCGCGATCGGCTTGCCGGTGGTGAACCCGACGGCGATCCGCGCCGGGATCCCGTGCAGGCGCAGGATCAGCCCCATCGCGCCGGAGAACATCTGGCAGTAGCCGCGGTGCGAGCGCTCCAGGAAGTCCACCAGCAGCGGCCGGCCCTGGTGGTACTTCGGCGTCTGGTCGTAGTGGAAGATCGAGGAGCGGAGGTAGGCCTCGACGGCGATCACGGCCTCGTAGGGAGTGGGCGCCTTGGCGGCGCCGGACGCCTGCCACACCTGGTTGCTCGCGGTCACGTAGGAGGGATCGATCGGAAGCTTGGCGGCGGGCAGGTCGGATCCCCACGCCGGCACCGTGTGGCCCGCGATCGTGATCGTCCGCTGGATCGCCGGCGAGTACGCCGAGCCGGCCAGCGCCAGCTCGTTCGGCTTCGGGTCGGGCGCGTAGACGCGCACCTTGTACGTCGTGTCGCGGTCGGGATCGTGCTCGACCAGCGCCGTGCCGTCCGCATTCAGCTGGGCTCGGTCGGCATTACTCAGGTCGTAGGTCATCGGCTGCTCGGCGGACAGCAGGTGCGGATCGGCGAGCCCTTTGATCTTGAACGTGAGCTGGACGATGTCCTGCGGCGTGGACTGCGCGGCCAGCGGCGGGATCTGGTCATCGGGGATCTGGATGGTGGCGGTGTCGCTGCCGTAGATCCGCTCGATCTCGGGCTGCTCGATCCAGCGGTCGTCGTCGAACGCGTTCAGCACCGCCGCCTTCCAGTACATCGGCCGCGGCGCGGTCACCTCGAAGACCTCGGTCTGCTTCTTCGGCCAGTGGAACGGCCGGTAGCTCTGGTTCCAGACGTAGCCGACGCTCACCCGCGGGGCGTCGGCCGCCAGCGGGTTCCAGGCTTGCCAGTCGAGGAACGCGCCCTTGCGCACACCCGGAGCCGCCGCCAGGATCAGCGCCGCCCCGATCGCGCAGGCGGTGACGGCGGCGATCTGCATCCCGGCGGAGCCGCGGCGGGGCACGGCGCGCCCGCCGCACACGGCCAGCGTGAGGGCGGCCAGCACGAGGAAGATGGCGGAGCGCACGCCGTCGCCGCCGATCGACACCATCGTGCTGGGGATCGCGAAGGCCGTGAATGCCAGCACGATCGTCAGCAGCGGCCGCCGCCACACGATCAACGCCCAGGCGACCAGCGCCAGCAGGCCGGTGAAGAGCAGCCGGACGTCGCCGCTGGCGTCGCCGAACCGCCCGGTGTCGATCGGGGTGGTCGTGTCGAGCCAGGAGCGAACGCCGCCGGAGACGCCGTCCCACAGCCGCACCGGATACGCGGGGTGGTGCCCCTCGAGCGGCAGGAAGCCGAACGCGACCTGCACCGCGACCAGCGCTCCGACCACGAGGCCGGCGACCGCCAGGCCGCGACGGCCGGACGCCCACAGGATCGGCGGCGCCAGCGCGCAGGCGGCCAGCACCAGGATCACGGCCACGCTGCTGGACGGTCGTTCGAGCTGCGACCAGTGCCAGCCCAGGAAGCCGGCGAAGGCGAGCGTCAGGCCGACGCGGTCACGCATTCGCCACCCCGTGCACGATCCGCGTGGCCGAGAGCACGACGCCCACGTCATCCCCCGCGCGCAGCCGTGCGACCGGCACACCCGCCCGGGCGAGCTGGAGCGACGCCGCTTCCTCCGGGCCGTGACCGGTGCGGCGGCCCGCATACGTCGCGGCGTCCACCCACACCAGCGCGACGTCGCGGCGGAACGAGCGAAGCGCGAGCAGGCGGTCGGCGAGCGCGGGCGACAGCCCCGCCGTGACGACGAACAGGCGCGCGGCGTCGACCGAGTCGGCCGCCTCCGAGCCGGTGCCGATGCCGCTCAGCATCATGTGCAGGGGGCGCTCGGCGTCAGCCTGGACGGCCGCAAGCAGAGCCATCACGCCGCCCCACTCCCCACCGCTGGCCTGGATGCGCAGGCGCTGGCGGGCGTTGCCGTGGACGACCAGCGAGCAGCGCTGGCCCAGCGACACCATGCGGCCGAGCAGGGACGCCGACGCGCGGACGGCCGCGTCGAAGGAGCTGTCGCCGCGCGGCCCGATGACCGTGCTCAGGTCGCCGTCGAGCAGCACCGCGGCCTCGTCGCGCGGCGTCTCGGTCAGCTCCTTGACCATCAGCTTGCGGCGTTTGGCGGTCGAGCGCCAGTGCACGCGGCGCAGGCTCTCGCCCTGCTGGAAGTCGCGGATGCTGTGCAGGTCGTAGCCAGCCGTGCGGTGCAGCAGCGCCCGCCCCTCGTCGCCGCCGGCGGCGCCCGAGTCGGTGAAGACGCCGTCCAGCTCGTACACGCGCGGGTAGACCAGGATCGTGTCCCGCCGGTTGAGGTCGAGGTGCGCCTCGGCCAGGCCGAACGGGTCGGCGATCAGGAGTTCCGCCGCCTCCAGGTCGTAGCGGCCCCGCGGCACCCGCTCCAGCTGGTAGCGGCCGCGGAGCACGCTGCCGGCGCGGACGACCGGTACCTCCCACAACTCGTCGCGCATCACCCGCTCGACGACGACCGCCCGGCCGGGGAGCAGGCCCTCCTCCGACCGCACCTCGATGGCGACCTCAACCTTGCCGCCCTCGACCAGCTCGCGGTGGCCGGTGCGCCGCCGCATCGTCACCGGCCGGGCCAGGAACCGCACCCACAGCCAGGCCAGGCCGGGCAGCAGCGCTAGGCCGATCGCCACGGGGAACAGCGCGCGCGTGCCGAAGCCCCACGCCACCACATACAGCGCAAGGCCGAGCGCGAGCATCCACCTGCCGCGGCCGTTCAGCATCGGCTACACGGGCACCGGTGTGCGATCGACGGCCTCGCGGATCACCTCGGACGGCTGGACGCCGCCGCTTCGTGCATCCGCCGCCATGATCACGCGATGGGAGAGCACGTCCGCCGCGACCTCCTTGACGTCCGCCGGGATCACGTACTCCCGCCCGCGCAGCACTGCGTGCGCCTTGGCCACGCGCAGCACCGAGATGCCCGCGCGCGGGCTCGCGCCCAGCGCCAGCCGGGCGTCCTCACGGGTGTGGCGAACGATCGAGACCACGTAGCGGTTGATGCTCTCCTCCACGTAGACGCCCTTGACGGCCTCGATCGCCGAGTCGAGCTCGGCCGCCGTTGCCACCGGCGTCAGGTCCTCGAGCGGCTCGGAGGCGGCATGCTCGGTGAGCATCCGCGCCTCGTCCGCCGGCGACGGATAGCCGAGGTGGAGCCGCATCGTGAAGCGGTCGAGCTGGGCCTCGGGCAGCGGGAACGTCCCCTCGTACTCGATCGGGTTCTGCGTCGCGATCACCATGAAGGGCCGGGCCAGCGGATGGGTGAAGCCGTCCACCGTGACCTGCACCTCCTGCATGCACTCGAGCAGCGCCGACTGGGTCTTGGGGCTGGCCCGGTTGATCTCGTCCACCAGCACCATGTTCGCGAATACCGGCCCCGGCCGGAACTCGAACTCGTTCGTCTGCATGTTGAACACGTTGACACCGGTGATGTCCGACGGCAGCAGGTCGGGCGTCGCCTGGATACGCGCGAACTCCCCGTCCAGCGAGCGGGCCAGCGACTTCGCCAGCATCGTCTTACCGACGCCGGGGAAGTCCTCGAGGATCACGTGACCCTCGCAGAGCAGCGCCAGCATGCACCGCTCGATCAGCAGCTCGGGCGCGCGGATCACGCGCCCCACGTTCTCGACCACCGCCCTGGCCGTCCTGGCTCCGGAGGCGATCGCCTCCGAGGCATCCGGGTCGCGTAGCTCGTGTGCTTCCACCTGGTCTCGTCCTCTCGGTCGGGGAGGGGTCAGTCGGTCATCACTGGTGGTACGTCCGGAACGCGGCCGCGGTTCCCCGCCGCGGCCATCCAGTCCCAGATCGCCTCGGCGCAGGCACGCTTGGAGCGGCGTGAGATCTCGATCTCATCCTGCACTGTGACGATGACGACCTCGTTTCGGTCAGCATCGAATCCGATATCGCTGCGGCTGATGTCGTTGACGACCACGGCATCGACCCGCTTTCGCTCGAGCTTCGCCCGTGCCCGCTCGACGCCGCCGGCCCCGTGCTCGGCGGCAAACCCGATCAGCACCTGCCCGTCGCGGCGGCTCGCGCCCAGCTCCGCAAGGATGTCTATGGTCGGCTCCAGCTCGATCGACCAGGCGGCGCCGTCCTTCGTCCGCTTGCCGGCCTCGGGCGCCGCCGGGCGGTAGTCCGAGACGGCGGCCGCCATCACCACGACGTCGGCACCGGGCGCGTGCTCGAGCACCGCGGAGCGCAGCTGCTCGGCGGTCTCGACCCGCACCGTGTCCACGCCCAGACGCGACCGCGCCCCACCCGGGCAGAGCAGCAGGGTCACCTCGGCGCCGCGGCGGCGGGCCTCGTCGGCGACCTCGACGCCCATCCGGCCGCTGGAGCGGTTGCCGACGAAGCGGACGGCATCGATCGGCTCGCGGGTGCCGCCGGCAGTGACCAGGACGCGCCGGCCGACGAGCTCGCCGGCGCGCGCGAGCCGGGCCTCGACGGCCGCCGCGATCTCCTCAGGCTCGGCCATCCGGCCGACGCCGACCTCGCCCTCGGCGGTGTCGCCTGAGGACGGGCCGACCAGATCGACACCGCGGGCGGTCAGCAGCTCGACGTTGCGGCGGGTGGCCTCGGCCGACCACATGCGGGGGTTCATCGCCGGCGCGGCCAGCACCGGGCCGCCGAACGCGAGGGTGGTGGCCGTCAGCACGTTGGCGGCGTCGCCCAGGGCGAGCCGGCTGAGCGTGGTCGCCGTCAGCGGTGCGATCACCAGCAGGTCGGCCTCCGCCGACGCCTCCAGGTGCGGGAAGACCTCGCCGCCGCCGTCGGTCAACACGGGGCGGCGGGAGAGCGCGGCGAACGTGGTCGGGCCGACGAACGAGGTGGCCGACGGCGTCTGCACCACCTGCACCTCGTGCCCGGCGCGCACCAGCAGCCTCACGAGCTCACAGCTCTTGTAGGCGGCGACGCCCCCACACACGCCGACCAGGATCATGGACGAAGTGTACGGCCGCCGTGCGCCCGGCGAAAACCGGACGCCTGAGTCAGCTACTCGCCGCCGCTGGCGCTGACGTGGAGCTTGCCCTGGGCGATCTCCTCCAGGGACATCGTCAGGAAGTTCTTGGAGCGCGACTCGACCAGGGGCGGCGCGAAGCCCTCGAAGCTGCCCTCGCCGAGCTGGTGGTGGTAGTCGTTGATCTGCCGCGCGCGCTTGGCGGAGGCGATCACCAGCGTGTACTTGCTGTCCACGTGCTCGAGCAGGGTGTCGATCTTGGGATTGATCATCGGTCAGCTCCTCTGCTGGCGAGGGCGTCCTGGATGATCTTCTCCAGCTCCGCCGCCGCGCGGTCTCTGTCGTCGTTGGTGATCACGTTGCCGAACTCCCTGGCGGCGGACATCTCCCGCCGGGCTATCGCGAGCCGGGCGTCGATCTCCCCGGCCGTGTTCGCCCCTCGTTCCGCGAGCCGCTGCTCGAGATCCGCCAGGTCGGGCGGCGCGATGAACACCAGCACCGCGTCGGGCATCTGCCGTCTGATCTCGCGCGCGCCGGGGACGTCGATCTCGAGCACCACGCTCCTGCCGTCCTCCAGCCGCCGTTCGACCTCGCTGCGCAGCGTGCCGTACCGGTGCCCTGCGTATGGTACATGCTCGAGGAATGCGCCCTCCTCGACCAGCCGCCGGAAGCGGGCCTCGTCGAGGAAGTGGTATTCGCGGCCGTCCACCTCGCCCGGCCGCTGCGGCCGGGTGGTGGCTGACACGGCAACATCGAGCTCGGGCATGCGCTCTCGCACGAGTGCGATGAGCGTGCCCTTGCCGACGCCGGACGGGCCGGAGATGACGAACAGGCGGCCGGTCACGAGACCCGCCGGGGTATCAGGATCAGCAGCGGAAGAGGTCGACCAGCTCGCCGCGCTGCCGGTCGGAGAGCCCGCCGATGGTCTTCGACTGGCTGATCCGGCACTGAGCGAGCAGCTTCGACGCGCGCACCCGGCCGAGCCGGGGCACCGCCAGCAGCATGTCGTAGACCTTGGCGGTGAGCACGAACGTCGGCGGGTCCAGCAGCACCTGATCGAAGGTCGCCTCGCCCGACTTGAGAGCCCGCTTCAGCCTCGCCCGGCTGACCCTGATCTCGTTCGCCCTCTCCAGTGCATCGAGTCGTTGATCGAGCGATCGGGAGGGAGTTTTGGTCAGGATCGTGGCCATCGCGCCGGGCGATGATATCACCTTCCGGCCGCAGCGCAACCGACTGGAAACCGCCAAAACAGGCCAAATCAGTGCCCCGAACGCTCAAGCTCAGGTGGAACCTTAGCGTCGGCTCGATGTGAAGCTCCGGTGACCGCGGACGGCCCGGCGAGACCGCGCTCGGCCAGCAGGTCCGCCAATTCCTCGGCCACCCGGGCGGGCAGTCCCGGGTCGCGGAAGAGGGCCGTCCCCAGGGCCACCGCGGTCGCCCCTGCGGCGAGCATCTCGAGGCAGTCCATGGCCGACGCGAGCCCGCCCATGCCGACGATCGGCAGGCCGGTCGCGGCGTGGCTGTGGTACACCGCGTGCAGGGCCACCGGCTTGACCGCCGGGCCGGACAGACCGCCCCCGCCGCCGCCCAGCAGCGGCCGCAGCGTCGCCCGGTCGATCGCCATGCCCCGGACGGTGTTGATCAGCGCCAGCCCGTGGGCACCGCCCTCGGCCGCGGCCGTCGCGATCTCTGCGACGTCGGCCACGCTGGGCGAGAGCTTCGCCAGCAGCGGCAGGTCGGTCTGCGCCCGGCACGCCTCGAGCAGCGCGCGGGTCTCCCCCGCGTCCGTGCCGATCGAGATGCAGCCCGTGTCCACGTTGGGGCAGGACACGTTCAGCTCGATGGCGGAGACGCCGGGCAGCCCGTCGAGCCGGCGGACGGCCGTGGCGTACTGCTCGCGCGACCAGCCGCCGACGCTGACCACGACCGGGACGCCGAGCTCGGCCAGCCGCGGCAGGTGCTCGGCGCAGAAGCGGTCGAGGCCGGGGTTGGCGAGGCCGATCGAGTTGACCATCCCGGCCGGGGACTCGGCGATCCGCTGGGGTGCGTTGCCCTCGCGGGCATTGAGGGTGACGGTCTTGGTGACGTAGCCGGCCAGCCCGAGGGTGCCGGCGGCGAGCGCGTCCAGCGTGCCCGAGCCGTTCAGCAGCGGCGACGCCAGCTCGATGCCGCACAACCGCACCCGCAGGTCAGACACGGATCCTGCCCGACTCGAGCACCGGCCCCTCGACGCAGAGCCGTTTCCAGGCGCCGTCGATGCGCACCGCGCAGCCGTGGCACGCCCCGAACCCGCACGCCATCGCCGCCTCCATCGCGACCTGGCAGCGCACGTCGTGCTCGGCGCAGAGCGCCGCCACCGCCTGCAGCATGGGATCGGGCCCGCAGGCGTAGACCGTGCCGGCGAACGGCAGCATCCGCGCCAGCGGCTCGGTCACCAGCTGCGGCTCCAGCACGACCGTTGCCTCGGGATCGACCAGCGCCGCGCACACCGCGTGGGCGGGCTCGCGGAAGCCGAGCAGCACGGACGGCCGCTGCGGCAGCGCCCGCACCAGCCAGGGCAGGATGGCGGCGCCGATGCCGCCGCCGACCAGCAGGGCGGGGCCGTCGTCGAGCGTGAAGCCCTGGCCCAGCGGCCCCAGCACGTCGACCGACTCGGCATGCAGCAGCGCCCGCGTCCCCGGCCCCCGGACGTCCACCAGGAAGGCGATCTCGGACTCGTCCGCCCAGGCCGCCGAGAGCGCGCGCGGCAGGTAGGCGTCGCCCGGCTCGGGCACGGCAGTCAGCATGAAGAACTGGCCGGGCACCCCTGGGTCGCCGCCGTCGTTGCGCAGCACGAGCAGGCTGTACGCACCCACCGCCTCCACCCGGACGACGGGCCACCGCTGTTTAGCGGGCGGCATGCTCACCCTCGGCGTGCAGCTCCTGGAGCGGGACCGGCGGCACCCGCCGGGCCTGGGCGATCGCCTGGACGGCCGCCGAAGCCCCGGCCATCGTCGTGATGCTGGGGATGCGGTGGCGGATGGCCGCCTCGCGGATCTCGTAGCCGTCGGCACGGGCGCCGCGGCCGAGCGGCGTGTTGATGACGAGGTTGATGCGGCCCTGCCGGATCAGGTCGACGACGTTCGGCGAGCCCTCCGTCACCTTGTGCACCGACTCGACGGGAATGCCGATCCGCTGCAGCGCGCGGGCCGTGCCCGCGGTCGCCACCAGCTCGAAGCCGAGCGACTGGAGCAGCGCCGCCAGCATCGTCGCCGCCGGCTTGTCGGCGTCGCGCACCGAGAGGAAGACGCGACCCTCGCCCGGCAGCGGCCGCCCCGCCGCGCGCTCGCCCTTGGCGAACGCGGTCGGGAAGTCGGGGCCGATGCCCATCACCTCGCCGGTCGAGCGCATCTCCGGCCCCAGCGTCGGGTCGGCGCCGGAGAACCGCCCGAACGGCAGCACCGCCGCCTTCACGCTGACGTGGTCGGTGACGACCTCCTCCAGCTCGACCGGCAGGCCCAGCGCGGCACGGCAGGCCGCCTCGACCAGGCCCAGGCCCGTTGCCTTGGCGACGAACGGCACCGTCCGCGAGGCGCGCGGGTTGGCCTCGATCACGTACACGCTGCTGCCCTGCACCGCGAACTGGACGTTGATCAGCCCGCGCACGCCGAGCGCCTCGGCGATGGCGCAGGTCTGGCGGCGGATCTCGTCCTCCAGCTGCTCGCCCAGCGAGAGCGTCGGGATCACGCAGGCGGAGTCGCCCGAGTGCACACCGGCCTCCTCGACGTGCTGCATGACCGCGCCGATCCAGGTGCGCGCCCCGTCACAGACGGCGTCCACGTCCACCTCGATCGCGTCCTCGACGAAGCGGTCGACCAGCGAGCCGGGCTGCACCGGCCGCGACCGCAGCGACACCTCGTCGTAGCAGATGCGCATCTCGCGGCCGCCGAGCACGTAGCTGGGGCGCACCAGCACCGGGTAGCCGATCTCGCCGGCGATGCGGGCGGCGCCGTCCACGTCGGCGGCGATCCCCCAGGCCGGCGCCTCCAGGCCGAGCTCGGCGAGCACCCCGCCGAACCGCTCGCGGTCCTCGGCGATGTCGATCGCCTCGAACGGCGTGCCCAGCAGCGGGATGCCCTCCTCCTCCAGCCGGCGCGCCAGCCGCAGCGGCGTCTGGCCGCCGAACTGGGCGACCACCCCCACCGGCCGCTCGCGCTCGACCACCTCCAGCACGTCCTCGACCGTGAGCGGCTCGAAGTAGAGCCGGTCGGAGGAGTCGGCGTCGGTCGAGACCGTCTCCGGGTTGCAGTTGATCATCACCGCGTCGTAGCCCAGCCGGCGCAGGGTCTGGGCGGCCTGGACGCAGCAGTAGTCGAACTCGATGCCCTGGCCGATGCGGTTGGGACCGGCGCCGAGGATGACGACGCTCTCCCGTTCGCCGCGCTCCAGCTCGTCCTCGTCCTCGTAGGCCGAGTAGTAGTACGGCGCCTTGGCCAGCACCTCGGCCGCGCAGCTGTCCACCGCCTTGAAGACAGGCCGGACGCCCGCGGCGCGCCGCAGCGACCGGACGGCGCGCTCGTCGGTGCCGGTGAGCTGGGCGATCCGCCCGTCGCCGATGCCGAGCCGCTTGAGCACGCGCCAGCGGGCCGGGTCGAGCGCGGCCGGATCGGCGGCGACCAGCGAGCGCTCGGCCTCGGCGACCAGCGCCCACTCCTCCAGGAACCAGGGGTGCACCGCCGACTCGTCGGCCAGCCGCGCGGGTGCCTCGCCCTCCAGCAGCCTGCCGGCGATCACGTCGAAGCGATCCCAGGTCGCGTCGGCGATCGGCCCCTGGTCGCGGGCCACTCCGTCCAGCTCGCGGGAGCGCATCGCCTTGCCCCACGCCTCGTTGAACGTGCGGCCGATGCCCATCGCCTCGCCCACCGACTTCATCTGCGTGGTCAGCGAGTCGTCCGCGCCGGGGAACTTCTCGAACGCGAACCGCGGCAGCTTGACCACCACGTAGTCCAGCGTCGGCTCGAACGAGGCCGGGGTCGTCCCGGTGATGTCATTGGGGATCTCGTCCAGCGTGTAGCCGATCGCGAGCTTCGTCGCTACCTTGGCGATGGGGTAGCCGGTCGCCTTGGAGGCGAGCGCCGACGAGCGCGACACGCGCGGGTTCATCTCGATCACGACCAGCTCGCCGGTGTCGCGGTTGAGCGCGAACTGGACGTTCGAGCCGCCGGTCTCCACCCCCACCGCCCGGATCACCGTGGCGGAGGCGTCGCGCAGCACCTGGAACTCGCGGTCGGAGAGCGTCTGGGCCGGGGCGACGGTGACCGAGTCGCCGGTGTGCACGCCCATCGGGTCGACGTTCTCGATCGAGCAGACGATGACGACGTTGTCGTTGCGGTCGCGGATCACCTCGAGCTCGAACTCGCCCCAGCCGGCGACCGACTCCTCCAGCAGGATCTGGCTGATCGGGCTCTCGCGCAGGCCGCGCACGACCATCTCGTCGAACTGGGCCCGGGTGGCGGCGAACCCGCCGCCCTGCCCGCCCAGCGTGAACGCGGGACGGATCACGACCGGCAGCTCGAGCGGCCCGCCGTCAAGCGCCCCGGCGGCGTCGGCGGCCGTGTGGGCGATGACGCTGCGCGGCACGCGCAGGCCGATCCGCTCCATTGTCTCGGCGAACAGCTCGCGGTCCTCGGCGCAGCGGATCGCCTCGTAGGAGGCGCCGATCAGCTCGATGCCGAGCTCCTCCAGCGTGCCGTCCTCGTGCAGCAGCGAGGCCAGGTTGAGCGCCGTCTGGCCGCCCAGGGTGGGCAGCAGCGCGTCGGGCCGCTCCCGCTCGAGCACCGAGCGGACGCCCTCGACGTCGAGCGGCTCCAGGTAGGTGCGGTCGGCCCAGCCCGGATCGGTCATGATCGTCGCCGGGTTCGAGTTGATCAGCACCGTGCGGTAGCCCTCCTCGCGCAGCACCCGCAGCGCCTGCGTGCCGGAGTAGTCGAACTCGCAGGCCTGGCCGATCACGATCGGCCCGGAGCCGATCATCGCGATCGTGGTGAGGTCGTCACGCCGGGGCAACGGCGCTCCTCTCGGCCACGCGCTCGACGAACCCGGTCAGGGCCGCCCGCGCATCGTGTGGGCCCGGCCCCGCCTCGGGGTGGAACTGCATCGAGGCGACCGGCAGGTCGCGCAGCTCGAGGCCCTCGACGGTGCCGTCGTAGAGCGAGACGTGGGTGACGCGGGCCGGCCCGAAGTCCGTCTCCAGGTCGCCTCCGCCCTCGGGCACGCGCACCGCGAACCCGTGGTTCTGCGCGGTCACCAACACGCGGCCGGTGTCCACCTCGAGCACCGGATGGTTGGCCCCGCGGTGGCCGAACCGCAGCTTGAAGGTCTCCAGCCCCAGCGCCCGGCCGAGCAGCTGGTGGCCGAGGCAGATGCCGAACACCGGCACGCTCCCGACCAGCTCCCGGGCCTCGGCGACGCAGGCGGGCAGCGCGGCCGGGTCGCCCGGGCCGTTGGCCAGCAGCACGCCGTCCGGCTCGACCGCCAGCACCTGCTCGGCGGCGGCGTCCCAGGGGAAGACGGTGACCCGCGCGCCCGCCTCCCGGAGGATGCGGACGATCGAGGTCTTGACACCGTAGTCGATGACGGCGACGTGCGCCCGCTCCGGCGCCAGCGCGGCCAGCTCGACCTGCTCCGTGCGGGAGACGCGGCCGGCCAGCGCCTGCCCGGCCATCGAGGGCTCGGCCCGGGCCAGCTCCAGCGCCCGCTCGGCGGCCGTGCCGTCGCTGGTGACGACGCAGCGGACGGTGCCCCCGTCGCGCAGCCGGCGCGTGATCATCCGCGTGTCCAGGCCCTGGATGCCGACCACGCCGTGCCCGGCCAGCCAGTCCGAGAAGCCCTCGCGGCCCGGCGGCGCGGCGTTCCGGCCCTCCCGCACCACCACGGCCCGGGCGTGCGGCTGCGGCGACTCGCTGACCGCCGCCTCGACGCCGTAGTTGCCGATCATCGGCTGGGTGAACGTGATCACCTGCCCGGCGAACGAGGGATCGGTGACGATCTCCTGGTAGCCGGTCATCGAGGTGATGAAGACCAGCTCGCCGACGGCCGTGCCGACGGCCCCGTAGGGGCGTCCCTCCAGCACCGTGCCGTCCTCCAGCACCAGCAGCGCGCCGCTCACAGCGCCGCCTCCACCAGCCGGTGGGCGACCCTGCCGGCGGCGATCGTCAGCGTACAGACGCCGGTCAGGGAGAGGCCCTCGGCCCAGCAGTTGCGCGAACGCGAGGCGTAGGGCGGCTGCACCACCCGGCTCTCGCCCAGGCTCCACAGCGCCAGGTCGGCGACGGCGCCCTCCCGCAGCGCCGGGACGGGCAGGCCGAAGGCGGTGGCCGGTCCGGTGGACATGCGGGCGACGACCGTCGACAGCGGCACCAGGCCCGGGGCGACCAGCTCGGTGTAGACCGCCGGGAAGGCGACCTCGAGGCCGATCACGCCGTTCGGCGCCGCCTCGAACGGCTGCTCCTTCTCCTCGATCCGGTGCGGTGCGTGGTCGGTGGCGATGCAGTCCAGCGTCCCGTCCGCCAGCGCCTCGATCAGCGCCGCCCGGTCGGCGGTGGAGCGGAGCGGCGGGTTCATCTTGTGGCGGTTGGGGTCGAGCGAGCGCACCGCGGCGTCCGTCAGGCACAGGTGGTGGGGCGTCACCTCGGCGGTCACGTCCACCCCCAGCTCCTTCGCCCGCCGGATCTCGGCCACCGACTCGGCCGCGGAGATGTGGCAGAGGTGCAGCGGCGCCCCCTCGTAGCGGGCGATCTGCAGGTCGCGGCCCACCATCACGCTCTCGGCGATGGACGGGTGGCCGCCCAGGCCCAGCTCGGCCGAGACCTCGCCCTCGTGCATGTGGCCGCCGGCGGCCAGCGTCATGTCCTCCTCGTGCAACGAGAGCCGCAGCCCGGTGACCCGCGCGTACTGGAGCGCCCGCCGCAGCGTCGCCGCGCGCTCGACCGGGTGGCCGTCGTCGGAGAAGCCGGCCGCGCCGCGCGCCGCCAGCTCGCCCATCTCGGCCAGCTCGCCGCCCGCCTGCCCGCGGGTGATCGCGGCGAAGAACCCGGTCGGGACGGCCGCCTGCTCGCGGGCGCGCTCGATCAGCCCGCCCAGCACCGGCGCTGAGTCGACCACCGGCTGCGTGTTGGGCATCGCCAGGATGGCGACGAATCCGCCGGCGGCGGCCGCCCTCGTGCCCGAGGCGATGTCCTCCTCGTCCTCGTCGCCGGGCGTGCGCAGGTGCACGTGGGGATCGACGAGCCCGGGCGTCATCGTCAGCCCGGAGGCGTCCACGGTCTCGTGGCCGTCCGCGTCGAGGCCCTCGCCCAGCTCGGCGATGACGCCGTCGGTGATGCGCACGTCGAGCTGCACGCCCTCCAGGCCCGAGGCCTGATCGTACAGGCGGGCGCCGGTGATCAAGAGGTTCGCGCGGGGCGCGTCGCGTGAGAAGAGCCGGTCGGTCATCACGCCACCTCCTGCCCGGTGCCGGCGACGACCCGCAGGGCAACCTCGGCCCCGGCCGGCTCCGGCTCGTTCAGCAGGTCGTAGAGCACCGCCATCCGCACCACCAGGCCGCTGCGTACCTGATCGACGATCCGCGCCTGCGCGGCGTCGGCGACCTGCGGCGCGATCTCGACCCCGCGGTTGATCGGGCCGGGATGCATCACCAGCTGGCTGGGGCGCACCCGCTCCGGCGTGATACCCCAGAGCGCGGTGTACTCGCGCAGCGAGGGCACGTAGTTGGCGCCCTCCAGCATCCGCTCGCGCTGCATGCGCAGGGCGTAGATCACGTCGGCGGTCTCGATCGCCTCGATCTCGTGGCCGACCTCCACACCCATCGCCTCGATCCCGCGGGGGATCAGCGCCGGCGGCGCGATCAGCTTGACGTGCGCGCCCATCAGCGTCAGCGCCTGGATATTCGACCGGGCGACCCGCGAGTGCAGGATGTCGCCCACGATGGCGACGTGGAGGCCGTCGATGTGGCCGAGGGCGCGCTGCATCGTGTAGAGGTCGAGCAGGCTCTGGGTCGGGTGCTGGTGCTTGCCGTCGCCCGCGTTGACGACGTGCGCGTCGGTGTACCGGGTGACCATGGACGGCGCGCCGATCTGCGGGTGGCGGATGACGATCACGTCGGGGTCGTAGGCCGAGAGCGTCAGGATCGTGTCCTTCAGCGACTCGCCCTTGTCCACGCTCGACCCCGAGGCCTTCAGGCTCATCGTGTCGGCGGAGAGGCGCTTCGCGGCCAGCTCGAACGAGCTGGACGTGCGCGTGGACGCCTCGAAGAAGACGTTCATGACGGTGCGGCCGCGCAGCGTCGGCACCTTCTTGACGTCGCGCTGCATGACCGACTCGAACCCCTCCGCGATCTCGAGCACGCGCTCGACCGCCGGGCGGTCGAGATCGGCGATCGAGATCAGGTGGCGGCGTGGCCGGTGCACCGTTGGCGGCTGTGCTTCCACCGGGCTACTCCTCTCCCCTGGACTGCAGGACGACACGGTCGGCGCCGTCGGCCTCCCGCAGGTTGACGTTGACGCGCTCGGCGCGCGCGGTGGGCACGTTCTTGCCGACGTAGTCGGGGCGGATCGGCAGCTCCCGGTGCCCGCGGTCGACGAGCACGGCCAGCTGGACGCGCTCGGGGCGGCCGTAGTCGAACAGCGCTTCGATCGCGGCCCGGATCGTGCGGCCGGTGAAGAGGACGTCGTCCACCAGCACCACCGACCGTCCGTCGATCGGGAAGTCGAGCCTGGTCGCCTTGACGACCGGCTGCTGGTGGACGCGCACGTCGTCGCGGTAGAAGGAGATGTCGAGCGCGCCGGTCGGCACCGACCGCTCGGTGAACTGCTCGATCAGCGCGCGCAGCCGCTCGGCCAGCAGCGCGCCTCGCGTGTAGATCCCGACCAGCGCCAGCCGGTCGAGGTCGGCGTGCTTCTCGACCAGCTCGTGCGCGATCCGCCGCAGCGTCCGCCCGACCTGCTCCTCATCCAGGATCACCCGCCCCGACGCGAGGTGCGCGCTCATCCGCGTGCGCGCAGGGTCGTCTGTGCGAGCATCGTCAACTCCTTTCCGGTCTCTCAGGACGCGGTTTAAAGGGGCGTGTTGTCCGTCGACCGCCACCCCCGGCGGCCAGGTGGAACCTTATCAGCCGGGCCCGACGGACGTCTCCTCGGCCAGCGCCAGGAGCCATCCCTGGAGCCAGTGGGTGAGCTCGGCGTGCCCCTCGTCCAGCCCCAGCAGGCGGTCGGCGGCGAGCCCGTGGTCGAGCGCGGTCACCAGCGAGACCATGGGCGCGACGGCCGCGCCGCTCAGGCCCCGCGCCCGGGCCTCGGCCGCGAACGCCGCCGCCATCAGCCCGCGCAGCGTCGCCTCGACCGCCGCCACCCGTTCGCGCACGGCCGGGCGGTGCCACGCCGCCGCCTGCAGCTCGGCCCACACGAGGACATCATCGTCCGCCGTCCCCACGGCCGAGCGGAACCGCTCGGCGAACGGCCGGACGGCCCCCCATGCGTCCCGCCGGCGATCGACCAGCCGCGCGCCCACCTCGTCCGCGACCGTTGCCAGCAGCGACTCGATCGAGCCGAAGTGGTAGTGGACGAGACCGGGCGTGACCCCCGCCGCGGACGCGACGGCCCGCGTGGTGACGGCCGGTGCGCCGCCCTCGGCCAGCACCCGCTCGGCGGCGGCGGCCAGCCGGCCCCGAACCTCCGCTGTTGGTCGTTTGCCCAAGACGGTTGACCAAATCACGCCCGCGTGGTCGCGTCAAGCGCGCGTCGAGCGCACCGCGATCGTCACGAACGGCATCGTGAACGTCTCGTGCTCACGCAGCGCAGGATGCGTGCGCGTCATCTCGTCCAGGCGGTCGAGCACCGCCTGCCGCTCGTCCGCCTCCATCGTGGCGAGCGAGCTGGTCGACGCGGCGAACGCCAACAGCCGCTCGCTGTCGAACCGCTCCGGGTTGGGCACATCCAGCCGCTCGGGGGGCGTGAACCGGGGATCGGCGTGCAGCGGCTCCCACTCCTCGCCGCCGACCATCGACAGCAGATCGCCGCCGAGCACACCGGCTTCGGTCATCTCGGCGATCCACTCCACGCGGTCGTCACGGATGTTCCAGAGCAGGCCGAGCACGCCGCCCGGGCGCAGCACGCGGAAGATCTCGGCGAACGCCGGCTCCGGGTCGAACCAGTGGAAGGCCTGGCCGACCAGGACGGCATCGACGCTGCCGTCGGCCAGCGGGATCGCCTCGGCCGTCCCTTCCACCACGGGCACGTCGGGCAGGGTCGCCTGCAGCTGCTCGCGCATGCCCTCCAGCGGCTCGACGGCCGTCACGGACGCGCCTGCGGCGACGATCACGGCGGTCAGCTTGCCCGTGCCCGCGGCCAGGTCGAGCACCTCGCGCCCGGGCGCCGGATCCAGCAGCCACTCGACGGCGGCGTGCGCGTACCCCGGCCGCGCCCGCTCGTAGTCGCCGGCCACGGCACCGAACGACCTCGCCCGGCGGAGATGCACCTCGTCCACGGGGCACAGCATAGGATCCTGCGCTCATGGATGAGCTGCTGAAGGCGCTGCGCCGGGCGGAGATCGGGACGACCTGCAACCAGTTCCGCGGCGACGGCGGCGGGCGGCGGCTGGGCAACGTTGCCGCCTACCTCGAGCAGCGCTCCGCCGCGCGGGTGCTCGCCGTCGGCGAGGCCGGCGGCTACCAGGGCGCTCGGTGGTCGGGCATCGCCTTCACCAGCGAGCGCGACCTGCTCCGCTGGGGCCCGCCGTTCCGGCTGACCTCGGACCGGCCCGAGGGCTGGAGCGAGCCGTCGGGCACGATCGTCCACCGCGTCCTCGACCAGCTCGGCGCGGAGCTGGATGTGGTGCTGTGGAACACCGTGCCGACGCATCCCCACTCGCCGGGCAGGCCGCTCTCCAACCGCCGCCCCACCGCCCCGGAGATCACCCAGGGCTGCACCTTCCTGCGCCGCGTGCTCGACCTCGTCCGGCCCGAGCTGGTGCTGGCCGTCGGGCGCGTCCCGCAGGCGGCGCTGGCGACGCTGGGCGTGGACGCCGTGCCGCTGCGCCATCCCTCCCACGGCGGCGCGACGCTGTTCGCCGAGGGGATGCGGGAAGCGCTAGCGCCTGCTCGTGGCCAGGCGTGAGCCCGCGATGATCAGCACCATGCCGGCCAGCGTCGCCGGCCCGGCCGACTCGCCCAGCGCCACCACGCCCAGCGCGACGGCGAAGATCGGGGCGACGTAGGCGACGATCGAGGCGCGCGCCGGCCCGATCCGCGCCGTCAGCACGGCGAAGCCCCAGAACGCGAGCCCGGTGGGGCCGATACCCAGAACCAGGGTGGCGAGCACGGAGCCCGCGTCGGGCGTCGCATCGCGGGCCGCGATCGCCCCGGGGATCGCGATCAGCGCCGCACCGCCCGCCATCGCGGCGCACATCACCGCCTCGGGCCGCAGCCCCGCCAGCCGGTAGCGCAGCACCAGGCCGGAGCTGGCGTAGCCCATGCAGGCAAGCAGGATGGCGGCGGCGCCGAGCGCGGCGTCCGGCCCGGACGGCAGGTCGAACCCCAGCAGCACGGCGACGCCGACGAAGCCGATCACCACCCCGAGCAGCCGCAGCGGCCCTCCCCGCTCCTCGGCGATGCCGAGCGTGATCACCGCCACCATCAGCGGCGCGGCCGACACCAGCACGCCGGTGAACGCGGACGAGAGCTTCGTCTCGCCGTACGGGATCAGCGTGAAGGGGCCGGCCAGCTCGAACACCGCGAGCCAGAGCAGCCACTTCCACCGCTCGCGCAGTCCGGCGAAGCCGTTTCGGCGCAGCGCGAGCGGCAGCAGCGTCAGCGCACCGATGGCGAGCCGCGTCGAGCCCAGCGTGACGGGCGGCAGGTCGGCGACCGCCACCTTGATCAGCGCGTACGGCGCGCCCCAGAGCGCGGCCACGGCCAGGAAGAGCAGGGCGGTCTGGCGCGACTGCGGCATCGACGGCGGCGGCGTCAGTCCGCGGGATGCCCGCGTAGCGCGGCGACGAGCAGCCAGCGCAGCGTCCCGCCGGGACGCACGCCGGCTGCGAGGTCGGTCTCGAGCAGCCGCAGGCCGGCCGCGTACTCGGCGTCGTCGATCAGGTGCAGCGTCGAGATGTAGCGGCCGCGGACGCGCTCCAGCAGCTCGTCGGGCTCGGGCTGCACGGGCTGGTCGATCGGCGCCAGGCGGACATCCGTGAAGCCGGCGCCGGCCAGCTCCGCTCGCAGGTCGTCCGGGTCGGGGAACCGGGCGCCGTCGATGACCGGGATCGAGGGGAAGTAGCGGTTCAGGTAGAAGCCGGTGAAGTGCTCCGGCCGGAACGTGGCCGCGACCAGCCGGCCGCCGGGCGCGACGACCCGAGCCAGCTCCGCCAGGGCCGCCGGACGGTCGTCGAGCACGTGGAGCACCAGGTGCAGGTGGACGCCGTCGAACCAGCCGTCGCGAAACGGCAGCCGCTCGGCGCCCGCCCGCTTCCACCCCACCCGTGCGCCGCCGGGTTGCGACCGGGCCTGGGCCAGCATCGCCTCGGACGGATCGACGGCCCACACCCTGCCGCCCAGCCTGGCGGAGGCCAGCGCGGCGAAGCGGCCGGTGCCGCAGCCGACGTCCAGCAGCCGGGAGGGGCTGCCGAGCAGCTCGAGCGAGGCGTCGGCGATCTGCTGCCAGCCCTGGCCGGCCGGCCGCAGGCGGTCGTAGCGGCCGGCCAGCGCGGAGAAGTCGATCACGTGGCCGCCGCCGCGGGCAGGTCGTCGGCCCGCAGCAGCCGGGGCTCGCCACGCTCGGCGAACGGCACCTCGATCACGTCGAGGTCGCGGGGCACCACCGTGGCCGGCAGCAGCAGCCGCGCCTCGTCGGTGATCTCACGGGCCGTGTGCCGGGTCGAGAGGTGGGTCAGCGCCAGCATCCGCACCTGGGCGTCGCGCGCCAGCGCTGCGGCCTCGGCGGCAGTCGAGTGCCGGGTCTGGCGGGCACGGTCGGCCTCCTCCTCGGTGAACGTCGCCTCGTGCACGAGCAGGTCGGCGCCGGCCGCCGCCTCGCGGGTGCCGTCGCAGGGCCGCGTGTCGCCCGAGAAGACGACCCGGCGGCCGGGCCGTGCCGGTCCGACCACGAGCCCGGCCTCGACGACCTCGCCGCTGGGCAGCGTGACCGCCTCGCCGGCCTGGAGCCGGCCGAACAGCGGGCCGTCGGGCACGCCCAGCTCGCGGGCGCGCTCGACGTCGAACCGACCTGGGCGGTGCGCCTCGCACAACGCGTAGCCGAGGCTCCGCACCCCGTGGTCGGTCGCGTACGGCTCGATCCGCAGCCCGTCCCACTGCTGCGTGTCGCCCGGCCCGACCTCGGTCCGCTCGACGGCGAACGTGAGCCGTCCGATCAGCCGGTCGAAGTCCCGCATCAACGCGTGCAGGCCCTCCGGCCCGATCAGCTCGAGCGGCCGCTCGCGGTCGCGCAGGGCGAACGTCTTCAGCATCCCCGGCAGGCCCAGCACGTGGTCGGCGTGGTAGTGGGTCAGCAGCACGGCGTCCACGTCGCACAGCCCGGCGACCGACCGCAGCATCTGGCGCTGCGTGCCCTCCGCACAATCCACCAGGATGCGCTCGCCGCCGCGACGCACGAGCGTCGCCGACGGCGCCCTGCGCGAGGTCGGGACGGCACCGGCGGTGCCCAGGAAGACGACGTCCAGATCCATCGCCACATCGTATGCGGGACGGGCTGGGCTGCGGCCCGCCCCGCACGGTGCGCCCTACCGCACGAGGCGGAGGGCGGGACGCTGCTCCCCCATCACTGCCCGTGCCCGAGCGAGGAACACCTCCAGCCTGAATGCGTCGCCGGGGCGCTCGCCCGCGGCCACCACCCGCAGCCCCGCGGGCGGCGGCAGGTCGTCGTCGGGGCCGCCGTGCGCGGCCCGCCACTCGTCGATCGAGATCACCAGCGCGCTCATGGCAGCACCAGCGTCTGGCCCGCGGCGAGGACGCCGCCACCCAGGTGGTTCGCCTGCTGGATCCGCACCACGGTGTCGCGCGTGTCGGAGCCCGGATACCGCGTGGACGCGATCGCCCACAGCGTGTCGCCGGAGTGCACCGTGTAGTGGCGTGGCGTCTGGGCTCCCGGTGAGGGAGCCGCGTAGCTGAGCACGAGTGCCGCCGTGATCGCCGCCGCGCTCCCCATCGTCATCAGTCGTCGCATCATCTGCCTCCCGAACAGGTGTTCGATGAGTGTAGCGAACAGGTGTTCGATCGTCAAATCGGCGATGACAGCGGTCTAGGCTCCGCCGATGCGGCTGCGCCTCGCACACCGGGAGCTGGATCTGGACGGCCCGCCGCGGGTGATGGGCATCGTCAACGTCACCCCCGACTCGTTCTACGACGGCGGCGTCAGCGCGACGGCCGCGGAGGCGGTCGAGCGCGGGATCGCGATGCTGGGCGCGGGCGCCGACCTGCTCGACATCGGCGGCATGACCGCCCGGCCCGGCGTCGTCCTGTCGGCCGACGAGGAGGCATCGCGCACCGTGCCGGTTGTCACCGCACTACGCGAGCGCACGGACGCCGTGCTCTCGGTGGACACCTACCGGGCGGACGTTGCCGCTGCCGTGCTCGACGCCGGCGCCGACGTCATCAACGACCACACCGGCCTGAGCGACGACGCGACCGCCGCGGCGGTCGCCGCCCGGGGCGCGGGCCTGGTCGTCACCCACCTCGGCCTCGCGCCCAAGCAGGTGCAGGGCGGCCGCTACGAGGTCAAGCAGGCTGCGCTGCGGAGCTTCCTGGCCGAGCGCGCCGCCGCCGCCGAGGCGGCCGGTGTCGCGGCCGACGCGATCGTGATCGATCCCGGTCTCGGCTTCGGCAAGTCCACGGCCACCGACCTGGAGACGTTGCGAACGCTGCCCGCGCTGCTCGCGCTGGGCCGCCCGGTGCTGCTGGCCTGCTCGCACAAGGAGGTGACGGCCGAGCCGCTGGGCCTGCCCGAGTCGAGCCTGGAGGGCACCGCGGCCGTCGTCGCTGTCGCGGCGCACCTCGGCGTCCACCTGCTGCGCCTGCACGACCTGCCGTTCATGGCCCGGGTCGCGCGGATGGGCTGGCTGACCAGCCCGCGGTCCGCCTGATGGTTGGTTCCACGGATCCGTGGCTCTGGGTGCGGTCCGGCGTCGCTCGGACGACGGAAGCGTCCGCAGGGCAGGCTGGATGAAGCCTGTTCAAGGACGCTCGTGGCGTCTGGGCCTCGCTGGGCGCCTCACAGAGCCGCGAAGCTCGTGGAGTCAATCATCTACTACACGAGCGGCGGCGCCAGGTCGGGCGCGTAGTCGGGCAGGAACCGCCCGCCGGAGTAGATCAGCTCGCCATCGGCGAAGATCTCGCCCCCGCCTCGCAGGTCGCAGACCATGTCCCAGTGCAGGGCCGAACGGTTGCTGGCGCCCGTCTCCGGGTAGCCCGCGCCGACAGCCATGTGCACGGTGCCGCCGATCTTTTCGTCGAACAGGATCTGCTTCGTGAACTGCTCGACGTTGTAGTTGGTGCCGATCGCGAACTCGCCCAGCACCGACGCGCCGTCGTCCACCGCCAGCATCTCGCGCAGCAGCGCCTGCCCCGAGGCAGCCTCCGACGCGACCACGCGGCCGTCCTCGAACCGCAGCCGCACGTCCTCCACCTCGCGGCCGCCGAAGATGGCGGGGAACGAGAACCGCACGTCACCGCGCGTGATCGTCTCCTGCGGGCCGGTGAACACCTCGCCGTCGGGGAAGTTGCGGTCGCCCTTGGCGGCGATCCAGCTGCGACCGTCGACGCCCACCGTGATGTCGGTGTCCTCGGCGACGACGCGCAGCTCGCGCGCGCCGCCCAGGCGGCCGGTGATCTCCTCCAACTTCGCGGCGAACGCCTCCCACGCGGCGACCGGGTCCTCCAGGTGCAGCCACCCGGCGCGGTAGACGAAGTCCTCGTACTGCGACAGCGACATGCCCGCGTCCTGGGCGAACGCGTCGCAGGGGAACGCCGTGACGCACCAGACCAGCTCGCCCGTCGCCGAGCGCTGCATGTAGCGGTCGAGGATCGGGCCGCTCGCCTCCTGGCGGAGCCGGATCCTGCCCGGGTCGATGCCGGACATCTCGCGCGTGTTGTGCGACGCGTGGATGGCGATGCGGGCGTCGATCGCGTCCATCTCGGGCATCGCGTACGGCGGCAGGTAGGAGAGCTGCTCGTCGCTCGCCTCGGACAGGAAGGCGTGCTC
Source organism: uncultured Actinomycetes bacterium (assembly GCA_963797175.1). Taxonomy (GTDB): domain Bacteria; phylum Actinomycetota; class Thermoleophilia; order Gaiellales; family JAICJC01; genus DATLLN01. The sequence goes on from CAWCOL010000005.1 coordinate 389,060, forward strand.
GACGCCGGGCACCGAGATGCGCGTGCGCGGGTGCGCGCCCGCCGCCAGCGCCTCCTTGACCAGCTCGGCGAACAGCGGCTCGGCCAGCGAGGCGCCCTGGATCAGCACCAGCTGGCCGGGCTTGAGCCCCAGCGAGTAGTGCACGACGACCTTGGCCAGCCGTTCCACGCGCGGATCGCTCACAGGAACCTCCCGTCCTTCGCCAGCAGCTCGCCGTCGCCCCACACCTCGCCGCCGGAGCGGAGGTCGCGCACCATGTCCCAGTGCAGGCCCGACGTGTTGGTGCCGCCGGTGATCGGGAACCCGGCGCCCAGCGCCAGGTGGCAGGTGCCGCCGATCTTCTCGTCAAAGGCGATGTTGCCGGTCGCCGTCTGGATCTCGTCGTTCAGGCCGAAGGCGATCTCACCGAGGCGGCGCGAGCCCTCGTCCACGTCCAGCATCTCGCGGAGGAACTCGGCGCCGCGCGTGGCCTCCTCGCGGACGACGCGGCCCTCCTCGAACCAGAGCCGGACGCCACCCACCTCGCGGCCGCCGTAGGGCGCGTCGAACGAGAAGGCGATGTGGCCGCTGGCCGAGGCCTCGTGCGGGCTGGTGAAGACCTCGCCGTCGGGGAAGTTCTCGTGGCCGTCGGCGTTGACCCACTTGCGGCCGGAGACGTCCACCGTCAGGTCGGTGTCCTCGGAGACGATCCGCAGCTCGCGCACCGCCGCCAGCCGGTCGCAGATCGTGGATTGCCGCTCGGATACCGCGCGCCAGTGCACCTCCGGCTCGTCGTCGTCCAGATGGCCGGCGGCGAAGACGAACGACTCGTAGTCGGGGTAGGCCATCCCCGCCTCCTGGGCCTGCGCCTCGGTCGGCATGGTGACACCGCACCAGCGCGTCTCGCCCGACGCCTCGCGCTCGAAGAAGCGCTCGTAGACCCGCCGCATGGCCGCGCGCCGCACGCCCTGGTTGCCGTCCGGCACGGCGCTCATGGCGCGCGTGTTGCCGGCCGCCCACACCGTGAGGACGCGATCGGGCTGCTCGGCCTCGTACTCCTCGATCATCGAGATGTGCTCGAGCTGCTCGCGGGTGCCCCGCTCCAGCAGCAGCGGCTCGACGCTGTCCAGCGACGGGCGCACCATCGGATGGGCGCCGAGACGGGTGATCTCGCGCGTCACCGACGTCAGGAACGGCGCCTGCGTGGCAGGGCCGTCAACGTGCACGAGGTTGCCCCGCTCGATCTCGAGCGAGTAGCGGCAGAGCAGTCGCGCCAGCGTGTCGAGTCGGGAGTCGGACACAGGCTGGCGCAATCCTAGATGATTGATTCCACGAGCTTCGCGGTTCTGCCTGGGGCCCAGCGAGGCCCAGACACCACGAGCGTCCTTGAACAGGCTTCATCCAGCCTGCCCTGCGGACTCCCGCGCCGTCTGGACGACGCTGGATCCGCAGCCAGCACCACGGATCCCGTGGAACCAACCATCTACCCGCTCGCAGCCAGCACCGCGTCGAGCAGGCCGCCGGCGCCGAAACGGACGGGGTCGCCGGCGGGCAGGCCGGTCTCGCGGGCGGCGACGTCGATCGCCGCGCGCGCCTCGTCCTCGCTCAGCCGGTTCGTCTTCAGCGCGATGCCGACCACCGGCGCCGGGCGCACATGGCGGGCGATCCGCTCGTAGTCGGCGATCAGCTCCGGCAGCGGTGGAATGGGCGCACCACCGGGCATGTCCAGGTGCGTGCGGCCGGGCTCGTGGACGAGCAGCATCACGTGCGGCGCGGATCCGTGCAGGAGGCCGAGGGTGACGCCGGAGTACGCGGGGTGGTTGATCGAGCCCTGCCCCTCGATCCAGAGCAGCGAGCCCGGGCCGGCGCGATCCGATCCCTCCAGCACGAGCCGCTCGGATGCGCCAGCGATGTAGTCGGCCACGACCTCGTCCACGGCGATGCCCCACCCGGCGATGGCGATGCCGGTCTGCCCGGTGGGGACGAAGGCGCTGGGCAGGCCGCGGCGGCGGGCCTCACGGTCGAGCTCGAGGCAGAGCGTCATCTTGCCCAGCGCGCAGTCGGTGCCGACGGTGGCAACGATGGTGGCGTCCACCGTCAGGTTCGCGCCGCTGGGGACGTCGAGCCCCTGCGGCGCGCGGCGCAGGTCGCGGATCTCCACGCCGGCCAGCCGCGCTGCCGCGGCCAGGTCGGGATCGTCGCCGAGGAAGTCGTGCAGGCCGCTCTCCACGTCCAATCCGGCCTCGATCGCCCCCAGCAGGATCCGCCGCCAGGCGTCGGGCAGCCGGCCGCCCGCCGGGGCGATGCCGATCAGGATCGTCGTGGGTTCGCGGGCCAGCGCCTCCTCCAGCGTGGCGACCACCGGCACGTCCAGCTCGAGCCCGGGGACGTGATCGGACACCACCGTGCCACCGCGGGTCGAGTCGATCACGGCGACCGTCGGGTCCTCGGCGTAGCGCAGGACGCCGGTGGCGGTCTTGGCGTCGTGCTCGGCGAAGCCTCCCTCGCAGAGCAGCACGTACCGCTTCACGGCCACCGGTCCAGCGGCACGACGCCGAGCCCCGGCCCATCGCCGGGGAGCACGCGGCCGTCGTCAAGCTCGAGCCCGGTGAACGCGTCGTCCGCATTCAGCAGGTGGCCGTCCAGGTCGACGATGTCCACCAGCGGAGCGATCGCCGCTGCGCCGGCGATGCCGAGGCTGGACTCGTTCATGCAGCCCAGCATCACCTTCAGGCCGAGGGCGCGGGCCGCGTGGATCATGCGCACGGCCTCGCGGATGCCGCCCGACTTGGTCAGCTTGATGTTGACGCCGTCCGCGTGCCCCGCCGCCGCCGCGACGTCGGGCAGGGTGTGGCAGCTCTCGTCCAGCAGGATCGGGATCGGGACGCTCATCGCGTGCAGCCGCGCGTAGCCGTCCACGTCGGCGGCAGGGAGCGGCTGCTCGATCAGCTCGACGCCGAGATCGGCCAGCTCCGGGCAGAGCGCGGTCGTGGAGTCGACCGACCAGGCCTCGTTCGCGTCCACCCGGATCGTCGCGTGCGGCGCCTCCCGCCGGACGGCGCGCACCCGCTCCAGGTCGTCCGGGCCGCCGACTTTGATCTTGAGCGCATGGAAGCCGACCGCCCGTCGCGTCCGATCGGCGGTGCCCTCGACGGTGTCGATGCTGATCGTGTACGACGTGGGCGGGGTCGTCGCCCGGTCGAGGCCGAGCAGCCGCCACAGCGGCTGGCCGCAGATCTTGCCGACCAGGTCGTGGAGGGCGCCGTCGATCGCGCACTTGGCCGCCATCTCGCCGGGCAGTTCGCCGATCCGCCCCAGCACCGTCTCCAGCGCGAACGGATCGTCGCCCAGCAGCGGCGCCGCGCGCTCGACGAACGCCGTTCCCGAGGCCAGCGTCTCGCCGTAGTGCGGGTCGGGCGCGGCCTCGCCGTAGCCCACCCAGTCGCCGTGGCGGATCGCGACCTGGAGGACGTCGGCCTCGTCGTCCGCCGACCGGCTGATGACGAAGGTCTCCCGCAGATGCAGCGTGAACACGCGGCTGGTCAGCTCCATGGGAGCGGTAGACTACCGGCCCTCGCGCCTGTAGCTCAGGGGATAGAGCGTGCGCCTCCGGAGCGCAAGGTCGTAGGTTCGATTCCTACCAGGCGCATTCGCTCTGCCGGTTTCTCCTACGGCTCCGCGGCGATCACCTGGCCGGACTCCTCACGCTGGCCTCCCATTCCGGGTTCATCCCGGGGTTCACGGCAGATCGCACTGCGATGAACGTCAGGGCGCAGGCCTGCCACACCGCCGCCAGGAAGAGCACCGCGCTCGGCAGGAGCACGCCGTCGCCGGGCATGCCATCTCCCGGCGACGCGTCCAGCGCACCCAAGACCTTGAGCAGAGCACCGAATGCGGCGACTGCGATGGCGAAGGCGACGATGCGGTGGTACCGGGCCATCCTCACCATGAGCACGATGCCGGCGATCGCAAGGATCAGCGCGGCGGTTGCCCAGGGACGTGCGGCCTGCGAGATCGACCGCGCCTCGGCCTCGATCGCGCGGTCTGGCTGGCCGGTCTGCGTGTCCGTAGAGACGACATCCGGCTCGGCACCGAGCACGACATCGATCCCCGTGGACGAAACCATGGTCTGATCCTCGCCGCACGACGACACGGAAAACATCGGCAGCAGGAAGCAGAGCGCGACGATCGCGAACGGGGAGCAGCGCAGCGCCCTGCGCCGAGCGGAGACCGACGGATGCGGGTTGGTGTCCATGGACGCACTCTCGGCCGTCGCCGGTGGACTCGCATCGGGGATACCCCTTGAGTTGGCTCAGTCCGTTGGGGTGGTCGGGGACGGACCGGCCACCGTCAGTGTGCGCGCAGCAGGGCCGGGTTGGGCCTGGCTCCCGAGGCGTGGTTGGGCACCGCCGGCTCGAAGGCGTTCAGCTCGCCCCCCGGGTCGGAGACCAGCACCCGGCCGTCCACCACCGCGACCGGGTAGCCCGACGGACTGGCCGCGAAGTCGACCGTCTGCCAGATCGCGTCGCAGGTGGGAGCGCCGCAGCCCTTCAGGTCGTACGCGAAGACCTGGCGGGCCGTGGTCGAGTAGATGACGCCGTCGGCGACCGAGAGCGGGCCGTTGACGGTGCGGATCGACTGCCACACGAGCGGCGGGCTGGACTCCGATGCCCCGATGTTGTACACGGCGATACCGCTGCTCGTGGCGACGATCAGGCGGTTTCCGGTCGCGGCCAGGCCGACGGTCGCGGTCTGGCCTCCCGAGTTCGAGACGACCGGCGTTGCGCCGAGCGCGTTCAGCGTGGGGTCGAACGCTTCGACCAGGCCGTTGTCCGTACCCAGGAACACCTCGCCCTTGACGATCGTCGGTCCGGAATCGAACCGGGTTGCGAGATTCGGGTCCTGCAGGGTGACCGTGGTGATCGGCGCGCAGACTGACGAGCCGCATCCGGCGGCCGCGAACACGGCGAGGCCGCCGGTCGTGCGCACGTACACGCGGCCCCGCAAGGCCGCCGCCTCACCGACGTGGATGACGCCGGCGACGCCCTGCGTCGGAAGTGGCGTGCCCGTCCACACCGGCGAGCAGACCGCGGAGCCGCACCCGGCGGCGTCGAAGACGTACAGGTTGCCGTCGTCCGAGATGACGTAGACGAACCCGCCCGCGACCAGCGCGTCGGAGGTGAACCCGGTGGCGTTGGTCGGCCCCGTCCACGACGGTGTGCAGCCCGCGGCGCAGCTCGTCGGGAAGGCGGCCACGGCACCGAACGGCACCCCGCCGCTGGAGCCCGCATAGGTCGCGTACACGAATCCGTTGCCGATGGCCGGCGTCTCCATGTCGCTCAGCCCGCTCGGCAGGGGGTACGTCCACAGCGTCGATCCGTCCGATGCGCGGACCGCGGCGACCTGGCCGCCCGTCTCGGTGTATGCGACGCCTCCAGTGACAACGGTACCCGCCCAGGCCCCGAACGGGCTCCCGATCGGGGTGGTCCAGGCAGTGTCCAGCGTCGCGGCGGCGGCCGCATCGATCACGTTCTCGAACGGGTTGAAGCCGGTGCGGGCGCCGCTGTAGCCCATCTGCGTCCACGAGCTCTGGACGACGAACTTCTTCTGAAAGGCAACATCACTCGTGCGGCCGACGGCCGAGATCCAGTGCGTCCCCGGGAGCGCGGAGCCGGGGATGGTGACGACGACGCCGGGGAAGTGCCCGCTTGCGTTGGTGACGGCGATCTGCCTGGCGGTCGTGTCGAGGTAGACGTCGACCGCCTCGTGCGCGCCGAACCCGGAGCCGGTGACGGTGACGTCGGTCCCGGGAGGGCCCGATCCGGGAGTGAGCTTCAGCGATGCCGCAGCTGCCGCCACGACGCCCACCACCATCAGGGTGACCACGACGGCCAGCACCGAGGTTCCCAGCATGACCAGACGTCGCATCTCGAGCCCCCTTTTGCCTATGTGCCGATCGTCACCCTATCCTCTTTCGTGGAGCGTTGTCAACGCATCAAATCCCGCCCGCCCGGCCTCACTGGACGACGGCATGCTCCATCGCCCAGAGGGCGGCGGCGGCGCGGGTGGAGACCCGGATCTTGCCGTAGATGTGCTGGATGTGGTGGTCGGCGGTCTTCGGTGAGATGTAGAGCCGGTCGGCGATCTGGCCCGTGGTCAGACCCCTGGCCGCCAGCCGCAGCACCTCGACCTCGCGCCGGGTCAGGCCGCCCGGATTGGTCTGACGCTTGCCCGGCGCCGTCTGCGGCTCGCCGTGGCCGGCGGCGACCATCACGGCCCGGCTCGCCCGCGGTTCGAGCATCCCGTCCGACTCCTGCCGGCGAAGCTCGGCAGCGGCATCGTGCGGCTCGAACGGCGGCCGGTCGGCTCGCTCGGTGGTGAGGCCGACGTAGACCTCGGTCGCGGCCAGCACGCACGCGCTCAGGTCCTCGTCGTCGGCCCGGAGCCGCTTGTGGTACCCGGAGCCGTCGCACTTCTCGTGGTGGGCGGAGGCCACCGTGTTCAGCGCGTCCAGGGCCGGTGAGCGGCGCAGCATCTGCTCGGTCACCATCGGGTGCAGCTCGACGCGGTCGAACTCCGCTCGCGTGAGCGGGCCGGGCTTGTCCCAGATCGAGTTCGGCACCACGGTCGTGCCGAAGTCGTGGACGAGCGCCGCTCGGCGGAGGGCGACCGCGGCCTCGTCATCCAGGCCCAGCACCTGGCCGGCGTCGCCCGCAAGCTGGGCGCAGCGGCGGCTGTGCCCGCCCATGTACGGCGACTTGAGATCGATGAAGTCGGCCACCACGGTGAGGGCGTCGTCGAGCTCCGCGCCGGCGAGGACTCGGTGGGGCTCGGGCTCGAGAGCGAGCACGGCGTCCCACGGCTCGATCTCGCCCAGGCGGGCGAACCAGGCGCTCCCGTGCTCGACGAACAGATCGGCAAGCGCAGGGTCGTAGGTGGTGTCGCGGCGCTCGCGGGCAGCCTCCAGAGCACGCTCGGGCGTGAACAGCCGGCCGATCGCCTCCATGTCGTGGCTCACGTGCACGATCCGCATCGGCAGCGGGATCGCCTCGCCCCCGACATGGTCGGGATAGCCGTTGCCGTTCCAGCGCTCGAACGTGAACCGGAGCGACTCGCGCACGTCGGGGCCGAAATCGAGCCGCTGCGCGAGCATGTCGGCCACCTCGCAGCCTGACGAGAAGTTGTACACGGCCCACTCCCGGGCGGTCTCCTGGATCAGTTTGACGATCCGCTCCTGCTCGTCCGGGCTGCGCCCGGCGGTCGCGTAGGCCATCACGTCGCGCATCACCTCGGCGGGGTTGGCGGCATCGTGCACCAGCGTCTGCGCGCGGATCGCGATCTCGTCGCCGAACACGGTGGCCACCTCGTGGGCGTGCCCGGTGCAGCCCAGGTAGCGCAGCATCGCCACCCAGTAGGCGGTGGTGCGGACGTCGTCGCCGTACCCGGCCTCGTCGCACATCCAGGTCGCCAGCAGGCACGACCGCAGCTGCGACTCAAGCGGCTGGCCGAACGCGTTGTCCTGCGCGAGCGCGAGCGTGGCGACGAGCTCTCCCAGACGGAGCGGATGATCAGAAATGGGGAGTCCTCCCGATGTTTCGGCCGTTGGAGTCGACCACCATCGTCCCACGACGCGTTGCTCTTTGTCGCCCCGGGCGACATCCACGATCTCAAGGGAGGACACGATGACAGCACAGGCCAATCACGGAGGCGAGCCGATCAGGGTCGGCCTCGTCGCCGACCAGACCGGGCCGCTGGCGCCGGCCGGGCTGGCGGACGCAAACGTCGTCCGCATGGTGGTCGGCGACATCAACGCCAAGGGCGGCCTGCTCGGCCGCACGCTCGAGCTCCACATCGAGGATGGCGCCACCGACGACGCCGTCGCCTCGGCCGCGGCGGAGAAGCTGGTCACCGAGGACCGGGTCGACGTCATCCTGGGCGGCATCCTCAGCTCGACCCGGCAGGCGATCAAGCGGCCGGCGGTGACCGATGGCAGGACGCTCTACATCTACCCCGAGCAGTACGAGGGGCAGGAGTCCGATCCCCTGATCTTCTGCACCGGGCCGGTCCCGGCGCAGCAGGTGGACACGCTGGTGCCGTGGCTGATGAAGCGGACGGGCGCGACGACGTTCTACCTGCCGTCGGCCGACTACGTCTGGCCGCACGTCATGAACGCCCGGGTGCGCGAGGTCGTCGCCGCCAACGGCGGCCGCATCCTCGGCGAGGAGTACTTCCCGCTCGACCACTCGGACTACCGGGCGACGGTCGAGCGGATCGTCCAGAGCGGTGCCGACGTGGTGTTCAACATGACCGTGCCGCCCGGGTTCGTGCCCTTCTTCGAGCAGCTGCACGAGTCCGGCTTCACCCGTCGCGGCGGCAAGCTGGTGTGCACCTACTTCGACGAGAACATGCTCACGATCGTGCCGCCCGCCCACGTCGAGGGGCTCTACAGCTGCCTCGACTACTACCAGGACGTCGCCGACCCGTTCAGCCGCCGGCTGACGGCGCAGTACGACGCGCTCTACCCGGGAGCCCCCGGGTTCAGCAGTGGGTTCGGCTGCTCGGGCCTCTACCGCGGCCTGCGGCTGTGGGCATCGGCCGTGGAAGAGGCCGGCACGCTGGAGCAGTCCGCCGTCGTCGCCGCGCTCGACCACGCCCGCATCGCCGAGGGCCCGGGCGGGCCGGCGACGGTCACGCCCGGCCAGCACCACGTGCGCATGAACATGTACATCGCCCAGGTCACCGACGGCCGCTTCCACGTGGTTCAGGAGCTGGGCCCGATCGATCCCCAGGAGCAGCGGGTCAGCACCGCTGCGCTCGCCTCCTGAGGCCCATCAACCCCACACTCACCGACGAAAGGAACCGCACCATGTTGCTCGCAACCACACAGGTCGAGGACTTCGACCGCTTCCTGGAGGTCTTCTCCACCAAGGGCGCCGACAAGCGCCGCCAGCACGGCTCGAAGGGCGCCGTGGTGTTCCGCGACCCCTCCGAGGCCGATCGCGTCTGGGTGGCGTTCGACTGGGACGAGGCCGGCTGGCAGAGCTTCGTCTCCGACCCCGAGGTGCCGCCGATCCTGAAGGAGGCCGGGCACCGGGGCAAGCCGCAGGCCGCCCTGCTGGCGCGCAGCATCGACGCCTGACCTCCATCCCAGTCACGGGGCGGCGCTGACCACGGTCGGCGCCGCCCTGGCGCTCGCCCTCAGTCGGAGGACCCCATGCTCAGCCCACGCGCCTGAGAGCACGCACCACGTCCCGCGGCCGGATCGACCTCCGTTCCGAACATCGCCACCGCGATCGGTCCGCCGACGACGATCAGGTCATCGATGATCGACTCCGGAGACAGCGCCGTCGAAAGACGCGGAGAACCTTCGAGCAGGTGACTCCATCGCGCGCGCACCAGTGAGCCGACGGACGGCATCGAGCCTCCGGCGAGCGCCGCGAGCACCACCAGCTCCCACCCTGCTGCATCCCGCCAGAGTGCCGGCGAGCAGCAGGGTTCTGTTGATCGCCGTGGCAAGCGCCGCCCAGGGGAGGATTCGGCCCTGGCCCTGCCGGTCACACAGTCGAGCCGAGAACGGCCCGGCCGCCGAGTAGCCAATCTGGTAGCCACCCGCGACGAGGCCCGCGAGCGCGTACCCCCTGTCGCCGAGACGGCGAAGACGGTGCTCAGCACCGTCATCAGATGGGCGCTTCGTCCGATCACGCCGGCGAGGACGAACGCCCGCGTCCCGGGGAGCCGGAGGACGGCGGCGTACGGATTCACTGTCGCCTGGACGGACATCTGCATCCGGCCATCCTTCCGCCCCGGACTGCCGTCCGCAAGGCCGCGGTACCCGCAGCACGGTGGCGGCGGAACAGCTGCTCGAGCCGCTCCGCCGCCCCATCGTTACGGCTCCGGCGAGCCCGCGGCTCGCTCCCGCGCGCGCCGCTCAGTCGGTGCGCTGGACGAGCCGGGAGTTGTTGCCGGAGGGGTCGCGAAACCCGGCGTCGATGCCGTACATCTGATCCGTCGGCTCCTGGGTGAACTCGACCCCGCGCGCCTTCCACTCCTCGTACGTCTTGCGGCAGTCGTCGGTGGCGAAGAACAGCCCGCCGGTCGCTCCCTTGCCCATCAGCTCGACGATCCGGTCGCGCGTTGCCTCGTCGAACACCGGCGGACCCGGCACCTCCATCAGCGCGACGGCGATGTCGGGCTGGCCGGCCGGGGCGATCGTCAGCCAGCGGAAGTTGTCCATCTCGGGCACGGTCACGTCCTCGCGCACCTCCATCCCGAGCTTCTCGGTGTAGAAGGCGAGCGCCTCCTCCTGGTCGTGCACCCACAGGTTGACGGTGGTCAGCTTGACACTCATCGCGGTCTCCTTCGTGGTCGTGGTTGGTGCCGTGCAGGCACGCTACCGAGCCCCGGTGACCGCGTCTTCTCGAAACCTGCTGTTCGGCCGGCCAAGCGCGATCAGCAGGCAGCTCGGCACCGGCACGCGCGACGCGGCCGGCGGATGCGCGGCGCGGTAGCCCGACGGTGACATCCCGTACGCCCGGCCAAAGCTGGTCGTAAACGACCCCACGCTGCGCAGGCCGACGTCGAAGCAGATCTCCGCGATCCCGCGATCGGTGTTGCGCAGCAGGGCGGCGGCGCGCTCCAGGCGGCGGGTCAGCAGGTAGTGATGCGGGGTCTCGCCGAACGCGCGACGGAACTCACGGCTGAAGTGGGCGGGCGAGAGCTTGGCGGCCCGCGCCATCGCCTCCACGTCCAGCGGTTCGCGGTATCGCGCGTCCACGAGGTCGCGTGCGCGAAGCAGGTGACGTGCGGGATGAACGGGTGTGCCCATCGGTCACCGAGTATGACCGCTGACGGGTCCCGAACTCATCGCGCTTCGGCTGAGCTGTCAGACGCCGGAGGAGCGTGAGAACACGCTGCGGCCCATGAACGCGGCGATCGCGATCACGAGCAGGGCGATCAGCAGCGCCCAGAACGTGAGCTTGATCGCGCCCCAGACGCCGACCACCAGCACGAGCAGCAGAATGATGAGAAGCATCCACATGCCGCCGTTCGTACCCCGTGGCGGCGCCGGCAAACCGCCGTCATGCCTCGGGCCAGCACGATCACCCCGGCGCCGAGCAGCGCGGGCGTCCGGGCCATCAGGTCGCCTCCGCCGGGTGCTGGTGGGCGGGGTGCTCGCAGGTGCCGCGCATGCATGCGATCAGCGTCGCGACGACCTCCTGCGGGGTGTCGGCGAGCTGGAGCAGGTCGGGGTCGCTCGGTGACACGTTGCCGGCCTCGACCAGGCGCTCGCGCACCCAGTCCACCATGCCGCCCCAGTACGCGCTGTCGTAGAGCACGATCGGGAAGCGATGGATCTTGCCGGTTTGCACCAGCGTGACCGCCTCGAACAGCTCGTCCAGGGTGCCGAACCCCCCGGGGAAGACGACGAAGCCCTCGGAGTACTTGACGAACATCGTCTTGCGCACGAAGAAGTAGCGGAAGTCGATCGTGATGTTCGCGTAGGTGTTCGTGTGCTGCTCGTGGGGTAGCTCGATCGTGCACCCGACCGAGATGCCGCCGGCGTCAGCGGCGCCCCGGTTCGCCGCCTCCATGATCCCCGGCCCGCCGCCGGTGATGACCGCGTAGCCCTCCTCCGCCAGCAGCCGCCCTACCTCCACCGCGGCGGCGTACTGCGGATCGGCGGCCGTCGTCCGCGCCGAGCCGAACACCGCCACGGCCAGATCGATCTCGGCGAGCAGGTCGAAGCCGTGGACGAACTCGCCCGTGATCCGCAGGATCCGCCACGGGTCGGTGTGCAGGAACGTCGCATCCTCCCGGCGCAGGAGGTGCTCGTCCGCCGTCGTCGTCCGCCCCGGCCGTTTCACGGCCGCAGACGCTACAGCACGCCGGAGCTGCGGATCGCGTGGAATCGCGCGACCAGCTCGGCGGTGAGGGTGCGCGGCGCCGCGTCCAGCACGTGCACGCCGGCATGCGCCAGTCCGTTCAGATAGCCCGCCCGGCGCTCCAGCAGCCCGGCCGCGGCGCCCCGCTCGTAGAGCGACGGCCCGTCCACCACGGGCCGCGCCGCCAGGTCGGACAGCTCGTCGTCGCGCACGGACGCGAAGACGACCAGGTGGCGGCGGGCCAGCCGGGCGAGGAGCGCGGCGAGGGCCGGATCGGTGCCCAGGTAGAACGCGTCCGAGAACACGGTGATCAGCGAGCGGCGGGCCGTCATCCTGCCCACCGCCGCCAGGCCCCGCCCCCAGTCCGGCTCGCTCAGCGCCGGCTCGACCGCCGACAGCACGTCCACCACCCGACGCAGCTGCACCGGGCGCGACGCCGGCGGCAGCAGCGCCCGCGGCCGGTCGTCGAACACGGTCGTACCGACGGCGTCGCCGTACTCCCGCGCCACCGCCGCCAGCATGACGGCGGCGTTGACGGTGCGGTCGAGCTTGTCCAGGCCGTCGCCTCCGCCACCGACCATCAGCCGGCCCGACTCGAGAACGAGGATGAGCGTGCTGTGGCGCTCCGGCCGGTACGTCGCCACGATCGGCCGGCCCCGGCGCGCGGTCGCCTTCCACGAGATGCGGCGGTACTCGTCGCCACGGACGTACTCGCGCAGGCTCTCGAACTCCCGGCCGGCCGCCTCGGCGCGGATGGCGCGCATCCCGGCCAGCCTCCGCCCCGCGGGCAGCAGGCGCTCCTCGCGGAGCTGGATCACGTCGGCGGCCGCCACCACCTCGATCGCGGTGGCGGGCTGCGAGCGCTCGCGGAACGCCAGACCCAGCGGCCCCTCGACGCGCACCTCGATCGCCGCCAGCCGCAGCCGCCCGCGCGAGCGCGGGACGATGGTCTGGACGAGCAGGTGCTCGCCGGCCGGGCCGAGCTCGACCGCCACGCGCACCGGGTCGAGGCTCGCGCCCAACGGCGGTGCGTCGCCCAGCAGGACGACGCGGCCGACATCGGTGCGGTTGTGGACGACCGTCTCCAGGCGGTTCTCGCGGCCCACCGACAGCGACGGCGGCTGCTCCCGCATCGCCTCGACCGCCCCCGGGCGGCAGGCGATCCAGTCGGCGGCGATGAGCGCGATCGCCAGCAGGTCGCCGGCCGCGACCGCCCACCCGGCGATTCCCAGCGGCCAGCCGACCAGGGCCAGGACGGCCACGCCCGCCAGCACGATCACGCCCCGTCGCGTGACCATCAGCGCGGCACGGGGACGGCCTCCAGGGCGGCCCGGATCACGTCGTCCGGCGAACGGCCGCCCAGCTCCGCGTCGGTCGAGAGCACGATCCGGTGGCGGAGCACCGCCGGGGCGAGCTGCTGGAGGTCGTCCGGGGTGACGTAGGTGTCGCGGCGCGCGGCCGCCATCACGCGGGCCGCCATCACCAGCCCGATCGACCCGCGCGGGCTGGGCCCGACGTCCACGTCGGTCGACCGGCGCAGCCAGGCCGCGAGGTCGGCCGCGTAGCCGAGCACCTCGTCGCTGACCGTCACCTCGCCGGACTGGCGCTGCAGGTCGAGCGCGCCGGCCGGATCGAGCAGGGCGGGCAGATCCATCTGCTCCAGGTCACGCGCCCGGAACCCGCGCTGGTGGCGGGCGAGGATCTCCCGCTCCGCCTCGGGCGTCGGATAGTGGACGAGCAGCTTGAACAGGAACCGGTCGAGCTGCGCCTCGGGCAGCGGGTAGGTGCCCTCGAACTCGATCGGGTTCTCGGTCGCGCAGACCACGAACGGCCGGGGCAGGTCGAGCGTTTCGCCCTCGATCGTGACCCGGCCCTCCTCCATCGCCTCGAGCAGCGCCGCCTGCGTCTTGGGCGGCGTGCGGTTGATCTCGTCGGCCACGATCACCGACGCGAACACCGGCCCCTTGCGCAGCTCGAACCGTCCCTCACCTGGCAGGAAGACGAGCGTGCCGGTCAGGTCGGCGGGCATCAGGTCGGGTGTGAACTGGATGCGCGCGAAGCCCAGCCCGGCGACGCGGGCGAGCGAGCGCGCCAGCAGCGTCTTGGCCGTCCCCGGCGGGCCCTCCAGCAGCACGTGTCCCTCCAGCACCAGCGCGGCCAGCAGGCCGTCGATCGTCTCCTCATTACCGACCACGGCCCGGCCAAGCGCCTCCCGGCCCGCCTCGAAGAACTCAGCGATCCGCACCCCTCAACCTCCTCGTCTCCTCCTCCACGCGGCGCCATGCGCGCACCGCCCCCGGTTCGTCCCCCGCACCCTCCAGCTCGGCCAGCGGCGCCTCGACCGCGACGACCCTCGACCCCAGCGCCGCGCGGGTGGCCGCCGCCAGCGGCAGCGTGGCGGCGCCGATCCGGCCGGCGGCGCGGTGCATCCCCGCCAGCGAGAGCGCCAGCTCGGCGGTGCTGGGCGAGCGCTCAGGCTCGACCGGGCGCACCGGGCCGAGGCGGCGCGCCGCCGTCAGCATCGCGATCACCGCAACCAGCCCGACCTGGAGCAGCGTCAGCTGGAGGCCGGCGGGCAGGTAGCCGAGCGTTCCGGCCGCCGGGCCCGCGCCGTGGTGGAACTCGTCCACCGTCACCGCGCCGCCGTCGTCGGCGGCCAGCGGCAGCGCGATCGGCAGGCCGATCCGCTCGATGCCGGCGTTGGTCAGCCAGCGCGGATCGGCGACGGCCCACACGGCTCCGCGACCGATCGGCACGACCGTCATCGCGGCGCCCTCGGGCCCCTTCACCAGCGGCTCGCTGTCCCACGGCACCTGCGTGAACGACCCGCTCGAGGCGGCTGGGAACCTCGCGTCGGGGAACGCCGTGCGACCCGATGTCGTCGCCGTGACGCTGCCGCCGGGGCCGAGGGTCAGGCCGAGCGCACGGGTCAGCGCGTCGTCGTGGTCGGTTGCGAGCAGCAACGTCGCCCCGCCCGCGATCCGCCTGCGCCACTGGGCGGCCTCGTCGCGGCTGAACTGCTCGGGCTCGACCAGCACCGTCAGGCCCCCGCCCAGCGTCGGCCGGACGCCCTGGTGCACGTCCACGTCCGCCGCCTGGAGGCCGGCCCTGAGACCGGACAGGCCGTACACGGGCCCGTGGCCGGACATCTGGAACGGCGGCCCGATCGGCTTCGAACGGCTGGTCAGCGCCAGCGCCGCCCCCGCCAGCAGCACCGCCAGCCCGATCACGATCGTCAGGTCGCGCGAGGCCTTCACGCCAGCACCCGGCCGGCCAGCGCGTCCACGTGGCGCACGTCGTCCGCCGCGGCGGCGGCGTGGCCGTAGACGACTCGCTCGACCACAGTCGTGCACTCCGCCAGCGCCGCTCCGCCCGGGGACTCGCGGCCGAGCCGGCGCACGTGGCCCCAGTTGGTGCGCCCGGGCGTCGCGCCCCACCCGCCACGGCGGGCAACCTCGGCGAGCAGCGCCGAATAGAGGATGCGCAGCGCCCGCTGCGGATCGGTCGCCGCGAGGGCGAGCGCCTCCCGCCGGGCGCCCTCCCAGTCGCGGACGGCGGGCCGGGCCGGCCGGCCCGGCCGCTCCTCCCCCGCCCGTCGCTCCCGGCCGCGCAGGTGGGCGACGATGCGGACGACCGCCACCACGACTCCGACGGCCAGCGCGAGCAACACCAGCCAGGAGACGATCGACGACGGGCCGCCGCCCGGGTGAACCGCCGGGACGAACCTGCTCAGGATCCCGGCCAGCCACTCGAGGAAGCGGTCGAGCAGCGACTGGTGCTCCTGCCCGGGCACGCGCACCGAGTCCCGCGCCGCCGCCTGTGCGGCGGGCAGGTGGTGCGCGGCGCGCTGGGCCGCCTCGCCCGTCCGCTCGACGAGGCCGACCGCGCTCATCGTCCCTCGGGAGGCGGCGGAGGCCCGAGCGCGTCGAGGCCGCGGGCGATGTCGCTGCCCTCCCGGCGGTTGCGGAGATCGAAGTAGAGCAGCGCCGTGACCACCGCCAGGAACGGCGAGATCAGGAGCTGGACGGCCGTGTTGGCGATGACCTCGACGGGCGTCAGCTGGAGGTTGTCGCGGCCGCTGCCGCCCTCCCCGCCGGCGAGGGCCGAGACCGCGATCGAGACGGCGTACGCCATCAGCCCGATCACCAGCAGGATGCCGAGCACGCGCCACCAGGAGCCGCTGACGAGCTCCTTGCTGCGCCCCAGTGCCGCGCCGTAGCGCTTGCCCTCGAGCGCGATCACGGGCGCGACCAGGGCCCACCACACCGCGATCACGACGCCCGGAACGATGAACAGCAGGAGCCCGATGAAGACGCCGGCCAGAAAGAGCAGCATCGTCAGGATCAGCGCGACCACGTTGGGTGTCAGCGCCGACCACACCGTGGCGACCGTGGGCCGGTTGCCGGCGGCGGCCTGGTCGACCAGGCACGCTGCGGCAGCGGCCGGCAAGAGGCCGAGGAGCAGCGCGGCGATCGGCGCCGCCTGGCCGAGGGCGAGCTCGGCGATCGCCAGCGGCACGACGATGACGGCGACCGACCCGACCAGCGCGAGGAAGTGGCGCCGGTAGATGCTGAACGCCGCGTCGAGCATCTGGCCAAGGTCCATCGGCCCGCCCGGATTCGCAGACATGCTGCCGATCATACGATCGGGCGCGGATGCCCCGTTGGCGGTTAGCCGGCCGCCGAGTGACCGTACGTGACGGCCGCGCGGACGACGAACTCGTCGAAGTCCATGCCGGCGGGCTTCGGGTGGTACCGCTCGAGGTGCTCGGACAGCCGCCGCGCCAGCTCGTGGCGCGCGTCGTCGGAGAGGCCGGCATGGCGCACCCGGTACTCCTCCATCAGCGCGATCAGCTCCGGCGGGACGCCGTTGCCGGCTGGCAGGACCGCCGCGGCCTCCTGGAAGGTGCCCGCCTGCGCGGACGGCCGCGATCCCTCCCGCTCGGGCGCGACCCGCACCGTGATGGTGCCCGCCGCGTGGTCGCCCAGCCGCTTTGCCCTGCTCGAGAACACGGCGACGACCCCACCCAACAGGTACAGGCTGGGCAGGAAGTCGATCGGGCGGATCAGGTTGCGGACGATCGACTCGCGCCAGCCGATCGGCACGCCGTCGTCGGTGACGACGCGGAACCGGAGGCACCGCTTGCCGACGGTCTGGCCCGTGCGCGCCTCCATCACCATGAAGTACACGAACGGCACGGCGATCGACGTCACGATCAACAGCGCCAGCCCCAGGCCCGTGGCGATCCCACCGATCGCGCCGGCGGCGCCGAACGCGAACAGCACGCCCCACTCGATCGCGATCAGGATCAGCCAGTCGATCACCTGGGCGAGCATCCGGGTGCCGACGCCGGCGATCTCGTAGCCGACGACCACGCGATCGGACGTGGTCAGGTCAATGCGGTCAGTGAACAGCCTGTGCCTCCTGTAGCCTCGAGCCATGGTATCGGTCGACTCGGAGCGCGACTGGACCGCCGAGCGGGCCCCCCTCTGGGACGAGTTGTCGGAGCTCGTCGCCGAGGCCCGCCGCGACCAGCGCCGGATGCCGGCCGAGCGGATCGACCTGCTCGCCATCCGCGCCCAGCAGGCGGGCGCCGACCTCAGCCGCCTGCGTGCCCGCCAGCCCTCCTCCCCGCTCGTCCCGCGGCTGAACGACCTCGTCGCGTCCGCCTCCGCGGTCGTTCGCGTCCGGCGGCCGGCGCGGCTGCGCACCGTCGGCCGGTTCCTGTGGACGGGCTACCCGCAGCTGGTCTGGAAGATCCGAGGCTGGGTGGCGCTGTGCGCAGGGATCGGCCTGACCGTGACGGTGGCCGCGTTCCTGTGGGCCGTGTCCGACCCGGTCACCGCCGCCAGCTACCTGCCGCCCTCCGTGCGCGACGCGGCGTACTTCCACCACGACGCGATCCCGGCCGGCCTGATGGCGCCCGAGGCGGCCGGCATCTTCACCAACAACATCCTGGTCAGCCTCTACGCCCTCGGCGGCGGGCTGACGCTGGGCATCCTCACCCTGTACGTCACATGGAGTAACGCGATGCTGCTGGGCGTCCTGTCCGGCGTCGTCAACCGTGACGGCGTGGACTCGGAGTACTGGTCGCTGATCCTGCCGCACGGCGTGCTCGAGCTCTCGGCGTTCGCGATCACCGGCGGCGCCGGCCTCTCCATCGCCGACGCGATCATCCGCGCCCGACCCGAACCGCGCAGCGTCGCAGTCCGCCGCGCGGGCCGCGACGGGGTCATGATCGGCGTCGGGACGATGCCGCTGCTGGTCATCGCCGGCACCATCGAGGGGTTCATCACTCCGTCGTCTTTGCCGATACCAGTCAAGCTCGCCGTCGCCCCGCTGACCGGGGTGCTGCTGGCGCTGTATCTGCTGCGGGGAAGGTCACATGGGACTGACGCCGAACAGCCGACCGGAGTACACTGAACACGCGATGACGGAACCAATTCGACCGGTGACCCAGGATGCCGAACCTTCCACGGATCCCGAGGACAGTCCGCCGGCGCCAGAGGGCGCAGCAGCGGCAACCGGTCGTACGGTCCGAGCCACGGGTCGCTGAGCTCGAGCACGACGGGCTGCGCTGGCTGAACATCGAGGAGCCGACGGCCACCGAGACGGCGTGGCTGGCGGAGCACTTCGACTTCCACGAGCTCGATCTCGAGGACGTCCTCTCGACGCGCCAGCGGCCGAAGATCGACGAGTACGACGACTACCTGTTCATCGTGCTGCACCTGCCGCGCTACGACAAGGCCGTGCGGCGGCTGAACGCTGCCGAGCTCGACGTGTTCGTCGGGCCCGACTACGTGATCACGCTGCCCCACGTGCCGCTGAAGCCGGTCGGCCGGCTGTTCTCACGGTTGACGAACAGCGCCGAGCTGCGTGAGGAGTACTTCTCCAAGGGCGTCGGGCACCTGCTCTACGAGGTCCTCTCGGAGTCGTTCGACTACTGCTTCCCGATCCTCGACAAGATCGGGCACAAGCTCGACCGGCTGGAGGACGACATCTTCGAGGAGCGCGGCGAGGATGTCGCCCGCGACATCTCGAACGCGAAGCAGGAGATCATCGCCTACCGCAAGATCATCAAGCCGGAGCGCAGCACGCTGCGGCTGCTGGAGCGCGCACGGACGCGATACCTGTCCGAGGACCTCGAGGTCTACTTCGACGACATCGTCGACTCCGCCGAGCGGATCTGGGATCAGCTCGACAACTACAAGGAGGTCGTCGAGGCGCTCGAGCAGACGAACGAGTCGGTGATCGCACACAAGCAGAACGACATCCTGCGGGTGCTGACGGTGTTCAGCGTGATCATGCTGCCGCTGACGCTGATCTCGGGCATCTACGGCATGAACTTCGACCACATCCCGTTCCGCGGGGCCGATCACGGCTTCTTCGACGTCGTCATCGGGATGGTGGTGATCGCCGGCGGCATGCTCGGCTACTTCCGCTGGAAGCGGTGGATCTAGGTGGCGGAGCGCCTGTGGGCGCCCTGGCGGCTCGAGTATGTCGCCGGAAGCGACCACGGCGATGAGTGCATCTTCTGCGCCAAGCAGCGCGCGGATGACGACGAGGCGCTGATCGTCCACCGCGGCGAGCGCTGCTTCGTGCTGCTCAACCTCTACCCCTACGCGAACGGGCATCTGATGGTCGCGCCGTACCGCCACCTGGCGGAGCCAGGCCTGCTGGACGCGGACGAGCGGGCGGAGATGTGGCACCTGCTCGACCAGGGCATCGCGGCGCTGCGCACCGCCATGGCGCCCCACGGCTTCAACGCCGGGCTCAACTTGGGCCGCCCCGCCGGCGCCGGCGTCGAGGGCCACATCCACCTCCACGTCGTGCCTCGCTGGAACGGCGACACGAACTTCATGCCCGTGCTGGCGGACGTCCGCGTCATGCCCGAGCACCTCTCCCGCACGCTGACGCAGGTGCGGGAGGCGTGGCCCAGCAGCTAACTTGAGCGTGTGCTGGGTATCGAGCTGCTGATCGTGCTGGTGCTGGTCGTCCTCGCCGGCTGGGGGATGGCGAGGCTGTCACGCCGCCGCCGCGCCGCGCTCGAGCGGTGGCGGGTCGAGATCCGCGCGCTCCAGTCCGGTACGTGCGTCGAGCTGGTGCGTGAGGGGAGCAGGCCGCAGCGGATCGCGCTGCTCGACCCGGCGGACGACGAGTTCACGATGAAGCTCGAGGAGGCGCGGGCGACGGCGCTCGACCGCGCCAGCGCCCTCAA
Organism: uncultured Actinomycetes bacterium; assembly: GCA_963797175.1. Taxonomy (GTDB): domain Bacteria; phylum Actinomycetota; class Thermoleophilia; order Gaiellales; family JAICJC01; genus DATLLN01. Next base: position 409,139 of record CAWCOL010000005.1, read on the forward strand.
CACGGCCCACCAGGGCCTGCCGAGCTAGCTCTTCTTCGACGCCTTACTCGGCGATGCGCTGAAACAGCACGTGGTCGCGCCAGTCGCCGTCGATGTAGAGGTAGCGGCGGGCGACGCCGATCCGCTCGAACCCGTTCTTCTCGAGCACGCGCTGTGAGCGCACGTTGTCGATCAGCGTGCCGGCCTCCAGCCGGTGCAGGCCGCCCTCGCCGAACGCCCAGTCGCACACGAACCCGACCGCGTGCGTCGCGATCCCGCGGCTGTTCACTTCTCGGGCAACGGCATAGCCGAGGTTGGCGCTCTGAAAAGGCCCCCGCACCACGTTGGACGCCGTCACCCACCCGACCAGGTCGCCTGCCAGCCAGATCAGGAACCGGTGGCGGCTGCCCGCCAGCGCGGCCAGCTCGAGCTGCTCGAGCTCGCGCCGCTGCCCGTCCACCGTGAAGAACGACTCCGGCCGGGGCGGGTCGAACGGTGCCAGGAATGCCGCGCTGGGAGGTGACCAGCGCGGCCATGTGGGGGGCGTCGGCGACCCTCGCCGGGCGCAACTCGACCTGCTCTATGCTCTCGCGGATGCTCGCTCCGTCCGTGTTCAAGGCCTACGACGTCCGGGGCATTGTGCCCGATCAGCTCGACGCTGAGGGCGCGCGCAGGGTCGGCCGCGCCTACGTGGCCGCATTCGAGCCGCGGACGATGGCGATCGGCCACGACATGCGCCTCTCCTCGCCCGAGCTGACGGCGGCGGTGGCCGAGGGCGCGGCAGAGCAGGGCGCCGACGTCGTGCTGCTCGGCCAGATCGGCACCGAGATGCTCTACTACGCGGTCGGCGAGCACGGCTACGAGGGCGGCATCCAGGTGACCGCCTCGCACAACCCCAAGCAGTACAACGGGATGAAGATCGTGCGCCGCGGCGCCCGGCCGGTGGGCGGCGACACCGGTCTCGACCAGATCAAGCACCTGGCGCTTGGCGGCGACCTGCCCGAGCCCGCCCGGCAGGGCGAGACGAGCTCGCGGGACGTCTACGAGGGCTTCGGCGAGCGGGTGCTCTCGTTCATCGATCCTTCGGCGCTGCGCTCGATGAAGGTCGTGCTGGACGGCGCCAGCGGCATGGCGGGGCCGATGATCGAGCCGCTGCTCGACCGCCTGCCGATCGACGCCGTGCCCTGCTTCATGGAGCCCGACGGCAGCTTCCCCGACCACGAGCCGAACCCGCTGCTCGAGGAGAACCGGCGGTTCGTCGTCGACAAGGTGCGCTCCGAGGGCGCGGAGCTCGGCATCGCCTGGGACGGCGACGCCGACCGCTGCTTCTTCGTGGACGACACCGGCGAGTTCGTCCCCGGCGACCTGATCACCGCGCTGCTGGCCGAGTCGATGCTGGCCAAGCACCCCGGATCGACCATCGTCTACGACCTGCGCGCCTCCTGGGCGGTGCGCGACACCGTCGAGCGCGCCGGCGGCCGCGCGCTGGAGAACCGGGTCGGCCACGCCTTCATCAAGGCCCGGATCCGCAAGGAGGACGCGGTCTTCGCCGGCGAGGTGTCAGGGCACTATTACTTCCGCGACTTCTACTACTGCGACACCGGCATCGTGCCGGCGCTCGTATTGCTGGAGCTGCTCGCCGTCCGCGGGCGGACGCTGTCGGAGCTGCTTGCGCCCTTCCGCGAGCGCTACTTCATCAGCGGGGAGATCAACTCGACGGTGGACGACGTGCCGCTCAAGCTCCAGCTGCTGAAGGACCGGTACTCGACCGCGGCGGAGACCGTGTCGCACCTGGACGGCATCTCCTTCGCCTTCGCCGACTGGCACTTCAACGTGCGGCCATCCAACACCGAGCCGCTGCTGCGCCTCAACCTGGAGGCGCTGTCGCAGGGCGAGATGGAGCGCCGCCGGGACGAGGTGCTGGAGCTGATCAGGTCGTGACGCCGCCCGACCCGACCCGCCCGCCGTTCCGGTTCAGCCACCGGATCCGGGTCGGCTTCGACGAGACCGACGCCCAGGGCATCGTCTACTACGGCCGCTACATGCCCTACTTCGACCGGGCCCGCGTCGAGTACCAGCGGCACCTCTCGCTGCTCGAGACCGAGCCGCACGACCCCGAGCTGGTGATGCGCGCGCAGCAGGTCGAGTACCACGCCCCGGCCAGCTTCGACGACGAGGTCGAGGTGTTCGTCCGCGTCGCCCGGATCGGCTCCACCAGCATCATGTGGGAGTTCGAGGCCTTCGACGTCGCCCGCGGCGCGCACCTCGCGTCCGCCCGCCAGACGACGGTGCAGGTCGACCTGTCCGAGCGGCGCCCGGTGCCGGTGCTCGACGCGCTTCCGCAGCCGCGTCTCCGCCTTCGAGCCCGCCCTGGAGGGAGCATGACCGCCACGACCGATGCCTACCGTGCCGCGCTGGACGAGATCGACGCGGTGATCGCCGCCGAGACCGAGGCCGACGAGATCGTCCGCCGCGCCGTGGACGTGCTGCACGACCGCGTCGAGCACTACTCATGGGTCGGCATCTACTTCGTCGAGGAGTCCGACCTGGTGCTCGGCCCCTGGCGCGGCCCCGAGGCCACCGAGCACGTCCGCATCCCGATCGGCCAGGGCGTCTGCGGCGCCGCGGCGGCCAGCGGGCAGACCGAGATCGTGGACGACGTCAACAGCGACCCGCGCTACTTGGCGTGCTTCCTCAGCACCCGCTCGGAGATCGTCGTGCCCGTCATCTACCGGGACATCGTCGTCGCCGAGATCGACATCGACTCGGACGTGCCGGCCGCATTCGGCGAGGCCGACCGCGAGTTCCTCGAGCGCGTCGCCGCCCTGCTCTCGCCCCACTGCCTGGTCGGCTGGGACACCGGCGGCGAGACCTGGGATCCGTAGAGCGGGGCCGCCCGCGCGCACGGTGGGCGCGGGCGGCCCGGCCGATTACGACACCGCGGTGGCCCCGTGCTTCTCGGCCACCCGGATCACCTCGTCCCAGCTGCGCTTACTGAAGAAGCCCGCGGTCTCGCGGCCCTCCAACCCCATCTGGTGGATGCGTGCGGCCTGCTCGGGGTCCTTGCACTCAATGGCCGCGGTCGTCAGCACATCCGCTGCACGACGGCCCTTCCCCTTGGCCATCAACTCGCGCGCCTCCTCGATCATCGCGTCGATGTTCATGCGCCACCTCCTCCCGCGACGTTCGCGCGTCGATGGCGGGATACCCGGCCATGGGCCGCACCACACCTCCGCCGGTCACGCCGATGAGTTCGGCGGTGGCGCCGGGTCTGTATCGCGACACCGGCAACCAGCACTCTGAGGAGCCCCTCATGACCGCCACCTACACCTTCGACGTCTTCTCCAGCCTCGACGGCTTTGGCTCCTACGACGAGCCCGGCGACTGGGGCGGTTACTGGGGCAAGCAAGGCCCCGAACTGCTCGATCGCCGCCTCGCCGTGTACGGCACGGAGCAGCGGATGATCTTCGGCGCCAACACGTTCCGCGCGTTCCTGGGACTCATCGCCGCCGGGGATGCCGACACGAGTGATCCGTGGGTGAGCCGGATGCGGACCATGCCGGCGACGGTGATCTCGACGACGCTCGAGGAGCCGCTCGACTGGCCGGACGCGACGGTCGTCAGCGGCGACGCGGTCGAGCTCGTCGCCCGCCTCAAGCAGGAGTCGCCGGTGCCGCTCCGCTCACACGGGAGTCTGTCGCTGAACCGGGCGCTGATGGCGGCGGGCCTGGTCGACGTCGTCCAGGTGACCATCTTCCCGGTGATCACCGGTCAGACGGGAGACGACCCGATCTTCCAGGGCGCGGCCGACTTCGACCTCGAGCTGCTCGAGAGCCGGACGCTCGACGGTCGCACCCAGGAGCTGCTCTACCGGCCCACGCTGCACGCCTGACGGCTCACTCCTCCCAGGCGGACGGCTTGAGCCGCTCGGGCGCGCGCACGAAGTAGCTCTCACGCACCCACTCCAGGGTCGCCTCGAGCGCGTCGGCGTCCTCCACCGAGGCCGTCACCCAGCCGTAGCGGCCGACGTAGCGGGCCTCGCTGACGAAGGGGATCTGGAGCGCGATCTCGCGCTCCTCGCGGCTCAGCTTGAGCGTCACCCGCACCGGCGGCCCGTCGCTCATGATCGCGAACATCGTGCTGCCGCCGCCCACCTTGAAGACGTGCGACTCGGGGCCGAACGGGTGGTCCTCGCGGCTCTCCGGGAACGAGAGCGCGAGCGCCCGAACGCGGGCCGCCGCGTCCGGCGTCACAGCCCGCCGGTGCGCGGAGCGGTCGAGGCGTGCAGCGCCTCGTCCACGACGTGCATCAGCGCGCTGGGGTCGTCAACGCCGTAGAACGTGAAGTCGGCGTCGCCGGTGTCGCTCCCCGCCGTGTCCCAGTCGATGTTGCCCACGCCCAGCAGGCGCTGGAAGATGGTCTGGGTGACGTTGACGTTCTGGACGCGGTCGAGGTGGGTCGAGGCGTCCTTGCGCGACAGCAGCCCCGTGCGGACGTTGATCCGGCGGTCGGTGACGCGGTAGCGGGTGGTGGCCCGCTTGATCCACCCGCCGATGAACGTCACGATCAGCCCCAGCACCGTGATCCCGAACAGGATCGTCGTCGGCGCGCTGGCGACCGCGCCCCACGCGAACCAGATCGCGATCGGGATCAGCGAGATCACCGTCCACTTGACGAAGTACAGCAGCAGCGCCTTCCAGCTCGGATGCCCGTGCCAGATCAGCCGTTCGCCCGTCAGCAGGTCCATCCGGGCCAGTCTACCGGCGCCGGCGGTCAGCCTCCGGGCGTGACCCGGTAGGCGTCGAAGACCGCCTCCAGATTCTTCAGCGCCGACAACAGCGAGCGCAGGGTCTTCACATCACCCACCTCGACCGTGTACCAGTTGCGCGCCATCTGGTCGGCGACGTGCCCGCCGTACTCGACGATGTTGCAGCCGAACTCGGCGAAGGTGCGGGCGACGTCCTCGAGCAGGCGCGGCCGGTCCCACGACTGGAGCGCGATCGTCACCCGGAACGAGCTGGTGGCAGGGCTGTCGTCGTCCCAGCTGACGGGCGTGAACCGCTCCGGATTGCGGCGGAGCGCGCGCACGTTGGGGCAGTCCTCGCGGTGCACCGTGATGCCGCGGCCGACCGAGATGTAGCCGACCACGTCATCGCCCGGCACCGGCGTGCAGCACTTCGCCATCCGCACCAGCACCTCGCCGTCGGTCGCGCCGTCCACGAGGATGCCGAACGAGGTGGAGCTGCTGGGCCGCCGCGACCGCCGCGTGACGGTGAACTCCTCGGTCGGCGTCACCACCTCGGCGGTCTTGAGCCGGCCGATCACCTTGGAGACGACCTGGCCGACCTGTACCTTGCCGCCGCCGATGGCGACGTAGAAGTCGTCGGCCTTCTTGAAGCCCATGTCGCGGATGATCCCGGCGAGCAGCGGGGACGCCGCCACCTTCTGGTGGGGCAGCCCGTTGGACTTGAGCGCCTGGTGGAGCGACTCGCGGCCCTTGTGCTCGAGATCCTCGCGGGCCTGCTGGCTGAACCACTGGCGGATCTTGTTGCGGGCGCGGGACGTCTTGACCAGGTTCAGCCAGTCGCGCGACGGCCCCCGCTCCTGCTTCGACGTCAGCACCTCGACGAAGTCGCCGGAGGTGAGCGTGTAGTGCAGCGGCACGATCCGGCCGTTGACCTTCGCGCCGACACAGCGATGGCCGACGTCGGTGTGCACCGCGTAGGCGAAGTCGAGCGGCGTCGCCCCGGCCGGCAGGCTCTTGACGTCGCCGGCCGGTGTGAAGACGTAGACCTCGTCGGCGAACAGGTCGACCCGCAGCGACTCCATGAACTCCTTGGGGTCGCGGGCGTCGTCCTGCCAGTCCATCAGCTGCGCCACCCAGGCCATCTGCTCGGCGTCGCGCGAGCGGTCGCCCTTGGCCTTGTAGAGCCAGTGCGCGGCGATGCCGAACTCCGCGGTCATGTGCATCTCGCGGGTGCGCACCTGGATCTCGAGCGGCTTGCCCTGCGGCCCGATCACGGTCGTGTGCAGGGACTGGTACATGTTGAACTTGGGCATCGCCACGTAGTCCTTGAACCGGCCCGGCATCGGCTTCCACAGCGAGTGGATGATGCCGATCGCCCCGTAGCAGTCCTTGACCGAGTCGACCAGCACGCGCATCGCGGTCAGGTCGTAGATCTCGTTGAACTCCTTGCCCCCCTGCGCCATCTTGGCGTAGATCGAGTAGAAGTGCTTGGCGCGGCCGGACAGGTCGCCCTCGATCGTGGCGAGCTCCAGCTCCTTGCCCAGGATCGTGGCCGCCTCCTCGACGTAGCGCTCGCGATCGCCCCTGCGCTGGTTGACCATCGACTCGATCTCGGCGTAGCGGCGCGGGTGCAGCGTCTGGAACGCGAGGTCCTCGAGCTCCCACTTGATGGTGTGGATGCCCAGCCGGTGGGCGAGCGGCGCGTAGACCTCGAGCGTCTCCTTCGCCTTCTGCACCTGCTTCTGCTTGGCCAGACCGCTGATCGTGCGCATGTTGTGGAGCCGGTCGGCCAGCTTGATCAACACGACGCGCAGATCCTGCGCCATCGCCATGATCATCTTGCGGTAGTTCTCGGCCTGGGCCTGCTCGCGGCTGGCGAAGTTGATCCGCGAGAGCTTGGTCACGCCCTCGACCAGCAGCGCCACCTCCTCGCCGAACTCCTCGCGAACGCTCGCCGTGTCGGCCGCCGTGTCCTCGACGACGTCGTGGAGCAGCGCCGAGGCGATGGTCGCCGAGTCGAGCTTGAGCTCGGAGCAGATCACCGCGACCGCCACCGGGTGGTGGATGAAGTCCTCGCCGCTGTTGCGGCGCTGGCCCTTGTGGTGCTCGCAGGAGTAGTCGAACGCACGGCCGATCAGGCCGTCGTCGGCATTCGGGTTGTACGAGGAGACGTGCGCGAGCAGCTCCGCGAGAAGCGGCTCGTGCCGTTCCGCCTCGGCACTTTTCAGCACCACGGACATACTTGAAGTCTAGATGGTCGGTTGCGCGGAGTCCGTGCCCGTGCGGGTGATCCAGCGTCGCTCAGGCGACGGGAGCGTCCGCAGGGCAGGCTGGACGAAGCCTGTCCAAGGACGCTCATGGCGTCTGGGCCTCGCTGGGTCCCTCGCAGGGGTGCGGAGTTCGCGTGATCGATCATCCAGGGGTCGGTTCCACGGGGACTGTCCCCCCATCGGCCGGTCTGGCCGCGGACTCAACCGGTGGCGGGCAGCTGCGCCACCAGATGGCGCTCGACCACGGCCAGCCGCTCGACCGCGGCACGGTAGGTGGCGGAGAGCTCCAGGTCGACCTTGCCCGGGGCGTCGGCCGCGGGATCCAGCCCCAGCTCGCGCAGCACGTCCAGGCAGCCGGCCAGCGTCTCAGCCGGCAGGTCGGGCCGGCCGCCGGCGCGGCCCGCACGCCACACCTCGACCAGCGCCGGTCGAAGCGGGGCGCGATGCTCGGCCACCGAGCGGGCGAACTCGATCTCGGCCGCGCCCCACACCAGGTGCACACCCATGCGCTCGGCCAGACGCTCCAGCGCCGCCGTCTGGCCGGCGTCCACCGGCGGATCGAGCGCCACGGCGACGCCCACGTCCTCGAGCGGCTCCAGCTCGCCGTACTCGGCCAGGGCGATCGTCCCGCCTCCGAACCGGCCCGGCGCGAGCGGCCCGCGCAGGATCCGCCGCCGCCGGCCACGGTCGGCGACGATCACCGCGACGTCAGCGCCGCCGGCCGCCAGCCGGGTGATGGTCGCGATCTGCACGCCGCGGCCGCGCGCGTCCGCCATGCCCGGGCGCGACCACCCGGCGCCGGACGGGGGCTCGGGATCGGCGTCGAGGTCGGGCACCGGCACCGCGGCCTTGAGCAGCATCTGCGAGGCGACGGCGCCGTTCCACTCGTTGCGGGCCAGCCGGTAGGCGACGTCGAACCGCCCGGGAGCGCGCAGCGCCTCGGCCGAGGCGCCCATCGAGAACCCGACGGCGCGGCAGCGGAAGCCGCCCAGCTCGACGCCCGCCCGCAGGTGGCGGCCCTCGCTCATCGTCTCCACGTCCACCAGGCGGGCCGCGGGGGCGACCAGCGTCACGCCCGGGTTGCCCAGGCCGAACGGCTCCAGCCGGGCCAGCTCGTCCACCAGCTCCAGTGACACCTCGGACGGCGCCAGCACCGCGTCCAGGCGCATCCGCGGCCGCAGGTCGTCGTCGTCCAGGACGCGGCCGGCGTGCTCGGCCAGCGCCGCGCCCAGCTCGTCGATCAGCAGCATGTCCATCGTCAGCCCGGCCGCGGCGCGGTGCCCACCGAACTTGCGCATCAGCCCCGCACACGCGCTCAGGCCGGCGTGCAGGTCGTAGGCCGGGATGCTGCGGCCCGAGCCCTTGGCCTCGTCGTCGCCGATCGCGATCAGCACCACCGGGCGGCCGTAACGCTCGACCAGGCGGGAGGCGACGATGCCGATCACGCCCTCGTGCCATGTCGACGAGGCGAGCACGTAGGCGCGGCGGTCGCGCCACTCGAGCGGTGCGCCCTCGATCTGCGCGACCGCCTCGTCCAGGATCTCGCGCTCCACTCCCTGGCGGCGGCGGTTGAGCGCCTCCAGCCGGTCGGCCAGCACGTCCGCGCGCTCCTCGTCCTCGGTCTGGAGCAGCTCGAGCGCGTGGCCGGGGTGTCCGAGGCGGCCGGCGGCGTTGATCCGCGGGCCGAGCCGGAAGCCGAGGTCGCCCGATGCGACGCGCGTGCGGTCGACCCGGGAGACGCGCATCAGCGCGCGCAGGCCGGGGCGGGTCGTGCGCGCCATCCGCCGCAGCCCCGCGCGGACGATGCGGCGGTTCTCGTCGGCCAGCGGGACGACGTCGGCGACCGTCGCCAGCGCCGCCAGGTCGAGCAGCCGGTCGAGCTCGGCCGGGTCGCGGCCGGCCCGCGCGTGCAGCGCCTCGCCCAGCTTGAGCACGACGCCGCTGCCGCACAGCTCCGGGAAGGGATACTCGGAGGGGCGGGTGCAGACCCGCGGGCAGTCGGGCAGCTCGTCCCCCGGCCGGTGGTGGTCGGTGACGATCACATCCATCCCCCGCTCGCGGGCGAGGCGCACCTCGGCCGCGGCGGAGATGCCGCAGTCCACGGTGATCAACAGGTCGATGCCGTCGGCGGCGAGCCGCTCGACGGACGCGGCGGCGACGCCGTAGCCCTCCTCGAAGCGGCTGGGCAAGTGCCACTCCACCTTTGCTCCCAGCCCGGCCAGCAGCTCGACCGCCAGCGCGGTCGCGCACACGCCGTCCACGTCGTAGTCGCCGTGGACGCAGATCCGCTCGCCGGCGGCGATCGCGCGCTCGATCCGCTCGCACGCCTCGGCCATGTCGCCCAGCAGCATCGGGTCGTGCGACGGCCCGTCCTCCTCGAGGAACGCGCGGGCGGACGCGGCGTCGGCCATGCCGCGTCGTATCAGCACCTCGGCGGTCGTCCGGTGCAGGCCCAGTTCGGCCGCCAGGGCGAGCGCCTCGTCCTCCTCGCAGGGAGCGATCTTCCAGACGGGATCCATTCGCACGACCCCATCCTCAGGACCCGGGTCGGATGCTACAGACGGCCGCTGCGCATGATCGAGAGCACCAGCACCAGCCCCAGACCGGTGGCGATCAGGAAGCCGACCCACGTCAGGATGTGGACGCCGAGCACGTGCGGCCCGCCGGTCGCGGCGATGCCGATCAGCGCCGACCCGACGATGGTGCCCGCCATCATGATGGCGATCGCCAGCCGGTTGAAGACGACGTCGAACTTGGAGGTCAGCTGGTCGAGCCCCTTGTGGCGGAACTGCACCTCGACCTCGCCGTCGCGGAACTGCTCGAGCGTGTCGTGCACCTGGTACGGCAGCTCCATCAGCAGCCCGCCGTAGTTGCCGATCTCCTCGAGCCCGCGGTCGAGCAGCGCGCGCGGCGCCAGCTCCCCCGCCACCAGCTCGTTGGCATACGGCTCGGCGACCTCGAACACGTTGAAGTCCGGGTAGAGCTCGCCGGCCACGCCGGACAGCGTCGCCAGCGTCTTGTCGAGCAGCGCGTAGTGCGTGGGGATGCGCAGGTGCATGCGGGCGATCAGCGTGAACGACTCGCGGATCACCTGGAGCGGGTCGATCTCGCCGATCGACGCGCCGTGGTAGCGGTAGAACACCTCGCGCAGCTCGAGCCGGAACTCCTCCTCCTGCTCGCGGCTGAAGCGCACTCCCAGGTCGCGCAGCCGCCGCGGCAGCGCGTCAACGTTCTCGTTGACGGCGTCCACCAGCAGCCGGGTGAGACGGCGCATGTCGGCCCGCGAGAGGGTGCCGACGATGCCGAAGTCCACCAGCCCCAGGCGCCCGTCGGGCAGCACGAAGATGTTCGCCGGGTGGGGATCGGCGTGGAAGACGCCGTGGCGGAAGATCATCGCCAGCCAGGTGTCGGCCAGGAGCAGGGCCAGCCGCCGCCGCTCGGCGACCGGCACGTCGTCGACGTCCACCTCGCCCAGCTTGATCCCGGCCAGCCGCTCCAGCGTCAGCACGCGCTCGCTGGAGTAGGTCCAGTACACCTTGGGCACGGCCACCGACGGGTTCTCGGCGAAGTTCCGGCGGATCACGTCGGCGTTGCGGGCCTCGCGCCGGTAGTCGAGCTCGGAGCGGATCGAGCGGGCAAACTCGTCCACCAACGCCTCGACGTCGATGAACGAGAGCCGCTGGACGCGCTCGCGCACGATCCGCGCCACCTGCCGCAGCAGCACGAGATCGGCCTCGATCTGGGCCGGCGCGTTGGGGCGCTGCACCTTGACGGCGACCTGGCGGCCGTTGGGCAGCTCGGCCAGGTGCACCTGGCCGATCGACGCAGCCGCGACCGGCACGGGGTCGAACGCGGCGAACAGCTCGGCGATGTCGGCCTTGAGCTCAGCCCGCACCACCTGCTCGACCTCCTCGTACGGGAACGGCGACACGGTGTCCTGGAGCAGCCGCAGCTCGGCGGCCACCTCGGGGGGTACCAGGTCGGGCCGGGTGGACAGCAGCTGCCCGAACTTGATGAACGTCGGCCCCAGCTCATCCAGCATCTCGCGCAGATGCCGGCCGACTGATTCCATCGACTGCATCTCCGGCCCACGCCGCAGGGGCCCGCGGTCGAACGCGTAGCCGAACCCGTGGCGCGCCGCGACCTGGGTGATCTCCCGCACCCGGGCGATGGTCTGGCGCCGCTGTGAGAGGCGGGTCGCGGGCATACCCACATGATGGTAGTCGGGCGTCACCCCCTTGCACCGACGCCCAGGATCCGTACGGTGAGAGGTGTGACCTCACCGACCACCCTCGTCGGCGAGCGAGCACCTTCTGAGGGCGCCGTGCCCGGCGCCATCACCCCCGCTCCGCTCGTACATCAGCGATCCGTCGCCGACCGCGCCATGCGCAGCTCGGGCCCGGTCGCGCTGGCGGGCATCGCGCTCGGCGTGGAGCTCGGCGCCGTCGCCGGGTCGCTCGCGCTCGTCCTGGCAGCGGCCGCCGCCGGCGCGCTCGCCGCGACGGCGCTGCGGGCGGTGCAGCAACGGCACCTGGCCGGCAGGATCGCGCTCCGCGCGCTGCCCGCCGGGGTCGAGGCCGGCGAGCCCCGCGGCCGCATTGACGTCCCGCTGCTGCTGGGCCTGGCGCTGCTCCTGCCGGTGCCGCCCGCGGGCGCGGCGCTGCTCGGGCTGACCGGGGCGCGGCGGGCGCTCGACGCGGCCGGCGCACGCCGTGACGAGCGGCGCCTGGGCGCCCGGCTCTACGTCCCGACCGCGGCCGCGCGCACCGGCGAGGTGCCGGTGTATGTGGGCGAGCCGCTCTGAACGCGGCGGGCGGGCCGCCGGCTGGCGATCCGCCCTCGATGACGCCCGCGCGCGGTGGCACCTGGCCGCGCTCGCCGGCCTGCCGGTGTGGGCGCTGGCGATGCGCGACGCGTCCAGGTTCGCGGTGCTCTCGGCGTTCCTCGTCGCCGGGCTGGCCGGCACCGCCTGCGCCTGGTCGATCGTCCGCCGCTGGCAGCGTTCGCTGGCCGGCCCGCCGGCCGAGGGCCCGGCACCGCGCCTGGGTCGCCCCGGACGGCTGACGGGAGGTGCGGCCGTCGCCCTGGTGCTGATGCCCGCCGTCGCGCCGCTGGCCGAGACCGGCACCTCCCACCCGCACCGGGCGGCGCTGTTCGTCGCCGGGCTGATGCTGGCCGGGCTGACCGGCTGCGAGCTGGTGCGCGCCATCCTGGTCGATCGCCTCCAGCGCGGACGCGGCGTCGTGCTCTGCCGGACGGCGCCCTCGCTGCTACGCCGCGGCGTCCGGCTGTGGCAGATGCCGGCGCCCGCACCGGCGCGGCCGCCCCGCCGCGCACCGGCCGCCGTGCTGGCAGCCTGCGCCGGGCTCGCCCTGCTCGCCTGCACGCCCGCGGTCGCCGCGGTGCTGCACCGGCCCGCACGGTTCGACTGGCGCCAGCCGCTGCCGACGGTGAGCGGCGGCGGGGAGCAGTCCCATGTCGAGCCGTTCCTCGGCCACGTCGCGTCCACGCTGGCGGGGCATCCGGTGCAGGTGCGCTGCTGGGACGAGACGACGTGGAACCGGACGCGCGCGGCATTCGGTCGGCGGATCACCGCGTTCACGATGGCCGACGACTCGCTGATCAACGTCGAGGGGCACCTGTGCGGATGGCTGGCGTGGCTCGCATACGACCACGCCCGGCCGGCGGACGGCTCCCAGCTGGAGCTGGCCGCCTACGCCGTCGCGCTGCTCTCGCACGAGTCCCAGCATGCCCGTGGCTTCCGCGCCGAGGCGGTCGCGGAGTGCTACGGGGTGCAGTCGATCCGCCGCACGTCGGCGCTGCTCGGCATCGACGCGGGCTACGCCGACCTGCTCGCCCGCACGTACTGGACGCGGGAGTACCCGCGTAACCGCCCCGACTACCGATCGCCCGACTGCCGCGCCGGCGGGGAGCTCGACCTGACGCCGGACGACGGCGTCTGGCCGTAGCGACGGCGGCTAGTTGAGCGCCTTGCCCTGCATATCGGCCGGCACCGGCTGGCCCATCGCCTTCAGCACCGTCGGCGCGACGTCGAACAGCGTCGCCGACTCCGGCGCCTGCTCCGGCATGCCCGGCCCGGCCATCACGTAGACGCCCATCTTGGCGTGGTTCGCGTCGTCGGGGCCGGTGTCGTTCTCGCGGACATGGATGCGGCCGTCGCCGAGCGAGCCGATCGAGCGCCACGTCAGGTCCCCGAAGTAGCAGATCAGGTCGGGAGCGACCCCGTTGACCTCGTGGTAGAGCTCCTCCGGCCGGTAGACGCGGGTACCGATCGGGCGGCCCTGCTCGTCGCCCAGCGCCTCCAGCTTCGCGATCAGTTCGTCGCGCAGCGCCTCGACCTCGTCCGGCTCGACGACGCCCTGCGGCTCGCGGCCGCGGACGTTCAGGAAGATCCGCGAGTAGTAGCCGCCGTCCGCCCAGACCTTCGTCCGCGGCCAGTCGATCGTCGCCTTGCCGATCGGGATGACGCCGTCCGGCTGCTCGGCCAGCGCCAGGTAGCCCTCGCGCATCAGCCACTCGTTCACCTGGATGCCGCCGAACATCGACTGGGCGCCGTGGTCGGACACGACCATCACGGCCGTGTCGTCGCCCAGGCCCTCGATCAGGCGGCCGATCTCGGCGTCCACCGAGCGGTAGTAGTCGCGGAATTCCTGCTCCCAGCGCGTGCCAGGCTCGTAGTCGGGATGGGACGGGTCGTAGAAGCGCCAGAAGCCGTGGTGGAGGCGGTCGGTTCCCATCTCGACCATCATCAGGAAGTCCCAGTCGCGGGTGTCGCGCAGGTGGCGCGCCAGCTGGAAGCGGCGCTGCGTCATCACCTGGATGTCGTGCAGGATCCGCTCCTTCTGGTCGGTGCGGAAGTTGGGCACGTCCACCATGTACTCGCCGACCACGTCCTTGATCTCGTCCCGCAGCTCCTCCGGGTACGTGTAGCGGCTCTCGGTCGAAGGGGCGAGGAAGCAGCTGATCATCTCGCCGTTCACCTGCCGCGGCGGGAACGTCATCGGCACGCCCAGCACGACGACGTGCTTGCCGGCGCGGGACAGCAGATCCCAGACCCGGTCGTGCTTCATCTTCTCGTTGGTCGCGAAGGTGAGGCCGTCGTAGCTGTGGTCTGCCCGGTTGCGGAAGCCGTAGAAGCCGAGCGTGCCCGGATCCTTGGAGCTCATCATGCACGACCAGGCGGGCACGGTGATGGGCGGATCGCAGGACTCGAGCTCGCCCCACACGCCGCGCTCCATCAGGCCCGAGATGACCGGCAGCTCGGCCCGCATGTCGTCGAACAGGATGCGCGGCGCGGCGCAGTCCAGGCCGATGATCATGACGCGTCGGGCGGTGGTCATCCGGCGGAGGATAGATGGCTAGGTGCGGGACAGCTGCCGGTAGAGCTCGATGCAGCGGTCGGTCTCGCGGGCGGCGTCGGCCCGCTCGCAGACGGCTGCGCGGTTGCGGTCGCCGAACCGCGCGCGCAGCTCGCCGTCCTCCAGCAGGCGCACGATCGCGGCCGCGACGGCCGCCGGATCGCGCTGCGGCACGATCAGCGCGCCGTCGCCGTCGTCCACCAGCTCGCGGATCGCGGGCAGGTCGGACAGCACCACAGGCAGCCGCGAGGCCATCGCCTCCAGCAGCGACGTCGGCCGCCCGGTGTCGGACGAGGGGATCGAGACCGAGACGTCGCTGCCCGCGAACGCCAGCGGCAGCTCCTCCTCGTCGAAGCGGCGGAGGTGCACCGAGCCGGCCACACCCAGCGCTGCGGCATGCTCGCGCAGGCGGTCGGTGAGGGCGCCGTGGGCCATGAACAGGAAGGCGGCGTCGGGCACGGAGCGCTGCACCAGCGGCACGGCCTCCATCAGCACGTCGAGGTTGTAGAGCTCCTTGTGCAGCCGGGGCGAGGCGACGACGGGCCGGCCGGGAAAGATCTCGTCCACCAACGACCGGTCGCGCTCCCCGGAGAAGCGGGCCGTGTCCACGCCCCAGCCGATTCGGTGGATGCGCTCGTCGGGCACGCCGAAGCCCGCGACGGCGCGGACGAGGGCATCCGAGTTGACGGTGACGGCGTTGGCGGCGGCGAGCAGGGCGGCGGTCCGCTCGTGCCCGCCGCGGCGCTGCTCCGGCATTACCAGCACGTCCGAGCCCCACACCTGGTGGAGCAGCGGCCGCACCCCGGTGCGGAGCGCCCAGTCGCCGTACGGCCACAGGAAGTGCGCGTGCAGCGCGTCCGGCGCCAGCCGCTCGAGCTCGCGGCGCAGGTGCCGGCGCCTCCACAGGCGACGCACGCCGATCCCCCCGGGGATCCGCCCGCCGAGGATGTCGTGCACCTCCACCCCCTCCACCGGCTCCGGCTGCTCGGTGAAGATGTGCGCCTCGTGCCCGCGCTCGGCCAGCCGCCGCGCCCACCGCTTCGTGTGCACACTGCGCCCCGGCCCGACGATGGCGATTCGGAGCGTCTGGGCTGACACCGCTCCACGGTACCATCGCCTACCCTGCGCCCAGTGCAGGGCCACCGCTTCGTCTTCGTCACCGGCCTTCACCGAAGCGGCACGACGCTGCTCGCCCGGCTGATCGCCGCCTCGCCGCAGGTCAGCGCGTTCGCGGACACCGGCGTGCCCGAGGATGAGGGCCAGCTGCTCCAGAGTGTCTACCCGCCGGGCCACGCCGACGGCGGCCCCGGCCGGTTCGGCTTCGCGGCGCGCCAGCACCTGACCGAGGCGTCGCCGCTGGTGTCCGACGAGGCCCGGGAGACGCTGCTGCGGGAGTGGTCGGCGCACTGGGACATGGAGCGCCCGGTGCTGCTGGAGAAGTCGCCGCCGCACCTGCTGAAGACGCGGTTTCTCCAGGCGCTGTTTCCCGACAGCAGCTTCGTCGTCGTCACCCGCCACCCGATCGCCGTGGCCTGCGCGACGCAGAAGTGGAGCGCGACCCGACCCGACCAGCTGATCCGCCACTGGGTGCGCTGCCACAACCTGTTCGCCGACGACCGGCCGCACCTGCAGCGCGTCCACGTCCTGCGCTACGAGGACCTGGTCCGCGACCCGGAGCGTGAGCTGGCCGCCGTGTTCGGGTTCCTCGACCTCGAGCCGGTCGCCGCCGACGTGCCGATGCGGGACGGCATCAACGACCGCTACTTCGCCGAGTGGCGGGCGCGGCGCAGCTCAGTCGCCCGCAGCGCCTATCTCGACCTGGTCGAGCGACGGTACGAGCGGGCCGTCCGCGCGTGGGGCTACAGCCTCCGCTCGCCCGAGGAGCCGGGGGGTACGATCCCGCGATGACCGTCACCCCCGTGCTCGTCCTCGGCGTGGACGGCGCCGACCACGGCATCGTCACCGAGCTGCTGGCGGCCGGACGGCTCCCCACCATCGCCCGGCTCCGCGACCAGGGCCGCTTCGGGCCGCTGGTCTCGACCGAGCCGCCGATCACGCCGGTGGCCTGGACGACGTTCCTGACCGGCCTGCTTCCCGGCCGCCACGGCATCTACAACTTCTCGACGAACCCATACCGCGAGGGCCACCGGATCCTGTCCGCCGCCGACCGCGACGGCGCCCCGATCTGGCGGTTCCTCCAGGCGGCCGGCCTGCGCTCGGTGATGGCCCTCGTCCCGTTCACCCATCCGGTCGAGTCCGTCGGCGGCGTCGTCGTGTCGGGCTACGGCGGCCCCGAGCGGCCGACCGTGCACCCGCCCGACGCGGCCGAGCGGATCGCCCGCACGTTCCCCGACCTGGTCAGCGCGAGGCACCCGATGCGCGACCGCTACTGGGAGGACTACGACGGGTTCCGGCGCAACCTGATCGCCGACGTGGGCGAGGTCGAGCGGCTGTGCGCGTTCCTGATCGAGGGGGAGCGGCCCGACCTGTTCTGCGTGGACTTCATGTCCAGCGACACGATCGGCCACCTCGCCTACCACCTGCGCGACCCGGATGCGCCCGCGCACGACCCGTCGCACGCCGCCGACCACATCGGCGAGGTGTACGAGGCGATCGACGCGGCGGCGGGTCGGCTGATCGAGCACGCCGAGCGCGTCCACGGGGGGCCGGTCAACACGCTGCTCATCTCCGACCACGGCATGCAGCCGATCCACCACTGCTTCCACGTCAACCGCTGGCTCGAGCAGCGCGGCCATCTGCGCTTCCGCCGGCGGTCGCTCCAGCGCACCCGCGGGCTGGCGCGGATCGACTCGCGCCTGGCCATGTCGCAGCGCTGGTATCCGCCGCTGTACGACCGCGTCGTCCCCTACGGCCGCGCGCCGGACTCCGCCGACCGGACGATGCGCGACGTCGACCGCTGGCGCACCGACGCCTACGCGTACGGCACCGGCGGCCCCGTCTACTTCGGTGAGCACTCGCCCCGCGGCCGCGACCGCGGCTTCCAGGAGGCGCTGATCGCCGAGCTCCGCGCCGAGCCCAGCCCGTTCGGCGACGGCCCCGCGCTGCACGTGCGCCGTGCCGAGGAGGTCTTCTCCGGTCCGCACCTCGACCGCGCGCCCGACCTGATCCTGACGGCGACCGATCCGCGCATCCTGATCGACTCCTCGCGCCGCCGGTGGGCGTCGCCCTGGGTGCGCCACACCGACCTCGACCCGTCGCACAACTACGGCTTCTCCGGGCACCACGGCCCGATCGGGATCCTGGCCGCGGCCGGTCCGGCGATCGAGGCCGGCGCGGTCGAGAACGCCGGGATCCAGGACCTCGCGCCCACCGTCCTGCGGATGCTGGGCGTGGACGCCGAGACCGCCTTCGACGGGCGGCCGCTGGACGGCTTCCGCGCCGCCGGCTCGCTGGTGGCGGCGGCGGCCGACGCCGGGCCTGACCAGCAGAGCGGCGTCTACACGGACGAGGAGGAGCGCGCCATCCGCGAGCGCATCTCCGCACTTGGCTACGAGTAGCGCGAGGGCCGCCCCGCGGCTGCGCTCGCTGGCGAGCCAGTCGCTGATCTACGGCATGGGCGGGTTCTCCAGCCGCATCGTCGGCTTCTTCCTCGTCCCCATCTACGTCACCTACGCCGGCCGTGCCGCCTTCGGCACCGTCGAGCTGGTCACGGCGACGATCACCGCGGTCGCCATCGTCCTGCGCCTGGGCGTGACCGCCTCGATGTCGCGGTTCACGCTGGGCGAGCCCGAGCGACGGGACTGGTCACCCGTCATCCACACCGTCTTCGCGTTCGTGCTGGCCGGCTCGACGGCGACGACGATCGTCGGCTTCGTCCTGCTCGACCAGATCGCGTCCTGGCTCGCCGTCAGCCGCAGCGTCGCGGCGATCGGCCTGGTCGGCCTGTGGGTGACGATGAACTACGACGTCGTCGCCCGGATCTACCGGATCGAGCGGCGAGCGCGGGAGTTCGTGGTCTACACGCTGGTCAACGTCGCCGTGACGGTGGTGCTGACGCTCTACCTGGTCGTCGTCCGCGACGAGGGCGCGGTCGGCCTGATGATCGGCAACTTCGGCGGCAGCCTGCTGGTCTACGCCGCGCTCTGCATCGCCCGCCGCAGCGTCATCGGCTTCCGCGCGTTCGACACGCACCTGCTGCGCGAGGTGCTGCACTACTCGCTGCCCTTCGTCCCCTCCGGCATCGCGCTGTGGGGCCTCAACTTCGCCGACCGGCTCCAGATCCAGCGGCTCGGCTCCTTCGACGACCTGGGCTCCTACGGCGTCGCCTCGAAGGTGGCGCTGGGCGTGATGCTGGTCGTCGGCGCGTTCCAGACCGCGTGGCCGCCCTTCGCCCACTCGATCCGCGGCGACGCCATGGCCAAACAGACGTTCCGCCAGGTCTTCTCGTACTGGGCGGTGGTGATGGGCTGGGCCGTGGCCGCGCTGACGCTGATCTCCGCGCCCTACATCCGCATCGCCTTCCCGTCGGACGTCCACGACGCGATCCCCGTGGTGCCGATGCTGATGACCGGCATGGTGCTCTACGGCGGGTTCATGGTGATGAACATCGGCGTCACGTTCTCCAAGAAGACGCGGATGACGCCGGTCATCACCGCCATTGCCGCGGTGGTCAACATCGGCCTGAACTTCTACTTCATCCCCACCTGGGGCATCGTCGGCGCAGGCATCACCACGGTGCTGGGCTACGCCGTGCTGCTCTGGCTGGGCTGGTGGAACGCCCAGCGCAGCTACCCCGTGGACTACGACTGGAGCCGCGTACTGCGCACCTTCGCCGTGACCGGGCTCTACTGCGCGCTCTCGCTGTCGATCCCGGAAACGGGCGTGGCGTTCATCACCTTCCGGCTGCTCGCCGCCGCGTCCTTCCCGCTCGCCCTGCTGCTGGTGGGCGCGCTGACGCCGTCCGATCGGCAGCGGATCCGTGGCCTGCTGGCGATGCGCCGCCGCCGGGTCTCGCCGGAAGAGGCGATCGAGGACGAGCTCGAGGACGAGATCGAGCAGGACGCGCGCTGAGCCGGCCTGGCGGCTAGGCCGCCGGGGAGAAGCGCACGGCGCGCTGGCTGCCGCGCTCGACGATCGCGACCAGCGCATCCACCGCGGCGGGCATGAACTGGCTGCCCGAGCAGCGGGCCAGCTCGGCAAGCGCGCCGTCCACCGACATGGCGCGGCGGTACACCCGGTCCTCGATCATCGCGTGGTAGGCGTCGCAGACGGCGATCACGTAGGCGCCGCGCGGCACGTCGGTGCCGGCCAGGCCATCCGGGTAGCCGCGGCCGTCCCAGCGCTCGTGCGACGAGCGCACCAGCGAGACGACCTCCTCCAGCCCGGGCACGCCGGCGATGATGTCGGCGCCGATCACGGTGTGACGCTTCATCACGGTGAACTCGTCGTCGGTCAGCGGGCCCGGCTTGTTCAGGATCGAGTCCGGGATCGCGATCTTGCCGACGTCGTGCAGCAGGGCGCCCATCCGCACCGACCGGATCTCGCTGCCGCTGAGGCCGAGCTCCTCGGAGACCGCCACCGCGAACTGCGAGATCGCCTGGGCGTGGCCGCCGGTGTACGCATCCTTGGCCTCCAGCGCCGCGGCCAGGGCGCCGACGGTCGCGAGGTGCTGCGCCTCGAGCCGCTCGGCCATCCGCACCGTGCCCAGCACGAGGCCGGCGTGGTCGGCGAGCAGACGGCAGAAGCGGCGGTCATCGGCCGAGAACGGCCGGACGCGGACATCGAACAGCTCGACCAGCCCGGCGGCGGCGCCGTCCATCACCAGCGGCACCATCATCGCGGCGCCGAAGCCACTGCGCTCGAGGAAGGCGTGCTCGGCCGGGTCGCCGCCGTCGTCCAGCGAGGTGGACGACTCGACCAGGTCGAACAGCACCCGGCGCGTGACCGGGTACTCGTTCAGGTCGTAGTCCTCGGCGACGACGTTCAGCCGGGCCGGGGGCTCGACGTAGGCCGCCCAGTCGGTGACCGTCCCGCGGCTCGGCTCGTACTCGGAGATGAGGCAGGCGGAGGCGCCGAACAGCAGCGTCAGCTCACGGGCGAACAGCGACATGGCCCCGGCGGGGTC
The DNA here is from genome assembly GCA_963797175.1 of uncultured Actinomycetes bacterium. Classification (GTDB taxonomy): domain Bacteria; phylum Actinomycetota; class Thermoleophilia; order Gaiellales; family JAICJC01; genus DATLLN01. Next base: position 429,599 of record CAWCOL010000005.1, read on the forward strand.
CGCTGCCTCTGCAAGCGCCCGCGTCGACTCGATCACCGCGATCAGATCGTCGAAGCGACGGCTGGAGCTCTCCGTCCACTCATTCATGTCGGGACCGAAATCGGCATTTCGGGGCACGGGATCGACCCCCGGACGGGGGACGCCCGGGCCCGGGACCGGTGAGATCAGCGGTTGCGGCCGTGCGGGCGGGCCCGGCGCTTGCGCCGCCGTGGCGCATCGGGCGCACCGCTGTCCGCCGGCAACGGGGCGTCGCCCGCGACGGCGACGGCCGGCGTCGGCATCCTGCGGCCGCGCGCGCTGCCCTCGGAGCCCTTCTCCTGCTCCTGGCGGCGGTGCACGAAGCGCGGCTCGCGCTCGAGCAGGATCGCGAGCAGCGGGGCGGCGACGAAGATCGACGAGTAGGCGCCGGACGCGATGCCGACGGTCAGCGCGAACGCGAAGTCCTGGAGCGATCCGGAGCCGAACACGAACAGCAGCACGACCGGGATCAGCGTCACCAGGGAGGTGTTCAGCGAGCGCGTGATCGTCTCGGCCAGCGACTCGTTGACCAGCTTGCCGGCGGTCATCCGCGGCAGGATCTTGATGTTCTCGCGGACGCGGTCGAACACGATCACGGTGTCGTACAGCGAGTAGCCGAGCACGGTCAGGATGGCCGCCACGGTGTCCGCCGTGACCTCCCGCTGCACGAGTGAGTAGAAACCGAGCGTGATGATGATGTCGTGGCCCAGCGCCACCATCACCGGGACGGCGAACCGCCACTCGAACCGGAAGGTGATGTAGAGGAAGATGATCAGCAGTGAGAACGCGATCGCCAGGTAGGCGGAGTCCAGCACCGACGAGCCGAACGAGCTGGAGACGTTGCGGATGCTGATGTCGTCGCGGCTGACATCGAGCTTCTGGCCGATCGCGCCGACCGTGCTCTCCTCGGTCGTGCTGCGTCAGCGTCTTGGACTGGATCCGGAACCCCTTGTACTCGCCGTTCTCGCTGGGGCCGGTGCCGACCACCTGCGGCTCCTGCACGCCGGTCGCGCTGACGATGCCCGACACCTCATCGGTCGTGTGCGCCTGCGGGGTCGTGAACTCGATCTTGGAGCCGCCGGTGAAGTCGATGCCCTCGTTCAGGCCCTGGGTGGCGAGGCTGAAGACGCCGATCACGATGGCGATCCCCGAGATCGCGAACCACAGCCGCGTCTTGCCGATCAGGTCGTACTTCTTCCACCGGTCGCCGCGTGCCAAGGTTGCCCATCACGCGCTTGCCGGACATGAACTTGAACCCGGCCATCAGCGAGAGCATGGCGCGGGTGGCGACGACCGCCGTGAAGATCGACGTGATGACGCCGATCAGCAGCATCAGGGCGAAGCCCTTGACGCTGGACGTCGTCGAGATGTAGAGGATCGCCGCCGTGATCAGCGTGACGACGTTCGCGTCGACGATCGTCCGGAAGCCCTTCTGGTAGCCGATCGCGATCGCCGTTCTGATCGATTTGCCGACACGCACCTCTTCCTTGATGCGCTCGAAGATGACGATGTTTGCGTCGGCGGCAACACCGATGGTGAGGATCGTGCCGGCGATGCCCGGCAGCGTCATCGTCACCGGGATCAGCAGCACGATCCCGGCCAGCAGCAGGCCGTAGATGAGCAGGGCGACGTCGGCGATCAGGCCCAGCAAGCCGTAGAAGAGGACGAGGAAGATCATCACGAACAGCAGGCCGGCGCCGCCCGCGATCAGGCCGTCGCGCAGCGCGTTCTGCCCCAGCGAGGCGCCGATCACCGTGGTCGAGACGGCCGCGAACTTGACCGGCAGCGAGCCGCTCTTGATCTCCAGCGCGATCCGGTTGACCTCGGCCTGGCTGTTGATCGCCGGTGATGATGCTCTGAGTTGCCGGAGAGCGACGGGTCGATCACCTGGTCGACCACGGGCCACGACACCAGCCGGCCGTCCACCACGATCGCGTTGGGCAGGCCCTGCGGCCACTGCGACTGGGCCAGCGCCTTGCGCACCACCATGTCCTGCGTGATGTTCTTGAACTCGTCGCCGCCGCCGTTGCGGTAGGTCAGCGTGACGTCGGGGCTGCCGCTCTGCGGATCGGTGGAGGCGTCGGCGGTGACCTGGTCGCCGGTGATCACGTTCGGGTTGCCGCGCTCGTTCGGGTTCAGGTTGAACAGGTAGTAGTAGGTGCCCTGCGTCGCGGTGACGCCGGGGCAGCCGTCGGCGGCGACGCAGCTGACCACCGATGTCCCCTTGGGCACCGCCAGCCAGACCGGGTCCTCGGGCTGGGCCTTTCCCGCGATGTCCTGGAGCACCTGGCTCTTCTGCGGCTCGATCTTGCCGAACTGCTGCTTGGTCGTCTTGTCGAACAGCGCCCAGCCGTTGACGTCGCTCTCGTCCTTGACCTGCGACTTGGCCGCCGTCAGCAGGTCCCAGAGCGTGGTCGACGGCTTCGCCTGGAAGCTCCCGGCGGTGGAGACGGTGTTCAGGTACTTGAAGAGGTCGAAGCTCTGGAGCTCGCCGGTCGCGACCAGCAGGTCGGCGACCTCCTGCGCGTTCTTCGCGCCGGGGACGGCGACGGTGATCTGGTTGTCGCTCGAGCTCGTCCGGATCTCGGGCGAGAGCACGCCCTGGGGGTCGACGCGGCGGCGGAGGATGTCGGCCGACGTGTTGAGGATCGCGGGCGTGACCTTGGTGCCGGCGTCGGGGCGCGCCTCGAGGACGACCTCGATCCCGCCCTTCAGGTCGAGGCCGAGCCGGAAGTCACGGGTCGCGATCAGCGCCAGCGAGCCGGCCATGAGGACGACCACGAGGCCGAGGATGAGGAAGTTTCGTCGCTTGTCGGTCACGAATCGCGGGAGTCGCCATCCATATCGACCGCAAGGGTCGATCCCTCCAGCAGTGACTCGCGGAAGGCTGCAAAACATCCTACCTCGATCGCCGCGCGCGCCCGTCGCACGAGGTCGAGCAGCTGATGGAGGTTGTGCAGCGTCAGCAGGCGCAATCCGGTGATCTCCTGCTGTGTCACGAAGTGCCGGATCGCCGCCCGCGAGTAGCTCGCACAGGCCGGACACGGGCAGCCTTCGACCAGCGGCGCCGGGTCACGCGCGAACCGCGCGTTCCGCATGTTCAAGCGGCCCTGGGGCGTCAGCGCGGTACCGGTACGGCCCATCCGCGTGGGCAGCACGCAGTCGAACATGTCGATGCCGCGGGCGATCATCTCGACCACGCCGGCCGGGTCGCCGATGCCCATGAAGTACCGCGGCCGCTCGTCCGGCAGCCACGGCGCGGTGCGGCTGACGGTGTCCAGCATCACCGTGCGCTCCTCGCCGACCGACAGCCCGCCGATCGCATAGCCGTCAAATCCGACGTCAAGGATGTCGGCCGTGCTGCGCTCGCGCAGCCCCAGGTCGGTGCCGCCCTGGACGATGCCGAACACCAGCTGGCCTTCGGCGTGCGGCGCCTCCCGCGACCGCCGCGCCCACAGCGCCGTGCGGCGCACGGCGGCCTCCAGCTCGACGGACTTCACGTCCGCCCGGGTGCACTCGTCGAACGCCATCGCGATGTCGGAGCCGAGCAGCCGCTGCACCTCCATGGCCAGCTCCGGGGTGAACCGGTGCCGGCTGCCGTCGTAGACGGAGCGGAACCAGACGCCGTCGTCGTCCACCCGGTCGGCGGTATGGCGCAGCGAGAACACCTGGAAGCCCCCCGAGTCGGTCAGGATCGGCCCGTCCCACGCCATGAACCGGTGCAGGCCGCCCAGCTCGGCGATCAGCGTCGGCGCCGGGCCGGAAGTGCAGGTGGTAGGTGTTGCCCAGCACGATGCCGGCGCCCAGTTCCCGCAGCTCGCCCGGCAGCACGCCCTTGACGGTGCCCTTGGTGCCGACGGGCATGAAGGCCGGCGTCGACAACGGGCCGTGCGCGGTCTCGAGCACGCCGGCGCGCGCGGCCCCGTCGCGGGCCGTGACCTGGAAGTCTCCGGTCATCCCAGCAGGCACGCGTCGCCGAAGGAGTAGAAGCGGTAGCGCTCGTCCACCGCCGAACGGTAGAGCTCGCGGGTGCGCTCGACGCCGGCGAAGGCCATCACCAGGGCCAGCAGCGTCGAGCGCGGCAGGTGGAAGTTGGTCACCATCGCCCCCACCGCCCGGAACTCGTACCCGGGCGTGATGAAGAGGCCGGTGCGGCCCTCGAGCGGCGCGCCCTGGCCGAACACCGTCTCCAGCACCCGCACCGTGGTGGTGCCTACCGCGACCACACGGCGGCCCCCGGCGAGGGCGTCCCCGCACCGCCCCGGCCGCGGCGGCGGGCACCCGGTAGGGCTCGGTGTGGATCGCGTGCTCGTCGAGATCGTCCTCGGCGACCGGCCGGAAGGTGTCGAGGCCGACGCCGAGCGTCACCTCCACCACCTGGTGCGACGCGCGCAGCGTGCTCGAGCAGGGCGGTGGTGAAGTGCAGGCCGGCGGTGGGCGCCGCCGCGGATCCGGGATCGCGGGCGTAGACGGTCTGGTAATCGGCCGGGTCGGCCGGCGGCTCGGTGATGTACGGCGGCAGCGGCATCTCGCCGGCCCGCTCAAGCGCCTGCTCGATCGGGACGTCCGCGTGCAGCGCGACCAGCGCGCGGCCCTCCCCCAGCCGCTCGGCGATCTCGACCGAGAGGCCGCCGCTGTCCAGCCGCTCGCCCTCGCGCAGCCGCCGGAACGGCCGTACCAGCGCCTCCCAGCGTCCGTCGGCGAGGGGCTCGAGCAGCAGCACCTCGGCTGCGCCGCCGGTCGCACGGCGCAGCCGCAGCCGCACCGGCAGCACGCGGGTGTCGTTCAGCACCACCAGGTCGTCGGGCCGCAGCTCGGACGGCAGGTCGCTGAACAGCCGGTGCCGGGGCGGACCGCTGGGCCCGGCGACCAGCAGCCGCGCGCTGTCGCGGGGCTCGGCCGGGCGCTGGGCGATCAGGTCGGCGGGCAGGTCGTAGTCGAGGTCGGCGGTGCGCATCTCACGGGATCGCCTGGGTGGGCAACGGATACGTCTCGCCGTCCACCTTCAGCGTCGCCCCGGTCACCCACCAGCGTCCTTCGTGCTTGATGGCGCTCAGCGTGGCCCGCCCGTTCCGCCACGAGCCGAGGACGTCGAACGAGATGTGCGCCGAGCCGCCCGAGCCCTCCTCGGTGACGTCGCCGTTGACGGCGACGCCGAAACCGGTGACCACGCCCAGCTCCTTGCGGGCCGGGGTGCTGCCGCGCAGGAAGGTCGCCGCGACCTGGAACGCCGGCCCCTTGGAGACGGACTCGACCACGCGCAGGCTGATGAACGCCGCGGCCGCCAGCACGACCGCTGCGATGCCGATCAGCACGAACCACTGGCGGTGCACCTGCCGGATCCCGTTCACCATCGGGCCGGAAGTCTGTCAGAACAGCGACGGATCGCGGTCCGGCGCGGGCAGGCCCAGGTGCCGGTATGCGGCGGCGGTGACCACCCGCCCACGCGGCGTCCGCTTGAGCAGGCCGAGCTGGAGCAGATACGGCTCGTAGACGTCCTCCAGGGTGTCGGTCTCCTCGCCGATCGCGACCGCGAGCGTCGACAGCCCGACCGGGCCGCCGTCGAACGTCTCTGCCACGGCGCGCAGGATCGCCCGGTCGATCCGCTCCAGGCCGGCCTCGTCCACCTCGAACAGCTCCAGCGCCTCGGCGGCCACCGCGGCGTCGATCGCGCCGTCGCGGCGCACCTGCGCGTAGTCGCGCACCCGGCGCAGGATCCGGTTCGCGATCCGCGGGGTGCCGCGCGACCGCCGCGCGATCTCGTGCCCGCCGGCCGGGTCGAGCTCGACCCGCAGGATGCGGGCGGAGCGGCGGACGATCTCCTCGATGTCCTCGACGCCGTAGTGGTCGAGGCGGTGGGTGATGCCGAACCGGTCGCGCAGCGGCGTGGTCAGCAGGCCGGTGCGGGTGGTGGCGCCGACCAGCGTGAACGGGGCCAGGTCGAGCCGGATCGCGTGCGCGCCCGGCCCCTGCCCGATGACGAGGTCGATGCAGCCGTCCTCCATCGCCGGGTAGAGCAGCTCCTCGATCGCCCGGTTGAGCCGGTGGATCTCGTCGATGAAGAGCACGTCCTTGGGCTCGATCTTGGTCAGGATCGCGGCCATGTCCGCCTTGCGGTCGATCGCCGGCCCCGACGCGACGTGCAGGTGCGCCTCCATCTCGGTGGCGATGATCCCGGCCAGCGACGTCTTGCCCAGCCCGGGCGGCCCCGCCAGCAGCACGTGCTCGCACGGCTCGTCGCGGTTGCGGGCCGCCTCCAGGAAGATGGCGAGCTGCTCCTTGATCTGCTCCTGCCCGACGAACTCGGACAGGCGCCGCGGCCGCAGCGAGCGGTCGAGGTCCTCCTCGCCGGGGGCGAGCAGCGGATCGGGGATGCGGTGCTCCTGGGTGCTCATGCGGTGCCGGCCAGTGCCAGTCGGATTCGCTCTCCGACCGGAAGCTCCTCGTCCACCTCGCGCAGCGCCGACTCCGCCTCGGCCACCGACATGCCGAGGCCGACCAGCGCGTCGCGGGCCGCGGTGTGGCCGGGACCGGCCGGCACCACGTCCGGCGTGTCGTCGGCGAGCGCGGGCAGCGCGCCGATCTTGTCCTTGAGGTCGATGACGACCCGCTCGGCGGTCTTCCGGCCGATGCCGCTGATGCTGGTGAAGAGCGCGTGGTCGGAGGTGGCGATCGCCCGCCGGATCTGGTCGGGGGCGTAGCCGGACACGATCGCCAGGGCGGCCTTGGGGCCGACGCCGGACACGCCCAGCAGCAGCTCGAACAGCTCCCGCTCGTCGGTGCTGGCGAAGCCGAACAGCGTCAGGGCGTCCTCGCGCACGTTCAGGTGCGTGACCAGCGTGACCACCTCGCCCGGCGTCGCCAGGCGCGAGGCGGACGCGGTCGTTTGCAGCACGTAGCCGACGCCGCCGACATCCAGCACCACCTGGCCCGACCGCCGGTCGGCGACCGTGCCGCGCAGCATCGCGATCATCGCACGGCCGCCTGAAGCCGCGCCGACGGGCGGCGCACGGAGTGGCAGATGGCCACCGCCAGGGCGTCCGTCGCGTGGTCGCTCTCGGCAGAGAGGTCGGCGTGGAGCAGCGCGCCTACCATCCGCCGCACCTGATCCTTCTCGGCGCGGCCGTAGCCGCAGACCGCGGTCTTGACCTCGGCCGGCGGATAGCCCGTGGCCGGCAGGCCGGCGCACCCGCAGGAGGCGAGCACCGCGCCCCGGGCGTGCCCGACCGAGAGCACCGTCCGCGGGTTGCCGCCGATGTACAGGTCCTCCAGCGCGACCTCGTCCGGGTGGTGATGCTCGATCAGTCCGGCCACGCGGCGCTGGATGGCGGCCAGGCGCTGCTCGAGCGGCGTGCGGGCCGCGGTGGTGATCACGCCCAGGTCGAGCGCGCGCATCCGCGAGCCCTCCACCTCGATCACCCCGAACCCCGTCGCTGCCGTTCCCGGGTCGATGCCGAGCACTCTCATGTGGCCAGTCTAGCCGGGAGAACGGACGCCGCCGAACGGGTGTTCGCCGTGAAACAGTCGCCGAATCCGCGCCCGATACAGTGGGGAGCGATGTCCGATCCGCCCGTCTCGCAGCGCCGCTGGTGGGTGCCGCCCGTGCTGCGGCTGGCCGCGCTGGCCGCCGCGCTCGGCGCCGCGGCGGGCGTGCTCGTGCTCGTCCTCAGCCACGTTGACACGCCCAACGCCATGTCGCTGATCGACGACTACGGCTACTGGGGCGTCGCCGTCGGCGCGTTCGGCGACAGCTTCGGGCTGCCCTCATCCGGCGAGATCGTGCTGCTGCTGGCGTCCTCCGCCGCGGCCGCCACCAGCTCGAACTTCAGCCTGCCCGTCGTGATCGCGGTCGCCTGGGCGTTCGCGGTGGCCGGCGACGCCTGCGCCTTTTTCATCGGCCGCGTGGCCGGGCCGCGCATCCTCGTCCGGTTCGGCGTCCACGAGGACTCGAGCGTCCATACCTTCATGGAGCGCCACGGCAGGAACGCCGTCGTCGTCGCGCGGTTGATCGCCGGCATCCGCACCAAGGTGGCGATCGTCAGCGGCTCGATCCGCATGCCCTTTCTCCGCTACATCATCGCCGACGGCATCGGCGCGGCGATCTGGGCGGTCGCGGTGGGCGTGCTCGGCTACGTCTTCGCCAGCTCGGTGCAGCGGCTGATCGACGCGTTCAGCAACTCGACGGGCCTGCTGGGCAAGGCCGCGGTCGCCGTCATCCTCGTCGTGGCGGTAGCGCTGGCCGTGCGCTACGTGCTCGGCCACCGGCCGGAGATACCCGAGCAGGCGACGGGGCCGCACACCGCCGAGCGGGTGTAGACACCCTCAGCCGGCGACGGCCTCGAGCACGGCGTCGGGGATGTCGAAGTTCGCGTACACGTCCTGGACGTCGTCCTGGTCCTCGAGCGCGTCGATCAGGCGCAGCAGCTTGCGGGCCCCGTCCTCCTCCAGCGCGACCGTGTTCTTGGGCACCAGCGTCAGCTCGGCCGACTCGATCTCGTAGCCCGCCTGCTCCAGCGTGTCGCGGGCCGCGCCCAGGTCGGCGGCGTCGGTGGTCAGCCGCCAGCTGGAGCCGTCCAGCTCGGCGTCCTCCGCGCCCGCGTCGGCGCCGGCCAGCACGATGTCGTCCTCGTCCACGCCGTCTGCGGGCACCAGGATCACGCCCTTGCGCTCGAACTGCCAGGCGACGGAGCCGGGCGTGCCCAGGCTGGCGTTGTGCTTGGCGAAGATGCTGCGGACGTCCGCGGCCGTGCGGTTGCGGTTGTCGGACAGGGCCTCGACGATGATGGCGACGCCCTCCGGGCCGTAGCCCTCGTAGACGATCGAGTCGAAGGCGTCGGAGCCCTCGGCGCCGCCCGTCGCCCGCTCGATCGCCCGCTCGATGTTGTCCTTGGGCATGGAGTAGGAGCGCGCCTTGGCGATCGCGCCGGCCAGCGCGGCGTTCGACTCGGGGTCGGGCCCGCCGTCCTTGGCGGCAACGATGATCGCCCGCGAGAGCTTGGTGAAGAGCTTGCCCCGCTGCGCGTCGGCCGCGCCCTTCTTGCGCTTGATCGTCGACCACTTGGAATGACCGCTCATGCCGCCACCTCCCCGCTGACGCCGGCCAGCATGTCCGCGAACCGGCGGTGCAGCCTGCGGTCGCCGGTCAGCTCGGGATGGAACGCCGTCACCAGCACCGTGCCCTGGACGGCGGCGACGGCGTGGCCCTCGTGCTCGGCCAGCACCTCGACGCCGGGACCCACCCGCTCGATCCACGGCGCGCGGATGAACACGCCCGTGATCGGCTCGGGATCGCCGGCCAGGCGCAGCGACGTCTCGAAGCTCGCCACCTGGCGGCCGAAGGCGTTGCGGCGCACGGCGATGTCGATCAGGCCCAGCGGGTGCTGGTCGGGCCGGCCGTCCACGGCCTCGCGGGCCAGCATGATCATCCCCGCGCAGGTGCCGAACAGCGGGCGGCCCGCCTCGTGCAGCGCGCGGATCGGCGCCTCCAGACCGTAGGCGTCGATCAGCTTCGCCATCGTGGTGGACTCGCCGCCGGGGATGACCAGGCCGTCGAGGCCGTCCAGCTCGTGCGCCCGGCGCACCTCGACTGCGGTCAGCCCGACATCGGACAGCGCCCGCACGTGCTCGCGGAAGGCCCCCTGGAGGGCGAGCACACCGACGCTACCAGCCACGTGTCTGCAGCAGCCCGCTCTCGCCGAGGGTCTCGATCTCGATGCCGGTCATCGGCTCGCCGAGGCCGGTGGACACCTCGGCCAGGACCTGCGGATCGTTGAAGTTGGTCGTCGCCTTGACGATCGCGGCTGCGCGCGCTGCGGGGTCGGAGCTCTTGAAGATGCCGGAGCCGACGAACACGCCCTCCGCGCCGAGCTGCATCATCAGCGCGGCGTCGGCCGGCGTCGCCAGCCCGCCCGCGGTGAAGGTGACGACCGGCAGCCGGCCGTGCTCGGCGACGTCGCGCACCAGTTCGTACGGCGCCTGGTGCTGCTTGGCCGCCGCGTACAGCTCGGTCTCGTCCATCGAGCCCAGGCGGCGGATCTCGCCCAGGATCGAACGCATGTGGCGCACGGCCTCGACCACGTTGCCGGTGCCGGCTTCGCCCTTGGAGCGGATCATCGCCGCGCCCTCGCTGATGCGGCGCAGCGCCTCTCCCAGGTTCGTCGCGCCGCACACGAACGGCACGGTGAACGCCCACTTGTCGATGTGGTTGGCCTCGTCGGCCGGCGTCAGCACCTCGGACTCGTCGATGTAGTCCACCTCGAGCGCCTGCAGCACCTGGGCCTCGACGAAGTGGCCGATCCGGGCCTTCGCCATCACCGGAATCGTCACGGCCTCCTGGATCTCGCGGATCTTGGTCGGATCCGCCATCCGGGCGACGCCGCCGTCCCGGCGGATGTCGGACGGGACGCGCTCGAGCGCCATCACGGCGCAGGCGCCCGCGTCCTCGGCGATCCGCGCCTGATCCGCATCGGTGACGTCCATGATGACGCCGCCCTTGAGCATCTCGGCAAGACCGCTCTTGACGCGCATGGTTCCCGTCTCAGCCACAGCAAGCCTCTCTTCGTCCAGGGGAGATACCCTGGATTCTAGAGCCTCGCGACCCCGCCCCGCGCCGAGCGCCTCAGCCGAGCTTGAGCCGCTCGAGGCCGTCCGGGTCGAGCACCCAGACCAGCCGCTCGCGAACGTCGATCAGGCCGGCGTCGCGCAGCTCGTTCAGCACCTTGGTCAGCGTCTCCCGGCTGGTGCCGATCATCTCGGCCATCTGGAGGTGCGTGAAGCGCTCGTCGATGCGGATCCCGGTCGGAGTGACGCGGCCGTAGCGGTCCATCAGGTCGAGCAGCTTCGACGCCAGCCGGGCGGGCACCGGCCGGAAGGCCAGGCTCTCGATCTGGTCCTCCGCGTCGCGCAGCCGCTCGGCCAGGCTCCGCATCAGGTTCAGCGCGATTTGCGGGCTGGTCTGGAGCACGCGCTCCAGGTCGTCCACCCGCAGCATCCGCACTGAGCAGTCGAGCAGCGCCTCGGCGTACGCGTCCTGCCGCTCGTGCTGGAGCACGGCGACCTGGCCGAACGACATGCCCGGATCGAGGATCGCCAGCGTCAGCTGGCGGCCGTCCGAGGCGCTGCGGTAGATCCGCACCCGGCCCTGCTCGACCAGGAACAGCGCGTCGCCGCGGTCGTACGGGGAGTAGATCAGCTCGCCCTTGGCGAAGGCGAGGGCCGGCGCGCGCTCCTCGAGCCCGGCCAGATCGGTGGCGGCGACTCCCTGGAACAGTTCGTGATCGGGCGGATGCGTTGCGATGCTCAAACCGTGCCTCTCTCGCGGAACCTGCACCGTTCTATACGACCATGATCGGGATTCGGTTTGAGACGAGGCAAATCCCGGCCGGTAGCATGGGGCCGCGCCGACGGGGGTGTAGCTCAGCGGTGAGAGCAGAGGACTCATAATCCTTTGGTCGGAGGTTCGAATCCTCCCGCCCCCACTCGCATGGTTGACACGAAACGCCTCGCCGAAACGCGGGGCGTTTCTGCTGCGTGGGAACTGATTGGGAACGCTTGGCCTCTGTGCAGGCGCCAGGCTCACCCCGGGGGCAGGCGGAGCGCCGTCAACCGGCCGCTCCCGACGGCGACCAGCGTGTCGCCGATGACCATCGGCGCCCGCAGCATCCCGTCCGGATCGAGGTCCGGCCAATGGGCCACCTGGCGGCCGTTCGTCACCTTAAACGCAACCAGACCGGTTCCCGCGAGGTCGACGGCGAACACCAGGTGCCGGGTGATGGTGGGCTTCATCGGGCTGACCAGGCCGCCCGGCGTCATCCAGACGATCCGCCCCGCCCCATCCAGCGCATACAGATGATCCGGGAAGCCCGGCCGCTGGCCGACCTCGTACGTCCGGCCGGCTCCCGCCGCGACGCCATCGGTCGGATGGCTGCGCACTTCGGCGTCCCAGATCCGGGCCCCGGTGCGAATGTGCACTGCGCTCAGCCTGCACGGGCACCCGGGCCGTCCGACCACGGAGTACATCAACGCTCCCGACAGCGCGAGCTCGTCGTAGTGCGCCGGATCGACTCCCTTCGGGAAGCTGCGGCCCACCCAGTACGGATAGCCACCCAGCTCGTTCAGGCCCGTCAGGCGCCCGGACTGGACGCGTGCGCCGATGACGATGCCGCCGCCCACCATCAGGACGCGCGTGTCCTCGGCACGCCACAGGAGGTGTCCCGTCTTCTCGCGGATCGCGATGGTGGTCTGGCTCTGCGATTCGAGCGTGAAGAGCCGCCCGTGGTCAGCACGGAGCGGCGCGAGTTCGCCGGTCTTCCGGCGCCACAACTCGGTTCCCGTCGCCGGGTCGAGCCTGACCACCCCAGTGAACGGCGACGCCGGCGGCGCATCGGTGACGGAGGCGAACACCCGGCCGTCGTCCGCAGCGACGAACCCCGAGTCGCTCACGTCCTTTGACCATGCGAGCGTCCCGTCGGTCAGCCGCCACGCCGTCACGTGCCCGGGGGAGGCGCCCGACGTTGCTGTGATCAGCAAGCCGTCCGAGACCACCGCGCCCTCCGTCGCAAGGTTCGGGATCGCGATACTCCAGACGGGCGCCAGCGTCGCCGCGTTGCCGGCCGTGATCGGAGCGCCCTTCGGCGTGTAGCCGCTCAGACCGCCGTCGTAGCCGGGTTGCCCCCACGCGGGCGGCGCGGCTTGTGCGAGCGGCACGCAGAGCATGAGCGCCGCACAGACCGCGGCGCCCGCCGCGGTGAGATGCCCTGCCGCGCGACTCGCTGTTCCCGCGTATCGCATCGTCTACCTCCGATCTCGATTCGTCGCGGACGAACCATCATCGCACAGGGTCCGCCCGGGTGACGACGCGCGTACCGGTTGACTCTCGCCGCCCACCGCCGATGACGTGAGGTGGTGCGCCTCCGTCCCCACATGCGTGCGGTCGCAAGCGCCTGGCTGCGACCAGCGGCGCTCGCCACCTGCGTCGCACTGGCCGCCGGCACCGCCATGCATCCTGGCGCTGCGGGTGCTGACGCGCCCCGCCGCTCAATGTCTGGACGCCCGCCTATCCGGCCTTCAGCGGGATCCCGTCCGCGATCGCCGTGGCGGGAGCGACCATCTGGATCGCAGACTCCGACTCGGGCGACCTCTGGCACAGCACGGACGGCGGCACAACGTGGGCGCTGTCGTCGTTCGCAACGCCGAAGCCGATCTCGATGGCGATTATCCGAACGATCCCTCGATCGTGTACGTGGGCACGCATGACGACGGCGTGATCCGCTCGACCGACGGCGGCGCTCACTGGGCCGCCGTCAACACGGGCTTCGACCTGACCGACCCGACGCCCCAGCCGCCGTCCGCAGTCTCCGGGCTCGCGATCGATCCGGTCACCTCGACCGTCGACGCAGTGGCCGGCACCCCGTAGAGCGGTGGACGACCTAACGCCGCCCGCGGGCGATGCTTGACCCGCTCGCCGGCAACTTGTCGGAGTCGATCTTGAGACGCAACTGCAAGCCCTTCGGAGGGCCCTGCGGAGTCGAGTCAGAGATCGACACGCTCCAACCGGCCGTCGGCACCCCGAGGTCGATGTTCCGCCGTGCTGGGTGTTCTTGACACTCATGTGGCTCAGTCCTCCGGGTTCAGATGGTTGGAGAAGTAGTCCTTCCGCTTGATCCACTTGAAACCTTCGTGCCTCGTGATCGCCGCCTGCAGAAGGCTGGGATGACGGTGAAGCATGTCCAGACGTGGGCCGGTCATGCGTCTGCCATGGTCACCCAAAACGTCTACGCCTGGGTGCTCGATGGCGACCTGCCCAAGTCGCCGTTCGGTCGGAACTCTGTGGGAACCGTATCGGCCGATACGAGTCGACAAGACGATGAGGCGGTGGATGCGGAAACTCGTGTTTTGCGCGCTGTTTCCCCGTAGGACGATCCGAGCCGATACCGTTTGGGCGCACCGATATTCCTTTGGTCGGAGGTTCGAATCCTCCCACCCACCGCTCGCATGGGTTGACCAGAAACCGCGCCGGGGAGAAGCGGAGCGGGAACCTCCGTCAGCGCGCAGCGGGCAGATGTGCGTTCACAGCACGGGCGAGGTCAGGCGCGTGCAGGCGAACGAGTTCGTCGTGATGCCCCGGGACGCCTTCCACCACGAGCGCGGCCGCGGCGCGTCGCCAGACCGCGGTCGCGTCGACCTGCAGCAGACTCGGGATCGCGGCGCGGAAGTACACGATCGAGCCGAGATACGGACGGGGGCGGTAGGCGTCAACCGCCCGCCGCCCGGCGGCCTGGATGCGGGCAGCCTGTGGATCGCCGGCCGCGACCGGAGCGACCCCGATCCGCCGGGTGCCGTGGCGCACCGTCCGGCCAAGGTCGGCGGTGAGGGCCCGCGGCCACCTCAGCGGCAGCCGCAGCGCCTGCGCGGCAGCCTCGCGGGCGTCGAGACAGGCCCAGCTGGAGTGTGTGTCGACGACGCCTAGGAACTCGACCTGCTCCCCGTCCGCGAGCAGGCGCCGCGCGATCTCGACGACGACGGCGCCGCCGAGCGAGTAGCCGAGCAGGGCATACGGCCCTTGCGGCCGGAGCGATCGGATGCCGTCGATCTGATCCGCCGCCATCTCCTCGACCCTCTCCAGCGGGCGCTCGTCGCCCATCAGGCCGCGCCCCCGCAAGCCGTATACGGTCCGGTCGCCGTCGATCAGCTCGGCCAGGGGCCGCAGCAGTAGCGGGTCGCCGAACAGTCCCGGTGCGACGAACAGCGGTTGCTGCGATGTCCCGCCGCGCAGCAGCTCGAGTGTCCCCCAGCCGCCGTCGAGGTCGTCGCGAAGCAGCGCCGCGAGGGAGGCGATGGTCGGCGCGTGGAGGATCGTCGAGAGCGGGAGCCGCCGCCCCAGACGGTCCGCAATCTGCTGGAACAACGGCGCCGTCAGAAGCGAGGTGCCGCCGCACTCGAAGAAGTCGTCGTCGGGGCCGGCCGGTTCGCCCAGGACGCCCTCCCAGATCCGCGCCAGCTCCTGCTCGACGTCGCCCGCCGGGCCGGCGTCGCGCGCCCGGGCGACGGCCGCGTCGTGGTCGGCGACCCGATCGGCGATCGCGCCGAGGCTCTCTGGATTTCGAAGCGCTTCGATGTTCGCGGTCTGCCGGGCGCGAAGGGTCTCGGTGGCGGCAACCTCGGAACCCTTACCGCTGTGCGTCACCGGGAGCTCGGGCACATCGACGATCACCGCCGGCACGTGGGCTGGCGATGCCTCACGGGCGAGCGCCGTGCGGATGCGGGCGCGCAGCGGCGGGTCGAAGGCGTGACCGGGCGCGGTCACCACCATCAGCACCATCCGCGAGTCCTCGATAGTTCCCGGCGTCGGCTGTTCGACCACCATCACTTCGGCGATCTCGACGAACGATCCGAGCACGCGGTACAGCTCCGCGGGGCCGATCCGGATCCCGCGCACGTTCATCGTCCCGTCGGAGCGGCCGTGCATCCGCGCGGTGCCGCGCTGGGTGATCTCGATCAGGTCGCCGTGCGTCCAGACGTCCGGGTGCTGGGAGAAGTATGCGGCGTGGAACCGGTCCCCCGACGGGTCGTCGTGGAGCCCCAGCGGCCGGGACGGGAACGGCGCCGCGCAGACCAGTTCGCCGATGCCCGACTCGTCCGCCCCGATCGCCCGGACGTCCAGGCCGAAGCTCCGGCACTGTGCCTCGCCGGCATACACCGGCAGGTTCGGGTTGCCGAGCACGAAGCAGCCGACGATGTCGGTGCCGCCCGAGATCGACTGGAGCGGGATCGGCCCGACATCGGCGGCGAACCACGCGAACTGGTCGTCGTAGACGATCGCGCCGGTGCACATGACCGACCGCAGTGACCCGAGATCGAGCCGTCGCCGCGGCGCGTAGCCCGTCCGCTCGCACATGCGGAGGTACGCGGGACTGGTGCCGAACACGGTCACCCGCTCCTCGGCCGCGATGCGCCACAGCGTCTCCGGCTCAATCACCGGCCCGTGGTAGAGCAGGATCTCGGCGCCACAGGCAAGGGCCGACAGCTGCCAGTTCCACATCATCCAGGCGGTGGACGTGTGGAAGAAGAGCTTCTCGTCGGCCCGGAGGTCGCCGTGGAGGACGTGCTCCTTCAGGTGCTCGAGCAGCGTTCCGCCGGCGCCGTGGACGATGCACTTCGGCCGGCCGGTCGTCCCCGAGGAGAACAGGGCGAACAGCGGGTGGTTGAACGGATAGCGCTCCCACTCCCCCTCGTCTACGGCCGGCCGCGCCGCCCGGTGGACGGGCACCGGCTGATCCGGTGGGAGCGGGCTGTCGTCCATGACGACGATCGCGCGGAGCGTTGGCAGCCCGGCTGCGATCTCGCGCAGCCGGTTCGCCTCGAACTGAGGCTGCCCGATTGAACTTACGACCAGCACCGCGGGATCGAGCTGGCCGAACCGGCTGAGGACGCTGCGCACGCCCATCTCGGGTGCGGCGCTCGAGAAGCCGGCACCGGCCGCTGCGGCGCCGAGCGCCGCCACAACCGACCCGGCGTCGTTTCGGAGCAGGCTGACCAGGCGGTCGCCGGGAGCGACGCCGAGCGACCGGAGACCGGCGGCGAAGCCGCGGACGAGCCGCCGGAGCTCGCCGCGGGTGAGCCGCTCGCGCCTCCCATCGGCGCCGATCGAGGTGATCGCTGTGCGGTCGAGATCGCCGACGGTCGCGCAGGCGAGCAGGTTCTCCGCGTAGCTCAGGCGCAGTCCGGGGAAGAACAGTGCATGCTCGACCCCCTCGCCCGCAACCACCGGCAGGCGATCACCCTCGACGAGCATCCCCGACCATTCGAGGAAGAGCGCCCAGAACCGCTCCACGTCCTCCACCGACAACCGGTACAGCTCGTCGCTGGTGCCGATTGTGCGGCCTGTCGCCCGCTCGCAGTGGCCGATGAACGCCGTCAGCTGAGACGACGAGACCGCCGTGGGCGCCGGTACCCAGATCGGCGCCGGCGTGGCGGGATCGCCGCCGCGGACGTCAGTGAGGCTCGACGCCATCGCCCACCTGCAGATGCAGCGCACCGGGGGGCCGGCGTCCGGAGGCAACGACCGACGCCGTATACCCTGGCCACGGCTCGAACTGCCAAAGAGTCCAGCAGCAGCCCCCGGCCGCGAACCACGCCACGCCCTCCGCCGGGGACGGCAGACCGAAGCTCTCGAACGGCGTCGAGAGCCCCGTCCCGACCGCCTTGGTGTACGCCTCCTTCGCCGTCCACCGGCCGAAGAACTCGGTCAGCTTGCGCTCGCCGCGGGCGGGCATCACGGCGTGCACGTCGACCGGTGCAAGGTAGAGCGCTGCGATCCGGTCGAGATCGCCGATGCGACGGCGCTGCTCGACGTCGACACCCACCGCTCCGCCCTCGGAGATGGCTACGAGCCATCGCTCGGCGCAGTGGGCCACACTGAACTCCACGGGCGGGTCGGCGACCGGGCAGGCGATGCGCGGCTTGCCGAACCGGCCGCGGGCGAACCGGACGTCCGCGGGCTCGCAGTCGAGGCGGGTGGCGAGCAGCGCCGCGACCGGAGACGCTTCCGGGCCGCGCTCGACGCAGGCGACATCGACCCGTGACGATGCACCGGCCGGTTCCTGGATCCGTCCCCGGGATCGGGATCCCCCCTGGCCCACGCCGCGACGTTACTCCCACGTGGAGAACCCGTCAACCGGCTCGTCATCGGCCACCGGATCGCGAGGTCGGGCGCGACTCGGCAAGCCCCCAGCAGACCGGACGAGACGTTTGACACAAGCGTGGCGGCGTGACACTGTCGTTGCTTCGCTACACAACAGTCCGGGGAGGGTCCTTGTACGCGCGCTTCCACACACCGAGGCGGAGATGGGTGCTGGTCCTGATCTGCTCCTGTATCGGCTGGCTGCTGGTCGCAACGCCGGCCGAGGCCGCACCGCCGTCGAACGACGACTTCGCGAACGCCCAGATCGTTGTCAACGATGCCGGCGGATTCGCCGTGGCCGGGACCAACGCTGAGGCGACGCTTGAGGCCGGGGAGCCGTTGGGGAACGCCAACGAAGGAGCGGCAACGGTCTGGTTCGACTGGCGGGCCAAGTACGACGCGAACGTGATCCTGGACACGGGCGGCAGCGACTTCGACACGGTGCTCGCGGTCTACACCGGCGCATCGCCGGCGGTGCTCGTGCAGGTGGCCTCCGACGACGACAGCGGCCCTGGTGTCACGAGCCAGCTGTCGTTCCTGGCCCGGGCGGGCGCCATCTATCACATCCAGGTGGGCGGCTTCAACCTCGCGGCCGGCAACGTCGCACTGAACGCGCTGCTGGTGCCGGCCAACGACAACTTCGCCGCTGCGACCGATCTGGGCTCCGGGCTCAGCGGCACGATCGACGGCAGCACATGGAATGCGACGTGGGAGACGGACGAACCCCCGCTCGTTGCCCAGCCGCTGCTGGCGCAGCACAGCGTCTGGTACTCCTGGCAGGCCCCCTACGACGGGTCGGTGAACCTGTCGCTGGCCGGGTGTGAGCAGACCGACGCGCTGGCCGTGGTCGCGACCGGAACAGACTTCAGCGACATCCAGATCTACGCGCTGAACCAGCTGCCGGTGTCGGCGGGCACCACGTACCACTTCTTGGTCGTCAGCCGCCACCAGGACGGCAACCCTGTCGACTACTGCGACTTCACGCTGAACTGGGATGAACCGCAGAACGACCTCTCCACAACCCAGCGCGGTCCCGCCGCGACCACCGTCGGCGGCACGGCCACCTATTCCGTCTCGGTGCACAACGCCGGGCCGGCTCCGGCCGTCGCCGTCAGGGTGAGAGACACGCTGCCGACGGGACTGGAGATCCTCGGGGCAACGCCCGGGCCGGGCCCTTCCAACTGGGTCTGCAGCCCCGGCCCCACCGCACAGGTCGACTGCACGATCGACCAGCTGGCCGTGGGTGCCACGACCAAGATCACGATCCGGGTCGTCTCGCCGATCCCCCAGACGGTGACGAGCGATGTCACCGTCACCTCGCCGGGAGCTGACGCCAACCTGGCGAACAACAGAAGCATCCTGAGCACCGCCGTCAACGCCGCGCCGAAGACGATCTACACGACCGTCGACGAGGACGGGTTCGCCGCACCCACGCTGACCGTCAAGCAGGGCTGGACGGTGTTCTGGAACAACACCGGCGAGGACGCGCACAGCGTCACCGACGCATCAGGGCTGGGTCTGTTCGACCTGCTCGGCGGCCAGCCGGTCAGCTTCGGCAAGTTCACGTTCAACGGCGCGGGCAGGTACGCCGTGACCGACACCCTGACCGGCAACAGCCAGACGATCAGCGTGCCGATCGCCCTCGCGCCCAAGTCCGGGACCGTGTCAACACAGTTCGGCGTCGGCTGGGCGGCAAACAACCCACCGGCCGGGTATGTCTACGACATCGACCTCAGACGGCCGGGGAGCATCTACGTGGACTGGCAGACGACGACCGGCAAGTCGACGATCTTCGTCCCCGACGCGGGTCCCGGCAAGTACACCTTCCGGGCCCGGATGCGACGCCTGTCCGACTCGTCGGCGTCCGGCTGGGCCACTCACACCATCACCGTTTCCTAGCGGAACAACGCGAGCCAGTGGCGGCCGGCCGGCTGCCGGCCACCGCTGGCTCGTTGCGGTATCTGTCAGCTCGGCAACACCACGGGACGAGCTAGGACAGTGGCTGCCAGCTGGGCATACCGGTGTACCCCGCGGGCACGGTGAACAGCTGGGCACCGAAGTGGTTGGAGTTGGAGGACGCCGGGGCGACCGGGTTGCCACTGAAGTCGAGCTTGGTCTCGATGATGAACGCACCGTCGGGCGACAGCTGGCCATCGGTGACCATGTCGCTAGCCGCGGTGTGGATGTGGAACTTGGCGCCGGTCTTGGCGTCCACGCTGATCTCCTGAGTCACCGGGTCGCCCATGGACAGGTAGCGGTCGCTGTACAGCACCCGCTTGCTGGTCGGGAAGAAGTCCGGAGCGCTGAGCCCGGCCGAGCTTTCAGAGGCCAGCTCGTGCGGCGCGTCGCCCTTCTTGCCCATCACCCAGATCGCGCCCGCCTGCGCAAACACGATGTACTTGCCATCCGGCGACGCCGAGGCATGCGACAGCGGGCTGCTGATCGGCCCGTACAGCTTCTTCGTGGCGCTGCCGTCCAGGTTCGAGCGATCGATCGTGTACGTGCCGTCGGTCGCCTTGTACACCTCGAACACCAGGTGCGTCTGATCCGCACACCCCCGGAGCTGGAGACAATCCATCCAGGAGCATCGTTCCCGCCGCGTCGAAAGTCAACCGACCAGATAGAGCGGGCCGTGCCTCGGCCAGGGGGTCACGTCCCGGGCAGTGTCCGCCGCAACTCCGCCACCCGGCGGGCGATCTCGTCTCGAACGGCTCGGACGACCTCGAGCGGCCGGCCCGCCGGGTCCTCGAGCTCCCAGTCGATGTAGCGCTTCCCCGGGATGTACGGGCACTCGTCGCCGCAGCCCATCGTCACGACGACGTCCGCCCATTCGACGTCGTCGCGGTCGAGCAGATGCGGCGTCCGGCCGGCGACGTCGATGCCGATCTCACACATCACGTCGATGACCTCGGGGTGGACGTGCTCGGCGGGTCGGCTGCCCGCCGAGCGCGCATGGTGATCACCCGTGTCCCGCTCGAACAGGGCCTGCGCGATCTGGGAGCGGCCAGCGTTCTGGATGCAGACGAACAGCACGTTGCTCATGCCGGCTCGTCGCCGACCGCGCCGGGGTTGTCGGCGCGGAGGAACTGGTACGTGGCGGCGGCGACTGCGGCGCCGAGCAGGGGCGCGGTCAGGTAGACCCAGATCGACGTGAAGTCGCCGCCGGCGATGGCCGGGCCGAGCGAGCGGGCGGGGTTCATCGAGGCTCCCGTGATCGGGCCGCCGAACATCGCGTCCAGGCCGACCGTTCCGCCGATCGCGATTGCGGCCGCCTCGCCCACCGCGCTGGCATCGGTGGCGACGGCCATGATCACGAACATCAGCAGGAATGTCAGCATCGCCTCCCACACGAACGCCTGCTGGTCGGAGCCGGCGGGGAGCGTGGCGCCCACGTGCGCGACGTTCCCGAGTGAGCTGCGCAGCACGAGCGCCGCGCCCAATGAGCCCGCCAGCTGGGCCGCCCAGTAGAGCGGCACGCGCCGCCAGCCGAAGTGGCGGGAGGTCGCAAAGGCGAGTGTGACCGCGGGGTTGAAGTGCGCGCCGGAGATGTGACCGACGGCGTAGATCATGACCATGATCACCAGGCCGAAGCTGATCGCCACGCCGACGTGGCCGAGCGCATGTGTCCTGGCGTCGACCATGATCGCGCCGCATCCCGCGAAGACCAGGGCGAACGTGCCGATAGCCTCCGCAACCAGCGAACGGGCGAGGCCGATGTTCAGCAGCACGCCGCGTCCATCTCGACCACCGCGGCCAGCTTCGCCACCGCCTCGGGGCGGAGCGCGTAGTAGGCCCACCTGCCGCGCTGCTCCCGATGGAGCAGACCCGCATCCGTCAGCTTCTTCAGGTGATGCGACACGGTCGGCTGGGACAGCCCGAGCGGCTCGATCAGATGGCAGACGCACACGGGCTCGCCGCTGGTGGCGAGAACGTTCACGATCCGCACGCGCGCGGGATCGGCGAGCGCTCTGAACACCTCCGCGGTGGCCTCGGCCTCGGCGTCGGACATCGCCGATGCAGCCAGCGGCGCACAGCAGGCAACGGCTTCAGAGATCTCGGACACCAGCACCACTTCCCGCGAATCGACGAGCGTCAATATATCGACGGTCATCGATGGGTGCAAGTACAGCTCCGCCGATCCGACGACGCGGTGGCCTGACCCGGACGGGGGACGACGGGCGTACCGGTTGACTCCGGCCACCCGCTCAACATGATGTGAGGAGGTGCGCCTCCGTCCCGACATGCGTGCGGTCGCAACCGTCTGCGTGCGCCTGGCGGCGGTCGCCGCCATCGCCGTGGCCGGCGGCGCCGCGGTGCATCCATCGCCGGCTGGAGCAGCCGCGCCGGCGCCGCTCAACTCGTGGAGGCCCGTCTACCCGGCCTTCAGCGGGATCCCCTACGGGATCGCCGTGGCAGGAGCGACGATGTGGATCGCGGACTCCGACTCGGGCGACCTCTGGCACAGCACCGATGGCGGCACGACGTGGAGCCTGTCGTCGTTCGGGACGCCGAAGCCGTTGTCGGTGGCGATCGATCCGAATGATCCCTCGACGGTGTACGTGGGGACGCATGACGACGGCGTGATCCGCTCGACCGACGGCGGCGCTCACTGGGACGCCGTCAACACGGGGTTCGACCTGACCGACCCGACGCCGCAGCCGCCGACCGTAGTCGCGGGCCTCGCCATCGATCCGGTCACCTCCGCCGTCTACGCCGCGGTGGGGGGCACGGCGGATGGCGAGGACGTCTACCGGAGCACCGACGGTGGCGACGACTGGACGGGCGTCCACGCGGGATACGGCGCACGATCGATCTCCGTGGAGCCGGACGGCACCGTCGTCGCCGGCAGCTTCATGGGCGTGACCGAGAGCGCCGACGGCGGGGACACCTGGTCGAGCCCCGGCGGCCCGCAGTACGCCATGGTCGGATTCGACCCGACCGCGCCTTCGACGCTGTATGCGGCCAGTCCGGGCGACCCGCACGCCGTCGGCGTCAGCATTGACGGCGGCGACACCTGGTCGGGGCTTCCCTCCTCACCCGGCGACCCCGAATCCCTCCTGGTGACCGGTAACGCGGTCTACGTCGGCAACGACCAGGGCCTCAGCTGGAGCTTCGACGGCGGCGACACGTGGCAGATCTCCACGCCCGTCGCGACACTCAGGCCGACCGCGATCGCCGTCCTCCCCGGCCCGGCCGACACGCTGCTGATCGGCAGCGGCATCTACGGGATGTGGAACGTCACGATCGATCCCTCCGCGCCGGGCCTCGATGCGCCCTTCTACAACGCCGGGACGACCGCGGCCACCGAGATCACGCCGACCAGCGCCGTCCTCACCGGCACCACCGGCGCCGCACTCGACCTCGGCAGCCCGCACAGCACCTGGTGCTTCGACTGGGGAACGACGAGCGCATTCGGGCACACGACACCGTGCCGGACCGAGACGGAGGACCTCGCCGAGCACGGCGTCAGCGCCCTGCTCACCGGCCTCCAGCCGGGCACGACGTACCACTACCGGCTGGTCTCGACCGCCGACGTCCCCGGGCCACCGGCCGCCCTGACCAGCCGTCCTGACGACGTCACATTCACCACCGCGCCCGCGGTTCCGCCGTCGATCCGGCCGCCGGTGCTCCACCTGGCAACAGGCGAGATCGCCTCCGGCCGGGTGCCCACCGACGTCACCTGGACGACCGCGGCCGGGACATACCCGGCCTGTCGCGCGCGCCTGCGCCAGAGCATCGATGGGCGGGCGTTCGCCGCGACCGCCCCGCAGCCGCGGCTGCACGCCCAGCAGCTCGCGCTGGCAGTGACGCCGGGCAGCACCACCCACCGCTTCCAGGCCGCGCCCGACGACTGCCACGGCACCACAGGCGTGTGGGCCACCGGAATCGCCCGCCGGGTGCTCGGTCTCCAGGAAACGGCGTTCACGCGCTCGGGCTCCTGGCAGCGCACTGCCGGAGGCAGCTTCTGGGGCGGCACCGCGATCACCACGACGCGCGCCGGATCCTCCGCGCATGTGCGCGTGACCGCGGCCGGTGTTGGCGTCGTCGTCGACCGCGGCCGAACCGGTGGTCTGCTGCGGATCGTGATCGACGGCCGGCGCGCCGCGACCATCAGCCTCCGCGCCACCGCGTTCGCGCCCCACCGCGTTGCCTTCGTTCGCAACTGGCTCACGGTCGGGGTGCACACGGTCACGGTCGTCTCGCTCGGCCACGGCCCCGTGGCGCTCGACGGCCTCGACCTGATCCGCTAGCGCTCGGCCGCAGCCCAGGCGCTGCGGAGCTGCTCGCGGTACAGCGCCCAGGCGACAGCGCACACCGCCAGAAGCACCGCCTCGTCCACCGGCCCCGGGATCGGCATCAGCCCGAAGGCCCCGCCCCAGCGGATCGGGCGGGGGATCCGCTCGTCCCGGACGAGGATCCCGCCGGCCCGCAGCGCCCGTCCCGCGAATGCGCGCATGACGCGAGCCTACGAGATCTCGGGGCCAGGCGGGGACGGTGCCCGAAATGCAACGAGGCCCCCGGTTTCCCGGGGGCCTCGAAGTTCTACCGACGAGCGCGACGATCGACCGCGTAGCTGGAGCTCAGATACGGCCTACGCCGTCTGATTCATCGCGACGGGCGGTCAGAAAGCCGTTCCGCCTACAGAGAGGCGGTGACGCTCGCGATCACCGAGGAGATGGTGCCCGACAGCACGGTCAGGGCGCCGACCACGGCGACGGTGATGACGCCGAGCACGACGGCGTACTCCGCCATCGTCTGGCCACTCTCGTTGCGCTGCTCTTCGATGTTCACGGTTCCTCCAAGAAATCGACGACATGGAATCACTTGTTCCGGACTCAAGATCGGTGCCAATACCCGCGAAGGACACCCGCAAATGGGGGATTCATCGCCCGGACAGCGGTACCGCGCGCGCGTCCCACGTCAAGCCGGTCGTCGCGTCCGCCGATGAGCCTTCTGGTGTCCGCGCACGACGTGCCCCCAGAGCCCTCGCCTCGGCCGACCGGCCGGGTGCCCCGGTGATCGCCGGCCGCACCCCTCCGCGGCTGAGCACGGTCGTCCTCGTCGGGCTCGGCGCGGCGCTGCTCCTGCTCGCGCTCGACGCGAGCTATGGCAGGCACGACTACTCGGACTTCCGCATCTTCTGGCAGGCCGGCCGGGATGCCTGGAGTGGCGTCTCGCCGTACCCGCAGGCGTCCGCCGCGGCGCTGCACGGGCAGGACCAGTTCGTCTACCCCGCCCCCGCCGCCGTCGCCATGGTGCCCTTCGGGTGGCTGCCGCTGCCGGTCGCCGCCGGGCTGTTCCTCGTCCTCTCCGCCATCGCGGTGGTGGCCAGCCTGTACCTGATGGACGTGCGCGACCCCCGCTGCTACGGGGTGTGCTTCGGCGCGCTCCCGGTGATCCAGTCGCTGACGATGGGCACGGTCACGCCGCTGCTGATGCTGGCGATGGCGATCGCCTGGCGGTACCGCGAGCGGCGAGCGGTCGCCGGCGCTGCGCTGGCGGTCGCGATCGCCCTCAAGCTCTTCCTCGCCCCCATCCTGCTGTGGCCGCTCTGCCGGCACCGGATAGGGCTGATCGTCTCGACGTCGGTGGCGACCGCCGCGCTGGTGCTCGGCGGCTGGGCGCTGATCGGCTTCCGCGGGCTGACGTCCTATCCCGCGCTGCTGAGCGCGCTGACCACCGCGGAAGGGCGCGCCGGCTACGCGCCGTACCCCCTCCTGCTCCGGCTGGGAGCGCCGCCCACGGCCGCGCGCCTTGCCGTCTGCCTGATCGTCGCCGGCGTCGCCGGCGTCGCATGGGCGACGCGCCGCAGCCGGCCGGAGCCCGCGACGTTCGCGCTGGCGGTCGTCGCCTGCCTGGTGTTCTCGCCGATCGTGTGGCTGCACTACTTCGCGGTGCTGTACATCGCGATCGCGGCGTTGCGGCCCGCCTTCGGCTGGGTGTGGTTCCTGCCCGCAACGCTCTGGTTCTTCCCCAACGCGAACCTGCCCGCCGCCGGCTGGAAGATCCTCGCCGCCCAGCTGCTGCTCGCCGTGCTGGCCGCGGCCGCGCTGGGGTGGCGTGGACCGCGCAGGCTGGCCGCGCTCCTGCCCTGGCGCGCCGCCGACGCCCAGTCCTGATCCGTCACCATCCCCCGTCCGGGGGATGCCCGCTCTCCCCCGGTCGGGTAACCGTGAGGGCGTCCGTTCCAGAGGGGGTCTCATAATGCCGGACCGGCATCGAATGCTGCCGTCGCGTGCGATGGTCGTCGCGACGTTCGCCGTCTTTCTCAACCTCGCGGGGGTCGGCTACGCCGCCACCGGAGGCAAGTTCATCCTGGGTAAGGCCAACACGGCCGACGCGCCCAGCACGCTGTCCAGCTCGGGCACCGGCCCGGCGCTGGATGTCTCCAACACGAAGAGCGGCCAGCCCGCCGCGGCGTTCACGGTGACCGGCACGGGAGCGCCGTTCACCGTCTCGTCGGCCGGCAAGGTGGCGAGCCTGAACAGCGACCTGCTGGACGGGCTCGACTCGACCCAGCTGGTCAACGGCAACGGGTCGCTGTTCACGCGCAGTGCCGACCTCGCGAACCCGACCACGAACCAGACCGTTACCGTGGTGCCGGGCTTTCTCAACCTCCAGCTGTCGTGCTCGGCCGGCGATGCGTTCCTGCGCGTCGTCAACACGAGCACCGCACCGGTGACGGCGTTCTACACGCTGACCACCAACTCGCAGCTGGCGGGGAGCGAGTTCACGATCGCCGCAGGCGCGAACCACGTCTTCCCAGGCGACAGCAAGGGCGCGCTGGTCAACCTCTCGGTGCAGGGCGCGCCGGGCGGCGTGCAGACGATCACCACGATCAACGCGGGGCTGATCTTCCAGACCACGACCTGCCACTTCCAGGCCCAGGCGCTGACCAGCAGAGGGTAGATCCACCCCGGCGCCTCCCCGCATCGCCCACAGTGGCAACCCCCGTTCCGGGGATGCGCGGGACGGGGAGGCGCCGGATGGTGTGAGGGTGAGAACTCGCCTGCGCATCGTCGCCGTGCTCGCCCTTGCCGTGATCCCGGCCGGCACGGCCCTGGCCAGCAATCCCACCGGCGCGCCGACGATGACCGCGAGCATCGATCGCTACCGGCCGACCATCACGTTTGCGTATCCCGCGCCCGTCACCGTACAGGCCGCCAACGTGTCGGTGCACCGCGTCGGCAGCACGGCGCCGCTGCCGTTCGACCTCACCGTCAACGGGGGCAGCGTGTCGATCGAGCTACGCGTCACGCTCTCGGCCGCTACCAGCTATCGGGCGACCGTGCTGCCCGACGGCGACTCGACGGCCGACTCGAAGCTGTGGAAGACGCGCGGCGTCCCGGCCCACCCGACCCTGCACGTGAAGGTGATCACGGCGATCGACCCGGCCGCCGTGGACGACCTCGTCCGCCGATTCGACCGCACCAACCTGCTCGCCCCGCCCAAGGTGGGCGACCTCGTTGACGTCTCCGCGGCCACCGGACGGGCGCTGACCGCCGCCGATCTGACGGGCTACCAGGCCGCGCTGGTCGTGACGGCCAACGCCGTCGGCAACCGCCCGGCACTGGCACAGAACCTCGCCGCGTTCGCTAACGCGGGCCACGGCGTCGTCACCGCCGGCGCGAGCCACTGGTCGGCGGCGGGCCCGGCCTGGACGACGCCGGCCGCGATCACCAGCGGGCTCTCCACCACCTGGGACCACAAGTGGTCGATGTACCCGATCGAGCAGCCCGGCGTGGTCGCCGGCGGCACGATGGTGGCGGCAACCCGGGTCGCGCACTTCCTCACCGTCGGCCTCACGCACTTCCAGGTGCTGGGGCAGAGCTCGGGCGAGTGCGTCGTCCAGGATCACGTCACCGGGCTCGCGCTGGCGCGGCTGAACACCTCGACCGGCTGCCCGGCAGGCGATCCGCGGCAGATCCTGCTCGCCGAACGCCAGATCGGCCGCGGGCGGATCGTCGACCTCGGCTTCAACCCCTGGTCGAACGCGGTCGCGGGCGGCGGATTCGACCCGACCGTCTCGGCCGGCGGCGCCCTGGTGGCGCGGTCGCTCTGGTGGGCGACCAACAAGATCCCGCCCACCGGCACGCACTTCACCTACAGGCCGCCCAACCCGGCGCACTACAACACGATCTGGTTCACCGTGGCCGGCAGCGATCCCGACCCGTTCGGCCACTCGCTGCACTACCAGTTCAAGGTCAACCGGGGTTCGTGGAAGCTCGCGGCCGGCACCACGCTGCTGCTCCGCAATCTCCGCGCCGGCTACTACACGGTCTCGGCCCGTACGGTGGACTCGGGCGGCAACGTGGATCCGCACCCGGCGGTCTACCGCGTGCGCGTCCCTCCTGGCGCCGGCACCTAGGACGCGCAGCGCACGACGACGAAGGCGACGTCGTCCTGCGGCGCCTCGGGGGCGAAGCCGACGACGCCGTCCAGGATCCTCGTCGCCAGCTCGTCCGCCGACCCCGCCGGCGCTGACTCCCGGAGCAGGCGCGTCAGCCGCTCCTCCCCGAACAGCCGGCCGTCGTTGCGCCGCTCCGTGACGCCGTCGGTGAACAGCACCAGCACCTCGCCCGGCGCCAGATCGAAGCGCACGTCCGACAGCTCGGCCCACGGCCGGATGCCCAGCAGCATCCCCGGCCGGCCCGCCTCCTCGACCGCGCCGCCCGTCCGCACGACGACACCAGGAGGGTGGCCGCCGCAGGCAAGGGTGACGGCGAGCGAGCCGTCGCCGCGCCTGACCGCGTGCGCGTACAGCGCCGTGCAGAACATGCGCACCGGCTCACGCCGGCGCACCTCGTCGTTCAGCACCCGCAGCACCCGGCTGGGCGTCGGCTCGTGCAGTGACGCCACCCGCACGGTGTGGCGGGCGAGCGCCGTCAGCGCCGCCGCGACGGCGCCCTTGCCGGAGACGTCTCCGATGGCAACGCCGAAGCTGTCGTCGTCGATCCGCCACACGTCGTAGAAATCGCCGCCGACCTCGACCCCCTCCCCCGCCGCCACATAGCGGGCGGCCAGGTCGACGCCGGGGATCGGCGGCAGCTGGGCGGGCAACAGCTCCTTCTGGAGCGTGTGGGCGATCTCGATCTGAGCCTGGTACAGCCGGGCGTTGTCGATCGCGAGTGCGGCCCGGTCGGCAAGCCCCTGAGCGGTGGCCAGGTCCTGCTCGTCGTAGCGCCGGTCGGAGGTGTCCACGATCAGCGTGATCGCCCCCAGCGTCCGGCCCCGGGCCACCAGCGGGACGATGATCACCGAGCGCATTCCCAGCTCCCGGATCGCCGACCGGTGCTCGGCGCCCCGGGTGACGCGGTCGAGGAACGCGTCGTCCACGTCCGGCACCAGCGTCGGCAGCCCGGAGCGCAGCACCTCCCCGACGGCGCTGTGCGGCTCGTCCGGATCGGCCGGGTACGTCTCCTCCAGCCGCGCCACCTCCGCCACCACCTCCGGCCGCACGTGCACCGCGGCCAGCTGGTGCACGCCGCCCGGCTCGATCACGTCCACGATGCAGCAGTCCGCCAGCCGGGGAACGGCGAGATTCGCCACCTCCGCCAGGGTCGTGCGGTAGTCGAGCGTCCGGCCCAGCGCGGCGCCGGCCTCGGCCAGCAGCGCCAGCCGCTGCGCCCGCCGCCCGCGCTCGGCATCGAGCTGCGCGCGGCGGATCGCCTCACCGCACTGGCGGGCGAGCGCCGCCATGAACTCGACGTCCTGCGATGAGGGCTGGAACGGATCCTCGTACCCCAGCGCGATGCCGCCGTGCGCGCCCATCGGCAGGCAGATCAGGGTCGAGCTGCGCTCCGTGCCGGCGAGCTTCGGATACCGCCGCACCAGCTCCTCGGGGCCGAGCACGACGATCGCCTGCTGCCGCGTCACGGCCTGCGCGATCGGGAAGTCCTCCGAGTTCGGGAAGGACGACCAGTCCGACTCGACGCTGCCGGGGTAGCCGCGGGTGGCGGCGATGCGGAAGCGCCGGCCGGTGTCGTCGAGGACGCAGATCACCGCCTGGTCGGCCTCGAACACCTCGAGCCCGCGGTCGAGGGTGGCGTCGATGGCCTCCCGCTCGGTGCGGGCGGACGCCAGCGCCGCGGACAGCATCTGGAGATGCTGGAGCCGCTCGCGCACCCACTCGCTGCTTGCCGACGTGGTCAACCCGATCGTCACGAGTCTACGCTCGTCGGGGGTGGGCGAACAGCCGCAGCACTGTACGCTTGCCGTCGGAGCCGTCGAAGGGGCGAATGGACATTCTCAGCGACATCGCGGGCTGGTTCACCTCGCTGATCGACAACGTGGACTCGATCGCCCTGACCTCCCTGGTGCTGGGCTTCGCCTTCCAGTGGGGACAGACGCTGTTCAACTCGATCGCGTGGCGGTCCGTGCTGGCGGCCGCGTACCCCGACAAGAAGATCCTCCAGAAGGAGATCTCGGCAGGCTACGCCGGCGGCGTCGCACTGAACAGCGTGTTGCCCGGGCAGGCGGGCACCGTCACCTACCTCGGCCTGTTCCGGGCGTCGATCCCCGGGTCGAGCGTGGCGACGATCACCGCCGGCGCCGCCGTGCAGGCGATCTTCTGGTCGATCGTGGGAGGGCTGATCTACCTGCTGCTCTTCCTCAGCCGCCCGGACGCGTTCAAGTCGAAGCTGGGCGGCATCACCGACTTCATCGGCGACCACCCGGTGATCTCGCTTGCCATCGCGGTGGGCACGGTCGTGGTGATCGTGATTGCGCTGGGCGTGATCAGGGCGCGGCTGAAGCGCCAGTGGGACCAGCTCGGCCAGGGCGCGGCGATCCTGCGCACCCCGCGCCGGTACCTCGCCCGCGTGGTCAGCTTCCAGGCGCTCTCCTATGGCTGCCGGATCGGCGTCAACGTCACGTTCATGCACGCCTACGGCATCCCGGTCACCGCCCGCAACCTCTTCATCATCATCGCCGCAGCCTCCATAGCCGCCGTGGTCTCGGTGGCGCCGGGCGGCATCGGCGCAACGACTACCGTACTGCTGATCGCGCTGTCCGGCCAGGCCAGCCAGTCCACCATCACCGCCTACTCGGTCGGTCAGCAGGCCGCGTGCATGCTCGCCAACATCGTGCTCGGGGGCGTGCTGATGGCGAAGGTGTTCGGCTGGGACGCGACCCGCTCGCTGATGCACCGCCAGAAGAAGACGAAGGGCGAGTCCACCGCCGCCGGCGCCGACGCGATCGCTGCGAAGATCGAGCAGGCGCGCTCCCAGGACGCCGACCGCTAGGTCTGGGTCGCAGTGTCGGTCGTGGTCTCTGTCGCGGAGCGTGCCTGCGCCAGCTGGGTGCTGATGTGCAGTGCGGCCGACGTCAGCGGCGCCCCCAGGATCAGCCCGATCATGCCGAACAGGCAGCCGGCCCCGATGGTCACGATCAGCACCACCAGCGGGTTCAACTTGAGCGTGGCGCCGAAGGCGATGGGCTGCACGATGTTCTGCAGCAGGCCGTTCGCCAACAGGACAATGACGAGCATCACGATCGCCGTGTGCGTGCCGCTCGACCCCAGTGCCAGTACGACGGCGAACGCGCCCGCCACGAACGCGCCGATGAACGGGACGTAGGCGGTGACGAACGTGACAACGGCGATCGTCCCGGCCAGCGGCACACCGAGCAGCACGGAGCCGATGCCCACCACGACGCCGTTGAACGCCGCGACGATGGTGACGCCGCCGAAGTAGCGTCGCAGCGACAGCAGGACGCCGCTCGTCACGGTGCGGGCGACGGGCGGCGGCACGCCCAGCTGCCGCTCGACGGCCGCGCGCATCTGCGGCCCGTCCTTGAGCAGAAAGAACACCGCGAACACGGCGAACGAGAGCGCGAAGGCCATCGAGGCGAGGCCCTGGACGACGTCGATCGCACCTCCGGCCAGCGCGCCGATCACGTTCGGCACGGCCGAGCTCACGTCCTTGGTGGTGGTGCCGGCGCCCGAGGAGTTCAGGCCGAGATCGGTGAGCCACCCCTGCACGCGCTGCGCCGCCGCGGTGCTCTCGGACGAGATCTGGTCGCCCTGGGAGACGATGCCACCGATCACCAGCAGCAGGACGACGATGCCGGTGGCAACGATCGCGAGCAACACCAGCAAGGCGCCGGCCGCGCGCGGCACGCGGCGGCGCTCCAGCCATGTCACGCCGGGCGACGCCACGGTGGCGACGACGAACCCGACGATCACCGGCCCGACGATGGTGGCCGTCAGCCCCAGCAGCCAGACCAGCGCCAGCAGCATGGCCGCGACGCCGAGCACGAGCCAGGCGGCGAAGCCCAGGTCGCGGAGCCACCGCGGCGCCGAGAAGACGGCCGACAGCTCCGTCAGCTGGGTCGCGTCGAGCTGCACGACCTGCGGCTCGGCGGCCGGAGCCGCTCCGGGTGGCCGGCCGGATTCCGCATGGTGCCTCCGCAGCAGTCTCGGAAGCCGCATGCCGGACATCATCCGTCCCGGCTCGGACGGCGACCCGGTGCGTGCCGGCCGGGAGACGCTGCGATCCGGCCGGCACGCGACATCGGGCCAGGCATGTGGGATGGGAAGCGGGCCATGCCGGCCGACCTCGGAGACCAAATCGACCGGCGCGGCGCCGCTCAGCCTGACGAGGCCGCCCTACCCCCAGGGGGAGATGCCGAAACACCGGCCGGGAAGGAGCCCTCGGCCGGGCCGCGGAGCTGAGATGAGCTCCGCGGCCCGGTTCGAAGGGAGAACCCGAACGGCAAAAGGGGACAAAGGGCCGCCCGTGCTCAGCGCCATCCCTACCCGGGCACTCACCCGGCCAAACCCGGCTTCCGAGAGGGGCTGCGGTTCCGTAGACTGATCTCGCCGTACCCTCCGGATCCATGCCGGACAACGCCGCTCTGACCATCTGCCTGCCGATGCATGTGCGCTCGGCGCTCGGCGCCGGCGGCCCCCCGCGAGGGATCCGCCGCACCGCCGGCGCCGCGCTGGTGCTGGACGTGCGCGGCTTCACGGCGCTCAGCGAGGCCTGCGCGCGGAGGGCCGGGCGCGCCGGCGGCGAGCTGGTCGCGGTGGCCCTGAACGAGTTCTTCGAGCCGCTGGTCGAGCTGGCCGGGGACCACGACGCGTCGATCGCGCACTTCGCAGGCGACGCGATGGTGCTGGTGCTCCCCCAGCGGGCCGGCGAGCCCGCGGCCGCCGACCGTGCGGCCGGGCTGGGCCGGAGCATGCTCGCGGCGGTGGCCGCCCACCGGGGCGTGCTGGTCGGCCGGCGTCGCCTGCGCCTCGACGCCCGTGCCGGCACGGGCGGCGGCGGCTACGGCTGGTTCGTCTGCGACGACGGGCACGGGCGGCGGATCGCGGTCACGGGCGGGCCGGCGCTGGGCTCGGCGGTCGCCGCCCAGCGGGCGGCGCGGACCGGGCGGATCGTCGCCGGCACCAGGAGCACCGAGCGGATCGGTCGCCCCGCCCCGCGAGGCCGCCCGGCCGCGGTGCCGGCCGCCGTCGCGCGCCGGTTCGTACCGCCCGCCGTGGCCCAGCGGCTGGCAGCGGGACAGCGGCTGCTGCTGTCCGAGCACCGGCAGGTGACGATGGTCGTGTGCGACCTCGCCGGCGGGATCGAGCAGCTGCGCCCAGCGATCGGCGCCATCGCGGCCGCCGCCGGCGATGTCGAGGGCCTCCTGCTCCCGGTCGATCCGACCGAGGACGGCGCCCGCCTGCTGATCGCGCTGGGGGCGCCGCTCGCCCATGAGGACGACGTCTCCCGGGCGCTGCACCTGGCCCGCGTCTGCGCCGCCGCCGGCGGCACCGTCGGCGTCGAGGTGGGCCGCTGCTACTGCGGGCTCGTCGGCGGCACCGCCCGGGCGGACTACAGCGTGATCGGCGACGCGGTCAACGTGGCGGCCCGCCTGGCTGCCGCCGCGGCGCCCGGCGACGCCCTGGCCGGCCCCGGCGTGCACGCGGCGCACCCGGCCGCATCCGGCTGGGGGCGGAGCAGGCGGCTGCGGCTGAAGGGCCGCTCCTCGACGGTCGCCGCCCGCACGATTCCCGGCGAGCGCGACGCCGGGCGACCGGAGGAGGACGTCGGGCCGATGGCGGGCCGCTCGGCCGAGCGAGCACGCCTGCGCCGCGCGGTCACCGACGCCACCGCCGGCCGCGGCCGCGCGCTGGTCATGACCGGCCCGGCGGGCATCGGTAAGTCGCGACTCGCGGCGGAGGCGCGGCGGATGGCCAGGCGACGGGGGATGCGGGCGATCACGCGTGCCCTTCGACATGACCGGCGCGGCCGACTGGGCGCCGCTCGTCCACGAGCTCGGCGGCACGACGGCCGACCAGCTGAAGGCACGTCTGGGAAAGGTCGATCCGGAGCTCGCCGGCCTCGCGCCGCTGGTGGCCGAGCTGGCCCGCATCGATGCGTCACCGACGCCCGCCGTCGCGGCGCTCGACGACGAACGGCGGCTGCGGACGCAGGGCGCGCTGTTGGTTGCGCTAACGCGCTCCGCTGGACGGGAACGGCCGCTGCTGCTGGTGTTCGACGACCTGCACCGGGCGTCGGACGCCGCCCGCCGGCTGGCCGCCGACCTCGCCGCGGCGGTGGCGGGCTCGCCGCTGCTGGTGGTGGCGGCGGCCCGGGAGATGCCGGCCGGCACGCTGACGGCGGCCGAGCTCGCGCTGCGTCCGCTCCAGGGCGCGGACGCCGACGAGCTCACCGGCATCGCCCTCCGCGCCGCGGCCGGCGAGGATGCCGTGCCGGCCGCCGACCTGCGCGAGTGGCTGACCCGCCGCGCCGCCGGCAACCCGCTCGTGGCGCACGAGCTGGCGCGCCTCCTGCGTGACCGGAAGATCGATCTGCGCGCGGGCGAGCCGCCCGCCGGGCTCCCGCAGGGCGTCGAGCAGCTCGTGCTCGCCCGCTTCGACGGCCTGCCTCCGGCCGTGCAGTCGGCGGTGCGGGTGGCGAGCGTGGTCGGCGGCACGTTCGACGCCGCCACGCTGCGAGCGTCGTACGGGCGGCTGGGCCGCGCCGCCGACCGCACGCTCGACCGCGCCGTCGCCCTCGACATCCTCGAGCGCCGCGGCACCGGGTTCGGCTTCCGCCACGGCCTCGTCGCAGAGGTCGTCTACGCGAGCATGGCGGCCTCCTCGCGGCGCTCGATCCACGCGGCCGCGGCGCGCCATCTGGTGGCCGGGACCCCCGAGCACCACCTCGATGCGATCGCCGACCACTACGCCCGCACCGACCTGGCCGCCGAGCAGCGGCGCTGGCTGCGCCGGGCGGCCGACGCCGCGGCGGCCCGCCACGACCACGATGCCGCGGCGCGCCACCTGGGCGGCCTGGTGCCGGTGCTCCGCGCCGCGCCGCGCCGCGCCGCGCTGGCGCAGCTGGCGGCGTCGGAGCGCGTGACGGGGCGGTGGGACGAAGCCGCGCTGCATCTGCGCGCCGCGCTGGCCGGTGCCGGCGGCGAGGAGCGGCTCGAGCTGGCGTGCCGGCTGGGCGACCTGCTCAGCTACCGCGGCGACTGGGACGAGGCGCTCGACCTGCTGGACTCCGCGTGCACCGGCTTCGCGGCCGCTGGCAACGACGCGCGGGAGGCATGGGCGCTCGGCCTGCTGGCGTACGCGGCGTTCCGGCGCAGCGCGCACCGGCGGGCGGAGGCGGCGGCACGACGCGAGCTGGAGCTGGCCGCGCAGCTCGGCGACACCCACCTGGCTGCGGACGCGACGCACAAGCTGGCGCAGGTGGCCTGGCATGTCCGTGGCGCGGCCGCGGCCGCGCCGCTGGGACGCCGGTCGCTGGCAGGCATGCGCAGCAGCGGCGACCTGGTCGGGACGCTCGAGGTGGCGAACGACCTCGCCGGCATCGAGCTCGAGCTGGGGCAGCCCGACCGCGCCGCCCGCCGGCTCGCACTGGCCGCCCGCACCGCGCGCCGCATCGGCGACCGCGCGGCGCTTGCGACCGTCGCGGGCAACGCGGCCGAGCTCTGCCTGGCCGCGGGTGACCTGTCCACCGCCGCCGTGCTGTCCGCCCGCCAGCAGCGCCTGGCGGCCGGCCTTGGCGACGCCACCCTCACGCACGTCGCACTCGGCCACGCGGGCTACCTGGCCGCCCGCGCCGGCCGCGACGAGGACGCCCGGCGGTTGCTGGGCGAGGCGGCCTCGCTGGCGCGGGCGGGCGACGAGCCGTACTTCCTGTGCGAGTACCTCGCAGACCTGGCGGTGGTCGAGGCGCGCTGCGGCCGCGGCAGGACGGCGGACCGCCACCTGGCCGGCGCGGGAACCGCGGCCCGCCGGGCCGGCGACACCGCGCTCGCCGCCTGGGCGGCTCGCACGCGGGCTGTGCTCCAGCGGGAGGGGCGCCCGCATCTGCGGCGCCGCGAGGGCCCGGCGCCCTCACCGGGGCGCATTCGCGAGTTGGCATCCGCCGTCGGATCGGGGAAGATGACTCGTTCCACCAGCGTCTTGACGCCGTATGCTTGAAGTCCGCTGCGGAGGAGGGGTTTTCGTGAAGAAGCGATGGTTGACGGTGCCGGCCCTCGTGGCAGTCGCCGCTCTGGCGCTGCCGGGCATCGCCCAGGCGCGCTGGAAGACGCTGAACGGGCCGCTGATCCAGACCACCGGAACCAACCTCTGCGTCTGCAAGGACGGCCTGCGGGTCAACGTCGGCCGCTTCCGCGGCGACGGCATCCCCTGGGACGCCCTGCGGCTGGTCGTGACCACGTCGAAGGCGTCGCCGCAGACCGGCGTCATCGCCGACCAGGTGGTCGCGCTCCACGAGATCACACCCAAGGACGTCAATGTCGCCGGCGGCACGCGCACGATCGACCGTGAGGCGACCGTCGTCATCAAGTTCTCGCCGCTCCCGGCCCCCGGCTCGAAGATCACCGTGTGGGCGCTGAACGAGTCCTCGCTGGACTACGGCAGCCCGCCGAGCACCGCGCCGGTGCTGACCGTCGGCACCGCTTCGCTGCCGACGATCCCGGACGGCAACACCTGCATGGGCCTGCCCGCGACGATCATCGCCAAGCCCGCCGGCGGCGTGCTCAACGGTACCTCCGGCGACGACGTGATCCTGGGCAAGGGTGGCGACGACGTGATCAACGGCGGCGGCGGCAACGACGTCATCTGTGGTGGCGACGGCAAGGACACGATCACCACCGGCGCCGGCGACGACCTGCTGAACGGCGGCAAGCTGGCCGACGTGCTGGACGGCGGGGACGGCGACGACGTGATCCTGGGAGGCCTGGGCAACGACACCCTGACCGGCGGCTTCGGCCAGGACGGCCTGGCCGGCGGCCCCGGCAACGACACGATCTCGGGCGGCGACGGCACCGACGAGCTCTACGGCGAGGCCGGCAACGACACGCTGATGGACGGGCCGGGCGACCGCGACCTGGCCGTCGGCGGAGCGGACGACGACCGCATCGAGGTCGATCCCGGCTCGGACATCCTCTCCGGCGACCTGGGCACGGACGAGCTGTTCGCCCCGCCCGGGGCGACCGGCGCGCTGACCGCGTTCATCGGCCCGACCGGGCTCGGCCACGAGCCCGACGGCCAGGCATGCTTCGACGGGTTCGGCGCCTGCGACAACGGCCTGACCGACCTGGACACGCCCGTGCTGAGCTTCGAGAAGATCACCGGCACGGCCCAGGGCGATACGCTCAGCGGCCCCACCGGCGTCAACGTGAACATGGTCATCAACGGCCTCGGCGGCGATGACCTGCTCGACGGCTGGGACGGCGCCGATCAGCTCTCCGGCGGCGACGGCAACGACACGATCCTCGGCAACGCGAACAACGACACGCTGGACGGCGGGCCGGGCACCGACTCGCTCGATGGCGGCACTGGCACCGACACCTGCACGAACGGCGAGACCGTCACCAACTGTCCCTGACTATGATCGGGAGCCGTGGACCGGTTCCCGACAGGGACGCTGACGCTGCTCTTTACCGACATCGAGGGCTCGACGGCGCTGGTGCGGCAGCTCGGCGCCGGCTGGCCGCCGGTGCTGGAGCGGCATCGGGCCCTGCTGCGGGCGGCCGTCGCCGAGCATGACGGCGTCGTCGTGGACTCGCAGGGCGACGCCCTGTTCGCCGTGTTCCGGTCGAGCCTGGCGGCGGTCGCCGCCGCCCGCCAGGGCCAGCACGCGATGGCCGACGAGGTCTGGCCCGAGGGCATCCGGCTGCGCGTCCGGATGGGCCTGAACACCGGCGAGCCGATCAGGGCCGACGGCGGCTACGCGGGCATCGACGTCGTCCGCGCCGCCCGGCTGTGCGAGGCGGCGCACGGCGGCCAGACGCTCCTCTCCGAGTCCACCCGGCTCGTGTCCGGCGTCGACGCGACCGACCTCGGCCGCATCACCCTGCGCGGCATCGAGGCCGGCGAGCGCGCCTTCCAGCTCGACGTCCCCGGCCTGCCGTCCTCGTTCCCGCCGCCGCGCGCCGAGCCGCCTGCCGGCGAGTCCTCCAGCAGCGATCGCATTGATCGGGCGAGCAAGCGGCTCAGCCAGACGATCGAGGACAGTGTGGCCGCCCGGCTGGAGTCCGTCGCTCAGCTGATCGAGCGCCCGCGCGACCGGTAGACGCCGGCTCAGGCGCTGCGGCGCAGGCGCTTGCGCCAGCGGCCGGAGGGCGCGGCGTCCGCCATCAGATCGCGCAGCGCGCCGACATCGATCGAGGCGACCTGCGGCCGGTCGCCGCTGAGCACCCGGGTGAGCCGGTCGCGGCTGTCCACGTCCATCTCCAGGAACCTGCAGCCGTAGATGCGGCGGCCGGTGTCGGCGCCGCGGATCGACACCACGCGCACCTCGGCGTCGATCGCCTCGGTGAAGAACCGTCCCTGGAACGCGAGCCGGTCGCCGCGGCGCAGCACGCGATCGCAGGTGATCGCGACGCCCGACGCGGAGACGTCCACCAGGCGCCCGGTGATGCGGTCACCGTCCACGACCTCCTGGCAGTTCACGGCCACCAGCAGCACGGCCCCGCCCGCGGGCGTGCGCGGGTCGAGGCGGCGCTGGTCGTCCTGCTCGACCGCCACGACGCGCAACTCGATGCGCGCGGTGTCCTGGTCGATGACCTCGGCCCGATCGAGCCGCAACCGCACCGACCATGGCTCGCCGCGGGGATCGACCACCCGGCCGGTCACCTCGATGCCAAGCGTGACGCGGAACCTGGGCGCCGTCGCGAACAGCGTGGAGCCCTCGATCCGCTCCACCGACACCGGCAGCTCGGCGCCGTCCCTGCCCCGCAGTGACACCTCCCGCGCCGCGCAGAGCACGGGCAGGACATCGTGAACCGACAACTCCTTCACAGGCACGTAATCGGCACGATCCGGCTCTACTGCACTGGAACTAGCGGACGACGGCGACCAGCAGGCCGTCGCCGACCGGCAGCAGGGCGGCGCTCAGCCCCGGATCGCCCAGCACCCGGGCGTTGAACGCCCGCATCTCGTCCACGGACTCCTGCGTCCAGTGGCCCGCGGCCCGGCCGTCGGCCACGGAGCCGGAGAGCAGCGTGTTGTCCACCAGCACGGTGCCGCCTCGGCGCAGCAGCGGCAGCACGAGGTCGAGGTGGCCGGCGTAGTCGCCCTTCCCGCCGTCGATGAACGCCATGTCGAACGTGCCCGGCTCAAGGCCGGCGAGCCCCTCCGCGGCGTCCTGGAGCCGCAGGTCGGTACGGTCGGTGACGCCTGCCCGGCGCAGGTAGTCGATGGCCGCACGGTGTCGCTCGTCGTCGATCTCGAAGGAGGTGATCAGGCCGCCCTCACCCAGCGCACGGGCGATCAGCAGCGTCGAGTAGCCGATCGCGGTGCCCACCTCGACGGCGCGCCGCGCGCCGGCCGAGCGCACGGCGGCGCCGAGATACGCGGCCGTTTCCGGTACCACGATGGGGATGCGGTCGCGCGCGGCATGCGCCTCCATCTCCAGCACCAGCTCGTCCGGCGCGGGCCGCGAGTCGACCAGATACCGCTCCACCTGCTCCGTGACGATCATCGGCGCAGTCTACGCAGGCGCTGAAGAGTGCACCAGCGCCTCGACCCGCCCGAACAGAGCGTCGATCCGCGCGGCGGTCACAGCCGGAAGACCGGCATCGAGCGGCGGCAGCTCGATCGGCACGGTGACCGCCTCCGGCGGCGCCGGCAGCACTCCGGGCCGCGCATTCGCCGCCCGGCTGCGCTGAAGCTCCAGGTCGTCGGTCATCACGTCGCCGCTCAGCTCCACTGCGCGGGCGGCGGCGGACGCGGCCCCGGCCGCATCGCTCTCCGCGGCCAGGGCAGCGGCGTGGCGGTACCACGAGAGCGCCGCATCGTACGGGCGTCCCAGCCGTTCCTCGATCAGGGCATGGCGGAGCCAGCGACCGGCCGCCAGCGCCGTCTCGCCGCGCAGCTCGGCCACGGCCGCCGGCACCTGGAGGCAGTCGAGCGCCATCCCCGCGTCGCCCCGCTCGAGCGCGGCGTCCGCGCTCGCCAGGGCCGCTCGCTCGGCGCCGTCGCGGTCGCCCGCGGCCAGGCGCACCAGTGCGAGGTTCCCCAGCGTCATCGCGACGACCCGGCGCGCGCCCAGCCGGTGGGCGAGCGCGGTCGCCTCGTCCAGCAGCGCCGCCGCCTCGGGCACGCGCCCCGCCATGAAGCGGATTCCGGCCAGGTCTCCGGTGACGTGGACGAGACGGGACTCGTCGCCCAGCTCGGCAGCCAGCACGCGCGCCTCCTCGGCCGCGGCGCCGGCCTCGGCCAGGTCGCCTTCCCTGGCGGCGACGACGCTCAGGTTGGCGAGCGCGTCCAGCCGCAGGCGCGGGTCGTCCCGGCCCCGGGCGAGCTGCACTGCGGAGCGGTCTCGCGCCTCGGCGAACCGCCCCAGGTCGCAGAGGGCCATCGTCAGCGGCCACGAGACGAAGGCACCGGCGGCACCGGCGTCCTCGGCGCGCATCAGGTGGTCCACCGCCTCCCCGGGACGACCCGTCTCGTAGGCGATCCGACCCAGCAGCGCCTCCTTCCGGGCGCCATCCGCTCCCGTGCCGGTGAGCCCGCGCAGGCGGCGCTCGGCCGGCTCGTGGTCGCCCAGCTGCTGCTCCAGCTCCGCCAGCGCGAGCACGTCGGGGATATCGACGGCGCCCGCCGCCAGCGCCAGCTCGGCCCAGTGCCGCGCCTCGCGCAACGCCCACGTCGACCATGCCTCGGCGCGGGCACGCCCGTACCAGTGGTGCTCGAGATCGGGCAGCCGGCCGTACTCGAGGTGCCGCGCGACCTCGCGGGCCGAGGCGCCGGCCGCGATCAGGTGGTGGCAGACGCGCTCGTGGAGCGGCGCGCGATCGGCATGCGAGGCGCGCAGCAGCAGCGTCTCGGCGAGCGTCGCGTGGCGCAGCCAGACGCCGCCGTCTCCGCCCCGGGCGAGCCCGGCGGCCACGAGCACGTCGAGGTCGGCGGCGAGGCCACGCTCGTCGGCGCCGAACACCGCCGCCAACCCGGCGGCGGACGCCGGCCGGCCCAGGACGGCCGCCCGGAGTGCCGTGAGCTGCGCAGCGTCGCCCAGTTCGTCCAAGCGCGCGGTGACGAACGGCAGCAGGCTGTCCGGCAGCGGCGGCTCGGGCAGTGGGTTGCCGGGCCGGTATGCGCCCCGCACGACCTCGGTCACCGTCTCGGCGAACAGCGGGCTGCCGGCGGCACGCTCGGCGAGCGTGGCGACGTACTCCGGCGGCAGGGGGCCGCCGCCGAGCCGCGTCCAGGTATCCCGCACGACGGTCGCCAGCTCGGCCGCCGGCAGCTCGCCGAGCACGATGCTCGCCCCGGGCGCGGGCGGGGTGCCGGCCGGCCGGCGGGTGGTCACCAGGGCGATCCGCTCGCCCGGGAGGCGGGGCCCGAGCTGGGCGAGCAGCAGCCCGGAGGCCTCATCCGCCCAGTGGGCGTCCTCGATCACGAGCAGCCCAGGCTGGCTGACGTCGCACAGCAGGTCGAGCAACAGCGGACCCGCCAGCTCGGCGCGCTCCTCGGCCGTGAGGGCTGCGGTCAGGCCCGTCTCCTCGGCGGCGAGGCCGAGCAGGTGCGCCACCAGCGGCGCCAGCTCCGCACCCTCGGGTCGGACGCGCTGGAGGGCCGCTGCGAGCGTCGCCGCGTCGTCGATCCGCACCTCCAGCAGTGCTGCGAACGGGCCCAGCGGCGGCCCCAGGCCGAACGCCTCGAACGCCGCCGTGCGCACCGCGATCCCGCGCACCCGCGCGCGCCGGACGACCTCGGCCGCGATCCGGG
This sequence comes from uncultured Actinomycetes bacterium, assembly GCA_963797175.1. Taxonomy (GTDB): domain Bacteria; phylum Actinomycetota; class Thermoleophilia; order Gaiellales; family JAICJC01; genus DATLLN01. The sequence continues at coordinate 471,487 of CAWCOL010000005.1, forward strand.
TCTTGCCCGAGCCGGCCTCGCCGACCACCTCCAGCGCGCCGCCCGCACCCGCCGCAAGCGCGTCCAGCAGCGCCTCGGCGGCGTCGAGCTCCGACCGGCGGCCGACCAGCGGCGTGGCGCCCTCACCTGCCGGTTCCCGCACGGCGGCGAGCCCCACCACCTCCCGCACCGTGACCGCCTGGTCGCGCCCGCGCACCCGCGTCGACCGCACCTCCGCCACCCGCACGGTCTCGCCCAGCTCGGCGGCGGTGGCCCCGTCCACCAGGGTGCCGGCGGCGTGCTCGGCCATCAGCCGCGCGGCCACGTTCATCGGGTCGCCCAGCACCGAGGCGAAGCGGCGGCACCGGCCGCCGAACACGCCGGTGAAGGCGAGGCCGGTCGCCACGCCCGCGGCGAGCCGCGGGTGGCCGGCGCGGATTCGCTCGACCGCATGCACGGCCCGGGCGGCGTCGTCGGGATGCGCGACGGGGGCGCCGAAGACGGCGATCGCCACGATCCCCTTGTCGCCGCCGGTGCACTGGACGAGGTCGCCGCCCGCCTCGGCCACGACGTCGGCCGCTTCGATGACCAGGGCCGCCAGCGCTGCTGTGGCACCGGGGTCGCGATCGTCCACCGGCGGCAGCGCGATGAACGCGGCCGTCAGCCTGCGATGCTCATCGGGGAGCCGCAGGCCCTCGGCGACGCGAGAGGCGGTGACCGGATGCAGCAGCCGGAACGCCCACTCGGGCACCTGGCCGTCCGCCGGCCGAGTGCCGCCGTCCGGCGGGTCGTGGACGGCCACCGTCCCCGGAGCGGCGGCGGCCTCGGCCTGGACGGCTGCATCCAGGCCGGGGCCGAGATGGACGACGACGGTGCGTGACCGGGCCTCGCAGACGAGCGAGGTCACGCGCCCGCCGGCGATCCCCGCTCGAGCCGAGATCTGCACCGCGCCGGCGACGGTCGCCCTCCCCGACATGCCGGCGACCGCGGCCAGGGCCGCATCCGCCGCATCGCGCGCCCGGCGCGGCGCGCCGGCGCCCTCGAAGGCGACCAGCACGGCGTCGCCGCCGAAGGCGAGCGCGTCGCCTCCCTGGGCACCCGCCGCGTCGAGCGCCCCTCCGATCACCCGGCGGATGACCTCGCCCATCTGCTCGGTGCCGGCGGTGCCGTGCCTGGCGAGCCGCTCCGACAGGCCCGTGAACCCGGCCACGTCCAGGAACATCGTGACGGCGTCGCGGGTGACGACGCCCCCTCCGCAGGCCAGCCGGGGGTCGCAGGCGACGTCGGGGAGGTAGGGGCGGTAGGCCGACCCGCCGGGGTCTGTCATCGGGAACGCTCCACGGTCGGCTGGTATTGTCTCGCTGTCGGAGGATGCCAGGGGGTGGCGACGATGAAGCGGAACGTTCTGCTGGTCGTGGGTGCGAGTGTCGCGCTGCTCGCATTGCCCGCGGCGACAGCATCAGCGAAGTGGATCTTCGGCAACGGCCCGACCGATCTCGAGCTGACAACGCCGAGCCCGGGGCACGTCTGCACCGATCGCATCCAGGGCCGGGCGGGGCTCAACACCTCGGTCGACCCGTCCACCACTCCCCCGCCACCGCCGCCGTACCCGCCGGTCACCGTGCGGGTGTTCCACGGCCCTCCGGCCAGCCTGGACGGGGCGACCGTCGAGGGCACCGGCCTGCGCACCGCGGAAGGTGACCTGCTGACGGCCGACGTCACGAAGGTCACCGCCGCGCCGCTGCCGATCAAGCCGGCCGACGAGTACACCACCCCGAGCGGCGACACGCTGTGGGAGTACGCCGCCGCGCCGCTCAATGTGACCGTGCCGGCGGGCGCGATCCCGGCCGGAGACGAGGTCGCGATCGTCCGCTCACCGCGGTCGGCGTTCATCACGGCCACCGCGGTCACCTGCGCGCCCCTGCGGCACTGGCGGGGAGTCCGCTGGAACACCGCCGCCGCGGGCGCCGCCATGGTCAACCAGACCACCAGCCACCTCACCTTCTCGATCGGCAACGGCGGCCTCGCCGACCCCGTCGCCACCTACTGGTCGGCGTGCACCTTCACCGGCGACTTCGACGTGCGGGTGAAGTACGCGCTCGGCCCCTGGCCGGCGCACAACGGCACCCGGCTGGGGCTGATCGTGAACAACCCGGGCTATCCGGCCGCGCCGGATGGCGTGACCACGGAGCGGACGAGCTTCGGGCTCGGCGACGTGGACACCGGGGAGCGCTACGTCGCCAACGGCGCCGCCACCGGCGGCCCGTTCGCGGTGCGCTCGACCGCCGCGCTGACCGGGTGGTTGCGCATCCTGCACAAGGGCGGCCAGCTCCGCTCCTTCTATAAGGATGCGACCACGGGTGGGACGTTCGTGAAGATCGCGAGCGCGCCGGACTACAGCGGAGCGGTCACCCTGGGCCTGCAGGCCTGGTCGGGCCTCGGGGTGTTCAGCGGGCCGGTGGGAGCGTCGTTCTCGTCGTTCACGGTCCGCACCGGTTCCTGCGTCTGACCCTCGCCGCGTTGCCGGCCGAGACGCCGCTCGATCCGGCGCACGACGGGCGACCGGGTGGAGCGGATGGCCACGAAGCGCGGATCACCGTCCTGGCGAGCGACCTCCCGAAGGATCAGCCTCTTGAGCGCCATGGTCGTGGGCTTCCCCCTGACCGCCGTTCGCAAACATGGCGACCGGCGGCAGGGTGTGCGGCGTCACGCGACGAGCAGCGTGGGATGGTCGTTGCGCACGCTGTTGACGGCCTCGCTGACCGGCCTCGCGTCCATCCGCTCGGCCGGGAACGGCACCAGCAGCTCGAGCGCATGGCGGACGCTGGTGCCGGTGTCGAGCCAGTCGTCCTCGGCCTGGTCGCCGAGGATCACGGGCATCCGATCGTGTGCCCGGGCGACCAGCGGGTTCGGCGCGGTGGTGACGATCGCCGCCGAGTCGATCCACTCGTCCGTCTGCGGATCGAGCCATGAGGACCACAGCCCCGCGAACGCGAACAGCCGGCCGCCGTCCACGGTGAAGCGGATCGGCCGCCTGCGCCCGCTGGAGTCCGCCGCCCACTCGTAGAAGCCGTCCGCCAGGATCAGGCACCGGTGCGACTCGATCAGCCCCCGGTACGCGATCCGCTCGGTCAGCGTCTCGGCGCGGGCGTTGATCATCTTGTAGGCGACGCTCGGCTGCGGGGCCCAGCGCGGGATCAGACCGAAGCGCATCATCACCAGCTCCTCGGCCTCGTCGCGCGTCCGGCGGATCGCCAGCAGCGGCTGCGACGGCGCGATGTTGTAGCGCTCGTGCCACTCCGGCGGCGGCCGCAGCGAGTAGCGGTCGTCGAACTCCTTGAGAGCAGCCGCGTTGGTGAACCGCCCGCACATCGCGCGCCACGCTACCGACGGGCGCGGACGGCAGGCCTCGCGCCGGGAGCGGCCCCTCGGGACCGCCCCCGGCTCACGGAGCTACAGCGCGGCGCACTCCCCGCGCCTCTTGCCGCCGACGACGTTCGGGGCGCCGCCCGAGTCGCCGACCTGCGCATGCGGGTCGTTGCCGAAGCAGCTGAGGTTGCCGCCGATGCGGTTGGTCACGATCTCCATCGCGTCGGCATCGCCCATCTCGTTGTCGAGGATGGTGACGCTGCCGCCGACCTTGGTGCGGATCAGCCCGAACCAGCAGCTGTGGACGTCGCGGAAGACCACGTTGCCGCCGACGTAGCTGTCGTGGATGGTCGCGAAGTACGGACCGCCGAACAGCGCGGTCGAGCTGCAGTCCTCGCTGCCGCCGCCGCCGCGGATGACGACGTCGCCGCCGATCCGCTCCTGCTCGTCGACGACCGCCGCGGCGTTGAACGCCCGCAGGCTCCCGCCGATGTGGTCATGTGTCGACGCGGAGCAGCCGACCTCGTCGTTACAGCCGAGGCCGACGATCGCGTCCTGCCCGGCGGTGAGGTCGCCGCCGACGTTGAACGTGCTCTGCGTGATCGCGTTCAGCGTCGCGCCGCGCGCGACCGTTACGTCACCCACGACGTCCACACGCTTGCCCGCGTGGACCGTGCACACCCCTGTGATGCGCAGCGACTGGTAGGTGCCGGCGTGGATCCCGCCTCCGGCGCAGGTCACGTTGCCGAACTGCGCCGATGCGGCGCCGGCCGTGCCCGTGGAGACCATCGCGCCGACCAGCAGTCCAGCCGTCAGCGCGAGCCGTCGAAGACCTTTCATCCCACTCCTCCATTCCCCCTGGGAGCCGCTCCCCCATGTCGGCGGCGTTCACGGTGACCATACGCCTCTCGGCGAGGCTGTGGCGAGAGCGCGCGCACGTCCCTACGGCGCCCCATGCTCTAGACCGGAGCGTGACGCGGTGCTAGGCTCGCGGCTGTGTGCTCACCGGCCCCGGCAGGGGTCGCAGAGCCCTCGCTGGCACGCCCGCTCGAACCTCCCCTGGCGAGTCGCGGGCGTGCCAGCCCCCTTCTCTGCGGTCAGCGGGCGACGTGATGTCCACCGGCGACGCCGATCCAGAGCACGACGACGCCCGCAACCAGGCTCACGGTCGGCAGCGCCAGGCCCGTCGCGTACGAGCCGCCGTCCATGGCGTGGTAGACCTGCGACACCAGCGTCGAGAACGTCGTGAACGACGCCAGGAAGCCGACGCCGAGGATGATCCGCCAGCGGCCGTCCGGGTGGGCGCCGATCAGCACGCCCAGCAGCATCGAGCCGGCCAGGTTGACGAACAGGGTGACGTAGACCTGGTGGTGCGGCTCGAGCTGGTCGCCGGCGTAGAAGTCGAGCAGGTAGCGCGCGAACGCCCCCACTCCTCCTGCGAGCGCAACGGCAAGCCCAACTGGCATGGGACTCCTCCTGGTGCTCGTAGGAGCTATCAGCCATGCCGGCGGTTCAAGGCGAGCCCCATCGCCGCCCGGCAGCCTACCAGGGGGGCCCCGCAGTCTCCGCATCGCGCCGTTCCCGGACCGCGCCGGGACGTTCACCGCTTCCTTGCAGGGCCCCGGAGTAGGGTCATCGGCATGGGGGTGCGACGGGTCTACCGGGCGGTTCAGCGGAGGGTGCGGTGCATCACGCGCGGCCATCGCTGGCAGGGGGACGACCGCGTCCGCCACGAGCTGGTGATCAGCGCCGAGCGCTGCGTGCGCTGCGGCCGCGTCGAGGAGCACGTGGTGCGGCCGCTTCGGGCCGCCGCTCCGGCCGACCCCACCTGACCGCCTGGCGCGGGCCGAGGCTCCGTTGGCCCGGCCGGTTTCCCGACCGGGCCATGAACGGCCCATCGCGCTCGAGCCTGCTGGCTGACCGTCCTCAGCGACGGCAGCCAGCCGACCCGGGAGTACATCGGTCAGGACGCTCGGAGGGCTACCCTGCCGCACCCGCATCGTAGCCACAAACCGGACGTCGATGCCAATTGTCATCGCGAGCAGGCCGCGGGCCGGGCGAAACGCGCTCGGAACGGCCCTCGGTGCGCTACACTGATGGCTCAAGAACGCTCGTTCGGTTGCGCACTCGCACTGCCTTACTCGTTCATAAGCTTGTGAGGAGGTGTGCACATGGCAACAGGAACCGTCAAGTGGTTCAACGACGCGAAGGGCTACGGCTTCATCGCGCCGGACGAGGGGTCGAAGGATCTCTTTGTTCATCACTCGGCAATCGCCGGCGAGGGCTTCAAGTCACTCGTCGAGGGTTCGAAGGTCGAGTTCGAGGCCCGCGAGGGCTCGAAGGGCCCCGAGGCGACGAACGTCGTCCCGATCAGCTGATCACAGCTGGCCGATGACTCGCTCGGCGGAACCCCCGACCGGGGGTTCCGCCGAGCATCACCACCCGCGCCTCCCCCGAACAGGCAGGCAGAGAAGCAGCATCCACATCACGAGGAGGCGAACCGCCGATGAGGTTCACCGTTGAACTGCGCTACCAGAGCGGATCGTCAACCATCGTCGAGACCGACGCCGAGTCGGCCGAGGGCGCGCTGGACGATGTCCGCGATCCCGGCAGGCCGCTGATCGGCATTCGCGTCACCGCCCCCGGGGACGAGCAGCTCCGCACTCCCGAGGAACCGCGCCGCGTGCAGACGCCGCGGCAGCACCGCACGCCGGCGCTCCACCGGCCGTCCCGCCGCCACCCCTAGGCCTTCGCCGGCCCCTCCGGCCGCGTCACTCCTCCGGCGCCTGCTGCGTCGAGCGGAGCCAGATGGTCGCGTGCCGAGGCTGGAGCGCGATGTGGACGACGTCCAGCACCTCGTGGTTCAGCGCGTCCAGGTCGATCTGCTCGCGCAGCCGGCCGCTGAACGCGCCGAGCGTCCGTGTGGCGTCGTACTTGGCCCGGTAGAACCGGTGATCGACGAGCCGCTGGATGCGGGAGCGAAGTGGCTGGAAGGCCGCCGCCACCGCCAGCGTCGAGAGCGTCACCGCCACCGCGCCCGACTGGCCGGTGACGGTCTGGAAGAAGGCGCTGAGCAGCGTCACGCCGGCCAGGTACACGGCCGCCAGGACGAGGATCAGCACGGCGTAGGTGAGAGTCCGGCGGATGATCACGTCGATCTCGTAGAGCCGGTAGCGGAGCACTGCGAAGCCGATCGAGACCGGCAGCAGGCAGAAGCTGAAGAGCGCGCCAGCCTCGAGCGCGGCGACCCAGGCCGGCGTCTCGACGGAGGCGGTCAGCGAGGAGCAGAGCCAGGCCAGGCCGAACAGGCCGGCCACCATGGCGCCCGCCGTCGCCAGCCACTTCATCTGCATCCGTTCGGGGCCGCGCGACCGGCGGTACCGCACGACCAGGCTCCCGGCGGCCGCCAGGATGCAGAACGGCAACAGGATGATCGCCGATCGCATCACGCCGAGGACGCCGGCCAGACCGTCGATGCCGAGCGGGTTCTGCATGGTCTGCACCGCGCTGTCCGTCATCAGTCCGGGATCGAACAGGATCGCGAACGTGCCGACCGCGATCGCGAACGCGGATGCCCACGCGACCCACCGCCAGCGAGGGCCCGGAAGGTGCCCGTCGGGGAACAGCAGTACCAGGAACGTCCCCATCAGCCCGATCGCCGGGACCCACAGGGCGTTGTCGAGGGCCGCTGCAACGGAGGCGCCCCGCGTGCCGTCGTGCAGCAGCAGGCCGTACGACGAGTAGGCGGAGCACAGCCAGTCCAGGCTCCAGAGACCCCCGATCCCGAGCAGCAGCCAGCCGATCGGGTTCTCGGGCCGGCGCGCGGTGATCACCACGCCGACCGCCGGGAACACGAAGACCATGACGATCAGGGCGATCGAGGCGCCCGGGCCGCCCCACCCCTGTCCGCTGCCCGAATCCTCGACGTCGCGCGCCAGCCAGCCGAACACCGCGGCGCCGAGGAACATCGCGCAGATCAGGGCGAACGCCATCCACGACAGCGGCCGCGCATGGGTTCTCGCCAGAGCTCTCATCGCTGCCGAGTCTCGCAGACCGGCCGTTCCGGCATCGTTACGGCCCGGCGGGCAGCGCGCGGCCGGCCCCCTACCGGGGGCATGCGCGCCCCGCGCAGCGGCGGAATGCGCGCAGGGTGGCCGCCGGGCCCGTGAGGCTCGGGTTGTTGGCCGGATCGCCGTCGTTCAGCAGGTTGGTGAGCTGATCCGGATCGGCGGTCAGGTTGTAGTACTCGCTCGCCACCAGGCGGCCCAGCGACCGCCACTCCACGTACTGGTACGTCGGCGTCCGGATCGACGACCAGTTGGGGAGCCAGGCGCCGTTGCAGGGCGTGTGTGGGACGGTGTAGCAGACCGTCGATGACTCATCGAAGGCGTAGTGGCTGGTCCAGCTCCCGAACAGCGACCGGCCGTCCAACGGCGCGCGGAGATGCGGATGGTCGTCGGCGGCAGCCAAGATCGTCGGGGCGATGTCGACGTTGCTGACGAACCGGTTACCGACGGTATTCGGCGCGATCCTCCCGGGCCAGCGCAGGTAGAACGGCGCCTGGATCGACGATGTGTACGGCACGTTCTTCCCCCACAACCCGTGCTCGCCGTGCATCAGTCCGTTGTCGGAGACGTAGATCACGAGCGTGTTCTTCGCCTCGCCGTCGGCGATCATCTTGGTGAACAGCGTCTTGACCTCCGAATCGACCGTCTCCAGCATCCGCTCCTGCGTGAGCATGGAGGCGTCGTGGTCGCCGGCGATCTGGTGGTGCTGGATGAAGATCGGCTTGTCCGAGACATCCTCTCCCACCGCCGCCGAGGTCGGCGGTATCGGCAGCACGTCCTGGCTGTGCTGGGGCCGCGGCTGATACGGGCTGTGCGGATACGTGCTGGCGAAGTACATGAACCACGGCTGGCTGTCGTGTGCCTCCGTCGACGACAGGAACTGCACCGCCCGGCTCAGCGAATAGTCATCGCTGTAGGTGTAGTTGGTGGGCTGCACGAGCTGGCGGTTGACGATAAACCGCAGCCCGCTGTGGAGCCCGCCGGCATTGATCGCGGAGTCGTCGGCGCATCGAGGGCTGCGGTAGTACGGCGGGTGGTGATAGACCCGGTACATCGGCCAGCCGTTCAGCAGCTTCCCGAACATGCCCGTGCGGTATCCCGCTGCGTGGAGGTAGCACTCGACCGTCGTCGTCTCGTCGAAGTGCACGCCCCGGTTGTTGGTCTGGCCGTTGTTGTGGTCGTACCGGCCGGTCAGAATCGATGCCCGTGACGGGGCGCAGAGCGGATAGGCGTCGGTGAAGTTGGGGTTCGAGTGGCCCTCGAGCACCATCCGTTGATACGTCGTGGGCATCACCTGCGGAAGCACCGTCCCCGGGGACTGGTCGTCGGCGACGATGAGCAGGATGTTGGGCCGCCTCGAGCTCGCCCTGGCCGTCGTGACCGCGTGGGACGAGAAGTAGAGGGACCAGACGTACATGGACGTCGCGACCAGCGCGCAGACGAGCATGCCCGCGCCCAGCCGACGCCTCCTGCCCATGGCGGTCATGCTACAGCAACCACAATCTCTTCGGGCAACGCGCCAATCCCACTCCAACACACACGATTAGCTGCTCCTCGCCGGAGCGTCCGTTGTGATGTTTCGCCACGGATGCCTCGAGTGCACTCGCGTGACCTGCCTCGTGCCAGGCCGGCGTGCCCGGATCGGCGTGGTTCCTCGGACTCCTCGGGCAGGACTCGAACCTGCAACCCTCCGGTTAACAGCCGGATGCTCTACCATTGAGCTACCGAGGATCGGCGGGGTCAGTCTACCCCAGCGATCAGTCGATCAGGTGGCGCAGATCGGCGTGTTCGCCCTGCGCCGCGAGACGCCGCAACGTGCGGGTCTCGATCTGCCGGACGCGCTCGCGTGTGACGCCGAACCGCCGGCCGACCTCCTCCAGGGTGTGCGACTCCTCGCCGCTCAGTCCGTAGCGGAGCTCGAGGATCGTGCGCTCGCGGTACGGCAGCTGCGCGATCAGGTCGGCGACCCGCGTCGTCCGCTGGTCGTGCGCCATCTCCTCGCCCGGCCGCACGCCGCGCTCGTCCTCGATCAGCTCGCCGAGCTGGGTCGAGTCCTCGCCCACCGTGATCGCCAGCGACACCGGCTCCTGCGAGACCTTCTTCAGGTGCTCGATCTTCTCCGGCTTCAGCTCCATCTCGACGGCCAACTCCTCTACGCTCGGCGCCCGGCCGAGCTTCTGGGAGAGCTGCCGCTCAACCCTCGACATGCGGTTGATGGTGTCGACGACCTGTGCCGGCACCCGGATGGTGCGGCCCTGGTCTGCCAGCGCGCGCGTCACCGACTGGCGGATCCACCACGTCGCATACGTCGAGAACCGGTGTCCCAGCCGCCAGTCGTACCGTTCGACCGCCTTCATCAGGCCCAGGTTGCCCTCCTGGATCAGGTCGAGGAACGAGAGGCCGCGGCCGGAGTACCGGCGGGCGACCGAGACGACGAGGCGCAGGTTCGACTCGATCAGCCGCCGGCGGGCGCGCGGGTCACCGCGCTCGATCGCCTTGGACAGCGTGATCTCCTCGGCTGCCGTCAGCAGCGCGACCTTCGCGATCTCGCGAAGGTAGAGGCCGACCGTATCCTCTGTGGGGCCGGGCGAGGCGTCGAGATCGAGGTCGGGCTCCTCCTCGTCGAACGCCGCGCCATCCGCCGCGGACTCAGGCGCCAAATCGGACATGTCGGGTGGGGCTACTCCTGGGGGGACGCTTGCGAGCGGATGCGCTCGAGGATCGAGAGCCGGAGCGCCTGCAATTCCCGCAGCCGACCCTGCTCGTCTAGAGACACGTCGGCTTTTTGCTCCAGTGCCTTTAGCTCGTCCTGCGTCCGATACAGCAGGAGCTTCAAGTACAGCTCCTGCAGCACCGCCTCCGAGGTGCCCTCCCTCGAAGACAGCGCGGTCAGTTCCGCGATGACCTGCGCCCACTCCTCCGCCTCCTGTGCCGATGCTTCCCCGGCGATGCGCCGCCGGACGTGCGCGGCAGCCTCCCAGAGCCGCGCATCGCTGAAGTGTGCCACATCCAGCTTGTCGATCAAGGCTTTTCCTGTATCTGGGTTCGCAAGACACGCGCCCAGGAAGAGCCGCTCGTCGCGCGCACGCGGCGTCAGGCGGCCCCGCCGCTCGAGAACCCGCTCCGCCGCCGGCGCCCGCGCCAGCAGGGCGGCAGACAGATCGTCACTGAGATCGAGCCGATCGCTCACCATCCGCACCAGCTCGTCGCGCTCGATCGACGGCTGCGCGGAGGCGAGCAGCTCACGCGCCGCCCGGTAGCGGTCGTCCCGGCTGCCCGGCGCCTCGACCGCCGTGCGGACGCGGTAGGTGAGGTACGGCTCGGCGTCCGCCAGCGCTCGCGCGAAGGCCTCGGGGTCGTCCAGCGCGACGTCGGCCGGATCCCGGCCGCCGGGCAGGGAGACCACCAGCACGCGCAGGTCGGCCGCCTGCGCCAGCTCCATCCCCCGCAGCGATGCCGCCTGGCCGGCAGCGTCGGCATCGAACGCGAGGCGCACGGTGCTGCACACCCGGGCGAGCTCGCGCACCTGACGCTCGGTCAGCGCGGTGCCCATCGACGCCACCGCCCGCTGCTCGCCCGCCTGGTGGAGCAGGATCACGTCGGTGTACCCCTCGACCACGATCGCCTCGTCCGACTTCGCGATCGCGCGCCGGGCGAGGTGCAGACCGTAGAGGATCTCGCTCTTGGCGAACACCGGGCCGTCCGAGGTGTTCAGGTACTTGGGCGGCTGCCCTCCGGGCATCTGGCGCGCGCCGAACCCGCGCACGCGACCCAGCACGTCGGCCAGCGGGAAGACGACCCGCTCCCGGAACCGGTCGCCGCCCCGCGCAACCAGGCCGGTGCGGTCGAGCTCCGGGCGCGTGAAGCCCTTCGACTGCGCCGCCCGGGCGACGCGGTCGCGGCCGGCCGGCGCGTAGCCCAGCCGGAATTCCCGCGCCGTCTCCTCGGTGATCCCCCGCTCGGCCAGGTAGACGCGGGCCGGCTCCGCCTCCTTCGCATCCCACAGGAACCGCTCGTAGAAGCCGGCTGCATCGTCCAGCAGCGCCAGCAGGCGCTCGCGCTCGCGCCGGCGGCGGTCGGCGCCCGGGGACGCCTCCTCGTAGCGCAGCTCGACGCCGTAGCGGTCGGCCAGCCACTCCAGCGCCCCCCGGTAGTCGAGTCCCTCGGTCTCGCGCACGAAGCCGATCGCGTCGCCCTTGGCCTGGCAGCCGAAGCAGTAGTAGACCTTCTCGACCGGGTTCACCGAGAACGACGGCGTGCGCTCCTCGTGGAACGGGCAGCGGCCCTGCCACTCGACACCGCCCTTGCGCAGCTGGGTGCGCCCGGAGACGAGGTCGATCATGTCCACCGCCTGCCTGACCGCCTCGACGCTCTCCTCCGCGATGCGGCTCACGGCACCCCGGCGAGCGAGCCGTGGGCGCGCAGGGCGTAGCCGTCGGTCATCCCCGCGACCCAGTCGGTGGCGCGGGTCAGCGGATCGCCGGGGAACCACTCGGGCACCTCGTCCTGGTTGGCGGCGAAGTGGCGCAGCAGCTGCTCCACCACCTCCTCTGCCGGGCCGGTCTGGCGGCGCGCAATCGGCCCGAGGTACACCTCGTCGAACATGAACGTCCGCAGCTCCAGCAGCGCGCCCGCATAGTCGTCCGACTGGCGGATGGCGCCGGCAGCGTCCGAGGTCTCGACGAGGTCGTGGACGAGCGCGTCGATCCGCTGCGACGAGGTCGTGCCGAGCAGCCGGATCGGGCCCTCCGGCAGCCGCGCGCTCTCCAGGATGCCGGCGCGCACCGCGTCGTCGATGTCGTGGTTCACGTAGGCGAAGCGGTCGACCAGGCGGACGATCGCACCCTCCAGCGTGGCCGGCTCGACCGCGCCGGTGTGGTGCAGGATGCCGTCGCGCACCTCCTCGGTCAGATTCAGGCCGCGCCCCTCGTGCTCGAGCACCTCGACGATCCGCAGCGACTGCTCGTTGTGGCGGAACGACCGGCCGTCGGCCTCGCGCAGGACACGGTCGAGCGCGCCCTCTCCGGTGTGGCCGAACGGCGCGTGGCCGAGGTCGTGGCCGACCGCGACCGCCTCGGTCAGGTCCTCGTTCAGGCGCAGCGCGCGGGCCACGTTCCGGCAGATCCCCGACACCTCCAGGGTGTGCGTCAGCCTGGTGCGGAAGTGGTCGCCCTGCGGGGCGATGAAGACCTGCGTCTTGCCCTTGAGCCGGCGGAACGCCTTGCAGTGGACGATCCGGTCGCGGTCACGCTGGAACGGCGTGCGCAGCGGGCACGGCTCGTCCTCCGGCCGCACGCGGCCACGCGTCGCGTACGAGCGCACGGCCAGCGGCGAGAGCCACTCGGCCTCGATCGCCTCGATGCGCGAGGCGAACCCCTCGGCGACGGGTCCAGTGCGGTGAGCCATCCCCATATCCTAGAGCCCGCCCCTCGCACGGCCCGGTCGCGAGGGTGTCTCAGATGATGACAGGAACGGTGCCGCCGTCGGCGCTCCACGCGGCGCCGGTGACGTACGAGGAGCGCGGCGAGCAGAGGAAGACGGCGACGGCGGCGATCTCCTCCGGCTCGGCCATCCGGCCCAGGGGCCGGCCCCGCGCGGTCGCCCGCAGCACGTCGTCACGGGACCGGTCGGAGTCGGCGGCGGTCTGGTCGGCGAGCCCGCCGATCGCCAGCCAGGCGCCGGTCAGCGTCGGGCCAGGACAGAGCGCGTTGCAGCGGATGCCCTGTGCCGCGTAGAGGTCGGCGACCAGGCGCGAGAGCGAGAGCACCGCAGCCTTCGTCACGGAGTACTCGGGCATGCCGCCGCTGGGCCGCTTGCCCGAGGTCGAGTCGACGTTGACGATCGCTGCGGCGTCGGACTCGCGCAGGTGGGGCAACGCGGCCCGGATGACGCGCACGTAGCTCATCACGTTCAGGTTCCAGGCGGCCTGCCAGGCGTCGTCGTCCACGTCCTCGAACGCGGCGATGCGGGCGGCGCCGACGTTGTTGACGACGACGTCCAGGCCGCCCAGAGCCTCGACGGCCCCCTCCACGGCCGCCGTGCACCCGGCCGGCGTCGCCCAGGTCGGCGGCGACTGCGGTCGCGCCGATCGCCGAGGCCGCGGACTCGGGCGACCGCGACGCGATCGGCGACCTTCGCGCCCTCGCCGACCAGCTGCTCGGCGATGCTCCGCCCGATGCCGCTGCTGCCTCCCGTGACGAGCGCCCGGTGACCGTTCATCTGCAGGTCCATGGCTGACCATCTTATGATCGGCAGCAGATGACACGACTCCTGATGGTGCGACACGGCGAAACGGACTGGAATCACGACGGGCGCTGGCAGGGCCACGCCGGCCCCGGCCTGAACGACCTCGGCCGCGCGCAGGCCCGCGCAGTGGCCGAGCGCCTGGCCGGCGTGGACGCGGACGCGCTGTACACGAGCGACCTCGACCGCGCGACCGAGACCGCGGGGATCATCGCCGCCGCGACCGGCCTCGAGCCGATCGTCGCGACCGGCCTGCGTGAGGTCGACGTCGGCTCCTGGAGCGGCCTCACCCGCGAGGAGGTGGAGAACGCCGACCCCGACGGGTATGCCCGCTGGGTCGCCGGTGGGCACGGCTGGCGCGGCGGCGAGAGCTACGGCGCGATGCACGAGCGCGTGATCGCCGAGGTCTGGCGGCTCTTCGCGGCTCACGCGACCGGCACGATCATCACCGTCGCCCACGGCGGCACCGTCCGCGCGCTCGCCTGCGAGGCCGTGGACATCCCGCCACGACCGCATGCGGATCGCCGGCTGTGAGAACTGCAGCGTGACCGAGGTGACCAACCGCCGCGACCGGCGGATGTCCCTCGGTCGCCTACAACGACCGAGGCCACCTCCCCGCCCCGGACGGGGTCGCTTGATGCCCCATCGACCTCTGCTAGGGTGGTCGGCGGTGGAGGACTACACCTCGAAGTACAAGGGCGAGACGGTCGAGCTCGCCCTGTTCGGCGGCGAGTACCAGGACGGCGTCCTCACCGCGTACTGCTACCTCGAGGACGTGCCCCACATCGAGCTGAACGGGCACATCCTGGTGCCCGCTCCAGAACGTCGCCAGCCTCCACTGCACCAGCCGGTGCGACGCGCCGGACGAGCACTGGCCGCCCCGCGGGCTGATCGACGACGAGCCGCCCGAGCGCTGACGCGCGTCGGCCCCCGCCCCGGAACGACGACGGGCCGGGCACCTTGCGGCACCCGGCCCTGACGTCAAATCCGGCGGCGACCTACTCTCCCAGGCGCTCTCGCACCAAGTACCATCGGCGCAGAGGGGCTTAACTGCTCTGTTCGGAATGGGAAGAGGTGTGTCCCCCTCGCTATGACCACCGGAAGGCTGGAAAGCTTCGGTGCCGGCTGACATGCTCGCCCACACCTTCAAAACTCCATAGCGGCCCAAAAACGAGTTCTCAAGATCAAGACCTCGGACGATTAGTACGGGTCTGCTGAACGCATCACTGCGCTTACACATCCCGCCTATCAACCTGGTGGTCTGCCAGGATCCTTACTCCCTCAAGGGGATGGGAGAGCTCATCTCGAGGTGGGCTTCCCGCTTAGATGCTTTCAGCGGTTATCCCATCCAGACGTAGCTAGTCAGCAGTGCCCTTGGCAGGACAACTGATACACCAGAGGTCTGTTCAACCCGGTCCTCTCGTACTAGGGTCGACTCCTCTCAACTCTCCAACGCGCACAGCAGATAGGGACCGAACTGTCTCACGACGTTCTGAACCCAGCTCGCGTGCCGCTTTAATGGGCGAACAGCCCAACCCTTGGGACCTACTTCAGCCCCAGGATGCGACGAGCCGACATCGAGGTGCCAAACCGCTTCGTCGATGTGGACTCTTGGAAGCGATCAGCCTGTTATCCCCGGAGTACCTTTTATCCGTTGAGCGACGGCAATTCCACTCTCTACCGCCGGATCACTAAGGCCTACTTTCGTACCTGCTCGACTTGTTGGTCTCGCAGTCAAGCTCCCTTATGCCTTTACACTCTTCGCACGATTTCCGACCGTGCTGAGGGAACCTTTGCGCGCCTCCGTTACATTTTAGGAGGCGACCGCCCCAGTCAAACTGCCCACCTGACACTGTTCCCCACCCGGGTAACGGTGTGGAGTTAGAAGCCCAGAACACCAGGGGTGGTATCCCAAGGTTGACTCCACAAGAGACTGGCGTCCCTGCTTCAAAGTCTCCCACCTATCCTGGACAAAATGTCCCAAACTCCAATATCAAGCTGCAGTAAAGGTTCACGGGGTCTTTCCGTCTGGCTGCGCGTAATCGGCATCTTCACCGATACTACAATTTCACCGAGTCCCTCGTTGAGACAGCGCCCAAGTCGTTACGCCATTCGTGCAGGTCGGAACTTACCCGACAAGGAATTTCGCTACCTTAGGACCGTTATAGTTACGGCCGCCGTTTACCGGGGCTTGGATTCGAAGCTTCGCATTGCTGCTAACCTCTCCTCGTGACCTTCCGGCACCGGGCAGGCGTCAGCCCCTATACGTCGTCTTTCGACTTAGCAGAGACCTGTGTTTTTGGTAAACAGTCGCTTGGGCCTATTCACTGCGGCCCCCTCGAGCTTATGGACGCGA
>CAWCOL010000005.1:492500-994375 GCA_963797175.1 uncultured Actinomycetes bacterium
CGACCGTCTCCTCCGTGTTCAGCGTGCGTTCGCTGGCCCGGCCGGACGGGTCGCCGATCAGGCCGGTGCCGCCGCCGGCCAGCGCGATCGGGGTGTGCCCGGCGCGCTGGAACCGGGCCAGCGCGAGCAGCGGCACGAGGCTGCCGATGTGCAGCGAATCCGCGGTGGGATCGAACCCGCAGTAGACGGTCGCGCTGCCGCCCAGCAGCTCAGCGAGCCGCTCGGTGGCCGCTTCCTGGGCCACCAGGCCCCGCCAGCGCAGGTCCTCGAGCAGCGGATGGGTCGCTGAGAGCGCCATCGGCGGATGATACGCGGCGGGCCGCCGGCGTCGGCCGGATCCTCGACAGCGGCCGGACTGGACCGTATACTGCCCGCGCCCAGCGGGGGGTGCGGGGAGCGGGCCGGATCGCCCCGGGCGCAAACCAACCTGAGGGGGTTGATCATGGGGATCGGCAAGCGGACGCCGCGCCGACGGCGCGCGTCCCTGACCATCGCGCTCGTCGCGGCATCCGCGACGGCGCTGCTGGCGCTCCAGGGCTCGGCCGGCGTCGCGGCCACGCGGGCCGCGCACGCGAAGCCGGCGTCGGTCACGACCAGGTCCGACGCGGCCGTGAGCAAGCTCGACCGCCGCCTGCGCGCGCAGGTGGCCTCCGGATCGAACGCCCTGGTCACCGTGTACGTGACCGCGCGCGGCAGCGGCGATGCCGCTGTCAGCCTCCTCTCCCACTCCCACCGCGCCCGCACCACCAAGGGCGCGCTGATCGTCGGCCGCATCCCGGCCCAGCAGCTGCCGAAGCTGGCGGGGTCCGACGGCGTCGTTTCCGTCGGCCAGGTCGTCTTCTCCCAGACCGGCCGCCCGCTCGGCTCGCCCGAGCCCTCGCACGGCCGTCCCACCGAGGCCGGCCTGCGCGCCCGGATCCAGGCGATGCGCAGCGACGACGTGCCCTACGGCGACGCACCGCCGCTCCAGAAGAGTCACTTCCAGGAGCTCGCCCAGCTGGGCGTCCTGGACGCGAAGACCCACCACTTCGCCGAGGCCTGGCGGGCCGGGTTCGCGGGCCAGGGCACCACGGTCGCCGTGCTCGACGGCGGCACCGACTTCGGCCATCCCGACCTCGTCAACACGTGGCGCACCGGCAAGGACGGCTGGCCCGAGGCGCAGGATCCCTACGGCACCCTGCAGTGGCTGGAGGCGCCCGACCAGATCTCCAGCGGCCTCTCCTGGTACGTGATCTCGACGGCGACGTCCGACCTGACGCCGCACGGCAACATGTACCAGGCGACGTTCGCCACGCGCACCGGCCCGTCCCGCAACTTCAACGCCCCGGACGGCACCAAGAGCCACACCTACACGTTCCCCAAGACGTGCACGGTGGACGGCACGGTGCGGTTCGCGAGCCACCCCGACGACTACCTGCTGGCCGCGTACGGCGAGCGGCCCGCCATCCTGATCTGCGACCCGAACACGGCCGGCGTGTACGACACCGTCTACGTCGATCTGGATGACGACTACAGCTTCGCCGACGAGAAGCCGGTGACCAAGGCCTCGCCCGCGTCCTACCGCGACATGAACGGCGACGGCTACACCGACCTCTCCGGCGGCCTCCTCTACTACATCTCCGACGGCACCGGCGCCTCCGGGCACCCGGTCCCGGGCGGCCTGGCCGCCTTCGGCGTCAAGATCAAGGGCGCTCCCGGCCAGATCCTGGCCTGGAGCGGCGACTACGACCCGGGCATCGAGGGCCACGGCACGCTGACCGCGTCCAACGTGGTCGGCCAGGGCGTGATCAACCAGGGTGCGCCGCAGTTCGACGACATCCCGACGCCCGACCACCGCTACCCCGGCGCTGTCATCGGCGGCGCGCCCAAGGCGAAGCTGATGCCGTTCGGCGACATCTACTTCGCGTTCGGGTTCTCGAACCAGCTCGGGTACGTGCTGGCCGGGAGCGGCGGCGCGAACGTCACCTCCAACTCCTACGGCGACGACACCGTCGACAGCGACGGGTTCGACGCCCAGAGCCAGGAGGCGGACATCTGGAACCTCACGTTCGGGAACACGCTCTCGATGTTCTCGACCGGCAACGGTGCTCCCGGCTTCGGCACGGTCAACACGCCGTCGCCCTACACCGGCATCAAGGTCGGCGCCTCCACGCAGTTCGGCGGCACCGGCTGGGACTCGATCCGGCGCACCTCGCAGATCCCGGACAACGACGTGATGGTGTGGTCGGATCGCGGCCCGGGAGCGACCGGGACGAGCGGCACCGACATCGTCGCCGACGGAGCGTTCTCCCCCGGTGACGCGACCCTGAACACGGTCGGCGACGGCCGCGGCGCATGGGAGACGTGGGGCGGCACGAGCCGCTCGACCCCGGTCGCGGCGGGCGCAGCGGCGCTCGTCTACCAGGCGTACAAGCAGTCGCACGGCAGCTACCCGGACATGTTCCAGGCGGCGAAGATCCTGCGATCCTCCGCCACCGACCTCGGCTACGACGGGTTCGCCCAGGGGTCGGGCTCGGTGAACGCCTACCGAGCGGTGCTGGCGGCGACCAACAAGGCGCCGACCATCTCGCCGTCCAGCTGGCGGCCCGGCGCGTACCGCGGCACCAAGTACCCGGTGTTCCCGGCCCTGCTGGCACCGGGCGCCTCCACCACACAGCACTTCAGCCTGAGCGGCGGCGGCACCTTCTCGATCGGCGACCGGCTGCTGCGCAAGGTGGCGACCGTCGACCGGACGTTCGTCAGCAAGCCCGAGAGCCAGGAGAGCCCGCCCGCGTTCAACGCGCCGGACTACCTGATCGACATCAGCAAGCTGGTGCGGCAGCACGCCGACGCCAACATCATGGTGGTGCGGGCGAACTACGACTTCTCGCAGTTCGACGGCAACCACGACTACGCGAGCGACCAGGCCTGGCGCCTGCTCACCTACGACTGGACGGACATCAACGACGACGGCAAGCTCTGGGTCGACAAGAACGGCGACGGCATCGTCAAGCACAAGCAGCTGACCGCCACCGACATCGACGGCGACCCCCTGCTCGACCCCTCCCGCTCGGAAGTCGAGGGCGGCGAGTACGAGCGGTTCATGTACCACCGGCCGGGGGCGAACACGCTGATGTCGTTCGTCCGCAACCCGGCGCAGCGGATGGCCGACGGCCTGTTCATCGGCTTCCAGCACAACGTCCACGACGCGGCCATCCCGCGCACCGCGTTCAAGATCGAGATCGACTTCTACAAGAACGTGGACTGGTCGTGGGTCTCGCATCCGGCGACCGCGACTACCGGCTTCGACGCCACCGTGCACGTCCCCACAGGCACGCCGTTCGGCATGTACGAGGGCGCGCTGATGGCCAGCCAGGCCGGCCAGAGCATGGTCGTGCCGATCAACGTCTCGGTCGGCGCGGTGATGCCGCAGAAGGCGGACGGCTCGCCGTCCGGCTCGGTCACGTTCGGCGGGGTCAACCAGCCGAACAGCATCTACAGCAACGGCTCGGTCTTCGGCGCCAACGACTGGACATGGCGCAAGGAGTCGGGTGACTGGCGGTTCTTCTATCTGGACGTGAAGAAGGATCCGCCCGCGGGCTCGCTGTTCCTGACCCGGACGACGTGGCAGGACGCGGCGCCCTACACCGACCTCGACACGCTCATCTTCGGCCCGTCCGCGAACAGCTACCAGCTGGCGAGCGGCTCGGATCCGGTGGGCGCGCCGTACATCCTGGCGACACAGGGCAAGAGCGCCGAGCACTATCTCGGCTCGGGCATCTGGACGTTCAACACCGCCACCGGCGGGGCGGACGACCTGGTGACCGCGCCGATGCAGGCCGGCCTCCAGGAGGTCGCCCTGCACGAGGTGCTGTTCCAGGGGGACAAGTTCGACGTGCCCTTCACCACCACCGTGGGCGGCGGCTCGGTCACACCGAGCGCCGTGGAGCAGTCCACCTCGGCCGACACGGGATCGTTCGACGTCACGTTCCAGGGCAGCGTGCCGCTCGACGGGCTGACGGCAGAGGGCTTCGGCCTGTCGCAGCCGCGGACGATCACCGAGACGGCGCACCAGGACAATCCGAATGATCCCAGCACCGCGTCGGTCAAGGAGGACGTGTCCATCTCGCACGCCTCGCGCGCCGTGTTCACGACGACCCTGGCCGGCAACGATCTCGACCTCTATGTGGTCTACGACGCGAACCACGACGGACACTTCACGTCCGACGAGATCGTGGCGTCCTCGGCGACGTCCTCCGGCAACGAGCGGGTCGAGATGACCGCTCCGCCGGACGGGAACTACCAGATCTGGGTGCACGGGTTCAGCGTCACCGGCACCCCGACGTTCCCGCTCGGGATCGACGTGACCGAGGGCAACGACCTGACCGTGAGCGGCCTCCCGACCGGCGGGGTGCCGGCCGGCACCCCGGTCACGGTGCACGTCACCTACAGCAAGGCGATGACCGCCGGCCAGGACTACGAGGGCGAGCTGCTGCTCGGCCCGCCGTCCGCCCCGGCCGCCATCCACGTGCCGGTGCTGATCCACCGCACCGCCTGATCGCGGCGAGCGACCGCCCCCGGCCCACGCGGCCGGGGGCGGTCACGCCACGCTGCGCGGCGGGTGGCTGACGAAGGGCGAGTCGGGGTCGAGGAACCGCCACTCGCGGTCGACGTCGCGGCTGATGCCGATCCGCGTCGTCGCGACCACGCGACGCGGCCGGTCCGGCGGCCGCAGGTCGGCCGGCCTGCCCAGCAGGTCGGGCCCGGCGCCGAGCGCCTGGCCCACCCTCCCCGGCCCGCTGGTGAGGTCGCTCCGGCCCGCCCGCCGCTCGCGCATCGTCTCGATCCCGTGGACCGGCTCGATGGCCCGAATGAGGATGCCGGCGCCGACCCCCTCCGGACCGCAGACGATGTTGACGCACCAGTGGACGCCGTAGGACAGGTAGACGTAGAACCGGCCCGGCGGGCCGAACATGACGGCGTTTCGTGCGGTCAGGCCCGGCCGGCTGTGCGACGCGGCATCGCCCGGGGCGTACGCCTCGGCTTCGACGATGGGGCCGCCGACGCCGTCCACCAGCAGCGTCCAGCCGATCAGCGCGCGGGCGGCAGCCGCCGGATCGCCGGCGAGGTCGAGCGTCACGCCGGCATCCAGCGCATCCCGTCCGCCTCGCGGCCGATGCGGCCCACGCCGGCCACGTGCGATGCGACCACCACGACGTCGCGCTCCGCCGCCTCCGCCAGGATCCGCCGCCGGGTGCGCAGCGCGCCATCCGTGTCGTCATCGAACGCGACGTCCCATTCCGGCCGGATCACGTGGCGGGCGTCGTGCACGATGTCCGCCAGGTGCAGCAGCTCGCCGCCCACCTCCAGCACGCAGTGGCCGGCCCGGTGTCCGGGAGCATCGGCCAGCACCAGCCCCGGCGCGAACTCCTCGCCGGGCTCGACCGCGCGCAGCATGCCGGCCGCGCCGTATGCGGCGACCAGGTCGGTCGCCGCGCCCACGCCCCGTCCGTGTTCACGGGGGACGCTCGCGACGGCTCCGGCCGGCGCGATCGCGACGGCGTCCGGCAGCGCCCGGGCGGCCTCGGCCGTCACCGCGCCGCCTGCGTGATCGAAGTCCAGGTGGGTGAGGACAAGCGTGTCGATCGACTCCGGGTCGCACGACGTCGTGGCCAGTGCCGCCGCCAGGTCGCCCCGCATCCCCGGCCACGCCGACTCGTACGGGCCGGCGCCCGCATCGACCAGCACCACGTGGCCGGGCCGCCGCAAGAGCAGCACGTTGCAGGGCACGTCCACCTCGGCCGGATACTCCCCGGCAGGGCCGAGCATCTCGCCGCGAAAGGGCAGCACACCGACCTCGAGCAGGACGGCGTCCCAGCCCGCGGCGATCATCCCGCCTGCTCGAGCACCTCGCGCAGCGCGGCGCACACGTAGCCGATGTCGTCGTCCTCGAGCCCGACGAAGAAGGGCAGCGCCAGTGTTGAGCGGGCGACCCGCTCCGTCACCGGCAGCATTCCCTCCCGCCAGCCGCGCCGGACGTACTCGGGCTGGAGGTGGATGGCCGGCAGGTAGGGACGGGTGGCCACCCCGCGCGCGGCCAGAGCGTCCGCGACCGCGGTGCGGTCGATGCCCTCGTCCAGGCGGACGTAGTAGAGGAACCAGCTGCGCCGGTGGGGGCCGCGGTAGGGAATGGCCACGCCGGGCACGCCGTCCAGCAGCTCGTCGTAGCGGGCGGCGATGCGCGCCCGGTCGGCCAGCATCATGTCCAGCTTCTCGAGCTGGGCGATGCCCACCGCGGCGGACATCTCATCCATCCGGAAGTTGAAGCCGACCCGCTGGTGCACCAGCCAGTCGCCGTTGTCGGAGCGGCCCTGGTTGACGATGCTGCGCAGCTCACGGTGCTCGGCCTCGTCGTCGGTGGTGATGACGCCGCCCTCGCCGGTGGTGATCTGCTTGTTCGGGTAGAAGCCGTAGACGGCCGGGTGCCCGTGGCCGCCCACCGCGACGCCGTCGACCTCGGCGCCGAGCGCCTCGCAGGCGTCCTCGACGACGGGGATCCCGTGCCTGCGCCCGATCGCGCCGATCGCGTCGATCTCGCACGGGTAGCCGAAGATGTGCACGGGGATGATCGCCTTCGTGCGCGGCGTGATGGCCGCCTCGACGGCGTCGGGCACCACGTTCAGAGTGCGGTCGTCGATCTCGGCGAACACCGCCGTCGCGTGCTGGAACAGCGCGACGTTGGCCGACGCGACGAAGCTGAACGAGGAGGTGATGACCTCGTCGCCCGGGCCGACGCCGAGCCGCTGGAGGCAGGCGTGCAGGCCCGCCGTCCCGCTCGAGCAGGCCACCGCGTGGCGGCGTCCCGTCGCCTGGGCGAACGCCTCCTCGAACCGTCCCAGCATCGGCCCCAGCGCGAGCGTGCCGGAGCGCAGCACGTCCAGCACAAGCTCCTCCTCCCGCTCGCCGACGTGCGGCCGGGCCAGCGGGATGGTGCGCGTCGCGACCATCCGAGCGGTCAGGAGCGGACGGCCGTCCGGGCCGGGTATTCGAGGAAGTCCGCCCAGCGGGCCTCGCGGCCGTTGACGACGTCGAAGAAGACGCGTTGGAGCTGGTCGGTGACGGGCCCGCGGCCGCCGCACGGCTGGTCGTCCACCGATGCGACCGGGGTCACCTCCGCAGCGGTGCCGCACAGGAACACCTCGTCGGCAAAGTAGAGGTCGGTGCGCACCAGGCTGACCTCGCGCACCTCGTAGCCCAGCTCGCGGGCGATCTGCATCACGCTGTCCCGCGTGATGCCGGGCAGACAGGAGTCGCTGATCGGCGGCGTGTAGATGACGCCGTCACGGACGACGAACACGTTCTCGCCCGAGCCGTCGGCGATGTAGCCCTGCTCGTTCAGCAGGATCGCCTCCTCGTACCCGCCCCGCGAGGCCTCGTGCTTGGCCAGCACCGAGTTGATGTACTGCCCGGACGCCTTCGCCGACGGCGGCAGCGTGTTGGGGCCGTAGCGGCGGTAGCTCGAGATCTTGCAGCGCACGCCCGCCTCCAACGCGTCCTCGCCCAGGTACGCGCCCCATGGCCACACCGCGATCACCATGTCGACCGGGTTGTTGCGCGCGTACAGGCCCATCTCGCCGTAGCCGCGGAAGACGATCGGGCGGATGTAGCAGGACTCCATCCCGTTGCCGGCGATCGTGTCGTGCACGGCGGCGGCGAGCTCCTCGGTCGAGTAGCCCAGGTCCATCTCGTACAGCGCGGCGGAGCGGCGCAGGCGCTCGAGGTGGGACGTCAGCCGGAACACGGCGGTGCCCTTCGGCGTGCCGTACGCGCGGATGCCCTCGAACACGCCGGTGCCGTAGTGGAGGGCGTGGGTCAGAACGTGAACCTGCGCGTCATCCCAGGGGACGAAGGTTCCGTTCCGCCAGATCTTCTCCGTGGTCTGCATCTCGCCCTCTCGCGATCGACGACGTGTGAGGGCTTGATCGTACCCGACGGCGCCGACCGCGACGGCCACAGGCGGCCGGGGTCAGGCGACGGTGACGGAGCGCACCGAGCGGATGCCCGGCTCGCCGCGCAGCAGCTCGAGCGTCCCCGGCCGCGGCGTCGTGTCCACGGTCAGCACCATCACCGCGGCCTCGCCGCGGGCGTTGCGCGAGACGTTCATGTTGGCGATGTTGACGCCCTCGGAGCCGAGCAGCGTGCCCACGGCGCCGATCATCCCGGGCCGGTCGTCGTTCAGCATCACCAGCATGTGCGGCTCCAGCTCGATCTCGACCTGGTACGGGCCGACGCCGACCAGCCAGGCGCGGTCGTCGCGGCCGATGGTGGTGCCGGAGACGCCCTCGCCGGGCACGACGCGGACGGTCAGCAGGTTCGTGTAGTCGCCCGAGCTCGGATCGGCGGACTCGAGCACCTTGATGCCGCGTGCGTCGGCGGCGGCGCGGGCGTTGACGATGTTGACGGCCTCGTCGGAGCGGGTCGCCAGCGCGCCGGCCAGCACCCCGCTGGTCAGCACGCGGGTGTCCGCCTCGGCCAGCGCGCCCGAGGTGATCACCTCGATCCGCTCCGGGTTGCCGTCCGCGAGGCCGGCGGCCAGGCAGCCGAGCTTCATCGCCAGCGCCAGGTAGGGCCGCACCAGTGAGATGTCCTCGGCGCGCGTCGCGGGCACGTTGACCGCGTTGGAGACGACGCCGCCGGACAGCGCCGCGGCCACCTGCTCGGCCACGATCAGGCCGGCCCGGTCCTGCGCCTCCTGCGTGGACGCGCCCAGGTGAGGCGTGACGACGACGTTCTCCAGCTCGAAGATCTCGCCCGACGTGTACGGCTCCTCCGGGAACACGTCCAGCGCGGCGCCGGCGACGCGGCCGTCCTTGAGCGCCGCCACCAGGTCGTCCAGGCAGACGAGGCCGCCGCGGGCGGCGTTGACGATGCGGACGCCCCGCTTCATCCGGGCGATCGTGTCGGCGCAGATCAGGTCGCGTGTCTCCGGCGTCAGCGGCGCGTGCAGCGTGATGAAGTCGGCGCCGGCCAGCAGCTCGTCGAGCTCGGCCTGCAGCACCTGCGTCTCGCGGAAGCGCTCGGGCGCGACGAACGGGTCGTGGGCGACGACGTGCATGCCCAGCCCGCGGGCGCGGGAGGCGACCAGCTGCCCGATGCGGCCGAACCCGAGCACGCCCAGCGTCTTGTCGCACAGCTCGACGCCGCCGAACCGGGCGCGGTCCCAGCGGCCGGCGCGCAGCGCCGCGTCAGCCTGCGGGATGTTGCGGGCCAGCGCCAGCAGCAGGCCGACGGCGTGCTCGGCGGCCGACACCATGTTCGAGCCGGGAGCGTTGGCGACGATGATGCCGCGCCGCGTGGCGGCGGGCACGTCCACGTTGTCCACGCCGGTGCCGGCGCGGCCGATCACCTTCAGCCGCGGCGCGTGCGAAAGCAGCTCGTCGGTGACCTGGGTGCGGCTGCGCACGATCAGCGCGTCGTACTCGCCGATCAGCGCGGGCAGCTCCTCGGCCGCCATCTCCAGGCCGAGCTCGACATCGAAGCGGCTGCGCAGCAGCTCGACGCCGGCGTCCGCGATCTGCTCGCTGACCAACACTCGGGGCAGCGCGTTAGGCACGGGCCGGCTCGACCTCCGCGAACAGCTCGGTCGCGCGGGCGACGCCGGCGCCGGGCGACGGCGTGCGGTGCCCGTGCTCGGCCAGCGCCAGCTCCAGCGCCGACAGGGCGATGAGGATGTCGAAGCGGTTCATGTAGCCCATGTGGCCGATGCGCACGATGCGGCCGCGCAGCGGCCCCTGTCCGCCGGCCAGGACGACGCCGTGGCGGTCGCGCAGCGTGGTGTACACCTGTTGGCCGTCGATGCCGTCCGGCATCAGCACCGCGGTGACCATCGCCGAGCTGTCGTCGTCGGGCGAGAACAGCTCCAGACCCATCGCCTTGATCCCCTCGCGGGTCGCCCGGCCCAGCGCACGGTTCCGCGCATAGGTCTCGCCATAGCCGTCCCGTTCGATCGCGCCGATCGCGGCCTGGAGCGCCGCGACCAGCGTCACCGGCGGCGTGAACGGTGTGCCGCCCTTGCCCTGGGCGTCGGCGATCCGGCGCCAGTCGAGCGCGAAACGGGGGTTGGTCGACGACTCCGCCATCTCCCACGCCCGTGCGGACACCGACGCGAAGGCGAGGCCGGGCGGGCACATCAGCGCCTTCTGCGACCCGGAGACGACGACGTCGATCCCCCACTCGTCCGTCCGCAGCTCGACGCCGCCCAGGCTGGAAACGGCGTCGACGACGACCGCGGGGCCGTGCGGGCCGATCGCCTCGGCGATGGCGCGGATGTCGTGCACCACGCCGGTGGACGTCTCGGACTGGGTCACGAACACCACGCGGCATCCCTCAGCCGCCGCGGCGACGCGCGCCGGGTCGAGCCGCTCGCCCCACGGCTGCTCGTGAACGCGGACATCGGCGCCGTAGGCCGCCGCCAGCTTCCGCCAGCGCTCGCCGAAGTTGCCCGCGGTGGCGACCAGCACGGGGTCGCCCGGCGAGAGCAGGTTGACCACGGCCGACTCCATCGCGTAGGTGCCCGATCCGGGGATGACGAGGACGTCATTGTCCGTGTGGAAGACGCGGCGCAGGCCGGCCACGACGTCGTCGAAGAGCGTCCGGAACTCGGGGCTGCGGTGGTGGATGACGGGCCGCGCCGCGGCCGCCTCGACCTCCGGCGGAACCGGCGTGGGACCCGGAGTGATCAGGTACGTCTTCTCGGGCACAGCGCTCCTTCGGTGGATCGGCCGGGAGTGTAGTCACCGCCCCCGGCGGGCGGTGTCAGGCCGCTCGCCTGCCGGCCTGCGGCTCCGCCGCGGCGCTGGGGAGCGGGATCGGCCGGACCGCCAGCCGGTCGCCGACGCGGCGCACGATCCACCAGGCGACCAGCGAGAAGGCGACGCCGCCGAGGATGTCCGTGACGTAGTGCTCGCCCGTGTAGACGATGGTGAACCAGATGATGCAGAGGTGCGCCACCATCGCGATCCGGACCCAGCGCGGCATCCGGTAGGCGCGTGTCACCAGCACGCCGATGAAGGGAAACGCCGCGTGGATCGACGGGAACGCGGCGGCGGTCAGGTACAGCGCGCTGGTGTCGCCCTTGAGCCGGGCCAGCGTGTCCATCCCCAGCACCTGGAGCCCGTGCTTGATCACGTCGAAGACGGGCGGCACGACGCCCCGCTCGGCGGCCATCCACGGCGGCGCGGCCGGCATCAGCACGTACACCACGGCCGCCAGGAAGCTGACGGTGATGTACGTCCACATCAGCGTGTTGAAGCCGACGCCCTTGCGCCAGTACCAGACGTAGAAGCCGAGCAGGACGGGCACGAAGAAGTGGGACATGTAGGCGAAGGCCGCCAGCACCGCCAGCGGCGTGTCGTGGCGGGCGTCAAGCCAGCGCTGGAGCTCGACCGACGGGATCGTGCCCAGACCGATGATGCGATCGGCGTCGGCCTGCGGGGCGTACCAGATCGGCATCGACAGTGCGTCCACGAGGCCCAGGGCGAGGCCGTAGACGATGAACATCAGGCCCACCGGCGACCAGTCGCGGACGAACCGCCCGATCTGGCCCTGGTAGACGACGAAGCCGATCAGCAGCATCAGCACGACGTAGGGGCTGGGGGCGCCGCTGCCGATCCAGCGCCAGGCGCCGACGATCAGCGACGAGCCCATCACACCCAGGCCGGCGACCTTGCGGATCCGCACCGCCGACGCCGAGCGGGCGGTCTCCGAGCCGTCGAGCAGCAGCTCGACCCGGTCGAGGGGCTGGAGCAGCCTGGCCAAGAGCGCACGCATCCCGCGTGTCATCGGCAGCGGCGCCGTTGCTGTGAGGGCTAGGAGAGCCTGTCGCGGAAGAGCTGCTGCACCTGGCGGGCGTCGGCGCGGCCCTGGGTGCGCTTCATCACCTGGCCGACCAGCGCGTTGACGACGCCGTCCTTGCCGCCGCGGAACTGCTCGACGAAGGCGGGGTTGGCCGCGATCACCTCGTCCACCATCGCGCCCAGCTCGTCGCTGTCGCCGATCGACGCGAGCCCGTGCCGCTCTACCAGCTCGGCCGGATCGGCGTCCGGCTCCTGCTCGAGCAGCGCGTACACCTGCTTCGCGATCGTGCTGGTGATGGTTCCCGCGCCGATCAGCCCGATCAGCGCCGCCAGCCGCTCGGCGGGCACGCCGTCCACGGCGCTGGGCTGGTTCAACACCCAGTCCGCCGCGACCTTGGGGTCGCCCGCCGCCGCTGCCACCTGCTCGAAGTAGTCCGCGATCCTCGCTTCGGCGTTGAGGTCGGTGGCGTACTGGCGCGACAGGCCGTGCTCGGCCTCGAACCGGGCGATGCGCGCGGCCGGGAGCTCCGGCAGCTCGCCGCGTACCCGCTCGATCAGCTCGGCGGAGGGCGCCAGCGGCACCAGGTCGGGCTCGGGGAAGTAGCGGTAGTCGTGCGCCTCCTCCTTCGACCGCAGCGAGCGCAGGCTGCGTGACGCCGGGTCGTAGTGCAGCGTCTCCTGCTCCACCGTCCCGCCGTCCTCCAGGAGCCGGGTCTGGCGCTCGATCTCGGCGGCCATCCCCTCGCCCAGGAACTTGAACGAGTTCATGTTCTTGAGCTCGGTCTTGGTGCCCAGCTCCGACGCCCCCGCCGGCCGTACCGAGACGTTCGCGTCGCACCGCAGCGAGCCCTTCTCCATGTCGCAGTCGGAGACGCCGATCGTCCGCAGCGTGTTGCGCAGCAGCGTCAGGAACGCGACCGCCTGTTCGGGCGAGCGCAGGTCGGGCTCGGTCACGATCTCGACCAGCGGCGTGCCGCAGCGGTTGAAGTCCACCAGGGAGGAGTCGGCGCCCGCGATCCGCCCGCCCGCGCCGCCGGCGTGCACCAGCTTGGCCGCGTCCTCCTCCAGGTGGGCGCGGACGATGCCGACCCGCACGCCGTCCACCTCGAGGCCGCCGGGCCCGCAGATCGGCTCGTCGTACTGGCTGATCTGGTACGCCTTGGGGCTGTCCGGGTAGAAGTAGTTCTTGCGGTGGAACTGCGAGCGGGGCGCGATCTCGCAGCCCAGCGCGAGCCCGATCCGGATCGCCTTCTCGACGGCGGCCTCGTTGATCACGGGCAGCACGCCGGGGTGACCGAGGCAGAGCGGACAGGTGAGGGTGTTCGGCTCGGCGCCGAACCGGTTCTCGCAGGCGCAGAACATCTTCGTCGCGGTGTCCAGCTGAACGTGGATCTCGAGCCCGATCACCGGCTCCCAGGCTGTCGCCACGGCGCTCATCCGCCCACCTGCATCGCCAGCGGCACCGGGTCGAACGCGATTGCCGACTCCAGCGCGTGCCCGGCCCCGAGCAGCCGGTTCTCGGCGAACGCGGGCCCGATCAGCTGCAGGCCGACGGGCAGCCCCTCGGACAGGCCGCTGGGGATCGAGAGCCCGGGCAGCCCGGACAGGTTGAGCGGCACGGTCAGCAGGTCGCACGCGTACATCGCCCAGGGGTCGTCGATCCGCTCGCCGATCGTGAAGGCCACGGTCGGCGAGGTCGGCGTCGCGATCACGTCCACGCTGACGAACGCAGCGTCGAAGTCGCGCCGGATCAGCGTCCTCACCTTCTGGGCGGTGCCGTAGTAGGCGTCGTAGTACCCGGACGAGAGCGCGTAGGTGCCGAGCATGATCCGGCGCTTGACCTCGGCGCCGAACCCCTCGGCGCGGGTGCGGCCGTACATCTCGACCACCGTGTCGCCGGGCACCTCCAGCCGCAGCCCGTAGCGGACGCCGTCGAAGCGGGCGAGGTTGGCCGACGCCTCGGCCGGCGCGATCAGGTAGTAGGCGGGGAGGCCGTGGCGCGCGTGCGGCAGCTCGACCGGGTGCAGCGTCGCGCCCAGCCCCTCGGCCTGAGCTAGCGCGGCGCGGAACGACTCCATCACGCCCGGCTCGATGCCCTGCTCGAGCAGCGCCTCGGGCACGCCGATCCGCATGCCCTTCAGATCCTCGGCGTCGGGGATCCGCACCGGCTCCTCGGGCCCGACGGACGTCGAGTCGCAGCCGTCCTTGCCGGCGATCGCCCGGTACGCCAGCGCGGCGTCGCGCACGGTCAGCGCGAAGGGCCCCACCTGGTCGAGCGAGGACGCGAACGCGATCAGGCCGTGCCGGGAGACCGCGCCGTAGGTCGGCTTCAGCCCGACGACGCCGCACAGCGCGGCGGGCTGGCGGATCGACCCGCCCGTGTCCGTGCCCAGCGCCAGCGGCGCGAACCCGGCGGCCACCGCGGCGGCCGACCCGCCGCTCGAGCCGCCGGGCACGCGCTCGAGGTCCCAGGGGTTGTGCGTGGGCCCGAACGCCGAGTGCTCGGTCGATGAGCCCATCGCGAACTCGTCCATGTTGGTCTTGCCGATCGGCACCAGCCCGGCCGCCTTGGCCCGGGTGACGACGCCGGCGTCGTACAGCGGCCTGTGCCCGGCCAGGATGCGCGATCCCGCCGTCGTCTCCTCACCGCGCGTGCAGAGGATGTCCTTGAGCGCGAGCGGCACGCCCTGCAGCCCCCTGCGGCCCTCCGCATCCAGGCGGTCGGCCTCTGCCAGCGCCTCGTCGCGGCGGATGCGGAGGAAGGCGTGCACGGCGGCATCGTGCTCCTCGATCCGCGTCAGATACGCCTCCATCAGCTCGCGGCATGACACCTCGCGCGCGTCGAGCAGTTCGACGCAGCGCTCGGCGGTGAGGCCGAGCGTCTCGATCACTCCTGGGCTCCGCCGGTCGGCGGCACGCGGAACATCCCGTCGTGCGCGTCCGGAGCGCCGCCCAGCACCTCGTCCAGCGGCCACGACGGGCGCGGCTCATCCTTGCGCGTGACGTGCTCGATCGGCACGGCGTGCGCCGTCGCCGGCACGCCCTCGAGATCGACCTCGCGCAGCGCGTCCACGTGCGCCAGGATGCCCGAGAGCTGCTCGACCGCCTTCGCCACCTCGTCGCCGGACAGCGTCAGGCGCGCCAGCCGGGCGACGTGCAGCACATCCTCATCGGTGATCGCCATCGCCGGCGGAACGATATCGCGCCGCCGAGATCACGGCGCGGGTGCGCTAGAGAACCTTGACGCCGGTGGCGGACAGCCCCTTGTTGCCCTGCACGACATCGAACTCGACCCGCTGACCCTCGGACAGGCTCTTGTAGCCCTCGCTCTCGATCTGGCTGTAGTGCACGAAGACGTCCTCCCCGCCTTCCTGGGCGATGAAGCCGTAGCCCTTCTCGTTGTTGAACCACTTGACGGTGCCTGCTGTCAACGGGATGTTCCTCCTGCGTGGTGCTGCCGACCGCGTAAACGGCCGCTTCGAGCGCAAGACCATAGAGCACGGCGGGGACGGACGCAACGGCCCTTCAGCGCGCCGTCGTGGCAACGTAGACAACGTCGTCAGGCCCGCGCCTGACAGGGATCACGACCGTTTGCACAGCGGCAAACCGCACATGCAGGCGGGCCATGAACGCGTCGTCGGGCGCGGCCGCCCACACCGCCAGCCGTCCCCCTGGCCTGA
Organism: uncultured Actinomycetes bacterium; assembly: GCA_963797175.1. GTDB lineage: Bacteria > Actinomycetota > Thermoleophilia > Gaiellales > JAICJC01 > DATLLN01. The sequence continues at coordinate 508,015 of CAWCOL010000005.1, forward strand.
GCAACCCTCCCAGCCGGGCGAGACCCTTGTCGCCGTAGAGCTCGGCGTTGCGTGGATGGACGAGCCAGCCCGGCCCGTTGTCCACGTCGACGCAGACGGCGTCGAACAGGCCCGTGACCCGGTCCAGCGCGTCCCGCAGGTCGCCGATCACGAGCGTGGCCCGAGGGTCGTCGAGTCCGCGAAGGCCGAGGCCGGCCAGGTGCGACCCGGCCCACTCGGCGACGGTGGGCTCGATCTCCACCACCACCGCCTCGGCCAGCGAGGGCATCGACAGCGCCTCGTCCAGCGAGAACCCGACGCCCAGCCCGCCCAGCAGCAGCCGGCCGCCCTCCACGCCGCGGAGCGCCTCCCGCACCAGCGCCCGCTCGGAGCGGCCGTCCCGCGTGTCCATCAGGAACGTGCCGTCAGCGATCACCTCGTAGTGGCCGCCCGCCCTGCGCAGCACCAGCTCGCCGCGCGCCGTCACCCGCCGGTCGACCACAACCGGCCTGTCGTTCGGGCTCACCCCACGGACGTGCGGGCCGCCAGCCGTGCCTCGGCGGCCTGGAGCGTATTCTGCAGCAGCATCGCGATCGTCATCGGGCCGACGCCGCCCGGCACCGGCGTGATCGCACCGGCGACCTCGGACGCGGAGTCGAACTCGACGTCGCCGACCAGCCCGGCCTCGGTGCGGTTGATGCCGACGTCGATCACGGCGGCGCCCGGCTTGATCATCGCGCCGGTGATCATCTGCGGCCTGCCCACCGCCGCGACCAGGATGTCCGCCCGCCGGCACACCTCGGGAAGGTTGCGCGTGCGGGAGTGGGCGATCGTGACCGTGGCGTTCTCGTGGAGCAGCAGGAAGGCGACCGGCTTGCCGACGATGTCGGAGCGGCCGACCACGACCGCCTCGGCGCCCGAGACCGGGATGTCGTAGGCGTGGAGCAGCTCCATCACTCCGGCCGGCGTGCACGAGCGCAGTCCCGGCTGGTTGGCGACCAGTCGTCCGACGCTGATGGGGTGGAACCCGTCCACGTCCTTGCTGGGATCGATGCGATCGAGCACCTGCTTGAAGTCGAGGCCGTCGGGCAGCGGCGCCTGGACGAGGATGCCGTCACAGCGGTCGTCCGCGTTCCAGCGGTCGACCGCATCGAGCACCTCCGCCTGGGTCGCGGTCTCGGCCAGCTCCTCGTGGAAGGAGGTCATCCCCACCTCGCGGCAGCGCTCGCCCTTGCTGCGCACGTACACCTGCGAGGCGGGATCCGAGCCGACCAGGATCGTGACCAGCCCGGGCGTGTGGCCGGTGCGGCCGACCAGCTCCTCGACGCCTTCGGTGACCCGCGCGCGAACCGCCGCAGAGACCGCTGTGCCGTCGATGATCGTGGCCATGGCGGCGGACGATAGCAGCCGTCCCGGTGTTGTCTCCGCAATGTGTCAACTCACCCAGGAGGGTGATAGCGGACGGATACCTCCGACTCCACTCTTGAGAAAGAGCCGAGCCGCCAACGTCTCCCCTGAGCGGGGGATCTCGGCCGCCGGATCTCAAGGTTTCGGCCGCAGGGCCGACACATGGCTCACGAGCCGCCCGACCCCAGGCCGGGCTGCCCGAGGAACGTCGAGAGGAGGTGAATCCCCTTGATCGAGCATCTGAATCGCCTTTTCACGGAGCTCCAGGACGAGGACGGCCAGACGATGGCTGAGTACGCGGTTGTTCTCGGCGTGATCACGGTTGCCGTCGTCGGCGCCCTGACCATCCTGAGCGGCACCATCTCGAGCGTTCTGTCCAGCGTCACCGCTGCGATGTAGACCGCAGGTCGTCTCCAAGGCGAATCCTTGCTTGCCCGGCGTAGGCGGAGGATTCGCCTTCGGGCATCCCCCCGCACGACGGTTTTCATTCCCCCCTTTGCGAAGAGGCACTTTGATCAAGCGACGCAACAATCGAGAGCAGGGCCAGGCGCTCGTCGAGTTCACGGTCATCCTGCCCGTGCTGCTCATCGTGCTCTGGGGAATCTTCCAGTTCGGCGTCGCCTTCAACGACTACATCCAGGTGACGTCCGCCGCACGTGAGGCAGCCCGCAAGGCTGCCGTGAGCCGCTCGCTGGGCTCTGCCGCCGCCACCTCGGCAGCGGTCGCCGCGGCCAAGACGACCGCACCCGATCTGCACCTGTCCGACTCGCAGATCACGGTCTCCCCGTCCAACAACTGGACGCAGGGCACCGACGTCACGGTGACGGTCAAGTACCCGTTCAAGATCAACCTGCTGGGCAGGGTCATGGGCTCCGGCAATCTCACGTCGTCCACGACCATGCGGATCGAGTAGCCGGCTCTTCTCGCCGCTCGTCCCGCTCCTGCGCTCCCAAGTCTTCAGTCCCGAAATGTCCTCTTACGTACCGGCAAGCGGCCGCCCGTCGCGCGCCGTTTCCGAAGGCTCAAGGTCACTCGGCCGGGTGCCGATAGACCGAAAGCTGATTCCGACGTCCCCAAGTGAGGCAGCCGCATGACGTACAACGTCCGCAACATCGTGATCGCGCTGGTTCTGGCGGCGGTCGCTGCGATTCTGGTGATCATGTACACCGGAAGTGTCAAGAAGCAGGCCGACACATCACAGACCACCGTGAAGGTGCTCGTCGCCACCACCGACATCGCCGCGGGCACGTCTGCGGATGACGCCATCTCCGGCGGCGAGGTGAAGCTCCAGGAGATCGTGGCTCGCGACCAGATCGCGCAGCCGGCGACCAGCACGAGCCAGCTGACCGGCTCGTGGGTCGCGGCGCAGCCCATCTACGCGGGCCAGCAGATCACCGCCGCGATGTTCAAGCCGTCCAACCAGACCGGCGTCGGTCCCCAGATCCGCGGGAACGACCGCGCAATCCAGATCCCGCTGGACGACGACCCGGTGCTGCTGGGCACGCTCCAGGCCGGCGATCACGTCGACCTGGTGGGCACGTTCACCGTGCACCCCAGCAACGGCGGCGCTGACGTCGACGTCTCGCGGATCATCATCCGCGACGTCGAGGTGATCAAGGCCCCGGACGTCGAGACCGCCAAGGGCGGCCTGGGCGGCGGCGCGGGCAGCCACAACTCGGTCACCCTCAAGGTGCCCGACGCGGTGGTGCCCAAGATCACGCTGACCATGCACTCCGGTGAGCTCTGGATGGTGCTCCGGCCCGCCAGCGGCTCGCAGGACGGCCAGACCTTCCTGGCCACGCCGAACTCGGTGATCTTCGATGGCCTGACCAAGAAGCAGATCCTCGCCGCGATCACGGTGGGTGGCTGATCATGAGCACCTCCCCGATCAAGGTCTTCATCACCGGCGCGGCCAACGGGCTCGCGGAGGTTCGTGAGGGCCTGGCAGACCACCCCGATGTCGAGCTCGTCGGCACCGCCGCCGATCCGACCAAGGCCGGCTCCAAGCTGGCCGAGTCCGGGGCCCAGGTGATCCTGCACGGCACCACCGCCACCGATCACGTGCCCACGGAGGAGATCGAGTCGATCCGCGGTATCACCGCCGCACCGATCGTGCTCGTCACCTCGGCGAGCGCCAACGCCATCCTCTCCGAGGCTCTGGCCGCCGGCATCTTCGACGTGGTGCTGCTCCCCCAGCTCACCGACGGCATCGTCTTCACCATCAAGAAGGCGAACTCGCTGGCGGCGGGCCGGGTGGCCGGTGCAACGGCCAAGGGCAGCGGCGGGATCGACGGCAAGGTCGTCACCCTGTTCTCGCCCAAGGGCGGCGCGGGCAAGACCGTGCTGGCCTCGAACCTGGCGTGCGTCTTCGCCCGCCACCAGGGCAAGCGCACACTGCTGCTCGACCTCGACCTCCAGTTCGGCGACACCGCCATCATGATGGGGATCGAGCCCGAGAAGACGATCTACGACCTGGTCATGGCGCGCCGCGAGCTCGACTCGGACGCCCTGGCCGGTTACGTCACGGCGCACCAGTCCGGCGTGCACGTCCTCCCGGCGCCGATGCGCCCCGAGGATGCCGAGCTGGTCACCGAGGAGCGCCTCGGCCACCTGTTCTCGGTTGCCAAGGAGTGCTACGACGTGATCGTGGTCGACACCCCGCCGTTCTTCCACGGCCCGGTGCTGGCGACGCTCGACCGCACCGACCAGCTGCTGCTGGTCGCGTCGCTCGACGTCCCCTCGATCAAGAACATCAAGCTCACGCTGCAGACCCTCGACCTGCTGCACTACCCGCCGGAGCGCCGGCACCTGCTGCTCAACCGGTCCGGCTCGAAGGTCGGGCTGAAGCCGCAGGAGGTCGAGCGGGCGCTCGACATCAAGGTCGAGTTCGAGGTGCCGATCGACCGCGAGGTTGCGGTCTCCGTCAACCGGGGCGTGCCGATTGCACTGTCGGCTCCGAAGTCGCCGGTTGGCAAGGCGCTGTCCGACGTCGCCGACACCCTGGTGCCGGCCAACGCCTCCTCGTCCGCGGCCGACGGCACCAAGCCGCGCGGCAAGTTCCTGAAGCGGGGGTAGCTCCATGTCCCTTCAGTCACGCATCCAGGTCGCGACCAACGACCAGCCCGATTCGGACGAGCCCACCAAGGCAACGATCGAGCGCTCGTCGGTCGCCTCCGACCCGTTCGCAGATCTGAAGACGCGGGTCCACAAGGACATCATCGCCCGCCTGGGCCCCCGTCTGTTCAACGCGGACTCGACCTCGGACACCGATCTCGAGGCGAGCGTCAACGAGGCCGTGAACGAGGTGCTGTCGCTCGAGAAGACGCCGCTGACGCGGCAGGAGCGCCAGGAGATCATCCGCCAGATCACGGACGACATCCTCGGCTACGGGCCGCTGGAGCCGTTCCTGCGCGATGACTCGATCACGGAAGTCATGGTCAACGACTCCGCGACGATCTACATCGAGCGTCACGGCAAGATCACGCGCACGAACGCGCAGTTCGTGGACGAGCAGCACCTGCTGCGGATCATCGACAAGATCATCAGCCGGATCGGCCGGCGCATCGACGAGTCGTCCCCGTACGTGGACGCCCGTCTGCCGGACGGCTCCCGTGTGAACGCCATCATCCCGCCGCTCGCAGTCCGCGGCGCCGCCCTCACCATCCGAAAGTTCCGCAAGGACCCGTTCACGATGGCCGACCTGATCAAGTTCGGCACGCTCACGCACAAGTCGGGGCAGTTCCTCGAGGCCTGCGTGCGCGGCAAGCTGAACATCCTGATCTCGGGCGGTACCGGCTCCGGTAAGACGACCACGCTGAACGTGCTCTCGGCCGCGATCCCCTCTGACGAGCGGATCATCACGGTCGAGGACGCCGCCGAGCTCCAGCTCAAGCAGGAGCACGTGATCACCCTGGAGTCGCGCCCGTCCAACATCGAGGGCAAGGGCCAGGTCACGATCCGCGACCTCGTCCGCAACACCCTGCGTATGCGGCCCGACCGCATCATCGTCGGAGAGTGCCGTGGTCCGGAGACCGTGGACATGCTCCAGGCCATGAACACGGGCCACGACGGCTCGCTGACCACGGTCCACGCGAACAACCCGCGTGACGCCCTGGCCCGTACCGAGACGCTGGTGCTCACCGCCGGCGTCGACCTTCCGCTGCGCGCGATCCGCGAGCAGATCTCCAGCGCGTTCGACCTGATCGTCCAGGTCTCGCGCCTGGTGGACGGCACCCGCCGGATCACGCACGTGACCGAGGTGCTGCGGATGGAGTCCGACATCGTCACCCTGCAGGACGTCTTCATCGCGAAGCCGGTGGACGACGCGCAGGCGAGCCAGGAAGCCGGACACCGGCTGCTCGGCCCGCTGACCTGCACCGGCATCAAGCCGCACTTCCTCGACAAGATGAGCTCGAACGGCGTCAACCTTCCGCCGAACTTCTTCGTGCCGGACAGCCCCGAGCGGGCGGCGGCTGCGGGCGGCGGCGTGTTCGGTCGGGCGGTCGGTCAGTGATGCGTCGGCTGGCTGCCATCGGCTTCGCCCTGACGGCCCTGGTGGTGGCGGCTCCGGCCGCCGCCGCCGGTGGCACGCTCAAGATCACCAACGTCAACACGAGCCACTTCCCGACCGTGCGGGTGACCGTGCAGTCGTCCGGCTCCGCAGGCGCACCGCGCGTCGGCCTGCTCGAGAACGGCAAGCCGGCGACCAACGCGACCACCGCCGATGCCGGCGCACAGGTCGCCATCGCGCTGCTGATCGACACCTCCAGGAGCATGACCGGCAGCAAGCTGCCGGACGCGATCGCTGCCGCGAAGCAGTTCGTCCAGGCCCAGAAGCAGACCACCGTGGTCGGCCTCTACGGCTTCGGCGACCAGGTCTTCCAGGCCGCGCCGATCGACCAGGACCGCACCCAGGTGGCGACGGCCCTCGATCAGCTCGCCCTCTCGCCCAAGGCGGGTACCGACCTGTACGCGGCGCTGGCCCAGGCCAGCGGCGACCTCTCCGACACACACGCCGAGCAGCGCATCGTCGTGCTGCTGACCGACGGCGAGTCGCAGAATGACAGCGCCACGATCGGCGACGCCGTCTCCGCTGCCACGCGGGGCAACGTCAACGTCTACCCGATCGGGATCGCGACGGACGGCAAGGCGTCGGCCGCGCTCCAGCAGATCGCCACGCAGACCGGCGGGCACTTCTCGGTCGTGACCGACTCGTCGGCGCTGTCCGACGTGTACTCGGCCATCAACGACGAGCTGGGCTCGACGACGATCGTGACCTACACCAGCCTCGCCCCGGCCGGCGCGCCGATCTCGCTGAAGGCGACCGCACCGGGCTTCGCCCCGGCGCAGGACAACGTCAAGGCACCGGGCACCTTCGATCCGGGCTCGGCCGGCGGCAGCAAGCTGCCCTCCGGTGTGGGCGCGCGGATCGGCATGGGCCTGCTGGCCGCACTGCTGGTCGCCCTGGCGACCCTGCTGCTGCTCGGCGCAAAGCCGTCGGTGGTGCTGAACAAGCGCATCCGGCCGTTCACCGAGAACACCAAGAGCGCCGCCATCGAGGCGGTCAACCCCGCGGAGGAGCGCACCAGCGCGCTGCACCAGCTGTTCATCTCGACCGAGAAGATCATCGGCTCGATGAACTGGTGGAAGCGGATGGCGGGCCTGCTCGAGCAGGCCGACATGCCGCTGCGCACGGCGGAGCTGTTCTACATCCAGCTCGGCACCGGGCTCGTCCTGGGCGCGTTCGTCGCCCTGGCGATGGGCCAGCAGGGCCTGATCGCACTGCTCGCCCTGGTAATCGGCGCCCTCGCTCCGGTGATGGTCGTCCGCTTCAAGGCGAAGCAGCGGCTGAACCGGTTCGAGAACCAGCTCCCCGAGACGCTGATCACGATGGCCGCGTCGCTCAAGGCCGGCCACGCCTTCAACCAGTCGATGCAGAGCGTCGTCAACGAGGGCGCCGAGCCCACGGCGAAGGAGTTCTCGCGGGTGCTGGCCGAGGTGCAGCTGGGCATGTCGTCCGAGCTCGCGCTCGAGGCGATGGCGAACCGCATGAACTCGTACAACTTCGGGTTCGTCGTGATGTCCGTGAACATCCAGCGCACGGTCGGCGGCAGCCTCGCCGACATCCTCGACATGGTGGCCGACACGGTCCGCCAGCGACAGCAGTTCGAGAAGAAGGTGAAGGCGCTGACCGCGCAGGGCCGGATGTCGGCCTACGTGCTGCTCGCCATGCCGTTCCTGATGGCGCTCGCGATCTTTGCCATCAATCCCACCTACATGAGGATCCTGTGGACCAGCTCGCTGGGCCGGATCATGATCGCCATCGGCCTGGTCTCCATGTCGTTCGGCGCTCTGATCATCCGCAAGATCGTCGCCTTCAAGGGGTAGCCGGATGCTGTACCTCGGAATCATCCTGTTCTTCGCCGCGGTGTACCTGCTGCTGTCCGGCCTGACCGTCCAGCAGCGGGAGATCGCGGTGGCAGTCCGCCGCGCGCGCCGCTACGGCGTCCGCAGCCAGCGTGAGCTGGAGACGCGCCGCAGCGTCAACGACCGCGTGCTCGGCCCCGCCGCCGCGCGGCTGTCGCAGATCGCGATGCGCGTCACGCCCAAGGCCAACCCGGAGCAGATCGGCACCAAGCTGCTCCAGGCCGGCCTGGCACGGACGCTGACGCCGCAGACCTACATGGCGATGAAGGCCGGCCTGGCCGGCGGCGCCGTGCTGTTCGGGCTGCTGCTGACCGTGACCGGCATGCTGCCGCCCTCGCTCGGCCTGTTCATGGGCCTGATCTTCGGCGTGCTGGGCTTCATCGCGCCGGAGTTCGTCGTCAACTCGCGCATCCGCTCGCGCAAGGACCTGATGAAGGGCGAGCTGCCCGACGTGCTCGACCTGCTCTGCGTCTCGGTCGAGGCCGGCCTCGGCTTCGACCAGGGCCTGGTCAAGCTGAACGAGCGGATGAGCGGCCCGCTGGTGGACGAGTTCGCGCTGGTGCTGCACGAGATGCGGATCGGCCAGAGCCGCAGTGCGGCCCTCAAGAACCTCGCCGCACGGGTGGACTCCCCCGAGGTGGCGCAGTTCTCGCGGGCGATCGTCCAGGCCGACCAGCTCGGCATCTCGCTCTCGCGCATCCTCCGCGTGCAGTCGCAGGACATGCGCATGCGGCGTCAGCTCTCCGCCGAGGAGAAGGCCATGAAGGCCCCGGTCAAGATGCTCTTCCCGACCGTGCTCTTCATCTTCCCGGCGATGTTCATCGTCGCCCTCGGCCCGGCGATGCTGAACCTGATGCAGACCTTCACGGGCGGCGTGTGATCGACTCGGGGCCGCCCCGGCGACGGGGCGGCTTCCGATACTCGATCACGCGCACCTCGAACGTCGCCGTCTCGGAGCGCTCCTTGCGGAGCGTCTCCACGCGCCCGGGGCGCTGAGCGGGGTTCGAGGATGCCATGGCCGGGTTATCGGCACGGCCAGCCGATCCGTGACCTCAGCGCAGCCGGGCGGCCAGCCGCTCGATGCCGACGCTGACCAGCGCCGCGTAAGGCCCGCTGGCGACGCGCCGCTGGAGGCGCAGGCCGATCAGCAGGCCGAGCAGCGCGATCCGCCGCTCGTGGTCGGGCGGCAGCGGCGCCGCCTCGCGGTAGCCGTCAAGCAGATGGCCGAGCGTCGGCACGGACAGCTGCGCCTCGTGTAGGGCCCAGTGGCCGAGGTCGTAGAGCGGCGGCGCGCCGCGGATCTCCCCCAGGTCGATGATGCCGGCATAGCGCCGCCCTGACGCGAGCACGTGGGTGGCATCGAAGTCGCCGTGCGCGAGCAGCGGCGAATCGCCGGCGACCAGCGGCAGCTCGCGCTCCACCAGCGCAGCGAACCGGGCCGGCGGCGGGTGCTCGACCAGCAGGGCTGCCGCGTCGGTCAGCGGCGCGCGGAGCGGCGGCACCCGGGCGTCGCGCAGGACGAAGCCCAAGCCCTCCACCGGGATCGAGCCGAACAGCGCGAGGTCGCGTCCGGCCGCGCGCAGCACGGGCGCGAGCCCGGCGGCCGAACGACGGCCGGCGAGGGCACGCCCCGGCACCGCGCTCGTGACCATGGCCGCACCGAGCGGCGAGCCCGGCGGCTCCACGCCCAGCACCTGGGCCACGCGGCCGCCGCGGCGGCGCACCTCGGCGTGCGCCCATGCCTCCGCGTCCATCGGGTCGCCCGGCTCCTCGGCGAGGCGGACGAAGACCACGCCTCCACCGCGCGCCGCCCGGTACACCTCGGTCGTGCCGCCGCCGGCCGCGCGGACAACCCGCACCCGGCCCGCGCCGGGCAGGTATCGGGCTGCCAGAGCGCGTACCGCCGCCGGATCCGTCACCCCGCCACCCTAGACCGTTGCTACCCTTTGCCGGCTGGGCGACGTGGCCGAGTGGTTAGGCAGAGGCCTGCAAAGCCTTGCACACCGGTTCGATTCCGGTCGTCGCCTTCCCCCGGCCGGCGCTCGCTCCGTCCTCAGCCTGCGGCGGCGTCGTCCTGGCCGAGCTGCTCGGCGTTCCGCAACGCCAGCGACGCCTGCAGGGCGATGGCGAGGACGGTCTGGGCGGCGGCGTCCGTCGGGTCGTCGCAGAGCACCACCAGCGCCCCCCCGTACAGCTCCGCGGCGATCACGTGGCTGGCCGCTCGCACCGCGTCGACCGGCAGCGCCGGGAGATCCTCGGTGCGGATGATCGCGACCTGGCCGCCCGCGGGATGGCCGCCGCGGAGCACGGCCGGCACGACGCTTCGCACCAGCTCCAGCCCGCTGGCCGCCAGCACCGACGCGCCGCCGGGGCCGCGGGAGACGACGGCCGCCGCGTGGGCGTCGAGCAGCTCGCGGGCCGTGCCGGCGACGAGCTCGGCGACGGCCGAGGCGCCAGGCCCGTCCGCGGCGCGGGTGGCGATGCCCAGCAGCGCGCGGGCGACGTCGCCATTGCGGCGCTCGACCTCGAGCAGCTGCGCGCTCTCGAAGGCGACCGCGGCCTGGGCCGCGAGCAGCTCGAGCAGCCGCACGGCGAGCGTCGAGAACTGGTTCTTGCCCAGCTTGGAGAGCACGATCACGCCCACCGTCCGCCGCTCGAACCGCATCGGCACCGCCAGGATCGACTCCTCGATGTCGGCCGTGCCCTCCACGTCCTCGGCGAACTCGCAGGTCTGGGCGTCGCCGATGTTGAGCGTCTGGCCGCGCAGCGCCGCGCCGCCGGTGATGCCCTCGCCCATCTCGCAGCGCAGGGCGTCGAAGGTCTGGCCGGCGTACTCCTCGAGGTACAGGTGCCCGCCGAAGGCGACCGGCTCCAGCGTGCGGCCGTTGCCGTCCAGCAGGTAGACGCGGGCGTTGTGGTAGTCGATCATCGTCCGCAGCTCGGAGACGATGGTCGAGCCGATCTCGTGGACGTCGCTGAGCCGGTTGAGCTTGCCGGCGATCGCGCCCAGCAGCTTCAGCTGGTTGAGCGACTCCAGCTCCCGGCGGCGGTCGCTGGCGTAGGCATGGGTGCGCCGCGCGGCGCGGACGCGGGCCGAGAAGGCGGCCGTCTGGTCCTTGCCCCACTCCTTGGCGGCGTACAGCGCGTCGTCGGCGGCGCCCTGCAGCTCGGTCGGGTTGGCGCCGTCCTTGGGGAAGGTGGCGACGCCACAGGAGACCGTCATCGGCCGGATCGCGTCGATGGCGCGGACGCGCTCGCAGAGCCGCTCGGCGACCTGCTCGGCCGCGGCCTTGCCCGTCTCCGGCAGCACGATCGCGAACTCCTCGCCGCCCACCCGGAACGCGACGTCGATCGTGCGCAGGCACTCCCCGGCGGCCGCCGCGACCAGCGCCAGCATCGTGTCGCCCTCGAGGTGGCCGTGGACGTCGTTCAGCTGCTTGAAGTCGTCCAGGTCGAACGCGATCAGCGACACCTCGCGGCGATAGCGCGCGGCGCGCTCGATCTCGTCGCGCAGACGCTCGTGGAAGACGCGATGGTTGGAGAGTCCGGTGAGGTGGTCGGTCTGCGCCTCGCGCTGGAGCCGCTCGCGGATCTCGGTGTTGTCGAGCGCCAGCGCCGTCATCTCGGCGAACCGGCAGATCAGGTCGAACTCGTCCTCGGAGAACGCGACATCGTCGCCCAGTCGGGAGACGTTCATCGTCCCGATCGGGACGTCGCGCACCGTCAGCGGCACGATCACCAGCGACTCGGCCTCCCACTCGGTGCCCGGCACCAGCTCGCCGCCGGCGGCCTGGTCGGCGCGCGGCAGGTTGATCGGCGCCCGCTCCTCGACGGCGCGGCCGGTGAACCCGGTGCCGAGCGGGAACGGGTGATCCTCGAGGTGCGTCTCGAAGCGGTCGACCACGTGCGCGGGCACGAACAGCGAGCGCTGGACGTCGATCCGGTAGATCGTCAGCACGTCGTAGGGGACGAGCCGCTTCAGCTCGCGGGTGATGCGCGTGAACAGCTCGTCGCGGCTGGCCGAGCCGATCAGCATGCGCGTCACGTCATGCAGCGTCTGGTAGGACGCGAGGAGCCCGCCGGAGGTATCCGGATCGGGGCTGGAGCGATGGGGCAAAACGCCTCCGAGAGGAGTCTGGGACGGCACTGGGGTCGGTGCGCCACCCTCAGTGTCCTCCGGTGGCCCCCTGGCTCCCACCCCCGTTCGGGGGATCTCGGCGCGCGTCCGAGCTGATCAGCGCGGCGATCGTGATCACGGTCACCACGAGCGTTGCCGCGATGGCGACGTGGACGGCGATCACGCCCCAGGGCAGGCCGTTCCGGTACTGGTACTCCCCCACGCCCAGCTGGCACAGCGTCAGCACGACGCCGGGCACCGCCAGCCGCTGCGGGACGCTGCCGCGCGCGCGCCGCCGCAGCCACACGGTCAGCACGAGGAAGACGGTGGAGAAGGTGACGGCGGCGCGGACGTGCACCCAGGCCGCCTGGTGGAAGTTGCCCAGCCGCTCGATCACGTGCTCGGTACTGCCCGCGTGCGGCCCGGCCGCGGTCACGAACGCGCCGGTCGTCACCAGCACGAGGACGGCGGCGGCCGCGGCCCACGCCAGCCAGGCGGCGCGCCCCGCGGCGACCGGCTCCGGCGCGCCGTCGTGGGCGAGCTGCCACGCCCGCACCGTCACCCAGGTGGAGACCGCGACCACGGCCATCGCCAGCAGGAAGTGGCTCATCACGAAGTACGGGTTGAGGTCGAAGGCGACCGTCAGGGCGCCCAGCGGCACCTGCGCAACGGTGCCGGCGGCGGCCGCCGTGGCCAGGTGCGCGACATGCCGGCGAAGGCCCGGGACGCGGTAGGCGAGCACCGCGGTGGCGACCGACGCGAGCATCGCGACGCCGGAGATGACGCGGTTCGAGAACTCGATCAGCGAGTGGTAGGAGGCCGTCGGCGTGATCCGGCCGGCCTCGCAGGTCGGCCAGTGGGGGCAGCCCAGGCCGGACGCCGTCAGCCGCACCAGCCCGCCCGTCGTCACCACCAGCCACAGCAGGCCCAGCGTCACCAGCGCCGCGTTCTGCAGCGTGTGGGCGGACACGCGCCCCGAGCGCAGCCGTGCCAGCGAGGTCGCGGCCGTGGCCATCACACCGGATCGTACGCCGCGGCCCGTCGGCGCCCCAGCACTTCCGACGCGCCGCGCAGGCGGGTGCGGAGCAGGCCCGTTGCGCGCGTGCAGTCGAGCGCGCAGTTGCGCGGCCGCCGCACCGGCATGTCGGCGCTGCGGGCCGTCCGCAGGCCCGCAGGGTCGCGGCCCGCCGACCGGGCGACCAGCACGGCGAAGGCGTGCCGGCTGAGCGTCTCCTCCCCGGCGACGTGGAGCGGCCCCGCCACATCGGCCGCGGCCAGCTCGAGCAGCGCCTCGGCCAGGTCGGCCACCGCCACCGGGCAGCGCAGCTCGTCGGTGAAGAAGGCGACGTCCGCGCGGCCGTCCAGGGCGTCCGTGACCAGGCGCTCGTGCGGGCCCGGCTCACGGCCGCCGTAGATCAGCGAGGTGCGGACGATGAGGGCGCCGGGATGCGCCGCGGCGACCCGGCCCTCGGCCTCGAGCTTGGCCGCGCCATACGGCGTCACCGGCGCCGGAGCGTCGTCCTCGGTGTACGCCGACGGCTTCTCGCCGTCGAAGACGAAGTCCGTGGACAGGTGGACCATCCGCGCGCCGGTTCGGCGGGCCGCCGCCGCCACGTTCGCCGAGCCGTCCACGTTGACCTCGCGCATCCCCTCGCCGGACTGGCGGTAGGCGGTGTGGACGACGGCGTCGGGCCTCGCCTCGGCGATGCGCCGGTCGACCGCCGCCGCGTCGAGGATCTCGAGCGGCGGCCACGGGCCCGGCCGCTCGTGGCCGGCGCCCTCGACCGTCCACCCGCGTGCGACAGCGCGGGCGGCCAGCTCGCCGCCCAGGTAGCCGGTCGCGCCCGTCACCAGCACGCGCAGCGTGGATGCCATGCGGGTAGTCTGCGCGATCGTGGAGCGGCCCGCACCGGTTACCGACCTCGACTGGGACGCCGGCCGGGCGCGTGAGCTGGGCGACGTCGCGGTGGGCCTCTGGACCGAGCTCCTGGAGCGGCTGCGCGAGCTGCCGCCGGGCCGCGCCGAGACGGCCGCGCAGGTGGCCGAGGCGATGGCCTGGCCCGTGCCGGCCGAGCCGATGGCACTGGACGAGCTGACGGTGCACCTGCGCTCGCTGCTGCTCGACCACTCCAGCTATCCCGGGCACCCCGGGTTCTTCGCGTACGTGTCGGGCGCGGGCACGGTGCCCGGCGCCGCCGCCGACCTGGTCGCCTCCGGGCTCAACGCGAACGCGGGCGGCTGGGTGCTCGCCCCCGCGGCGAGCGAGCTCGAGCTGCACCTGATGTCGTGGATGGCAACACGCTTCGGCCTGCCGGCCGGGTCGGGCGGGATGATGACGACGGGAGGCGCCGCGTCGAACTTCGCGGCGCTCAAGGTCGCGCGCGACCGGGCGGTGCCGGGCGACGCGCGGCGCGACGGCGTCGGATCGGCACGGCTGACGCTGTACGTGTCCGCCGAGAGCCACGCCACCAACACCGAGGCGGCCGACCTGCTGGGCATCGGGATGCGGGCGGCGCGGTCGATCCCGGTGGACCGGCGCCAGCGGATGCGCAGCGACGCGCTGCGCGAGGCGATCGCCGCCGATCTGGACGCCGGGATGCGGCCGTTCGCAATCGTTGCCAGCGCGGGCACCACCGGCACCGGGGCGATCGACCCGCTGGCCGAGATCGCCGGCATCGCCTCGGAGCACGGGCTGTGGCTGCACGTCGATGCGGCCTACGGCGGAGCGGCGATGCTGGCGCCGGAGCTGCGACCGCTGATGGATGGGATCGAGCGTGCCGACTCGATCGCCTTCGACCCGCACAAGTGGCTGTACACGCCACAGTCGAGCGCGTGCCTGCTGATGCGCGACGCCGGGCTGCTGGGACCTGCGTTCGCCGGCAGCGCAGCGTACGTGCGGGAGGACCCGTCGCTGTCGGGCAAGGGCATCAACATCGGCACGCTCGGCCCGCAGTGGTCGCGGTCGTTCATGGCTCTGAAGGTGTGGATGTCGCTGGCGGCGCACGGGCTGGACGCGTACGCCCGGCGGATCGCCCACGACGTCGAGCTGGCGCGGTACCTCCACGCGGAGGCGGGCCGGCGGCCGGAGTTCGAGCCGGCCGGCGAGGTCGTGCTCTCGATCGCCTGCTTCCGCTACGTCCCGCCCGATCTCCCCGTTGGCGACGGCCGCCAGGCGTACCTGGATCTGCTGAACGAGCGGCTGATGACGGCGCTCCGGCTCGATGGACGCTCCTTCCCATCGAACGCCGAGATCGACGGCCGCTACGTGCTGCGGGCGTGCATCGTCAACTTCCGCACCGAGGCGGCCGACCTCGACCGGCTGCTCGACGCGGCCGCCGAGCTGGGCTCACGCCTGGACGCCGAGCTGCGCCCCGCCACGCTCCGGCCGTGACGACCCGGCACCGGAGAGGGGCGCCGCGCTACGCTTGGCGGCACCCGACCGACGTTTTCTCCGAGGAGCTGCCGCCCGATGCTTGACGCCACCGACACCCGCGACACGACCGCCCTGCTGACGGGCCTGGGCCTGCACCCGGACAGCCTCGAGGGCGGCGATCTCGAGGTGCGCTCGCCGATCACGGGCGAGCCGATCGCAGCGCTCCACAGCACCACCGAGGCCGAGGCCGAGGCGGCGATCCGGCGGTCGGTCGAGGCGTTCGCGGCCTGGCGCGAGGTGCCGGCGCCGCGGCGCGGAGAGCTCGTCCGCCTGCTGGGCGAGGAGCTGCGCCAGGAGAAGGAGGCGCTGGGCGCGCTGGTCACCCTGGAGGCGGGCAAGATCGTCCAGGAGGGCCTGGGCGAGGTGCAGGAGATGATCGACATCTGCGACTTCGCGGTCGGCCTCTCCCGCCAGCTCTACGGACTGACCATCGCCTCCGAGCGCCCCGGCCACCGGATGGCCGAGACCTGGCACCCGCTGGGCCCGATCGGCGTCATCACCGCGTTCAACTTCCCGGTCGCCGTCTGGAGCTGGAACTCCGCGCTCGCCCTGGTCTGTGGCGATCCCGTAATCTGGAAGCCCTCGTCCCGCACGCCGCTGACGGCGCTCGCCTGCCAGGCGCTGCTGGCCCGCGCCATCGAGCGCTTCGGCGACGCACCGGACGGCCTGCTCGAGGTGCTGATCGGCGGCGCCGGCCGCGGCCTGGTCGACGACCCCCGAGTGCCGCTGATCTCCGCCACCGGCTCGACCGCGATGGGTCAGGTGCTCGCGCCGAAGGTGGCCGCCCGCCTGGGCCGCTCGCTGCTCGAGCTGGGGGGCAACAACGCGATGATCGTGACGCCGACCGCCGATCTCGACCTGGCGGTGCGCGCGATCGTCTTCGCGGCCGTCGGCACGTGCGGCCAGCGCTGCACGTCGCTGCGCCGGCTGATCGTGCACGAGGCGATCGCCGACGGCCTGCTCGACCGGCTGGAGCGCGCCTACGCCTCCGTGCCGGTCGGCGATCCCCGCGACGCCGGCACGCTGTGCGGCCCGCTGATCTCCAAGGACGGCTTCGAGGACATGCAGGCCGCGCTCGACCGCGTCCGCGCCGGCGGCGGCACTGTGGCCGGCGGCGAGCGGCTGCTGGCCGACCGCTGGCCGGACGCCTACTACGTCCGCCCGGCCATCGCCCGGCTGCAGGAGCAGACCGACGTGATGCGCGAGGAGACCTTCGCCCCGCTGCTCTACGCCGTCACCTACCGCGACCTGGACGAGGCGATCGCGATCCACAACGACGTGCCCCAGGGCCTGTCATCCTGCATCTTCACCGGCGACCTGCGCGAGAGCGAGCGCTTCCTCGCCCCGGCCGGCTCCGACTGCGGCATCGCCAACGTCAACATCGGACCCAGCGGCGCCGAGATCGGCGGCGCGTTCGGCGGCGAGAAGGAGACGGGCGGCGGGCGCGAGTCGGGCTCGGACGCCTGGAAGGCGTACATGCGGCGGCAGACCGCGACCGTCAACTACTCCACCGACCTGCCGCTCGCCCAGGGCATCGTGTTCGACGTCGGCTGAGCCGGCACGCGGTGAGCTCACACGGCACGCTGCGGCGGCTCCTGCTCGGGTCGCGGGAGCAGATCTCGGGCACGGTCTACGGCACGATCGTGGTGATGGGCACGCTGGCAGCCGGCTCGGACACCCGGACGGTGCACGCCGGCCGGCTCGCCGTGCTGACCGGCGGCACGGTGATCGTGTTCTGGCTGGCGCACGTCTATGCCGAGGCGCTCGACCGCAGCCTGACCGGGGATCACCGGATCACCACCGCCGAGCTGCTCGCCCTCGCCCGCCACGAGCTGGCGATCCCGGCCGCGGCGGTGCTCCCCGTGCTGGTGCTGGTGATCGGCGCCGCCAAGGTGGTGCCGGACTCGACGGCGGTCTGGATCGCGATGGGCGTCGGCGTGGTCACGCTCGCCGCCCAGGGGGTGCGCTACTCGCGGATCGAGCGGCTCTCACTGACCGCCAGCATCGTCGCCGTCTCGACCAACCTCGGCCTCGGCCTCGCCATCGTCGCCCTCAAGGCGCTGGTCGCGCACTAGCCAGCGTGGCCGCCGGCGCCGGGCGCCGCACGATGCCGCCCAGCTCGACCGCGCCGAACACGACGAAGAACACGGCCGTCGCCGTCAGCACGATCGCCCCGCCCGAGGCGACGTTCCACCAGAACGAGATGTAGAGGCCGGCAACGCCGCAGGCCGAGCCGATCAGCGCCGAGACGACCTGCATCGTCACCAGGCGGTTCGTCAGCAGCCGGGCCGTCGCCGCCGGCGTCACCAGCATTGCCAGCACGAGGATGTTGCCGATCGCCTCCAGCGAGACCACGATCGCCAGTGTGATCAGCCCGAGCAGCGCCAGGTCGAGGGCGAACACCGGGTAGCGCATGGCGTGAGCCATCTCGCGGTCGAAGGAGATCAGCGAGAGCTCCTTGTTGAACAGCGCCACCGCCAGCAGGACGATCGCCGTGGCGCCGCCCGCCAGCACCAGGTCGGTGCGGCCGACGGCGAGGATGTCGCCGAACAGCAGCTCCGCGACGTCCTTCTGGTACGTCGCCAGGCTGGACACCAGCACCACGCCCAGCGCGAACATGCCGGCGAAGAGGATGCCGATCGCGGTGTCCTCCGAGACACGGCGGCCGCGGCTGATGACCGCGATGCCGATTGCCGTGAGCAGCCCCACGACCAGCGCCCCCAGCAGGATGCTGCGGCCGATGGCAACGGCGATGACGATGCCCGGGAAGACCGCGTGCGTCAGCGCGTCGCCGATGAAGGCGAGGCCGCGCAGGACGACGTAGCTGCCCAGGACGCCGGAGGCGACGCCGGTCAACACGACGGCGATCAGCGCCCGCCGCATGAACTCGAACTGCATCGGGTCGGTGAGGTAGTGCATCAGTGGTGGTGGCCCTCCGGGGCCAGGATCCGCACGCCGCCGACGTCGATGGTGTGGGCGCCGTAGGTGTCGGCCAGCCGCTCGGCAGTGAGCGTCTGGGCCGGCGGCCCGAACCCGTGGACGCGGCCCGCCAGCAGGCAGAGCAGGTCGCAGTGCTGCGAGGTCCAGGCCAGGTCGTGAGTCGAGATGAGGACGCTCCGCCCCTCCGACCGCAGGCGTCCCAGCGCCTCCGAGAAGAGCGTCTCGGTGGCGGCGTCCGCGCCGGACAGCGGCTCGTCCAGCAGCAGCAGCGGCGCGTCCTGCACCAGCGCCCGGGCCAGCAGCACTCGCTGCCGCTGCCCGCCCGACAGCTCGCCGACCTGGCGGCCCGCCAGCGCGCCCATGCCCACCGTCTCCAGCGCCCGGGCCGCCCGCTGCCGCTCCTGGCGGGATGGGCGCCGCAGCCACCCGGCCCGGCGGTACGCGCCCTGCAACGCGACGTCGCCGGCGCTGAGCGGGAAGTCCCAGGCTGCGGGCCCGAGCTGCGGCATGTAGCCGACCGTGGCCGGCGCCTCGATCACGCCCGTGGCAGGCAGCATCCCGGCGACCGCCCGCAGCAGCGTGGTCTTGCCGGCACCGTTCGGCCCGACCAGCCCGACCACCGCGCCCGGTGGCACGTCCAGCGACACCCCGTTCAGCACCGTGCGGCCGGCCAGCTCGACCGACACGTCGCGCAGCCGCAGCGCCACGGCCACGTCAGCGGACACGGGCAGCACACGACGCGCAGCGCGCGGGGAGCGCGCCCAGCGCCTCGTCGATCAGCGAGAAGCCGGCCTCCGCGACGGCCGCGCGCACCGGCTCGATGGCGCAGCCCTCGAGCGTCGCCGTCGCGCCGCAGTCCACGCAGACGACGTGGTGGTGGTGCCCGGACGCCGTGCAGAAGACGAAGGTGGCCTCGCCGCCGCGGCTGCCCGCCTCCTCGACGAATCCCTCGTCGCGCCACCGGTCGACGGCGCGGTACGCGGTGGTCAGCCCGATCGACGGCTGGTCGCCGCGGGCAGCGTCGTGCAGCTCGCGGACGCTGAACGCCCTGCCCATCTCCCGGCCCGCGCGCAGCAGTGCGGCGCGGTTCCGGCGGTTTCGTCCCAGCTCCTCCACGTCTGCAGCGTACCGGGAACGGGTTCGAGAGTCAAAATACAGGAATGGGACTCGATTTCACTTCTGCTATCGTCGGCGCATGCGATGGTGCCTCGGACTCGCGGTCGCCTGCCTCCTGGCGACCGGCTGCACGACCACCCGGATCGGCGTCAGCACGCCGCCGGGCTCGATCGCCGTGGTCGCCACCACGACGCAGATGCAGGACCTGGTGCGCGAGGTCGGCGGGTCGCACGTGGTCGTCGTCGGGATCCTCGAGCCGAACGTCGATCCGCACGAGTTCGACCCCACGCCGCGCGACGCGATCGCGCTGAGCGGCGCGAAGCTGGTGGTCGTCTCGGGGGTCGGCATCGACACCTGGGCGCAGAAGCTGATCACGAACGCGGGATCGGGGGCGCCCGAGTTCGACGCGTCCGCCGGCCTGCCGATCCGCCACGGCGATGCCGAGGAGCCGGCGGGCGATCCCCACTGGTGGCACGACCCGACGCTGTTCGCCCAGGCAGCAACGGCGCTGGGCGCCGAGCTGGGGCGGGTCGACCCGGCCCACCGCGCCTCGTACGAGGCCAACGCCCGGCGCTACGTCGCCGCCATCGGCCGCATGGACGACGCCAACCGGCGGCTGGTGGCCTGCCTGCCGGCGGACGCGCGCAAGCTGGTGACGAACCACGACGCGTTCGGCTACCTGGCAGCCCACTACGGCCTCACCGTTGTCGGATCGGTGCTGCCCTCCCTGTCCACCGCCGCGCAGCCCAGCGCCCGCGACGTCGCGGCGCTGATCGAGCGGATCCGCCGCCAGCACGTGCGGGCCGTGTTCACCGAGTCGTCCGTCAACCCGCGGCTGGAGCAGCAGATCGCGTCCGAGGCAGGTGCGCGAGTGGTGGCGACGCTCTACGGCGACACGCTCGGGCCCGCCGGCTCTCCCGGCGCCACGTACCTGGGCATGGAGCGCTGGAACATCCACGCCATCGTCGCCGGCCTGCTGGGGCACGCTCCACCGTCCGGCGGCTGCTAGCACCACAAGCCGTTGTCTCTCCAGGCGCGCGCGCGGCGGTTCTCGGAATCCGAACGCGGCCGGCGGCGGTATCCGGATGCAACAAACACCGCCCGGCCTCGGTGTCGGGCTGATCCGGAACCCACCACTCCGCAGGAGACCATCGTGAAGACTCGAACCCGGGCGCTCGTCGCGTCCGTCATCCTCGCCGCGGCGCTGATCACGGCCGTCGGCGCAACCTCGGCGATGGCCGGCCGCGCGCCGGTCACCACCATCGCGCCCTGGCAGCAGTACCAGGGCGACGCGGCCCACACGGGCGTCCATCCCGGCGAGACCACGCTGACCACGGCGAACGTGTCGTCGCTCAAACTCTCGTCGTTCGTCGGCACCGGGGCCGATCCGCTGTGGTCGTCGCCCGTGGTCGCAAATGGCAGCCTCTACTACACCGCCGACGAGGACGGCCTGGTCGTGTTCCCGCAGCAGGGCTGCCGCAATGACTGCTTCCCCACTTGGCACGGCGTCGTCGGAGCGCAGGCGATCGCGGCACCAGCGGTCGTCGGCGGCTTCGCATATGTCGGGTCGCAGGCCTCTCGTTTCGACAACGACGGCCGGCTGAACGTCTTCGCGGCCAACGGCTGCGGCGCCAGCGAGTGCCAGCCGTTGTGGCAAGGACTCGCCGGCACAAACGGCATCGGCGTCTCGTCGCCCGCGATCGCCGGCGGCGTTGCCTACATCGGCGGAGGCGACGGCAACCTCTACGCCTTTGCCGCGAACGGCTGCGGTCAGCCGCTCTGCAAGCCGCTGTGGAAGGGCCACGTCGGCGACACCATCACCAGCTCACCGGCGGTCGCCGGAGGCCTGGTGTACGGCGTCTCGCTGAACGGCAACCTGACCGCGTTCCCGGCGGCGGGCTGCGGGGCGGCCCAGTGCGACCCCGTGTGGCGCACCCGGCTGCCCCACGGACACGAGCGGATCGACATCTCGTCGCCGTCGGTGTCCGGCGGCCGGCTGTTCATGGTGGACGGCAGGGTCCTGAACGTGTACGCGGCCGCCGGGTGCGGCAGCCCGGTCTGCCAGCCGCTCTGGCAGGGCAACGCACCGGTCAGCCAGGGCACGCCCGCCGTCTCGAACGGCATCGTCTACGTGTCCGCCGAGCCCAACCCTCAGCACGTTGCCAGGGTGGGAGCGCTGGAGGCGTTCGACGTGAACGGCTGCGGCAAGGCGCTCTGCAAGCCGTTGTGGACGGGCATCAACTTCAATGCCGGAGGCGAGTCGTCGCCGGTGATCGCCAACGGGGTCGTGTACCTCGGCAAAAGCCCGGCCAGTCCGAGCTCGGGCGACGCGGGCGTGATCAGCTACGACGCAGCCGGCTGCGGGGCACGGTTCTGCCAGCCGCTGGGCATCGCCCAGACCGGCCCGGAGCAGTTCTACCTGCAGTCCACCCCGGCGGTCGTGGACGGCCGCGTGTACATGGCGTCCAAGGACTCGATCAGCGGCGCGTCCGGCGTGTACATCTTCTCGCTGCCCAGGGGCTGAGCCTCCGAGAGCGGCGTGGCGGGAACGGCCGCCGCGCCGCTAGGGCTCACGCGTGCCCGAAGCGAGCAGGGCGACTCCCAGCACCACCATCCCGGCGGTGACCAGCCGGGCGCGGCGTCGGCTCATGGGGCTGCCCAGCGCGGCGCCCGCGGCCCGGGCGGAGAGCAGCGAGCCGCGCGACGCGAACGACAGCACCGAGGCGACCGAGCCCGCGGAGCCGATCGAGAAGGCCGAGGCCACCGAGCCGGCCGAGCAGATGCTGAACGCCGACCCGGTCGAGCCGATCGAGAGGATCGAGCCCTCGCTGGCGATCGAGAGCACGGAGTTGCGGCTGCGCCACGAGCGCACCGACTCCTCCGGGGCGCTCACGGCAGCCGGCCCTCGCGGTAGCGGGCCCGCTCGCCCTCCCCGAACCGGGCGTACGCAACGTCGGCGTCGGCCGTCTCCTGCTCGACGCCAGCCCCGCGGGCGATCGCCGCCGCGTCAACCGTGTAGGCGCCCCAGTCGGGCCCGGTCGAGCGCTCGCGGGCGCCGACGGCGAGCACGATGCAGCCGCCGTCGCCGGAGCCGATGATGACGTGCTCCGTCCCGGCCGGGCAGTGGACGAAGTCCCAGGCGCGCAGCGGCCGCTCCTGCCCCTCGACGATCAGCAGCGCGTCGCCCGAGAGCACCAGGAAGTCCTCCTGGTCGTTCTCGCGGTGGTACATCGCCATCGGCTCGTCGGGCCCGAGCACGGTGATGTTGATCCCCACCTGATCGAACCCTGCGCCGGCTTCGTCCGGCCCCTCGAACTCGCAATAGGCGCCGCGGCCGCTGCGCTCGATCCACGGCGCCTCGCGCGCATTCAGCACGAACCAGCCGGCCGAGGCCGGCAGGCGGCCGTGGTCGGTCTGCTCGAGCGGTGCCTCGGGAACGCTCACGTTGTTCCGCATGCTATCCGGGGCATCCTGCCGCCATGGAGATCGACGGGCGGCTGATCCAGCGCGTCGAGTCGGCGCAGGCCGCGTACGTCGGATGGCGGGTCGCCGCGCTGGGCGGGACGGCCGGGCCGCTCGGCCACGGCGGCGTCGCCGCCCGGTGCGCGGACCATCCGGACCACTGGTATGCGAACCGGATCCTGCTGGCGGCGCCCGGCGAGGCAACGGCTGCTGCCGACGCGGCGGCCGGACTGATCGGCGCACGCCTGCCGGTCCGGGTCGAGGTGCCACGGCCCCTGCTCGACGAGCCGCTGGCCGAGGCGCTGGGCGACCTCGGGCTCGCGGCGGCATGGTCGGCCCGGGCCGTGGCCTCGCCGATCGTCGTCCCTCCCCCGCCCGCGGTCGCTCGCGTCCGCGTCGTCCGGGTGCAGGACGCGGAAGGCGCCGAGCGCTTCTGGGACGCCTACGAGCGGTGCTTCGGCGAGCCGCAGCCCGAGCGCGCGACCCACGTCTCGGCGCTGGCCGATGCTCCCGCCGGGCTCTCCGCACACATGGCGGTCGCCGGCACCGAGGTGGTGGCGGTCGCCCTGCTCCTCGTCCGCGAAGGCGTGGCGCTGCTCGCCGACGCCGCGACCCGCGAGGAGTGGCGCGGCCGTGGCCTCCACGCGCTGCTGGTCGCGGCCCGCCTGGCCGACGCGCAGCGGGCCGGCGCCGATGTCGTCACCAGCGACGTCGAGGAGGGCGGTGGCAGCGACCGCAACCTGCGCCGCCTCGGGCTGCACGACGGGTACACGCGGGATGTCTGGTCGGGCCCGTCATGAGGGTGCCCGCTGCGCAACGTGATCCGCTCGCCGTGACGGGCGGTCAGCCGAGTCGCTCGGCAAGCGAGACGATGATCCCCTCCGGCCCGCGGACATAGGCCATCCGCCAGGCGCCCTCGTACTCGCCGATGCCACCGACCAGCCCATGGCCCTGCGCGGCTGCCCAATCGACAGCAGCCTGCAGGTCGTTGACCTCGAACGAGACGTTGCGCAACCCCAGCTCGTTGGCCATGGCAGACGGTGACCCCGGCACGGAGTCGGGTCGGACGAACCTCGCGAGCTCGAGGCGGGCGCCATGGTCGGGCGCCTTCAGCATGACGATCTCGGTGCGGGAGCCGGGAATGCCGCAGACCGTATCCAGGAACTCGCCCTCGACGAACGTCGTGCCCTCGACCTCCAGACCCAGCCCCACGAAGAACGCCGTCACGCGGTCGAGATCTGCGACGGTGATGCCGACGTGGTCGAAGCGTCGAACGTGTGACATGGGCTGGTCTTCCCGCCGCCGTGGGACACGGGGGTTGAAGCGGCTGAAGGGGCTCGAACCCTCGACCTTCTGCATGGCAAGCAGACGCTCTAGCCAACTGAGCTACAGCCGCGCGAACCCGCCCAGTATAGCCCTCCCCCGGCCGCGGCGGTCGGGCTCAACTCCGGCCTGGACGGGCCGATCACCCGTGTGCGATGGCCTCCAGGCGCATACCCGTGGCCGACCTCGCGGCTCCGGCTGCCGCGGCGCTTCCCGCGCTGCTCGCGCTGACAGGTCACACCCGCACCGCGGCCATCGTCGCCTGCACCGCGCTCTTCGCCGTCGCGATCGGCGCGACGCTCGGTCGCCGCCGGCGGCGCGACGCCGTCGCCCGCCTCCGGTCGGCCGCGGACATGGCGGCGGCGGGTGACCTCACTGTCGGGTGCACCGCGAAGGACGCGGGCGAGCTGGCGGCGCCGGTCGCCTCG
Organism: uncultured Actinomycetes bacterium; assembly: GCA_963797175.1. Classification (GTDB taxonomy): domain Bacteria; phylum Actinomycetota; class Thermoleophilia; order Gaiellales; family JAICJC01; genus DATLLN01. Next base: position 532,646 of record CAWCOL010000005.1, read on the forward strand.
CTCAACATGATGATCTCCGGTGTCGCGTCGCTGGTCGGGCGCATGGCCGGTGTCAGCGCGACGCTCAGCGCCGCCGGCCAGCAGATCGCGATCAACAGCGGCGCGGCCGACGCGGCGGTCGGCGAGATCGCCCACGCGGCGACCGACCTGGCCGCCAACGCCGAGCGCCAGTCGGCGATGATCGAGCAGGCCCGGGGCTCCGCCGAGCAGCTGGCGGGCGCTGCGGCCGCCGCCGCGGCCAGCATCGCCGGCGCGACCGAGGACACCGCCGACGCGCGCACGATCGCCGAGGACGGCGTCCGGTCGGCCGAGTCCGCGCACAGCGCGATGGACGCCGCCCGCACCTCGGCCGGCGCCGTCACCGAGACGATGAGCGAGCTCGAAGCCGACTCCGGGCGCATCGGCGGCATCGTCGAGACGATCACCGCCATCGCCGCCCAGACCAACCTGCTGGCGCTGAACGCGGCCATCGAGGCCGCCCGCGCCGGCGAGCAGGGCCGCGGCTTCGCCGTCGTCGCCGACGAGGTGCGCAAGCTCGCCGAGCAGTCCAGCGCCGCCGCCGGCAGCATCGCCGAGCTGATCCGCCAGATGCAGGAGCGCACCGCGAACGCCGCCCGCACGGTGGCGCACGCGGTCAGCCGCACCGAGGAGGGCGCCGCCACGGTCGATCAGACGCTGGCCGCTTTCGGGCGCATCGACCGCACGATCGACGTGCTGGCCGCGCGGGTCGAGGAGATCGCGGCGGCCGCCCAGCTGATGGCGGTCGAGTCCGACAGCGTCCGCACCCGCCTTGGCGAGCTGGCTGAGGTCGGAGCGGAGTCGGCACGCGCCGCCGAGCACGTCGCCGGCGCGGCGCAGCAGACGACCACCTCGACCGGCGAGATCGCGGTCTCCGCCGCAGGCCTGGCCGACGCCGCGTCCGAGCTCGAGTCCCTGGTCGGCCAGTTCAAGATCGACGACGCGGGTGCCGTGTTCCGCTGCGCGCTGGACGCCGACTGGACGATGCTGCTGATGACCGACTCGATCCAGCGCATCACCGGCCACCCGGCCTCCGACTTCATCGCCAACCGCGTCCGCACCTACGCCAGCGTGATCCACCCCGACGACGCCGGCCACGTGGACGAGGTCGTCGGCGCGGCGGTCGAGGAGGCGCGGCCCTACACCGTCGAGTACCGCGTGCTGCGCCCCGACGGCGGCAGCCGCTGGGTGACCGAGCACGGCAGGCCGCACATCGTCCCCGGGCGCGCCGGCGCCGACTGGCTGGACGGCGTCATCCTGCCCCGCGCCGCGTAGCCATCATCTAGCCGCGCTCGAGCTTCTCGCGCTGCTTCACGTCGAGCCGCTGGATCTGCGCCAGCAGCTGGGCGACGTGGCCCTTGGTGTCCTCGACGATGCGGTTGACCGCCTCCTTCGCGTCCTCGTCGGACAGCGAGAAGAGCTGCTCCTCGTAGCGGTTGATCGCCAGCAGCTCCTCGGCCAGGTCGCTGCGCAGGGACTGGAGGTCGGAGGTCAGCTCGGTCAGTCGCATCGGCGCACTCTACTCACCCCGGACGGCCAGCACCCGGAGCAGGTCGTCCACCCGCGCCTCGACGGTCTCGAGGCCCGCCGGCGAGATCGTGGACTCGTCCATCAGGCCGTGCTCGGTGATGACGGACACGGCCTGGACGCGCGCCGGCACGTCGCCGCGCGAGGCCAGCTTCTGGCAGGCGGCGATGCCGGCCGCCGCGGCCAGATCGGACCACACGCCCTCGTTCTCGCCGAGGGCCATCCGCGCCGCCTCGAGCTCGGCGTCCGTGACGCGAACGACCAGCCCCTCCGACTCGACCACCGCGTTCAGCCCCTGCACCGTGCCGGTGATGCCCGACAGCGATCGGCCCGGCCCCGACAGGTCGCCGGTGGGCGCCACCCAGTCCTTGCCGCCGGCCAGCGCGCTCGCCAGCGCGCCGCCGGTCTCGACGGCGACCATCCGCGGCACCGCGTCCACCAGGTTCCAGTCGGCCAGGTCCTTGAAGCCCCGCCAGATCCCCTGGATGCCGTCGCCCAGGCCGACCGGGACGGCGACCATGTCGGGCACGGCCATGTTCAGCTGCTCGACGATCTCGTAGGCGATGGTGCGGTACCCCTCCGTCGCGATGGGGTCGCCGCCGATCGGCGGGGACGTCCGGTTCGAGACCGCCTTCCACGAGAGCATCCGCTCCGCCTCGGCCAGCAGCGCCCAGCGCCCCTCGCTGCCCTCGACGCCCACGGCGCGGCCGCCGACGCCCTCGATCGCATCCACCACCCGGCTGCCCTGTACGGCCAACGCCGCGTCCACGAGGCTCACCGAGCGCAGCCCCGCCCGCGCCGCGTATGACGAGATCGAGACGCACAGGGCGTCGTCGCCGGCGCAGGCAACGGTGACGCCGGCGTCCCCGGCGGCGGCGATCGCCGAGATCGCCAGCGTCGCGTAGCGGTCGCGCCAGCTCCCCGTCGGGTTCAGCCGCTCGTCCTTGATCAGGAGCCTTCGCATGCCCATCTCCCGCCCCAGCCGCGGCGCCGCGATCAGCGGCGTGCCGCCCTCGCCGAGCGAGATCAGCCGGTCGCGCTGCACTGGCAGCTGCGCCGAGTACCGCACCATCCCGGCGCCCGAGAGGCGGCCGGGCCGCAGGCCCTGCATGCGCCCGTAGACGGGCCGCACGTTCGTCGGCGCCTCGTCCGCCGAGCACGCCGGGCACCCACCGGGCATCGGCACGACCGGGTACCGGCGCGCACAGCGCAGGCACTCGAGGGCGGTCGGAACGGCCACGGACACGAGCATACCGCTTGACGCGGACCCCCCTGGCCGTGTGTACTTGGCGCATGATCTACTGCGTCGTGCCCCGCGAGATGGAGTCCGAGTGGCTGGCGCCGCTGGGCGCGCGCTACCGGGACAACCCCGACGTGTGCGTGATCGTCGACCGCCGCCACGGCGGCCCGAACGACCGCCGCAGAGGGCCCGCCGTCACGGCGCACGACCAGCGCGTGACGCGCGACCGCCGGCGCCGCCGGGTGCCGGGCACCTTCCCCGCCACGAACGACTTCTAGTTCTCGGCAGAAGGAGCGGCGCCGACCAGCTCGACCGTGCCGTCGTCCTCGGCGTGGGCGTTCCACGAGCAGAAGCGGTCGTCCAGCTCGTCGAGGTCGTCGCCGCGGTGCTGGAGCGTCACCGTCTGGGCGCCCAGCATGTCGATCCGGTACTGGTACCAGGACAGATCCCAGGCGACGGTGACCACCACCTCGCGGTGGCTGCGCTGGACGACGCTGACCTGCGGCTCGCCCAGCGTGCGGGCGATCCCCGAGACCGTGCGCGGGTGCGTGCTCTCGTTGAACAGCTCGACCCCGGCCTCGACCGCGTCGCGGGGATCCTCCGGCAGCAGCTCGGGGTCGAACGGCTCGGGCGCCGTCAGGTGCCGGGGCTTGCCCGCGAACCAGCGCTTGATGCCCTTCTCGCGCCGCGGCGCCAGCTGGACGGGGAGCGCCGGCGCGCCCTCGCGCACCCATCCGCGCGCGTCGGCGCCGCCGACGCAGAGCTCGCAGACGTGCGCCTCGTCACCGCCGACTCGGTGGTAGCGGACGAGCCGCTCCCCCATCAGGAGCGTCCTGCCGCACACCTCGCAGCGCCGGTCGTTGGTGGTTCGTCGGATCTCGATCAAATGCCGTCGCACCCGTTCCTGTGGGAAGGCCGGCCGCAGTGTACCCGAGACCCTGCGGCCATGCCCCGCGTTTGCGGGGATTTTGCCGAAATCCGTCCGGACGCGCGAACGCTGGCCGGTTGCGTGGCCCGGCGACCCCGGGTAGTGTCACCCGCCGGGCGCCCGGGTCGACTCCGCCGCGGACGCGCTCAAACGGGGGATTCGACGATGCACGAGACCCGGACACGTCACGCACGCCTTCTGCGTGGAGCACTCGCCGCCGCCGGCATCGCCGCGGCGATGGCGCTGAGCGCCGGCCCGGTTGCCGGCGGCGCCGCCTCCTCCACCGCGTCCCAGGAGGGCCGCGCGGCCCAGGTGATGGCGCAGATCGACCGGCTGGACGCCGAGCGCGCCACCGCGGTCACGAGGGAGCACGCGGCCCTCGACCGCCTGGCCGACGCCCACGCCCGGCTCGCCTCGACCCGCTCCCAGCTCGACGCCGCCGCGGTCCGGGCTGGCCGCCGTCCAGTCGCAGCTGGCGCAGCAGCTCGTCGCCGAGTACAAGCAGTACAACGGCGACACGGCCGGGTACCTGCTGGCCGCCGGCTCGCTGGCCGACCTGATCGACCGCGTGGACGCCGTCAACCGGATGAGCGACGCCACGGCTGACGTGATGTCGCAGGTGCGCAAGGCCCGCACGCGCCTCGAGGGCGAGCAGGCCGCCGAGCAGGCGGACGTCCGCGCCGCGACGACGGCGCTGGACGCGGCACGCGCGGCGCGCGCCGACGTGGACAGCCTGCTCGCCGACCGCCGCGCGACGCTGGCCGCGGTGTCGGCCAGGGTGCGCACAGGCGTCGTCGACGAGCAGCACCGGCGCCAGGCGCTGGCGACGGACACGCACTCGGTGGATCCCGGCGGCAGCGCCCAGCACGGCGCGGTCTTCTACGGCGACGCCACCTGGTACGGCTGGGTGCTGGCCGGGCACATCACGGCCTCGGGCGAGGTGTTCGACCCGATGAAGCTGACCTGCGCCAACCCCTGGCTGCCCGTTCGGGACGCTGCTCAAGGTGACCCTCGGCCGGCCGCTCCGTTGTCGTCCGGGTCAACGACCGCGGCCCGTTCGGCGGCGGCGTGATCGACCTCTCGCTGAAGGCGGCCCAAGATGATCGGCCTCTACTCGATCGGCCGCGCCCGGGTGCGCGTCGAGGTGGTCGGCTACGCGCCGATCAGGCCTTGACCAGCTCCTTCTCCTTCTGGGCCTTGTCCACCACCTGCTGGGCCACGTGCGGAGGAACCTCCTCGTAGCGGAGGAACGACATCGAGTAGTCGCCGCGGCCGCCGGTCATCGACGTCAGGTCGGGCGCGTAGGCCAGCACCTCGGCCATCGGCACCTCGACGTGCACGACCGTCCCGCCCGCGCCGGGGTCCATCCCCAGCACGCGGCCGCGGCGGCTCGACATGTCGCCGATCACGTCGCCCACGTTCTCCTCCGGCACCGTCACCTCGAGCCGCATGATCGGCTCGAGCAGCACCGGGTCGGCGGCGGCGTACGCCTGCTTGAACGCCATCGACCCCGCGATCTTGAACGCCATCTCCGACGAGTCGACCGTGTGGTAGGAGCCGTCCACCAGCGTGACGCGGACGCCGACCACCGGCGCCCCGATCATCTCGCCGTGCTGCATCGACTCCTGCACGCCCTTGTCCACCGCCGGCCGGAAGCCCTGCGGGATGACGCCGCCGACGATCTTGTCCACGAACTCGTAGCCCTCGTGCGACTCGATCGGCTCGATCTCGACGTGGCAGTCGCCGAACTGGCCGCGGCCGCCGGTCTGCTTCTTGTAGCGGCCCTGCGCCCGCGCCCGGCGGCGGATCGCCTCGCGGTACGGCACGCGCGGCGGCTTCAGCGCGACCTCGACGCCGAACCGGCGTGACAGGCGCTCCAGCACGATCTCGACGTGCATCTGGGAGAGGCCGCCGACGATCGTCTCGCCGGTCTGCGGATCGCGGTGGATGTCGAGCGAGGGGTCCTCCTCGGCCAGGCGCCGAAGGGAGGCGAACACCTTCTCCTCGTCGCCCTTCTGCACCGGCTCGACTGCGAACGAGATGACCGGCGCCGGCACGGCCAGCGGCTCCACCTGCGGCGGCTGGTCGACGTCGGCCAGCACGTCGCCGGTGACCGTCTCCTTGAGCTTCGCGACCGCGCCGATCATGCCGTTGCTGAGCACGTCGATCGGCTCGTGGTCCTTGCCCTGGAGCGTGAGCAGCTGGCCGAACCGCTCCTTGCCGTGCGTGCGGCTGTTGACCAGTGCGGAGTCGGAGCCGAGCTCGCCGCCGAACACGCGCAGCAGGTTGAGCTTGCCGCTGTAGGGGTCGGCGATCGTCTTGAAGACGTAGGCGAGGTTGGCCGCACCGCCCGACTCGGGCACGTTGCGCGCCCGCGCCGGCGACGGCAGCCCCTCGACGATCAGGTCGAGCAGCCCGTGGGAGCCGATGTTCGCGTCGCCGCGCCGCAGCCGACCGGGAACAGCTCGCCCTCGGTGACGAGCTTCTTCATCGCCGCCGCCATCTCCTCGCGGCTGATCTCGCCGCCCTCCAGGTAGCGCTCCATCAGCTCGTCGGACGTCTCGCAGACGATGTCCATCAGCTTGTCGTGGTACTCGTCGGCCGGTCTGCTTGAGGTCGTCCGGGATGGGCACGGACTCGTCGTGGCCGGAGGCGTCGTCGCCGTGCAGGTAGGCGACCATGTGCACCAGGTCGACAACGCCGCGGAACTCGTGCTCCGCGCCGATCGGGATCTCGACGGCGACGCAGCGGTCGGAGAGCCGCTCGCGCAGCGACTCGAACGCGGTGTAGAAGTCCGCGCGCTCGCGGTCGAGCAGGTTGATCAGTAGCAGCCGGGAGATGCCCAGCTCGTCGCAGCGGCGCCAGATGCGCTCGGTCCCGACCTCGGCGCCCATCACGCCGGAGACCGTCACGATCGCGCCCTCGACGACGCGCAGGCGACTGAGCACGTCGGCCTGGAAGCTGGGCTCGCCGGGCGTGTCGATCAGGTTGATCCAGCGCCCCTCCCACTCCAGGTGCATGACGGCGGACGAGGTGGAGAGGCCGCGCTTGCGCTCCTCCTCCTCGTAGTCGGCGACCGTGTTGTGCTCGGCGACGCTGCCCAGCCGGCTGATCGCGCCGGCCTCGTACAGGAGCGACTTCCACCAGCGACGTCTTGCCGGTGCCGCGGTGGCCGACCACCGCGACATTGCGGATCTTTCCGGGCTCCCTGTGAGGCATTGGCTGATCCCTTCCGCTTGCTGGTCTCGTCGGGTTTTCGTGCGACCAAACCTTACCGGCAGCGTCAACCCCGGCCAAGCGTGCGGGTGGATCAGCGGTTGCGCTCGAGCGAGGCCCGCTCGAGGCTGCCCTGGAGCTTGGCCTTGAGCCGCAGGATCGCCTTGGTGTGGAGCTGGGAGACGCGCGACTCGGTCACGCCCAGCACCTCGCCGATCTCGCGCAGCGTCAGCTCCTCGTAGTAGTAGAGCGTGATCACCGTGCGCTCACGCTCGGGGAGCTTCTGGATCGCCCCGGCCAGCGCCTCCCGCACCTCGGTGCGGGTCATCTCCAGCGACGGGTCGTCGGCGTTCGGGTCCTGGAGGGTGTCGATCAGCGAGACGGTGTCGCCGCCGCTGGCGCTGATCGTCCACAGCTCGTCGAGCGCGGCCACCGACGAGCGGGCGATCTGCGTCAGGTTGTCCTGGAACTCCTCCTCGCTGATGCCCAGCGCCGCGGCGATCTCCTCGTCCGTGGGCGGGCGGTGGTGGCGGTTCTCCAGCTCGGCGATGGTGCGCTCGATCTCGCGCGCGCGGCTGCGCACGGATCGCGGCACCCAGTCCATCGAGCGCAGCTCGTCGATGATCGCGCCCTTGATGCGGCTGATCGCGTACGTCTCGAACTTGATGTCGCGGCCCGGGTCGTAGCGCTCGATCGCGTTCATCAGCCCGAGCAGGCCGTAGGAGACGAGGTCGCCCTCCTCGACGTGGGCGGGCAGCCCGGTGCCGAGCCGGCCGGCCACGTACTTGACCAGCGGCGCGTACGTCAGGATCAGCCGCTCGCGCAGGTGCGCGTCCGCGTACTGCTTGTACTGCAACCAGATCTGAAGGGCGTCGTCGGTCATCCGCGCGGGTGTGCCTGTGCGTGAGCGGCTTCGCAGGTGCCGCACGCTCACATGGGTGTATACCTGGGTCGTGGCCACCGATGCGTGTCCGAGCAGCTCCTGGATGCTCCGGAGATCGGCACCGCCCTCCAGGAGATGAGTCGCGAAGCTGTGGCGAAGCGCGTGCGGCGAGCGCTGCGGCAGCCCGGCGCGGGCGCAGCGCACGTGACAGGATCCGGCGCACGTCGGAGCCGCACAGCGCCCGCCCGCGCACGCTGACGAACAGGCGGTCGCTGCGCTCGGCGTGCAGCTCGGTGCGCCCGCGGTCGACCCAGCGGTCGAGCGCTTCGGCCGCAGCGCGGCCGACCGGGACGATGCGCTGCTTGTCGCCCTTGCCGGTCCACCCGCAGCGTCCACTCGTGGCGGTCGAGGTCGCGCAGGCGCAGGCCGCACAGCTCGGATGCGCGCAGCCCGCACCCGTACAGCGTCTCCAGCATCGCCCGGTCGCGCAGCGCGACCGGCGTGTCGGGGTCGGCGCGCCGTGCGTCCAGCAGCTCGCCCGCCTCCCGCCCGCTGAGGGTCGCCGGCAGCGTGCGAGGGCGCTTCGGCCCGGGCACGAGCGCGGCCGGGTCGCGCTCCGCGCGGCCGCGGACGAACAGCCAGGCGTGCAGGCCGCGCACCGCCGAGAGCTTGCGCCCGGAGGTGGATGGCGCGTAGCGCAGCGTGCCCAGGTAGGCGGCGTAGCGGCGGACGATCGCCATGTCGGCGTCCTCGGGAGTGCGGCCGGCGGCGGCCAGCCAGCGGCCGTACTGGTCGAGGTCGGTGCGGTAGGCGCGCAGGGTCGTCGGCGCGGCACCGGCTCCGCGCAGATGGTCGAGGTACGCGTCGACGCCGGCGCGGGCAGGAGCGGTCTCTGAGGCAGGCTCGCGCAAACGGATCACCCGAGAGGTTCGGCCCTGGCCGGGCGAGTCCTTTTCCGATTACCGGACCAGATCACGGCGGGCGAGGTCGCCCATCCAGACGCCCAGGATCGCCGCGGCGGCGGCGATCACCCACTCCCCGGCGGTGGCTGCGAAGACGCCGATCCCCAGCAGTCCGGCCGCCAGGACGACGAAGAGCAGTCCACGCGCGCGCATCACCGGGAAGTATGGCGGCCGCCCGTGGCTTTGCAATTTGCTTGCAAAACCCACATTGCCGCTTTGCGTTCCTGCGGCTTAGTGAGTCCACGGAGCACAGCGGGCGGTGATCGAGGCCCACGCAACCAGAACTCGTCCAACTCGATCGACATAGGGGTCACGCCGAATCGCCCGTCCGCATCACGGACGGGCGATTCGCTTGTTCGGGGACGAGGTGAACGGGGGGCGTGCCGTTCGGGGGGAACTCAGGAGAAGAGCCGGGACTTGCCCTCGTTGATGTCGAACGCGATCGCCTGGAAGATGCCGGACAGGTCGGTCGGGTTCGGGTGGTTGTAGAAGTTGCCCGGGCTGGCCATGGTCGAGAGCGCCGTGTAGGACGAGATGGCGGGCGACTCGAGCCGGCCGTTCGCGTTCTTGCAGACGTTGGCGCCCGGTGCCGTCGCGTCGAGGTCGTAGCCGATCGTGTAGACGAGCGTCTTGCCGGCCTTGATCGTCGCGGCAGAGTTGATCCCCTGGTGACAGGGCTGCGCCCGGTAGGGGGACGTGCTCGGGTAGAAGTTCGGGCCCGTGTTCGCCGCGCCGTCGGACATCATCACGATGATGTCCTGGGCGTCGGGGCGCCCGCCTGACCGGAGGGCCGACCTGCGCCTGCTCGATCGCGTTGGCGTAGGAGGTGCTCCCGCCGCCCTGCAGGCAGCTCACCGTCGAGACCAGCTGCGAGCGCGGGTTGAGCGGACCACCCGGGCTGCGGTAGTCGCTGGTCAGCGGGACGATCACGTAGGGATTGCCGGGCGAGTTGTACTCCGAGCCGTCCGGCTTCGCGCAGCGGTTGCCGATGCTGGTCGCCGGCGGCAGCACCGCCAGGCCGACCCGCGTCCCCTGCGGATCCATCAGGCCGAGGAACGTGCGGATGCCGTCCTTCGCGTTGTTCAGGTCGGTGCAGCTGGGGTCGTTGGTGCCGTCCGAGAACTGGCACATCGAGCCGGTACGGTCGAGCACGATCATGATGTCCAGCGGCACCGCGTCGCACGGCGAGCACGCCGATGCGGTCGCGCTGACGTGGATCGACTTGATGCCGATCAGCCCCAGGAACGTGGTCGGCACGTCGGCGCTCTGCGTCACCGAGACGGTGTTCGCGGGCCGGCAGCCGGGGAAGTTCGCGACGCACGTCGTCGAGACGCTGGTCGCCACCGTCGGCACGTTCGGGATCGGGTTCTTGCCGCCGGCGCCGTAGGCGTACGCGGCCGAGGACGCCGTCGCCGTGTTCGGCAGGTTGGCCGCTCCGGCCAGGGCCGCCGCGTCGGTGGACGCGCGAAGGGCGACGCGTGCCCGGTACGCCTGGGCCTCGTCGATGACGAGCCCGAGCATCACGAGCATGACGAGCATGAACACAATCACGAGGGGCAGCACCTGCCCGCTTTCGCGCACGTCGAGATCACGCCGCATTGACGCCTCCAAGACTCCACGCCCCCGCCTGCGGGGCGTCCCCGAATGATGAAACCTGTGCTGTGCGGCTCGCGCTGTGTGGCGCGTCTTTCAGAGCATTTGCCGCACGTCCAACGTACGACCTGTTTGGGTGGTATGCAACCCCCCCAGACGGGGGAGTTGGTGCCACTCAGGTCAACGCTTCACGTAGCCCGTCCGCTTGTCGCGGTCGTGCAGCCGCCGGCGCCGCTTCTCCCAGTGGTAGTCACCGAACTGGAACCGAAGGGCGTCGCGGAACCACAACCGGACGGCGAAACCGCCGCGGATGAGCTCATGCCATGCCGTGGTCTGTGTGTCGTGCACCTGTGCCTCCTGCTTCCTGCCTCAAGCACGACTATCAGGGCGGTCCGAGAACACGTCAAGAGGTCACACGAACATCGCGGTTCGTGTGACCTCCCGGAGGCCGTGTTCAGCGTGAGGTGAGGGCCGTGCGCGACATCGCCGCGAGCATGGTCGCACTGCCGCTGTACACCCAGCGCAGCGAGAACGTCCCCTGCGGCTTGGGCGTGGACGGGTTGTGCAGGTGGCCCTGCTGGTCGACGACCCACCACTGCAGCGACGTGTTCGAGTAGCGGAGCTTGATCGAGGCCTGGCCGTAGACGTTCATCATCGGCCGGGCGATCGTCCACCAGCGGGTGCCGTGGATGCCCTTGTACTCGAGCGCCATCCGCTGCCCGTGCAGGTCGGGATGCGAGCCGCCGGCGGTGATGATGTCGTCGTGCGGCACGTAGTGGTGCTTCGACACGCCGATCGTCAGCGCGGGCTGCGTCTTCTTCGACACGTTGAGCGTCACGGTGGCCGGCGTGCTGGTCAGGTTGCGGCCGTCCTCGACCTTGAACTTGACGGTGTCCGTGCCCGTGAAGCCCGAGTTGGGCGTGTACTTGACCGACTCGTTCAGGCCGGAGTGCGACAGCACCGTCAGATGTCCGTGGGCGGGCTGCTGCGTGACGGTGAAGGTGAGCGGTCCGTTCGCGGTGGTGTGGATGTAGCAGCTCATGTCCGTGTAGAGCGCGCACGGGTTGCCGTTGCGCAGCGCCGGGACGGTCGGGGCGATCACCTTGCCGGTGAGGTTGAACGTCTTGGACGCGGTCGTCACCGACTGGGTGGACGGGTTGGCGATCGTGCCCGGGATGGCCCGGCTGACGGTGACGGTGTTGTTCGCGCTGTTCGACTCGTCGACGTAGCCGTTCGGGTTGACGGTCGCCCGAAGCTGGTACGTGCCGGGGGTGACGCCGTCGATGACGACCCACTGCCACGAGGTCTGCGCCGCGTACAGGTCGCCCCAGTGCGGGGAGATGCCCTCGCGGGTGAAGTTCGCGCCCGGCTGCTTCGGGTTGCACCACGTCTGGGTCGTGCCCGACCGAGGGGCGTAGTAGCGGGGCGCCCCGGTGACGCTGGCGAACCACGTGTCGTACATGCAGAAGCCGATCTTGGCCGAGTTGATCGGGTCGCGGCCGGGGACGAGCAGCTGGTAGAGCGCCGCGTTCTGGAAGTGCCAGTGGTTGTGGCCGACGGCCGAGACGAAGATGAAGTTCGCGCCCAGCGGGGTACGGTCCTCGATGTTCGCAGCTGTGCCGGTGGGCGGGGCCTCGGGGTCGGGCGTCGTGTTGGGGACGCCGCCGTCGAAGACTGTCTGGTAGGCGTGGCCGCCCTGCATCATGATGTCGAACGCGCCGCCCTCGTTCTTGATGACGGCGTCGAAGCGGTACAGCAGGTGGCCGGGCAGCGTGTAGGCGTCGACGTACTGGGCGGGGGCCTTGGACACGCTGGCGGGGGCGCTCGTGGGGAGAAGCGGGATCAGGTCGGGCTTGACCGGACCAGGGGTGCTGCCGAAGGCGCTCGCTGCGAGCACCATCAATCCCAGGACGACAGGGATCACGGCGACGAGGTGCCGCCGAATGCGATGGATCATGCCCTACTCCCGCCTCTACGTCGAAATGGCCCCACACGAGGGTAGGTGCGCCCTGGAAGGCTGTCAAGAGACGTGACGTCCAGTTGGTTGGTTGCCGCGAACCGCAGGTTGTGCTGACCATCGGTCCGAGCGCGGCCCGGCCCGTCCATCGCTGGAGAGAGAGGGAACGAGATGGCTGGACTTGGAGCAGGGAGCCGCCGCCTGGCGGGGCTCGGCGTGCTGGTGGCCGCGGCGGCGTTCGCGGTGCCGGCGCTCGCAGCCGGCGGCAACGTGGTGAAGGACGCCGGGTTCGAGCGACCGGCGCTGTCCGTGCCGGCGAAGACGCTGGCCACGGGCCAGTCGATCAAGACGTGCTTCAGCGGCGCCCGCAACTGCTGGCTCGTCAACCAGGGCTCGGCGAACCTGACCGGCTCGCTGTGGACGGCGAAGGCGGGGGTGCAGAGCCTCGAACTGAACGGCGGCGCGACCAAGGGTGAGGTCGAGCAGGCGTTCTCGACCGCGCCCGGCACGAGCTACGTCGTCACGTTCTGGCTCTCCGCCGATCCGGCGGCGACCGACAACGTCGGCGTGCAGGTTGCCTGGGAGGACATCGACGTGCACGGCGACACGACCGGCGGGCAGGTGCAGGACTTCACCTACTTCGACCCGACCCACACGGCGGCGCACATGCACTGGCAGAAGCACTCGTTCGTCGTGCCGGCCACCGACGTCGAGGGACGGCTGTTCTTCCTGAACACCTCGGGGCTGGCCGACCCCAGCACCGGGCCCGTGATCGACGCGGTCTCGGTCAAGGCGCTCTAAACGGGGCACTCCGCCCGGCTCCGCGTGGATGCGCGGAGCCGGGCGAATGGCGTCAGGCGGCCTCCCCCTCGAACGGCGAGCGGCCCGCCGCGATCGCGTCGGCGTGGCGGGCGATCACCGGCTCGGGGATCGTCATGCCGCTGGCCTTGGCCGAGTCGTAGATCGCCCGCCGCACCGCGTCCACCGGCTGGCCCGAGCGCTCCCGGTGGACCCTCGCCAGCAGCGCCGCCAGCGGGCCTGTCAGGCCGTCCACCGGCCACCGCGACTCGATGTCTGCCATCTCCGCCTCCTCTGCTTCGATCGAACGTGTGTTCGATCGACTCTATCGCACCGGCGTGCGATCGACGCGGCAGGCGAAGCAGCCGGGCCGCGCGTAGTGAAGGTGGACGAAGGCCGCGCCGGGGGCGGCGAACAGGTCGTCCAGGCCCGCCTCGAGCTCGGCGCCCTCCACCACCTCGGCGCCGACCATCATGCCGTCGCCGTCGTACGCCCGCGCGGCCAGCAGCCGGCGGCGCAGCTGGTCGGGCACGGCGCCGTCGAACGCGTAGGGCTCGCAGCCATCGGCGTGCACGAAGACCGGGCCGTCGCCGACGTACGGTGAGCGGACGTCGAACGGGTTGTACGGCACCAGCAGCATCCGCTCGCCGATCTCGGCGTCGCGCATGCAGCGGCGGCACGGGAAGGAGCCGGGCTCGTCGGCGACGACGATGCGGCCGGGCTTGCGGCGGACGTCGGGCTCGCCGGCGGGAAGGGCGTTGATCACGATCGACATGGCTCGCTCCTTGGTCGGTGACCGAGGATGAACGCCGGACGCGCTACGGGCGTGAGATCTCGAGCCGGACGACACGGTCGCAGCCCGCCACGCCGTGGTCGCGGTGGGTGATCAGCAGCACGCCGACACCCGCGGCACGAGCGGCTGTCAGCAGGTCGGGGAGCAGGGCAGCGGCGGTCTCGTCGTCCAGGTGGGCATCGGGCTCGTCCAGCACGAGCAGGCGCGGCCGGACGAGCAGGGCCCGCGCCAGCGCGAGCCGCTGCCGCTCCCCGCCGGAGACGCGGTGGCCGTCCTCGCCGACCTCCGTGTCGAGCCCGTCGGGCAGCGAGGCGACCCACGGGCCCAGGCGCGCAGCGTCCACCACCTGCGCCAGCTCGTCGTCGGTTGCCTCGGGCCGGCCGATCAGCAGGTTCTGGCGGATCGAGGTCGGGAACAGGTGCGCGTCCTGGCCGGCCAGGACGATCGCGCGGCGCACGTCCTCCTGGGCATACCGGCGCAGGTCGTGGCCGTCGAGCAGGACGGCGCCCCCGTCCGGGTCGCGGAACCGCACCAGCAGGTGCGCGAGCGTCGTCTTGCCGGCGCCGCTGGGGCCGACCAGCGCGACCGCCTCGCCCGGCTCCACCGTCAGGTCGAGCCCATCCAGCACCCACGGCCCCGCCCCGTACCGCGCGCGCACGCCGCGCAGCTCGACCCGGCCGCCCGAGGGCGGCGGCAGGGGATTCTCCGGGTCGCGGACGTCCGGCTCACGGCCGGTCAGCTCGACGACCCGGGCCGCTGCGGCCGAGGAGGCCGCGAACTGCTCGGCCGCCGCCGGCAGCGGCCGCACCGCCTCGAACGACGCCAGCATCAGCAGCGCCAGCATCGCCACCAGCACGCCCGAGAGGGCACCGCGGCCGGTGGCCGCGATCGCGACCGCGAGCACCGCCGCGGCCGACAGCCCCGCCGCAGCGACCATGCCGCCCTCGGCCAGCGCGCCGACGAGCGCCGAGCGGCGCCGGTGGGCGGCCAGCTCGCGGTCGGCGGCCACCACGCGGGCGATCGCGCGAGGGCCGGCGCCGAAGGCGACCAGCTCGGGCGCGGCCGACAGCGCCTCGACCGTCTCCGTCGCGAGCGTCGCCCGCGCTCCGGCCTCGCGGCGCGTGGCCGAGCGGCCGGCGAGCCCTGCGCCCACGGGCAGCGCGACGCCCGCGACCAGCAGGCAGAGCGCGACGGCGAGGCCGGCGGCGGGGAGCACCAGCGTCGCCGTCAGCGCCGCCAGGAACGCCGCGGCGAGGGCGACGACGACCGGGTTGAGCACCCGCAGGAACAGCTCCTGGAGCTGCTCGACGTCGCCCACGAACCGGCTCAGCAGGTCGCCCGTGCGGGCATCGCCGAGCTGCGCGGGCGCCAGCGGCTCCAGCCGCGCGAACAGCCGCGCACGCAGCGTCGCCATCACGCGCAACACGGCATCGTGGGAGAGGAGCCGGTCGAGGTAGCGCAGTACGCCGCGGGAGATGCCGAAGAAGCGCACGCCGACGATGGCGACCGACAGCGCCAGGATCGGCGGCCGCAGCGCCGCCCGCGAGATTAGGTAGCCCGAGGTGGCCATCAGCCCGATCGAGGCGCCGATCGCCAGAGCGCCGGCGGCCGCGCCCAGCAGCAGGCGCAGCCGGTGCGGCCGGGCCAGGGCGACGATCGACCGGAGCGGCGCCGTGGAGGCGATCACGGTCGCACCCCGGGGGACGCATCGGCGATCCGGCCGTCTTCGAGCACGACGACGCGGTCGGCCCAGCGGTGCGCCAGGTCGAGGTCGTGTGTGATCAGCAGGGCCGTGGAGTCGTGCTCGAGCCGCATCAGCGCCTCGCCGACCCGCCCGGCGGCCGCGGCGTCGAGGCTGGTGGTGGGCTCGTCCAGGATGAGCAGCGATGCCCCGCGGACGAGCACGCGGGCCAGGGCGATCCGGCGCACCTGCCCGGCGGAGAACGCTCGGCCACCCTCGCCGACGACGGTGCGCCAGCCGTCCGGCAGCTCCGCCACCAGCTCGCGCATGCCGGCCCGCTGGGCGGCCTCGTCCACGTCCGCCTGCGAGGCGTCCGGCCTGCCCAGGCGGACGGCGTCGAGCAGCGTGCCCGCCGTCACGCTGGGGCGCTGCGGCACCCAGCTGATCAGCCCTCTCCACGCGTCGGCATCAACGTCGGCCAGGTCGGCGTCGCCGACCAGGATGCGGCCGCCGTCCGGCCGCCTGAACCCCAGCAGCAGCGAGGCGATCGTGGACTTGCCCGCGCCGCTTCGGCCCACCAGGGCGAGCCGCTCGCCCGGCCACAGGGTGAGGCTGACGCCGTCCAGCACCGGCGCTCCACGGCCGGAGGGTGCGACCGTCACGCCGTCCAGCCGGACCGGCACGTCTCGCGGATCGAGCGGCCGCGCGCCGGTCTCGTTCGATGCCGGCGGATCCTCGATCCTCGAGAGGATCGCGTCCGCCGCGGCGAGCCCGTCGGCACTGGCGTGGAATTGCGCAGCGGTCGTCCGCAGCGGGCCGTACAGCTCGGGGGCGAGCACCAGGATCGTCAGCGCGGGGGCGAACGCGATGCCGCCGCCGTCGAGCCGCACGCCGATCTCGACGGCGACCAGAGCGGTGCCCAGCACGGCGGCGAGCTCCAGCACCAGAGCCGACAGGAACGCGATCCGTAGCGTCGCCATCGTCTCGCGCCGGAAGGTCTCCCCGGTCTCGGCGATCCGCTCCACCTGGACGCGGCCCCGGTTGAACGCGCGCAGCGTCGGCAGGCCGCTGACCACGGCCAGGAAGTGGCCGGAGAGCCGGGCAAGCGCGGCGTAGCGCGCGCGGGCGCGCTGGGCGGTCGTGCGCCCGACGAGGTATCCGAACACGGGGATCAGCGGCAGCGTGGCCGCCATCAGCAGCGCCGACTCGACGTCGAGCGCCGCAACCGCGGCGAGGATCGCGAGCGGCACGACGAGCGCCAGCGCAAGCGACGGCAGGTAGCGGGCGAAGTACGGATCGAGCGCGTCCACGCCGGACGTCGCGGCGACCGCCAGCGTCGCCCGGTCGGTCGCCTCGGCGCCGGTGCGGGCGTCGAGCATCGTGCCGACCAACCAGGCGCGAAGCTCGCGGGCAGCGGCGGCGGACGCGAGGTGCCCGCCCGCCTCCAGCGCCCACGCGACCCCGCCGCGCACCAGCGAGGCGGCGGCGAGCAGGGCCAGGCCGGGCGCCGCGGCGGCGAGGCCCTCGTCGTGGAGCAGCACCCCGCTGACGACGTGGCCGAGCGCCAGCGCCTGGACGATCGTGGCGGCGGCCGAGACGACGCCGAGCGGCACCGTCGCGATCGCGAACCGGCGCGCGGCCGGCGATGCGCGCAGCAGCCGGGGGTCGACCGCCGCCACGCCTACCGCACCGTCGAAGAGGGTTGCCGCATCGCCGGATCGTACGCGGATTGCACGATCTTGAGACTAACCGTCAAGTGGAGATTGAGAGTAACACCACCTCGCCAAAGCAGCGATGCAATCGGCACGAACCTACCGCAATCCGGGGAGGGCGGATCCCGGGATCACGTAGACGGGACGCCGCCGTGGCGGTCCCGATCGCCTACAGCTCGCCGTCCCAGTAGTCCACGGCATCGCCCAGCCGGAAGAGCTTGCCCGGCGGCCAGACGCCGACCTTCTGCGAGTCGGGGTACACCGAGACGCCGACCGCGGCCTTGGTGGACAGCATCCCCACCCGCACGGGCTCGTCGGTCGCGTTCGACACCTTGTGCGCCCCGGACTCGTCCGGGGCGAAGCGGACCGCGTCCCACGGCTCCAGGACGCGCTCGCCCTCGGGCGTCCGCAGCGTCGGTGTGCCGACCAGGACGATCAGCCACTCCTCCTCGGTCAGCTCGTAGTGGTACGGGCAGATGCTGTCGCCGGGCGGGATCTCGTAGACCGAGAGGCCGAGCCGCGACGCGCCGATCAGCGGGCCCACCCGCGTGTAGCTCGGGTGGTAGCCGGGCGGATCGCCGTCGTCCACCTGGAGCGGCACCGAGAAGAGGTTGGCGCTCACCGCTCGCCCTCCCAGTAGTCCACGGCGTCGCTTCGGCGGAAGTCGAGCCGGTCCTCGGCGACCGCGGGCCGGGGCCCGATCTTGTCGCTGTCGGGGTAGACCGCGACCGAGGGCTCGCGGTTCGCGGAGAGGATCAGGAACCGGCCGGGGCCGCGCACTGCGTGTGCGCCCTCGGGGCCGGACGGGAAGCAGACGACGTCGCCGGGCGCGAGCACCTGCTCACCCTCCGGCAGGCGCACCGCCGGCGTGCCCTCGATCACCAGCAGCCACTCCTCCACGCCGTGGTGGTAGTGGTAGGGCCAGTTCCGCTCGCCCTCGGCGAGCTCGTAGACCGCGCCGCCGATCCACTCCGAGCCGAGGCGCGCGCCGACGCGCAGCGTGCGCATGCGCCAGCCCTCAACCTCGTCGGAGACGTGGGGCAGCTCGGCCGATGCGAGATTGACGACCTCCATGGCCGGGACGATACCGGGTCGGGTGCGGGTCAGCGGCCCGCGCGGAAGACGATCCGGCAGCCGTGGCCCGGCGTCAGCCGGACGTCGAGCGACGTCGTCGCTGTGCGCCGACACGGCGATACCCGCGTGGCAGCGGTCGGTCGGCGGATCGAGGTAGTTGCAGCTGCCGTCGCACGGCCGCTGCCAGCTCGCGATCGTGTACCGC
This sequence comes from uncultured Actinomycetes bacterium, assembly GCA_963797175.1. GTDB lineage: Bacteria > Actinomycetota > Thermoleophilia > Gaiellales > JAICJC01 > DATLLN01. Next base: position 551,233 of record CAWCOL010000005.1, read on the forward strand.
CCGGGCGCCAGCGGCTGCGAGAACACCGGCGTGTTCCCCAGCACCATGAAGCTTACGGTCGTGCCCGGCCCGTGAGCCGGCGTGATCCGCAGGTACGAGCGCGAGCCCTCGGTGTAGTAGATGTGCCCGAGCTGGGTCTGGTAGATCGTCAGGTGCCCGGATCCGGCGGGCAGCTTGTTCGCGGTCGTCGGGTCGGCGTGCGCACGCCCGGTGTGCACGTAGACGCCGAGGGCGAGGAGCACGACGAGGACGGGCACGGCCAGGTACTTGATGCGGTGTGGGTTCATGCCGGCTCGGACGCCGCCCGGGCCGCCGGAGTTCCCGCCAAACCGACATCGGCCTTCGGTCGTAGTCCAGACAGCGCGGTTCCACAACTGAGGGGTGACGCATGCGCAGGTTCTGGACACGCGGTGGACCGGCGATCGCGGCGGCGATCGTGCTCTCGGCGGTGCTGGCGACCGCGGCGGCCGGCGCCGGGACGGCGTCGAGGTGGCAGCTGGTGGACGACCACCAGTCGGCCTGCTTCTCGCCGAACGTGACGAGCAGCTACTACGGGATCTGGATCAGCGGGCGATGGCGGCACACGATCGACGTCGGCGCGCGGGCGCTGCCCGCAGGTGGGTCGTTCTCGACGAGCTACGCCCCGATCGCGCCGGGCTCGAGCACGGGCGAGTACTCGCTGGCATACGTGCGGGTGCAGATCCCGGCGGCGACGCCAGTCGGGAGCTACAGCGCGACGCTGTGGGCATCGGACGGCAAGCACACGCAGACCGTCCCGATCACGCTGAACATAAAGACGCGCTGCGGCTACTGAACCGCTCGCGTCGCCGCGGATCAGCTCGGCTCGGGAATGAGCCAGCCCCACCCCTCGTACAGCGCCAGCACGGCGAACAGGAAGATCAACACGATCCCGAGCAGCTGCCGTGCGAATGCCCAGCGCGTCAGCCCGCTCTGCTCCTCCGCCAGACCGTCATCGTTGTCCATCGCGCGAACCTACCACCGTCACATCGTCACGAAGACGGTCAGACGCACAGGCCCTTTGTCAGCGTGAACTTCGAGAACGTCGCCGTGACCGGCCCCGGGAGCTTCGTCTGGTCGCCCCATATCTGGAGGCCGAGCGTCACTGACCCTGGGTAGCCGAGCGTGGTGCCGAGCTTCTTCCACTTGCCGGCGGTCGTCGAGTCGCGGTAATACGTCGTGATCGCCCCGCTGAGCTGGCGGACCCGTAGGTCGCCGGACAACGCGGCCGTGGGCTTGGCCAGGAAGCCGCCGCCCGAGTCAACCGCGTTGAAGACATAGTTCTCTCCCGAGCCAACGTCCCCCGTAGCCGCGAAGCTCGTCCGCTCCAGCGTCACGGAGCCGTTCGGCGAGGGGTACGTGGGGTTGTTGACCAGCAGCGCGGCACGCACCGAACTGGCCGCCGGCCACGTGTTGAGAACGTAGTGCAGGTGCACATCGAAGTCGCCGGTGATCGTGCAGTCGGAGAAGTAGGTGGCGACCGGCTGAGCGCCCGTCCGGGTGCCGATGGTAACCGCCAGCGTTTTCGGCGACTGCGTGACCTGGACGTCGCCGGCCGTCTTGACATTCCAGGTGAGTCCGCGCCAGGTCTCCTGACGGCAGACGGCGGCCGTGCCTGTGAGGTAGGCGCTGCCCGAGGCAGGGCCACCGTTGTTGTCACGCTGGACGATGACGTCATCGCCAGCGGCGATCGTGCCCGCGGGAATCGCGATCTGGAACGGCGCCGCCGCGTATTCCCAAATCGGGCCGCCGTCGCTGTAGACATCCGGCGGATTGAGCGCGGTGGGCGTCACCGTCGCATTCGCGACGGGTGGCAGGACGAACCCGGTCGGGGTGCCCACCGGATGGAGCCCTCCCGGCACGACTATCGCGCCCGCCAGCGTGTCCGGAGCGCCGTGGTAGACGTGCACGGTGATGGCCGGGTACGGAGGCGACGGCGGCGGCGTGACCGCGGGGTCGGTGTACGTGTGCAGACCCGCCCGGCCATGGACGCGCGTCGTACAGATGGCGCCGGGAGCCGCGCCGGGCGGCGGGCCGACCTCGAGGTCAGTCGGTCCCTTCCCCAGGATCCACTTCGCCGACTCGGCCGGAGCGGCGCTGATCAGTAGCGCGGCGGCCACAACTGCCAGCATGAGCGCCTTCGTCTTCACGGTATCCCACCCTCCGTCGAGAACGACGTCGCGGGTTGTCCAGCCTGAACCGCAGTAACCACGTGACGTGGTGCGCGGTCGCAATCTTCCCACATCTCCCCTGCGATGAGTGAGCACTCGGTAGGGTCGGCTCGATGTCGAGGGTCTTGGTGACCGGGATGTCGGGAACCGGCAAGTCGTCGGCTCTCGCCGAGCTTGGCCGGCGCGGCTATCGCGTCGTCGATACCGACGATCCGGGCTGGCGCGAGTATCGCGAGCACGGTGAGCCCTCCGACGAGCTGCACCGCGGGGAATGGCTCTGGGTCGAGGAGAGGATCACGGACTTGCTCGACTCCGATGATGGTCGCTCGCTCGTCGTCTCGGGGTGCGTGAGGAACCAGTCAGCGTTCTACGACCGTTTCGACGCGATCGTCCTGCTCAGCGCCCCTGCCGACGTGATCCTCGACCGGATCGCACGCAGAACGACCAACGACTACGGCAAGACCGCGCTGGAACGAGCGATGATCCTGGACGACCTGGCCAGCGTCGAGCCGCTCCTCAGGAAGGGCTGCACCCACGAGCTGGACGCCAGCCGACCGCTCGCCGACATCGTCGCCGACCTGGACGCGATCGCCTCGGCCTCTCCAGGCGATTCCGAGGCGTGACGGTGCGACAGGGGTGGAAGGACTTGAACCCTCGACCTACGGTTTTGGAGACCGCCGCTCTACCAACTGAGCTACACCCCTTCGAAGGCCGAACTCTACCGCGATGCCGCGCCAGTCCAAGTCGGCACACCCCTGGCACGGCCGGCATGGAGACCCGTGACAGGTCGCCGCGTACAGTGGTCGCCATGACCACATCGACCCTCATCATCGACTCGCCGATCGGCGACCTGCTCCTGACCGCATCCGACGGCGCGCTCACCGGCCTCCTCATGGAGCCCTTCGACGTGCCCGACTCGACCAGGCGCCGCGACCCGGCGCTGACCGCCGCCCGCAAGCAGCTGGACGCCTACTTCGCCGGCAAGCGCAGCAGCTTCGACGTGCCGCTCGCGCCGGGCGGCACACCGTTCCAGGCCGAGGTCTGGACCACGCTCCGCGACGTCCCCTACGGCGAGACGATCACCTACGCCGAGTTGGCCCGCCGCGTCGGCAGGCCTGGCCACTTCCGCGCGGTCGGCTCCGCCAACGGCCGCAACCCGATCTCGATCATCATCCCCTGCCACCGCGTCGTCGGCTCCGACGGCAGCCTGACGGGCTACGGCGGCGGCATCGAGCGCAAGCGCTGGCTGCTCGACCACGAGCGGCGTTAGCCGCCGAAGCCGGCGGCGGCCAGCAGGCGCACGAGCAGCGGTGGGTTGCGTGGATCCTCCACCAGCCCGCTGAGGCCGATCCCGACGACGGGGACGCGCCCGGCGACGTCGGCCAAGAGATCCTCCACGTCCTCGATCGACGGGCCGCCCGGCTCCGGCATGAAGCAGGCGATCTGCGATGGCTCGAACACGTCGCAGTCGAGCGCGACGTAGGCACCGGCGACGCCGTCCAGGACGCGGTCGAGCTCGTCCAGCGACGTCGCCAGTCCGACCCGCTCGATGAACGCCTCCTCCGGCGGGTCGAGGCTGCGCGCACCGATCAGCGCCGCGTCCTCCGCCGCCACGTCGCCGGCATCGAGCAGCATCCGGTACGGCATCCCCCACTCGTTCCCCGACGGCGACGACTCCGGCGTGTTCAGGTCGCCGTGCGCGTCGATCCAGACGATGGCGATGCGGCCGTGCCGCCGGGCGAGGCCGCGCCCGGCGCCGACGTGTGCGCAGCAGCACCCACCCAGCACGACCGGCCGCTGCGGCAGCGCCTCCGCGATCAGCCGGTGCTGATCCTCCAGCCGCTTGGCATCGACCGTCGCCGCATCGGCGAAGGGCAGCGGCATCGCGGCGGCAAGGGTCATCGCCTCACCGCCGTCGCCCCACGCCCGCGGCACGCGCACCACTCTCGGCTCCCCGGCGCTCGCGTCCACCCCGTCAGGCTACCCGTCGACCAGCAGACCCTGCAACGGACCGAGCAGCCGGGCCGACCGGCGCGAGACGTGGTCGAGCCGGGTCAGGCGGTGTGTCATCGGGCTGCCCGCGCGGCGGAGCTCGAGCTGCTGCTCCGCCCGCGGCCGGAACTGCGCGTCGATCACGTCCGCTGGGTCGCCGGCGACCGACGCCTCGTCGCATTCCAGGTGCTCCGCCCACAGCCGCAGCCGCGTCGCACGGGCGAGATCGACATCATCGGTGACCAGGGCCGCCTCGGTGTCGTTGAACATCGAGTGGTCGTTCAGGTTCGCCGAGCCGACGATCAGCGTCCGATCGTCGATCACCGCCACCTTGGCGTGCACGTAGATCGGGTCGGCGGTCTCGCCGGCCGGGGCGTACAGCGAGCAGGCGAGCACCCGGCCCGCGCCGGCATCGGCGTCCATCAGCTCGGCGAGCGTCCCGCGCGTGTCGTCGGCGCCGCCGTACGGCCGCGCCGGAAGCACGATCAGCACCCGGAAACGGTCGCTGGGCGGCCGCCGCAGCTTCTCGATCAGGAGCTGGGCGATCTCCGGCGACCACAGGTACTGCGACTCCAGGTAGATCAGCTCGCGCGCCGAGCGGATCGCGCGGACGTACGCCTCGAGGATGCCGAACGAGCCGCTGGGCACGTCCCGGTACACGTGCTCAGGCACCGTCCGCACCAGCTGCACCGAGGTCGTCCCCGTCTCCGGCGGCGGGTCGGCCGCCGCCAGCACCTCGCCGGTCACCGCCAGCCAGCGCGCGGCGAAGTGCGCCGCCACGTCCGCGACGACCGGGCCCTCGACCACGCTCGCCACGTCGTGCCAGCCCACCGCGGCCCGCGGCGGGTGGCTGGGCGAGTCGCGGCGGTCGCCGGCCATCGAGGTCAGATCGATGCCGCCGACGAACGCGACCATCCCGTCGATCACGATGATCTTGTCGTGGTGGCAGTGCAGCGGCCGCTCGTGCGCGTCCAGCGCACACCGGATCGGCCCGGCGGCGACCAGCTCACGGCGCACCTCACGCACCATCCGCCGCGACGGCCGGAACACCGGCACCGGCGCGCCCGCCCAGAGCAGCACCCGGACGTCGATGCGTTCGGCCAGCTCAGCAAGCAGGTTGCGCACGACCACCGGCGGGTCGCCGTCGGCCATGACGAAGTCGGGCGAGAGGAACCAGCCGGCCACGTGGACGAACGACGTCGCCCGGCGCATCTCCTCCACCATCCGCCCCAGCGCCGCCTCGCCGTCGATCAGCACCTCCAGCCGGTTGCCGTGCCGAGCCGGTGCGGCATCGTCCGCCCACACGCCCGCCTCGTGGTCGAACGGGCGCTTGCCGACCGCCGCCAGCCGGCGCCGGTGGTGCGCCCGCACGCCCGCGGCGACCGTGTCGCCGACCCGCCGGTCGACGTGCGTGATGACATCGCGGAGCCCGGTCATGGAGGGTGTATACACCCGCCGGCGTCGGGTCAGAGGCTGCGTAGGCGATCGGGCGCGGGCATCCACCGCCCCTGCGGGTCGCGGCAGATCGCCCCCGCCAGCTCGAGGCGGGCCAGCGCCGCCGAGATGGCGGCCGGCGGCATGCCCAGCCGTACGGCGAGCTGATCGGGGAACCCGGCATCGACCCGCAGGGCGTCCAGCACCGGGTCGCCCTCTGCGACGGACGGCCGCCGCCGCGGCTCCAGGCCGAGCCAGCCCAGCAGGTCCTCCGGCCCCTCGATCAGGCCGGCGCCGGCCTTCAGCAGCCCGTTGGTGCCGCCCGCGCCGCTGAACCCGGGCCAGCCGGGGACGGCCAGCACGTCGCGGCCCAGGTCGAGCGCGTGGTCAGCCGTGATCAGCGCGCCGCTCCGCACCCGCGCCTCGACGACGACCACGGCGTCGGCCAGCGCGGCGATCAGCCGGTTGCGAGCCGGGAAGCGCCACGGCGCCGGCTCGGTGCCGGGCGGGTACTCCGAGACCACCAGGCCCTCGCGCACGATCCGCTCGTACACCGCGCGGTTCGTTCGCGGATACGCGACGTCCGCGCCGCAGCCGAGCACCGCGACCGTCGGGCCGCCGGCGGCGAGCGCGCCCCGATGGGCGGCGGCATCGACGCCCAGCGCCAGGCCGCTGACGACCAGCGCGCCCGCCTCCGCGGCCTCCGCCGCCAGCACCTCCGCGAGACGCAGGCTGGCGTCGGCGGCGCGGCGCGAGCCGACGATTGCGACCACCGGGCCGTCCCACGCCAGCAGGTCCTCGCGCGCGCCGACCGTGAACAGCTCGGCGGGCGGGTCGTGGAGCTCGCACAGGCGCTGCGGATAGCCCGGCCGGCGCCGGCGGAGCCTCCTCACCCGCCACCGTCCGAGCGGTAGGAGAGCGCCTCGGCGAGGTGGTCGGCCCGCACCTCCGCCTCACCCGAGAGCGCGGCGATCGTCTGCGCAACCCGCCGGGTCTTCTCGACACCGCGGCCGGAGAGGAACCGACCGGAGGTCGCACGGTCGAGCAACGCCTCCGCGTCGCCCGTCAGGGCCGGCCGCCGCTGCTCGAGCAGGCCGCGGGCACGCAGGATGCGCGGCGCCACGACCGCCGAGCCCTCCCCTGTGCTGCCGTGGGCCTCCGCCCGCGGCACCTCGACCCGCAGGTCGAAGCGGTCGAGCAGCGGGCCGCTGATGCGGGTGCGGTAGGCGGCCAGCCGCTGCGGCGAGCAGCGGCATTCGCGGTCGGGGTCGCCGTAGAGCCCGCATGGGCAGGGGTTCATTGCCGCGACGATCTGGCAGCGCGCCGGCAGCAGCACCGACCCGGCCGCGCGCGAGATCCGCACCTCGCCGTCCTCCAGCGGCATCCGCAGCGCCTCCAGCGCCGGGCGCTGGAACTCCGGCAGCTCGTCCAGGAACAGGATCCCGCGGTGGGCGAGCGTCACCTCGCCCGGACGGAGCCGGGCGTTGCCGACCAGCGCGGCCACCGACGCGCTGTGATGCGGCGCGCGGAAGGGCCGGCCCAGCAGCCCGGAGCCGGGCTGCAGCTCGCCGGCAGCGGAGTGGATGCGCGTGATCTCGAGCGCCTCGGCCTGCGACGCCGCGGGCAGGAGCCCGGGCATCCGCCGGGCCAGCATCGTCTTGCCGCTGCCGGGCGGGCCGACCATCAGCAGGTTGTGGCCGCCCGCCGCGGCGATCTCGACCGCCCGCCGGGCGCGCAGCTGCCCGCGCACGTCGGCCAGGTCGGGAAACGGCGCGGGCGGACGCAGGTGCGGCTCCGGCAGCTCCGGCGCCGGCGCCGTCCCGGCCAGCACGTCCACCGCCTCGTTCAGGTAGCGCGGCGCCAGCACGGGGACGCCGCCGGCCAGCGACGCCTCGCCGGCGCTCTCCGGCGCCACCAGCATGCCGTCCAGCCCCAGCCGCTCCGCCGCCTCCATCATCGCCAGCACGCCCGCCACCGGCCGCAGCCGCCCGTCCAGGCCCAGCTCGGCGGCGGCGCCGACGCGGCGCAGCCGCTCGGGCGGGTGCAGCCGCCCGGCGCAGGTGATCACGGCCAGCGCGATCGCCAGGTCGTAGCCCGAGCCCTCCTTGCGCTCACGCGCCGGGGCGAGGTTGACGACCAGGCCACCCTCCGGGAACTCGTACCCGCTCGAGTCGAGCGCGCCGCGCACGCGGTCGCGCGCCTCCTGCACCGCGCGGTCGGGCAGGCCGACGACGGTGAACGAGGGCAGGCCGCGGCCCGCCTTGGCCTCGACCTCGATGCGGCGGGCCTCGACGCCGGACAGACAGAAGGTGACCGCGCGGGCGAGCATGGCTCCCACCGTACGAGCGGGAAGCGCGCGGGTGGGTGACGAGCCGTGCCGAGAGTGTGTGGCTAGAAGGCCGCTGGCACGTGACGGATGGCCGTGCCGGTCACGGCGATCACGTCGAAGCGGACGCGGTCGACGGTCGGGTCGCGCGCCATCAGCACCTCGGCCGCCTCGCGCAGCCGCTGCCGCTTGTGCGGCCCCACGGCCTCCAGCGGCGTCCCGAACCGCACCGTGCGCCGCGCCTTGACCTCGCACACCACCAGCAGCCCGCCGCGGCGGGCGAGCAGGTCGACCTCGCGACCCGCCACGCGCACGTTGCGGCCCACCACGCGGTAGCCGGCCAGGCGCAGCCGCCACGCCGCGGCGCTCTCGGCCAGCCTGCCGTAGGCGGCGGGGCTACCCGGCCAGGTCGGCATAGGCGGCCGCGCGGAAGGAGCGGCGGTGCAGCGGGGTGACGCCGTGGCGGCGGACGGCGGCGCCGTGATCGGGCGTGATGTAGCCGACGTGCTGCTCGAACCCGTACTCGGGATAGCGCGCGGCGACGCCGTGCATGAACCGGTCGCGGATCACCTTGGCCACGATCGAGGCCGCGGCGATGGCGGCGGACGTGCCGTCGCCGCCGATCACCCGGCGGTGCTCCCGCGCGCAGGCGGGCACGGCGAAGCCGTCGGTCAGGCAGACGTCGGGCGCAGGGTCGATCGACTCCAGCGCCCGCGCCAGGGCGCGCAGGTTCGACTTGTGGAGGCCGTAGCTGTCGATCTCGTCGGCCGGCACGATGATCACGGCCACCGCGTCGGCCACGCGCATGACGGCGCGCAGCAGCTCGGCGCGCTGCGGCGGCGGGACGCGCTTGGAGTCGTCCAGGCCGGCGAGGTCGGCCTCGGTCACGCGCTCGACGTCAAGGCAGACCGCCGCCACCACCAGCGGGCCGGCCAGGCAGCCCCGTCCCACCTCGTCGGCGCCGGCGATGCGGCGGCCGCCCAGCGACCGGTCGTGCGCGAGCAGCGCGGGGAAGCGATCGTCCACGTCTCCGAGGATAGAGAAGCGCGCGGACGCCCGCGTGCAGGGACCGTGCCTAGAGCGTCGAGATCCTGTCCAGCGGCCAGTAGATGGCGAAGGCCCTGCCGATGATGTTGCCGCGCGGGAGCGTGCCCCAGTCGCGGCTGTCGTCGGAGTCGCCGCGGTTGTCGCCCATCACGAAGTACTGGCCCTTTGGCACCGTCACCGGCCCGAAGTCGGAGACCTGGCCGGGTGACATCAGGTACGGCTCGGTCAGCGACCGGCAGTCCACCTCGTGCGCCTTGCAGATCTGGACGTGGCCGTTGCGGCCCTCGACCGTCTCACCGGGCAGCCCGATCACGCGCTTGATGAAGTAGACGCTGGCCTCGGTGGTCGCGCCCCGCTGCACCGTGCTGCCCGTGCCCGGCGGGTGGAAGACGACCACGTCGCCGCGGCGCGGGCCGTGGAGGTGGTAGATGAACCGCGCGACCAGCACCCGGTCGCCCTCCTGCAGCGTCGGCTCCATCGACGCCGACGGGATCTTGTACGGCTTCACCACCCAGCCGTCGATCACGTACCACAGCCCGAACGCGGCGACCAGGATCAGGACCAGCTCGACGAACGGGTTGATCTGGCGGCGCCGGCGCCTGGGCGGCGGCTGCTCCGTCTCGGCCGGAGGCTGCGGCGGAGCTTCCGCCTCGGCCCGCGGCGCGGACGCCGACTCGTCGACCGCCTGCTCGGGCTCCCCTCCCGGCGCCGGCTCGACCTCGTGCACCGGCTTGTCGTCCGTTAGCGGGACTTCTCGCGGACGCGCGCGGCCTTGCCGATCTTGTCGCGCAGGTAGTAGAGCTTCGCCCGGTGGACGTCGCCGATGGCCCCCACCTCGATCCGCTCGATGCGGGGCGAGTGGACCGGGAACGTGCGCTCGACGAACACCTCGTTGAACGACTTCTTGCGCACCGTGAACGTCTCGCGGACGCCGGCGCCCTGCCGCTTGATGCAGATGCCCTCGAACACCTGGACGCGGGAACGGGTGCCCTCGATCACCTTGAAGTGCACCTTCACGGTGTCTCCCGCCTTGAACTCGGGCACCTCGCGGCGCTGGCGGTCCTCGATGTCCTGGATCACGGTCACGACGAACTCTCTTCCTCTCGAAGCCGGTGCATGGTAGCCGATCGGGATGCCTCGCGACGCCACCGTTCGACCTCCCCGTGGTGCCCCGAGAGCAGCACCTCGGGCACGCTCCAGCCGCGGTAGGAGGCCGGCCTCGTGTAGTGCGGATACTCGATCCCGCCGTCCAGCGCCGGCGAGAACGACTCGACCAGATGGCTCTCCTCGCGGCCCAGCGCACCGGGCAGCTTGCGGGTGACCGCATCGACCACCACCATCGCCGCCGTCTCCCCGCCGGACAGCACGTAGGGGCCGATCGAGAGCTCCTCGGTGGCGACGTGCTCGTGCACGCGCTGGTCGAAGCCCTCGTAGCGCCCGCACAGCAGCGTCACCGGCCCGCCCTCCGCCAGTTCGGTGGCGACGGCGTCGGTCAGGCGACGCCCGCCCGGCGTCAGCGCGACCACGCGGCGGGCAGCCCGCACCTCGTCCAGCGGGAGGCCGTACGTGGCCTCCAGCGCCTCGCACAGCACGTCCACCCGCATCACCATCCCGGCACCCCCGCCGTAGGGCGCGTCGTCCACCTGGTGGTGCGCGCCCAGGCCGAACGGGCGCACGTCCACCGCCCGCAGCTGCAGGGCCCCCGACTCGAGCACGTTTCGCACCGGCCGCGACTCGCGCAGCCAGTCCAGGTAGCTCGGGAAGAGCGTGAGGACGTCGATCTCGAGCGTCACAGGAAGTCCCCCCGCACCTCGATCCGGCGACCCGGCGGATCGACCGTGACCACCACGTCGTCGACGAACGGGATCATCGTCCCCGAGTCGAGCTCGAGCGCGTCGTTGGCCGGGTAGACGTGCACCTGGCGGACGACGCCGAGCAGGCGGTCGCCGGCGTGCACCTCGCACCCGATCAGGTCGACGTGGAAGAACTCGTCCTCATCCGGCGCCGGCAGCTCGCCGGCGTCCACCGTCACCTCCAGGCCGCGCAGCTCGTCGGCGCCCTCCCGGGTGGCGGCCAGGTCGAAGCGCAGGATCGGCCGCTCGGCCGTGCCCTTGCGCGCGAGGACGCGCGCCGGCCGGTCGCCCAGCAGCACCTCGGTGCCCGCGTCCAGGGCGATGGCGCCGCCGTGGCCGGTCAGAAGGACGAAGCCGTCGAGGCCGTGCGGGCGTCCCACCCGGCCGACAACGATCCGCTCGGGGCGCCAGTCAGGCTGCGATCTCGACATGCACGCGGCGGCCGCTCCGCACCGCCGACGCCTTGACCACGGTGCGCAGCGCGCGGGCGATGCGGCCACCCTTGCCGATCACCTTGCCGCGGTCGGCCTCGGCGACGTGCAGCTCGAGCAGCACCTCACCGGTTTCACGCTCGATCCGCTCAACCCGCACCTCGTCGGGCGAGTCCACCAGCTGGCGGGCGAGGTACTCGAGGAGCTCCTCCATCGGAGCGTGACCTAGACGCCCGCGATCTTGAGCAGCTTCTTGACCATCGGCGTCGGCTGCGCGCCCTTGGCGATCCAGTCGCGGGCCTTGTCGACGTCGATCTCGATCAGCGACGGCTCGAGCTGCGGGTTGTAGCGGCCGATCTCGGCCAGCGTACGGCCGTCACGGGGAACGCGGGCATCGGCAACCACGACCCGGTAGATCGGGTTCTTGTGCGAGCCATGCCGCGAGAGGCGGATCTTCACCACGAGTCGGGACACCTCCGGGTATCCATCAGGACAACCTCGGCAGTGTACCGCCGCCGGGGCGGCCCGGCGTCAGCGGCGGGAGATGCCGGTCATGCCGGGCAGCTGGGGCATCTTGCCCTTCCCCACCTGCTTCATCATCTTCTGCACCTGCTTGAACTGGCCCAGCAGCTGGTTCACGGTCTGCACGTTCGTGCCCGACCCGGCCGCGATCCGGCGCCTGCGGCTGCCGTCGATCGAGCGCGGGTTGCGCCGCTCGTCGGGGGTCATCGAGAGGATGATCGCCTCCACCCGGTCGATCTGCCGCTCGTCCACCTTGGGCATGTTCTTGAGCTGGCGGCCGACGCCGGGCAGCATCCCCAGCAGCGAGCCCATGCCCTGGCCCTTCGTCATCCTGCGCACCATCCGCAGCTGCTGGAGGAAGTCGTCGAGCGTGAACTCGGACTTGCGCAGGCGCTCCTGCATGTCCGCCGCCTCGCGCTCGTCGAACTCGTCCTGCGCCCGCTCCACCAGCGAGAGCACGTCGCCCATGCCGAGGATCCGCGAGGCCATCCGGTCGGGGTGGAACTCCTCCAGCTGGTCGAGCTTCTCGCCAACCGAGACGAACAGGATCGGCTTACCGGTGACCGCGCGCACGGCCAGCGCGGCGCCGCCGCGGGCGTCGCCATCGAGCTTGGTGAGAACGACGCCGTCGTAGTCCACCGCGTCGCGGAAGGCCTCGGCCGTCGCCACCGCGTCCTGGCCCGTCATCGAGTCCAGCACCAGCAGCACGTCGTGCGGCTTCACCTTCTGCTTGATCCGCACCAGCTCGTCCATCATCTCCTGGTCGATCGAGAGCCGGCCGGCGGTGTCCACGATGACGACGTCGCGGCCCTGCGCCTTGGCCTGCTCGACCCCCCACGCCGCGGTCTCGACCGGGTCCGCCGTGCCGCGCTCGAAGACCGGCACCTGGAGCGACTTGCCCAGCGTCTGCAGCTGCTGGATGGCGGCCGGGCGGTAGACGTCGCAGGCGACCAGCGCGGGCGAGCGCTTCTGCTTCGCCAGCATCCGGGCCAGCTTGCCGCAGGCGGTCGTCTTGCCCGAGCCCTGCAGGCCCGCCATCAGGATCACGGTCGGCGGCCGGTTCGAGAAGCTCAGCTTGGCGCCCGCCGTGCCCATCAGCGCGGCCAGCTCGTCGTGGACGATCTTGACGACCTGCTGGCCGGGCGTCACGTTGTCCAGCACATCCGCGCCCATCGCCCGCTCCTTGACGCGGGCGACGAAGTCCTTGACCACGGCGAAGTTGACGTCCGCCTCGAGCAGCGCGAGGCGGATCTCGCGCATCGCCTTGTTGATGTCCTCCTCGGTCAGGCGGCCCTGGCCGCGCAGGCCGTCCAGGGTCGAGCCGAGGCGTTCCGAGAGGGATTCGAACATGAGGGAAGGGTACCCGGCGGCGGTCAGTCGCCGCCTGCGAACAGGGCCTGGCCGAACTCCGCCGGGTCGAACGGGCGCAGGTCCTCCAGCCCCTCGCCGATGCCGATCAGCTTGACCGGGATGCCGAGCTCGTGGGCGATGGCCAGGGCGATGCCGCCCTTGGCGGTGCCGTCCAGCTTGGTCAGCACAATCCCGGTCACGTCCACGGCCTCGGCGAACAGGCGCGCCTGCTGCAGCCCGTTCTGGCCGGTGGTGGCGTCGATCGTGAGCAGCACCTCGTGCGGCGCGCCCTCCAGCCGCTGGCCGATCACGCGGTGGATCTTGCGGAGCTCCTCCATCAGGTGGTCCTGCGTGTGCAGGCGGCCGGCGGTGTCCACGATGACGACGTCGCGGCCGCGGGACTGGGCGGCGGCGACCGAGTCGTAGGCGACCGCCGCCGGGTCGGCGCCGGAGAGCGACGAGACGAAGTCGGCGCCCGAGCGCTGCGCCCACGTCTCCAGCTGCTCGCCGGCGGCGGCCCGGAAGGTGTCGGCCGCGCCGATCACGCAGGTCAGCCCGGCCTCGCGCAGGTGGTGGGCGATCTTGCCGATCGAGGTCGTCTTGCCGGTGCCGTTGACGCCGGTCATCAGCAGCACGGAGGGGCGGTGACTGACGTCGATGCGGCCGTCGCCGGACGGTGTCATCAGCTCGCCGACGATCGCAGCCAGGCCCGCGCGCAGCTCCTCGGGTGTGCGCAGCCCGCCCTCGTCGGCCTGGGCCTCCAGCCGCTCGATCACCGTGACGGTGGCCGGCACGCCGCAGTCGGCGACGATCAGCGCCTCCTCCAGCCGCTCCCAGACCTCCGGGTCGGCCGGGTCGAACATCACCGTCTGGAGCTGCTGGGTCATCGCCCGGCGGCTCTTGGAGAGGCTGTCGCGCATGCGCCGGAAGAGGCCGCGAGCTCGCAGCCTCGGGCTCCGGCGCGGCCGCGGCGGCCGTCCCGGTGTCGAACATCTCCTGCCACGACCTCGACATCGCGGCACATCGTAGAGTCCGCCCCGCATGCTCGTCGCCATCGACGACCTCCGCAGCGCGCTCGCCGGACGGGCCGAGGGGCTCGGCTTCGACCCGGCTGCCGCCGCCCTCCTCGCCGACCACCTGCTGGACGCCGAGCTGCGCGGCGCCGCCACCCACGGCGCCGGGCGGATGCGCTGGATCGCGGCGTTCGCCGACCTGCGCCCCGACGCGGCCGCGGTGCTGGTCGAGCGCGGCGAGGGGATTGCCCGCTACGACGCGGCGGGGACGCTCGGCTACCTGGCACTGGCGAGGGCGCATCGACCGCGAGCTGGCCGACCCGCCCGAGGGCGCGCGGATCGTCAGCGTCGGCGGCGTGCTTTCCGACCGGGCGGCTCGGCTACTTCGCCGAGCGGGTCGCGACCGCCGGGCTGGTCGGGCTGGTCTGCGCCTCGTCCACGCCGCGGCTCGGCCACCCCGACGGCGGTGGGCCGGCGGTCGGCACCAACCCGTTCTGCCTTGCGCTGCCGGGCGATCCGCCGACGGTGATCGACGTCTCGATGGGGCGGATCACCTACGGCGAGGTGCTGCGGGCGGCCACGGCGGGCGACCCGCTCGAGCCGGGTGTCGCGGCGCGGCCCGACGGCGTCGGACGAGGCCGACCCCGCCGAGGTGATCGCCGGCCGCGCCGCGATCGTGCCGTTCGGCGGCGAGCAGGCGCACAAGGGGTTCGCGCTGGCGCTGCTGGTCGAGCTGCTGGCACGCTCGATCGCTCCCGTCGAGGGCGACGCCGCGCTGGTGCTGATGGCGCGGCCCGCCTCGGCGCCCGCGCTGGCCCTCCGCGAGGCGCTGCGGGGCTTGCGGTTCCCTGGCGACGCGGGCCCCCGGCGCCGGGCGGAGGCGGAGCGCGTCGGCGCCGTCGAACTCGACGCCGACCTGTGGCGCTGGCTCTCGTCCACCTGACCGGTGTCAGACGCCGGTCACGTGATCGCGGCATCTCCGCACGGACCCGGCACACGCCGTGACGGACACGCGGCAATCCCCGCCGTAGGGTGCCGCCACGCGATGGTTGCCACCCGCACGGTCGCGGCTCGGTTACGCCTGCCCGGGAGTCGGCCCTCACTCGTCGACGCCGACGACCAGCTCCATCAGCAGCCCGTCCTCGTAGCTGCCGTCGTCCATCCGCTGGTAGCGGCGCATCACGCCCACCGGGCGGAAGCCGACGGCGGCGTAGCAGCGCACCGCCACCTCGTTCGCGGCGGCGGGGTCGATCACCAGGCGGTGGTGGCCGAGGTCATCGATCAGGTGGCGCACCAGCAGCCCGACCGCCTCGCGGCCCAGGCCCCTGCCGTGCGTCCGGGAGGAGAGGAAGATGTCCACGCCCGCATGGCGGAACGCGGGCTCGCCCATCTCGATGTACTCGATCAGGCCGACCAGCTCACCGTCCAGCAGGATCGAGAAGGCGACCTCGCCCTCCTCACCCGACACCGTCTCGGGCGACCTCCTCGGCGACCGGCATGCTCCACCAGCGCGCCACGTCGGGCTCCGACTGGATCTCGACCAGGCACGGCACGTCGTCCGCGACCGCGCGGCGCAGCACCAGCCGCGGCCCGCGCAGCTCGGTCACGCCGTCTCCAGCGCCGCCTCGTGCAGAGCGGGGTCGCTCGGCATCCGCCGCGAGAGTACCTTCGACTCGCCGTCGCCCGCCATCGTCACGCCGTAGAGCACGTCGGCGACCTCCATCGTCCGCCGCTGGTGCGTGATGACGACGAACTGCGCCTTGTCCTGGTACGCCCGGAGCAGGTCGAGGAAGCGGTCGATGTTCGCGTCGTCCAGCGCGGCCTCGACCTCGTCCAGCAGGTAGAACGGCGACGGCTTCGTCAGCATCAGCGCGAACAGGAACGCGATCGCGGTCAGCGACTTCTCGCCGCCCGAGAGCAGCGAGAGCGACTCGATCCGCTTGCCCGCGGGCCGCACCTCAAGCTCCACCCCGCGCTCCGTGTCCTGCTGCTCGACCGGCTCGGCCTCCTCGTCGCCCTCGGCGGGCGGCGCCGCCGAGACGACGTCCGGCTCGGTCAGGCGCAGCCGGCCGCGGCCGCCCGGGAAGAGCGTGCCGATCACCTCGGCGAAGTGGTGCGCGACCGAGTCGAAGGTCGTCGCGAAACGCTGGTCGATCGTCGTCGTCAGGTCGGCGATCAGCCCCCGCAGCTCCGCCACGCGAGGTCTCGAGGTCGTCGCACTGCGCGGCCAGGTCGTCGGCCCGCACCTTCTCCTGCTCGTACTCCTCGGCCGCCAGCGGGTTGACCGCGCCCAGGCTCTCGCGGCGCCGCTCCAGCCGGTCGAGGCGGGCGGCAAGGGCCGCGGCGTCGTCCGGCAGCATCGGGGTCTCCGGCTCTTCGATCTCGACCGCCGCCTCGCCGGCGAGCTGGGCCCGGCGCCGGCCGAGCTCGTCCATCCGCTCCGACGTGCGGGCCAGCGCCACCTCGATCTCGGTCACCGCGCCGGACGCCTCGCGCGCGCGGCCCTGCGCGGCGGCCTCCAGCGTCGCGCACTCTTGCAGCTCGCCGGCCAGCACCGTCGCCCGCTGCTCGATCGCCTCGATGCCGCTGCGGGCCGGCGCCGCCAGCCCGGCGGCGACCGCGCCGGCGGCGTCGATCGCCTCCAGCATCGGCCGGATCGCCGGCACCATCGCCACGGCCTCGTCGGCCGCCTGCCGCATCCGCCCGGCCAGCTCCGCCGCACGCACCGACTCGGCCCGGCTCCGCTCGGCGTCCCCTCGGAAGCGCTCGATCCGCTCGTTCGCGGCCGCGATCCTCGCACCCAGGCGAGCCGCGTCGTCCGCCAGCGACCGCCGGGCGGCCTCCAGCGACGCGTGGCGCTCGTCGGCCGCGGTCGAGGCGCTCGCGCCGGTCGGCCAGCCCCGACTCGTAGCCGGCCGACACCGCCTGGAGCTCGGCCAGCCGGGCCGTCTCGCTCTCCAGGTCGCGCTCGGCCAGGTCACGGGCCGCGTCCCCGCGTGCCAGGTCGTCGGCCAGCCCATCGCGCAGCGCGACGGCCCGGCGCAGCGACGCGGCCAGCTCGATCTCCGCGGCGCGGGCGTCGTGCAGCGCCGTCCGGGCGGCCGTCTCGGCCGCGAGCGCGACCTCCAGCACCTCGGCAGCGGCCCCGGCCCGTTCCGCCGCGACACCGGCCTCCTGCTCCGCCCGGCCTGCCTCGGCCGCCAGCCGCTCCTGCTCGGCGCGCGCGGCCATCCACGCCGCCTCGCCCGCCTCGGGGATGCGCCAGACCGCCCCGTGGTCGGCATCCACGCCCGCCCCGTCCACCGTCACCGCCACGCCGTGCTCCACCGCGCGCAGGTCGTCCACCAGCCAGATGCCGTCCAGCACCCAGGCCAGTCCCGCATCGACGCGCGCCACATCTGCCAGCGGCCGCCCACCCGGCAGGCGGCGCCGCCGGGGCTGCCTGGGTGGGCGCGGTGACCACCGCCAGCTCCCCCTCGGCCGATGCCAGCAAGGCGAACGCCTCGTCCAGGCGCTCGACGACCACCGCGCCGGCGCGCCAGCCGAGCGCGGCGGCGACCGCCCGCTCGTAGCCGGGCTCGGCCTCGATGCCCGAGACCACCAGCCGCGCTCCCTGCTCGCGCAGCGACCGCGCCGCCGGCGGCAGCCCGTCGCCGCGCTCGACGGCGGCCTCGACCGTGCGCAGGCGCGCCCGCAGCGCGTCCAGCCTGCCGTCCGCCTCGGTCGCGGCCGTCCGCGCGGCGCGGTCGGCCTCACGCGCCGCCAGCACGGCCTGCTCGGCGTCGCGGGCGCCCGCGGTGCGATCGACCAGCGTATCGGCGGCCTCCTCGACCCGGCGCTCCAGCGCCCCGGCCTCCGTCTCGGCGGCGACCAGCCCGGCCCGGCCGTTCTCGGCGCCCTCGGCCAGCTCGGCCAGCCGCACCCGCAGGTCGGCCAGCCGGGCGATCCCCGCCTCGACCTCACGGCGCAGGTTGGCCGCCTGGCCCTCGGCCTCGGCGTGGGCGCGGCGGGCGTCCATCGCAGCCGCCAGGGCCGCCTCGGCGGCGGCCGCGGCCTCCTCCAGCCCGCCCTGGTCGGACGCCTCCAGCGCCGCCACCTCGGTCACGTGCTGATCGGCGGCATGCGCGGCCTCGTCCGCCTCGGTCGCCAGCCGCTCGGCTGCGCGGTCGCTGCTCTCGGCATCGGCCCGGCGCCGCGCCTCGGCCCGCTCCAGCGCCGTCACGGCGCGCTGCATCCGCTCCCGCTCTGCGGCGAGCCGGTCGCGCGACGTCTCGAACGCGTAGAAGGCCCGCGTGGCCCGCTCCTGCGCCCCGGCCAGGCCGGTCAGCTCCTGCTCGGCGGCGGCACGGCGTGTGCCGATCGCCGCCACCTCGGCGTCGATCGCATCGCGGCGGGATCCCACCTCGCCCAGCCGCGCCCGCAGACCGGCCGTCCGCTCACGCTCGCCGACGAGCTCGGAGCCGAGCAGGGCGATCCGCCCCAGCGCGATCTCGTGGCCCAGCTTCGCCGCGCGATCCGCGGCCGTTGCCTGCATCGACAGCGGTCGCAGCCGGGCGCGCACCTCGCGCTCCAGGTCGCGGGCGCGCTCCAGCTCGGCGTCAACCCGGGCCAGCTTGGACTCGGCGCGCACGCGGCGGCGCTGGTACTTGCCCAGCCCGGCCGCCTCCTCGACGAAGCGGCGGCGCTCATGCGGCTTGGCCAGCAGGATCTCCTCCACCCGGCCCTGGCCGATGACGGAGTGCATCTCGCGCCCGAGGCCCGTGTCGGAGAGCAGCTCGACGCACGTCCAGGCGGCGCACGCGGGCGCGGTTGATGAAGTACTCGCTGTCGCCGTCGCGCGTCAGCCGGCGCATGATCGAGACCTCGCCGAACTCGATCGGCAGCGTCTCGCAGGCGTTGTCCAGCACCAGCTCGACCTCGCAGACGCCCGGTGGGCGGCCGCGAGTCGGTTCCGCCGAACAGCACGTCCTGGCCGGTCGGCGCGCGCAGCTGGCCGGGCGATTGCACCGCCATCGCCCACTGCAGCGCGTCGGCGATGTTCGACTTGCCGCTGCCGTTGGGGCCGACGACGACCGCGATGCCGTGCTCGAAGGTGAGCTCGACGGACTGGGCGAACGACTTGAAACCACGCATGCGGAGGGTCTTCAGGTGCATCGCCGGGTCCGGTCTCCTCTCAGTCGTCCGGCGGGCTCCCGCCGGCGGTGCCGCGCAGCGCCTCTCGGGCGGCTGCCTGCTCGGAGGCCTTCTTGCTCGGCCCCGAGCCCCGGCCGAGCTCCCGGCCCTCGACCATCGCCGCCGTGGTGAAGCGGCGCTCGTGATCGGGCCCGGTCGTCTCGACCAGTTCATAGGTTACCGAGGCCCCCCGACGTGCAAGCTCCTCCTGGAGCACCGTCTTGTGGTCGACGTGGCCCTCGACCGCATAGGCGACCCGCTCGGCGAAGGCCTCCACCACCGCGGGCAGCGTCCGCTCCGAGCCGAACGCGAGGAACGCAGGCGCCGATCACCGCCTCGACCACCTCGGCCATGACGCTGTCGGACGCAGCCATCATCTCGGCGGTGAGCGCGCCCTCGCCGCCCAGGCTCATGCCCCGCTGCCGCACGTCCTCGTCGAGGCCGAGGTCGCGGGCGACGACGGCGCAGCTCTCCCGTGAGACCACGTGCGCACGGATCCGCGCGAGGTCGCCCTCCGGCCGGCCGGCGAACCGTCAGGAAGACGTGCTGCGCCACCGACAGCCCGAGCACGCTGTCCCCCAGGAACTCGAGCCGCTCGTACGACGAGGCCCGGTCCGCGACCCACGAGGAGTGGGTCAGTGCCTGCCCGCGAAGCGAGTCGGGCAGCGAGTCGATCAGCTCACGAAGCGCGTGTCTACGAGTGGGACGTGACGTAGTCGACTGCCTGGCCGACCGTCTCGATCTTCTGTGCGTCCTCGTCCGAGATCTTCAGGCCGAACTGATCCTCGAGCTCCATGATCAGCTCGACCAGATCGAGCGAGTCCGCGTCGAGGTCGCCCTGGAAGGACGCCTCCTCCGTGACCTGATTGTCGTCGACACCGAGCTGCTCGACCAGGATTCCCCTGACGCGCTCCAACGCCTCCTCACGAGTCATCTCTGGCTCTCTCCATTCTCCGGGTCAGCAACGGTGGGGACTGTATGTTGCTGGGCGCCGTCCTGCAAGTCGGTAGTCATGGCGCCGCGGCCGAGCCCTTCCTCGACCAGGCCGACCACGCCTCCCTCCACGCCGCGCGCCGCGAGCAGGATCGCGTTGCGGACGGCCAGGCGGCCGGAGCTGCCGTGGGCGATCACCGAGAGGCCGCGCACGCCCAGCAGATACGCACCGCCGTAGGTGTCCGGGTCGTACCGGCGCCCCACCTCCCGTAGCGCAGGACGCAACAGCAGCCCGCCGAGCTTGGCCCGGGTGGACGAGTTGGCCGCCTGCCGGAGCTGGCCGAACAGGGTCGATCGCCGGCGCCCTCCAGGCCCTTCAGCAGCACGTTGCCCGCGAAGCCGTCGGCGACGATCACCCGGAACTCGGAGCCGAGCGCGTCGCGCCCCTCGCAGTTGCCCGCGAAGGCGATGGGCGCCGACGCGAGCAGGGCGTGCGCCTCCAGCGTGACGGGGCTGCCCTTGGTCGCCTCCTCGCCGATCGACAGCAGCCCCACCGGCGGCCGCTCGATGCCGAGCACGCGCTCGGCGAAGATCGAGCCCATCACGGCGAACTGGAGCAGGTGCTCGGCCCGGCCCTCGGCGTTGGCGCCGGCATCGATCAGCACGTTGGGCCCGTCCGCGCCCGGCAGGACGACGGCGATGCCCGGCCGGTGGACGCCACGGATGCGGCCGATCACGAGCAGCGAGGCCGCCAGCATGGCGCCGGTCGAGCCGGCCGAGAGCGCGGCGCCGGCGCGGCCCTCGCGCACCAGCCGGCAGGCGGTGACCAGCGACGAGTCGGGACGCGAGCGGACGGCCTGCGCCGGCTCGTCGTGGAAGTCGATCACGCCGGGCGCGTCGACCACGTCCACGCCGGCCGGCGAGCCGTGCCCGGCCAGCTCGCCGCGGACGGCGTCCTCGGCGCCGCACAGCAGCACGTGCACGCCGCCGGTGGCGGCGGCCTCGACGGCGCCGGCGACGATCTCGGCCGGAGCACGATCGCCGCCCATCGCGTCAACGGCGACGGTGACGCCGTCCACGGTGGTGTCCTCGGAGGCTACGGCGCGACGTCGGTGAGCGGCTCGACCTCACGCCCACGGTACTGGCCGCAGTTGCCACAGACGTGATGCGGCCGCACCGGATGGTGGCAGTGAGGGCAGGACGACAGCACGGGCGCCGAGATGCGATGCGTCGCACGGCGCTTGTCGCGGCGGGCCTTCGAGGTCTTTCGCTTGGGGACGGCCATGACGGTGGTTTATAGCAGTTCGCGCAGCTTCTCCCAGCGGCTGTCCGGCTCCTCCTCGGTGCAGGCATGCTCCACGCCCGCCTCCAGACGCGCCCCGCAGTGGGGGCAGATCCCGGCGCAGTCGGCCGAGCAGAGGATCTTCTCGGGCAGCTCCAGCGCGATCGCGTCGCGCGCCCACCGCTCGACGTCGAGCTCCTCGTCGGCCAGGTACTCGCTGGTCAGCTCCTCGTCGCCCAGCCGGGCGGCGGCGGGCTCGTGGTACTCACGCGCGGCAACGTCCACCTCGACCCGCGCAGGCTCCAGGCAACGCATGCACGGCCCCGTCACGACCGCATGGAACATCAGCTTCAGGTACAGCCCGGACGTGGACGGCTGGATCTCGACCTCGACCTCGAGGTCGGGCGGGTCGACGGTGTAGGACTGGCCGCCCAGCTCGAACGGGTCCAGGCGCAGCTCGACCCGCTCGCGGCGGACCGTCCCCGGCTCCAGACGGAGGGCACGTAGATCGAGCACCGGCCAGCCGCCTACTGCATGATGCCGCCGTCACCGGCGGTGCCGTCCGTGCGGTCCTGCGATCCCTGTGCGAGCTGCTCGCGGCCCCGCTGCACCGCGGTCAGGAACTTGCCCAGGTTCACCTCGAGGTGCTCGAGGATGCCGTCGGCGTAGTCCTCGGAGGCCAGCCGCGTCTCCCGCTCCTTGCCGCGCGCCTGCTCCACGAGCTCGTGGGCCTGGCGCTCGGCCAGCTTGACGACCTCCTGCTGGGACGCCTCGCGCTCCGCCTGCTCGCGGGCCTCGTTCACCAGCCGCTCGGCCTCGCGCTTCGCCTCGGCCAGCATCTCCTGGCGCTCCTTGACGATCCAGCGGGCCTGCTTGATCTCCTCGGGGATGGTCGAGCGCATCTGGTCGATGATCTCCCAGATCTCCTCGCGGTCGATGCGCACCTGGTCGGTCATGGGCACGCTCTTCGCGTTCTGCACCATCTCGTCCAGCTTGTCGATCAGCACCAGTACGTCCAACGGGTTCCTCACTTCCTTACGGATGGTCGCCGGCATCGTGGATCTCCGCGAGCCGCCGCGCGACCTGCTCAGGTACGTACTCTGCCACGGGACCGCCGAAGGAGGCGATCTCGCGGACGCCGCGCGAGGACAGGAAACTGTACTGCGGCGAGCTCATCAGGTACATCGTCTCGATCTCGGGCGCCAGGCCGCGGTTGAGGTTGTTCATCTGGAACTCCCACTCGAAGTCCGAGACCGCGCGCAGACCCTTGACGATCGCGATCGCGCCGTGGCTGCGGGCGAACTCGACCACCAGGTCGGCGAACCCCTCCACGGTGACGTTGGGCGCCTCGCCCAGCGACTCCTGGATGAAGCCGATTCGCTCCTCCAGCGGGAACATCGTCTGCTTGTGCCGCGGCGCGCGGACGACGCCGACCACGACCCGGTCGAACATGCCCGCGGCCCGGCGGATGATGTCCAGGTGGCCGACGGTGACCGGGTCGTAGGTCCCCGGGCAGACCGCGACGCGCTCAGCCATTGCGGTAGATGCTGATCCGCTCGTCCCCATAGCGGCGGCTGACCTCGAGCCCGAGCGGGAGGTCGAGCGGCTCGGACGCCGCCGGCCCCTCCACGACGGCCAGGCCGCCCGGAACCAGTAATGCCGGAAGATGCAGGGAGAATGCCGGTTGCAAGGCGGCCAGCATCCTATAAGGCGGATCGAGCAGGATCAAATCGTATGCCGCCCCCACCCCCGCCTCGGCCGCCAGCAATCGGCGCGCGTCGGCCCGGCGGACGGCCGCCCGCTCGCCGTAACCGAGCCGCTCGACGTTGTCGCGCAGCGCGCGCAGCGCGGGCGCCGAGGTCTCGGCCAGCAGGCAGCTGGCGGCGCCCCGCGACAGCGCCTCCAGGCCCAGCGCACCGCTGCCCGCGAAGGCGTCGAGCACGCGCAGACCGGACACGTCGCCCAGCATCGAGAACAGCGCCTCGCGGGCGCGATCGCCGGTCGGGCGCGTTGCCCGGCCGGGCGGCGCCGACAGCCGGGCGCCGCGCTTCTCGCCGGCGATGATCCGCATCGCGCAACCCTACGCCCGCGTCAGCCAGTCGATCTCGGCGCCGAACAGGCGGCGCGCCTCCTCGACCATCAGCTGGGACGCGGGCGAGGCAAGCTCGGGGTCGGCGTCCAGGTGGCGCTGGGCGTCGCGGCGGGCGCCGGCCGCCAGCCGCCGGTCGCGGGAGATGCGGGCGTGGCGGAGGTCGGGGATGCCGCTCTGGCGCGCCGCCAGGATACTGCCCTCGCCGCGCAGCTCGAGGTCGACCTCGGCCAGCTCGAACCCGTCGGTCGTCCGCACCATCGCCTCCAGCCGGGCCGCGGCGTCGTCCGACGCCGGGTCGGCGAGCAGGATGCAGTAGCTCTCGTGCGACCCGCGGCCGACGCGCCCGCGCAGCTGGTGGAGCTGGGCCAGGCCGAACCGGTCGGCCTCCTCGACCACCATCAGGACGGCGTTGGGCACGTCCACGCCGACCTCGATCACGGTCGTCGCGACCAGCACCTGCACCTCGCCGGAGCGGAACCGTTCCATCAGCCGGCGGCGCTCGACGGTCGGCATCTGCCCGTGCAGGACGGCCACCGCGTAGCCGGCCAGCTCGCCCTCGGCCAGCCGCCGGCCCTCGCTCTCGGCGGCCGTTGCCTCGTCGGCCTCGGACTCGGCGACGAGCGGGCAGACGACGTAGGCCTGGCGGCCCTCGTCCAGCAGCCGGCGCATGCGGGCGAACACCTCGTCGCGGCGGGCCCGCGACACCAGCCGGGTGACGACAGGCGTGCGGCCGGGCGGCAGCTCGTCCAGGATCGAGACGTCGAGGTCGCCGTAGACGGTCAGGGCCAGCGTGCGCGGGATCGGCGTCGCCGTCATGTGCAGCACGTGCGGCGCCCGCCCCTCGCCCCGCGCCTTAGCCTCCAGCGCCTGCCGCTGCTCGACCCCGAAGCGGTGCTGCTCGTCCACCACGACCACCTCGAGGCCACCGAATACGACGGCGTCCTGGATCAGCGCGTGCGTCCCCACCACGATCTGCGGCTCGCCGGACTCGATCACCTGGAGCGCGGCCCGGCGCTCGCGGGCGGGCATGCCGTTGACCAGCTGGCTGACGCGCACGCCCAGCGGCTCGCAGAGGGCTGCCACGCCCAGCAGGTGCTGGGTCGCCAGCGTCTCCGTCGGCGCCATCAGCGCTCCCTGGCCGCCGCGGTCGACCGCGCGCAGCAGCGCGTGCACCGCCACGGCCGTCTTGCCCGACCCGACGTCGCCCTGCAGCAGCCGCTGCATCGGCACGTCGCGGGCGAGGTCGGCGTCGATCTCCTCCATCGCCCGCACCTGCGCGGCCGTCGGCGTGAACGGCAGCGAGGCCAGGAAGGCGGCGGACAGCTCGCCCGGCTCGCCCAGCCCGCGGGCGGTGGTCGTGCTGTCCAGCCAGCGGCGGTGCCGCACCAGCCCGACCTGGAGCAGGAACAGCTCCTCGAAGGCGAGGCGGCGGCGGGCGGTGCGGGCGTCGTCCGGATCGGCCGGGCGGTGCGAGGCGATCAGCGCGTCGCGGCGCAGCGGCATCCGCCGCCGCTGGCGCAGCGCGGAGGGCAGCGAGTCGGGCGCGTCGCCGGCGTGGGACAGCACGGCGTCCGCCAGCACCCGCAGCCGCCGGCTGCCGACCGCCTCGCTGCCGTGGTAGACGGGCACCAGGCCGCTGGTGTGCAGCGCCTCGTCGCCACGGCCGAGCACCTCGTGGCTCTTGGCGGTCACCTCGGCGCCGATCGACCCGCGCCGCTCGCCGCGCACCGAGATCACCGTGCCCGCGGTCAGCTGCTTGACCAGGTAGCGCTGGTTGAACCAGATCACCACTCCGGGGCCCGATCCGTCGCGGACGCGGGCCTCGACGATGGCGAGGTTGCGGCGGCGGGTCGGCCGCAGCCGGATCGACTCGACGGTGGCGACGATGGTCGCCTCCTCGCCCACCCGCAGGTCGGCCAGCGCCCGCACCGAGCGGAAGTCCTCGTAGCGGAACGGCACGCGCTCGAGCAGGTCGCCTACCGTCTCGACTGGACGCGGCCGCAGGCCGGCGAGCGCGTCCAGCAGCCGCCGGTCGCCGGGCGGGCGGGCCTCCAGGTGCGACGGCCGCGGCGCGGTCGCGGGCACCGGCAGCGGCTCGGCCGCGGCCTGGCCGGCGAAGCCGCGCAGGGTCACTCCCCTGCCAGGACGGCCATCCCGACGGTGCCCGGGCCGCCGTGGGTGCCGACCACCGCGCCCAGCTCGAGCACGTGGTCGATCGACGCCGCCGGGCGGACGCGGGCGATCATCGCCGCCAGAGCCTCGACTGTCTCCGGACTGCGGGCGTGGCACAGCGCCACGCGCCCGGGCAGGCCAGGCTCGAGCTTCTCGCACAGGTAGTGCTCGAACGCGGGCAGCACCCGTGCGCGGCCGCGCACGCGGCCGTGGGAGCCGACCTCGCCGTCGTCCAGCGTCAGCAGCGGGCGCACCCGCAGCAGGCCGCCGACCACCGCCTGGGCGCGGCCGATCCGCCCGCCCTTCTGGAGGTACTCGAGCGTCTCCACGCTGAACAGCAGCGAGAGCCGGGGGAGCGCCTGCTCGAACCAGGTCATCAGGGCATTCTCGGGCACACCGCGGACGAGCAGGCGCTGGAGGCCGTCGGCCAGCAGCACCGTCGCGCCCGAGACGGCGTGCGTCTCCAGCACCGTCACCCGGTCGCCGCCGGGATCGACCGCCCGGGCGGCGACCTCGGCGCTGCCCGCGCTGGCCGAGAGCTTCGACGAGACCGGCAGCACCAGCACGCGGCTGTAGCCCGCCAGCTCCTCGAACGCGGTCTCGTACGCGCCGGGCGCGGGCGCGGACGTCTGCGGCAGCTTCGCCTCCAGCGGCAGCCGCCGGTAGAACTCCTCGGGCGGCAGCTCGACGTAGTCGAGGTAGCTGCGCTCGCCCAGCCGCACCGAGAGCGGCACCATCCGCCAGTTGGCGTGCAGGCCCTGCGGCGAGCCCAGGTCGGCGGTCGAGTCCAGCACCAGCGCCGTGTTCTCGGCGGTCAGCAGCGGGCGCCCCTCGGCCCACGCGATCAGCGGGTAGAGCGGCTGGCCGCCCTCGCGCAGCTCGATCTCGATCTGGGGATGGGCGAGCCGTGCGCGCGCCAGCCAGGGGCCGGTCTCGAAGCTGTCGTCCTCGCCGCGGAGCAGCACGATGCGCGCCGCGCCGTCCTCGGCCAGGCGGCGCAACAGCGCGTCGGCGGCCGCCTCCGGCTCGTCCGCCGCCGCCACGGCCCGCCCGTCCACCAGCGCCATGTGCTGGCCCTCGCCGACCGCCAGGCCGTCCACGGTGGCGCTCCGCACCGCGCGGGTCAGCTCGCCGTAGCGCAGCGCGCCGTGCCGCCGCACCATCTCGCCTGCGGCCTCGTCCAGCGGGCGAGAGGGATTGAAGCCCTCCATCAGCGCCAGGCCGGTCGCCACCGAGCGGGTGGGGATGACGCGCACGGGTCGCTCGGCGATCGCCGAGGCGTGCTCCGCGGCCAGGATGACGTTGCCGTTGTTGGGCAGCACGACGACGCCGTCTCCCTCCGCGGCCGCGATCGCCTGCGCGATCTCGCCGGCGGACGGGTTCATCGACTGGCCGCCCGCAACCAGCCGGTCGGCCCCCGCGGCCCGGAAGGCGGCCTCGTTGCCCTCGCCGGCGACGATTGCGACCACGGCCGTTGCCGCACGAGGCGCGGACACCAGCCGCAGCCGGCGCTCGCGGTCGGCCGTCTGCGTGTGCATGTTGGCGATCTCGACCCGGTCGATCGACCCCATCGCCAGCCCCAGCGCGAGCGCCGCCGGCGGATCGTCGGTGTGGACGTGGACCTTGACGGTGGGCGGCTCGCCCACCACCAGCAGGCTGTCGCCGAGCGCGTCCAGCGCGCGCTCCAGCCCGTCCGGCTCGACCGCGTCGCCCACCACCAGGAACGTCGTGCAGTAGCGGTAGGCCGAGGGTTCGGCATGGAGCGCCTCGACGCCCACCGGCCGGCCGCGCACGCCGATCGGCCCCTCGATCCGCTCGCCCCGCAGCGCGGCCACCGCCCCACGGGCGAACTCGACCAGCCCGGCCGCGCCGGCGTCCACCACGGCCGCCTCGCGCAGGGCGGGCAGCAGCTCGGGCGTCCGCTCGACGGCGCGGTCGCCGGCCTCCAGGGCGCGGTCGAGCAGCGCCTCCAGCGGCAGGTTCGGCGCGGCCTCGGCCGCCTCGGCCATCTCCCGCACCGCGGTCAGCATCGTCCCCTCGACCGGCTGGCGCACCGCCCGGTACGCCCGGTCGCAGGCCGAGCGGAGCGCGCGGGCAATCGCGTCGGTGCCCACCTCGGCCGGCTCCTCGCCCAGCGACTCGGCGAACCCGCGCACGATCTGGGAGAGGATCACGCCGCTGTTGCCGCGCGCGCCCATCAGTGCCGAGCGCGTCGCCACGGCCGCGATCTGCGACCGGTCGGCCGACTCGGGCAGCCCCTCCATCCCCTCGGCCAGGGCGATCGCCGTGTCCAGCAGGTTGCTCCCGGTGTCCCCGTCGGGCACCGGATACACGTTGAGGTCGTCCAGCCGCTGGCGGTGCAGCTCCAGGGCGGCCCGCCCTCCCCTGGCGAGGGCCGCGGCCGTACCGGCCGAGTTCACGAGGTGCGCCTGACGCCCTGCACGTGGATCTGGACGCCGCCGACGGGCATCCCGGTCAGCTTCTCGACCGTGTACTGCACGCGCGAGCGGACGGTCGAGGCGACCTCGGCCAGGTTGAGCCCGTACTCGACGATCAGGAACAGCTCGATGGCGAGGCCGCCGTTCTCTCGGCGGACGCCCACCCCCTGGTCGATCCGCTCCCGCGACAGCAGGCCCGCGACGCCCTGGGTCAGGTTCCGCGCCGCCATGCCCACCACGCCGTAGCATTCGAGCACCGTCAGGCCGACGATCTGGGCGATCACCTCGTTCGGGATCACCAGCTCGCCGGACACCACCGGCTGATCGGGGACGGCGG
Organism: uncultured Actinomycetes bacterium; assembly: GCA_963797175.1. Lineage (GTDB taxonomy): Bacteria > Actinomycetota > Thermoleophilia > Gaiellales > JAICJC01 > DATLLN01. The sequence continues at coordinate 579,816 of CAWCOL010000005.1, forward strand.
ACACGGACATCATCCAGCACCTATGACGTGTCGTCGGGGCGGCGAGTTGCAGGCTATACTGCCCGCCGCCATGTCCAAGGTCTGCGTCATCTGCGCCAAGAAGCCCGGGTTCGGCAACAACCGCAGCCGCTCGATGGTGGCCACCAAGCGGCGCTTCAACCCGAACCTCCAGCACATCCGGATCCTGCTGAACGGCTCGCCGACGCGCGCCTACGTCTGCACCCGCTGCCTCAAGAGCGGCCGCGTGCAGAAGGCCGTCTAGCCACAGCGCGGCTCACTCCCCCGGCAGCAGCGACCAGCTCTCGAGGTCGTGCCGGATGCTCTCGAACTCGAGCAGCGAGCGGAGCACGCCCTCGCAGGTGAACCCGGCCGCCCGGGCGGCCCGCCGCGACGGCTGGTTGTGCGGCTCGATCAGCAGCTCGACGCGGCCGATGCCGCGCTCGGCGAACAGCCATGCGGCGAAGCAGCGCATCGCGGCCCGCGCCACCCCACGGCCGCGCGCCCCCGCCACCACCCAGTAGCCGAGCTCGCAGCGGCCGCACCCGGCGTTCCGCAGGTCGGCGTCGATCGTGCCGGCCAGGCGGCCGTCCTCGAGGATCGCGAGCATCAACCGGCGACCGGCCGTGCGGGCTGTGCGCTGGCGCTCGAGCCAGGCGGCGGCGACGTCAGGGCCCGGCGCGGCAGCGCCGGCGATCCGGGCCACGGCGGGGTCGGCGAACGCGAGGCCCAGCTCGGGCACATCGGCGTCGCGCGGCGGGCGCAGCAGCAGCGGGCCGCAGGCGAGGGCCGGGCCGTCCTCCGCGGTCAATGCCGGGCGCGGGGCAGCGTGCGCATCAGGCCCGCCATCTCGACCGCGGCATCCGCCGCCTCGGCGCCCTTGTTGCCGTGCGCGCCGCCGGAGCGGGCGTCGGCCTGCGCCTGGTCGTCGCAGGTGAGCAGCCCGAACGCGACCGGCACGCCCGTGTCGCGGGACGCCTCGGTGATGCCGCGGGCCGCCTCGGTGCAGACGTACTCGAAGTGCGGCGTGTCGCCCCGGATCACGCAGCCCAGCGCGACAACGGCGTGGTGGCCGCCCGCCTCCGCCAGCCGGCGGCAGGCCAGCGGCAGCTCCCACGCGCCCGGCACGAGCACGATCGTCAGGTCCGGCGCGGCCGATCCCATGGCCCTCCAGCGTCTCCACCGCGCCGGCCAGCAGCCGCTCGACCACGTCCGCGTTGTACCGGGAGACGACGATGGCGATGTTGAGGTCGTCGTGCGGCCGGCCGACGATGGCGCGACAGCCTTCGGGAACTGCGACGTGGCCGGTCGCCCGCCTCGCTCACGTGAGCGGCCCGACGAAGCCCAGCGGCGACTCGGTGAACGGCGAGGGCACGCCCTCGGGCTCCTCCAGGCGGATGCCCTGGTGCGTGATCGTGTGGCCCATCCGCTCGCGCTTGGTGCGCAGGTACTCGGCGTTCTCCGGATGCGGCTCGGCCACGATCGGCACCTGCTCGGTCACGGTCAGGCCGTAGCCCTCCAGGCCGATGATCTTCTTCGGGTTGTTCGTCAGGACGCGGATCGTGGAGAGGCCGAGGTCGGCCAGGATCTGCGCGCCCACGCCGTAGTCTCGGGAGTCAACGGGAAGGCCCAGCGCGAGGTTCGCATCCACCGTGTCGAGGCCCTGCTCCTGCAACTCGTAGGCCCGCAGCTTGTTCAGCAAGCCGATGCCACGCCCCTCCTGCGCCAGGTAGAGCAGGACGCCGCGGCCCTCCTGGGCGATCTGGGCGAGGGCGCGCTCGAGCTGCTCGCCGCAGTCGCAGCGAAGCGAGTGGAAGACGTCACCGGTGACGCACTCGGAGTGGACGCGGACGAGCACGTCGTCGGCGCCGTCAACGTCGCCGGCGACCAGGGCGACGTGCTGCTGGCCGTCGACCAGCGAGCGGTAGCCGTGGGCGACGAAGTCGCCGTGACGGGTCGGCAGCTTGGCGGCCGCGATCTGCTCGACCAGCTGCTCCCGGCGGTGCCGGTAGGCGACCATGTCGGCGACGGTGATCATCTTCAGCCCGTGCCGCTCGCAGTAGCCGATCAGGTCGCGGAGCCGGGCCATCGTCCCGTCCTCGTTCATCACCTCGCAGATCACGCCGGCCGGGGTCAGGCCCGCCATCCGCGCCAGGTCGACCGATGCCTCGGTCTGGCCGGTGCGCTCCAGCACGCCGTACGGCCGGGCGCGCAGCGGGAAGACGTGGCCGGGCTGGACGAGATCGGCCGCGCCCGCCGCCGGATCGACGGCCACCCGGATCGTGTGCGCGCGGTCGGCCGCCGAGATGCCCGTGGAGACGCCGTCCTTGGCCTCGATCGAGACGGTGAACGCCGTCTCGTAGGGCGTGCGGTTGGTCTGCGTCATCATCGGCAGGCCCAGGTCGTCGCAGCGCTCGGGCGTCAGCGTCAGGCAGATCAGGCCGCGGGCGTGCGTCGCCATGAAGTTGATCGCCTCGGGCGTCACGCACTCGGCCGCCATCACCAGATCGCCCTCGTTCTCGCGGTCGGGGGAGTCCACGACGACCACCATCCGGCCCGCCCGGATCTCCTCGACCGCCTCCTCGACGGTCGCGAACGGCGACTCGTCGAAGTCGGGATACGCCTCGTGGAAGCTGTCGGGATCGATCATTCGGACACCGCCCCGATGGTACCAGAGGCCCCCTTGAACACCAGCTTTTCCACGTACTTTGCGAGCAGGTCGGCTTCCAGGTTGACGCCCGAGCCAGGGCCGATCAGGCCCAGCGTCGTCACCTCGCGCGTGTGCGGGATGATCGACACCGAGAAGCCCTCGTCGTCCACATCGACAACGGTGAGGCTGACGCCGTCCACCGTGATCGAGCCCTTCTCGATGGTGTAGCGCAGCACCTCGGCCGGCGCGGAGAAGCGGAGGTTGACGGCCGTCGCCTCGGGCGTCGCCGACACCAGCCGGCCGACCCCGTCGACGTGGCCCTGCACCCAGTGGCCGCCCAGCCGGTCGCTGACGCGCAGCGCCGGCTCCAGGTTGACCTGATCGCCGGCCGCCAGCTCGCCCAGCGCCGTGCGCCGCAGCGTCTCCGGCACGGCGTGGAAGCGCAGCCGCGGCCCGTCAACCGCGACGACGGTGAGGCAGCAGCCGTTGACCGACACCGAGTCGCCCACGGCCACGTCCGCCGCCACCAGTGGCGCGGACACCTCGAGGTCGGGCGGCGGCGCGAGCACGCCCGCCCGTTCGACGACGATTCCCGTGAAGATCCCTACACCTCCCGCAGCTCTGCCACCAGCAGGATATCTCCGCCCACCGCGGAGGCCTCGAGGTGGACGGCCCGCGGAGCCGCGGCCAGGCTCGCGGCGGCCCACCCCGCGAACGTTCCCGGCCCGTCCCCGAGCAGGAGGGGCGCCGCGAACAGCGCGACGCGGTCGATCAGCCCGGCCTCCAGGAACGACGCGGCCAGCGTCGCCCCTCCCTCCAGCAGCACCGACGAGATGCCGCGGCGGGCGAGGTCGGACAGCGCCGCCTGGGGCGACAACGGCGTCACCAGCGTCGGCGGCCCATCGCCGGACGACAGGCGCGAGCCCGCCGGCAGCGGCCGGCGGCGGCTGAACACCACGCGCAGCGGCTGGCGCTCCGCCGGCGGAGAGACGTCGCGCGCGGTCAGATCGGGGTCGTCCCGCAGGGCCGTACCGATGCCGACCGCGACGGCCCCCGCTGCCGCACGCCACTCGTGGACGAGCCGGCGGCTGGCCGGGGAGGAGATCCACTGCGACTCGCCCGAGGCGGTCGCCGTGCGCCCGTCCAGGCTGGCGGCGGCCTTGTAGGTGACGTGCGGCCGGCCCAGCAGGTGCAGCGTGCGGAACGCGGCGTTCTGCCGGCGGGCCGCGGCCTCCAGGGCACCGTCGGCCACCTCCACCTCGATCCCCGCCTCCCGCAGCCGCGCGGCGCCGCGGCCGTCCACCTTCTCGGTCGGGTCGAGTGCGGCGATGACGGCGCGGACGATGCCGGCGGCGACCAGCGCGTCGGCACAGGGCGGGGTGCGGCCCTGGTGGGCGCACGGCTCCAGGCTGATGTACGCGGTCGCGCCGCGCGCGTCGCCGGCCAGGCGCAGCGCCATCGCCTCGGCATGCTCCCCGCCCGGCCGCTCGTGCCATCCCTCGGCCAGCACCGCGCCGTCGCGCACCAGCACGCAGCCGACCACCGGGTTGGGGGCGGCGGTGCGCCGGCCCCGCTCTGCCAGCTCGAGGCAGCGCCGCAGGTGCGCCTCGTCGGCGGGGGTCACGCCCAGGCCGGCTCGGCCGCGGCGGCCACGATCCCGCTCAGCTCGCGGTAGCTCTCGGCCGGGCTCGGCGCGCCGAAGATCGCCGATCCGGCGACCAGCACGTTCGCGCCGGCCGCGAACACCCCGCCGATGGTGTCGCGGTTGACCCCGCCGTCCACCTCGACGGCGACGCTGTCGTCCCCGCGCGCCGCGGCCAGCTCGCGCAGCACGGGCAACCGGTCGAGCGTCGCGTCGATGAACGGCTGACCGCCCCATCCCGGGTTGACGCTCATGCAGAGCAGCACGTCGGCGTAGCGGGCCGCCTCGCGCACGGCGTCCACGGGCGTGCCCGGGTTGAGCGTGACGCCGGCCCGGCAGCCCAGCTCGGCGATCTGCTGCAGCGTGTGGTGGATGTGCGGGCAGGTCTCGAGGTGGACGGTGATGCTGTCCGCCCCCGCCCGGGCGAACTGCTCCAGATGCCGCTCGGGCTGCTCGATCATCAGGTGGACGTCGGCCAGCGCGCCGTGCGCGTGGATCGTCTCGGCGATGTCGGCCAGCATCTTCGGCCCGAAGGTGATCACGGGGACGAAATGGCCGTCCATCACGTCCACGTGGATGACGCGCGCGCCGGCGTCCAGCACCTCCTCCACCTGCTCGCGCATGCGGCCGAAGTCCGCCGACAGGATCGACGGCGCCACCTCGGGCGTCGTGGGCCAGCTTCGCATCGGCGGGATGGTACCGGACGCCGCTCCGGGAGCGGCCGCGGCAGCCGTTCAACAAACCGCCGCCGCGGGCGATCAACTGGCCAGAGATGCGTCTCGTCACCGTCATCATGGACCGCCTCCGCCGGCTGCCTCGACCGCGTCGTGATGCGATCTCGGTCGACGGTCGGACCGTCCCTTTCGGACGCTGATCGAGGACCTGCCGGTGATGGTTTACGTCGACCGGGCCGACGACGGCTACGCCAACGTCTACACCAGCCGCCATGCGGAGACGCTGTCCGGCTACACGCCCGAGGAGTGGATGACCGATCCCGCCATGCTCCTGCGGCTGCTGCACCCGGAGGATGCCGAGGTTGCGAAGCTCGCCGCAGCCACCGATCGCGCCGAGCTGGAGTACCGGCTGATGGCCAAGGACGGCCGCGAGGTGTGGGTGCGCGACACGTTCCGCACCGTCGCCGGCCAGCACGGCGAGCCGCTCTACGTGCAGGGCGTGATCCAGGACATCACCGACCGCAAGCGCGTCGAGGAGCAGGCGCGCGCGTCCGAGCGGCGTTTCCGCGAGATCCTCGAGGAGATGCACCTGCTGGCGCTGACCGTGGACGACGACGGCAAGATCGTCTTCTGCAACGACTACACGCTCGAGCTGACCGGCTGGACGCGCGAGGAGCTGCTGGGACGTCGCCTGTCCGAGACGCTGATCGCGCCGGCCGAGCGGGTCGAGGGCCGGCGGCGCTTCCTGGAGGCGATGCAGACCGGCGACCTCGTCCGGCACGGCGAGACGCGGGTGGTGACGCGCGCGGGTGACGAGCGGATCGTCAGCTACAACAGCACGCTGATGCTGACCGAGGACGGCACGCCGGCGGGGATGACGACGATCGCCGAGGACATCACCGAGCGGCGGCGGGCCGAGGACGAGATGCACCGGCTCAACTACTACGACGGGCTGACAGGTCTGCCCAACCGGTCGCTGTTCGCCGACTGGCTCGAGCTCGCCCTGACCTGCGCACGCGAGCAGGCGCGGACGGTCGCCGTGGTCTACGTCAGCCTGGACGACTTCTCGCTCGTCAACGAGGCGCTCGACCACACAGCCGGCGACGCGCTCCTGGCCCAGTTCGCCGACCGGCTGCGCGAGGCCGCGGCGTCCGCCGAACTGGTGGCGCGGCAGGGCGGCGACGAGTTCCTCGTCCTGCTGGCCGACGTCGATCCCGAGACGGGAGCGGCAAGCTCGCACGCGGTCGCCGCCGACGTGGCCCAGATCGCGGCCGCGCTGGAGGCGGGACTCAACCGCCGGCTGCAGCAGCCGTTCGAGTGGCAGGGCCACGAGATCTACCTGACCGCGAGCGTCGGCACCGCACTCTTCCCGGACGACGCCGAGGACGCGGACACGCTAATCAAGCAGGCGCTGCTCAGCCGCTACCGCACCCGCGAGACCGGACGGCGCCCGGCGGCGCACCCGGGCCTGCGGACGCCCGTGCAGGAGCTCGAGCTGATCGCCGCGCTGCACCGGGCGATCGAGCGCTCCGAGTTCCACCTCAACTATCAGCCCGTCGTCGACCTGCTCGACGGCCGGGCGGTCGGCGTCGAGGCGTTGCTGCGCTGGACATCGCCCACGCTCGGCCCCGTCTCCCCCGCCGTGTTCGTGCCTGTGGCCGAGCGCACCGGCCTGATCGAGCCGATCACCGAGTGGGTGGTCGACTCCGTCTGCAGCCAGTCGATCCGCTGGCAGGAGATGGGCATCGACCTCGAGATCGCCTTCAACTTCCCGACCACGCTGTGGACGACCTCGTGGGTCGAGTCCGTGCTGGCAACGGTGCGGTCGCACGGCCTGCAGGCGGGCCGCCTGGCGATGGAGGTGACCGAGACGACGGCCATGAGCGCGGAGGCGGAGACCGAGTCCATCACGGCGATCCTGACCGACGCCGGCCTGCCGCTGGCCATCGACGACTTCGGCACCGGGTACTCCTCGTTGTCCCGCCTGAAGGCGCTGCAGGCGTCGACGCTCAAGGTCGATCGCACCTTTGTCCGCGACCTGCCCGGCGACGCCGGCTCCGCGGCGATGGTGACGACCATCGTCCAGCTCGCGCGCAACCTCGGCCTGGTGCCGCTGGCCGAGGGCATCGAGACGGAGGCGCAGCGGCAATTCCTGGTCGAGCACGGCTGCACGATCGGCCAGGGCTTCCTGTTCAGCCCCGCGGTCTCCCCCGAGGAGATCGAGCGCCGTTGGCGCGACGACCGCAGCGGCGACATCGCTGCCTAGACCGTCCCCGGGTCAGCCGACGGTGGACGCGATGTAGAAGCCGTCCGTGCCGTCGCGGTGCGGCAGCGTCTGGCGGCCGCCGGGGAGGATCGCCTCGCCCTCCGCGCGGCGAATGGTGCAGACCGAGTAGACCAGCGCGCCGCCGGGCGCGAGCAGCCCCAGCGCGTGCTCGAGCATCCGCGCCTGGAGCTCCGCGACCTCGGCTGCGCCCTCGGCCGTCCTGCGCCAGCGCGCGTCGGGCCGGCCGGCGAGCACGCCCAGGCCGCTGCAGGGCGGGTCGAGCAGCACCCGGTCGAAGCCGCCGCCGGCGAACTCGAGGGCGTCCGCCTCGACCACGCTCGCGCAGGTGACGCCGAGCACGCCCAGCGACCGGCGCAGCGCCTCGGCGCGGCCGGGGTGCCGCTCCACGCAGACCAGCTCGCCCCGGTCCTCCATCAGCGCCGCCAGCTGCCCGGACTTGCCGCCCGGCGCGGCACAGAGGTCGAGCACGCGCATGCCCGGCTGCGGGTCGAGCATCCGCGCCGGCAGCATCGAGGCGCGCGACTGCGGCCAGATCAGCCCCTCCTGGAGCTCCCGGCTGGCCGCCACGTCGAACGGCCCGTCGATCACGATCGCCTCCGGCAGCTCCGGGTCGCCGTGCGTGCGCACGCCCAGGTCGATCCGCTCCGCCCTGAGCGTGTTGAGCCGGACGCTCAGCTCGGCCGGCTCGTTCTGCGCCCGCGCCAGCAGCTCCGCCTGATCGGCGCCCAGCATCGCCTCCCACTCCTCGGCGATCCAGTCCGGGTACGACTCGCGCAGCGGCAGCGGCAGCCCGTCCACCCAGGGACGCCCCGCCTCGGCAACCCGCCGCAGCACCGCGTTCGCCAGACCGGCAACGCGAGGCCCGGCGGCGAACCGGGCCAGCTCGACGCCCTCGCTGACCGCCGCGTGCACGGGGACGCCGTCCGAGAACAGCACCTCGTAGGCGCCCACGCGGATCGCGTTGCGCAGCGCCGACTGGAGCTTGCGCGGCGGCCGCCCGGCCAGCGTCTCGACCGCGTGGTCGAGCGTCCGCACCCGCTGCACGGTGCCGAACGCGAGCCGCATCGCCTGCCTGCCGGTCGCGGCCGTCCAGCGCCGCTGCCTCGGTTGCAAACGCGCGGTCGGCGTACGCGTCCTCCTCGAACGTCCGCCGCACCACCTCGTACGCGACGCGGCGGGCGGTCAACCCGCCAGCTCCGGCGGGCTGCGCAGGCCGCGCAGGTACGCGTCGGCGGCCATCCGCCGCTTCCCGGCGGGCTGGAGCTCGAGGACGCGCAGCGCCCCCTCCCCGCAGCCGACCACCAGCGGATCGGCGACCATGCCCGGCGCCGGACCCGGATGCCACCGGCTCGGCCCGCCAGACGACCACGGCCTGGCCGTCCAGCGCCGTCCGCGCGCCGATGTGCGGCGAGAGCGCCCGCACCCGGCGGTCGAGCTCGGCGGCGGGGCGCGACCAGTCGAGCACGCGGTCGGCGGCCGTCAGCTTCTCGGCGTAGGTGACGCCCTCGTCGGCCTGCGGCCGGGGATCGGGCTGGTCGAGCAGCGCCTGCTCGATCAGCGGGACGCCGAGCTCGACCGCGCGCGCCCGCACCGCCCCCGCGTCGTCGCGCGGGCCGATCGGGATCGGCGCCTCGCACAGCACCGGGCCGGCGTCAAGCTCGGCGACCAGCTCGATCACCGCGACGGCGGTGGACTCGTCGCCGGCCATGATCGCGCGCTCCACCGGCGCCGCCCCCCGCCAGCGCGGCAGTCGCGACGGGTGGAGGTTGACGATCGGGTAGGCGCCCAGCAGCGGCGGGCGGAGGATCTGGCCGAACGCGACCACGACCGCGGCGTCGGCGGCGGGCGGCTCGTCGCTGGCCCGCTCGCTCTGCAGCAGCGGCAGCCCCAGCTCGCGGGCCGCGGCCGCCACCGGCGGGGACTCCACCCGGCGGCCGCGCCCGGACTGCCGGTCGGGCTGGCTGACCACGACCTCGACCGCCAGCCGGCCACGCTCCACCAGGCCCCGGAGCACGTCGGCGCCGAACTGCGCCGTGCCGAGGTAGGCGATCCTCACACGGCGCGCAGGCGGAGCTCGCGAAGCGCGTTGCGCCGCTCGTCGTCCTGCGCCCGGTCGACGATCAGCACGCCGTCCAGGTGGTCGAGCTCGTGCTGGATCACGCGCGCCTCCATGCCCTCGGCCTCGTACTCGACGCGCTCGCCGTCGCCGTCCCTGCGCCGCGATGCGCACGCGCACGTGCCGCGCCACGGGGACGGTCAGCTCGCCGCCCAGCAGCGAGAGGCAGCCCTCGGGGTCGACCTCGGTCTCGTCCGAGCGCTCGACCACCTCCGGATTGATGAGCAGCGTGACGTCGTCCTGGTCGCGCAGCTGGTAGACGAGCACACGCCGGGCGACGCCGATCTGCGGCGCGGCCAGGCCGACGCCGTGGGACGCACGCATGATCCCGGTCAGGCGATCGGCGAGCGCGCGGACGTCGTCGTCCACATCGGCAACGGGCGTCGCCGGGTTCTTCAGGACCGGGTCGGGATACTGGCGGACGAGCCGCAGCGCGGCCAGCCGCCACGTCCGCAGCTCCTCGTCGCTGGGGCCCTCGGGGGCCTCGACCTGCACGTCCTCAGACATCGTCCGAGGATCGTAGCGCGGCGTATCCGTCGCCCAGCGCCGCCAGGAAGGCGCCGTGGACGGCATCCGCGGGGATCGTGCGCCCGCCGAACTCGAGGTCCTTGGTGGCGCAGGCGTCGTGCACGACGGCGCAGGTGAACCCGAGGTCGACGGCGGCGCGGACGGTCGCGTCCACGCACATGCTCGTCATCATCCCGCACACGACCAGCTCGTCGGGAGCGATGGCCCGGAGCCGCGCCTCCAGGTCGGTGCCGAGGAAGCCGTTGGGCGCAGCCTTCTGGATCACCGGCTCGCCCGCGGCGGGCGCCACCGCCTGGTTGATCTCGACGCCGCGGGTGCCGGGCGCGAAGAACGCCGCATCGGGCGCGTCCCAGACGTGCTGGAGGTGGACGACCGGATCGCCCGCCCCGCGGAACCGCGCCAGCACGGCGGCGGCGCGCGCAGCGGCGTCCTCGGAGCCGACCAGCTGTGAGCGGCCGCCCGGGAAGTAGTCGTTCTGGATGTCGATCACGAGCAGCGCCCGACTCACGGCGGCAAGCCTACAGCAGCGTCTGCGGATCGACGTCGACCACCGCGGTCGCGCCGGCCCGGCGCATGTCGGTCGCCAGGTCGCGGAGCAGCCCGCGGAAGACGGTGGCCGCGCGGCGCGGCTCGAGCGTCTTCACCAGCAGGTGGCTGCGGCCGCGGTCGCGCAGCCGGCCGATCGGCACCGGGCCGAGCACGCTGTCGCCGGCCAGCACCGGCAGGGCCGCCGCCGCCAGCGCCGCCGCGACGCCCTGCGCGACGTCCGCCGCCGGCGCGGTGACCAGCAGCCGCACCAGCCGCAGGAACGGCGGGTAGCCGAGCTCCCGGCGCCGCTCCAGCTCGCCGGTCCAGGAACTCCTCGACGGCGTGCCGCGCCGCCAGCTCGACCGCGCGGCCGTCCGGCTCCCAGGCCTGGATCAGCACGCGGCCGCGCGGGTCGCCCGGCCGCCCCGGCCGCCCGGCCAGCTGGGTGAGCAGGTCGAACGTCCGCTCCTCGGCCCGGAAGTCGGGCACCGCCAGCCCGGTCTCGGCGTCCAGCACCGCCGCCAGCGTCACGCCCGGCACGTCGTGGCCCTTGGCCACGATCTGCGTGCCCACCAGCACCGCCCGATCGGCGGCGCGGAACCGGTCGAGCGTCGCCGCCGGCTCGCCCGCCGCGCGCCGCGACGTCGGCGTCCAGCCGCAGCACCTCGAGGCGCGCGAACCGCTCGGCCAGCTCGCGCTCGACCCGCTCCGTGCCGGCGCCGATCCGGGCCAGGTCGACCGACCCGCAGGCCGGGCAGGCACGCGGCGCGGGCTCGCGGAGCCCGCAGTGGTGGCAGGCCAGCGTGCGGCCGTGCAGCACCAGGGCGACGTCGCAGCGCGGGCACCGCCACGACCGCGCGCAGGTGCGGCAGTGCAGCGCCGAGGCGGCGCCGCGCCGGTTGAGCAGCAGGACGGCCCGGCCGCCGCCGTCCTCGATCCCGGCCAGCGCATCGAGCAGCGGCCGGGTGAACGGGTAGCCGCCGTCGCGGCGCAGGTCGACGACCTCCACCAGCGGCAGCTCGCCGCCGATCCGCCCGGGCATCGCGATCCGGCGGCGCACGCCGTGCCACGACTCCGCCCGCGGCGTCGCGCTGCCCAGCAGCACCGTCGCCCCCTCGATCCGCGCCCGCTTGGCCGCGACCCGGCGGGCGTCGTAGCGAGGGTCGGACTCGTGCTTGTAGGAGCCGTCGTGCTCCTCGTCGACCACGATCACACCCAGCCGTGGGACCGCCGCGAAGATCGCCGAGCGCGCTCCCACCACCACCCGCGCCTCGCCCGCGGCGATGCGGGCGTGCGCAGCACCCCGCCGGGCCGGCGTCAGGGCGCTGTGCAGCACCGCCACGGTGTCGCCGAAGCGGCCGACGAACCGCGCCGCGGTCTGCGGCGTCAGGGCGATCTCGGGCACCAGGACGATCGCGCCGCCGCCGCGCTCGAGCACCCGCTCGATCACCTCCAGGTACACCTCGGTCTTGCCTGAGCCGGTGACGCCGTGCAGCAGCACCTCGCGCTCGTCGCCGTCCACCGCGGCCATGCAGCCGTCCACCGCGGCCCGCTGCGCGTCGGTCAGCGGGCCGGACCGGGCGGGCGCTTCCGCCGGCGCGGCGACCGCGGCCAGCGCCCGCCGGGGCGGCCGCGGCGGGATGACCAGGGCGAGTGCGCGGGGCAGCGTCGAGCCGTACTCCTCGGCGATCCATGCGGCCAGCTCGAGCAGCGGCGCCGGCACGGCGCCCAGCACCTCGTCGACCGGCCGCAGCTCGGCGCCCGGCTCCTCCGCCTCCTCCGCCAGCTCCAGTACGACGCCCTCGACGCTGCGGGCGCCCAGCGGCACCCGCACGCGGCAGCCGGGGGCGAGCGCAAGCCCCTCGGGCACGGAGTAGTCGAACGCGCGGTCGATGGTGCGCGCGGTGACGAGCGGCTGAACCCTGGCGATCAGGCGCGAACCGGCTCGAGCTCGCCGAGCCCGCATGCCTCGCGCAGCTGCGCCACGCGGTCGGTGCGCTCCCAGGTGAAGCCCTGCCCCTCGCGGCCGAAGTGGCCGTAGGTCGAGGTGGCGCGGTAGATCGGCCGCAGCAGGTCGAGCTCGCGGATGATCGCCGCGGGCCGCAGGTCGAAGACCTCGGTGACGGCCCGATCGATCAGCGAGCTGTCGACGGCCTCGGTGCCGAACGTCTCGACCATCACCGAGACCGGATGCGCGACGCCGATCGCGTAGGCGACCTGCACCTCGGCCCGGTCGGCGAGCCCGGCGGCGACGACGTTCTTCGCCACCCACCGCATCGCGTAGGCGCCGGAGCGGTCGACCTTGGACGGGTCCTTGCCGGAGAAGGCGCCGCCGCCGTGCCGGGACGCGCCGCCGTACGTGTCGACGATCAGCTTGCGACCGGTCAGGCCGGTGTCGCCCATCGGGCCGCCGGTGACGAAGCGGCCGGTCGGGTTGACCAGCACGAAGTCGGGGTCGTCGAACCGCTCGCGCGGGCACAGCGGCCCCTGGACGACCGGCCGCAGCACGTGCTCGATCACGTCGCGCGCGGATCCGCTCCGCGTCGTGGACGTCCGGGTGGTGCTGGGTCGAGACCAGCAGCCGCTCGATCGCCACCGGGATCAGACGCCCCCGCTCGCGGCGGTAGCGCACCGTCACCTGGGCCTTGCCGTCCGGCCGCAGGTACGGCACCACCTCGGCCTTGCGGGCCGAGGCCAGCCGCTCGGCGATGCGGTGCGCGAGCATGATCGGCATCGGCATCAGCTCGTCGGTCTCCCGCGTCGCGTAGCCGAACATCATGCCCTGGTCGCCGGCGCCCTGGGCGTCCAGCTCGGCCTCCGCGCGGGCGTGCTGCTCCTCGTACGAGGAGTCCACGCCGCGGCGGATGTCCGGGGACTGCTCGTCGATGCGCGAGCACGACGCCGCAGGTGGCGGCGTCGAAGCCGAGGTCGGAGCTGGTGTAGCCGATCTGGTGGACGATCTCGCGGGTGACGCGGGGGATGTCCACGTAGGCGTTGGTGGTGACCTCGCCGGCGACCACGACCAGGCCCGGTGGTGCACAGCACCTCGCAGGCAACGCGCCCGGCCGGGTCCTCTGCCAGGACTGCGTCGAGCACGCCGTCGGAGATCTGATCGGCGACCTTGTCGGGGTGTCCCTCGGTGACCGACTCCGACGTGAACAGCAGCTCGCTCATCCGCCGAACTCTACTCGTCGGTCGGTTCGCGGGCCATCAGCTCGGCGAGCGCGTCGAGCAGCGTCATGCCGCCTCCGGCGACGGCGCAGACGGCCTCCGTGATGGGCAGCTCGAGCTGCCGCGACGCGGCCAGCGCGCGCAGCGCAGGGGCCGTGGTCAGGCCCTCCGCGACCTGCCCCAGCTCGCGCTCGATCCAGTCGGCGGGAACGCCCTGTGGCGAGCAGCTCGCCCGCCCGGCGGTTGCGCGAGTGCCGGGAGGTGCAGGTGGCGATCAGGTCGCCCATCCCGGCCATCCCCGAGTACGTCCGCGGCTGTGCGCCGAACGCGCCGCCCAGCCGGGCCATCTCGGCCATCCCCCGGGTCACGATCGCGGCCTTGGCGTTGTCGCCGAAGCCGAGGCCGTCCGACGCGCCGGCGGCCAGCGCGATCACGTTCTTGGCCGCCGCGCACAGCTCGACGCCGACCACGTCGTCCGAGGTGTAGACGCGCAGGCGCGGCGTCCCCAGCGCGGCCTGCAAGCGGCGCCCCAGCTCGGCGTCGGCGGTTGCCAGCACCGACGCGGTGGGCAGGTCGCGCACCACCTCCTCGGCATGGTTCGGCCCGGACAGCACGGCGATCCGCTCGGGCGGCGCGACCTCGGCCATGATCTCGCTCATCCGCCTGCTGTCGCCGGGGTCGAGCCCCTTGGTCAGCGAGAGCAGCGCGGCGCTCCCCGGCAGCTCCGGCGCGAGCGAGGCGAGGACGGCGGCGAACGCACGGCTGGGGACGGCCAGCGCGACCAGCTCGGCGTCCGCGAAGTCACACCCCTCGAGCGGCGTCGCGTCGAGCGCGGGCGGCAGCTCGACGTCGTACAGGTGCCGCGGGTTGCGGTGGTGGCTGTTGATCTCCTCCGCCTGGCCCGAGTCCCGGCAGACGATGCTGGTGCGGTGGCCGCCGAGGGCGAGCAGGCGAGCGACGGCGGTGCCCCAGCTGCCGCAGCCGACGACGATCGCCCTCACGAGCGGCTCTTGAAGTCGATGATCACCGGCACCCCGTCCAGCCCCAGCCGTGCGCGGATCTGGTTCTCGACGAAGTACGCGTAGTCACGGGTGACGAGCCCACGGTCGTTGACCACGATACGGAACCGCGGCGGCCGTGTCTGGAACTGTGTGATGTAGAGCATGTTCAGCCGGCGGCGGCCCGAGCGCGGCGGCTCGCGGCGGGCGACGATCTCCTCCAGGGCGCGGTTCAGCGCGCCCGTCCCGATCCGCGACGTGTAGCGGGCGAACAGCTCCTCCACCGCGTCCAGCACGCGGTCGATGTTGCGGCCGGACAGCGCCGAGGTCGTCATCATCTCCGGCCGCTGGCGCAGGCGGTCGCCCAGGCGCTCGCGCATGTCGTCCACGGTGATCGTCGCGATGTCCCACTTGGAGAGCACGATCAGGGTGGCGCAGCTCGCCTTGCGGGCCATGTCGGCGACGGCCAGATCGCCCTCGGTCAGGCCCTCCGACGCGTCGATCAGCACCAGCGCGACATCGGCGCGATCAACCGCCTGGAGCGCCCGCACCTCGCTGTAGTACTCGATGCCCTGCCGGTGCTTGCGCTTGCGGCGCAGGCCGGCCGTGTCGATCAGCCGGAAGCGGACGTCGCCGCGGGTGAACGGCGTGTCCACCACATCGCGGGTCGTGCCGGGCTGGTCGGAGACCACCACCCGCGGGCGGCCGAGGACGGCGTTCACCAGCGACGACTTGCCGACGTTGGGCCGGCCCAGGATCGCCACCCGGATCTCCTCGCCGTCGTGGGCCGGGCGCTCCGGCGGGTCGATCCCGTCCAGCCGCTCGACGATCTCGTCCAGCAGGTCACCGCTGCCGCGGCCGTGCAGCGCCGAGACCATCGCCGGCTCGCCCAGGCCGAGGGCGTGCAGGTCGAGCGCGCCCACCTCGGCCGACGGGCCGTCCACCTTGTTGGCCACCACGATCACGGGGCGGCCGGAGCGGCGCAGGATGTCGGCGATCTCCTGGTCGCCGGCCGCCAGGCCGGCGGCGGCGTCGATCACGAGCAGCACCAGGTCGGCCTCCTGCACGGCGGTGCGCGCCTGCGCGGCCACCTCGACCTGGAGCGGCGACTCGTCGGCCGCGTCCACCCCGCCGGTGTCGACCAGCAGGAAGCGCCGGCGGCGCCACTCGCAGACAGCCTCGGTGCGGTCGCGGGTGACGCCCGGCATCGCGTCCACCACCGCCTGGCGAGAGCCGGTCAGCCGGTTGACCAGGGTGGACTTGCCCGCGTTGGGGAACCCGACGACCGCGACGACGCCGGAGATCAGCTCCTCGCCCGGGTCGCTCATGCCCGCGTCTGCTCGTGCAGGCTGCGGATCTCGTCCATCAGCTGCTCGGCCGTCTCGCGGTAGGCGTCGGATGGGCGGCGGCCGTCCCGTGCGTAGCGGCGCGCGGGCCCGAAGGTGATCGAGATGGTGCGGCCGGGCCGCCACCCGCGGCTCGCGATCGCCACCGGCACCACGTCGGCGTCCTCGACGATCGCCATCCGGCCGGCGCCCGCCTTGGCCTCCTCGAAGCCGTCCTGGCGGTGTCCCTGGATGAAGACGCCGACGCATCCGCCCGCCTCCAGCGTCGCGTGGACGGTGCGCAGCGCCTCCCGGTCGGCCTCGCCGCGGTGCACGGCGAAGGTGCCGCCCATCCGCAGGAAGGCGCCGAACGGCCGCGGGCGGAACAGCTCCGACTTGGCCATGTAGCGGATGGCCCGCGGCTGCGCTGAGCCGATCGCGGGGATGTCCCACAGCGACTGGTGGTTCGCGACCAGGATCAGCGGCCCGCGGCGGGGCACGTGCTCGACGCCGTGCGCGCGGATCCGCAGTCCGGCCTTGAACAGCGGCGCCGCCCAGGGCCGCACGACCTTCCAGAAGGTGTCGCCCGGCAGGGGCCGGTCGCCGGCCTCTCCGGCCAGCTCGACGATGCGATCGACCACCTGCTCGGCCGAGAGGTCGCTGGTGTCGACCACGCGCGCGTCGGGCGCCGGCGCGGACTGCTCGCTGTCCAGGCTGTCGCGCTCGACGATCGCCGCGCGCACCGCCTCGATGTCGTCGGAGCCGAGGTCGCGGGCACGGCGGGCCGCGCGCACCTGGGAGGAGGCGACCAGGAAGACCTTGAGGTCGGCGTCAGGGCAGACGATGCTGCCCGTGTCCCGCCCCTCGAGCACGGCGTCCGCGGCCAGCTCGCGCTGCCGCGCCCGCATCCGCGCCCGCACCTGTGGGTGCCGGGAGACGGCGCTGACGTTGCGCGAGACGGCCTCGGCCCGCAGGTCGGCGCCTTGTGGCGGTGGCTCGCCGATCAGCGCGGCCAGGGCGTCGCCGTCGTTCAGCGACGTGCCGTGGTCGAGGGCGACCGCCGTCAGCTCGCGGTACATCGTGCCGGTGTCGATATGGCGAAGCCCGAGCCGCTGGGCGACAGCCCGGGCAACGGTGCTCTTCCCGGCGCCGGCCGGTCCGTCGATCGTGATCACCATGTCGAGCGCGAAGCCTACCGGGGCGACGCCGACGCCCGATCAGGCGGGCCGGCGGGTCAGATCTCGACCATCGCTCCCGTGTCGGCGTCCACCAGCGCGATCCGGGCGACGGTCGCCGTGACGGGAAGCCGGGCCGCGTGGCAGACGCGCACGCCGCTCGCGAGGTGATCGTCGGAGAGGCCGCCACCGAGTGTGCAGTGCGGGATCCAGCGCCCGGCAGGTAGTGCCCCCACACCCGGGCCGGGGACGGGCCGAGCGCACCGACCAGCGCGGCGTGAGCATCGAGCAGGCCCCTGGTCGGCGTGGCGACGAGCACCAGGAACCCGCCGTCGCCGGGGAACACGGCCGGTGCGACGAGCTCCACCTGGAGGCCGCGAAACGGCGTCAGCCGATCGATCCACGCGCCCCGGTCGAGGCTGTCGGCGACGATCAGCGAGACGTGCGGCTCGTGCCGGCGGTGGGTGAACGTCCGCAGCGAGGGGACGCCGGCGTCCTCGAGCGCGTCCCAGAGCCTCCGGACGGCCGCCTCGGCATCCGCGTCGAACAGCAACACCGCGCCCCGGGCCATCGGCTCAGGCGCTGACGGACGCGAGACGGTCGGCGAAGTCGGGGAAGCTGACCTCGATCGCCTCGGCGCCCTCGATGGTGACGCCCTCCTGCGAGCAGACGCCGATCACGGCGCCCAGCATCGCGATCCGGTGGTCGCCGGCGGCGTCGATCCGGCCGCCGCGCAGCCGGTGCGGGACGCCGGTCACCTCGAAGCCGTCCTCCAGCTCGCGGACGTGCGCACCGGTGTTGTGCATCGCCTCGACCACGGTGGCGATGCGGTCGCTCTCCTTCACCCGCAGCTCGCCCGCACCGCGGATCACCGTCGTCCCGCGCGCGAACGCGGCGACCAGCACGACCAGGGGCAGCTCGTCGATCAGGCTGGGGACGAGCTCGGGCTCGACCTCGGTGGCAACCAGCTCGGCCGGGCGCACCTCGATGTCGGCCACCGGCTCGCCGCCCGCCCAGCGCCGGCCGAACAGGCCGACGCGGGCGCCCATCCGCTCCAGCACGGTCAGCAGCCCGGTGCGCGTGGGGTTGATGCCGACGCCCTGGATGGTCAGGTTGGAGCCGGACAGGACACAGGCGGCGGCGATGAACGGCGCCGCCGAGGAGAAGTCGCCGGGGACGCCGATCTCGGTCAGCTCGAGGTGGTTGACGGGGGAGACGGCCACACGGCCGGGGCGGCGGTCGACGGGCACGCCGGCGCGCCGCAGCATCCGCTCGGTGTGGTCGCGGGTCGGCACCGGCTCCTCGATCTCGGTCACGCCGTGCTCGGCGAACAGCGCCGCCAGCAGCAGGCAGGACTTGACCTGCGCCGAGGCGACCGGCAGCCGGTACTGGATCGGCACCGTCCGGCCGCGGCCGGTCACGGTCACCGGCGGCAGGCCGTCCGCCGTCTCGATCTCGACGCCCATCGTCGCCAGCGGCTCGGCCACCCGCCCCATCGGCCGGCGCCGGATCGACTCGTCGCCGTCCAGCGTGAACCGTCCCATCTGGCCCGCCAGCAGGCCGGGCAGGAGCCGCATCAGCGTCCCCGCGTTGCCGACGTCGATGGCGCCCTCCGGAGGGCGCAGCCCGCGCAGGCCGACGCCCTGGATCTCGAGGCCGTCCTCGCCCACCCGCTCGATCGCGACGCCCATCGACCGGAACGCCTCGACCGTCGAGAGCGTGTCGGCCGATGCGCCAAAACCCTCAACCTCTACTCGACCTTCAGACAGCGATCCGAGCATGACGGCGCGGTGGCTGACCGACTTGTCGCCGGGCACGACCAGCCCGCCGACCAGGCCGGCCGCCGGCGCGATCCGCATCCCGGCGTCAGGCATCGACCGCCGCCGTCGCGATGGCGCCGTAGCCCTGGGCGTCGAGCAGCTCGACGGCGCGGTTCGCCTCGCGCTCGCCGGCCACCGTCACCACCACCGTGCCGCCGCGGTCGGCCGACACGTGGTGCAGCTCGAAGTCCTCGATGTTGATCCCCTCCGCACCCAGCGCCTGGGTGATCCCGGAGAGCACGCCGGGCCGGTCGGGCACGTGGACGCGCACCCGGAACAGCTCCTCGGGCGTGGCCGGGTAGCTCATGTCCAGCAGGCGCCGGCGGTTGGCCGAGGCCTCGGCGATCCAGCGGGCGACGAAGCCGGCGTCCTCGCGCTCCAGAGCCCGGGCCAGCTCGTCCAGCCGGCGGCCGTGCTCGCGCAGGCCGTCCAGCACCGCTTCCCGGTTGTCCAGGAAGATGTCCACCCAGATGCGCGGGTTGGCGCCCGCCACGCGCGTCATGTCGCGGAACGAGCCACCGGCCGCCGCCAGCGGGTCGTGGCCGTCGACCCGGCCCGAGCCGGCCTGGTTGACCAGCGTGTTGGCGATCGCGTGCGGGACGTGGCTGGTGAGGGCGACCAGGCGGTCGTGCGCGCCCGGATCGATCGCCACCGGCCGCGCGCCCAGCGAGGCGCAGAAGCCGTGCAGCCGGCGGTAGCCCGCCGGGTCGGTCGCCGCGCCGGGCGTGAGGAAGTAGGTCGCGCCGTCGAACAGGTCGGCGCGCGCGTTCGCCATGCCGCGCGCCTCCGACCCGCAGACCGGGTGGCCGCCGCAGAAGCGCGGTTCGGCGCCGGCCGCCTCGACCAGCCGGGCCTTGGTCGAGCCGACGTCGGAGACCGTGCACCCCTCCGGGGCGACGTCCAGCACCGAGCGCACGAGCGCGGGCAGCTCGGCCACCGGCCCGCATACGAAGGCGAGGTCGGCACCCTCCACCGCGACCCCCACGCTCTCGGCCGCGACGCCGATCGCGTCCCGCTCGAGGCCGATCCTGCCCGCCTCGGGATCGGGGTCGTAGGCCGCGACCTCGGCCCCGCCGGCCGTTGCCGCCAGCGCCAGCGAGCCGCCGATCAGCCCCAGCCCGACGACCGCGACCCTCATCGCAGGGGGCCCTGGGCGCCGCGCATCAGCTCGGCGACCTGGAAGGCGAGATCGAGCGACTGGCGCGCGTTCAGGCGCGGGTCGCACAGCGTCGAGTAGTTCACGTTCAGCTGATCCTCGAGCACCTCCTCGGAGCCGCCCAGGCACTCGGTGACGTGCTCGCCGGTGAACTCGATGTGGACGCCGCCGGGCCACGCCCCCTCGGCCACGCAGGCCGTGAAGAAGCCGCGGATCTCCGCCAGGATGTCCTCGAAGCGCCGCGTCTTGTACCCGGAGGCCGTGCGGAAGACGTTCGCGTGCATCGGGTCGCAGACCCAGACCACGGGGTGCTCGGCGTCCGCGGCGGCGCGCAGCAGCGGCGGCAGCAGCTCCTCGACGCGGCCGGCGCCCAGGCGCGAGATCAGCGTGATCCGGCCGGGGCGGCGCTCGGGGTTCAGCGATCTCGCACAGCTCGCGCAGCTCGGCGGGCGTCGCCGATCGGGCCCGAGCTTGATCCCGATCGGGTTGTGCACGCCGGAGAAGTACTCGACGTGCGCGCCGTCGGGCTGGCGCGTGCGCTCGCCGATCCACAGCATGTGGGCCGAGCAGTCGTACCAGTCGCCGGTCAGCGAGTCGCGGCGGGTGAGCGCCTGCTCGTAGTCCAGCAGCAGTCCCTCGTGGCTCGTCCAGACGTCCACCTCGTGCAGCTGGCGCTCGGCCCCGAGGTCGATCCCGCAGGCGGCCATGAACCGCAGCGCCCGCTCGATCTCGGACGCGATCACCTCGTAGCGGCGGCCCTCCGGCGAGGACGCGACGAACTCCTGGTTCCACAGGTGCACCTGGGTGAGGTCGGCGAAGCCGCCCTTGGTGAAGGCGCGCAGCAGGTTCAGCGTCGCCGCCGACTGGTGGTAGCCCTGCAGCATCCGGTCGGGGTCGTACGCCCGGGCCGCCGGCGGTGGGCGCGTCGTCGTGCAGCATGTGCCCGCGGAAGCGTCGGCACCTCGACCCCGTCCACCAGCTCGGTCGGGCTGGAGCGCGGCTTGACGAACTGCCCGGCGATCCGGCCGACCTTGACCACCGGCAGCATCGAGCCGTAGGTCAGCACCGCGGCCATCTGGAGGATGATCTTGAGCCGCTCGCGGATGCTGATCGCCGAGAAGTCGGCGAACGACTCCGCGCAGTCGCCGGCCTGGAGCAGGAACGCGCGGCCCGGCGGCGACCTGCGCCAGCGAGTCGCGCAGCTGGCGCGCCTCGCCCGCGAACACCAGCGGCGGCATGCGCGGCGATCCGGGCGCCGACGGCGTCGGCCGCCGCGCGGTCGGGCCAGGTCCGGCTGCTGGAGCGCCGGACGCTCCCGCCAGGAGGCCGGCGACCAGGTCGTTCTGGGCGGTTGCCATCGGACGATCAGTGTACCGAGGCCGGTAGGATCCCCGGCTCATGGCACGCGTCTTCTCGGGCATCCAGCCCACCGGCACCAAGCACCTCGGCAACTACATCGGCGCCATCCGCCACTACGTTGCCGACCAGGACAAGGGCGAGTCGTTCTACTGCGTGGTCGACCTGCACTCGATCTCGGTGCCCTACGAGCCGGACGAGCTGCACGAGAACACGCTGAACACCGCAGCCACGTTGCTGGCCGCCGGGCTCGACCCAGGCCGGTGCACGCTGTTCATGCAGAGCCAGGTGCCGATGCGCACCCCTACGGCGCGTGGCTGCTGGGCAGCCGTTGCCACGTGGGGCGAGCTGCGCCGGATGACGCAGTTCAAGGAGAAGAGCGAGGGCCAGGAATCCGTCACGGTCGACCTCTTCACGTACCCGGTGCTGCAGGCCGCGGACATCCTGCTCTACAAGGCCGACCGCGTGCCCGTCGGCGACGACCAGCGCCAGCATCTCGAGCTCGCCCGCGACATCGCGCAGCGGTTCAACCACCGCTTCGGCGAGCTGTTCCCGCTGCCCGAGGCCGCGATCGCGGGCGTCGGCGGCCGCGTCATGGACCTCCAGGAGCCGACCCGGAAGATGTCCACGACCGGCGGCACGCCGCAGGGCACCGTGCTGCTGACCGATCCGCCCGAGGTGATGGCGAAGAAGTTCCGCTCGGCCGTGACGGACTCGGGGCGCGAGGTGCGCCGCGGCGAGGGCAAGGAGGGGATCGCCAACCTGATCGAGATCCTCGGCATCGCCACCGACCGCACCCCAGAGCAGATCGAGGCCGCCTACGACGGCGCCGGGTACGGCCAGTTCAAGGGCGACGTCGCGGACGCCGTCGTCGAGTGGCTGCGCCCGGTGCGTGAGCCGGTACCTGGAGCTGCGGGCGGACGAGGGCGAGCTGCGGCCGGATCCTCGACGCCGGCGCGGAGCGGGCGCGCGGCGTGGCGTCGGAGACCCTGGCCGAGATGCTCAGCCGCATGGGCTTTCGGTAGGCGCCCGCAGGTCGGCTACCCTACGGGCATGCGACTCGAAGGAATCCACCACATCACCGCGATCACCGCGGACGCCCCCCGCAACGTCGACTTCTACGCGCGGGCGCTGGGGCTGCGGCTGGTCAAGAAGACCGTCAACCAGGACGACCCCACCGTCTACCACCTGTTCTACGGGGACGAGCACGGCAGTCCCGGCAACGACCTGACGTTCTTCGAGTACCCGGGCGCGGCCGTCGGCCGTCCTGGCAACGGCATGGTGCACCGGATCCTGTGGCGCGTCGGCAGCCCGGACGCGATCGCGTTCTGGGAGGAACGGCTGCGCGGGCGACGCGACCTCGGTCGAGCGCGTGGACGGCGGCGGCCTGCGGTTCCGCGACCCCGAGGGCCTCCAGCACGAGCTGGTCGTCGTCGAGAGCGGCGACGCCCCGCTGACGGCGAGCCATCCCGAGGTGCCTGCCGAGCATGCCCTCCAGGGCTTCCACGGCGTGCGCGCCTACGCCTCGTCGCCCGACCGCAGCCGCGCGCTGCTCGAGGACGGAATGGCCTTCACGCCCGTGGGCGAGGGCTGGGAGGCGCGCGGCGAGCAGCGCGGCTCGACCTACGTCTACGACGCGCCGCCCGCCGATCCCGGCATCCCCGGCGCCGGCACCATCCATCACGTCGCCTGGGCGACGACGATGGACGAGCAGGAGGAGTGGCGCGACCGCGTCGCCGCGGCCGGCGCACGGCCGACCGGCGTGATCGACCGCTTCTACTTCCGCTCGGTCTACTTCCGCGAGCCGAGCGGCGTGCTGTTCGAGCTGGCGACGATGGGCCCCGGCTTCGCGACCGACGAGGACGAGGCGCACCTCGGCGAGCGGCTCTCGCTGCCGCCCAACTTCGAGCACCTGCGCGACCGGCTCGAGCCGGTGCTGACGCCGCTGCCGAACCCGCGCGCCGTCACGTCCGGCTGAGCGTCTCCACCTCGGCCTCGGTCAGCGGCCGCCACCGGCCGAGCGCGAGGCCGCCCAGCTCGAGCCCGGCGTAGGCGCTGCGGTGGAGCGTGCGCACGGGGTGGCCGACCGCGTCGCACATGCGCCGCACCTGGCGGTTGCGCCCCTCGTGGATCGTCAGCTCGAGCTCTCCCGGGCCGATCCGGCGCACCTCGGCCGGTGCCGTCGGCCCGTCGTCCAGCTCGACGCCGCCGGCGAGCCGGGCGAGCGCCTCGTCCGATGGCGTGCCCTTGACCGTGACCCGGTAGGTCTTGGGGACGCCGTGCCTGGGGTGCATCAGCCGGTGGGCGAGCCCGCCGTCGTTGGTCAGGAGCAGGAGCCCGGTGGTGTCGCGATCGAGCCGCCCGACCGGGAAGACGCGCTCCGGAGCGTGCACCAGGTCGAGCACCGTCTGCCGTCCGTGCGTGTCGCTGGCGGTCGTGACGACGCCGGCCGGCTTGTGCAGCATCAGGTGGACGAGCGCCTCGACGGCCACCGGCCGGCCGTCCACCTCGACCCGGTCGCCCTCCTCGACGGCCGTGCCGAGCTCGGCCACGGCACCGTTCACGGTCACGCGGCCGGCGCGGATCAACTCGTCGGCCGAGCGGCGGGCGGCGACGCCGGCGGAGGCGAGGTAGCGGTTAAGCCTGACCGGCACGCTGGTCGGCGACCAGGTGCAGCCGGGCCCGGAGCGACTGGTGGTCGGCCTCGGTCAGCTCGAACTGGCTGAGCGGCGGCAGCGCCTCGTCGTCGTCCAGGCCGAACGTGCGGCGAAACACGGTGGTCGCCTTGTAGACGACGGGGTTGCCCGGCGTCTCGGCACGCCCGGCCTCCTCGATCAGGCCGCGCTCGAGCAGGTTCGCGACGGCGGAGTCGGAGGCGACGCCGCGGATGCGGGCGATCTCGGGCCGGCTGACGGGCGCCAGGTAGGCGACCATGGCGAGCGTCTCCAGCGCCGCCTGGCGAGAGTCCGCGTGCCGGGGGCCGCTCGACCAGCCGGGCGCAGACGTCGGCGGTGGCCGCCGAGGCGCGGAAGCCGAACCCGCCGGCGGCCCGCTCGAGGATCACGCCGGAGCGCTCCTCGCAGTAGCGGTCGAGCAGCGCGTCGAGCGCGCGCTCGACGCGCTCGGGCGGCGCCTCGGTCAACTCGGCGAGCTCCCGCACGGAGAGCGGCTCGGTCGAGATGAAGAGCAGCGCCTCGACGGCGCGCGTCAGCTCGCTCACGCGATCGCCCGGTCGGCACCCGTCGCGGTGCCGGCGACGACGCGGATCGGCCCGAAGACCTCGGTCTGCTCGCCGCGCACCTCGCCGCGCTTGACCAGCTCCAGCACCGCCAGGAAGGCGGCGGCCTGGGACAGCCGGTCGAGGCCGCGCACCGCGTCCTCGAAGGCGAAGGCGCGGCGGTCGCGCAGGACGCGCGGAAGCGCTCCAGGAAGACGTCCACCGGCACCAGCGGCCGGCGCACCGACGAGACGTCGATCGGCGGCGGTGCGATCAGCAGCCGGTCGAGCGCCTCCGAGCAGCCGCCACGGGTCCTCGCTGAACTCCAGCACCAGCGGCTCCGGGCGCGGCGGCGCCAGCGGCGCGGGGCCGATGCGGAAGATACGCGGCTCGGACTCGATCCGGTCGCGCAGCCAGCGCGAGGCGCCCTGGAAGCGGCGGTACTCGATCAGCCGCGCGAACAGCTCGGCCTCGGCCTGCTCCGGCGTCAGCTCCTCCAGCTCGTCCTCGGACGGGAACAGCAGCCGCACCTTGATCTCGAGCAGCGCGGCCACCAGGACGAGGAACTCGCTGGCCGACTCCAGGTCGAGCTCGCCCCGCTCGTACGCGCGCTCCAGGTAGACGGCAATGATCTCGGCGATCGGCACCTCGGCGAGCTCGACCTCCTCGCGCAGGATCAGCGCGAGCAGCAGGTCGAACGGCCCCTGGAAGACGTCCAGGTCCAGCTCGAGGTCAGCAACGATCACCCACTGGAGTCTACGCCTGCGTTCAGACGGAGCGGCGGTCCGGGGCCCGGCACGGGGTCTGGCACCGTGCCGGGCCCCGATCACAGCCGATCCGGCACTCCGTGACGCTCCATGGTGGAAGCCGTGACGGACCCGGCGGGCGAGATTCCGCCCAACCATGGGCCTCGAGAGGGTGTCCGGCACGGGGTCTGGCACCGTGCCAGACCCCCATCACAGGCGATCCGCAGTTCCGTGACGAAGAGGCACCAAAGACCTGACCCAAACCGTCAGGAGCCCAACCTGCGAAACCGAGGGTCAGGCTCCGTGCCTGGCTCCGGTTCGACCACCACCCGAGCACCGACCCGGAACCGTGTCGGTGCCAGGAATCGGTGCCTGACCCTCCAGGGTGGTCCACCGACGCCACGATCAGTGGCCCAACCTGCCGCCGCGATTCACCCGTTCAGCTCTGTGCCGTACGCCTTGCGGTAGATGTCCTGCAGGTTGCGCACCGAGGTGACGTAGTCGCGCGTCTCGGCGAACGGGATCTGCACCGCCTGGCCCTTCGGCGTCTGGGCGATCCAGCGATCGACGTTGGCCTGCCCGGCGTTGTACGCCGCGAGGGCGAGATCGGCGCCGTTCGGGTGGCGGCCGTACTTGTCCAGCAGGTGGCGCAGGTACCAGCAGCCGTAGCGCACGTTCAGGTCAGGGTTCAGCAGATCCTTGTCGGGATCGAACTGCGTCCCGCCGGTGTGGACGGCGATGCCCTGGGCCGTGTCCGGCAGCAGCTGCATCAGCCCGATCGCCCCCGCGCCCGACCGCGCGTCCACGTCGAACCGCGACTCACGGTAGATGACCGCGGCGACCAGGTCGGGCGGCAGCCGGTACTTGTGCGCGTACCCCGTCACCTCGCCCTGGTAGTCGAGCGGATACCAGAGGCGCAGCCACCAGCCGGGCTGCACCTGGTGCACGACGGCGAACGAGAGGCCGATCAGCGCGGCGGCGACCGCGAGCGCGGCGGCGAGCCGCCTCACGGCTCCATCAGCCTCGCCGCCACCTCCGCCACCCACGCGTCCAGGTCGGCGAGGGTGCCGGTGTTCTCGTAGACGAGGTCGCTGCGCCGCGCCTTCTCGGCCTCCGGCAGCTGCGCCGCCATCCGCGCGGCCGCCTCGGGCCGCCGCCCGCGGCGAACGCTCTCGGGCGCTGTGATGGTGATGATCGCGTCGTAGCGGTCCTCGACGCCGGCCTCGAACAGCGTCGGGCGCCTCGTGCACGAGCAGCGCAGCACCCGCCGCCAGCTCGCCGTCGCGCCACCGCGCGAACTCGGCCGAGACGAGCGGCAGCAGCAGGCCCTCGAGCGCGCGCCGCTCATCGTCGTCGGCGAATACCACGGCGGCCAGCGCGCGGCGATCGACCCCGCCGTCGGGCGCGGCGACACCCTCGCCGAAGCGCTCGACGACGGCGCGCACCACCTCCGGGCGCTCGTACAGCGCGCGGACGATCGTGTCGCTCGACATCGTCGATGCGCCGTGGCGGCGGAATGCCTCCAGCGCCTCCGACTTGCCCGACCCGATGCCGCCGGTCAGCCCGACGACCCGGGCCACTACTCCTCCGCGGCCGCCTCTGATGCCTCGGCCGGCTCGGCGTCGGCTGCGGGCTCCTCGGCTACCTCGGCCTCCGGCTCCGCAGCTGCCTCGGCCTCCGGCGCGGGCTCCTCGGCCGGCTCCGGCTCCGCGGCAGGCTCGGGCTCCGCAGCCGCTTCCGGCTCCGGCTCGGGCTCGGGCTCGGCAGCCTCGGGCTCAGCGGCCGCCTCAGGCTCGGGCTCCACAGCCGCTTCCGGCTCCGGCTCAGGCTCAGCAGCCTCGGGCTCGGCGGGCTCGTCGGACAGCTCCGGCGCAGCCTCGGCCGGCTCCTCGTCGGCAACCGGCGCGGCCGCCGCCTCGGCGTCCGCCTGCGCGAACACCTCGTCGGAGAGACCGAGATCGGGCACCGGCTCCTCGGCGGGCGCACCGCCGGGGCCGTCGTCCAGCCGCAGCCGGCGGCCGGTCTCGCCCTCCTCCACGCGCTTGATCGAGAGGGAGAGGCGGCGCCGCTCGGGATCGATCTCGATCACCTTGACGGCATACTCCTCGCCCTGCTGCACGATCTCGCGCGGGTTCTCGACGTGGTGCTCGGCCAGCTCGGAGATGTGGATCAGACCCTCGACGCCGGGCAGGATCTCGGCGAACGCGCCGAAGGTGACGACCTTCGTGATCCGGCCGATGACGACGTCGTCCTGGCTGCACTCGTCGATGACGCGCTGCCACGGGTCGGTCTGCGTCTGCTTGAGGCCGAGCGAGATCCGCTGCCGGTCGCGATCGACGTCCAGCACCTTGACGTTGACCTTCTGCCCGATCTCGAGCACCTCGGACGGATGGTTGACGTGGCTCCAGGAGAGCTCGCTGATGTGGATCAGGCCGTCGATGCCGTCCAGGTCGACGAAGGCGCCGAAGTCGACGATGTTCGAGATGACGCCCTCCACCTCGACGCCCGGCTGCAACCGGTCGAGGATCTGCTGCCGCTGCTCGCGGCGCTCCTCCTCGAGCACGGCGCGGCGCGACAGCACGACGTTGTTGCGGCTGCGGTTGAGCTCGATCACCTTGCAGCGCAGCGTCTGATCGCGGTACTCGTCGAGATCCTGGACGCGGCGGATGTCCACCAGCGACGCGGGCAGGAAGCCGCGGACGCCGAGATCGATGATCAGACCGCCCTTGACGACCTCGATGACCGCACCCTCCACCGGCTCGCCGCTCTCCGCGGCCGCCTCGATGCGGCGCCAGGCCTTCTCGAACCGCGCGCGCTTCTTGCTCAGGATCAGACGCCCGTCGGCGTCCTCCTTCTGGAGCACGAGCGCGTCGATCGACTCGCCGACGGCGACCTCGTCGTCGGGGTTGACCGAGCGGCGGATCGTCAGCTCGGAGAGCGGGATCACGCCCTCGCTCTTGTAGCCGATGTCGACGAGGATCTCGTCCTTGTCCACCCGCACCACGGTGCCGGTGACGACATCGCCCTCGTTGAAGTCGGCGAGCGTGCGGTCGTAATCGGGGACGAGCTTGCCGTCCACCTCGATCATCCAGTCGTCGTCGGCCAAGGCCTGCGTCTGGTTCTGCTGGTCGGTTGCCACCTGTCGGATCAGTCCTCTCGAAAAGAATGCGTGCCCACGCCGAACCCTCCCGGGGCCGGCCGAGCCGGGTCGCAGTATACAGGCGGTGTTGGCAAGCCCCGGCGCTTGCCGGGAGAGCGCTCGGATCTAGCTGAATGTCCCGTTCGGCGTGGCGATGACCGCATGGTCCGGGAGAAGCGTGCGGCGGCCGTAGGAGCCGAGGTCGACGCTGGCCGGCGCCGTCCCCGCGTTGACCGCGACCGCGCCCTGATCGAAGGTCCGCTCCCACACCCCGTCGTGCTCCGTCGGCGGCCCGACGGGCTGCCCCAGGTCGACGCGGAACATCGGGTCATTCACGCTGGTCGGGTCGTACGCCGAGAAGGGCTGGGCAGACGCCAGCAGGAAGGCCGCGTACCCGAACACGCGGCTGCTGCGGGGCGCCGTCGGGCCGCCGGCCATCCAGACGCCGACGTCACGGTCGACCGCCACCGCCAGGTAGTCGAGCACCGTCGGCCAGTCGCCCGTCGCGGGCACCAGCACCGCGTCGGTGCTGCCGATCTGGCCCAGCACGGGCGGCGTCAGCGGGGCGATGTCGCCGACCAGCGAGAAGCCCTCGGTCTTCAGCGCCCCGCGCACGAGCGAGAGCGCGCGGGCGACGTCGGCAACCCGGTCGCCGTGCGTCTCCTCGTCGCCCGTGTCGGGATCGACGGCGGGCGCCGAGGGCTCGCTGTCGTTGTTCACCTGCACCACCGACCCGGCCCAGGGCGCCTCCATCAGGCTGCTCGACAGCGCGTCTTCCCAGGCGCCCTGGTAGTCCACGTTGCCGACGTCGAGCATCGCCGAGCTGCGCTCGCCGCCCGCCGACAGCGTCCCCGTGATCTCGTTGCCGGCGGCGTCGCGGAGGATCCACTCGGGGTGGTCGGTGCGGATCTGGTCGATCGGCAGCGGCGTGGTCGGGCAGCCGTCGCACGGCTCCCCGAACTGGAGCTCCCGGTCCTGCCAGACGCGGATGTTCGGCGCCGCCGCGACCAGCCGGCGCGCGGTCGCGGCGTCGTTGGACGCGAGCACGACATCCGTCGCCCGTCGGGCCAGCGCGCAGACGTCCGTCACCGGCGTGCCCGCCGGCACCATCGTCAGCGACCCCGGCGGCGGGTTGACCCGGCCGCATCCCGCAGACGTGCTCCTCCCACCCGACCCGCCGCACCCCGCCGCCAGCATCGCGGCGAGCGCGACGGTCAGGAGCGCCCGCATCCCTCGCAGCTGGTCTCCGGCGCGCCGATCAGGCCGCCGTCGGGAGGCGTGATCACCGACACCGTCCGCACCTCGAGCGGCGATCCGCAGTGACGGCAGAAGCCGCCGCCGGGCGGATGGCCGATCAGCTCGAACCGCACGTCGGCGTCCAGCACGTTGCCGCTGGCAGTGAGCACGCCGCGGCCCTCGGCGACGCGGCCGAACTCGATCCGCACCTCGCCCGAGCGCTGGATGCCGCCGTGATCGACCATTCCGATCGCAAGCGTCATCGCCAGGTCGAGGTCGGTCGCATCGACCGCCGGCAGGTACAGCTCGGCGTGGATCGCCTCGTCGCGCTCGCCGGCGTCGATCCACAGGTACGCGCCGTCCTCGTCGCCGCGGCGCGCGGGCAGCGCATGGACGGTGCCGTCGATCTGGAGCCAGCCGGTCACTTCGCGTCCAGCCAGGTGGCGCCGATGCCGACGTCGATGTCGAGCGGCGGGTCGAGCGGGTAGGCGCCGACCATCTCCTCGCGCACGATCTTCTTCAGCGCCGAGGTCTCGCCGTCGGCCACCTCGAACAGCAGCTCGTCGTGGATCTGGAGCACCAGCCGCGAGCGCCGGCCCTCGTCGCGCAGCCGGCGGTGGCAGCCGATCATGGCCACCTTGATGATGTCGGCCGCGCTGCCCTGCATGACGGTGTTCACGGCCAGCCGCTCGCCCAGGCTCCGCGTCATGTAGTTCGACGCGCGCAGCTCGGGGATCGGCCGCCGCCGCCCGAACAGCGTGGCCACGTAGCCGTCCTCCTTGGCCTGCTCGATGACGCGCTTCATGAATGCGTTGACCTCCGGGAACCGGGCCAGGTAGAGGTCGATGAAGCTCTGCGCCTCCTCCCGCGTGATGCCCAGCTGCTCGGAGAGGCCGAAGGCGCTGATGCCGTAGATGATGCCGAAGTTGACGGCCTTCGCGCGGTTCCGCTCGGTCGAGGTCAGCTCCTCAGCCGGCTTGCCCAGCACCTGGGCCGCGGTCGCCCGGTGGATGTCCTCGCGGCGCTCGAACGCCTCCCGCAGCGCCGGCTCGCCGGAGAGGTGGGCGAGGATCCGCAGCTCGACCTGCGAGTAGTCGGCGGACAGCATCTGGTAGCCGTCCTCGGCGATGAACGCGCCCCGGATCTCGCGGCCCAGCGGCGTGCGGATGGGGATGTTCTGGAGGTTCGGCCGGATCGACGAGAGCCGCCCGGTGGCCGCCGTTGTCTGACTGAAGAACGTGTGCAGCCTGCCGTCCTCGGGGTCGACCAGCCCGGGCAGCGGCTCGAGGTAGGTGTTCAGCAGCTTGGACTGCTCGCGCCACTGCTCCACCACGTCGATGATCGGGTGCAGGTCACGGAGCTTCCCCAGCACCCGGGCGTCGGTCGAGTAGCCGGTCTTTCCCTTGCGGTCGGCGGGCAGGCCCAGCCGCTCGAACAGCACCTCGCCCAGCTGCTTCGGCGAGCCCAGCGTGAACGGCCCCTCGGCAAGCTCGTAGGCGCGGCCCTCCAGCTCCTCGACCTGGTCGCGCAGCTTGGCGGCGATCTCGGCCAGGCGGTAGGTGTCGAGCTTGACGCCGGCGGACTCCATGTCGGCCAGCACCGGCACCAGCGGCAGCTCGATGTCCTCGTAGAGCGAGGTCAGCAGGCGCTGCTCCAGCCGCGGCAGCATCCCGGCGTGCAGCCGCGGGATCGCGGCGGCGCACCGCACCAGCGCCGCGGTCTCGTCGTCGGACTGCACCGAGAGCTCGACGCCCGACTCCTCGGCCAGGTCGTTGACCTCGTAGGTCGAGCGGTTGGGGTCGATCAGGTAGGCCGCGAGCTGGGTGTCGCCGGCGGGCAGCAGCCCGGGGACGTGCAGGCCGTGCACCAGCACGCGGCGGTCGCGCAGCTGCGGCAGCAGCTCGGCCACCGGCACCGGCACCACCAGCACCTCGCCCGCCGCCGTGCCGAGCGCGCAGCGGCCGTCGGCGACGGCCAGCGAGACCTCGTGCGGCAGCGCCGCGACCGCGGCGAGGTCGGCCTCGCGCCAGGGCACCTCGGCCCGCTCGGAGATCTCGACGGGGGCGCCCGGGATGGCGACGTCGAGCTCGTCCACCCGGCGCAGCAGCGCGCGGAACTCGAGCTGGCGGAACAGCTCCTTCATCTGCGAGCGGTCGGGCGGCTCGTTCACCAGCGTGTCCAGGTCGACCTCGACCGGCACGTGCAGGTCGATCGTGGCCAGCAGCTTGGACTTCTCCGCGTCCTCCGCCGCGGTGCGCAGCGACTCGCGGCGCTTGTCGCCCGAGACCTGGTCGAGCGAGGCGTACACACCCTCCAGGCTGCCGAACTGGAGCAGCAGGTCGGCCGCGGTCTTCTCGCCGATGCCGGGCACGCCGGGGATGTTGTCCGAGGTGTCACCCTTGAGTCCGATGAAGTCGGGCACGAGCTCGGGGCCGATGCCGTAGCGCTGCCGGATCCGGTCGGGCGTGTAGACGACGACGTCGGAGACGCCGCGCGGGGTCATCATGATGCAGACGTTCTCGTCGGCCAGCTGGAAGGCGTCGCGGTCGGTCGAGACGACGCACACCTTGTGCCCGGCCGCCGACGCCTTCGCGGCCAGCGTCCCGATCACGTCGTCGGCCTCCTTGCCGGGGACGCGCAGGTTGCGGTAGCCGAAGGCGTTGACGATCGGCTCGAAGAAGGGCTGCTGCTGTTTCAGCAGGGGCGGCGTCGGCCGGCGCCCGGCCTTGTACGACGGGTCGAGCTCGAGCCGCTCCTTGGGCTTCTCGTCCCACGCCACCAGCACCGCCCGGGGCCGGTAGTCGAGCAGCAGCCGCATCAGCATGTTCCCCATGCCGAGCAGGGCGTTGGTGGGCTGGCCCTCGGCCGTCTGGAGCTCCTCGGGCAGCGCGAAGAAGGCGCGGTAGGCGAGACCGTTGCCGTCCACCAGGAACAGGTCGCAGGCCTTGGCCGGGGCGTCTGAGAGGTCGATCTCGGAGGGCTTCGCCTGCTTCGCCGTGGCCACCCGCGCAGACTACCCCGTCCGCCCCGGACGGCCCTCCGGGACTGGGACCTTTGGGTCTCTCGACGCGCTGGACAACGCCCCGTACATTCGATGTATGGGAGCCACCGCCTCGCCGCCGCATCCGCCGCACCGCCGAGTGTCCTGGAAGGCCGTGCTGGCGATCCTCTCGCTGCTGGCGGCGCTGGCGCTGGTGGGGTTGGTCGCGGCGGCGCCGTTCCGCCATCGTGCCGCCGCGGCCTCGCCCCCGCCGACCGTCGCGGTGCTCCCGCCGGGCCTCGCCGACCACGCGGTCGCGGTCAGGCCGCTGCTCCGCGCGCTCTCCCATCAC
Source organism: uncultured Actinomycetes bacterium (assembly GCA_963797175.1). Taxonomy (GTDB): domain Bacteria; phylum Actinomycetota; class Thermoleophilia; order Gaiellales; family JAICJC01; genus DATLLN01. Next base: position 612,909 of record CAWCOL010000005.1, read on the forward strand.
GGCCTGCACATGGTGCGCAGCGACGAGCTGGACGCGCCCCGCTTCGCCGCGCTGCGCAACGGCATCGCCGGGGCATACGAGCTGCGCGGCGACGATCGCCTGCTGCTGGTCGTGAACGCGGTCTCGGCGGCCGCGCTGCCCGACCGCCTGCGAGCCACGATGCCGCGCGGCCGGGACGCCAGCCAGGCATCGGGCAGGCTGTACGTCGAGCTCGACAGCACCCTGCCCGCGGACACGCAGGCGCGCTTCCGCGCCGCCGTCGCGGACGCGCTCTCCTAGCCGGTACGCTTCGCGCCCCATGGCGCGGACACCCTCGGCCTCCTACAGCCTGACCATGCGGATCGAGATCCCGTCGGGCCCGGGCGCCTTCGCGACGGTCGCCGCGGCCATCGCCGACGCCGAGGGCGACGTCGGGGCGATCGACCTGGTGCGCGTCACCCGCGAGCACACGGTGCGCGACATCACGGTCTCGGCGGCGGACTCGGACCACGGCCAGCGGATCGTGGACACCGTCCGCAAGGTGCCCGGCGTGACGATCGTGAACGTCTCCGACCGCACGTTCCTGATGCACCTGGGCGGCAAGATCGAGGTGCACAACAAGGTGCCGGTGAAGACGCGCGACGACCTCTCGATGGCCTACACGCCGGGCGTCGCCCGCGTCTGCCTGGCGATCGCCGAGGACGTGACCCGGGCGCGGGCGCTGACGATCAAGCAGAACACCGTCGCCGTTGTCACCGACGGCACGGCCGTGCTGGGCCTCGGCGACATCGGGCCGGAGGCCGCGATGCCGGTGATGGAGGGCAAGGCGATGCTGTTCAAGGAGTTTGCCGGGATCGACGCATGGCCGCTCGCCCTGAACACCAAGGACACCGACGAGATCATCGCCATCGTCAAGGCGATCGCCCCCGGGTTTGGCGGGATCAACCTGGAGGACATCGCCGCGCCGCGCTGCTTCGAGATCGAGGGCCGGCTGCGCCACGAGCTCGACATCCCCGTCTTCCACGACGACCAGCACGGCACCGCCGTGGTGGTGCTGGCGGGGCTGCTGAACGCGGCCAAGCTGGTGCGAAAGCGCATGGACGAGCTCAAGGTCGTGCTGGTCGGCGTCGGTGCCGCCGGCGTCGCGGTCAGCCGGCTGCTGCTCCAGGCGGGCGTCACCAACATCGTCGGCTGCGACCGCGACGGCGCGCTCTACCTGGGCAAGAAGGGCCTGACCGGGATCAAGAAGTGGTACGCCAAGAACACGAACCCCCATGGCTTCCAGGGCGGTGCCGAGGAGGCGCTGGCCGGCGCCGACGTCTTCCTCGGCCTGTCCGGTCCGGGCGCGGTCAGCGTCGAGGCGATCCGCTCGATGGCGTCCGACTCGATCGTGTTCGCGATGGCGAACCCGACGCCCGAGGTGCCGCCGGAGGAGATCGAGGACTGCGCCCGCGTGATCGCCACCGGCCGCAGCGACTACCCCAACCAGATCAACAACGTGCTCTGCTTCCCGGGGATGTTCCGGGGGGCGCTCGACTCGCAGGCGACGACGATCAACGACGAGATGAACCTGGCGGCCGCCCGTGCGATCGCTGCCGTCATCTCCGAGGACGAGCTGCACGAGGACTACGTCATCCCCTCGGTCTTCAACAAGGCCGTGGTCGAGCACGTCGCGGCGGCCGTGGCCGAGGCGGCGGTGCGCACCGGCGTCGCGCAGCGCGAGCCGGCGCGGAGCGACGCGACCGCGATCTACCGCTGAGATTCGACGCGGTCGAAGCGGTCGTGCCGCCAGGCCGGCCGCATGCCGACGCTCTCGTAGAGCCCGGCCGCCCGGTCGTTGCCGCCGTGGACGCTGAGCGCCGCGCGCGGCAGCCCGCGGCGGCGGAAGTCGGCCAGCACGTGCAGCAGCAGCGCGCGGCCCAGGCCGCGGCCGCGCCAGGCCGGATCGACCGCCAGCTGGCCGACCCAGCCGAGGTCGTCCTCCGCCCACACCTCGCCCAGCAGGACGCCCGCGAGCGCGCCGTCGCCCTCGGCGACGAACCACAGCGCCGGGTCGAACACCGAGGTCTCGATGCTGCGCGTGCGCCACTCGTCGTAGTCGTGGTGGATGTTGCCCTCGATCTCGGCGAAGGCGCTCTGGACGAGGGCGTGCACCGCCCGGTCGTCCTGCCCCGGCAGGAAGCCGCGCACGCCGATTCCGTCCGGAAAGGCCGGCGCCGCCGGCTCGGCGTCGAGCTCCATGGCCATCCGCCAGTAGTGGTGGGTCGGCGCGTACCCATGGGCCGCGAGCAGCGCCGCCGCCTCGCGGTTGGAGGACGCGACGAACTGGCGCAGCGGCCGGCCCGCCTCCACGGCGCGCGCCTCGACACGGCCCAGCAGGTCTGATCCCAGCCCCGCGCCGCGCCGTGCCGCCGCAACGTAGACCTCCTGCGCGTCGACCCGGCAGAGCGCGTACGCGGCGACCGCGCCGTCGTCGCCGTCGACGATCCAGGTGTCGGTGTGCAGGTCGACGCCGGGATTGGCCCAGTCGTCGCGCACGTCGTCCAGCGTGTAGTCGGGCTGGCCGACCTCCTCGATGTCGCAGGCGGTGATCAGCGCCAGCACGGCCGCAACGTCGTCCTGTGTGGCGGGGCGCGGCTCGGTCACGCCGCCCACGCTACTGCAACGTCAGGAAGGCGTCGACGTCCACGCGCGGGTGGCCCGCCGTGCCGGCGACGACGATCTGGATCGAGTGCTCCCCGTCCGTCTCGAAGGCGTGGGTGAACAGCACCCGGCGCGGCGCGAACGCCGTCGCGTGCGCGGACACGGTGCCGGCCTCGACGCCGTCCAGGTACACCGTCGCCGACCCACGCGCCGGACCGACCGCGCCCACCCAGGCAACGTCCGAGCCGGTGAACGAGAACGTGAACGTCGAACCGATGCGCGACGCATGGTGCGTCGTCCCACCCAGCCACGAGGACGAGCGCTCCAGCGACCAGCGCGATCCGAACGTCAGCGCGGAGTCCTCCCGCAGCCCCAGGAACACGCGCTGTCCGGCCCGGAAGGCCGACGTGTTGCCCGCCCCGTCGGTCGCCCGCACCTGGAAGGTGTGCGCGGCGTTGCGGGTCAGCGACACCGAGCGCGACGTCGCATTCGGCGGAGACAGCGCCACGTCGCCCCAGTCGCCGGCCGCCCCGAGCCGGTGCTGCAGCTCGTACGACGCGATCCCGCTGCCGGCATCCACGCCCTGCCAGGAGACGACGGCCGGCACGTGCGTGCCGACGGTGCCGCCCACCGCCAGCCGCACCTGCGGCGCGGCCCGGATCACCGGCGGATCCGTGTCGGCGACCTCGCGGTGGTAGAGCGAGCCGTTCGCGGCAGCCGCATAGAGGCCGCCCGCCACGGCGGTGATGGCGCCCACCGGCTGGCCGTCCAGCTGCGCCTCGAACACGGACCAGCTGCCGCCGCCGTCCACCGAGCGGTAGAGCGTCGGATGCGGCTGGCGCGGGTTGGGCAGCGGCAGGTAGACGACGTTGGGGCTGGCCGGGTCGAACACCGGCGTCCCGGCGCCGCGAACGGGCAGACCGCCCGGCACCGCACTCCAGGCGCCGCCGGCGTCGGCCGACTCGTACAGCAGGCCGTCGATCCCGACCGCCAGCAGATGCGAGGCGTCGGACGGATCGACGCCGATCCCGTCGAATCGCCGGCCCGTGCTGGTGAAGTGCGCGCCGCCGTCCGTGCTGCGTTCCAGGCCATCATCCAGCAGCAGCGTCAACGGTGTCGTCGGCAGCACCACCATCGAGAAGGCGAGCCCGCCGGCGCTTGGCAGGTCGCCGATCGGCACCCAGGTGCGACCGGCGTCCTCGGTCCGCCACAGCGGCGCCTGATCCCCGGCGCTGCCGGGATCGTCGCCGCCGAGGGCGTAGAGCACATCCGAATCGGAGGGGTCGATCGCGATCGCCGTCCCGTCCGGGTCGCCGCGGTGCTGCCAGGTGAGGCCGCCGTCGGTGCTGCGGTAGACGCCGCCGGGGAAGCCGATCTCCCACAGCGTGGACGGGTGGCTGGGATCGGCGACCAGATCGTCCACCTCGAGCGTGTTCGGAACCGCTGAGGTCGTCCAGCTGGCGCCGCCGTCCGTGCTCGTGTGGACGAACGGCGTGTACCGATCGGTCACGTGCAGCGTGCCCGGTCGCGCGGGGTCAACCACCGTCACGGCTGCCGACACACCGTGCAGGCCCGTGTCGGACGGTGCCCACGGCCCCGCCGCCGATGCCGCGCGAAGCACGCCCTCGGGTGCGGCCAGCAGGATGTCGCTTGATGTGGCAACGGGATCGGAGGCGGCGTCGGGCAGCGACGGGCCCGCCGACCATGACGCCCCGCCGTCGCTGCTGACGACGAAGCCCTCCGGCCCGCTGCAGACGATCGTCCGCCGCGCCGCGGGCGGGTAGGCGCAGGAGCCGGAGGTGTCCGGCGCCGACACGGCCGTCCAGGTCTTGCCGCCGTCGTCGGAGCGCAGCACCGATCCCGGATTGCCCAGACCGTACAGCGTCCCGGTGCGCGGGTCGAGCTCGAGCCGGCCGGCTCCGGCGGGCGTCGCCGCGTCATGGAAGGAGGTGCCGCCATCGTCGCTATAGACGATCGCCGTCGGCGACGAGACGACCAGCCGGCCGCCGCGGGTGACGACGACGTCAGCGATCGCACGCACCGGCGGCACGACCTCGTGGGAGGTGTCCATGCCGTCGTCGCTGGCCAGCAGGTCGAGGCTGCCGGTGTCGTCGCGGACCACGTACACGTGCTGCGGGTCGCCCGGCGCGACGGCGATCCGCCGGATCCTGATGTCCTCGAACTTGACCGTGTTGAACGGACCGAGCTTGCGCGCCCAGCTGGCACCTGCGTCGTCGGAGCGGAACACCTCGCCCTCGTCGGTCGCCGCGTAGACCGTGCCGTCGTCGTCGGGCGGGTACGCAAGCTGCGTCACGGCCGCGTAGCCCAGGCGGGCCTCGAAGCCGGCATACGAGCTGGGCAGGCCGGCACGACTGGGCGTCCAGTGGGCGCCGCCATCCGTGCTGCGGAAGACGCCTGCGTGGTCGCCGCCGGCCAGCACCACGGCGGGGTCGAGCGGATCCACGGCCAGGGCGTCCACGCGGCCGCCGTCAGGGCCGATCGGACTCCAGTCGGCCGGCGCAGCGTTGCCCACAGAGACGCCGCCGGCACCGCACGCGAGCAGCGCTCCCAGAGCGCATGCCGCGACCGCTGCCCGTGCCCACCTCACCGAGACCAGTCTGCGCGCCGACCCGGATCAGGTCAACCCGTACGTCAGTACCGGTCCATGTACTGGTCGAGCTCCCAGCGGTGCACCTGCTCGTTGTACGAGGCCCACTCGTCGCGCTTGAGGCGCACGTACTCGGTGAAGATGTGCTCGCCCAGCGCCGCACGGACGACCGGGTCGGCCTCGAGCGCGTCCAGCGCGTGCGTCAGGTCGTGCGGCAGGCTGCGGATGCCGAGCTCGGCGGACTCCTCCTCGGTCAGGTCGTAGATGTTGCGGTTGACCGGGTCGGCCGGCCTGGCGCCGCGCTTGATCCCGTCCAGCCCCGCCTCGAGCATGCAGGCCAGCGCCAGGTACGGGTTCGCCGTGGGATCGGGTGTCCGCAGCTCGATCCTGGTCGAGCGGCCGCGCTTGGCCGGCACCCGGATGGCGGCCGAGCGGTTGCCCGGCGACCAGGCGATGTAGACCGGCGCCTCGTAGCCCGGCAGCAGCCGCTTGTAGGAGTTCACGGTCGGATTGGCGACGGAGGTGATCGCGGGCAGGTGGTCGAGGATGCCGGCGATGTAGCTGTACGCCTCGGCCGAGAGCTGCAGCTCGTCGGACTCGTCCAGGAACGCGTTCTCGTCGCCCCGGGCCAGGGACTGGTTGACGTGCATGCCCGAGCCGTTCTCGCCGTGCAGCGGCTTGGCCATGAAGGTGGCGTGCATGCCGTGCTGCGCCGCGATCACCTTGACCACCATCCGGAAGGTGATCAGGTTGTCGGCCGTCGAGAGCGCGTCGCCGTGGCGGAAGTCGATCTCGTGCTGGCCGATCGCGACCTCGTGGTGGGCCGCCTCCAGGTGGAAGCCCATCTTCTGGAGCGTCACCTCGATGTCGCGGCGGCAGTCCTCGCCGCGATCGACCGGGGCGACGTCGAAGTAGGTGGCGGCGTCGTGCGGGTCGACGGTCGGGTTGCCCTCCGAGTCCAGCCGGAAGAGGAAGAACTCGGCCTCCGGGCCGACCTGCATCGTGTAGCCCAGCTCGGCCGCCTCGGCCAGCACGCGCTTCAGGTTCGAGCGCGGGTCGCCGGCGAACGGCTGGCCGTCGGGGTCGGCGACGTCGCAGATCAGCCGCGCCGTGCGGGAGTCCTCGGTGCCGCGCCAGGGCAGCACGGCGTACGTCGCGGGGTCGGGCAGGAAGTACATGTCGGACTGCTCGATGCGCTTGAAGCCGCGGATCGACGACCCGTCGAACATGAGCTCGTTGTCCAGCGCCTTCTCGAGCTCCTCGACGGGGATCGAGACGTTCTTGACCTGGCCGTACGGCTCGGTGAACTGGAGCCGTACGAAGGCGACGTTGTCACGCCTGCAGCGCTCGAGCACTTCCTGCTTGTCCATGACCCTCCTCGGGGACCCGACCTCGACGAAACCGGGCTGAGTCTACCGCCCGCCCCGGCGCTCCTCGGCCGCTCGGCGGAGGGTCAGACGGCCTCGGTGGCGTCCGCGATCTCCTGCGCCACCTCGACGATGTCGCGGTTCGCGTTCCACACCTGGAGCTGGCGCTGCGCGCCGCTGCCCTTGTCGCAGATGAACTCGATCCGGGCCAGCTGCTTGGAGCAGCCCAGTTCGCGGGCGATCGGCCGCAGCTCGCGCAGCCGCCGGCGGGCGAGCGTGCGGGCCGGCATCTTGACGCGCCGGTCCTGGGCGAGGTCCATCAGCGGCGCGTCCAGGCCGTAGCGCGGCGGCCAGCCACTTGTTCTCGGCCAGCAGCATCCGGTTGTACCGCGTCGGCGGATGCCCCTCCTCCACCTGGTCGATCAGCTGCTTGACCAGGCACTGCACGTATGCCGCAAGGGCAACGGTGTCTTCCAGCCTGGTCTGCACGTCCATTACCCGCAGCTCGATCGTGCCCAGCCGCGGGTGCGGCCGCACGTCCCACCAGAGGTGCGTGTAGTCGCCGATCGCGCCGGTCGCCTCCATGAAGCCGACCGCCTCGGCGTAGTCCGTGTAGTCGTCGAACAGCGGCGGCAGGCCACTGCGCGGGAAGGCCGCGAAGATCAGCGCCCGAGTGGAAGCGAGGCCGCTGGACTCGCCGCGCCAGAACGGCGAGTTGGTGGACAGGGCGAGCAGCACCGGTAGCTCGATCAGGACGCCCTCCATCACCGCCAGGCAGACCTCCGGGGAGGGCACGGCGACGTGCACGTGCATCCCGAACACGAGCTCGCGGCGGGCGATGTACTGGAGCATCTCGACCAGCATCCGGTAGCGGTCGCGGGCCGTGATCTTCTGGTTCTCGAAGAGCGAGAACGGGTGCGTGCCGGCGGCGCCCAGTCGCATGTCGCGCGAGCGTGCGAGGTTCGCTGCGTACGCGCGGATCGCCCGCAGGTCGGCCTCGGCCGAGGCGATGTCACTGCAGACGACGGTGCCCGACTCGAGCACGCACTGCATCAGCTCGGGCTTGAGCCGGTCGGCGAACGCCCCCTGTTCGGCCTCCTCGAGCATCGGCTCGACGCCCGACACCAGGTCGAAGCTGCGCGGGTCGAGAAGCATGTACTCCTCCTCCACGCCGACCGTCAGCGGCGGCCCCTGGCCGAACCGGTGGTCGAGCACGCTCGACGCCTGGGTGGCGGTGCCGCTTCCCTTGCCCGATGCCGGTACGCCGGGAGTCATGAGCAGGTGTTTACCCGAAATCAGCGCGCGGCGAAAGCTCGCGGGCCCTCGGCGACGCTCAGCCGGCGGCGCGCGCGAGCACCGATGCGTGCGATCCGGTGCCGCCGATCCAGCCGCCGAAGGACGGGCCGGCGGCGAACACGCGGCCATTGTGCGCGACCGCGACGGCGGACAGCTGGCGGTCGAAGGGCACCGTCTCGTTCCCCCACGTGCCGCCCTCCAGCGACATCAGGAACGGCCCGGGACCGGCGGGCAGCTCGGTGCTCGCCGGCGACGATCACCTCGCCCGCCGGCCCGACTGCGACGGCCTCGCCCGTGGTGCCGGCGATCGCCGAGGTGGTGACCGGGGTGAGGCCGCCGGCGCCGCCCGACCACACGGCTGCCGTGGCGGTCGAGCCGTTGACCGTCGTGCCCGCGGCCCAGACGGTGCCGTCGGGCGCCGCGGCGAGGGCGCCGACCGTCGCGCCCGGCTTCAGCTTCAGCACGCCGTGCCAGCGCCGGCCGTCGTAGCGCATGACGATGCCGGCGTCGTGCGTCGTCACCGTCGGGCAGCGCAGGGCGACGAAGAGGCCGCCGCCGTTGCTCGCGGCCGCCGTCACCGACGCCGAGCCGCCGCTGCAGGCGCGGTTTCGCACCGGCACGGCGACCTGCGTCCAGAAGAACCCCGTGAAGTGCCACAGCAGCGGCTGCGACACGCCGTTGTTCGCGATGCCGCCGACCCAGACGTCCATCGGCGACGAGGCGACGACCGTATCGAGCAGCCCGATCTGATCAGGCGGGATGAACGGCTGCGAGATCACCCGCCAGGCCGTGCCGTCCCAGTGGGCGACGAGCGGCTGAGGCGAGCCATTCGCCTGGATGGTCGTGTGGCCGACCGCCCAGACATCGTCGGCCGAGCTGCCGTCGATCGCGGTGAGGTAGCCCCAGCGGCCCGTCAGATCGACCGGGATGGTGTACGCCTGCCATCCACTCGCGTCGTGCCGCCACGCCATGGGCGTGTCGTAGGCGGCGCCGCCGCCCTGGCCGCCGACGGCCCAGACCTGGCCGCCCGGCACCGCCGCGAGGCCCTCGAAAGAGGTGGGGTCGCCGCCGGGGACGAGCGAGGTGCGCCAGCCGCCCGCGGCGGCACCCGCCGAGCCGACGCCGGCAAGCAGCAGGCAGACGACGGTCGCCAGGAGCAGCGCAATGCGACGTCCCCCCATCGCCGGCGACAGTACCAGATGGAGCATCGGCCGCAAAGGCGCGAGACGCCTGACGGTATCGTTCGCTGCCGCAAGCCGAAGTGGCGGAATTGGCAGACGCGCGGGACTCAAAATCCCGTGGCCGCAAGGTCGTGTGGGTTCGATCCCCACCTTCGGCACCTTCACGGCGTCAGGGCGGCCGGAGGCCCGGCGTCCTGCGCCATCGCCTGCTGCGCCGCCTGGCGCAGGGTGGTCAGCGCGAAGGGCAGCAGCTCGCGGAGGCGCGGGTCGTGTGCGACCGTCGGGTTTCGCAGCCCCTCGATCAGCGGCCGGGCGACGTTCGCCTGCACCGGCGTCACCAGCTGGAGCCAGAGCGACGAGAGCCGCGGTGTCAGCAGCGGCACCTCGACGATCAGCGGATGCCGACCGCGCAGGTCGGCGATCTGCTCGATCATCTCGCGGTACGTCATCACCTCCGGGCCGCCGGCCTCGTACGTCTGGCCGATCGCGGCCTCGCTGCCGCCCACCCCGGCCAGGTAGCGGACGACGTCGGCCAGCGCGATCGGCTGGGTCGGTGTCGACACCCAGCGCGGACAGACCATGCCGGGCAGGCGGTCGACCAGGGCGAGGATCGTCTCGAACGCGGCACTGCCCGCGCCGACGACCATGCTGGCCCGGATCGTCGTCACCGGGACGCCGCTCTCGGCCAGGTGCCCTTCCGTCTCGCGCCGGCTGCGCAGGTGGTCGCTGAGGTCGTCCGTGTCGTCGCCGAGGCCGCCCAGGTAGACGATCTGCCGCACTCCGCGGTGCGCAGCCGCCCTGCCGACGATGGTCGCCGCCCGCCGGTCGCGGGCCGCGAAGTCGCGCCGGCCCAGCGAGTGCACGAGGTACCAGACCACGTCGACGTCCTCCAGAACCCGGTGCACGGCGGTCGGGTTCTCGACGTCGGCGGCCTCCCACCTGATCCTGCCGGCGTCGTCGCGCTCGCGCCGCGAGACGGCGGTCACGTCGTGGTCCGCCGCGAGCAGCGGCAGCAGCGCCTGGCCGATCGTTCCCGACGCCCCGAAGACCACGGCCTTCATCGCGCGCCCCGGATCAGCGCAGCGAAGTAGCGCCTGCTGACGCGGCCGTGGATGCGAGCCTGGACGCGCTCATAGAGCTCGCCCGTCCACTGCGGTGCGTCGGGCCGCGCGGCGAGCGTCGGGTGGTAGCCCTCGATCGTCGAGCGCAGCTCCACTCGTCCTCCGTCCAGCTCGGTCATCGCGAACATGATCGTCCCGGCTGGCCTTCGCGCGAGCAGCCCGCCCGCGATCGGATAGACCGCGCTGACCGAGCCCTCCCCGCCGCCGAGCGCCGGTGCACCGAAGCGCAGCAGCAGCGGGCCGCGCCCGCCGATGCGGAGCTCCACCGCGTCCGACCCTGCACGGCGTGCGCGGACGATGCCGAGCGTGGTCGACTCGACCGCCCGCCAGTAGACGGTGCCCAGCGCGCGGGCGCCCTCCTCACCGGCCGGGACGACCGCCCGCGTTGCGACGACCCACTGGGTGGAGGCGATCGCACCGTCCGGGTCGCGATGGTGCTCGGTGTGCCAGCCCGCCGGCCGGCTGCGCGTGACGCGGCTCATCGGCCGCACCGTACCCAGCGCGCAGGGATCCGCACCCCTGCCTTCATCTAGGGTGCGGCGGATGCGGATCGGACTCCTCACCGGCGGAGGCGACTGCCCCGGTCTGAACGCGGTGATCCGGGCCGTCACCCGGCTCGCGATCGACCGCGGCGACCAGGTGACCGGCATCCTCCACGGCTGGCGCGGCCTGATCGAGGCCCAGTACGCCGAGCTGGGCGCCCGCGACGTGTCGGGGATCCTGCCGCGGGGCGGGACGATCATCAAGACCTCCCGCACGAATCCGTACCGGATCGACGGCGGCGTCGAGCGCGTCCTCGCCAACCTCCAGGCCTTCGACGCGCTGGTCGCGATCGGCGGGGAGGACACGCTGGGCGTCGCGGCGCGGCTGCACGCCGAGCACGGCTGCCACATCGTCGGGGTGCCGAAGACGATCGACAACGACCTGAACGCGACCGACGTCACCTTCGGGTTCGACACGGCCGTGGCGATCGCGACCGAAGCCGTCGACCGCCTGCACTCCACCGCCGAGTCGCACGACCGCGTGATGGTGTGCGAGGTGATGGGCCGCCACACCGGCTGGATCGCGCTCTACGCCGGACTCGCCGGCGGCGCGGACGTCGTCCTCATCCCCGAGCGGCCGATGTCGGTGGAGCGCTGCAGCGAGCTGATCGGGCGCCGCCATGCGCGCGGCAAGGACTTCTCGATCGTGGTCGTCTCCGAGGGCTGGCCGCTCACCTACGACTCGGCGCCGGAGACCGGCGAGGTGATCGGCAGCGTCGAAACCGACGACTTCGGCCACGCTCGGCTGGGCGGCATCGGCGAGCGCCTCGGCCGGGAGATCGAGGAGCGCACCGGCTTCGACACGCGGGTCACGGTGCTCGGCCACGTCCAGCGCGGCGGCTCGCCGACGGCCCACGACCGCATGCTGGCGACGCGCTTCGGCATCGTCGCCGACCGGCTGGTCACCGAGGGCGGCTGGGGCAGGATGGCCGCGTCCCGCGGCGGCGCGATCGTGGACGTGCCGCTGGCGGACGCCGTCGCGGAGCTGAAGGGCGTGCCCACCGAGCTCTACGATCAGGCCGCCGCCTTCTTCGGCTGAGCGATAGTTCAGTGCAGCACGGCGACGCCGTCGATGTCGACGGTGCCACTGGTGACGACGATGCCCATCGAGTGCGTGCGGGTCGAGCTGAAGTTCCGGACAAAGGCGGCCACCCTGGTCTGCCGCTCGCCGCCGCGCAGGTTGACCGTCCCCGCCAGCACACCGTCCAGGTAGACCCGGGCCGTGCCGCGGCTGGGCCCGCGCGTCGCCACCCAGGCGACGCCGCGGCCGGTGAAGGTGAAGCGGACGCTGGAGCCCGCCTGAGCCGACTGCCGCGCGTGCCCGCCCCACAGGTCGGGGGCCGAGATCGACGACCAGGCGCCGGCGTAGCGCAGCGAGCGCCATGCCTCCGAGCCGACGCCGACCCGGAAGGTCGTGCCCGGCCCGGACTCCCCGCCCGGCACGCGCACGCGCGCCGTCACGTCCCTGGTCGCCATCGGATGCACCAGCAGCCGCGGCGCCTCGACGTGGATCGTGTGCTGCGAGGGCGTCCGCACGTCGACGTCGTACGCGCCTGCTCCGGCGACGGGGCTCCACGCCAGCTGCACCGGCACGTGCCCGCCGATCTGCTGAGCGGGGACGAGCCGCGGCACCGGGGCGCCCGGCACACGCCGCACCGGCGAGCCCTCGCCGAACAGCCCGCGGCCGATCGTGCCGGCCATCAGCACGCCGGCGGGCGTCACCGTCAGCGTCGGCACCTGCGCGCCGGACGCGTCGCCGCCCACCCGCTGCCAGCTCGCGCCCGAGTCCGCCGAGCGCCACAGCGCCGGATCCTGGCCGCCGCCGGTGCTCGCGTACACGACGCCGCCGTGCAGCGGATCGACCGCCAGCGCCTGGACGTCGGCCGGCAGCGCATGCACCGCCGAGAACGCCCCTCCGGAGCGGTGGAACACCTGGCTGCCCGAGGCCGCGTACACGTCGCCGCCGTCTGACGGGTTGACCGCGACCGCTCCGACGGCGCCCGATCCGACCGGCGCGACCGCCTGCCAGGCGCCGCCCCCGGTCGAGCTGAAGAGCCCGCCGGTGGTGCCCAGATAGACGACGGCCGGCGAGACCGGCGCGACGGCGGCGTAGAGCGGCGTGACGCCGGCCGGCGTGGATCCGCCGACGACGTCCCAGCTGCCGCCCCCGTCGTGGCTGACCAGCTCGCCCGCATAGAGCGTGCCCGGCTGCTGCGGGTTGACCTCGAGCTGTGTCCGGCCCGTGTCCGTCCGCGGCTGCCAGGTGGCGCCGCCGTCCGTCGAGCGATACAGGCCGTCGGCCTGCTGGACGAAGATCGTGCTGGGGTTGCCCGGATCGATCGCCACGGCGAACGCGGCGGTGACGCCCGAGGCGACGTCGATCGGGGTCCACGAGCCGCCGCCGTCCGGGCTCTCCCACAGCGCATGGTCGCCGTTGACCGTGGTGGCAAAGACGTGGAGCGGGCGTACCGGATCGACGGCGAGGCCGGTCACGTAGACGGTCGAGAGCCGCGTCTGAGTCCATACCAGGCCGCCGTTCGCACTGCGGGCGACGGCGCCGGTCGAGGGGCCGACGACGGTATCGCCCGACGCGGCCGGCGCGGCCGCATCGAAGCGCAGCGGCGCGGAGGCGACGTGCGTCCAGTTGGCGCCGGCGTCGGCGCTCGTCCACAGGCCGGTCGAGCTGAGCAGCAGCAGGCGCGAGCCCGCCTGCACGATCGGCTCGGCGCCGGTCGAGCCGGTGATGCCGGTCGCCGGCCGGTGCCAGGTATCCCCGCCGTTGCCGCTGACCAGCACGCCCCGCGGCGTGGTAGCGAACAGCCGGCCGCCGCCTGCCGTATCCGGCGTGACCACGACCAGCGGGTGGCCGGCGATGCCGGACGCCATCGGGTCGAAGGTGGCGCCGCCGTCGGTGCTGCGGCGGACGCCGCCGCCCCTGACCATCGCGTACACCGTGTGCGGCGACGAGGGGTCGACGGCCAGCGACACGAGGTCGTCGGCGACCGTGCCGACGCGGGCGAAGCCGGCGCCGCCGTCGCTGGAGGCGAAGATCCGCGGTGGACGAGCCGCCGCCGAGCGCCGCGTAGGCCACCGAGCCGTCGGACGGCGCGAACGCCGCCCCGCCCGAGGCGGACACGGCCGCCTCGACCACGGTCCAGTCGAAGCCGCCGTCGACGCTCTGGACGATGCCCTGCGGCCCCAGGCCGAGCAGCGTGTCCGGATCGTCGGGGGACACGGTGACGTCGCCGTCCGGGGCAATGCCCGCGGCGCCGACCCATGTCCAGCTGACCCCGCCGTCGTCGGAGCGGGCCAGGCCGCCGTCGCCGGACGCGTAGGCGCGGTCGGCGTCAGATGGCGCGACCGCGAGCGCGTGCACGACGCCGTCGGGTGGGCCGATGGCCACCGGAGCCGTGGCAGCTGCGGAGGATGAGGCCGCCGGAGCTCCCAGAGCGATCCCGCCGATCACGACGAGCAAGAGGCTCCGTGCGCGCATCCTCACCATCCTGCGAGCACCGCGGCGGCGTGTCAACCGTCGCTCAGCGCGCATCACCCCGGAGTATTCGCACGCTGTCGACCAATCCCTGCTTCACCACCCACGGTCCCATCACCAGCGCGTCCACCCCGGCCCGTTCCAGCGCCCGCACCTCGTCGCGGTGCCGGACGCCGCCCCACGAGAGCACGCTCTTGCCCGCCGGCACCTCCTCGAGCAGCGAGAACGTGCGCTCCAGGTCGATGTCGCCGTTGGCGTCGCGGTTGCGGACGAGGAACGAGTCCGGGTCGAGCAGGTCGAGCATCCGCTCGATCTCGTCCTCGTCGGCGACCTCGAGGATGACGTCCAGCCCCAGATCAACCGCCCAGCGGTACAGCCCCTCGAGGTCCTCGTCCTCGTCCTCGAAGGCCGCGGCGACCAGCAGCACGCCCCCCGCCCCCTCGGCACGGGCCTCGACCAGCTGGTAGCCGTCCACCACCAGATCGGTCAACAGGGCCGGCAGCTCGGTCCGCTCGGCGACGCCGGGCAGGAGCCCGACGCCGACGGCGATTCCGGCGATCTCGGCCTCATCGGCCAGCGCCACCAGCGCGCCGTCCACGCGGTCGGGGCGCAGCACGAAGGCGATCTCCTCGCCGACGATCGACTCGGTGAACGGGCGGATCGGCACGAGTGCGTCGACAACCCGCTCGAGCTCATCAAGCGAGCGCCTGCCGCTGCGCTCCTCGACGGCCTTGCGGCTGGACGAGATGCGCTGCTCAAGCGACGGCATCGGCATCCAGCTCCTGCAGCATGGCGACGGCCCCGCTCGTCCCCAGCCGGTCGGCGCCCGCCTCGAGCAGCGCCAGCGCCTGGGCCGGGGTGCGGATCCCGCCCGACGCCTTCAGCCGCACCGTGGCCGGGAGCTCGGCGCGCATCGCCCGCACCTGCTCGACCGTGACAGGGCCGGCGGTGCCGGTGCCGCTCTTGGCAAAATCCGCGCCGCTTCGGGCGACGATCGCACAGGCCAGGGCGAGCGCGCCGGCGTCGAGCGTCGGCGCCTCCACGATCGCCTTGACCAGGATGCCCGCCCGCTCGGCGCGCGCCGTCTCGACCACCGCCGCCAGGTCGGCGAGCACCGCCTCCGGGTCGTCGTCCAGCAGCCCGCGGCAGATCACAACGTCGAGCTCGGATGCCCCGCAGGCGACCGCGCCGCGCGCAGCGTCGCACTTGGCCGCGGTCGCATCCATGCCGTGCGGGAACGAGACCACCGCGGCGACCGCCACGGCGTCGCCGACCCGCTCACGGCAGCGCGCGACCCACGCGCCGTGGACGCAGACGGCCGCGAAGCGGTGGTGCAGCGCCTCGTCGCAGAGCCGATCGATCCCCGCCGGGCCGGCGGCCGGGTCGAGCAGCGTGTGGTCGACGGCGGACGCCAGTCTCTCGATTGCCGATGAGGGCATTCGCGGCTCAGTCTATACGCCGAGACGGTCGAGCTCGGACTCGTCGCGGCGCCAGTGGCGGCGTACCTTGACCCGCAGCTCGAGGTGCACGGGGCCGTCCAGGATCTGCTCGACGAGCGGGCGCGAGGTCACGCCGATGCGCTTGATCATCGCGCCGCCCTTGCCGATCAGGATGCCCTTCTGCGACTCCGTCTCGCAGATCAGCGTGGCGTGCACGATGGCATGGCCCTTCGTCCGCTCGATCTCGTCCACCAGCACGCCGACGGCGTGCGGCACCTCCTGGCGCGTGAGCGAGAGCGCGGACTCGCGCACGGCCTCGGCGATCCGCTGCTGGTCGGTCTGGTCGGACGTCGTGCCGGGCGGGAAGTAGGCGGGGCCCTGCTCGAGCAGCCCCAGGAGGTCTTCGAGCAGCGGCTCGACGCCGTCGCCGGTCAGCGCGCTGATCGGGTGCAGCGCGTGGAACGGGCCCAGCCCTGCCGCCGCCTGGATCGCGGCGGCGATGGCGGGAGGCCGCAGCCGGTCGACCTTGTTCAGGGCGATCACACAGGGCCGCTCGGGCGCGCCCATCACGCGGGCGGCGACGAACCGGTCGCCTCCGCCGATCGGCTCGGTCGCGTCCAGCACGAGCAGCGTGCCGTCGGCGTCGGCCAGCGCCTCGTCCACGGAGCGCTGCATCCGCTCGGTGAGGCGGTCGAACGGCGTCTGGAAGCCGGGCAGGTCGACCAGCACCAGCTGGGCGTCGCCGCGGGTGACGGCGCCAAGCGAGCGGCGGCGCGTCGTCTGCGGCCGCGCCGACACCGCCGCGACCCGGTCGCCGACCAGGCGGTTGACCAGCGTGGACTTCCCCACGTTCGGCCTGCCCGCCAGCGCGATCAGGCCGGAGCGCGTGACGTCGCCGTTCACAGCGCGAACGGCTCGGGCAGGAGCTCCGCGAGCGAGGCGGCGACGAGCTCGCCGTCGCGGCG
Source organism: uncultured Actinomycetes bacterium (assembly GCA_963797175.1). Taxonomy (GTDB): domain Bacteria; phylum Actinomycetota; class Thermoleophilia; order Gaiellales; family JAICJC01; genus DATLLN01. Next base: position 629,540 of record CAWCOL010000005.1, read on the forward strand.
GAAGACGATCGCCGCGTCCGGCGCCAGCTCGGCCAGCACCTGGCGGCACGCGCCGCAGGGTGAGACGGTGTCGCCGCCGGCGTGCACGGCGATCGCCGTCACCTCGCGGTGCCCGGCCGCGACGGCCGTGAACAGCGCGACCCGCTCCGCGCAGCAGGTGAGGCCGAAGGAGGCGTTCTCGACGTTGACACCGACGATCGGCTCGACCGCGCCCTCCGCCTGCACCGCCGCGCCCACCCGGAACCCCGAGTAGGGCGCGTGCGCGCGCTGCGCGGCCTCGCCGGCTCGGGCGTGCAGCTCGATCTCGCTGGCGGTGGCCGGGCGCATACCCGGATGCTAGATCCTGCCCCTCAGGCTGGAGGCGGAAGCGTGGTCACGCCGCCGGGGTCAGGCAGGCCACCCGCCGAGCCGCCCTCGGCGTGTGTCCCGCTCGGGGCGGGCGGCGGCGGAGGCGGAGCGGGCGGCACCGGTGGCGGCGAGACGGTGCGCGTGGCGTGCGCGGCGGGCCGATGCACATGACGGCGCACCGGGGTGGTCTTGTGATGACGGCGGTGCGGCACCGGCGCTGCGTGCTTCGCCGGACGGCCGGCCGCGTGGTGGACGACAGACGCCGGCGGCACGGTCGTCGGCGTCGCATGCGCGGGCGATCCACCGCCGCGCCCCACTCCCAGCACCGAGGCCGCCGCCAGCAGTGCGAGCAGCACGCCGACGGCAGCCGCGAGCCGGTGGGCGCGACCCCGCGGCGCGTCGGCGGGCAGCAGCTCCGCGAGGCGCAGGTCGTCCTCGTCGAACACCCCGTCCAGCTCGCCGTCCAGACCCGGGGCGCGGGCCGTGCCCAGCGCGGCGGCGATCCGCTCGAGCTCATCCAGGCACTCGGAGAGCGATGCGTGCCGCGCGGCATCGGCGTCCTCCACCCACCGGCCCAGCTCGCCCTCCGGCTTTCCGGCGTGGACGGCCAGCAGGATCGCCGCCAGCACGCGGCTGCCGCCCGGATCGCTGCCGGGGCGCACGTCCCCGGCGCGGCCGAGCAGCGGCCGCTCGACGAACGGCGTCGGCCCGGGGCCGACGGCCAGGTCGGCCAGCGCGGCGGCATCCGGCGCGAACCCGGCGGCGGCGATCCGCTCGACCAGGCGGCCGAAGCCGAGGGTCAGCCGCGCGGCGTCCAGCGGCGAGGGCCGGCGGGCTGTGCGCCAGCGCTCCAGCGGCATGCCCAGCGAGGGCGGCAGCACCAGGAACCAGCCGCGCTCGTCCGGCCCGAAGTCGAGCACGCCGCACACCTCGGACAGGCCCAGCCCGCACCAGTGCGACACGGCCTCGGCCAGCGCCTCCTCGTCCCACGCTGGCTCGACGAACACGATCCGCACCTGCGCGGCCCGCCCGGACTGCGTGTCGAGCGCGTCCACCGGCCCCGCCGGGCGGGATGCCAGGCTGGCGGCGCCGGCCAGGTAGCGGCCGCCGATCAGGCGGGCGTTGGAGGCGGTCTCGGGCATAGCCGCACCGTACGGGCGGGTCGCGTCACGGCACCAGACGCGACCTGTCACGGAAGCGTGCAGATACCGGCCGGTTCAGGCGAGGAGCTGGAAGACCAGCGTCGTCACGGCGGCGCCGAGCAGGCCACCCAGGGCCACCTCGCCGGAGCTGTGCACCCCGGCCTCGACCCGGGTCTGCGCCACCAGCAGCGCCATCAGGAAGCAGACGCTCGAGACCAGCAGGCCGTGCGCGTAGTTGACCGAGGCGAACGTGACGGCGACCCAGCCGCCGAACGCGACCGCCGCGTGGCCGGACGGGAGTCCGCCCCGCAGCGGCTGGCCCCGCTGGGTCAGCGCTTTCAGCGCGATCACCAGCATCGTCACGACGACGATCGCGATCACGGTCAGGTGTACCGGCGAGTCGCGCACGGTGCGGATCGCGTGCTGGCTGCGGTTGCCGATCCGCTCGGCGAACACCAGGTAGGCGACGAACAGCGCGTTCACGGCCGCCACCAGCACCGCGCCGGCGGCGACGTCCTTGGCCACGCGGGCCAGCGGGTCGAACGAGTTGGTGGCGATGTCGATCGCCTTCTCCAGCGCGGTGTTGATCATCTCGGCGATCAGCACGAAGCTGACGGCGAGCATCACCGCGAGCAGCTCGAAGCGGGTCACGCCCAGCCACACTGCGATCGGCAGGATGGCCAGCGCGACGGCGAAGTGCACGCGCATGTTGCGCTGCGTCTTGAGCACGTAAAGGATGCCCTCGAACGCATAGTTGAAGCTGGTGACGAGGCTGGCCGCCTCGTGGCGGGCGGCGCGGAACGGGCCCAGCCGGCGGGCCTCCCGCACCGCGTCCTCGCGGCTATGCAGGCTCTGCGGCAACGGCGCCGGCCCCCTCCGCCAGCAGCGCCTCGCGGGCCAGCATCTCGCCCGCGTCGGTCTCGTGGTCCCAGCCGGTCAGGTGGAGCACGGCGTGCACGAGCAGCAGGTCGATCGGCGTCCCCTCGTCCGCGGCCACGGCTGGGCAGATGACGACGTCGCCGAGCTGGCGCGGCACGTCCGGCGGCAGCTGCTCGCCGCCGTCCAGCGGGAACGAGAGCACGTCGGTCGGCGCCGGGCGGCCCCGGTGCCGGCCGTTCAGCTCCGCCATCTCGGCCGGCTCGACGAACGCCACCCCCACCTCGCCGGCCTCGATCCCCTCGGCCGTCAGCGACCGGCGGACGACGCGGCGCACCGCCGCCCGATCGATGCGCCAGGCGCAGCGGTTGTCGATGTCCACCGCCACGCTCACTCGGGGCGGCCCTCGCCGGTGGCGTCGGTGTGCAGCTTGTAGGCGTTGACGATGCGCTGCACGAGCTTGTGGCGGACGACGTCGGCATCGTCGAAGCGGACGAAGGCGATATCGGGCACGCCCTCCAGGATGCGCATCACGTTGACCAGGCCCGAGCGCTGCCCGCGGGGCAGGTCGATCTGGGTGATGTCGCCGGTGACGACGACGCGCGAGCCGAAGCCGAGCCGCGTCAGGAACATCTGCATCTGCTCCGGGCTCGTGTTCTGGGCCTCGTCCAGGATGATGAAGGAGTCGTTCAGCGTGCGCCCGCGCATGAAGGCGAGCGGGGCGATCTCGATCATCCCCTTGTCCATGTGCGACGCCAGCCGGTCGGCGTCGAGCATGTCGTGCAGGGCGTCGAACAGCGGGCGCAGGTAGGGATCGACCTTGGCCTGGAGGTCGCCGGGCAGAAAGCCGAGCCGCTCGCCCGCCTCGACCGCCGGGCGGGTGAGGATGATCCGCGCGACCTCGCGCTCCGACAGCGCCGCCACCGCCAGCGCGATCGCGAGGTACGTCTTGCCGGTGCCGGCCGGCCCGATGCCGAAGGTGACCGTGTTGCTGCGGATGCCGTCCACGTAGCGCTTCTGCCCCAGCGTCTTGGGCGTCACCGTCTTGCCGCGATGCCGCCAGACGACGTCGTGCAGCACGTCGGCCGCGCGGCCGTCGGCGTCGAGCACGCCCGCCACGGCTTCCACCGTCTGCGGGCCGACGGACAGCCCCTGGTCGACCAGATCGGACAGCCCGTCCACCAGCGCCTTCGCCTGCTCGACGGCCTCCTCCGGGCCGTCCAGCGTCAGCTCGTTGCCGCGCAGGTAGACGCCGACGCCGGCCCGTTCGGCGAGCGCCTCCAGCACGGCGTCGCGATCGCCGCCCAGCTCCGCCGCGAAGTCGTTCCCCACCGACACCTTGAGTCGCGCCACTGACCTGAATTCTACGCGGAGAGGCGCGCGCGGACGAGGTCCGACGCGACCTTTCCGTCGGCGCGCCCCTCGGCGCGGCTGGTGACGAGGCCCATCACCCGGCCCATGTCCCGCATCGACGAGGCGCCGGTCTCGGCGATCGCCGCGTCCACCATGGCCTCGAGCTCCTGCTCGGAGAGCCCCTGCGGCAGGAACTCGTCGATGACGGGGAGGTCAGCCTCCTCGGCGGCGGCCCGCTCCTCGTTGCCGGCCGTGCGGTAGGCCTCCGCGGCCTCGACCCGCTGCTTGCGCTCGCGCCGCAGCACGGCCTCGGCGTCGCGGTCGCCGAACTCCCCGGCCGGCCGGTCCTTCTCGGCCCGCTGGAGCGCGCTGACCAGCAGCCGCAGGGCGTCGGTGCGGCCGCGGTCGCCGCTCTTCATCGATGCATGCAGCTCGGACTGGACGCGCTGGGCGAGGCTCACGCGCACATGGTACCGATCACCGCGGCGGCTTCCAGGCCCGTCGCCCGGACGGCCACCAGCACCCCCGGCTCGGCGCCCGCCACGACGTACGGCGTGTAGTCCGCGCTGTAGCCGCGGCCCTGCGCCGACTCCACCAGCACCCGCTCGCGGCGCCCCAGCTTGGCCCGGCGGTGCGCCGCCCCGGCGCGATCGGAGAGCTCGCGCAGCGCCTCCGAGCGGCGCCGCTTCTCGGCCGCGGGCACCGGGTCGCTGGCGGCATCGGCGGTGTCCGGGCGGGGCGAGTAGGGGAAGACGTGGACGGCCGTGAAGCCGGCGTCGGCGACCAGGGCGAGCGTCCGCCGGAAGGCGGCATCGTCCTCCGCCGGGTGCCCGACGATCACGTCGCTGGTCAGGTTGAGGCCGGGCACCAGCTCGCGGGCGCGCTCGACGCGGCGCAGGAACCGGTCGCGGGCGTAGCGGCGGCGCATCGCCCGCAGCACGCCGTCGTCGCCCGACTGGAGCGGCACGTGCAGGTGGGGCGCGACGCGCGCGTCGGCCGCCATCGCCCGCAGCAGCGGGTCGTCGAGGTGGTTGACCTCGATCGAGGAGAGCCGCAGCCGCTCCAGTCCGGGCAGCTCGCACAGCCGCCCGATCAGGGCGGGCAGACCGGCCCGCTGCCCGCGGTCGCGGAAGCAGCCCAGGTTGACGCCGGTCAGCACCAGCTCGCGGTGGCCCTGCTGGAGCCGCCGCGAGGCGTCGCGCAGCACGGCGTCCAGCGACCGGCTGCGGCCGGCGCCGCGCACGGCCGGGATCACGCAGTAGGAGCACGTGAACGAGCAGCCGTCCTGGATCTTGACGTAGGCGCGGGTGCGGGAGAACGCCGGTGCGGGACCCCCGACGCAGCCGAGCGGGCCGACCGCCGCGGACACCGCGTCGGGCGCGCGGTCGGGCCGGACGCGGAGCACGGTGACGTTGGCCGGCAGCGTGCCTGCGCCGGGGTCGGCCAGGTTGGCGGCGCAGCCGGTCAGGTAGACGCGGCCCGCGGTGCGGGCCGCCCGCCGCGCCGCCTTGCGCGACTTCGCCAGCGCCTCGGCCGTGACGCAGCAGCCGTTGACGACGCGCACGTCGGCCTCGTCCGCGCCGACCTCGGCGTGGCCCTCCGCGGACAAGCGTTCCCGGATCGCCTGGGCGTCGGACAGCGACACCTTGCAGCCCAGGAACTCGACCGCGAACCCGCTCACCCCAGGAAGCCCATCTCCCGTAGCGCCAGCGCCGCCGCGACGATCGCCGCGGTCTCGGTGCGCAGCACGACCGGCCCGAACGTGGCCACCGCCACCCCGCTCTCCCGGGCCAGGGCCAGCTCGGCGTCCGAGAACCCGGGCTCCGGGCCGATCAGCAGGGTCGCCTGCCTGCGCCCGACGATGCGGTCGGCGAGGCCGCCCGACGCGCCCTCATGGCTGAGCACGACGGCGTCCGGCGAGAGCACGTCGGCGTAGGCGGACACGCCCAGCACCTCCGGCACACGGGCCTGCTTGGACTGCTTCGCGGCGGCCTCGGCCACGCGGCGCCAGCGATCCATCCGCGCCGTGGTGAACGAGCCCTTCAGCAGGCCGGTGACAAGCGCGCCGATGCGGGCGACGCCCAGCTCGGTCAGCTTCTCCACCGCCTCGTCCGACCGCGCGCCCGGCTGTGCGATCCACACCGTCACGCTGGGCGCCTCGGTCACCGGCTCGACCTCCTCGTAGGGCTCCAATCCCCGGCCGGTCAGCCGCGCGCGATGCACGCGGCCGCCGACCACGACCTCGCAAGTATCGCCCACCCGCATCCGCAGCACGCGCTCCAGGTGGTGGCGGTCGCCGGACGAGAGCTCGGCCACCCCGTCGGCCAGGCCGGCGGCGAAGAAGCGGTGGACGTGACGGCTCACCGGCCGACCAGCTCGGCCGCCCAGCCGTCCACGACCACCCGGTCGTTGCCGCCCACCGTCTGCGGGTCGAGCAGCCCGGAGACGAGCGCCAGCGGCGGCCGGTCCGGCCGGCGCAGCAGCGGCTCCAGCAGGTGCAGCTCGAGGTTCGCCAGCCACAGCGGCGCCTCCGGCAGCGGGTCGCGCAGCACGTCGCGGCGCTCGGCCCCGATGGCAACGCCGTTCCGCGCCGCGTTCTCGCGGGTCGCGTCCACCGCCAGCGGATCGAGGTCGAACGCGAGCGGCGGCGGGAACCCGAGCAGCACGGCCGCGATCGAGAGCACCCCGGAGCCGCAGCCGAGGTCGAGTGCGGGCTGCGGCTCGATCCGCTGGAGCAGCTCGAGCGCGGCCCGGGTCGAGCCGTGGGCGCCGGTGCCAAACGCCCGCCCCGGATCGATCACGACCGCGACCGGCTCGGGCGCGAACCAGGGCGGCCCGATCCAGAGCCGCCCGCACCGCACCGGCCGGTGGTGCTCGCGCCAGCGATCCTTCCAGCCCGGCTCGACGTCCTCGCCGGTCAGACCCTCGGCGGGCGCCTGCTCGGCGTAGCCCCAGAGGACGACGTCATCGCCGTCCGCCTCCTGTTCGACGCCGCCGGGGAACAGGTCGAGCATCCGCGCCAGGCCGAGCTCGACGTCGGCCGAAGGCACCCGCAGCCCGAAGCGCCTCACCGGAACGCGGCGCGGAGCCGGCCGAACAGCGAGGAGTCCTCGGCGTACGTGTCCGGCCCGGCCTCGCGGTCGAACGCCTCCAGCTGCCGGCGCTGCTCCTCGGTCAGCTTGCGGGGGACGAGCACGTTCACGTGGATCAGCAGGTCGCCCCGGCCCCGGCCCCGCAAGCGGCCCACGCCCTTGCCGCGCAGCACCACGACGTCGCCCGGCTGGGTGCCCGGGGGCAGGTCGATCTGCTCGTCGCCGTCCAGCGTCGGCACCGTCACCTGCGAGCCCAGGGCGGCCTGTGTGAAGGGCAGGTCGATCACCGACACGAGGTCGTCGCCCTCACGCTCGAACCGCTCATCGGCCGCCACCCGGACGCCGACGAACAGGTCACCGGGCGGGGCGCCGGCCTCGCCGGCACCGCCCAGACCGCGCAGGTGGAGGCGCTGGCCGTCGGCGATGCCGCCCGGCACCGTCACCGTCGTCGTCCGCCGCACCGGCACGCGGCCGGCGCCGCGGCACTCGGTGCACGGCGTCGGGATCAGCACGCCGCGTCCACGGCACTCGGGGCATGCCAGCGTCTGGACGAACTGGCCGAGCGCCGTCTGCTGGACGCGCTGCACCCGTCCGCGGCCCTCACAGGTCGGGCACGTGGCCGGCTCGGTTCCCGGCTCTGCGCCGTTGCCGCCGCAGCGACCGCAGGCCCCGACCGACTCGTAGCCGACCTCGCGCTCGACGCCGAAGGCCGCCTCGGCAAAGGTCAGCTCCATCACCGCCGCCACGTCCTGGCCGCGGGCGGCGCCGCGCCGGCCGCCGCCGAACATCGACTCGTCGCCGCCGAAGAACGCGCCCAGCAGGTCGGACAGCGAGCCGAAGTCCATGAACTGCTCGGTGTGGAACTGCGCGCCGGAGAGGCCGTCGTGGCCGAACCGGTCGTAGCGGCCGCGCTTGTCCGGATCGGACAGCACCTCGTACGCCTCGGCCGCCTCCTTGAAGCGGTCGGTGGCGGCCGGATCGTCCGGGTTCAGGTCGGGGTGCAGGTCGCGGGCGAGCCCGCGGAACGCCTTCTTGATATCCCCGTCGGACGCGTCCCGGCCGACCCCGAGCACCTCGTAGTAGTCGCGGCGCGCCATGCTCGGGATGGTAAACGCCGCGGTCCGTGCCGGGGCCGGCGGCCCCGCGACGATCGCGCTGTCGTGGGGCCGCCAAGCCGGTCATCACTCCACCCTTACCACTGGTGGAAGCCGCGGCCGCCATGGCCGTGGTGGGCGACGCGCGCCAGGAACAGGGCGACAACCGTCACCCAGAGCATCAGCGCAGGGCGCCGTGCAAGCAGCTTCATTTTCTCCCCACCTGCCCTTCTCGGGTACCACCGGGGGGACAGACCCCCCTACCAGCGCACGTCCTGCAGTGCCTCCGCTGCGCGCCGGTAGAGCTCCGCCGCATTCCCCGTCTCCTGTCGGGAGGTGGCCACATCTCCGAGCGCCACCCAAGCGCCGGCGAGATGGCTCACCGTCTCCACCGCCTCGAAGCAGGAGGCAGCGGCCCTGAACGCGCCCTCGGCCTCGTCGATCCGGCCCAGGGCGATCATCGCTCTGCCCATCACCATTCGGGCATTACCCTCTTCTTCGCTGAATTCCCCCCTTCCGCGCAATAGCTCGATCGCGCGATTTGCGCTCTCTATCGCGCCGTCCAGATCGCCAGTGTGCAGCCGGGCCGAGGCCAGCGAGGAGGCCGCAAATGCGGCATCGACGCGGTTGTCCATCTCGACAGCGATCCGGAACGACTCCCGCAGCAGCGGCACGGCCTCGTCCGGCTTGCCGGTGATGGCGTGCAGCTGCCCGAGGTTGTTGAGCAGCTTGCCGACGTACTCCTGGTCGGCAACGTGCTCGAAGAGGGTCTTCGACCGCTCGGCGTATTCGCGGGCGAGGGTGTACTCGTTGCGGCGCTCGGCGACCAGCGACGCGTCCAGGTAGGTCTCGGCCAGCACCCGCTCGTCGTTCAGGCCCTGGGCCAGCTCGAGCGCCTGGCGGACGTCCTCGGAGGCCGCGGTGAAGTCCTTCTGCCGGCGGCGCACCTTCGCCCGCCAGTTGTAGATCCGCGCCCGCAGCGCGTCGGACGGCCCCGGAGCCCGCTCGGCCGAGCGGAGCGACTCGTCGAGCAGGGAGACGGCCGTGGCCAGGCTGCCCATCTTGTACCGGATGACCCCCATCCGGAACAGCACCAGCGCCCCCTGCTGCTCACTGCCCGCTCCCGCGTCCGCCAGCTCGCGCGCCCGGGCCAGCTCGTCCAGCCCCTCCTCCAGGCGCCCCATGTCGTGCAGCGCCCACCCCAGCGCGAGCCGGTGGCGCAGCTCGAGCGCCGGGTCGCCCACCGTGGCGACCCCGGCCGCCGTGCCCGCAAGCGCGTCCAGCGCGTCGGCGGGGCGGTGACTCTCGGCCGCAGCCTCGGAGCGCGCGATCGCCGCCTCGCAGGCGGCGCGCACCGCGGCGGCGCTCTCGCCGGCGAGCTGCAGCGGATCGACCCCGAGCCGGGCGGCGAACCACTCGAGCGCGGCCGGCGACGGCCGCGTCTTGCCCAGCTCGACCTGGCTGACGTACTCCTTGGAGAAGCGGTCACCGGCCAGATCGGCCTGCGTCAGCCCTCGCTCCAGACGCAGCTCGCGCACGCGCTCCCCGACCCCCGCCGTGCGGCGCGGGCGAGCCTGCCGTTCTGCCTGGACCGTCTTCCCATGGTCTGTCATGAGCCTCACACTAGCGTACCAACGGCTACTTGACCAGCCGACGTCCGGGGGATCCGATCAACCCGTGAAATCCGGCTCTGCAAGCCGATCGCCAGTCAAGTGAAGCACACAGATCGGGTCTACTTGATTTCACCCTTTCCGGGTACTTGACCAGGGCTTGCCGAAAGGCTAAGGTGAGCCCACAAGCGAAGACGGCACGAAACGGAAACGTCCTCGGTGCCGGAGACAACAAGCCGAGCCGGTAGGGGTACCGGCGCAGGGTTGGGGGAGGTCTCCAAGACGGGGGTCAGCACCGGACGGAACCGTTCAAAGCCGGGGGTCGGAGTCGAGCGCGTCGGAGTGGTTTGGAGCCCCACTCCGACGCGCGACTCCGTTCAGAACCTCGGAGCTTCTTAGCCGTCGTAGACGGACTCGACGAACTCGGAGAGGATGGCCGCAGCGCCGCGCACCGAGCGGATCGCGGAGTCGTAGTCCATCCGCGTCGGGCCGATCAGCGAGACGGTGCCCAGGCTGCGCGTGACGAGGCCGTAGTTGGCCGCCACCAGGGCGACGCCGCGCAGGTTCGGGGTGGCGTGCTCGGAGCCGATGCGCAGGAACAGCCGGTCGGAGTCCAGCGCCTCGCGCAGCACCCCGAGCAGTTCCGCTCGCTCCTCCAGCACCTGCATCAGGTCGTTGATCTCGGCCAGGTCGGCCCAGCGCATCTCGGCCAGCAGCCGTCCCGCGCCGCCCACGTAGATGCTCTGCTCGTCGTCCACCGCCAGCTCGGCCAGCGCCGGCTCGATCGCCTTCAGGAAGCCGTGCTCCGACGGCGAGAGCCCCGGGTCGAACATCCGCTGCGCCAGCGCCCGGGCGCCGATCCGCACGCCGTCGAACTGCTCGTTCAGGTAGGCGCCCGCCCACTCGACCAGCTTGGCGTCGACCGGCGCGGCGAACGGGAAGATCTTCTTGGTCACACCGCCCGTGGACGTGATCACGACCACCATCACCACGGAGGGCTGGAGCAGCAGCACCTCGACGTGGCGGATCTCGGTCGTCTGCACGGCGGCGCCGAGATCACGGCCAGCAGGCTGGTGACGTGCGAGAGCATCTCGGTGGTGGTGCGCAGCGCCGCGTCCACCTCCTTGGTCGTCGTGCCCAGGTCGAGCGGCAGCCGCACCGTCGGCCCCGGCCGGTCGATCAGGCCCTCGGCGTAGATCCGGTAGCCGGCGTCGGTCGGCACCCGCCCGGCCGAGGTGTGCGGGTGGCCCAGCAGGCCGCGCATCTCCAGCTCGGCCAGCTCGTAGCGGACGGTGGACGAGGAGGCGTCCACGACGCCGGCCGTGACCAGCGACTTCGAGCCCACGGGGTGCCCGGTGGCGATGTACTCCGCCACCACGTGCGTCAGGATCTGGGCCTGGCGCGCTGTCAGCTCGCGTTCACCGGTCATCGGAGGATGGCCGCCAGGACGCTGTTGGTGAGGAACCGGCCCCGGTCGGTCAGCTGAATCGTACCGTCCGCGAGCTCCACCAAGCCGGCCCGGGCAAGCCGGTCGGCCTCCTCGAGGTCGAGCACGTCCGCCGCCGACGCCGTCGGCAGCGGCCGGTCGAGCCGCAGTCCGAGCATCACCCGCTCCGTCGCCCGCTCGCCCGCCGTCAGGTGCTCGACCTCGACGGGCGGCGCCGCCCCCGCCTCGACGGCCTCCAGGTAGCGCGGCAGCGACGGCCGGTTGCGGCGCCGCTCGAGGCCGGCCGTGGAGACGGCGCCCACCCCCACGCCCAGGTAGTCGTGCCCGGTCCAGTAGCCGAGGTTGTGCCGCGCCTCGTGGCCCGGCCGGCAGAAGTTCGCGGTCTCGTACCAGCGGTAGCCGGCCACCGGTCAGCCGCTCGACCACCCGCTCGTAGTGGCCCTCGATCAGGTCGGCCTGGCGCTCGAGCTCGGCGCCGTGGGCGTGGGTGAAGCGCGTGCCGGGCTTCGCCTCGAGCTCGTAGGCGCTGATGTGGTCGGGCTCGAGGGCGAGCAGGTCGTCCAGGTCTGCCTCGAGGTCGGCGGCGCCCTCACCCGGAACCCCAAAGATCAGGTCGAGGTTGAGGCTTTGCACTCCCGCCGCCCGGAGCGTCCCGGCCGCGGCGCGCACCGCCTCCGGGGTCGCCAGCCGCTCGAGGGTCGCCAGCAGGTGCGGGCGGAAGCTCTGCGCGCCCAGCGAGATGCGGGTGACACCGCCCTCCACCAGCACCGCGGCCTTCGCCGCCGTCACCGTCTCCGGGTTGCACTCGACCGTCAGCTCGTCCGCGGCCGGCAGCCCCGCCAGCAGCCGCGCGGAGCAGCGGATCGGCGAGCAGCGAGGGCGTGCCGCCGCCGACGAAGACGGTGTCCACCCGCCCCGGCACGTCGTGGGCGGCCAGCTCGCCGCAGCAGGGCGTCGACGTACCGCTCGTGCAGGGGCTCGCTGCCGGTGACGGTGACGAAGTCGCAGTAGCCGCAGCGGTGCGCGCAGAACGGCACGTGCACGTAGACGTGCGAGACGGCTCAGGCGCCATCGCGGTTGATCGAGAGCACCGCCAGGAACGCCTCCTGCGGCACCTCGATGTTCCCGACCTGCTTCATCCGCCGCTTGCCCGCCTTCTGCTTCTCGAGCAGCTTGCGCTTGCGGCTGACGTCGCCGCCGTAGCACTTCGCCAGCACGTCCTTGCGGCGCGCCTTGACCGTCTCCCGGGCGATCACGCGGGAGCCGATCGCCGCCTGGATCGCGACCTCGAACATCTGCCGCGGGATCCGCTCCTTGAGCACCTCCACCAGCTGCTTGCCCTGCGCGGTAGGCGTTGTCGCGGTGGGTGATGATCGAGAGCGAGTCCACCTGCTCGCCGGCGATCAGCACGTCCACCTTGGCCAGGTTGCCCTCGCGGAAGCCGGTCAGGTCGTAGTCGAACGAGGCGTAGCCGCGCGTCCGCGACTTGAGCTGGTCGTAGTAGTCGAGCACGATCTCGGCCAGCGGCAGGTCGTAGACCAGCTGGACGCGCTCCTCGGACAGGTACTCCATGTGCTCGAAGGTGCCGCGCCGCTCCTGGTTCAGCTCCATCATCGACCCCACGAACTCCTTGGGAACGATGATCGAGGCGCGCACGTACGGCTCCTCGGCGACCAGCATGTCGCCGGCCGCCGGCATCTGGGCCGGGTTGTGCACCTCGACCGTCTCGCCGGTCGAGGGTGTGCACCTGGTAGGCGACGTTGGGCGCGGTGACCAGCAGGTCGAGGTCGTACTCCCGCTCCAGCCGCTCGCGCACGATGTCCATGTGCAGCAGGCCGAGGAAGCCGCAGCGGAAGCCGAACCCGAGCGCCTGCGACGTCTCCGGCTCGTACGAGAGCGCGGCGTCGTTCAGCTTCAGCTTCTCCAGCGCGTCGCGCAGCTCCGGGTACTGGTCGGAGTCGGTCGGGAACAGCCCGGCGAACACCATCGGCTTGACGTCCTGGTAGCCCGGCAGCGGCTCCGCGGCGCCCGCCTTCTGCAGCGTCAGCGTGTCGCCCACCGCCAGCTGGGAGACGTCCTTGAGCCCGGTCACGATGTAGCCCACCTCGCCGGCCGAAAGGTGCTTGGCGGGGCGCATGCCGGGCGAGAAGAAGCCCAGCTCCTCGACCTCGAAGCGCGTGCCCTGCGCCATCGCGCGCACCGCGTCGCCGCGGTGGAACGAGCCGTCGACCATCCGCACGAAGGCGAGCACGCCGCGGTACTGGTCGTACGCGGAGTCGAAGATCAGCGCCCGCGGCGGCGCCTGCGGGTCGCCCTCCGGCGGCGAGACGCGGTCGACGATGGCCTGGAGCACCTCGGCCACGCCCGTGGCCGGTCTTGGCCGAGATCCGGATGACGTTCTCGGCGTCCTCGCCGATCAGGTCGGCCACCTCGGCGGCCACGCGCGTCCGGATCGGCGGCGGGCAGGTCGATCTTGTTGACCACCGGGACGATGTCGAGGCTGTTCTCGATCGCCAGGTAGGCGTTGGCCAGCGTCTGCGCCTCCAGGCCCTGCGCCGCGTCCACCACCAGCAGCGCGCCCTCGCACGCGGCCAGGCTGCGCGACACCTCGTAGGTGAAGTCGACGTGGCCGGGCGTGTCGATCAGGTTGAGCTCGTAGACCCGCTCGTCGGCCGCGCGGAACAGCACGCGCACCGCCTGCGCCTTGATCGTGATCCCCCGCTCGCGCTCGAGGTCCATCGAGTCGAGCACCTGGTCGCGCATCTCCCGCTCGGACACCGTCTGCGTGATCTGGAGGATGCGGTCGGCCAGCGTCGACTTGCCGTGGTCGATGTGGGCGATGATCGAGAAGTTGCGGATGCGGGAGAGCGGCACCGCTCAAGGTTACTTGTGCGGACCCGGCTCAAGGAGCGGGCGGCTGCTGCCGATGAGGCCGCGACGACCGCGACGCCACCGATCTCCCCTCCCCCGTATCCCGATCGAGTCGCGGTCACACGAGGAGCGTGATCCCGCCGCCCCCCGAGCGGCGGGATCCCGTCTCCTCATGCGCCGTCCCCCCCGATCCGCCCGCCCGATGCTCAGGCCCGCCGGGGGATGAACCGGCCCGCCAGGCCGCGCAGCACCGCCACCTCCGGGATCGCCAGCAGGTGCGCGGCGGTCAGGAAGGCGGCGCCGCCGCAGGCCAGACCGGCGGCCAGCGAGACGATCTGGGCGGGGATCGACCGGCCCAGGATGCTGTCCAGCGGCCACCACACACCGAACGCCGCCACCGCGCAGTAGACGGTCGCCACGGCGACGCGCAGCCCGTCGCCGACCACCTCGCGGCCGTGCAGCGATCCCACCCGGGCGCGCAGCGCCACGGTCAGGACGGCCGCGTTGAAGACGGTCACGAACGAGGTCGAGAGCGCGATGCCGGCCGCCCCGTAGCGCAGCAGGGCGATGTCGAGCACCGCGTTCAGCACGAGGTTGACGCGCGGCCACCCGGGTCGGGATGCCGGGCAGCTGCAGGCCGAAGAACGCCCGGGTCAGCAGCAGCGAGAGGCCGTTTGCGATCAGCCCCAGCGAGAACGCCATCAGCGCCAGCGAGACGGTGTGCGTGTCGGACGAGGTGAAGTGCCCGTGCTGGTAGAGCAGCCGCACGATCGGCGTCGCCAGCACGATCGAGATCGCGGCGGCCGGCAGCAGCAGGAAGACGATCGTGCGCACGCCGTCGGCGGCGATCCGGCCCACTCCCGGCAGGTCGCGCTGCGCGGCGCGGCGCGCCAGCTCGGGGAACAGCACCGTCGAGACCGCGACCGAGAACAGTCCCTGCGGCAGCATGAACAGGCGGAAGGCGAAGTTGAGGGCGGCCGCCGCGCTGCTCCGAGTGGCGCACCGCGATGATCGTGTCCAGCGTCAGGTTGATGTTGATCAGGCCCAGGCCGATCGACACCGGCAGCATCAGCCGCAGGATCCGCCGCACCTCGGGGTTGCCGAACCCCAGCTGCCATGCGAGGCCGGACGCGTGGCCGCGCAGCAGCGGCAGCGGGATCAGGAACTGGACGATCGTCGCCAGCAGCACCGCCACGGCGTACGCCTGGACGCCCTCGTCCAGCGGCTTGCCGCGGGCGAAGCCGACCAGTCCGACGATGATGACGAGGTTCCAGACCACCGGCGCGAACGCGGGCAGGCCGAAGATCCGCTCGGAGTTGAGGATGCCGGTGACGACGCCGGTCATGCCCAGCACGGCGACGATCGGGAACAGGATCCGCGTCAGCGTGACGACCAGGCCGGCCGAGACGTTGTCCTGCCCGTACAACAGCAGGGGCACGTAGATCGGCGCCGCCAGCATGAACAGGGCGGACGACCGCGCCCAGCAGCACGCCGGTCGTCCACAGCACCATCCCTGCCACCCGCCAGGCCTCCCGCTCCCGGCCCTCCTCGCGCAGCTCCAGGAACACCGGGATGAACGCGCCGGAGATGGCGTTGTCCGCGACGATGCTGCGGACGAGGTTGGGCAGGTTGAAGGCGACGTTGAACGCCGACATCGCCGCGCCCGACCCGAAGACGCCGGCGGCGACGCTCTCGCGCACCAGCCCGGCGACGCGGGACAGGGCGGTTGCCGCGCCGAAGGCGGCCGTGGATGCGGCCAGTCGACGGGACTCCGCCATTAGGCGCGGGAGTCTACCGGCGGCCTCAGCCGTGACCCCTCTGCTATCATCTCGCCGCCCCGGTCATCGGGGCGTTTTGTCGATGGCGAACTCCAAGCAACAGGCCAAGCGCGTCCGCACAGCCGCCCGTCAGCGGCTCGAGAACCTGCGCTACCGCACGCAGATCAAGACGCTCTTCCGGCGGCTCGAGACCGCCGCCGAGGCCGGCGACGACGAGCAGGTCGCCGCGACGCACGCCGGCTGCCAGACGCTGCTCGACCGGCCGCGTCGCGCAACGCCATCCACCGCAACGCCGCAGGCCGCAAGAAGTCGCAGGCCGCCCGCATCGCCTCGCGCGAGCACACCGCGGCGTAGCCCTGACGCGCGCTCAGCGCCTGCGCAGCGTCAGGCCGAGCAGGATCAGCACGATGCCCGCCGCCTGCCCCACGGCGAACGCGGCGTAGCTGCCCACCCGCGTCGCCGACGCGGTCAACGCGATCACCACCACGCCCGCGGCGACCAGCAGCGGCCGCGCATCGTGGCGGCGCCGCGCGGACATCAGCGACCCGGCCAGCAGGACGACGGTGCCGGCCGTGTTCAGCGCGATCGCGAGGATGGTCGTCCAGGGGCCGCCCATCGCGCCGTTGGGCGGCGTCGCGCCGGCGGCGGCCAGCTTGGCCGGATCCACGTCGGCGGCCAGCACGGCGGCGGCCGAGGCGAAGGTGACCCACAGCATGGTCGCAGTCGCCAGCCGCGTCGCCCGCCGGCCCGGGGCGCCACCAGCAGCAGCTCCCCGACGGCCAGGTAGGGGACGACCAGGATGCCGCCGGCCAGGTAGTAGACGCGGAACGGGCGCGCCGTCCAGCCGTTCGCCGCGCCGTACCAGAGCGCCAGCTCGGCCACCGAGAACAGCGCGAACCCGATCAGCCAGGCCGCCAGGGGCGCCCGCCGGGCCGGCCGCGCCGCCAGCCGCCAGGCAACGACCGCGGTGCAGGCGAGCGAGACCAGGGCGGCGACGGCCGCCGCGGCCGTCTCGCCGCTCATTCCCCGGTGATCTCGGCGAGCGCCAGCTCGAGCTCGAACCGTGCGTCGAGCCGGCTGCCGCCCTTGACCGCCGCGTCCAGGCGGGCCAGCCGGACGACGGCCGCGGAGAGCTCGGCTTCGTCGAAGCGGCGCGCCTGCTCGCACAGCTTCTTGGCCGGGAAAGGCTTCATGCCCAGCTGCTTGGCCACGTCGGCCTGGTCGGCGCCGCCCTCCAGCAGCACCAGCGCGCGGCGCACCCTGCGCACGTGGGTGGCGATCTGGCCGAGCGTGCGGCCGACGTCGTCGGAGCGCTCCATCCCGGCCGTCGCCAGCTCGATCACGCGCCCGGCGTCGCGCCGGCCCCACGCATCCGTCACGTCCCACGGCCGGACGTCCAGCTCGCCGACGACCAGCAGCTCGACGGTGTCCGTGTCCGGCTCGGTCTCGCCGCAGTAGGTGGCGAGCTTCTCGACCTCGAGCGCGAGGTCGCCGATCTCCTCGCCGGCCAGCTCGACCAGGCGGCGCGCAACGCCGGGCGCGCAGGTGACGCCGTGCTCGGACAGCCGCTTGACCACCCAGCGCACCGCCTCCTTCTCGTCCGGCGCGTCGAAGATGCGCACGTCGCCGACAGTGGCAACGGCACTCGCCAGCGCACCCTTGGGGTCGACCGCGGCCGCCGCGAACAGCGCGAGGCAGGTGTCGGGAGTGGGATCGGCGAGGTAGGCGGCGACCGCCGCGACGTCCTCGGCGGTCAGCGTCTCGGCGGAGCGGACGAGCACCAGCCGCTCGCCGCCCAGCAGGGCCAGGGCGTTGCATGCTGCGACGATCTCGTCCCCGGTCGCCTCGCCGGCGACAAGCTGCTCGACGGCCTCCTCGGGGAACTGCCCGCGCAGCCGCGCCGCTGCGCTGTCCACCTTCGGCCAGTCGCTCCCCGCGATCAGGTACGCGGGCTTATGCGACACCGGCTTCCCCGGCCGGCGCCGCGGCCTTCTTCGACCGGGCCACCAGGTCGGCGAAGGTCACCTGCTCGAGCACGTCGCGGAGCGCCGTGCGAGCGTCGAGCCAGATCGCCGGCAGGGCCTCCGCGCCCGGCGGGTAGCTGACCATCTCGGGCCGCATCCCGGCGACCGCGGCCAGCGGCCCGTCCACGACCCGGATCACCTCGGCGACGCTCAGCGTGTCGGCCGGCACCGCCAGCCGGTACCCGCCCTCCGGGCCGCGCTGGGAGACGACGATCCCAGCGTGCTTGAGCTCGCCGAGGATGTTCTCGACGAACTTCAGGGGCAGCTCCTGGCTGCGGGCGATCAGCTCGCCCTTGAGCGGTGTGGGCTCGTCGTGGGCGGCCAGCACCAGCACGGCGCGGACCGCATAATCGGCCTTCGCGGACAGCTTCACATCCGCATTGTCGCACGATGGTCGGCGATGGCGGCTCCGGACGGTTCGCGGGGATAGAATCGGCGATCGATGGCTACAGCTGTGAACAGCGGTCTCGAGGGCGTCGTTGCGGCGGAGACCAGCATCGCGCTGGTGGACGGCCAGGAGGGCCGGCTGCTCTACCGGGGCTACGAGATCGGCGACCTGGCGGCCCACGGCAGCTACGACCGCGTCGTCGCGCTGCTGCTGGACGGCGAGTGGCCGGCGCAGGAGACCCTGCTGCCGGCCGCGGAGCTGTCGCCCACCGTGCTGGGGGCGCTGCGGGCCCTCCCCACCTCGTGCGCGCCGCTGGACGCGCTGCGCACCGGCTTCTCGGCGTTCGGCGCGGAGCGGCGGATGGACTGGCCGCCCAGCCCCGAGCAGGCGCGCGAGCTGATCGCGCTCGGCCCGGCCGTGGTCGGCGGCTTCGCCCGGCTGCGTGACGGCAAGGAGCCCGTTGACCCGCGCGAGTCGGCGCACCTCGGCATCGCCGGGCGGCTGCTGCACGCGATCACCGGCGAGGAGCCCGAGGCCTCGCGGGCGATGGCGCTCGATGCCTACTTCATGGTCTGCGCCGAGCACGGGCTGAACGCCTCCACCTTCACGGCCCGCGTCATCACCTCCACCCAGTCGGACATGGCCAGCGCGCTGTCCGGGGCCGTCGGCGCGCTCAAGGGCCGGCTGCACGGCGGCGCGCCCAGCGAGGTGCGCGACCAGCTGACGCAGATCGGCGACGTCGAGCACGCCGAGCGCTGGATCCGCGACGCGCTCGCCCGCGGCGAGCGGCTGATGGGCTTCGGCCACCGCGTCTACAAGACGATGGACCCGCGGGCGCGCGCCCTGCGCGGCGTCGCCGAGCGGCTCGCGGCCGACGCGCAGTGGCTCCAGCTCGCGATCGACGTCGAGGACGTGGCCCTGCGGCTGCTGGCGGAGCACAAGCCCGACCGGCCGCTCAAGACCAACGTCGAGTACTACGCCTCGATCGTGCTGGACGGCGTCGGCCTGATGACCGACCTCTACACCCCCGCCTTCGCCGTCGCGCGGACGGCCGGGTGGTGCGCGCACGCACTCGAGCAGGCGGCGCACGGCCGGCTGATCCGGCCCGACGCCCGCTACATCGGCCCCGCCGAGCGGGCGCTGCCGGTCACTGTATGAGCGACCCGCCGAACGCCAGCCGCAGCCCGAAGCCGACCAGCACGGCCCCGGAAGCTCGCATCACCGCCGACCGCACGCGGGCAAGCGCGAGCGCCCGGCGCGACGCGGCGCCGAGCGCGGCCCACACCAGCAGTGAGAGCGCGCCGAGCGCCGCGAAGGTGAGGCCGAGTGCGGCGACGTCGGCCGCGGTCGCGCCCCGGTCGAGGAACTGGGGAAGAACGCTGGTGAAGACCAGCGCGGTCTTCGGGTTGGACAGGTCGCAGACGACGCCCTCGGCAAACGAGCGCCTCACCGACAGGCCGCCAGGTTCGACCGCCGGCGCGACGCCGGCTTCGCGGCCGAACAGCAGGCGAACGCCGAGATAGACCAGATACGCCGCGCCCGCCAGGCGGAGCGCCGCGAACGCCGTCTCCGAGGCGACGATCACCGCGGTCACGCCGGCGACGGACGCGGCGACCCAGACGAGATCGGCGGCGAACACTCCGGCGGACGCCGCGAGCGCGCTGCGCCAGCCGTGCGCGACCGCGTTCTTGACGACCAGCGTGACCGCGGGCCCGGGGACGGCGACCAACGCGGCGGCCAGCAGCACAAACTCGGGGAAGCCGTGCACGCGGCGAGGATAGCCCTCACGAGCACAGGCGCGCGACCCAGATCACATAGCCGGCCAGCAGGTCGGCGACCGCCAGCAGCGGCGCCGCCAGCGGCGGCCAGAGCATCCCGGCCGGCACGGCCAGCAGCCCCAGCCACAGGATCGGGGCGACGGCCGGCAGCGCCAGCAGGTTGGCCGGTACGGACATCGGGGCCAGCCGGCCGAAATGCCACCAGGCGATCGGCGCAGTGGCCAGCGTGCAGGCGACCGAGATCGCGACGGCCTGGCGGACGCCGCCGTGCACGCGCGGCGCGACCAGCATGATCGCCGCCACCGCGGCGAAGCTGAGCTGGAACCCGGGGTCGAACAGGCTGAGCGGGTTGACCGCCAGGACGACGGTCGCCCCGACCGCCACCAGGTGCCAGCGGGCCACGGGCCGCGACGCCAGCCAGGCGACCAGGGTCAGCCCGCCGGCGACGCCGGCCCGCACGATCGACGGCCCGGCGCCCGCGATCAGGACGTAGAGCACGGTCAGCCCGATCGCCGCGAGCCGGGCCGGGAGCCCGATCACGCCGCACAGCCCCAGCGTGACCAGGGTGAGGGCGACGACCAGCGCCACGTTCTGGCCGGACGCGGCGACGATGTGGGTCAGGCCCGCCTGCCGGAACTGCGTCTGCAGCTCGTAGGGCAGGGCGTCGCCGTCGCCCAGCGCGACGCCGGCCACCAGGGCGCGCGCAGGCGGCGGCGAGCGGTCGGCGCCGAGCAGGCGCACGGCGCCGTCGTGCATCCGGTCGACGGCGCCCCAGACGCCGCCGCGGCGGCCCAGCGGCGTCGCATCGGACGTCTGGAGACGCAGGTGGATCCCCTGCGTCGCGTAGTAGCCGGCCAGCGCCGGGTCGATCGGCCGCAGCGTGCCGCTCACGCGGTAGACGCCGCCGGCAACCAGCGTCATGCCCCGGGCCGACAGCAGCACGTCCTCGGCGGCCGCGGGGACGCGGGCGGCGGCACGGTCGCCGGCGGGCCGGCCCGTCACCACCACCACGGCCGTCAGCGGCCCGGGTGCGAGCGCGCGGCGGTCGAGCATGTCCACTCGCAGGGCGCCCCACAGCGCCGCAACCGCCGCTGCGGCCAGCAGCGCGGCCCGCGGCCGGCGGAGCAGCGGCGCGGCGAGCGCCAGTGCGGGCACGTGCAGCGCGGCGCAGACCAGCCCTCCCAGCGCCGCCAGCACGATCCGGGTGGGCGGATCACAGCGCAACATGCCCGTGCAGCGCCGCCATCCGCGCCGGCCCGAACCCGCTGACCTGGTCGAGGTCGTCGAGCGACCGGAAGCCGCCGTGGGTGGTGCGGTAGTCGATGATCCGCTGTGCCAGCGAGGGCCCGATCCCGTCCAGCGTCTCCAGCTGCTCGAGCGTCGCCGAGTTGAGGTGGACGATCGTGGTCGTCCCGGTCGCGCCGCCGCCGGTCGCAGGCACCGGCTGGCCACGGCGTGGCACGACCACCTGCTCGCCGTCGGCCAGCCGTTCGGCGAGGTTCAGCCCGGCCAGATCGGCGCCGGCAGCGATCCCGGCGCGGCGCACGGCGTCCTGGACGCGGGCGCCGCCGGCCAGCCGGTACACGCCCGGATGACGCACCGCGCCGACGACGTCCACCACCACGACCTGCGGGCCCGATGCGTCGGCGGGCGCGGTAGCCGTGGCCGCGGTCTGGGTGTACGACGCGCGCGGCGGTCCGGACTGGTGCACGGTGCGCCACCCCAGCGCGAGCACGGCGACGGCCGCGACGGCGATGAGGAGGATCCGGCCGGGGCTGGGCAGCTCGTCCATGCGTGCACCATGCATGAACCGATGTGACCAGTCACCACGCGGCCCGTCACAACACCGTCAATAGCCCACCCGCCGCCAGAGAGACTCGGGCTCAGAGCCTGGCTCGCCCACCTACTTCGAGCCCACTCGGCGGGCCGCCTCTGTGCCAGGCTCGGTGCCGGAGTCGTCGCCCCCGCCACCGCCACAACGGCCAGGGGCACGGAACGGCCCACACCGCGGGCCAGGGACCCCCCGATCCCCTGGCCCGCGTCGCACCGGTTGTGCCCTACCGGTGGATCTTGCGGAAGTTCCGGACGACCTCGAACGTCTGGTTCCTTCCGTGCTGCTCCGTCACGAACGCACGGGCGTCGACCAGGTTGGCCTCCGTCCCGTACATCGAACCGAGGTCGGTGCTGCCGTTGGAGACGAACATGCCCGTGGGCTCGTTGTCCTCGGCCGACGGCGGCGTCGCCTCGGGATCCCGGCCGAGGGCGATGAAGCGCTCCGGGTTGGGATCGCCGATCCGGTACTCCCAGACCGAGTCCAGCGTGTTCAGCTGGTCGTGCAGGCCGTCGCCGCGATCCTCGGTGATCAGCATCCTGTTCGGCGACGCGAACGTCACGTTGTCGAAGCTGTTGTGCACCGAGTCGCCGGACGCGGCGACCGAGATCGTGCCCTGGTTGCCCGAAGGGTTGAGGTGCACGCGGAAGACCGTGCCCCAGGCGCCCCGTGCAGCCAGCGCCGGCACGTTCCCCGAGTCGGAGTTGGTGTCCCCGGTGGCGACGAAGAAGAACGTCCGGAAGTCGCTCCCGGGCTGCCACGTGCCGTTCTCCGGCCGCTTGAACGGCGTCGCGCCGGCGGTCTTGGCCAGGGCGTTGGCGTCGAACGACGCCGTGCCGTCCACGGACGTGTCGTGCACCGTCACCCATCGCACCGGCCAGTTGACGCCGGGGGTGTTCAGCGCCAGCTGGGCCGCCGAGAAGGTGTCGCCGACGGGATCGTTGGCGTGGAACACGACCGGCCTGCCGCCGATCCGCACCTGCAGCGCCTGCAGCACGCCGCCCTTGCTGAGGTCGGAGCGGTCGCTGGGGACGAACCGGTAGATGAACGAGTTCGGCTGCTTCGCCACCTTCGGGCTGGCGGGATTGGCGGGGTCGGTGTTGACCGATGTGCCGCCGACATCCTCCTCGATCAGGATGTCGCCCTCGGCGTTGGGGTGGATCCCCTCGTAGCCGCCGCGGCCGATCTCGCCGTAGAGCGTGCGCACCGACGAGCCGTCCGGCGCCACCTCGACCACGCCGCCCTCGTTGCCGTCCTCCTGCGTGAACAGGTTCGTGCCGGTGTAGGGATCCCACGCCGAGCCGTCGACGTCGTTGAAGTGCGTCAGACCGTCGGCGCCAACCGGCGTCAGCAGCGTGATGCGGTGCGCAGGGTCGCTGACGTCGAGGTTGATCCGCGTCACGTACCCGTGGTCATCCGAGGCCTCGTGGGCCTGGAACAGGAAGTGCGTCCCGTAGTCGTAGCCTGCCGTGGGGCCTCCCAGCCCGTGCGGGAACGTGAGGTACAGGTTCTGGTCGGGCTCGGTCGGCGTCCCGTCGCTCAGGTGGCCGTAGTTGGTGATATCCCCCGAAGGGTTCTCGAGCGGGTCGGAGCCCTGCGCACGCAGCACCAGCTGATGCGAGGGGACGATCTTGTTGGGCGGCGAGCCGACCGCGGGGTTCGCGGCCGGCACGCCGATCGGGAGGGCCTGAGCCGACCCGGCGACGGCGACGGTGGCAA
Source organism: uncultured Actinomycetes bacterium (assembly GCA_963797175.1). Classification (GTDB taxonomy): domain Bacteria; phylum Actinomycetota; class Thermoleophilia; order Gaiellales; family JAICJC01; genus DATLLN01. The sequence goes on from CAWCOL010000005.1 coordinate 652,891, forward strand.
CCGCAGCGGTCGCCACCAGCGTCTTCACATGTCGCATCTGATGGTCCTTTCGTCGTTTCGAGTGGGCGACGAAGTGACGCTAGGGCGACACGTTCTTCACATGGGCTGCGGGAGCGTTCCGATCTGGTGCAGAACCGGCGAACCCGGCCGGGCGTCAGCGGACGACGAGGTTGACCAGGCGGCCGGGGACGAACACGACCTTGACCACGTCCTTGCCGTCCACGTGCGCCGCGACGTTGGGAACCACGCGCGCCGCCGCCACGACCGCGTCCTCGGCGGCGCCGGCGGGCACCTCGACCTCGCCTCGCAGCCGGCCGCCGACCTGCACGGCGTAGACGACCGAGTCGTGGGCGAGCATCGCCGGATCGGCCTCCGGCCACGGCTCGTCCCACAGCCGCTCGCCGCCCAGCCGCTCCCACAGCTCGCACGCGATGTGCGGCGCATAGGGGTGGATCAGGCCGACGGCGCTGCCACAGGCGAAGCGCAGCTGCTCGCCGGTGGCGTCGGCGGCGTGGTCCTGGATCGTGCCGACCAGCTCGTGCACGGCCGACTGCGCCGTGTTGAATGAGAAGCGGGCGCCCAGGTCGTCGGTCACCTTGTCGATCGCCCAGTGCGTCTTTCGCACCAGCTCCGCGCCCGGTCCGTCGGCCGGCGCCGAGCGCTCGATCCCGGTCCCGTACCGCTCGACCGTCTCGTTCACCAGCCGCCACAGCCGGGCCAGGAACCGGAACTGGCCGGCGACGCCGCCGTCCTGCCACTCGGCGTCCTGGTCGGGCGGCCCCAGGAACAGTGTGTAGAGGCGCGTCGTGTCGGCGCCGTAGCGCTCGATCATCGGGTTGGGGTCGATGATGTTGCCGCGCGACTTGGACATCTTCGCGCCCTGGTAGTGGATCATCCCCTGCGTGAACAGGTTCGCGAACGGCTCGGTGAACCCCAGGTGGCCGAGGTCGTTCAGCGCCTTGGTGAAGAAGCGCGCGTACATCAGGTGCAGGATCGCGTGCTCGACGCCGCCGATGTACTGATCGACCGGCAGCCAGGTGTCGACGATGCCGCGGTCGAACGGCGCGGCGTCGTTGCGGGGGTCGGCGTAGCGCATGAAGTACCAGGACGAGTCGACGAAGGTGTCCATCGTGTCGGTCTCCCGGCGGGCCGGGCCGCCGCAGCCCGGGCACTCGGTCTTGACCCAGTCCTCTGCCGTTGCCAGCGGGGAGCGGCCCCTGGGCGCGTAGTCCTCGATCTCGGGCAGCACGACCGGCAGCTGGTCGTCGGGCACGGCGACGATCCCGCAGGCGTCGCAGTGCACGACCGGGATCGGGCAGCCCCAGTAGCGCTGGCGGGACAGCAGCCAGTCGCGCAGCCGGAACGCGATCCGGCCGCGTCCGGCACCCTGCTCCTCCAGCCAGGCGATGATCGCGGCCTTGCCCTCGACGGAGCTGCGGCCGCTGAAGTCGCCCGAGTTGACCAGCACCTCGTCCGCGGAGTGCGCCACATAGGCCTCGCCCTCGATGGCGCTGCCGTCGCCCGGGGCGACAACCTGGCGGATCGGCAGGTCGAAGCGCGTGGCAAACTCGAAGTCGCGCTCGTCATGCGCGGGGACGGCCATGATGGCGCCGGTGCCGTACTCCATCAGCACGTAGTCGGCCACCCAGACCGGGATCCGCTCGCCGTTGACCGGGTTGACAACGTGGCGGCCGGTGAAGACGCCGGTCTTCTCCTTCTCTCCGGCTCGCTCGACCTCGGACATCGCCGAGGTGCGGCGCACGTAGGCGGCGACCTCGTCGGCGTGCTCGCCGCCCGCGGTCAGCTCCAGCGCCAGCGGGTGCTCGGGGGCCAGCACGAAGAACGTCGCGCCGAACAGCGTGTCCGGCCTCGTGGTGAAGACGGGCAGCTCCTCACCGCTCCCCTCCACGCGGAAGATCACCTCGGCGCCCTCACTGCGGCCGATCCAGTTGCGCTGCATTGTCACCACGCGCGCCGGCCAGTTGACCTGCTCCAGGTCGTCCAGCAGCCGCTGGGCGTAGTCGGTGATGCGGAAGAACCACTGCTCCAGGTTCTTGGCCTCGACCTCGGAGCCGCACCGCTCACAGTGGCCGTCGATCACCTGCTCGTTCGCCAGCACCGTCTGGTCGACTGGGCACCACTTGACCGGGGCGTTGCGCCGGTAGGCAAGGCCCGCCTCGAACAGCCGCAGGAAGATCCACTGCGTCCAGCGGTAGTAGGCAGGATCGGCGGTCGACAGCTCCCGTGCCCAGTCGATCGACCAGCCCATCCGCTTCATCTGCGAGCGGATCGCGACGATGTTCTCAGCCGTGGAGACAGCCGGGTGCGTGCCGCTCTTGATCGCCGCGTTCTCGGCCGGCAGGCCGAACGCGTCGTATCCCATCGGGTGCATCACGCGCCAGCCGCGGCGGCGCCGGTGGAGCGTGACGACGTCGCCCATCGTGTAGTTCTTGACGTGGCCCATGTGCAGCTCGCCCGACGGGTAGGGCAGCATCTCCAGCACGTACATCAGCCGCGAGACGTCCTCCCCGGGCTCGGGGTTGGGTGTCTCGTGGATCCGCTCGGCCTCCCAGACGGCCTGCCAGCGGGCCTCCACGGCCGCGGGGTCGTACCGGTCCATGCCGGGGATTGTACGAGGTCGCTCGGCTTGGTCTCGGGGCTAGGCGCCCGGCTTGGCGGCCATCGCCACCACCACCAGCAGGAGCAGCACCAGCTCGATGCGCGAGACCAGGAAGATGCGGTCGATCCGCCGCCGCGCCTCCGGGCTGGCCGGGCCGTCGGCGTCGATCACCTTCGCGATCCGTCCGGACTCGGGTCCGAGGAACGCGGCGCCGGTGACGATCGAGATCGCGATCACGATCAGGCCGAACGTCAGCCAGCCCTCGGAGAGGCTCCAGTTGCCCTCGTGGACGAGCCAGAAGCCGAACACGAGCAGCACCAGCGAGGACGGCAGGAACACGCGCATGCCGATCATCTCGACGTCCCGGGAGAAGCCGGCCAGCCGCGCCGGATCGGGGTCACGCGCGACCCGGATCGCCATCATCTGCACGGTGAACGCCCCGCCCACCCAGACGATCGCCGCCAGGATGTGGACGGTGAGCAGCCACTGGTAGGTGGTGGTGAGGAGCGCCATCGGCGGCAGGTTGTACCGCACCGCCGGCGGCGGAGTCAAGCGTCCTCCACCGCCGGTTGCGGCCTTTGCGATACTCCGGCCATGAGCACCTTGACGCAGGCAGAGGGAGTGCGGTGGGACCTGTCGCCGCTGTTCGGGTCGGCCGACGAGGCGCGCGCCGCTCTGGCGGACGGTCTGGAGCGGTCGCGGGCGTTCGAGCGCGATCACCGGGGCACGATGGCCGAGATCACCCCCGCCGTGCTGGCCGCCGCGCTGGAGGAGCTGGGCGCGATCGACAACCTGCTCTCGCGCGTGCACTCCTACGCGTCGCTGCGCCGCGCGGTGGACGTGACCAGCGACGAGAACCGCGACCTGTCGGCCTCGGTCGAGCAGGGCGTGGTCGAGGCGATGAACCTGCTGCGCTTCTTCGAGCTGGAGTGGCTCGAGCTGGACGACGACCGCGCGGCCGAGCTGGCCGCCGCGCCCGAGGTCGAACGCGACCGCCACCACCTGGAGGCGCAGCGCCGCTTCAAGCCGCACACGCTGTCCGAGCCGGAGGAGCGCGTCCTGGCCGAGCGCGACCCGGCCGCCTCGGGCGCCTGGCAGACCCTGTTCGGCCAGACCACCTCCACCATCGAGGTGCCGTTCGACGCCGGCGACGGCCCCGAGCCGCACACCATCGACCGGCTGCTCTCCTACGTGCACGATCCCCGCCGCGACGTCCGCCGGCGCGCGCTGGAGACGCTCTACGAGACGCTGGAGCCGCAGACCCCGGTGCTCGCACACTGCTACGACTCGCTGGTCGGCGACCGGCTGGTGCTCGACCGGCTGCGCGGCTACGACGGGCCGATGGTGCTGACCCACCTGCGCAACGAGCTGGAGCCGGACGTCGTCGAGGCGATGCTGGCCGCCGTCGAGCGCAACTACGGCATCGCCCAGCGCTGGTTCCGCGCGAAGGCCTCCCTGCTCGGCCTCCCCCAGCTCGAGCTGCACGACCAGTACGCCCCCGTCGGCGAGGCGCGGTCGGTGGATTACGACGAGGCGTGCGCGATCGTCGGCACCGCGTTCGCCGGGTTCTCCGGGCGGGCGGCGACGGTCGCCGAGGAGCTGTTCCGCGACCACCGGATCGACGCGGAGCCGCGCGCCGGCAAGCGCGGCGGCGCCTTCTGCTCCCCGGTCTCGGGTGACGCCGACCCGTACGTGATGATGAACTTCACGGACAACATGGGCGACGTTGTCACGCTGGCACACGAGCTCGGTCACGGCATGCACTTCGCCCTCGCCCACGCGGTGCAGACGCCGCACTCGGCGCACACCGGGCTGGCGCTGGCCGAAGTGCCGTCCACGTTCGCCGAGTTCGTCACGTTCGACCACCTGCTGGCGGACGAGGCCGACGCCGAGACGCGCCGCGTGCTGGTCGCCGAGCGGGCCGAGGGTGCGTTCGCCTCGGTGTTCCGGCAGACGGTGATGGTGCGCTACGAGCAGCGGGCGTACGCAATGCGGGCGCAGCCGACGGCGCTGACGCCGGACCGGCTGGCGACGATCTGGGTCGAGGAGAACGCGCGCTACTACGGCGACGCACTGGCGATGACCGAGGGCTACCGGTTCGGCTGGAGCTACATCCCCCACTTCATCGGGACGCGCTTCTACACCTACGCGTACGTGTTCGCGAAGTTGGTCGCGCTGGTGCTGTACGCCCGCTACCGCAGCGACGGCGACGCGTTCGTCGGCGACTACCTCGAGCTGCTGGCGGCTGGCGGATCGGCCGACCCGGCGACGCTGCTGCGCCGCTGCGGCGTCGACATCACCGATCCCGGCGTCTGGGATCGCGCCTTCTCGGAGCTCGACCGGATGGTCGAGGCCGCCGAGGCGGAAGCCTGAGCCACCCGCTCAGGCGTTGCCACCGGGCGAAACGGGGTCAGAGCGGGGTCGCCCACATGCGACCCCTTCGGCACCCTTCCGGCACGAAGGTCACGGCGGGGCGATCGCAGGGGATGGCGCACGGGCAGCCGCGATTCGCATACCCGCGCGTTGCCACCAGACGATACGGGGTCAGAGCGGTGTCGTTCCTCCGTGACGAACATGGCGCACGTTCGGCACGAAGATCACGCCCCGGATCGTTGTCCCAGGACGAGACAACGTCTGACGCCGATCATCTCCCCGTTGCAGATCTGGCGCAGTTCCGGCACAGGGCTACAGCGCGGCGTACTCGGCGTAGGCCGTCTCCACGGCCGGCAGCAGCCCGGTCACGTACGCGCCCCCCGCGCAGCCGCGGCACCAGTTCGACCGGTTGATCGCCGTCGCGGTCACGGCCGGGTCGGCGCAGGTCCACAGCCGGTAGAGGATCCACCCGTAGCCCTGCGTGTCGTAGCCCCAGCGCAGGGTCTGCTCGGTCGCCGCCATCCCGTCGTCCCGGGACGCGTAGCTCTTGACCCCGACGGCGTTGTAGTCGGCCGCGCCGGCCGCGGGCTGGGTCGTCGCCAGTGGGTTCCAGCGCGCCGTCGTGCTCTCGGCGGTCTGCCAGGCGACCAGCGAGACGAGGTTGTTGCTGCAGACGGGCGCCCCGATCTGTTGGAGGAAGCCGGCCGCCCAGTCGCCGCGGCTGATCCCGACGCCTCCGGCCGGCGGGGGCGCCTGCGCCAGCGCGTCCAGCACGGCCTGCGTCCGCCGCCGCTCCGCCCGCAGGCTGTCGCGACGCCGCTCCAGCCGGGCGACCGCGGGGAGCGATCCGCCCGCGCTGGCATCCCGCTGCGCCAGCCGCAGCGACCGGGCGGCGGCCTCGTAGGCGTCGCGCAGATGGGCGATGTGGGCGCGCCGCAGCGTGTCGGCCGCCGGGCCCGGCGCCGCGGTGTGCGCCGATGCCCACCCCAGAGCCATGGCCGCCCTCGCCGTGCGCTCCTCGCGCCTGGTGAGGGTATCCGCCGTCGCCAGCAGTCGGGCGCGCGCGCCGCGCAGGTCTGCCGCCACAGACCCGAGGTCGGCCTCCACCGCACTCAGGTGCGCGCCCTCGTCCGCCGCCGTTGTCTGAGTGGACGCCGCAGCCGGCATGGCCGCGACGCCGATCGCTATCAGCACCAGCACGAGCGCGACCACCGGCCGCGCCGCTGCCGTCACTGCCCGGACGACGCCCCCGGCGTGGCCTGGAGCTTGCCGCGCAGCCCCGGATGCACGCCCGAGTGGTAGGTGATGCTCGCCATCGACTGCGGGACGTAGACGTAGGTGCCGCCGGGCGGGATCACCTTCGACTGCACGGGCAGGTGGTCGAACACGACGGACTGGGCAGCGCCGCTGTCGTTCGTCCAGGTCACGGGCTGCCCGATCAGCGAGACCAGCCAGGCCGGCTGGAACCCGCTGCGCGTGATCGTCACCGTCTGGCCGAAGTCGAAGTTCGCGTCGAGCCTGCCCGACGACGCGGCGGGCGCGGCGGGCGACGAGGGCCGCGGCGCGGCGGAGGACGCCGGCCCGGAGGAGCCACCGCCGCAGCCGCTCGCGGCCAGCGCGAGCGTCACGACGAGCGGTGCGAGGATCAGCGGCCGCCGCATCTACAGCGTCCCCGGCAGCAGCAGGTCGAGGCTGCGGAACAGTAGCCACAGGGCCATCAGGATGACCGGCGTCGTGATCACGTAGGCGGCCGTCCGCGGCCACCGCCGGTAGAGACGCGTCGCGGCGAACAGCGTGCCCGCAAGGACGGCGCCCCAGATCACGGCCAGCGGCAGGCCGAGGATGTCGCCGGTCGTGCCCAGCTCGTCGCGGCCGGCGGTCGCCTGCGGCCGCTTCGGGATGGCGACCGGGTCTCCGTCCAGCTGCGCCGTCACGGCCAGCCGCGCCGACGACCCCACCGATGAGGACGTGACGAGGGTCAGCCGGCTGTCGGCGGAAGCGCCGACCACGTCGCGCTGGCCGCCCGACACGGTCTGCACGTCGGTGACCAGGTAGAGGAAGCGCCCCTGGCCGGTGACGGCGATGATCTGATCGCCCGGCACCAGCGAGTGGAGGCCGCCGAACGGGCCGCCGTAGAGGTGGTTGTGGCCGAGCACGACGGCGTTGCCGAACTCGCCCGGCAGCGGCGTCCCCGGAAGATGCCCCGGGCCGTGGCGCAGGTCGGACGGCGAGCTGCCCTCGCTGACGATCTGGCGCGTCCCCAGCGCCGGAATCTCGAGCAGCGCAACCGGGCCGGACGGCACGGCGGCGGAGGGGTCGTCGAACGTGCCGGTGCGCAGCCGCTGGTCGAACTGCGCCAGCTGGGCGCGCTGGCTGCGGCTCTCGGAGAGGCCGGTGAAGAGGAATTCGTAGGCGATGAACAGGGCCAGGACGATGCCAATGGCGAGCATGGTCGCGCCCAGCCACCGGGCGACGCGGGCCGCGTCCCACCGAGTCGAGGGCGCGGCGACGGCCACCGGAGGCTCGGCGGCGGCCGGCTCGGCCACGGGAGCGGCGACGGTATCGGGCTCCGGGACCCGGACGCGCTCGCGCTGGGACAGCTCGGCGATGATTGCGCGGATCCGGGCGGCGGCCTCGGCCAGCTGTTCGCGCTGCGCCGGGTCGGCCACCGAACGCGACGTCTCCCGCGCCAGCCGCTCCAGCGAGAACGCCAGGCTGGTCATCAGCAGATCGTCCTCGGTCGGGGTGGACGCGGTCTCGGCCAGCCGGCCTTCGAGGACGTCCACGCCGGCGACGATCTGGCGGAACGCCTCGTCGGGATCGGACAGGTCGAACTGCTCGGGGATCAGGGGACCGATGCTCATGGGCGCCACCGGGGAAGGAGGGTCAGGGCTGCGGCGGCCTTGCCGGTGCCGCCCGCGAGCAGGGCGAGGCCGCCGAGGATGCCAAGGACGGCGAGCCCGGCGATACCGGGGAGCAGCAGGCGCGAGGAGGCGGATGCGAGCGTCGCGGCGGGCAGATCGACCGGCGCCGTCTCGCAGGGCTGGAGTGCGACGGTCGGCGCAGCGACGTGGGCGCCGCCCTTCCCGGTCGCCCTGGGCGCACCGTGGGGCGCCTGCTCCGTGCCGTCCTCACACGTCGGCGTCGGGCCGCTGACTCCGCCGGGTCCCCCACCGGGCGGCGGCGGCGTGCCGAGCCCGCTGGGCGTCGTGGTCGGCGTCGTCGGGGGCGACGTGATGCCCGGCGTCGTCCCCGGGTAGTTCCCGCCGCCCGGATAGGTGCCGCCGCCGCCCGGGGGCGGAGCCGTCGTCTGCGGGATCGTGGCAGCGGCGGCCGTCAGCGCCGTCTTCATCGCATCGGTCAGCGGCGCGTAGCCCGCGGGCAGCGCCGTCTGTCCGGCGCCGGCGACGTAGGTGAAGAAGGAGCGCATGGTGATGCCACGGCCGCTGTAGACCTTGTTGGTCGGCACCGTCGCGTAGTCCACGATCGGCATCGGGTAGTCGTTCGGGTCGGTGTCGGCGAAGTTCGGGCTGACCGTGACGCCGTCCGGGTTGGTGGTTGCGTGCGAGAGCGCGGCGTCGATCGTCGTCGGCGTGGCGTCGACGAACTGGCCCGCCGCGTTCTCGATCTTGGCGACGGGCAGGCCGAAGTAGGCGGCCTGGCTGGCGTCGATGAAGCCCATGTAGCCGACGCTGAAGTAGTCGGTGTTGAGGTTCTGGGTCTTGGGGTCGGCGATGGCGTCGGCCAGCTTGTCGCCGCCGACGATGCCCGAGTCCTGCACCAGGTACTTGAGCGGGTAGTCCGCCGAGGCCCCGGGCCAGTCGGACGGCAGCGCCGATCCGCCGTCAGCCGTCAGCCACGAGGTGAAGAGCAGGTTCGCCGCCGAGTGGTCGCCGCGAACCAGCGGGCGCACCGCGGGCGGGAAGACGTGGCCCGGGTTCAGCGCGTTGATCTCGGAATCGACGTGCCAGTTCGTCAGCTGGCCGGTGAAGATGCGCGTGACCAGCTCGGGCGTCAGCTTGAGGTCGGTGACCTGCGCCCCCGGCTCGGAGTGCGCGGCGTCCTGGTCGAACACCTTGTAGGCGAGCACCAGGCCGGACGTCGTCAGCGGCGCGTACGTGAAGGTGCGGCCGGCGTGCTTGAGCTGGGCGACCTGGTCGGAGCTGAACGGCAGGCTGGTCACCGCGAAGTCGTTGAGGCCACTGACGAAGTTCGCCATGCCGTCCAGTGAGTTGGCAGGGATGTAGTTGACGCCGAGCAGGGACGGCGCCTTGCAGGTGTTCAGCTCCCACTGGTAGATGGCGAGGTTCGACTCGTCGGCGCCGCCGCCCGAGATGGCCGCACCCGAGGGCCTCGGGCAGCCGTCCGGGGTCGGCGCGAACGCCAGGCTCGTGAAGACGCCGCTGGCAAGCGAGGCGTCGGTGAACAGGCCGAACGAGCAGGGGTGGTTGATGTCGCAGCGGAAGGTGCCAGGGCCCGAGGCCTTGACGTCGCCGACGGTGACGTGCTCGTAAAGCAGCCCCGAGCCGGTGCCGTCGGTGAAGCCGACGTCGGTGTAGATCGAGGTACAGTCACGCAGCACGCTGGTCGGGTGCAGCGTGCACTGCCGGAAGAACACGACTTGGAGCGGCGTCACGCCCGACCAGGAGACCTTCACGAACTGGCCGTTGCCGAGGCCCGTCGCAGGGGCGACCGTGACCGTGGCGCCGGCGGCACCTGCCGGCGCGGCCGGGGAGCCCACGGCCAGCAGGGCGGCGCCGAGGGCCGCGAGAACGAGGATCCGCAGCCTCACCGGCCGGTCCTCCGCGGCACGCGGATGCGGGCCGGGCGGCGGACGCGGCCGACGACCAGCGGCGCCGCCACCAGCGCCACCAGCAGCAGCGCCGCAAGCAGTTGCGGGCTCGCCGACGTCGGGCTGAGGGATGCCATCTCGTGCAGCGCGGCGTCGAACGAGGCCTGGCGCGCGGTGGCGGACATCGGCGTCACGGTCACGCCGAGCGCGGCCGGGTCGGTCAGCGAGCCCGGGTTCGCCGCCGCCACGTGCTTGCCGCCCTGCGTCTTCGTGTGCGTCGTCCCCGTCGTGTTCGTTGTTCCGGTCGCCGTCGTGCCGCCCCCGCCCTGCGGGTTGGTGGTCGGGCCCTGCTGCGGCGAGCCGCCGGTGCCCTGGCCGGTGATGGTCGGGTTCGGGCAGGCCTGCGGCGTCAGCGGTGGCGGGTTGGGCGCGCCCGGGATCCGGCGCACGGCGTCGAACACGTCGCGCACCAGGTTGGGCGAGAGCGGCGAGTAGCCGAGCGGCGCCGCCTCCTGCTGGCCTGCGCAGGCGATGTAGATGATCCACTTGCCCAGCACCGCGCCCTTGGCCGGGTCGAGGCCGCTGGTGGGCGTGATCAGGTAGCTGTAGCTGGCCAGCGGATAGGCGTTCGCCTCGGGCGCGGCGTAGACGCCGCCCAGGTTCTGCGTCAGGTCGGGGTTCAGCGTGGCGTGGGTGAGCGCGACCGCGACGTTGGTGGACGTCGGCGCCGCATAGTGGCCGCTGGCGTTGCGGATGAACGCCGGCGTCAGCGAGTGCTCGTACACGTAGCCCGCCTCGACGTAGCCGATGCTGCCCAGCCCGACGGACGGGTTGGAGATGTAGTTGGCCATGCCGTCGGAGCCGCGCACGGCGACCGAGTGCGGGATGTTGGGCCAGAACTGCACCGGCAGGGTGACGTGGTACTGGCGGGCGAACGGGCCCCACGTGGAGGGCGCCAGATGGGCCAGGTAGTCGGCCAGCTTGGCCGAGGTGCCCGAGCCGTCGGAGCGGATGACGGGCGTGAACCGCGTCCCGGCGGGGATCACCAGGTGCGGGTTGTCCGCCTTGATCGCGGGATCGTTCCAGCTCGTGACCTTGCCGGTGAAGATCTTCGCGAGCGTCGCGGCCGACAGCTGGAGGTTCGTCACCTGGTGGCCGCTGGCGTCCTTGAGGTTGTACATGATTGCCGTGCCGCCGGCGACGTCCGGCAGGTACTGGTAGGAGCGGTGCACCGAGTGCAGCTGCCGCACCTCGTCGGGCAGGAACGGGATCTCGGACGCGGCGAAGTCCACCTGGCCGATCACGTAGAACTGCCGGCCGGCGGTCGAACCGACGCCCTGGTAGTTGATGTTCAGCCCCTGCCGGGCGGCGTCGGCACGCCACTGGTCGAGCGCGATCTGCACCCACGTCGAGCCCGCGCCGGTGACGGTCGGCCCGGAAGCCTTCGCGGCCGCCGCCGGCAGCATCACCAGCACGACGGCGGTCGCGGCCGCGAACAGCACGCGGCACATGCGGCCCTTCCGTCGCGCCATCAGCCGAACCGTCCGTGGACGTAGTCGGCGGTGCGCGGATCGTTGGGCCGCTCGAAGATCTGGGTGGTCTCGCCCGCCTCGACGATCCTGCCCGGCTCGTTCTCGGCTGCCAGGAAGAAGGCGCAGGACGACGAGACGCGCTGGGCCTGCTGCATGTTGTGCGTGACGATCACGATCGTCACCTCCGAGGCGAGGTCGAGCACGGTCTCCTCGATCCGCCGCGTCGAGGTCGGGTCGAGCGCGGAGCAGGGCTCGTCCATCAGCAGCACCTCGGGTCTCACGGCCAGCGCGCGGGCGATGCAGAGCCGCTGCTGCTGGCCACCGGAGAGCGCGCCGCCGGCGTTGCCCAGGCGGTTCTTGACTTCGTCCCAGAGACCGGCCTTGACCAGGCACTCCTCGACCAGGTCGTCGGCCCGGCGCACGCGCTTGCCGGACAGGTTGAGTCCGGAGACGACGTTCTGGTAGATGCTCATCGCCGGGAACGGGTTCGGCTTCTGGAACACCATGCCGATCCGCTTGCGCACCTCGATCGGACGGCGCATGGGGTCGTAGATGTCGTCGCCGTCGAGGTAGACGGCGCCGGACAGCGCCGACCCCGGCACCAGCTCGTGCATGCGGTTCAGGATCCGCAGGAAGGTGGACTTGCCGCAGCCGGAGGGGCCGATCAGCGCCGTCACCCGGTTGGCACGCATCGGCACCGACACCCGCTCGAGCACCTTGTGCGACCCGAACCAGGCGCTGACGTCGCGGGCCATCAGGCCGCCGGCCACGGCGCCGTTCGGCGACACATGCGGCATCTCGAGGGTCTGTGCGGATGTGCTCATCGGGCTCTCCTCGCGAAGTGCCCGATCAGGCGGGCCATGGTGAACAGGGTCAGCACCATCACCATCAGCACCAGGCAGCCCGTCCAGGCGCGCGCCTGGACGTTGGCCGAGGAGCTCTCGGTGATCTGCTTGTAGATGAAGAGCGGCATCGCCGACTGGGCGCCGCTGAACGGGTTGGCGTTCATCAGCGACGAGCCGAACGCGGTGGCGATCAGGGGCGCGGTCTCGCCGATGGCCCGGGCGATGCCGAGGATGACGGAGGTGATCAGGCCGCTGCGGGCGGTCGGGAGCACCACGCTCCAGGTCGTCTTCCACTCGGTCGCGCCCAGCGCCAGCGATGCCTCGCGCAGCCCGTCGGGCACCAGCCGCAGCACCTCCTCGGAGGTGCGGGTGATGATCGGCAGCATCGAGATCGAGATCGCCAGCGACGCCGCGAAGCCCGACCAGCCGAACTCGCTGACCCAGACCGCGTAGACGAACAGGCCGGCGAGGATGGTGGGAACGCCGCTCATCGCGTCGACGAAGATCCGCACGGGGCGGCGCAGCGGCCCGCCGATCTCGTTCAGGAAGATGGCGCAGGCGAAGCCCAGCGGCAGCGACATGGCCACGGCCAGGGCCACCTGCTCAAGCGTCCCCACGATCGCCTGGGCGGCCCCGCCCGACGTGGCCGCCGAGAGCGGTCCGGTGAACTGCTGCGTCTCGGTGAAGAAGTGGAACGTGAGGGCGTGCACGCCCTTGCTGAAGACGTAGCCCAGGATCAGCACCAGCGGCACGACCATGGCCAGCGCCGCCGACGCGACGATCACGGTCATCGTCCGGTCGCCGGCCAGCACCGGGCCGTCCAACTCGCGGACGACGATCCAGTAGCAGCCGATGAAGGCGAGGTACCAGCAGACGGCGAACTCGGCGGGCGCCGAGAACGGCGCGACCTGGAAGATCAGCCAGATCAGCGCGAACGAGGACGCGGCGGCCCCGGCCAGCACGCCCGCGTCGCGCGTGTTGAAAGCGGCCGGGCGGACCGGCCGGTCATCCACCTGCGCGGGCGTGGCGATGGGCGCGTGCCCGGCGAGCGTGGCCATCAGATCTCGACTCCGGCGCCGGAGCGCGACCGGCGGACGATCAGGGACGCCGCCACGTTGACCAGCAGGGTGACGACGTAGAGCACGAGGCCGGCGCCCATCAGGGCGGGCAGGCCGTGCGCGTGGTCGGCGTCGCCGAAGCGGTTTGCGATGTGCGCTCCGATCGTGTTGCCGCCGGTCTCGAGGACGTGGACGGAGATGTTGAAGGACGCGCTGAGCACGATCGCGATCGAGATCGACTCGCCCATCGCCCGGCCCAGCGCGAGCATCGAGCCGCCGATGATGCCGCCGCGGCCGAACGGAATGACGACCGTGCGGATCATCCGCCAGCGGCTGCCGCCCAGCGCCAGCGCGGCCTCCTTCTCCCCCGGCGGCGTCTGGGAGAACACCTCGCGCATGACGGCAGTGGCGGTGGGGGTCAGCATCAGCGCCACGAGCACGCCCACGATGAACGGCGACGCCGCCAGGTTCCCGCCCTTGGAGGTCGAGAACAGCGGCACCATGCCCAGGTTGGCGGACAGCCAGCCGGCCACGCCGAGCAGGTGCGGCTGGAGGAAGAAGAAGCCCCAGATGCCGTAGATCAGGCTGGGCACGGCGGCCAGCAGGTCGAGCACTGTCACCAGCGGGCCGCGCATGCGGGGCGAGACGTACTCGGTCAGACAGAGGGCGGTGAGCAGCGAGACGGGCACCGCCAGGACGAGCGCGATCGTGGCGATCACCAGCGTGCCGTAGAGCAGGGCGGCGACGCCGGTCTGGCCGGGGACGGCCGGGTTCCAGCCCGTGCTCGTGAAGAAGGAGAGGCCGTTCTCACGGAAGGTGGGAAGGGCGCGCAGGAAGAGGAAGAGCCCGATGAGGAACAGCACCACCAGCGTCACCAGCCCCGCGCCGCTCGCCGTCAGGCGGTACACGCGATCGGTGCGTGTCCGCTGCGAGCGGATCTGGCGCGGCACGTCGGCCGTGACGATGTCTGTTGCTGCACTCATCGGGCTCTTGGCTCTCGATCAGCTACCGGTCAGGACTTTGCGAACCGGCAGTAGTTGGTGAAGGTCGAGCCGCCGCCCTGCGGTCCGCTCGGCAGCGGGGCGAACCCGTACTGGCGGATCGTGTTGGCGATCTCGGTGTGGTAGTCGACGCCCGTGGTCGGGTCGTCGGCGTGGGCCACCTTGCAGATCCAGCCGTTCGCGCCGATGTACTGCGTGACCGGCTTGGCCGCCTTCTTGGCGGTGCCGCAGGTGGCGGCGCCGCAGAAGACGTTGTAGAGGAACCGCGAGAACGTGAACGAGCCGTCGGCGATGTGGGCCTCGGTGGGCGTCACGCCGTCGATCGAGTTGATCACGCTGCCGTCGGGGTTGCCGCCGGCGCCGTACCGCTCCGTCCAGGAGCCGACGGAGACGGGGACGATCGCGTTCTTGAGATCCGCCGCGGCGATCTCGTTGTTGGCGGTCTGGTCGATCAGCTTGACGCCGGGGCAGCTGGAGCTGCTTCCGCCGAGGAAGCCGTCGAAGGCCTTGCGGGTGCCGTAGATGCCCAGGATCGTGTAGATCTGGATCGGGCTGTTGGCGCCGCCGACCTGGTTCCAGTTGGTGATCGTGCAGTTGACGAAGATGCCCTGGAGCTGCGCCGTCGTCAGGTTGTGCACCGCGCTGGTGGCGGAGCCGGCCACGTTCGGGAAGGTCTCCCACGTGATGCCGTCACGCGCGTAGGCGAGGTAGTTGAGGCCGGTGCAGACGGTCGCATCCGGAGCCGAGGTCTGGCGGACGTAGTTGATCTTCGCCACGCCCGCGGTGTTCTGCGCGCAGAGCTGCTTGACGCCGGCACCGCCACCGATCGGGAACGCCTCGCTGACGCGATCGTGCGTGTAGTTCTCGGTGGTGATGTCGCCGGTCGCCGGGATGCAGTGGAAGTCGAGCGGCTGCGTGCCGGTCGAGACCGTGACGTTGCATCCCGGGCTCTCGTTGTACAGCTGGTCGAGCGCACTCGTGACGTGGAACGAAACGTCCGAGCCGCTGCCCAGGATCGCCGTCGGCACGACCTTGGTCGCCGCATGCGCGGTCGACACGGCACCGGTCGCCGCGACGGCGAGTGCGACCACGGCGAGGCCGGCGACCGCGAGGCGGCGGACGGCCTTGGACCGTGATCTGTTGGTGGTTTCCATGTGGTACGAGCCCCTTTCGGTGTTCTCGGTGATCTCACGGGGGGCACGCCGTGATGCTGCCTTGTGCCTCAGCATTCCCCCCTTTTCCCATTGAAGCAATGGAGATTGTGTACGAGCACCCCTCCCCCGCGTCAACCGACAACCGACGCACCGGCCCCCGAGAGTGTTGCCGCAGCCGAAACCGCACCCTCTGCTCTCACCAAGCGGGGGCGTCGCGGGTGCCAGCGGAGGTCATGTGGAGGGACGTATCCGTTAAGCCGCGTTCACGAAGTCCCTGGAAACACCCGACTTTGGGTCTTTACACCAGTTGTTCGGTTGACAAACTGGACATTGTCGATAGGCTGGGCTCCGGACATGGAGCAGCGCAACGGCCGCGAGGGCCATAACCACCGGAGCCCCGCGGGTGCGAATCTGCGCCACCTGATCGGCATGCACGACCTGCGCCGCACCGAGCTCGCCGAGCAGATGGGGATCTCCCCCACCGGGCTGACCAACATCCTGAACGGCCGCTCCGAGCCGACGCTGCGCACCGCCGGCCGCGCCGCCGCCGCGTTCGGCATCTCGATCGACGACCTCTACGGCGAGCTGCCCCGCTGCCTGCGGGCCGCGTCCGTCGCCTTCGAGACGGCCCCGGTACGGGACATCCGCGCGCGCCGCACCGCGTAGGACGGCTCAGGTGAGCGAGGCGGCGCCGAGCAGCTCGGCGGCGTCGAGCCGGCGTGCGGCGTCCTCGCGGGACATGCCGGCCTCGCGCAGCCGCTCGTACAGCTCGACCAGATGCTCGACGTACTGGCCCGCCGTCATGCCGTTCAGCTCCGACCAGTAGCGGATCCGCGTCACGGCGTCGTCGCTCAGCCCGGTGAGGAGGATGGACGTCGGCATGCCGGTACTCATACCCAGACGGTGACGAAAGTACGTGTGGGTTGTCTTGAAGTCTCCTGTGAGGATGCTGTGGATCAGCCGGGAAGCTCGCGGCGCTCGGCGCCGGCGTGCTCGCGGTTGGCCAGCGTGATCAGCACGTAGCCGATCGCGATCAGGAAGATCACCGACTGCTCCGAGTTCATCGCGATCCCGCCCAGGTTCTGATCCTCGGCCGGCGACATGCCCGCCAGCCGCGGGGTGTGCGCGTAGTAGCTGTAGAACGGATGGGGGACGAACGTGAACGCGAGTCCGAGGAAGGACGCACCCACGAACGCGACCAGCAGGTAGGGCACCAGCACGGCCGGCGAGCGCGACCACCACCGCGAGCGCACCACCGGCGCCCAGAACCAGAGGCCGGCGGCGAGCAGCACCAGGTGCTCGACGTTGAGCGCGATCGGGTGCTGGACGGCGTACTCGTACACCGGCGCGAAGTGCACGCCGTACCAGGCGGCCAGCCAGAAGGCGAGCGCGGGCACGAGGTTCGTGCAGGCGCGCGGCACCAGCGGGACGGCACGGTCGAGCGCCTCCCACATCGCCCCGTTCAGGCCGAGCATGAGCAGCGGCGGCGCGACGTCCGCCAGCAGCGCGTTCTGCACCAGGTGGGCGAGCAGCAGGTAGTGCACCGCCAGCGTCTCCAGCGGCGAGTTGACCGAGCCCGCGATCAGCACGATGCCGGCCGTGAACGAGGCGATCCGCAGCGGCCCGGGATGGTGGACGCGCGCCGCCCGGACGTAGGCGACCGCCGCCCCGGCGGCCAGCACCACGAACAGCGGCTCGAAGGTGAAGGACGCCGGATCCGGGGCGGAGCTCACGAGGCAGACCGGCCGGCGGCGGTACGCTCGGTCTGTGCACCTCCCGAACGCAACGGCGGCTCCCGGCTGATGGTCGATCCCTGGCGCCTGTCGCCGGACTGGGAGTGGGCGCTCGCGATCGCCGTGTTCGCGCTCGACTACGTCCTGGTCGTCCGCCACCTCGACCGCACCGGCCGGACGGTGCCTGCGATCCGCCGCTGGGCGTTCGCCGCGGGGCTGGCGCTGCTCGCACTGGCGCTGCTCTCGCCGATCGAGCATCTCGCCCTCACCTCGATGCTCAGCTTCCACCTGCTCCAGAACGTGATCATCGCAGACTGGGCGCCGCCCCTGCTCCTGCTCGGGCTGAGCGCGCCGATGGTCGCCACCCTGCGCGGCCGGCGGCTCGTGCGCCGCTTGACGCGGCCCGAGGTCGCGCTGCCGCTGTGGCTGGTCACGTGGTATGCCGTCCACCTGCCGGTCGTGTACGACTACGCCCTGCGCCACCGGGCCGCACTGGGCGTCGAGCACCTGCTCTTCATCGTCACCGGGCTGCTGTTCTGGTGGCCGGACATCGTGCCCGGCGCGCTGTCCGCCCGGGGACGGGTGCTGTACCTGTTCATCGCGATGGTGGCGATGATGCCGCTCGACTTCGGCATCGCCCTGGTCGGGCACCCGCTGTACGACTTCTACCGCGAGACCCCCAAGCTCTGGGGTTGGAGCACGATGACCGACCAGCGTGCGGCCGGCGCGATCGCGCTGATCGCCGAGACGACGGTGCTGACCGCGGCGATGCTGATCGCGGCGGCGGCGCTGGTGCGCGAGGACCGGCGGGCGGCGGCTGCCGCGGCCGGTCAGTCGTCGAGCGGCTGAGTCCGCCGGTCGACCCAGGGGGTCTGGGCGCGGCGGTCTGCCATCGGGCGGCGCGGCGGCTGCGGCTTCCGCACCGAGTGCGCGACGCGGGGCGCTGCGACCCGGCCCGAGTCCGCCGCGACGGCCGGGCGGCCGGCGGCGACGAAGGGACCCGGCGCGATCGCCGACCCGCCGTGGTCGGCCCGGAGGGCCGCGCGCCGGTCGGCCTCGCGCTCGCGCGCCAGCGCGGAGCCGGCCATCCGCGACGCCAGCTCGTACGCGCGGCGGGCGCCGGCGGCGCTGTACACGAGCCGGCTGCCCGAGCGGCTGTCCTGCCACAGCGTCCCGTAGCCGTCCCAGGGAGCGTCGGCGAGCCGCTGGAACGCGACCGGGGCCCCGTGATGGGAGGCGACGACGACCACCCCGGCGCCGACGTACATGCCGACGTGGTACGGCTCCGGCGTGTGGGTGCCCATGAAGACGAGGTCGCCGGGCTGGAGGTTCTTGCGGGCGATCGGACGGGCCAGCTCCCACAGCACCGCGGCCGTGGGGCGTCCGGGCAGCGGGAACCCGGCCGCGCCGTAGGCGTAGTCGACGAGCCCGGAGCAGTCGAACCCGCCCTCGCTGCGGCTCTCGCCGCCCCAGATGTACGGCCATCCCACCTGCGCGGCGGCCGCCAGGATGACGGCGGCGCGGGCGCGGGTGGTGTTGGAGGCCGCGGCCAGGACGGGCGAGTGGACGACGCCGCCGAGCGGGTGCTGCCGCTGGTGCTGCGTCCGATGGTGCCGGTGCTGTCCGTGGTTGAACTTCCAGCCCGTGGTGGTGCCGCCCTGATGGTGGTGGGTCGTGTGCCCTGAGCCGGTGTGCACCGGGGTGGTCGGCGGCGGCTTCGTGCCGCCCGAGGGCGGGCCGGACGGCGCGCCGACGGCCGCACCCGCGTACCCCGCGTAGACGTCGGTGCCGGCGGGGATGCCGTCGTGATCCTGGGTGAGGTGCAGGTGCAGGGCGAAGCGGCCGTGCAGGTCGGGGGCGTCGCCGGTCCCCGGGCGCGTGAAGGATTCGCCCGCCGTGAGCACGCCCCAGTCGGCGACCGCGACCGGGCCCGCGCCCGGATCGGCCGGCGCGCCGAGGACGGTCACGCCCTGCACGTCCGAGGATCCGGTGACGCTCTGGGCCGACGTGACCGCCGTCTGGGCGGTGGCCGACGTCAGCGTGAGCTCGCCGCCGAACACGGACAGCGGGCCGACCTCGACCTGCGCCTGAGCTCCACCCGAGTCCGCCGCCACCGAGTCCTGCGAGGGGCCGACGGTGAGCGCCAGGCCCGAGATCCCGTCGGAGGTGATCGACGTCCCCGAGGACCCCGGTGCGCTCGCGGCGCCCAGCGTGGTGGTCGACCCGTCGGGCGCGACCACCTGGACGACGAACGCCGAGGAGGATGCGGTCGAGGTCGCGGCCGGTGCGGTGCCGGCGATGCAGGCGCACGCCGCGACAACGGCCACGAGGGCCGTGCCGGCACGCAGTTGTCGCGAGAATCCCCCCATAAAGGCTCGGAGCGTGCGAAGACTACACAGACGGCCCGCGGACGTCACCCCCTGGTGTCGCGCTTCACAACTCTTTCACAGGGGCGAAACCGACGCGCCACCCGGGCGAGTGGTACGGTCTACAGTCGACTATCAACAACACGGGGGTGGATCGTGCGCGTGCGAGTCTTTGCGGCCGTGCTCCTGGCCGCGTTGGTGATGGTGGGAGCGACGGCCCAGGCGGCTCCGTCCCACCGGGCGACCGGGGGGCCGGCCGCGGCCGAGGGCGTGCCGTCCTTCGGCCATGTGTTCCTGATTATCGGCGAGAACACGACCTACGGCGAGCTGACGCCCAAGCTGGCGCCCTACCAGCTCGGAACGCTCCGGCCCGAGTCGGCCTGGCTGACGACGTACTTCGGTGTCAACCACGACTCGCTGTCGAACTACGTGGCGCTGACCTCCGGCCAGTACACGCCGTGCGAGCAGAACGACAATCCGCCGGCGAAGTGCCACCAGAAGACCGACAACCTGTTCAGCCAGCTCGGCCGCGCCGGGCTGACGTGGCAGAGCTGGATGGAGTCCGCCAAGGGTCCCTGCGACCTGAAGGACTCCGGCTCCGACGCCGCGCTGAACAAGTACCGGGTCAAGCACAACCCGGCGATCTACTACGACAAGGTCGAGGGCAAGAACAAGGTCTTCTCGGAGACCGACAAGTCGGCCCAGTGCCTCAACAACGACCTGCCGATGGGCAGCACCGCGCCCAACGACACGTCCGCGTTCGACAACGCCCTCGCGAACGGTGACGTCGCGAACTTCAACCTGGTCGTCCCCAACGAGTGCGAGGACGCCCACGACGGCTGCCCGCCGCGCGGCGAGGGTGGCAACCGGCTGAAGCAGTTCGACGCGTTCCTGGCGCGGGAGATCCCGCTGATCCAGTCCTCGCCGGCGTACGGCGATGACGGCGTCATCATCGTTACGTACGACGAGGCCGACGCCGAGGGTCACGACGGCGATCCCAACTACGGCGGCGGCAACGTCCCGTACGCGGTGATCAGCCCGCTGGTGCAGCCGGGCCAGTACGCCGGCCTGACCAACCATTACAGCACGCTGCGGATGCTCGAGGACGCCTTCGGCCTCGACAAGTACCTGCACGGCGCTGCCACGGCGAACCAGATCCCCGCGATCTGGCGCTGAACCGATGAGTGCGCCCCGCCGGCCACCGGCCGGCGGGGCGCTCGACCGTGGCGGCCATGTGGGGTCTGGCGCGGGGTCTGGCACCGTGCCAGACCCCGATCACAGCCGATCCGGCGCTCCGTGACGTTCCAGGGTGGAAGACGTGACGGAGTCGGGGCAGGCAGTTTCCCGTCAACCAGGCCGAAACCAGAGGGTGCCCGGTACGGTGTCCGGCACGGTACCGGACACCAAACACAACCGATCCGCAGTTCCGTCACGGTCAGTTGACGAAGCCGTGACGCAACCGTCAGGAGCCAACCACGGCCCCGAACGCAGGCCGAGGCGGCCCGGCGCGCAGGCGCCGGGCCGCCTCGGTGCTCGATCAGCGCGGCGACGGGACGATGCGGATGTACGGCCGCGGCGACTCCCACCCGTCCGGGTAGGTCTCGCGCGCTGCCTCGTCCGACACCGAGCCGGCGATGATCACGTCCTCGCCCTGCTTCCAGTTGACCGGGGTGGCAACCTTGTGCTCCGCGGTCAGCTGGAGCGAGTCGATCACCCGCAGCACCTCGTCGAAGTTGCGCCCGGTGGTCATCGGGTAGACGAGGATCAGCTTGATCTTCTTGTCAGGGCCGACGACGAACACGTTGCGCACCGTCTGGTTGTCGGCGGGCGTGCGCGACGTCGGGTCGCCCTCGACGTCAGACGCGAGCATCCCGTACGCCTTGGCGACGGCGAAGTCGCTGTCGGCGATGATCGGGTAGTTGGGCGCCGTGCCCTGCGTCTCGGCGATGTCCTCGGCCCACTTGGCGTGGTTCTCGATGGGATCCACCGACAGGCCGATCACCTTCACGTTGCGCCGGTCGAAGTCCGGCTTGATCTTCGCCATGTAGCCGAGCTCCGTCGTGCATACGGGCGTGAAGTTCCGGGGGTGCGAGAACAGCACCGCCCACGAGTCGCCGATCCAGTCGTGAAAGTGGATCGTTCCCTCGGTGGTCTCCGCCTCGAAGTCGGGCGCGGTGTCACCGATCTGCAGCGTCATGTCTTCCTCCTTGGGCCGGCGGAGCGCCGCCGGCGACGATCATCAGATACGTGTCGGGAATGGAGCTAACCGGGCTCGAACCGGTGACCTTCGCGCTGCCAGCGCGACGCTCTCCCAACTGAGCTATAGCCCCATACGGGGCTGAGTATAGCCTCGCCGGTTCTGCGCCGATCACGCCCGGGGGACGACGCTGCTGACCGGATGGACGGCCATCCCCCGCGGCTCGGCGAGCCGCTCCAGGACGAGCGCGGTGTCCGCCACGGCGACGCCCGAAAGGTGCTGGTCGCGGCCCTCGAAGTCCGCGACGATCGCGCCCAGGGCGGTCGCGTACGCCATGCCGTCGCCGTCGGCCAACGCGGCGAGCGCGCGGCCGGTGCGCTCGAACGCGCCGCCCGCCGCCACCATCGCCTCCACATTGGGCCGTCCGCCCAGCACGACCTGCGCCAGGGCGGCCGCGTACGCGGCCGCGGCGCTCCCGTCCGCGCCGCCGGTCTCCTCCACCGCCTGCCGCGCGATCGCGGGCGCCCCGTCCCCGGCCAGGATCGCCATCTTGAGGGCGCCGATCAACCTGCCCCAGCTCTGCGGGCCGGTCTCCGCGTGAGAGGCGAGGTACGCGTCGCGGGCCGCGGCGAACGCAGCGTCGTCCGCTTCGCCCGCCAGCGCTCCGCGCAGCGCCTCGTGCTCGGCGGCGAGCGCGGCAGCGAGGTGCGCGCCCGCGCTCACGGCAGCGGCCTCCGCCCCGCGAACCCGTCCTCGGGCCCGTGCCAGAACCCGATCCGCTCCTCGCCCACGTGCCAGCAGAGCAGCGCGTCCTGCCCCTCCACCTGGGACGGGAAGTCGAGCAGCCCCCGCTCGGGATCCTTCACCTGGACGCCGTGCGACGTGATCTCCTCGACAATCGACCCCACCTCCGCCGACAGGGCCTCCAGCCGCTCGCGCAGCCCCTCCGCGTCGCGCTTCTCCAGGCCGCCGCCGTTCGAGCCGATCGCGATCACGATCCGCTGCCAGCGCGTCCGTAGCGGCCGCATCCGCGTTGCCAGCTCGACCATCTGCTCGGCCAGCTCCCGCAACTCGGCGTCGAGCAGCGCCTCGGCCTCGTCGAGCGTGAACCGCCTATCCAGCGTAGGCCTCGCTGGGGACCTCGCCCCACAGCGATTCGAGCCGGTAGAAGTTGCGCGCCTCGGGGGTGAAGACGTGGACGACGACGTCGAGAAAGTCGAGCAGGATCCAGTCCCCCGTGGCCTGGCCGTCGATGCCCGCGGGCAGCACGCGGTCGTCCTTCTTCAGCCGCTCGCGGATGTCCTCCGCGATCGTCTGGGTCTGCCGCGGGTTCCGCCCCGAGCAGATCACGAAGTAATCGGTGTAGCTCACCACGTCTCGCATGTCGAGGATGACGATGTCGCCCGCCAGCTTGTCGCTGGCGATGGCCGCGATCCGGTGTGCGAGCTGGGTTGTGTCGTTCAGACGATCGGCTCCCGTCGGTTTCGCGCTCAGGGTATCACGGCTCCTGCGCGTAGAGCCGCTCGCGCTCGATCACGTCGAGCACGGGATCGGGGATGAGGTGGCGCACCGGATGGCGCTTCGCGATCCGCCGCCGGATCTCGGTGGACGAGACGTCGAGCAGCGGGCTGGTCAGCACCACGTCGGCACCCGCCGGCGGGATCGCGCGCGGCCTGCCGGCCACCGCCAGCGTCGCCAGCACGCGGATCCGCTGCGGGCGGTGCCAGCGGTCGAAGGTGGCCAGCTGGTCGGCGCCGATCACCAGGAACAGCTCGGTGCCGGGCTCCGACAGCGCCTCCAGCGTGTCCACCGTGTAGCTCGGCCCCTCTCGCTCCAGCTCGATCCGGCTGACCTCCGTCGCGGGCTCGCCCGCGAACGCGGCCGCGGTCATCGCCCACCGCGTCTCCGGCGGCACGGCCGAGGGGTCGCGGTGCGGCGGGATCGCCGCGGGCACGACCAGCAGGCGGTCGAGCCCGAGCCGGAACCGCGCCTCCTGCGCGATCACCAGGTGGCCGACGTGGGGCGGGTCGAACTCGCCGCCGAACACTCCGAGCTTCACGAGGCCTCCCGTTCGCGCGGGCCGAACGTGAGCCGGTGCATCCCGACCAGGATGTCGTCGCCGGGGCGGGCGCCGGCCTGGCGCAGCGCGTCCTCGGCGCCCAGCCGCTCGAGCTCGGCCGCGAGCCGCGCCACCGAGCCCGGATCCTCCGGATCGAGGCCCGCCGCCAGCGCCTCGACCGTCCGGCCGCCGATCCGCAGCGTCCCGTCGTCGCGGAGCAGCCGGAAGCGGCGGCGGTCGGGCGGCTGCGGCCGGTAGACCATGAAGTCGGCCAGCTCGTCGGTCTCGGTCAGCGCGTGCGACACCTCGGGCGCTGCCGGCACGCGGGTGAACAGCTCGGCGACGAGCTCCTCGATGCCCTCGCCGGTCGCGCTCGAGCAGACCAGGTCGGCGCCGATCGCCTCGCACATCGCGGCGCGTTCGGACGCCGGCACCAGATCGGCCTTGGAGAGGACGATCAGCTGGGGCCGCTCGGCCAGCCCGCCGCCGTGCAGCGCCAGCTCGCGGTCGATCGTGTCCCGGCCGCTTCGGGTCTGCTCGGGGCCGGCGTCCGCCTCGACCAGGTGGATCAGCAGCCGCGCGCGCTCCAGGTGCGCCAGGAACGCGTCGCCCAGGCCGACACCGCTGCTGGCGCCCTCGAGCAGCCCGGGCACGTCGGCGACCGTCAGCTGGGCGCCGTCCGGGCCCTCGACCGTCCCCAGCACCGGCTCGATCGTGGTGAACGGGTAGTCCGCCACCTTGGGCCGCGCGTTCGAGATCCGCCGCAGCAGGGACGACTTGCCGGCGTTGGGGAAGCCGAGCAGCGCCGCATCGGCGACCAGCTTCAGCCGCAGCTCCAGCCAGCAGGTCCTCCCCGGTCTCGCCCACCTCGGCGATGGTCGGGGCGCGGTGCGCCGCGGTCGCGTAGCGCCGGTTGCCGCCGCCGCCCTCGCCGCCGCGGGCCACGTCCATCGCCGCGCCGGCGTGCGCCAGGTCGGCCAGCAGCCGCTGCTCGTCCCGCAGCCAGACCTGCGTCCCGATCGGCACCGCGATCGTGAGGTCCTCGCCGCGGCGGCCGTCCTTGCCTGACCCCTGGCCGTGCCGGCCCCGCTGGGCGTGGAAGTGCGAGGCGTGGCGGAACTTCGAGAGGTCGCGCAGCTGCGCGGTCGCGACGATGCTCACGGTGCCGCCGTCGCCGCCGTCGCCGCCGTTCGGCCCGCCCCGCGGGACATACTTCTCGCGCCGGAAGCTGACGCAGCCGTCACCGCCGCGACCGCCCTGGACGTTGATCGTTGCGCGGTCGGAGAACACCGCGGGAGACGCGTCCGCTCAGACGGCGACGGTACGCACGTTGACGTACCGGCGGCCGTTGCGCCGCGTGAACTCGACCGTCCCGGCCGTGGTCGCGAACAGGGTGTCGTCGCTGCCCAGGCTGGCGCCGACGCCCGGGTAGAACCGGGTGCCGCGCTGGCGGACGATGATCGAGCCGGCGGTCACGTCCTGCCCGGCGAACACCTTCACGCCGAGCCGCTGCGCGTGGGAGTCGCGGCCGTTCTTCGACGAGCCGAGGCCCTTCTTATGCGCCATCCGTCGTCGCCTCCTCCGTCTCCGCGGCGGCCTTCTTGCGAGGAGCCCGGGGCTTCTTGGCCGCGCCGATGCTCGCCACCTTGATGCGTGACAGCTCGGAGCGGTGGCCGCGGGTGCGCTTGTAGCCGCTCTTGGGCTTGAACTTGAATACCTTCAGCTTGGTGCCGCGCAGGTGCTCGACCACCTCGACCGAGACCGTCCCGGCCAGCTTGTCGCGATCGGTGACGACGGCGTCGCCGCCGGTCAGCAGCACCTCGGGCTGGAAGCTCTTGCCCGGCTCCACGGCTTGGCGATCGACCAGGAGCGTCTGCCCCTGCTCGACCTTGTACTGCTTCCCACCGACCTTGATCACGGCATACATCTGTGAGCGAACCTTTCCACGGCAAACGAGCGCCCGCTTGCGCGGGCGACCGCAAGAATAGCAGAGGGCGACGGGACTACTCGCCCAGCAGCCTCCCCAGCAGACCCGCCTTGCGCGGCGGGCTCGGAGCCACCCCGGCCCCGTCGGCGGCGGCAGGCGCAGCGGGCTCGGGCGCGGGCGGCGCGGGCTCGGACGGCGCCGCGGCGCCCTCCCCGTCGGGCGCGGCCGCGGCGGCCGCCTTGGTCGTGCGCGTCCGGGTCGTCGTCGTGGTGCGGCGGCGCGGCTTGGGCTTCGGCTTGGGCGTCGCCTCAGCGTCCGGGGCGGCGTCGGCCGCCGCCGGCTCGGCGGCCGCCTCTGCGTCGGCCGGCTTCTTGGCCCGCGAGCGCCTGCGCGGCTTGGGCTTGGCCGGCTCGGCCTCGCCGTCGGCCGTCGCGGCGGTCTCGATCGGCGCCTCGGCCGGCGCCTCGTCGGTCGCCTCGGTCACGGTCGCGGCCGCATCGGTCGTCCGCCTGCGCCCGCGCCCGCCGCGTGTGCCTCGGCGGCGGCGCGGCTTGGCCCCGTCCTCGCCCTCCGCGACGGCGTCGTCCGCCGCCGCCTCCACGGGCGCCTCGACCACGTCGGGCGTGTCGCCTTCGGCCGGTGCGGCCTCGGCCGGCTTCTTCGCCCGGCTGGTGCGGCCGCGGCGGTTGCGGCTGCGGTCCTCCAGCTCGAGCCGCTCGCCGACCTCGCGGTCGAACTCCGGGATCTCGAACTCGGCCGGATCCTGCGGCATCTCGAGCGCCTTCGGCGTCGCGTCCAGCAGCGTGGCGTAGGCGGTCGTCCGCGATGCCCGCTCGATCCGCACGCGGTGCTCCTGCCCGATGTAGTTGATCGAGCCGGCGATCACCACCGGGTAGCCGTCCACCCTGGCAACGCCGTCCGAGAGGTTGAACTTGTGCGGCTCGCCGATCCGCAGGCGCACCTCGGCGCCCTCCTTGACCGGCGGCGTGCCGTCGATCTCCGCGCGCGTGCCCTCGCGGACGACCTCGACCTCCTCCAGCGGCAGGCGGCTGTCCACGTCGAGCTCGAACCGCCGGCCGACCTCGCGCTCCAGCTCGATCAGCCGCTCCCCGCCGGGGCCGACCAGGCGGTCGGCGACCTTGGAGTTCATCTTCACGACCATCGCCTCGGCCGCCGACGAGCGAGCCAGCCGGCGCAGTTTGCGCTCCGCCTCGACCGCCATCGTGTCCAGCGAGAGCACCCGGCCCTCACCGCCGCACGTGGGGCAGATCGACGTGAGCACCTCGCGCACGCCCTCGGTGACGTTCTGGCGCGTCATCTCCACCAGGCCCAGCGGCGAGATCTCGACCAGGTACGTCTTGGTCCGGTCCTTGGCCAGCTCGGCCTGGAGCACACCCAGCACCTCGGCCCGGTTCTTGGCCTTCTCCATGTCGATGAAGTCGATGACGATGATGCCGCCGATGTCGCGCAGCCGCAGCTGGCGCATCACCTCGCGCGCGGCCTCGATGTTGTTCTTGGTGATCGTGTCCTCGAGCCGGCCCGTCTTGCCGACGTAGCGGCCGGTGTTGACGTCGATCACGGTGAACGCCTCGGCGTAGTCGAAGATCAGGTAGCCGCCCGACGGCAGGTCGACGCGGCGGTTGAGCGTGCTGCGGATCGCGGCTTCGACGCCGTGCTTCTCGAACAGCGGCTTGGCGCCTGAGTGGAGCTTGATGCGGTCGGCGAACTCCGGCTGCGTGGTGCGTACGAACCCGAGGATGCGCCGGTACTGGCGCTCGGAGTCGACGATCACGTCCTCGACGTTGCGCGCCAGGATGTCGCGGATCACGCGGAGCGAGAGGTCGGCCTCGCGGAACACCATGGTCGGCCCCTTGGCGGACTTGGCGCGGGTGTCGATCTGCGCCCAGATCCGGCGCAGGAACCGCAGGTCGCGCTCCAGATCCTCCTTGGTCGCGCCCTCGGCGGCGGTGCGGGCGATGACGCCCTCGCCGTCCAGCTCGAGCGTCTTGACCAGTTTGCGAAGCCGCTCGCGCTCGCTGTCGGGCAGCCGCTTGGAGACGCCGGCGCCGTCGCCGTCGGGCGTCAGCACCAGGAACCGCCCGGCGACCGACAGCTCCATCGTCACCCGGGCGCCCTTGGTGCCCATCGGGTTCTTGACGACCTGGACGAGCACCTCCTGCCCGGGCCGCAGCAGCTCGTCGATCTTCTTCTTGCGCCGGGTGCTGGTATCCATGCCGGGCAGCACGACGTCGTTGACGTGGAGGAAGCCGTTCTTGGGCAGGCCCAGGTCGATGAACGCGGCCTCCATGCCGCGGAGGACGTTGTCCACCTTGGCCTTGTAGATGTTGCCTGCTATGGAACCACTGCCGCGGCGCTCGACGTAGGCCTCGGTCGCGCGGCCCTCCTCGAGCACGGCGACCCGCAGCTCCGAGAGATCGGATGAGATCAGGATCTGTTTGGGGACATGGGAGATCGTTGTCATGTTGGGACTCCTGCCGGCGTGTCGCGCAACTCGATGGCCGTGCGCACGATCCGGTTGATGGTTGGGGTCGCGCCCACCTGGGCAGCGACCGATTGGGCGACTTCCTCGGGGCGGGCGGTGCCGCCGTCCGAGAGCTCGAGCTCGGCCTCCAGCACCTCGTGCCGGTGGTCGAGCGACGAGCAGAACCTGCGCACGTCGACGCGCTTGTCCGGCTTGCCGAGCAGCCTGCGCGTGACGATGGCCTCGTCGGAGGCCAGGAACCGGCGCACGGCCCCGTCCCAGTCGAGGTCCTCTGCGACCTCGATCCGGTACCGGGTGGCGCGCAGCCGGCTGGACGCCGGGCGACCCTCGACCCGCTCGGCCGCCAGCACGGCGAAGCCGCGCGGGAGCTGCGCGCCCAGAGCCTCGACGAGCTCCTCGGGCGGCGGGTCGGCGAGCAGGTCGACGTCGGCCAGCTCGCACTCGCTCTCCACCCCCACCGCACGCGGCAGCGCGAGGGAGATCACGGGTTTCGGCTTCATGCCCTTGGACAGGGCGATGTCGTATCCGGCCCGCCGCAGCGCGGCGAGCAGGGTGTCAACGGTCTCGAGGTGCGCCAGGAAGCGCGCGCGTCCCGAGACCGCGAAGGTGATGCGGTATGTCAAGGATGAGTCTCATCTCACGAGCTTGTTGCGGACGGGGCCGAAGCAGGCGCCACAATCGGCGCAGCCATCCCACCGGCAATCGCCGGTGGTTCGCTGGGCTCTGCTCTGGTGCCACTCGTCCAGCAGGAATTCGGAACTCACGCCCGATTGGACGTGATCCCACGGCAGCTCGTCCCACTCGCCGAGCTGCCTGGTCGCCTCGGCATCCACGGTGGTGCCGGAGGCCGCGAACGCCTCGTGCCAGGCCTGTTCCTGGAACATCTCGGTCCAGGCGTCGAAGCGCGCGCCGTTGCGCCACGCGGCCTCGACCACGCCGGCCGTCCGGTCGTCGCCGCGCGACAGCGCGCCCTCGAGCATCGAGGTGCGCACGTCGTGCAGGCTGAGGCGGATCTGCCGGGTCGGCATCGCCCGTCGCATGTAGTCCTGCTTGGCGACGAACTGATCCCGGGCCGCCATGCCCTCCCACTGGAACGGCGTGTGCGGCTTGGGGACGAAGTTGGAGACGCTGACGTGCACGTTGAAGCGCCCGCCGCGCCCGACCACCCTGCGGCCGATCTCCCGCGCGGTGATCCCGAAGTCCACGATCCCCTGCACCTCTGCGTGGGTCTCCTGCGGCAGGCCGATCATGAAGTACGTCTTGAGGCTGGTGTAGCCGGCCGAGAACGCCGACTCGACGGCGTTCTCGATCATCTCCTGCGTGATCGTCTTGCAGATGATGTCGCGCATCCGCTGGGTCGCCGCCTCGGGGGCGAGGGTGATCGACGACTGGCGGGCGTTGGCTGCGGCGGTCAGTGCCACCGGGCCGGTATCGACACGATTGGACGGGAGCGAGAGGTGCAGGCCCGGCCGCCGCTCCTTGATGCCCTCGATCGCGGCGACCACATCGGTGTAGTCGCTGGTGGCAAGGGAGGTCAGCGAGAGCTCGTCGTAGCCGGTGCAGCCGAGCTGGGCGAGCCCTGCCTCGATCACCTGGTCTGCCGGGCGCTCACGCACCGGGCGGTACCACGTGCCGGCGTGGCAGAAGCGGCAGCCGCGGGTGCAGCCGCGCATCACCTCGACGGAGGCGCGGGAGAAGATCGCCGACGAGTAGGGCACGACCACGCGGGTGGGCTGCGTCTCGATCCCGAAGTCGGCGTAGATCGCACGCTCCACGGAGCGAGGGCCGCGCTCGGGCACCCACACGCAGGGCAGCTCCGCCAGCCGGTCGAGCCGCTCCGACCGCGAGCCGGACGCGTCGATCGCGTCCAGGACGAGCTCGAACGCCTCCTCGGACTCGCCCATGAAGACGGCGTCGAAGAAAGGCGCCATCGGCGCAGGGTTCGAGGCGCTGGGGCCGCCGGCCATCACGATCGGGTCGGCGTCGCCGCGCTCGGCGGCGCGGATCGGGATGCCCGGCCAGGTCGAGCACCTCGAGCACGTTCGAGTACGTCAGCTCGGCCTGGAGGGTGATCCCCAGCAGGTCGGCCTCGCGCACCGGGCGCCAGGACTCGAGCGTGAACAGCGGGAGGCCCTCGCGGCGCATCGCGTCGGCCATGTCCGGCCACGGGCAGTAGACCCGTTCGGCCGCGAACTGCTCGCGCCGGCCGACCTGGGCGTAGAGGATCTGGAGCGCCTGGTTGGAGATGCCGATCTCGTACGCATCCGGGTAGCAGAGCGCCACAAGCCGGGTCGCCGTGGGCTTCAGCACCTGGTTCGCCTCACCACCGATATAGCGCGACGGCTTCTGCACCGTTTCCAGGACGGATTCGATACGGCGGTCGAGCAGGCTCTCTGTCACTTGGGGGATGGTACCGCAGAGGCCCTCGGGCGCTCGCTGGGCGGGCCCCGTCAGAGCAGCAGGGCGGCCGCGGCCACCAGTGCGCCGCCCAGCACGAGCACGGGTAGCACCAGCAGCGCGCGCTGCGCCATCAGCCGGAGGCGGTGCCCGGCGGGCCGTGCGGCCGGGACGAGGATGGTGTTGGTGGTATGCATGGACAGGACGAGTTCGACGCGGCGGCGCCGTGCCCTGCCGCCCGGCACACATCGCCGGCTGGGCGGTTCGGGTATGGTCGGCTCATGGACGACGTGTTCCTGTTCATCGTCGATCTCGTCATGGCGTTCTCCATCGCCGTGATGATCTCGCGGCTCGCCGAGGTTGCCGCCCGCACGGCTCGCGGTGGCGGCGGGGGCGGTGGCGGCAGGCCGCCGGAGGATCCGCCGCTCAGTCCCAAGCCCCATCCCCCGGCCGGTGCGACAGCGAACGGGCCGCGCCCCGGGCCCGATCGGCGACCGCCCCGCGGATCGGGACGGCGGCGCGAGCCGGGCCGGGCGGAGCGCCGCTCGACGCGACGGTCGCGCCGGCCCTCACGCCGCTGACGTTCCGGTCAGCGCCTCGCCTCGCGGCGGATCCACCAGACGACGAGGCCGGTGACGATCGCGAGCCCCGCGGCGCCGACGGCGATGCCGGCGCCTCCCAGCTGCGCCGCCGTCAGCACGGCCAGCAGGCCGGCTGCGACGGTCAGCCTCCCGGTCGTCATGCGCCCAGCACGGCGGCGTCGCGCACGCGGGCCGACGCCTCCTGCCGCTCGACGCCGAGGGCGCGGAGGATGTCGACGGCGCACGAGCGCACCTGCCCGATCAGCACCGTGATGGGCAGGCCGGGGTGCTCCTCGAGGAGCCGGGTGGCTCGTCCGGCGGCCCGCAGCGCGTGGTTCACGGTCTCGGCGTCGCTGCGGTCGGCGATCTCGCCGTCGAGCGTGCGCAGCGCCGCGGCGAGGTCGCGGATGCAGTCAGACAGCCCGTCGGGCACCTCCTCGCCCTGCTCGAGCGCCGTCCGGGCGGAGCGGACGAGCACGCGGACGCTGCGGGCGGCGTCGTTGATCCGCCCCGCCGCCTGGGCGTAGCGCCCCACGGCGGCGCCGGAGGCCCAGTGCGCCGGGCTGACGCGGGCGGTCTCGCGGGCCTGGGAGAGCAGCTGAGTGAAGCCCGCGTCGAGTGCTCCGGCCGAGTGGGCGTGGGCGAGCGCGCGCCCCGCCGCCGCCGGATCGCCGGCGTCGAGCGCCGCCGCCGTCTCGTCCAGCACCGCGGCGAGGTCGTCGAGCACTGGCTCGACCGCCTTCTGCAACTGGGCGAGCGGGTTCCGGGGGAGCACGGTCATCACGGCGAGGCCGATCATCCCGCCCACCAGCGCGTCCACGAACCGCGTCGGCGCGGTGTGCGTCTGCGGCAGCGCCGCGATCAGGATCGCCGCGCTCGCGGCCTGCGAGGCGATCACCCGCCCGCCGCCGAGCAGGATCGCGGCGGTGACGGTCACCAGCACGATCAGCGCGATCTGCGCCGCGCCGTTGCCGAGCACCCCAATCAGCGCATCCGCCACCGCGATCCCCAGCGCGATGCCGATCACCATCTCCACCGCGCGGCGGCTGCGCTCGCCGGGGACGACCGAGAGCACGATGGTCGCTGCCACCGGGGCGAAGTAGGTGCTCGTGTGCCCGAGCAGATCGTGGGCGACGAAGTACGCCAGCCCCGCCGCGATCGCCATCTGAAGCACCATCACGCGCGCCAGCCGCAGCGCCCGCATCCGTTCGTGCAGATGCGCCCGCAGCCTCACCCGATACGACGCCGGTATCGCCACCAGGGCCAACCTGCCGCCCAGGGTACCCCAGAGCCCACCACAAGCGCCGCCTTGGCCGCTCGCCCGGCGAGCCCGCCACTTGTCGCTCCGGTGAATGACACTTGGCTTCCGTGACAGCCACGCGACACCCTCGCCGACCCGCCGGAGCCAGGACTGGCCACGACCGATCCTGCTCGTCCTCCCAGGAGAAGGACGGGCAGGATCTCCCATGGTCGATCCCCGAGGAAGCAGCTACGGCGGGGCCCACCCTCCGCCGCCACCCTGCGCGCCACGTGTCGTTCCGGTCAATGACACTTGGATTTCGTGGCACCCGCGTGACACCACCGCCGACCCGCCACAGCCGGGACTGGCCGCGACCGATCCTGCTCGTCCTTCCAGGAGAGGACGGGCAGGATCTCTCATGGTCGACACCCGGGCAGCAACTACCGTCTGAATCCCTCACGCCGCCACTTGTCGTTCCGGTGAATGACATTTGGGATTCGTGACGGAGAGGAGAGGAAGGGCGCGGATCCCGTGAAGAAGCGCCCCATGGCGACTGCACTGCGGCCAAGGGCAGCGGGGACGGCGGCGGAAGGCGGATCACAGCCCTGACGGGTGGGGTGTTGAGCCGTGTGGGAGCCGATGGCAGGCTGTCGGTATGTACCTGGCGACGCTGTACAAAGCGCGGAACGTGCCGGTGAAATCTCCGGTGTGCGCGATCTGCGTGGAGCGGACGCGCGGCAAGACCGTCCGTCTCGATCTCGGCTATGGCGTGTCCGTCAACCTCTGCGCCGGCCACGCGGATCCCGAGTTCCAGGAACGACGGAACGGGCGCGACTTCGTCCTCACGCTGATGCGGCTGTGGCAGGCCCACGGCTGCATGACCGCCAACCGCCACAAAGCCCTCACCGCCCACGAAGCACGGCTACGGACAACGAAGCCGAGCCGGCCGCTGCCTGGCTCCTACGCCTGGCCCGAGCTGCGACAGCGCGCGGAGCGCGCCTACGCCGCCGGGCACCACCCGACCGTTGTGGCAACGCGGTTACGCGAACAGCTGAGCGCCTGCCCGGCGCACCCACCCAGCCCGAGGACGTTCCAGCGGTGGCACGCGCAGCGGCGCTGGTCGCGGCCACCGCCCGTCGCCGCCTGAGATCGGGCCGAGCAGTTCGAAGAGCGGCAGCTAGGGAACCGGACGCCGGATCGCCGCAGTACATCGAACGAACAGCAGCTACGGCAGAGGCACCGAACGACGGCGCTCCAGGGGACGCCGCGGTGGCGCGCTCTTGGCTGCTGCTCTTACGGCGCCTACCGCCACTCGCGGAATCGCTCCTTGACGGAGTCGATGCCGTCGGTGCGGAAGCGCTCGACGAGATCCATGATCTCGATCCGCAAGCCCTCGGCGAGCGCGCGGACACGGGAGACGTCGGCGACCGCGCCGTGCTCGAAGTACTCGACGGCGGCCTGGCCGACGGCGCGGGTGCCGGCGTACGCGATCGCCGACTGCAGCGCCCACCCGGCGAACGGGACGAAGTCGAGCATCGAGCGGGCGACGGCGCGGAAACCGAACCCTGCGCCCAGCACGCCGAGCAGCTCGATCGCGCGCTGCTGGCCGATCTCCTCGCCGTAGCACGCGGCCAGCCGCAGCACGAGCCGCATCTGGGTCGCCGTCAGCACCGGCATGTCGGCGCCGGGGATGAAGATCAGCAGCGAAAGGCGGGCGTTGCGCCGCGCGGCGCGCTCGATCAGGAGCTCCGTCACCTGCGGGCGGAACGCGGGTAGCCCCGACGCCAGGTACGGCCCGGAGTCCCCCGCCCGGATGGCCAGCTCCTTCATCGCCCGGTCGAGCGGATAGCCGCTGCGCCGGTACGCCAGGATGTCGTCCGGGCTGACACCGCGGACGCGCGACGCCTCGGTGATCGCGTGGCTGGGCAGGTCGAGCGCCTCCAGCAGCGCCAGCACCGGGCGCTTCGCCGACCCCACCACCTCCAGATCCTTGCGCGTCAGGTCGTCGAGCCCGTTGAGGACGGTGCCTCCGTAGACCACAACAGCTGCCTTGGACAGCGCCTTGCGGTCGTCCTTCTCCAGGCGGCGGAGCGCGAACGCCTGGGCGAACGGGGCCGGGTCCGGCGCACCCGCGGCCAGCGCGACCCGCAGCGGATCGACGACGTCGCCGTTGCCGCAGATGACCAGCGGGCGATGCTCCATCGCCTTCTGGTTGTCGCGAACCACGGTGAACGCGCTCTTGGCGGTGCTGAACGGGCTAGCCATAGCCGTATCCGTAGCCGAACTGCGTCGCCTCGTCGGGCTCGTCCGCGTGGACGTGGATCGACTGGAGGATCCCGATCGCGAGCAGGTTGGTGAGGGTGTGCGAACCGCCGTAGCTCATGAATGGCAGAGGAATGCCCGTGATCGGGGCGATCCCAATCGTCATTCCGATGTTGATGAAGACCTGGAACATCAGCATGCTCACCACGCCGGCCGCGACCAGGCTCCCGTAGGTCGATCGCGAGAAGGTGATCAGCTTGAGGCCGCGCCAGATCAGCAGCATGTAGAGCGCGATCAGCCAGGCGGCCCCGACGAACCCGCGCTCCTCCCCCACCACCGAGAACACGAAGTCCGTCGCGTGCTCGGGCAGGTAGTCGAGCCGCGTCTGCGTCGCGCCGTGCACGCCCTTGCCGGACACGCCGCCGGAGCCGATCGCGATCACGGACTGGTTGAGGTGGAAGCCGTTGCCCTGCAGGTCGGTGCGGTCGGGGTGCAGGAAGGCCGTCAGGCGGTCCTGCTGGTAGGGCTGGAGCACCTGCACACCCGCGCCGGGCAGGATCGAGAAGACCATCGCGATGCCCACCGCGCCCGCCAGCCCCAGCCAGGCGAAGTGCCGCCACGGCGCGCCGAGCACGAACAGCACGCCCATCGTGATCGCGCCGTAGACCAGCGCCGTGCCGAAGTCGGGCTCGAGGAAGACGAGCAGCGCCGGCACCGCCATGTAGCCCAGCGCCATCAGCGTCAGCCGGTTGTCGCTGACCGAGCCGCGGTAGCGCACCAGCATCCCGGCCAGGCCGAGGATCAGCAGCAGCTTGCCGAACTCGGACGGCTGGAACTGGAAGAACCCGAGGTTGATCCAGCGCTGGCCGCCCTGCACCGACGAGCCGATCGCGAGCACGGCCACGTTGGCCAGCAGCACGAAGCCGTAGACCCACCAGCCCACCCGCCGGAAGACCCGCGGCGGGACCGCCGCCAGCACCAGCATGCCGATCGTCCCGACGACGACGTAGCCCAGCTCGCGGTCGAAGTAGTACGTCGGCCGGCCGGGGACGTCGTTGCGCGTCGCGTTCTCGATGATCCACAGGCCGAACGACGAGATGGCCAGCGTCGTCGCCAGCATCAGGTGGTCGAGGTGTCGGAGGTAATGGCGCATCAGTGGGACTGGTCGGTGCCCTTCACCGTGGTCACCCGCTCGTTGGGATGGAAGTACGCCTGGAGCACCTCGCGCGCCGCCGGCGCCGCCGAGACGCCGCCGTGGCCGCCGTTCTCGATCAGGGCAACGACGACGATCTTGGGATCGTTGTACGGCGCCCAGCCCGCCCACCAGGCGTACGGGTCCTGGTTGATCTTGTCCGCCGTGCCGGTCTTGCCGGCGACCGCCGGCTGGAACGTGCCGAACACCGAGGTGGACGTGCCGTCCGAGGCGTGGGTGGCCTGGTAGAGGCCCTGGCGGATCTCGTCCACGAACGTCGGCGAGAGGTGCAGGTTGCGCTGCGGCCGCGGCTGGATCCGCTCCAGCACCCGATGGGTGACCGGGTCGGTGATGTCGCTGCCGACGTGCGGCGTGACCAGCGAGCCGCCGTTGGCGAGCGAGCTGTACGCCGTCGCCAGCTGGAGCGGCGTGATCTGCAGGTCGCTCTGGCCGATCGCCATCGTGATGTCGTAGCCCGGCTGCCAGTCCTGGTCGATCGGGTTCGAGTACGTCTCCAGCCGCCACTGCTTGTCCGGCACGAGGCCGCTGGGCATGTACGTCCGGCCCAGGTCGATCGGCGACGGCGTGCCGAAGCCGAACCGGCGCAGCAGGATCGGGAAGTGGTCGCTGGTCGAGTTGCCGTAGCGGCGGTAGAACTCGTCGCCGAGCCGGTAGAAGAACGTGTCGCACGAGATCTCGAGCGCGCGCGGCAGGTCGACGTCGGCGCTGTAGGCCGGGTCCCAGTTGTGGAACACGGTCAGCGGGTCGCCCGGGTCGGAGAAGGTGGGCGAGCAGAGCCGGTTCGAGCCGGGGCCGATCAGCCCCTCCCACCAGGCGGCCGCGGCGGTGAACGGCTTGAACGTCGAGCCGGGCGCGAACAGCCCCTGGAACGACTGGTCGACGAAGGCGCCGGAGCGGAGCGCCTGCTTCACCTGAGCCTGCGAGTTGTAGACGCGCGGGCTGTACGTGGGCACGGAGGCCATGGCGAGGATCGCGCCGGTCTTGGGGTTCATCGCCACCAGGGCGCCCTTGGCCGCGCTCGTCTCACCGTCGTGGTGGGCGACGTTGATGCCGTCGTAGATCGCCTTCTCGGCGGCCTGCTGGAGGCGGGCGTCGATCGTCAGCTGCAGCGTGCCGCCCATCTGCGGCTGGGCGACGAACACGGGCTGGCCGACGGCGTGGCCGCCGGCGTCGAAGCTCTGGTCGAGCTGCCCGGGCTGGCCGCGCAGCAGCCGGTCGTACGTGTACTCGACGCCGCCGTGGCCGACGGACGAGTCGTACGGCAGGCCCTTGAAGTTCGGGTCCTTGAGATCCTCGGCCTGGATCGTGCTGACGCGCCCCAGGATCGCGCCCATGCCGGGGAAGCTCGAGTACGAGCGCTTGTAGGTGCGCAGGAAGCGGACGCCCGGGAAGTGGTCGCGGCGCTCGAGCACGTACGCCAGCTGGGCATTCGTCACCGAGCCCAGGGTGACCGGCGGCCCCGCGTTGATCACGTACCGGGCGTGCCCGGGCCCGTTCAGAAGCGGCTGTTCGTAGGCCTTCCACAGCGCGTGCGGCGTCCGCTTCAGGATCGGTGCGAGGTCGGCCAGCTCCTGGCAGCGCGACTGGCGCGCCAGCTGGGAGCAGCGGGGCACGGCGCCGACCGGCATCGAGGACAGCAGCGACTCGCAGTGCGCCGCGGAGGCGCCCAGCGTCGAGCAGTCGAGCGTGCTGGAGATGGTCGAGGGGTCGACCTGGATCAGCGTCGTGGAGACGTTGTCCACCAGGACACGACCGCTGGAGTCGACGATCTGGCCGCGCTGCGGCGGGATGTCGATGGTGCGCACCTCGTTCTGGGTCGCCTGCGCGACGTAGTGGTCGGAGCGCAGCACCTGGAGCGCCCACAGGCGGAACAGCAGAACGCCGAACAGCACCGCCGCGACGACGGCGAACGTCGCCGCGCGGACGGCGAGCCGCGTGCCGTCATGCTCGGGCTCGCGCTTAGGCTGTGGCGGCTGCAGCACGATCGATCCGGATCTTGACGGGGAACAGGCGCCGCAGCAGCGGCAGCAGGATGAGCGCGACCAGCGCGGTCTCGAGGATGGTGGGGATGACCACCTGCGTCAGCGCGAACGCCACCGGCGTGCCCTCGCCCAGCATCACCTGGAGGACGACCATGCCGATCTGCACCAGCGTCGCGCCGGCGATGACGTAGGCGAACTGGAGCAGCGGCGGCACGGCCGGGGGCGGCGCCGGCACCGGCCCGACCGCCTCGGCGGGCTCGACCCGCATCGCCACCCACACGCCGACGCAGACGTAGAGCAGCGAGGAGAGCCCGATGTGCTGGGTGGACTGGGCGTCCAGCAGCACGCCGCCCAGGAACCCGGCCAGCGCGGCCGCGATCATCCCGCGGCGGATGGCCAGCACCACGACCAGCACCACCATCAGGTCGGGCGCAGCGCCGGTCGGCATCAGCTGCGGCATCATCGAGACCTGGAGGACGACCAGGAGCAGCGTCGCGACGACGATCTTGAACGGGTCGAGGATCACTTCGTCCCCGGCTTCGCCTCGAGCACGAGCACGTCCGTCAGGTCGCTGAAGTCCACGAACGGCTTCACCTGGATCGTCTGGAACGTCTGGCCGTCGTCGATCGAGACGCTCGAGACGGTGCCGATCAGGATCCCGCGCGGGAACAGCGAGGTGAGGTTGGTGTTGCCGGCGTAGCCCGTGGTGACGATGACGTCGCCGTTTCTGACCGCCTCGCCCGGCGCGACGTTCTCGAGCGACAGCAGCCCGGCGTCGGACGGCAGCAGGATGCCCTTGGCGCTGCCGTCGTTGAGGCCGGCGGAGACGGCGCTCTCGCTGTCGGTGATGAGGCGGACGATGGCCGCCGAGCCCGTCACCGAGACGACACGGCCGACCAGCGCCCCGCCGTCGTTGTAGGGGCCGATCACCGGGTCGTTGATGTGGACGCCGTCCGCGCTGCCGCTGTTGATCGTGATCGTGCGGTGGTAGAGATTGGGCGACTGCGCGACCACGGCGGCGCCGATCGGCGTGTAGTCCGACGTCGTGTTGCTGTGCTTGTAGTCGAGCAGCTCTTGCAGCGTGGCAATCCTCTTCTGATCCTGTTCGGCCTTGAGCGCGTTGGCGCTGGCCCGACGCAGCTCGGCCTCGAGCTTGGTGTTTTCCTGACGGGCATCAACCAGCCCGTCGTCCAGTTCCAGCCGTCAACGAAGGGCTGCGTGACGCGGTGCACCACGCCGGAAACGGGTGCCGTGATCGACAGCGCTGAGCGCTGGATCGACCCGATGACACCACCAGAGCCCTCCCGGAACGAGAGGGTCAGGAGCGTGAGCGAGGCCGCGAGAAGCAGGCCGACGATGACCCGCCGCCGGATGAGACGGTTGTTGCCGATCAGCATTTGCAGGCGGTTTGCTGGGGCGCAAGTCTACCCCATGGGGTCTTCGGACTTGGTTGGTCCAGGAAACCTCAGGAGATGGTGCCGTTGATCGCCAGCACCAGCACGACCGTGCCCAGCACGACCCGGTAGGCGACGAAGATGCCCAGTCCGTGGCGCGTCAGATACCGCAGCAGGAAGGCGATCGAGGCGTAGCCGACGACGAACGCGAGCACCGTGGCGATCGCCGTGGGCACGGCGCCGGCGCCCCCCGCCTCGCCCACCTTGCGCAGCTCGAACAGGCCGGAGAGCACCACCGCCGGGATCGAGAGCAGGAAGCTGTAGCGGGCCGCTGCTGTGCGGTCGAGCCCGCGCCAGAGTCCGGCGCTGATGGTCGCGCCCGACCGCGAGACGCCGGGCACCAGGGCGAGCGCCTGGGCGAAGCCGATGACGACGCCGTCGGTGCGGTTGAGGTCGGGCAGGTGGCGCCGCAGCGAGGCGGTGCGGTCGGCCGCGAGCATGACCAGGCCGAAGACGATCAGGCTGGCGCCGATCAGCTTGAGGTTTCGGGCGCCGGTCTCGATCGAGTCCTTGAAGACGAATCCGAAGATCGCGATCGGGATCGTGCCGAGGATGATGTACCAGCCCATCCGCGAGTCGAGCTCGGAGCGGGCGGCCGGGTCACGAAGGCCGCGCAGCCAGGCCAGGAAGATGCGCAGGATGTCGGCGCGGAAGTAGAGCAGCACCGCCGCCATCGTGCCCAGCTGGACGACCGCGGTGAACGCGGCGCCAGGGTCCTCCCAGCCCAGGAACGCAGGGACGATGCGCAGGTGCGCCGTGCTGGACACGGGCAGGAACTCGGTGAGGCCCTGGACGACCCCGAGGACGATCGCCTGAAACGCGGTCAACGGCGGCGGTCGTCGGCGGGAGCGGCACTCACGGATTCAAGCGTACATGGCGGACCGGGACTGTCCAGCCGCACGGATGTCGGCGAAGATGTCGATCAGCCCGTCCACGGTGGCGAGTGCGCTGGTGCCGACCAGCCGCTCGTGCCACGGCTCAAGCGGCAGCCGGTCGAGCGCCTCCGCCAGGTCGGCCCGGTGAGGGCCGTCGATCTCGGCGTGGCGCAGCAGGCAGCCGAACGCCGAGCGCGGATGCCCGGTGCGCTCGATCAGCGCCTCCACGGCCGGCGCCGACGGCGGGATCTCCATCACCGCCATGTGGCCGAGCAGCGCGACCGGATGGCCGCGGCGGATCCACTGGCGCTGGGCGCCCTTGAGGGCCGCGACGGCCGGCGACGGCACCCGGGTGAGCACGGCGTCGGCCGGTAGCCCCAGCGCCTCCAGATCGGTCAGTGCCCAGGCGTCGTGGCCGCGCTCCTCCTCGATGTGGCCGTCCAGGTAGACGGCCAGCCCGGCGGCGACCTCGTCCCCGCCCTCCGCGAGCTCCGCCGCCCGGTCGCGTGCGGCCGTCAGCTCGGGCACGGTCTCGCGCATCAGGTCGTGCAGCGTGGCCAGGTACTCCGGGTAGAGGGCGGCGGCGTCCGGGGCCTCCCAGACGGCCGCGCCCGCGCGGTCGAGCAGCGGCAGCGCGACGTCCAGCGTTCCCGCCAGGCGGGCCGACGCGGTCACCGGGCACCCGCCGCGAGCTGCTCGGCCAGCGCGGCGACCGGCCGGCGCATGATCGCGCCCATCGCCGCGCCGGCCGGCTCGAGCGCGTGGCACGTCTCGCAGACGCCGTCACAGACCGGCGTGCCCGCCTCCTCGGCCAGCCACACCGGCCCGAACGCGCGGATCGCCCGCAGCGCGTCGCGCCGCTCGACCCGGCGGCGCACGGCGGGCCAGCCGTCCCGGCCCGCCTGCCCCAGCCGCAGGTGGGCCGGCACGGGGCCGTCCACGGTGCGCTGGGAGCAACAGGCCACGATCGTGCCGTCGAAGGCGACGACCGGCCAGGTGGCGAGGTCGCAGCCGCCGCCGGCCGGCGGGCCGTCCGTGCCCTCGGCCCACGCCGCCGCCCGGCCGACCGGCGCGAGCAGCGAGCCGAGCACCGGCACGCGCCCGCCGAACCGCGCGGCCAGCAGCTGCTCCACCCCGGCCGCCCACGGGTCGTCCGCGCGGCCGCGGGTCAGCTGCACGCTGACGTCCATGCCCCACCCGGCGAGCCGGTCGAGCAGCCACACCACGTCCTCTACGGGCACCTCGGCCTGGTGCCACTCGTCCATGCTCACCGCAACGCCGTCTACCGCGCGCAGCGCTGCCTCGACCGTCTGCGGGATCCGCCGGCGCGCGGCGAACCACGCGCCCGTCGTCACCTCGGTGGCAACGCCGACGGCGCGGCAGCGATCGGCGATCGCCGCCACCAGCCGCGGCCGCAGCAGCGCCTCGCCGCCCGTCATCAGCACGGCCGCGGGCCGGTCCTCCGCGCTGAAGCTGTCCACCAGGGCGAGGAACCGTTCCCCGCCGTGCTGCTCGGAGCGCATCGTCGAGCGGGTCGAGCAGTGCGCGCAGTGCAGCGGGCAGCGCCTGGTCAGGCTCAGATAGACGCCGGCCGCGGGCACCGACCGCAATGCCAGGAGGTCGGAGAGCCGCACGACGCGTCCCTAGTACGACATGCGGCCGACGGCGTCGGTGACCGGCCGGAACTCGGCACCGCCGAGCACCTTGACCTTGTTGTTCATCGAGACGAGGGCCGCCACCTCGTGCCGGGAGAGGTGCTGCAGCAGCTGGTTCTGCTCCTCGGACAGCTCGTTGACGGGGAAGCCCTGTGCCTCCAGGTCGGCGATCGGGTCATACGGCGGGCGGGGGCGATCATCGGACACGGCCTACCTCCGGAGTCGATGCGAGGTTCGTGAACCTATCAGATGCCTGGAAGGTCGCCGCGGCTGGATACACTCGCGACATGGCGGGGGCCGCGGAGCGACGCGTGGTGACGGTGCTGTTCGCCGACCTGGTCGGATCGACCGGTCTGGCGGAGCGGCTCGACGCAGAGGCGGTGCGGGCGCTGCTGGAGCAGTACTTCGCGCTGGCCGCGCGGGCGATCGAGGCCCACGGCGGGACGCTCGAGCGCCTGATCGGCGATGGCCTGCTGGCGGTGTTCGGGCTCGACCCGACGCACGAGGACGACGCGCTCCGGGCCGTCCGCGCAGGCCTCGAGCTGCGGGCCGCGCTGGAGGAACTCGAGCCCGAGGCGGAGGGCCGCTGGGGCGGGCCGCTGGGCGTGCGCATCGGCATCAACACCGGCGAGGTCGTGGTCGGCGAGACCGGCGAGGGCGTCCGCACCGTGATCGGCGACGCGGTCAACGTCGCCGCCCGGCTCGAGCAGGACGCGTTGCCCGGGCAGATCCTGATCGGGGCGGTGACGCAGGGCATGGTCGCCGCGTGGGCCGAGCTGGAGCCGCTCGAGCCGCTCGAGCTGCGCGGCAAGCGGGAGCCGGTGCCGGCCTGGTCGGTGGTGGCCGTGGACGATCCCACCGCACCGGCCGACCGTCCCCACGACGTGCCCCTGGCGGGCCGCGAGCGGGAGCTGGCGCTGTTGCTGGACGTGGTCGAGCGATGCACGGACGACCGCGCCGCGCACCTGGTCACGCTGCTCGGCCCGACCGGCATCGGCAAGTCGCGGCTGGTGCGCGAGTGCGTGGACCGGCTGGGCGACCGGGTGACGCCGGTGGTCGGCCGCTGCCTGCCCTACGGTGACGGCATCACCTTCTGGCCGCTGAACGAGGTGGTCGGCCAGCTGTGCGCGGGCGGCGATCCCGGCGAGCTGCTGGGCGACGGCGGCGAGGCGGCCGCCGCGGCCTCGCTGATCCGCGCCGCGACCGGCCGCGGCACGGCCGTCGGCGGCCTCGACGAGACGTTCTGGGCCGTGCGGCGGCTGTTCGAGGCGGCGGCCCGGCCGCGGCCGCTGGTCTGCGTGTTCGACGACGTCCAGTGGGCCGAGCCGACCATGCTCGACCTGATCGAGCACCTGGCGGACTGGATCGCGGACGCCCCGGTCACGCTGATCTGCATCGCCCGCCCCGAGCTGCTGGAGCGCCGCACCGGCTGGGCTGGGGGCAAGCTGCGCGCGACGTCCGCGATGCTGGGGCCGCTCGACCCGCGGCACTGCGACGAACTGGTCGACCGCTTCCTCAGCCAGATGGGCGGTTCCGCCGGCTCGCTGCCCGCCGAGACCCGCCGCGAGGTGTTGGAGGCGACCGAGGGCAACCCGCTCTTCATCGAACACCTGCTGCGCGCCGTCGGCCCCGACGGCGCCGCCCCGGCCGAGATGCCGCCCACCGTGCAGTCGGCGATCGCGGCCCGCCTCGACGCGCTCTCGCCGGCCGAGCGGCGCGCATGCGAGCTGGGCGCGGTGATGGGCAAGGTGTTCGCGGCGTCGGCCATGGAGGCGCTGGACGACGAGGACGCCGCCGAATCGCTCGGTGCGCTGGCCCCGCTTGTCCGTAAGGGCATCCTCCGCTCCTCTCCGGTTCACCTGGGCGACCGCGACGCCTACCGCTTCACCCACCTGCTGATCCGCGACGTCACGTCGGCGCGGATGTCCAAGCAGCGGCGCGCCGAGCTCCACGAGCGCTTCGCCGGCTGGCTGCGCGGCCGGTCCGACCCGGCGCCCGACGCGCTGGTCGGCTACCACCTGGAGCAGACCGTGGTGCTCCGCCGCGCGATCGGCCTGGCCGGGCCCGAGCTGGACACCGTCGCCGTGGACGCGGCGACGCTGCTGACCTCCTCGGCACGGCGCTCGGAGGCGATGTTCGACCTCCCGGCAGCGGTGCGCCAGCTGGAACGGGCCGAGCTGCTGCTGCGCTGCGACGAGCCGCGGCGGCTGGAGCTGCTGCCCGCGCTGGCCCGCACCCGGCACCGGTCGGGCGACCTGGCCGGCGCCGGCGCGGTGCTGGACGAGGCGATCGTGGGCGCGGCCGCCTCGGGTGACCGCCGCACGGAGGCGCTGGCCGCGCTGGGGCGGGCGGTGACCCGGATCGACGCGCCCGGCGGGCGCGGCGAGCTGGCGCGAGCGGCCCAGCGGGCGGCCGACGTGTGCGAGGCGGCGGGCGACGGCCGCGGGCTGGCCCAGGCGTGGGCGCGGCTGGCGCTGGTGCGCCAGATGGAGGGCCGCTACGGCTCGGCGGCCGAGGCCCACGAGCGGGCGCTGGGGCACCTGTCGCCGGGCGAGCCGGAGCAGCTGCTGCTGGTCGGGAACCTCGCCCTCTGCCATGCCCTCGGGCCGCTGCCGGCCGCTCAGGCCCTGGCCCGGTGCGAGCGGCTGGAGGCCTCCTGCGAGGGCTCCTCGCCGATGACGGCGGCCCTCGTCGCCGGCCCGGCGGCGGTGCTGCGCGCCCACACCGGCGCGATC
This sequence comes from uncultured Actinomycetes bacterium, assembly GCA_963797175.1. Taxonomy (GTDB): domain Bacteria; phylum Actinomycetota; class Thermoleophilia; order Gaiellales; family JAICJC01; genus DATLLN01. The sequence continues at coordinate 697,445 of CAWCOL010000005.1, forward strand.
GCGGCGGCCCGAGCCCAGATCGAGCATGCGCGGCACCTGGCCGAGGACATCGGCGAGGCCGAGGCGGCCGGTCACATGCGGATGTTCAGCGGGATGATCGAGGAGCTGGCCGGCGACCTCGACGCCGCGTTCGCCCACCACCAGGCGGCGGCCGAGTGGCTGGAGCGGGCCCAGGACGACCCGGCCGAGGCGCTGGTCGGCATGAGCCGCTGCCTCACCCGCCAGGGCGACGCCATCCGCGGACGGGAGCTGGCCGAACGGTGCAGCGGCGCCGTTCCCGACGACCTCAACGTGCAGGTGCTGTGGCGCGTGGCGCTGTCACGAGCCGACGCCGCGCTGGGCGAGCCCGCCCGGGCCCGCTGCGCCGCCGAGCAGGCGGTCGAGCTGACCCGGCGGATGGAGTGCCCGGAGCTGCTGGCCGACGCGCTGCGGGCGCTGGGATCTGCCCTCGCCGCGGCCGGCGGCGACGGGAGCGTCCAGATGGGCGAGGCGCTGGCGGTGGACGAGCGCAAGGGGCTCGCCGTCCGCGTCGGCCTGACGAAGGCTCAGTAGGAGTAGCTCAGTAGGAGTAGGAGCGGCGGCCGTTGCGGCGCCTGTTCGCATAGGACTGGTTCGCGCGGTGGATCGCGTCGAACTCCTCCAGCGAACGGCCCGAGCCGACGGCGACGCAGGTCAGCGGCGACTCGGCCAGGTGCACCGGCATCTGCGTCTCGGCCCGGATCCGGTCGGGCAGGCGCTGCAGCAGCGCACCGCCGCCGGCCAGCACGATGCCCCGGTCCATGATGTCGGACGCGAGCTCGGGCGGCGTCTTGTCCAGCGTCTGCTTGACCGCGTCGATGATCTGGGTGAGCGGCGCCTCCAACGCCGTGCGCACCTCGGTGCTGCTCAGCACGACGGTCTTGGGCAGGCCGCTGACCAGGTCGCGGCCGCGGATCTCCGCCTCGACGTCCTCGGGCAGCTCGTAGGCCGAGCCGATCTCGAGCTTGACCTCCTCGGCCGTCTGGGAGCCGATCATCAGCTTGTACTCGCGCTTGACGTGCTCGATGATCGCCTCGTCCAGCTCGTCGCCGCCGACGCGGATCGACTGGCTGACGACGATGCCGCCGAGCGAGATGACGGCGACCTCGGTGGTGCCGCCGCCGATGTCCACGATCATGTTGCCGGTCGGCTCTGAGACGGGCAGCCCGGCGCCGATCGCGGCGGCCATCGGCTCCTCGATCAGGTACGCCTGGCGGGCGCCGGCCGAGTACGTGGCCTCCTCGACGGCCCGCTTCTCGACGCCGGTGACGCCGGACGGCACGCAGACCACGACCCGCGGGTGCGCCCAGCGGTTCTGGTGCACCTTCTGGATGAAGTGGCGGAGCATCTGCTCGGTCACGTCGAAGTCGGCGATCACGCCGTCCTTGAGCGGCCGGATCGCCTGGATGTCGCCCGGCGTGCGGCCCAGCATCCGCTTCGCCTCGATGCCGACGGCGTGCACGTCACCGGTGCGCTGGTCGATCGCGACGACCGAGGGCTCGGAGAGCACGATGCCCCGGCCGCGGACGTACACGAGCGTGTTGGCCGTGCCGAGGTCGACCGCCATGTCGCGGCCACCGAACCCCGTCAGTGAGTTCCAGAAGCTGATGTGCCGAGCCCTTTCGTTTCTGGCTGCAAAACGCCGGGAAACGCGCCGGGGGAGTGTATCAGGAGGCCGGAAGCGCGGTTCGGAGCACCGCGTCGAGCAGCACCGGCACCGGTAAACCGACCACGTTGGAGTGGTCGCCGTCGATCGACTCGACGAGGGCGGCGCCGCGTCCCTGGATGGCGTAGGCGCCCGCCCGCCCCTCCCACTCGCGGCACCCCAGGTACCAGTCAAGGTCGGCCTCGTCGAGGGCGCGGAACCGCACCGCCGTCGTCGCCAGCGCACCGTGCTGGCGGCCGCGCACGATCAGGCACAGCCCGGAGTGCACGAGGTGCTCGCGGCCGGCCAGCCGGCGCAGCATCGCGCGGGCGTCCTCCTCGTCCGCTAGGCTTGCCCAGCGCGGCGCCGTCAACGTCGACAACGGTGTCCACGCCGAGAACGGCAGGGCCGGAGACGGACAGCGCCTTGCCGCGGGCGTGGGCCAGGGCCATGTGCGACGGTGCAAGGCCCGGCATCGGCGGCTCGTCATAGCCTGGCTCGACAACGGTGAACTCGATGCCGAGCTGCGTCAGGATCGCGCGCCGCTGGGGCGAGCGTGATGCCAGAACGAGCGGGCCGAGCGAGGCGAGCGCCTCGGCCACCGCCATCGGTCTAGACCAGCTCGTCGGCCGAGAAGTAGATCGCGATCTCGCGCTCGGCGGACGCGGTCGAGTCCGAGCCGTGGACGATGTTCTGGCCGATCTCCAGCGCGTAGTCCCCGCGGATCGTGCCCGGTGCGGAGTCGAGCGGGTTGGTGGCGCCCATCATCGTGCGCACGGTGGAGACCGCCGCCGGCCCCTCGAGCACCATCGCGATCACGGGGCCGGACGTGATGAACTCGACCAGCTCCGGGAAGAACGGCTTGTCCGAGTGCTCCTCGTAGTGCGCGCCGGCCAGCACCTCGGTCACCCGCAGCAGCTTGAGGCCGCGCAGGGTCAGGCCGCGCTGCTCGAACCGCTGCAGGATCGCGCCGGAGAGCCGCCGCTCGAACGCGTCGGGCTTGATCATCACGAACGTCCGCTCGACATCGGGCACGGGGCGCTCCTGTCAGTCTTAGGCTTCGGTGGTGGTGCGCTGCGAGACCGGGTCGCGCATCGTCCGGCCGGTGCCCGGTGCGGGCGGCGCCGATACGGCCGTCTCACAGTAGGGGCACAGGCGCCAGTCGGGGTCGAGCGGCGCCTTGCACCGGCGGCACGCATTCTTCAGCTTGGTGCCGCAGTGCGGGCAGGAGAGGAACCCGGGATCGGCCGCGTTGCGGCAGTAGGGGCACACCTGGTCGGCACCGAGCCGGCGCCGCATCGCCTGGATCTCGAGCTCGCGCTCGTGCACGTCCTCGAGGTACTCCGGCGGGCGCAGCAGCAGATAGATGATCACGCCCAGCGGGCCGAACAGGACGGCCGCGGCCACGCACACGCCGACGATCACCGGGTCGTCGATGCGGCGCCGCGCATCCTTCGCCGTCCAGAACGCGAGGGCCAGCCACATGGCGATCGCGAACAGCGCCGTGACCCGGATCAGGGCGACGAACCACCCCGATGAGAAGAAGTCGCTGACGCCCGAGAACGGGCCCGAATCGGACGAGGCCGCGCTGGATGTGTCGAGAAGGGGCACGATTGGCATGCGGACCTTCCGCTCAGTCTAGGTGGCACACCGGTCGGCACGCAATGCACGCGCGCACTCGCAGGCCCCGGCGTTCAGTCATTCAGGTCCTGGAGAAGATACAGGGAGCCGCAGACGACAACGGCTCCACGCGGCCCGGCGAGGGTGCGGGCGGCGTCCAGCGCCTCGTGCGGATCGGCCGTGGAGGCGCCCCCGGTGATCCGCTCCAGCTCGGCAACGGGCATCGCCCGGTCGCTCGACGTCTGCGTCGCGATGATGGTCGGGCAGACCGTCCGCAGCAGGGACACCATGTCCGAGACGTCCTTGTCGGCGAGCGCGGCGAACACCGCCACCGCGGGCCGGTCGCCGAGCAGCGCCGGCAGCTCGGAGACGAGCCGCGCCATCCCCGCCGGGTTGTGGGCGCCGTCCCAGACCTCGAGCGGCGAGCCGCGGCGGACCTCGAGCCGGCCGGGGATGTGCATGCGCTCGATCGGGGCCGGGGAGACCGGCCGGCCCAGCGCCGCCTCGACCGCCGCCCGGGCGACCGCGCGGTTCTGCTCCTGGTAGCTGCCGCCGACCGCGACCACCAGCGTGCGCGACGCCTGCGGCACGCGATTCTCCCAGCCCGGCTCGCCGAAGACGACGATGCCGTCCGCCGGGACGACGGCGAGCTTCTCGGCGGCGATCGCCTCGCGGGTGTCGCCCAGCAGGTCGACGTGCTCGAGCGTGACGTTGGTCAGCACCTGGACGCGCGAGCGGGGCAGCACGTTGGTGGCGTCCAGCCTGCCCCCCAGCCCCGCCTCGACGACCGCCCACTCGACGCCGGCCCGGGCGAAGGCGAGCAGCGCCGCGCCGGTCAGCGCCTCGAACTGCGTGACGCTCGTCGCCGACGCGTCACGCACCGCCAGCACCGCCTCCTCGTACGCCGTGGCGTCGATCGTCTCGCCGCCGATCCGGATCCGCTCGCGGAAGGTGGTGATGTGCGGCGACACGTACGACGCCGGTGGCGACCCCCTCGGCCTGGAGCAGCGCCTCGCAGAACCGCACGGTGGAGGACTTGCCGTTCGACCCGACCACGTGGATCGCGTCGAACTCGCGCTCCGGGTTGCCCAGCCGGTCGAGCAGCGTGCGCATGCGGTCGAGCCCGAACCGCATCCCGAACAGGCTGAGCGAGGCGATGTACTGCTCGGCCGGCGTCGTCGCGTCGCTCACCGAGGGGCTCACCCGCCGTCGAGCCGCCGCTCGAGCTCCGCCACCTCGGCGGCCCAGCGCTCGGCCTTGGCGCGCTCGGCCTCGACCAGCTGCGCCGGGGCGCGGCCGGTGAATCCCTCGTTCGCCAGCTTGGCGGCCGCCCGGTCGTGCTCGGTGCGGGCCGCGGCCAGGCGCCGTTCGATCTCGGGCCGGTCGTCCACCAGGATCCGCGGCACCTCGGCCTCGCCGGTCACCTGCGCGCGGCGGATGCGGGCGAGCAGGCGGCGCAGCGTCATGTCCTGCGGCACCGCCACCGGCACATCGCCGGCCGCGGCCAGCCGCCGCACCTCGGTGACGAACGCCATCTCCTGCTCGACCCGCGCCTCCAGCGCCTCGTCGCGATGCTCCGCGGCCGGCTCCGGGAACGGCGAGCACATCAGCAGCTCGCGCTCGCCGGGCAGGAACCGCCAGATCTCCTCGGTCACGAACGGCATCACCGGGTGCGCCAGCGCCACCGTCCGCTCCAGCACCCAGAGCAGGTTGGCCGACGCTGCGGCGGCAGCCTCGCCCCCGTCCGCCAGGCGCAGCTTGACCTCCTCCAGGTACCAGTCGCAGAGGTCGTTCCAGATGAACGCGTAGAGCTCCTTGACCGCGCCGGCGAAGTCGTAGCCGTCGATCAGCCGCAGCACGTCGGCGCTCGCCCCGGCCAGCCGGGAGAGGATCCAGCGGTCGGCGGGCTCGGCCTGCGACGGCTCCGGCACCACGCCGCCGTCGATCCCGAGCAGCGCGAACCGGGAGGCGTTCCACAGCTTGTTGGCGAGCTTGGAGCCCTCCTCGATCATGCCCTCGGCGAAGCGCACGTCCTGCGTCGAGCTCATCTTGAGCAGGCCGTAGCGCGTCCCGTCGGCGCCGTAGCGGTCGACCAGGTCGAGCGGGTTGACGCCCGTGCCCAGCGACTTGGACATGCGGCGGCCGTCCGCGCGCCTGGATGACCGAGTTGATGACCACGTCGGTGAACGGGATCTCGCCGCAGAACTCGATGCCGAGCATCACCATCCGCGACACCCACAGGTTGATGATCTCGCGGGCCGTGACCAGCGCGTTGCCCGGGTAGAAGGCGCGCAGCCGCTCCGTCTGCTCGGGCCAGCCCAGCGTCGCGAACGGCCACAGGCCGGACGAGAACCACGTGTCCAGCACGTCCTCGTCGCGCACCAGCTCGACGGAGCCGCACGTCCCGCACGCGTCCGGCGTCGAGGTGCGCACGGTGACGTGGCCGTCGGGGCAGTACCAGACCGGGATCTGGTGCCCCCACCAGAGCTGCCGGGAGATGCACCAGGGGCGGATCTGCTCCATCCAGTGGAAGAACGTGCCGGCCTGGGACTCCGGGTGGAAGCGCACACGGCCGCTGCGCACGGCGTCGATCGCCGGCGCCGCCAGCTCCTGCATCTCGCAGAACCACTGGAGCGAGATCAGCGGCTCGATGCGGTCGCCGCTGCGGTCGCAGTGGCCCACCTCGTGCTCGTAGGGGTGCTCCTCCTTGAGCAGCCCGAGCTGGAAGAGCCGGTCGACCACGCCCTGCCGCGCGCCGGCGGCCGTCAGCCCCGCGAACTCGCCGGCGGCCTCGTTCATGCGGCCGTCGAAGCCGATCACGGACAGCTCCTCGAGCCCGTGCCGGCGGCCGATCTCGAAGTCGTTGGGGTCGTGGCCGGGCGTCACCTTGAGCGCGCCGGTGCCGAAGTCCATCTTCACGTACTCGTCGGCGATGATCGGCACCTCGCGATCGACGATCGGCACGATGGCGGTGCCGCCCACCAGGTGGCGGTAGCGCTCGTCGTCGGGGTGCACGGCCACGGCGGTGTCGGCCAGGATCGTCTCGGGCCGCACCGTCGCCACCACCAGGAACTCGGTCGTGCCCGTGATCGGGTAGCGCACCTCGTAGAGCGTGTCGGCGGCGTGCTCGTAGCGCACCTCGAGGTCGGAGATCGCCGACGCACAGCTCGGGCACCAGTTGACGATCCGGTTGCCGCGGTAGATCCAGCCCTTCTCGTAGAGGCCGACGAACACCTCGGTCACGGCCCGCGCGTAGGCGTCGTCCATCGTGAACCGCTCGTGGTCGTAGTCCATCGCGCAGCCGAGCCGCTTGAACTGCTGGATGATGGCCGCCCCGTACTGGCTCCGCCACTCCCACACCCGCTCGACGAACGCCTCGCGGCCGAGGTCGTAGCGCGTGCTGCCGGCGGCGCGCAGCTGCTTCTCGACCACGTTCTGGGTGGCGATGCCGGCGTGGTCGGTGCCGCAGATCCAGAGCGTCTCGAAGCCCTGCATGCCGCGCAGCCGGATCAGCGCATCCTGGATCGTCCCGTTCAGCGCGTGGCCCATGTGCAGCTCACCCGTCACGTTGGGCGGCGGCACGGCGATCACGTACGGCGGCCGGTCCGACGCCGGGTCGGCCGAGAAGGCGTCGGCGGCCTCCCACGCGGCGAACACGCGCGCCTCCACGTCGCCCGGCTCGTAGCGGCTGCGGTCGTGCAGCTCCTGGGTGTCGGTGGAGGCCATGAACGCTGATTGTAGTGTTGGGGGTCGATGCGCCGACCGTCCCCCGTCGCCGTTGTCTGGGCGCTGCACGCTGCCACGGCGGCCGCGATCGGCGCCACCCACTCCCGGGTTCCCGCGGAGCGCCTGTACAACAGCCGCCGCGGCGGCCTCTCCCGCGTGCTGGTGTTCGCGTGCTACCCGACCGCCGTCGCGGCGGTCGCCGCGCTGCCCTCCGGCCGCGGCCGGCTGCGCTGGGCGGCGCTGCCGCTGTGCGCGACCGCGGCGCTGCCCGGCGTCGTGGACGAGCACCACCTGGACGGCCGCCCCCGCAACCTGCCGGCGGCGGCGGGCGTGCTGCTGGCCGCCGCGGCGACGCTGCCGGGGCCGCCCGCGGATCCGGGCGTGGCGCCCCACCGCGCCGCCGGCATGGTGCTCGCGACCGGCCTGGCCGCGGTCTCGGCGCCATGGGTGCTGGCCGACCTCGGCATCCAGACGACGGGCATGCGCCGGCCCTCGCCCGGCGAGCCCGGCATCGACCGCGTGCACCTCGGCCACCACGAGGGGCTGGACGGCGCGCTGCTGGCGTGGGACGCGCTGATCCTGTCGCGGCGCCCGACCGGCCGGCTGCACGGCTGGTTCCTGGCGCTGATGCTGACCTACGGCGTCGCGGTGGCCGCGCAGGACGCATGGCTCGAGCAGGTGGTCAAGCCCGGCTGGACCGACCGGCGGCTGCCGGACGTCGCGCGCCCGGCTCCCACCCGCGCCTGGGCGGCCCTGCTGGCGGCGACGCCGCTCGCGCGGCTGCTGCTCAGCGGCGGCCGGCGGCGGCCGCGGCCAGCACGGCGCGGGTTGCGTCGGCGCCGAAGCGCTGCGCCGTGCCGTCCTGGTCGCCCTCGGTGTAGATCGTGATCACCGCCGGGCCGTTGCGGGTGAAGACGATCGGCGACGTCGTTGTCGGTGTCGGTCCAGCCAGCCGATCTTGTGGGCGACCGGCAGCCCGCCGGCGCCGGCCGGGACGAGGCCCGGGTCCTGCGCGTGCACCATCAGGTACAGCAGCTCGCGCGCCTCGTGCGGGCTGACGCCGCTGGCGGGGCAGCGGCCCGCGGCCCGCGGCCGCGTCGGCCAGGTCGGCCGCCAGCTCGGCCATGTCGGCCGGCGTCGTGTGCTTGTACGGCGTCCGGCGGCGGATCGACGACCGTGATCGCCGGCGGGCCGCCGCCCGCGCCGACCAGGTAGCCGCCCTCCATGTACGTGTGCGTCAGCCCCAGCGACGCGGCAGAACGCGACCATCCGCGCCGCGCCGCCCGGCTCGCTGCCGCCGATCATCTCCAGCACCTCGTTCGCCGAGGCGTTGTCCGAGTAGCGCGTGATCGCGCAGGAACGGGTTCCAGTACGGCGTCGCCGACGGCTCGGTGTCGATCGTCGAGAGCGCGGTGAGCATCGCCGGCAGCTTCAGCGTGCTGGCCGCCTCGAACTGGCGCGCCCGCGTTGTACGCCGCCGCCGTCGCCGTCCGCGGTGCGCGCGTAGATGCCGACGTGCGGCGTCGCCTCGTCCGCCAGCGACCGCAGCCGCACGTCCAGCGGGCGGTCGTCGTCCGGCGCCGCCAGCGTCCGGATCGAGCCGCGCGGCACGCCGTAGACGGGCACCGCCTCCCGGCCGGCGACCGACACGCGGAGGTCGCCCCGCGGCACCGGCGCCACGCAGCGCACGGAACGCGCCGTTCGCGCGCACCGGCACCGCCCAGCGGCGCCGCCCGGACGAGACGACGACGGCCGATGTCCCGGCCGGCGCATGGCCGGCCACCGTGCCGTCCCAGATCTCGTAGGACGCCGGCTGCGCGACGACCACCGGCCCTGCGTGCGGCGGCGGCGGGCCGGCCACCGCGGCCAGCAGCAGGAGCAGGCGGATCATGGCCGTTCAGCCCGCGCGGGGGCGGCGCGAGCCGCCTACGCGGATTCCTGGTCGAGCTGCTCGGTGACGTCGAGCGTGGCGCCGCCCTCGGTGACCAGGGTCGGATCGAGGTTGCGCTCGATCGTCTCCTTGGTGATCACGCACTTGTTCACGTCCTTGCGCGAGGGCAGCTCGAACATCACGTTCAGCAGCGCCGACTCGATGATCGACCGCAGGCCGCGGGCGCCGGTGGCCCGCTCCAGCGCCTTGTCGGCGATCGCGGCCAGCGCGTCGTCGGTGAAGACGAGGTCGATGTCGTCGTAGCTGAAGAACTTCTGGTACTGCTTGACCAGCGCGTTCTTGGGCTCGAGCAGGATCTGGATCAGGTCGTCCTTCTTCAGCTGGTGCACCGCCGAGACGACCGGCAGGCGGCCGATGAACTCGGGGATCAGGCCGTAGGAGATCAGGTCCTCCGGCATCACGTGCTGGAACAGCTCCTGCGTGTCGCGGTTGCGCTTGGAGCGCACCTCGGCGCCGAAGCCGATCGAGTTGCGGCCGATCCGGCGCTCGATGATCCGGTCGAGGTCGGCGAAGGCGCCGCCGCAGATGAACAGGATGTTCGTGGTGTCGATCGCCAGGAACTCCTGGTGCGGGTGCTTGCGGCCGCCCTGCGGCGGGACGCTGGCGACCGTGCCCTCGAGGATCTTGAGCAGCGCCTGCTGGACGCCCTCGCCCGACACGTCGCGGGTGATCGACGGGTTGTCCGCCTTGCGGGCGATCTTGTCGACCTCGTCGATGTAGATGATCCCGGTCTCGGCCTTCTTGACGTCGAAGTCCGCGGCCTGGATCAGCTTCAGCAGGATGTTCTCGACGTCCTCGCCGACGTAGCCGGCCTCGGTCAGCGCCGTGGCGTCGGCGATCGCGAACGGCACGTTCAGGATCCGCGCCAGCGTCTGCGCGAGCAGCGTCTTGCCGCAGCCGGTCGGGCCGAGCAGCAGGATGTTCGACTTCTGGAGCTCGACCTCGGCGTCGCCCTGGCCGGCCATCTGCACGCGCTTGTAGTGGTTGTAGACCGCGACGGACAGCGTGCGCTTGGCCTCCTCCTGCCCGACGACGTAGTCGTTCAGCACCGCGTAGATCTCCCGCGGCCGGGGCAGGTTGTCGAGGTCGAGCTGCGCGGGAGTGGTCAGCTCCTCGTCGATGATCTCGTTGCAGAGATCGATGCACTCGTCGCAGATGTAGACGCCGGGGCCGGCGATCAGCTTCTTCACCTGCCGCTGCGACTTCCCGCAGAAGCTGCAGAGAAGCTGCTCGTTACCGTCGCTGGGTCGGGCCATCTGAGCGTCCCCCTAGTGATGCGCGATGACGCGGTCGACGATGCCGTACTCGTTCGCCTCTTCGGCCGTCATGAAGTAGTCGCGCTCCGTGTCGCGCGTGACCTTCTCGATCGGCTGGCCGGTGTGGTCGGCGATGATCTGGTCGAGCCGCTTGCGGATGTCGATGATCTCGCGCGCGTGGATCTCGATGTCGGTCGCCTGGCCCTGGAATCCGGACGACACCTGGTGGATCAGGATCTTCGAGTTGGGCAGCGCCATCCGCTTGCCCTTCGCGCCGCCGGCCAGCAGCAGCGCGCCCATGCTCATCGCGATGCCGACGCAGATCGTCTGCACGTCCGGCTTCACGAACTGCATCGTGTCGTAGATCGCCAGGCCGGCGTAGACGCTGCCGCCCGGCGAGTTGACGTAGATCGAGATGTCCTTGTCCGGATCCTCGGACTCGAGGTGCAGCAGCTGCGCCACGATCAGGTTCGCCACCTGGTCGTCGACCGGCGTGCCCAGGAAGATGATCCGCTCGTTCAGCAGCCGGGAGTAGATGTCGAACGCCCGCTCCCCGCGGGATGTCTGCTCGATGACCATTGGCACAAGTGGGCTCACGCGCGCGTCTCCTAACTCGTTGCCGGCTCACCGGAGCCGGGCGTCCAGATTGCAGAGGGTGGTTTACCGCCTCCGGCCTCAGACTCCTGCTCCGGCGTCCACAGCTTCGCCCTCGCCTCTGCCTGCTCCGGCGAGATCTCTTTCGCGTTATCGACCGCAACGTCCAGAGCCTTTTGCATCCGCAGGTCAATCCGCAGCGCGGTCAGCGTTGCGGCGTCGCCCATCAGCCGGGAAACGGCGCTGTCGGCGTCCTCCTCGGCGGTCGCGGCCTGCTCGCGGATCCACTCCTCGATCCGCTCGTCGGTGATCTCGATGCCCTCGGCGTCGGCCACCGCCTCCAGCACCAGATCCTTGGCCACGGCGTCCTCCGCCTCGGCCCGCAGCCGGGCGGCGAGGTCGTCGGAGGTCTGGCCCGTCATCGCCATGTACTGCTCGGTGGTGAGCCCGCGCTGGGCCAGCCCGTCCACCAGGCTGCGCAGCATCTCGGCCATCCGGCTGCGCACCAGCGCGTCGGGCAGCGGCGTGGCCAGCTCGCGGGCCAGCGAATCCAGCACCGACGAGCGGAAGATCTGGTCGGACTCGCCCTTCATCGCGCCGGCGATGCGCTCGGTGATGTCGGCCTCGAGCTCGGCGAGGGTGTCGAACTCGCTGACGCTCTTGGCGAACTCGTCGTCCAGCTCGGGCAGCTTCCGCTCCTTGACGTCCTTCATCGTGACGTGGAAGACGGCGGCCTTGCCGGCCAGGTCGTCCGACGGGTAGTCGGCGGGGAACATGACCGAGACGTCGCGCTCGTCGCCCGGCGACATGCCGGCCATGCCGCGCTCGAGGTCGGGCAGCAGCCTGCCGCCGCCCAGCTCGATGCCGTAGTCGGTGCCGCGGCCGCCCTCGAAGGCGGTGCCGTCCATCGAGCCGGCGAAGTCGATGACCAAGAAGTCGCCCTCCTGCGCGCCGCGCTCGACCGGCACCAGCTCGGCCACCGAGCCGCGCAGCCGCTCCAGCTCGGCGTCGATCGCCTCGCGGGGCGCGTCGGCCGGCATCCGCACGCCGTCCACGCCCTTGTAGCTCTTCACCTCGGGCTTGGGCTTGACGTCGACCTCGGCCGAGAACGCGAACGGCGCGCCCTCCTCGGGGCCGTCGTCGAAGTCGATGGTGGGCCGCTCGACCGGGTCGATGCCCGCCACGGCGACGGCGCGCCGGTACCAGCCGTCGATGTGCGAGTCGAGCGCCTCCTCGCGCAGGGTGTCGGAGCCGATCCGCTGCTTGATCAGCGCGGCGGGCGCCTTGCCCTTGCGGAAGCCGGGCATCCGCACCGACTGCGACAGGTCGTGGAGCGCGTGCTCGAACGCGTGATCGACGTCCGAAACCGGCACCTCGACGCTCAGGCGGACGCGGTTCTCGGGGAGTTCTTGTAGCGTGGTCTTCATCGGGACACGACGGGGACCTCCCCCGAATCCCTCTAACCTTAGACGTGAGCCGCCGGGTGCGCCACCAGCGGCACACCCGGCGGATCTCGATGGTTGACTCCATGGGATTCGTGGTTCTGGGAGCGGATCCAGCGTCGTCCAGACGGTGGGAGCGTCCGCCGGGCAGGCTGGATAAGCCTGTTCCAGGACGCTCGTGGCGTCTGGGCCTCGCCGGGCCCCTCACAGAAACGTGAGGCCCATGGAGTCAACCATCTTGGCCCCTGGGCGCTACGAGAAGGCGCCCGAGACGACCAGCGTGCCACCCGCCGTGCGGACGCGCACCTTCGAGCCGACGTGCACGGCCGGGACGCTCTGGCCGTTCTCCGTGTTGCGGTTGAGGTTGCCGTTGCCCAGCCGGTTGATGCGCATCATGCCGGCCAGCCGGCCGTCGATGAACACCTTCAGGCTGGTGCCCGCGAGCGGCTTCGCGTCCTCGACCTCGACCTGCAGCTCGCGCTCGTCGCCGCGCTGGCGGAAGTCGGCCTTGCCGTTCGGCGTTCGGGAACGCCGAGCTGCCGTGCAGGGCCGCCTGGAGCCGCGTGCCGGGGGCCGCGGCGGATGCCGGGCCGGCCACGGCGGCCATCGCGGCCAGGGCCAGGGCGAGCAGGACGACGGTTCGCAGAGTCTTCATGACTCCTCCTTCTGGGGATTGGATACACCCGCAACCACGAACGGGGGCGCCGACGGTTACAGTCCGCACGTGGAGGAGGAGCGGCGGACCGGCATCGGCAGGCGCGCGCTGGACGATCCGATCGACGCCACGCGGCGCACCCGGCTCGCCAACGAGCGCACCTATCTGGCCTGGTGGCGTACCGGGCTGACGTCGCTCGCGGTCGGCCTGGGCGCGGGCAAGCTGGTGCCGGGGCTCTCGGACAGCGACCACACCTGGGGCTACCAGGTCGTCGGCGCCGGATTCGCGCTGCTCGGGCTGGTCTGCATCGGCTACGCGATGCGCCGCCAGGACGAGGTCGAGCGGGCGCTCTCCAGCGGGCGGTTCGCGCCTCCCGACCGGCGGGTGACGCTGGCGCTGACGGCGATCGGGGTGCTGCTGGCGCTGGGCACGATGATCCTGATCATCAGCGGCATCTAGGCAACGATGGGGAAACCCGGCATACGAGGTACGGCTAGCCGTATTCCCTGCGAGCGCGCCCTATGGCACGATTGTCGGGAATGACCGACACCGTCCTGATCGTCGACGATCATCCCAGCTTCCGCGCATCGGCCCGGACGCTGCTCGAGTCGGAGGGGTTTCAAGGTGGTCGGCGAAGCGAATGACGGAGCCTCGGCGGTATCCGAGGTGCGCCGGCTGCTGCCCCTCGTTCGTGCTGCTCGACGTCCAGCTGCCGGACATGAACGGCTTCGATGTCACCCGCCTGCTGTGCAACTGCAACGGCGCCGCCCCGGTGGTCGTGCTGACCTCCAGCCGGGACGCCCGCGACTTCGGCCCGCTGGTCGAGCAGTGCGGCGCCCGCGGGTTCATCCCCAAGGCCGACCTCTCGGGGGAGACGCTGCGAGCGCTGCTGCCGGAGGCATGAGCGACCGCCTGCAGCGGTACGCGGTGCTCGTCACCGCGCTGGCGCTGACCGTGCTCGTCGGCTGGGGCGTCGCTGCACTCGCACGCGACGTCCAGCGGCACGTCCACGTTCATCGTCGGCGGCCATCGTCGCCTGGGCGTTCGTCCTGGGCGGCCTGCTGGCCTGGTCGCGCCGCCCCGACAACGCCACCGGCAAGCTGATGTGCCTGGTCGGCATGGGCTGGATCTTCAGCGGCACCGCCGACTCGCCGTACGACATCGTCTTCACGCTGGGCCTCGCCGTCGGCAGCCTGTGGGCGGCCGCGGTCATCCACCTGCTGCTGGCCTACCCGACCGGCCGGCTCGACCGGCAGACGCGGGTGATCGCCACCCTCGGCTATCTGGACACGGTCGGGATCAGCCTGCTGGTGCTCCCCTTCTCGGATCCGGTCCGGGCCGGCGACGCGGCCGCCGGGTCGGCCGAGAACGCCGCGCTGGTCCACTACAACCGCACGATCGAGCGCGGCGCCGACGTCGTCACGCTGGTGTTCGGCATCTTCCTGCTGGGCTGGACGGTGGCCGTGCTGCTGCGCCGCTGGCGGCGGGCGACGCCGGCGGCCCGCTACATCCTCACCCCGGTCTACGCCACCGGCGCGGCTGTGATCGTCGCGATCGGAGTGCTGGCCACGATCAGCGTCAACACCAGCACCACGACGTGGGTGTTCTACGTCTTCTCCGCCGTCTTCCTGACCGTGCCGTTGGGGTTCGTGGCAGGCATCCTGCGGATGCGGCTCTCCTCCGGGGGCACCGTCGCCTCGCTGGTCGCCGAGCTGGAGCGAAGCCCCGACCCGGACAGCACCCGGGCGGCGCTCCGCACCGCGCTCAACGACCCGTCGCTGGGCATCGCGTTCCGGCTGTCCGACGGCGGCTGGGTGGACGTTGACGGCGACCCGATCCTGCGGCCTGCCGAGACGCCGGAGCACGCCGTCACCGAGGTCGTCCGCGGCGGCCGCTCGGTGGCCGCGCTGATCCACGACCCGGCGGTGCGCGAGAACGGGGCGCTGCTGCGCTCGGTGTGCGCGACGGCCGGGCTCGCGCTCGAGAACCAGCGGCTCCAGGCCGAGCTGCGCGCGCAGCTTCGGGCCGTCCGCCGCCTGGCCGAGGAGCAGGCAGGACTGCGCCGGGTGGCGACGCTGGTCGCCTCCACCACCGATCCGCAGCCGGTGTTCGACGCCGTCACCGAGGAGGTGGCGCTGCTGCTGGAGGCCCCAACCGCGAATCTCGTGCACTACGTGGACGAAAACACGCTGGAGGTCGTCGCCGGCTGGAGCGAGCCCGACGTCGGCGCCGTCCCCGCCGGCATCACCCTCGAGCTCGACGGCAGCACCGTCGCCGCGATCGTCCGCAACACCGGCCGCCCGGCCCGCCTGGACAGCTACGAGGGGATGTCCGGCGAGCTGGCCCGGCGCCTGCGCGAGCTGGGGCTGAAGGCGGCCGTGGCCGCCCCCGTCTACGTGGCCGGCGGACTGTGGGGCGCGATCACCGTGTCCAGCACGTCGGGCCCGTTCCCGCCGGGCGCCGAGACGCGGATCGCCGAGTTCAACGAGCTGGTCGGCCTGGCGCTCTCCAGCGCCGAGGCGCGCCGGGCGCTGGCCGGGTCGCGGGCGCGCATCGTCGAGGCCGGCGACGCCGAGCGGCGGCGGCTCGAGCGCAACCTGCACGACGGCGCCCAGCAGCGGCTGGTCTCGCTGCGGCTGGGCCTGCGCGTCGCGCGGTCGAAGCTCGAGAGCGACCCCGAGGCCGCAGCGGCGCTGCTGGATGCCTCCGGCGAGGAGCTGGACGGCGCGCTGGCCGAGCTGCGCGACCTGGCCCGCGGCATCCACCCGGCCATCCTGACCGAGCGCGGCCTCGACCCCGCCCTGCGCGGGATCGCCGACCGGCTCGGCTCCGCGCTGCCGGTGACGCTGCACGGCGTGCCCGAGGAGCGGCTGCCGCCGCCGGTCGAGGCCGCCCTCTACTACGTCGCGTCCGAGTCGCTGGCCAACGCCCTGCGCCACGCGGACGCCTGCTCCGCCGAGGTGCGCGTTGGCCACACCAACGGCATCGTCACGCTGGAGGTGTCCGACGACGGCGTCGGCGGCGCCTCGCTGGCGGACGGCCGCGGCCTGCGCGGCCTGGCCGACCGGGTCGAGGCGCTCAGCGGCCGGCTCGCGGTGGACAGCCCGCCCGGCGCCGGCACGCGCGTGCGGGTGGAGATCCCGTGCGGCTGACGTACGGGTAACCGCACCCGACACACCGGGCACCCGCATTCCTTCCCCGGCCCGCATTGGCGAGGCTTGGCGCATGGATTCGACGACCAACAGCGCAACGGGAGGAACAATGCAGTCCAAGCGAAACCTCGCCGCCCGGATGGGCGGTTGGAGCGTTCGCCACAGGTGGACGGCTCTGGGTTTGTGGTTCGCGTTCGTCATCGCGGCCGTCGTCGGCGGCACGATCGCCGGCGAGGTCGACCTCACCAACGCCCAGCTGGGCGACGGCCAGTCCGGCCACGCCGCACGCGTGATCGACTCGGCCGGCTATCAGAAGAGCGCCGGCGAGATGGTGCTCGTCAAGACGCCCTCCGGCACCGTGCGCGGCACCGCCGGTCGGGCGGCCATCGCCGACGTCGTCAAGACCCTCGACGGCTTCGCGACGGTGCGCCGCATCCGCAACCCGCTCGTCGCCGACAGCGGGCGCATCTCCAAGGACGGCCGGGCGGCCGTCATCACGTTCGACGTGCTCGGCGACGAGACCGCCGCCGACAAGCGGATCGTCCCGATCATGGGCGCCGTGCAGCACGCCGCCGACCGGCACCCCGGCCTCGAGGTGCAGGAGTTCGGCGAGGCCAGCGCCGCCCACGTCCTCAACGACAAGATCAACCAGGACTTCGCGCGGGCACGCACCGTCTCGCTGCCCCTCACGCTGCTGATCCTGCTGTTCGCCTTCGGCGCGATGGTCGCCGCCGGCGTCCCCGTCCTGCTCGCCTTCTCGGCGGTGCTGGCGACGTTCGGGCTGAACTCGCTGTTCAGCCACCTCATCGGGCACGACGCAGACCAGCCAGGAAGTCATCCTGATGATCGGCATGGCGGTCGGCGTGGACTACTCGCTGTTCTACCTCCGCCGCGAGCGGGACGAGCGCAGGCGTCGACGAAGACGGCCGACCGGGCCCGCATCCGCGAGGCCAAGGCCGAGCGCAAGCTGGCCAAGCGGTCGGGCGACGCCGAGGCGGTCGCCGCGGCGCAGGTCTCGCTGAAGCAGGCCAAGGCGATCTCGCGGTCGAACCGCGAGCGGGCGCTGGACATCGCGGCGTCCACCTCGGGCCAGGCGGTGCTGATCTCCGGCATCACCGTGCTGATCGCGATGGCCGGCATGCTGCTGGCCGGCGACCCGTGTTCGTGTCGCTCGGCATCTCGGCCATGCTGGTCGTGGCCGTCGCCCTGGTCGGCTCGCTGACCGGCCTGCCGGCGGTGCTGTCCCTGCTCGGCGACCGCGTCGAGCGCGGCCGCATCCCCTTCACCGGGCGGATCACCCGCTCGGCCGACGGCGAGCAGCCGCTTCTGGGGCGCGATCGTCGATCGCGTGCTGAAGCGGCCGGCGATCTCGGTCGCCGTCTCCGGCGCACTGCTGGTGGCGCTCGCCCTGCCCGCTCTGGCGCTGAAGACGGAGACCCCGAGCTTCCGCTTCCTGCCCCAGAACCTGACCATCGTCAAGACCTACAAGCAGATCCAGGCGGACTTCCCCGGCGGGCCCGACCCGGCCGTGGTCGCCGTCAAGGCGAAGGACGTGACCTCGCCCGACGTGCAGGCCGAGATCACCACGTTCAAGCGCGCCGCCCTGGCGACCGGCGAGATGAGCACGCCGATCGACGTCAAGATCAACCCCGACCACACGGTGGCCCAGATCTCGGTGCCCGCTGGCGGGTGACGGACAGAACGCCGCGTCCCAGCACGCGCTGAAGACGCTGCGCGGCAACGTGATCCCGACCACGCTCGGGCCGGATCCAGGGAGCCGACGTCGGCGGTCACCGGCGGGACGGCCGCGGCCGTGGACTTCAACGACCTGATGGGCGTTCGCACGCCGATCGTGTTCGCCTTCGTCCTCGGGCTGGCGTTCCTGCTGATGCTGGTCACGTTCCACTCGATCGTGATCCCGATCAAGGCGATCCTGCTCAACCTGCTCTCGGTGGCGGCCGCCTACGGCATCCTGGTCGCGATCTTCCAGCACGGGATCGGCCAGAACCTGATCGGGTTCAACTCGACCGGGACGATCGCGAACTGGCTGCCGCTGTTCCTGTTCGTGGTGCTGTTCGGCCTCTCGATGGACTACCACGTCTTCATCCTGAGCAGGGTGAAGGAGCTGGTGGACGGCGGGATGCCGACGGACGAGGCCGTGTCGGTGGGCATCCGCTCGACGGCCGGCGTCGTCACCAGCGCCGCGGTCGTGATGGTCGGCGTGTTCGCACTGTTCGGCACGCTGTCGGTGCTGGACGTGAAGCAGTTCGGGGTGGGCGCGGCGATCGCCGTGCTTCCTCGACGCGACCATCGTGCGGGCGGTGCTGCTGCCGGCCACGATGAAGCTGCTGGGCGAGTGGAACTGGTACATGCCCCGCAGCCTGGCCTGGCTGCCCCGGCTGCAGCACGCGGCCCCGGCCCCCGCTCCCGACCCGAACGGAGCGTAGGACCGACCGGACATCAGGGACTGTCCCCGCAGGAGCTTCCTGTGGGGACAGTCCCTGTATCGTGGACCGCTCCGCCATGTCCCAGCTCCCAACCGGAACCGTGACGATGCTCTTCACCGACGTGGAGGGCTCGACGCGTCTCCTGGCCCGGTCGCGGGACGGCTACGCCGAGGTGATCGCCGCCCACCGCGGGATCCTGGACTCGGCCCGCGAGCGGCACCGCGGCGAGCTGGTGGACACGCAGGGCGACTCCTCCTTTCTCGCCTTCCGCGGCGCGCTGGAGGCGATCTCGGCCGCCGCCGAGATCCAGCGCGCGCACACCGCCTACGAGTGGCCACCGGACGCGGTCGTGCGGGTGCGGATCGGGGTGCACAGCGGCGAGCCGGTGGTGGCGGAGGGCCGCTACATCGGCCTCGACGTGCACCGCGCCTCGCGGATCTGCGACGCCGGCCACGGCGGCCAGGTGCTGGTCTCGCGCACGACCCAGGCGCTGGTCGAGGGCGAGCTGGGCGCCGGCCTCTCGCTGCGCGACCTGGGCGAGCACCATCTGAAGGACCTCGACCGGCCCGAGCGCCTCTTCCAGCTCGAGATGGACGGCCTGGGCGCGCAGTTCCCCGAGCTGAACACGACCGGCCGCCACGCCGGCGCCGCCCTCAAGGTGGTGCTGGCGGACGACTCGGTGCTGCTCCGCGCCGGCATCGCCAGCCTGCTCGAGCAGGCCGACTTCGAGGTGGTCGGGCAGGTGGACAACGCCGACGACCTGCTGCGGCGGATCGGGTTCTCCAAGCCGGACGTGGCGATCGTGGACATCCGCATGCCCCCCACCCAGACCGACGAGGGGCTGCGCGCCGCGCGCGGAGATCCGCGAGCGCTTCCCGGGCGTGGGCGTGCTGGTGCTCTCGTCCTACGTCGAGCCGTCGTACGCGGTCGAGCTCCTGTCCGACAGCGCCGAGGGCGTCGGCTACCTGCTCAAGGACCGGGTGGCGGACGTGGACGAGTTCGTCTCCGCCGTGCGCCGCGTCGCCCAGGGCGGCTCCGCGCTCGACCCCGCCGTCGTCCGCCAGCTGGTCGGCCGGCCCCGCGGCGACGACCCGCTGGATGAGCTGACGCCGCGCGAGGGCGAGGTGCTGGCGCTGATGGCCGAGGGCCGCTCGAACGCCGGCATCGCGCTGCACATGGTGGTCACCGAGCGCGCGGTCGAAAAGCACGTGACCAGCATCTTCCAGAAGCTGTCGCTGCCTCCGGCGACGGAGGATCACCGCCGGGTGCTGGCGGTGCTCACCTACCTACGGAGCTGACGGCGGCGGGGCGAAGTCGCCCGCCTGGATCCGCTTGACCAGCTCGCTCGACTCGTCGCGGATGATCGTCCCGTCCTCCAGCTCGAGCACCGGCAGCTTGCGCTGCCCGGTCAGCCGCTCCAGGTCGGCGCGGCGGCCGCGCGGGAACGCCGGGTGCTTGACGATCTCGTAGGGCACGCCCGCCTCGTCCAGCGTGGACTGCACCTTCCAGCAGGGATGCCCGTTGATCTTGATCCACATCGACGAGCAGCGGTGGAGCTTGACGGCCATCGGGACCTCCTCGTGTTGCCGGGCTGATGCGGGTGAGAGGACTCGAACCTCCACGGCCGGGGCCACCGGCTCCTAAGGCCGGCGCGTCTACCAGTTCCGCCACACCCGCGTGGGCGCAACCGACAGCGTATCGGAGCTCGCACATCGTGCAGAAAACACGCGCGCAACCATTAAGGGCAGGGCCATCCGCGCCGATGACGACTACTGGAACCGTCCCTCACTCTCGTTCCCTGCGAGGCCCGATCGACCCTTCTTCGCACCCCGCCGCCCTGCTCTACGCAGACCGGCCCCTGACCGAGCCGTCCCACGACGCGCTCGGCCACGCAACGTTCGCCCGCCACCTGTCGGCCTGCATCGCCCAGCTCTCCCCTCGCGAGGGCATCGTGTTCGGCGTGTACGGCACCCACGGGTCGGGCCGCTCGACGGTGCTCAACTTCGTCCGCGGGATGCTGCGCGACGACCCGGCCTACGCCGGGCTGACCGTCGTCGACTGGAACCCGTGGCTGCTGGCCGGCGAGGAGGGCCTCGAGCGACGGCTGGTGCACGTGCTAGCGGCGGCCGCCCTGGAGGACGCCGGCGACACGCCGCCCGACCCCAGCAACGTCGCCGCGCTCCAGGCCCGGCTGACCTCGGCGCTGGCCGGCGGCGACCGCAAGGTGGTCGTCACCATCGACGACGTGTGCCGGCTGGACGAGGCGCGCGGCCGCGAGCTGCTGCGCCTGCTCTCCGCCTACCAGGGCACGCCCAACCTCGTCTTCCTGCTCGCGCTCGAGCACGACAGCCCGGTGGCCGACCTGCTGCCCCGGGTCGTGCAGGTGCCGATCGACCTGCCGCTGCCCGACCGCGCCCTGCTCCAGCAGATGTTCGTCGACCGGCTGGCGCCGGTGCTCGACCGGCAGCGCGAGTCGAGCCTGCTGGACGAGGAGTACTGGGAGCAGATCTGCGTCAACGGCATCGACCACTTCCTGGCGACGCCGCGCGACGCGCTCAAGCTCGTCAACACGGTCACCGCCACGCTGCCGGCGGTGTTCGGCGAGGTCAACCCGGTGGACTTCATCGGCCTGGAGACGCTGCGCCTGTTCGCGCCGGCCGCCTACGAGGCGATCCGGCAGCGGCGCGACGCCTTCCTGCTGCCGCCCCACTCCCGCCGCGCCGAGACCGGCGCCCTGGCGCTGACGGTCGGAGTACCACGAGCGCTGGCGCGAGCGGATCGCGCCGGACGACAAGGTGGCGGTCGAGTTCCTGGCGATGCGGCTGTTCCCGCGCATCTCCGACGTACTCGGCCTGCGCCAGATCGGGGCCGACTCCGAGGAGAGCTGGCGCGGCAATCTGCGCGTCTGCGCCGAGGAGCTCTTCCCCATCTACTTCCAGCTCGCGATCCCGCTGGGCGCGATCTCGAACGCCGACCTCCAGTCGCGGCTCGAGCACCTGGACGACCCGAACCAGTTCGCCGCGATCCTGCTCGAGCTGGCGCGCGACTCTCGCCCCGACGCGGGCGCGCGGCTTCGCGCCTTCCTGGAGCGGCTGGAGACGCACGTCGGCGACAACGCCACCGGCGAGGAGGTCGCCTCCGCGCTGCGGGCGCTCTTCCAGGCCGCCGACGACCTGCTCCGCCGCGAGGACCAGCGCGGCGTCGAGGGCCCGATCGACATCCAGACGCAGCTGCGGCGGATCATCCGCCGGTTCGTCTCCCAGATCGAGCCCGGCGAGCGCGTCGAGCTGCTGGAGAGCACGTTCGCCGCCGAGGGATCGCTGGCCTGCGCCGTGGACACCGTCGTCATGCTCGGCCAGGAGCACGGCAAGTACGGCGGCGAGTGGCGCGAGGGCGCGGCCACCGTCGTCTCGCTGTCGCAGCTCGCGCAGCTCGAGAACCTCGCGCTCACCTTCGTCCGCGACGCCGCCGCCGAGGAGCGCATGCTGCGCACGCCGCGGATGCCCGAGGTGCTGCAGTGCTGGGCCACCTGGAACCGCGGCGAGTGCCGCAGCTGGGTCGTCGCGCACGATCGAGAGCGACAACGGCCTGCTCGCCTTCCTCGACCCGTTCATGCGCGAGGTCGGCTCGCCCAGCGCGAGCGCCCGCGGCATGCGCGTCTCCAACCGGCTCGACCAGCGCCGCCTCCGCCCCTTCCTCGAGCCCGGCTCGATCGTCTCCCGCGTCAAGGAGCTGTCGAAGCGCGAGCGGCGTCGAGGAGCAGCAGCGCGCCCTGATGGAGCGCTACGTGCTCGACCACGAGCTGCTCCAGCAGGCGACCAGCGCGGACTACGTCGAGGGCGACGCCGACACCGGCGAGAGCTACGCCGCCTGACGTTCGCCCGCCCGGGCGCTGGTAACCTCTTTCTGGCGTGGTGGCCGTAGCTCAGCTGGTGGTAGCCCCGGGTTGTGGTCCCGGAGGTCGTGGGTTCGAGTCCCACCGGTCACCCCTCGTACCCCGTCCGTGACCCCCGCCCCGCCGGCGACCCCGCGCGGAGCCGGTATCGTCCGGCCCGGGCGCCCGTAGCTCAGGGGATAGAGCACCAGACTTCGAATCTGGGTGTCGCACGTTCGAATCGTGCCGGGCGCATCGCTCCCAGATTCAAAAACGGGCGGCTCGCACGCCGCTGAGGGCCAGACTGGACACGAAACTGGACACACGGGTGCGATCCACCGGCCTCCTTAGCCCGTCGGGCGGCGGGTTCGACCGGCCGACGACTTGTGCCGTTATTTGATACGTTCGTCACGTGCGTACCGTCGTTGCCTTCGCAGGGATCGTGTTGGTGTTTCTGCTCGGCGCCGCGCCTGCGGGCGCCGCGTCTGGCGACATCGTGCGGACGCTCCATCCGGCGGTGTGCCCAAGCGGGAACTACGGGCTGACGACCAAAGCCAAGACCCTGCTCACCACCTGCCCGGTTGGCCCCGGCCAAACGCCGACGATCTACGAGTTGCGGTCGAAGAACGGCAAGGTTGCCGCCACCCACCAGGTGACCGGACTGGCTGCGGGCATGACGATGTTCGCGATCGCCTACGACGCGGCCACCCAGCGGATCTGGGTGTGCACGTGGGATCAGATCCATCCGGCATTCCAGCTCGGCACGGTCAACCCACTGACGAATGCCTACTCGGCGGTCGCCAACACCGCCGACTGTACTGGCGGGCTCGAGTACGACGCGAGCCGGCGACTATGGTCGACGCCATTCGGCGGGACAGCAGTGACCCAAGTCGACCCGACCACCGGCGGCACCGTGCGCACCATCCCACTCGCCGGCCTCGGCGCGTGTGGCACTTCCGGTATCGCGATCGAAGGCGGCAGCGCCTTCGTCTCGACCGAGGGCTTCGACGCCACTGGCCAGTTCGACTGCGGCATCCTCTCCGCGCCGATCAAGACCGGCACCACCAGCGTCTTCGTTCCTGCAGGCGTCGGCGCTGTCGCTGACCTCGCCTGCGACAGCAAGACCTTCTCCGCGACACACACCACTGTGATCTGGGCGGCGGACGCCGCCAGCTCGACACTGGTCGCACGCGAGGCGCCCGGCTCCGGCGGCGCCATCGCGCCGAAATGCAAGTAGCTCCGGGAAGGACCGCGTGAGACTCCTGGTTACGCACTGACGCGAACCGCATCGGTGCTCGGCGGCCGGACCCGCCCGGCGGGCGGCTACGCGCGACCAGCAACCGCCCCGCGAGTCTGTCGGTCTACTCGTGTGGCCTCCAGACAGATGCGAGCACGAGCGTTCCGATCAGCGTCGCAACGCCGGACGCGGCAAGCACCAGCGCAAGCTGGAGATGAAGGTGCTTCGGCGTCGGTGGATCGCATGCCTCCCCAGGCGTGCAGGGCCACGTCTTCACGATGACGAATGCGTAGACGGCGCCGGCGAGCAGGGCGAAGCCGGCAAGCGTTCCCACACGGATCGCCCACGTGCGCCGTCCGGCCATTTCTCGAGTATGCCGCATCAGGGAACCCTTGGACTGGCTGCGGCGCGCGGCGCGGCGCGGTCGGCCATGAGCGAGTCGCTGCGCGCGACCGGCAGCCTCCCGCTACCGATGCGGCTTCCGGATCTCCGCCGGTACGTCGGGGGCGTTGCAACCCACACGTCCTCGCCGTTCACCGTCACGTATACGGACGTCGCGCCCGGTCACCGAAGCCCGCCCGGCGGTTGTGCGGCAGTGAGATCCCGACAGGCTGGGGAGACGCGACCTGGTCAATGCTGCCGGCTGCGATCGATGACGATGCCGGCTCGGTTGATGACCCAGCGATGTCCGGCGATGGCTCCGCCAGCCACCATCAACGACACCGCAGGCGCCCAGAAGCTAACGCCGTTGCCGGCGGCCTCGACGAGCGCGACGGCCATCGCCGCGATCACGACCATCGTGGCCACGACGGCCGGGAGGCTTCGCCGCAGATGGTGGTGGATCGACTCGACGATGGTCAGCACGACAGGATCGTCGATTCCGGTTCCATACCGCATTGAGCGACAGGTCGCCCATTGCCGCCTTCGGTCGAGTCCGACGAACGCAACGAACTGGGAGTCCTCGGGTCGCCGCTGCCACTTCGTCCATGAGTAGGAGGTGGCGACCACGCAGGCGATGCCCACGGGGAGGACGCCGAGCAGGCTGCGGTCGTCGTTGGCCAGCATGACAAGAAACGGGGCCGGCACGAAGGCGAGGATCATGATCGCCAGCGATCGCCATCGTCCTCGCGACGCGAGCGCGTGGAGTTCCTCGTCTCGTCTCGCCAGTTGATCGAACTGCTCCTCACTGTTCATTGCTGACCTCCAGGTCGGCGACCGCCTTGGCGGCATTGTCGAGGATGCGCTCGACGGCGGCGCCGTCGACCCGACCGTTCAACTTGCTGATGCGATCCACGAACCGATCGAGAGCGAGCTGCCACTGGGCATCCGGCTCGACCGCGGCGCCCGTGCGGGCCTCGATCCGCGCAAACACGCCGCGCTGGTCGGTGAGCATGTGACGACCTTGAGCCGTCACGTGATACGACGCCTTCCGTCCGCCCGACTCCTGCTCGATGAGCTGCTCGGCTCGCAACGCAGAGAGCGCCGGATAGACGCTTCCGGGAGAAGGCCGATAGCCCGCCGGGCCAAACCGACGCCCGAGCTCGCCCAGCAACTCGTAGCCGCCCTGTGGGCGATCGGAGATGAGATCGAGGAGGACGAGGGGCAACTCGCCTGGCATGAAGAACTGGCGCCTCATCGTAATACGAACTGTACAGCATCGTAATACGAACCGCAACCTCCTTGGACTCGGTCATGCGCCGCGAGAGTCTCAAGTTCCGGCCGTTTGCCGCCGATTCTGAGTGGAGCGTGTTTCGCGGGTCACTAGCTGTCGTCGTTGCGGGCCTCCTCGTATCGGGGTGTGGCGCTGCATCGTCGGCGGACGGCGGCTCAGACGGGCAGCCCGGCTCCGCAGAGGCGGCTCAGACGCTCGTCCAGAGCATGGTGCTGAAGGACGGGGACCTGCCCGGGTTCCACCTTCAGGACACCAAACTGGAGACGCTGAAGGAGCAGATGCCGCCGAAGGGCGCACGGGGCTACGCGCAGGCCAAGCGGCTGGTCGCCGCCAACTGGATCGCCAGCGCGCATTCGGTTGTCGTCAGAGACGACGGCAGCGTCCCGCTCTTCACGGACGCCAACCTGTTCCGCACCGCAGCCGCGGCCACCAGCATCTGGAAGCTCGAGACAGCGACCGCGCCGCCGGGCTACGCCGTTCGCTCCTATCCCGCACACGGCGCACCGCCGGGAGCGAGGTTGCGCTGGATCACCAGCGACAAGCGCGCCGCCTTCCAGCTCGACTGGCGGCAGGGCCGCGTGATCGGCATCGTCATCCTCTTCGGCCACCCGCACGAGAAGCTCACTCGGGTCGGCATCCAGCGCGTCACCGCCTTCATGGCCCGCGCGGCGACGAAGCAGTCGTCCAAGATCACCAACCTCTCGGCCGCCTACCTCTAAGGCCTCCGGCACCGCACCGGCCGGCGACCGGCAGCCGCGCGGTTCTCGGAGTAGGGTGTTCGCGAACGCGACCCAAGGAGGACCGATGAGCAAGATGGGCACCAACCAGTTCCCGTACCAGGACGACATCCTCCGCCGACTCGCGAACGGCGCGGCGACGGCGGCCGCGGTCTCGAACACGATCGCGGGCGAGGGCCGCGCCCCGGGGCACGGGGAGAACTCGGCGGGGCTCCACCGCGAGGTCGCCGAGAACATCGACCACCTCGTCAACCTCGGGCTCGCCGAGTACACCGACGACACCCCGCGCACGGCTCGGCTCACCCAGGCCGGGCAGGACGCCGCCGCGTCACTGCCCTGAGGGTGGTGTCACCGTCGCCGGTGTGGACGGATGGTATGGTGATCCGACTCGTCGTTGACTTCTGACGACGCCAGTCATCCGGGCATCGTTGACGGGGACCGTGCCCGGTCGAACGATGGGGGTCGGGATGCTGCGGACGCTTCGTCTTCTGGGTGCCGCGACCGCGCTCGCGGTGGTGGTGCAGGGCGCGTCCGCTGACGCCAGCCCGCGCGCGGTGCCGGTGGTGAGGACGATCAGCGTGGGCAGCAACCCGATCGACCTCGCGATCTCCGCCAAGCGATCCCAGGCGTTCGTCGCGAACGACGGAAGCGTCTCCACCGTCGACCTGAAGACGCACACGCAGATCTCCGAGATCAGCACCGGGGTGAACCACGACCAGACCGCGATCGGCCTCGGCGCGGGCGACACCCGGGCCTACATCGGCGTCTTCGACCGCAACACGGTGGTGGTGATGAACACCGTCAAGCAGACCATCGTCGGACAGGTGACGGTCGGTTTCGGGGCCGCCGCGATCACCTCGGACCGAAACGGGTTCGTCTACGTCCCGATGATCACCGCCAAGCGGGTCGCGGTCATCCGAACCAGCGACAACACCGTGGCGAAGCAGATCCCGCTGGCCGAGAGCCCGCAGAGCGCCACCCTGACGCCGACCGGAAATGCGATGTGGGTCGGGAGCGCGAACAGCGGCACGATCTGGGGCATCAACACGGCGACGCAGACGGTCACACGGAAGCTGAACGCCAGACTCTCGGGGCCGGTCGAGTCGATCGCATTCACCAAGGACAACCGGCAGGCGTGGGTCGCCGGCCTCGGCGGCGTCTCGGTGATCGACCGCGCCACCGGCAAGCTGCTGGCCTTCATCTCCATCCTGCGCATCTTCCCGAACGATCCCGGGCCGAACGCCGGCCCGATCGCGCTCAACCCTTCCAACACGCAGGCGCTGGTCGTCAACTCGACCTTCCCCGATACCCCGGGAATCGGCACCGTCTCAGTGATCGACACCGCGACGCTCGCCGTCGGCACCCAGATCCAGCTCGGCACGGAGCCGATCGGGATGGCGCTCGACACCAAGCGCGGCAAGACCTACGTCGCCAACTACCAGGACGACACCCTGTCCTACTTCAACACGCCGAAGTAGTGGCGGCTACCTGACGGCGGTGAGGCCGCCGTCGACGACGAGTGCGTGGCCGGCGATGTAGGAGGCGTCGTCCGATGCGAGGAACGCGACCGCCGCGGCGATCTCCTCGGGGAGCGCCTGCCGGCCGATCGGCACCATCGTCGTCACCATCGCCTCGACCTCCGCGTCCGTCATGGCCGAGAGGACGGGGTCGTTGAACCCGGTCGGCACCCAGCCCGGGCAGACGCAGTTGGCACGGATCCCCTCTCGGCTGTAGTCGGCCGCGAGCTGCCGCGTGAGGTTGATGATCGCCGCCTTCGACGCGTTGTACGCGGGCGTCGTCGCCTCGCCCACGAGCCCCGAGGACGAGGCGGTGTTGACGATCGCTCCGCCGCGCGGCCGCATCAGCGGGATCAGCGCGCGGCAGACCAGGAACATCGAGCGGACGTTGACGGCGAAGGTGCGGTCCCACTCATCGGCCGAGAGCTCGGTGACGCTGCCCGCCCGGAGCCGGCCGGCGTTGTTGTGGACGACGTCCACGCGCCCGTACCCCTCGGCGATCTGGCCGCGGAGCGACTCGACCGCTCCCTCGTCGGAGACGTCGGCCACGAGGGCGTGGGAATGCCCCCCGCGTTCACCGATCAGGCGCACCGTCTCGTCGGCGCCGGCCGCGTTGACGTCCACCACGACGACCGCCTCGGCCCCCTCGGCCGCGAACCGCAGCGCCGATGCGCGGCCGATCCCGTGCCCGGCCCCGGTGACGACCACCACCTTGCCCGCGAACCGCTCGGCGCTCATGCCCTGACCCGCCGCCGGGCGCGATCCAGCACATCGGCCATCACGTGGTGGGCGAGCTGCGGGTTCTCCTGGAACCGCCGCACCGAGTACGCGTGCCAGTCGGCGCCGTACGGTACGTAGACGCGGACGCGATGGCCGTCGCGGACGAGGGCGTCGCCGAGGTGCGCGCGCACCCCGAGCAGCATCTGGAACTCGTAGGCATCCCGATCGAGGCCGTGACGGTCGATCAGCTCGAGCGCGCGCCAGTGGATCCACTCGTCGTGGGACGCGATGGCGACGAACGCCCCGCCGCCCAGCAGCTCGTCCAGCAGCCGCGCGTAGTTGCCGCGGATCGTCTCGTAGTCGGTGTAGGCAACGGTCGTCGGCTCACGCCAGATGCCCTTCACCAGCCGCACCCGTGGCGCCAGCGGGAGGAGCGCGCGCACATCGTCGAGCGTCCGGTGAAGGTACGCCTGGAGCGCGATCACGACGTTGTCGAAGCCCTCGTCGCGGAGCGAGCGGTACAGGTCGATGGTCGCGGTCGTGGTCGTCGAGTCCTCCATGTCCAGCTCGACCGCGAGCGAGTGGTCGCGGGCGGCGGCGACCAGGGCGCGGACGTTGCTGCCGCACAGGTCCGGGTCGACGGCGAGCCCGAGGCCGGTCATCTTGACGCTGAGCGTCGCGTCCATCCGTTCCCGGGCGAACGCGTCCAGGGCGCGGCGGTACTCCCCCACCAGCTCCTCGATCTGCGCGCGGGTGGTGAGCTGCTCGCCGAGCACGTCCACCGTCGCCGACCGTCCCGCCCGGTCGAGCGCGCGGATCGTCTCCAGCGCGTCCCCCAGCGTGGGGCCGGCGATGTACCGCCGCGACAGCGGCTGCACGACCGCCCTGGGCACGACCGGCATCGCCAGCACCAACGCCCGATCCAGCATCGTCCCCGCCATCACCAGTACGAGATGCTGCAGACGGCGATCAGTGACGCCGGCTGGTCGGTGTCGTTGGCCAGGCCGTGCTCGACGACGCCCGGGAAGCTGACCGAGTGCCCGGGGCCGACCGTGTAGCGCTCCGTGCCGTAGATGAAGGTCGTTGTCCCGGCGGTGGTGATCCAGATGTCCTCGCCGCGATGGCTGCGGACGTCCGCGAAGCGGGCCCCCGGCGCCAGCGTGACGGCGACGAGCTGCGGGTGGTCGTGTCGGATGATCCGGTAGTCGACGCCCTCGCCGCGATCGATCCGCTGCGCCGAGGCGATCGCACGCACGTCCGGCGGCGCAGGCGCCGGATCGTCGCTCAGCAGGTCGGCGATCGACGCGCCCAGGAAGTCGACCAGCCGGGTGAACCGCGTCAGCGACATGTCGGTCTCGCCCCGCTCGACCATGCCCAGGAAGGAGGCGGAGACGCCGGCCGCCGCCGCCACCTCGCGGCGGGTGAGGCCGCGAGCGCGCCGCACCGCCGCCAGCCGGGCACCGAGCGTGCCCAGGTTGGTGAACGGCTCGGCGCTGGGCGAGATGTCGGGCTCTGCGCTCATGGCCCGAACGGATGGTCACCGGCGGTGGAGGGATCGAACGCCTCCAGCGGCTGATCGAAGTAGTCGGATTCCTTGCGCCAGCGGGCGTACAGCATCAGCACGAGACCGATCGCCAGGAGCGCGTACAGGTACTCCATGTTGCGCCCCGTCCAGCCCCCCAGACCGGGGATCGACCGCCAGATCACGTAACACAGGAAGAGCGCCGACGCGACCGGAAACACCACCAGCTCCAGCATGCCGCGCACGTTGCGGGCGGCGAGCTTTCGGTAGTAGACCGCCACGGCGAACCCGGTGGCCGCGTAGAAGAGCGCAAACAGCAGCCCGACGCTGCTCACCACCGAGTCGAACACGGACTGCGTGCTGGAGCCGAGGGCGTACAGCCAGGTGAAGACGAACGCGACCGCAGCGCCGGCCAGCATCGCCGCGACCGGCGTCTTGTACTTGGGGTGCGTGCGCCCGAACACCGGCGGCAGCACCTTGTCGTAACCCATCGCGAACGTGACGCGGCCGCCGGCCACGATGCAGGCCAGCGTCGACCCGACCGCCGAGAACAGCACGGTGACGATCATCAGCTTCGCCAGCGCGGTGTTCCCGAGCACGCCGGCGATGTAGGTGAGGGCGTTGTCGCCGTGGGCCTGCAGCGCGCTGTACTTGACCGCACCCTCGAGCGCGAACGTGAACACGGTGAACAGGACGGCGACGGTCAGCACGCTGCCGATCACGGCCCGCCCGGGGTTCACGCGCGCGTCCTCCGTCTCCTCGTTGAGCAGGATGGCGGTGTCCCAGCCGCTGTACATGTAGACGGCGATCAGGCTCGCGTTGACCAGGCCGGACACGCCGCCCAGGCTGCTCCACGAGAACCAGCTCCAGTCGAAGTGCTCGGAGTGCGAGCCGCCGCCGAAGATGCCGATCAGGCCGAGGATGCCCACGATCGTGATGGCGACGTACTCGATCACGATCAGGAGGCCCTGGAACCGGGAGGTGGCGCGGATGCCGACGTAGGCGATCGCGGTCACGCCCACGATCGCGATCGCGCCGATCAGCGCCGCGGCGGTCGTCGAGTTCTCCCAGCGGTTCGAGACGAGCGACAGGAAGTACGGCCCGATCGGGTAGGCGATCGAGGTGGCGCCCAGGAAGTAGGCGAGGATGATCACCCATCCGGTCATCCATCCGAAGTACGGGGAGATGGCGCGGCCGCCCCACACGTAGGTGGCGCCGCAGTTGACGTGCCACATGTTGAGCCGCCGGTAGGCCATGGCGATGCCGAGCATGGGGATGGCGCAGAACAGCACCGCGATCGGGCTGGCGAAGGACGTCGTGGCGACGATGGCCGAGAGCGTGAGCGCGATCGATGCGGTCGGTGCCACCGACCCGAGCGCGATCACGATGTTGCCGAACAGGCTCAGGGCGTTCGTGCGGAGGTAGCCGGCGTGCTCCTGCCCGGCGTCGGCGACGGCGTCGGCCGGGGCATCGGTGGTGAGCAGGTGCTCGCCGTGACTGTGGTCGCTCATGACGACGCTCCTTGGCCGTTGTGGGCGGGGTGACAGGCGTGCGCCGGGGGCGGCGGGACGTCGAGCGCGGGGTTGCGGTCGAAGAACCCGTCGGGCATCAGCGAGAACCCGATCCGGGCGACCGGCATCACCGGCCAGTCCTCGACGCGGGCGATGTGATGGCTGCCGAACGTGTACCAGAGCACGAGATCGGCGGACTCGAGCGAGCGGTCGGCGCGCGTCCACTCGGGCAGCCCGGCGCCGCCCCGGTGCTGGTTCGGGTACTCGCCGGCCGGATACCGCTCGCGCGGCGCGTAGGGCGTCGCCCACAGGTGCCGCGTCACGAATCCGGCCCGGGCCAGGTCCTTCGACTCCGGCGCGGCGAACGGCATCACGTTCGTCCCGGGCACCAGCTTGTAGGCGACCGGGTCGCCCACGGTGTTCCGCCGCTCCGGGTTGGAGACCCGCCAGAAGCGGGCGCTCAACGGGTCGATCAGCCGCTGCGCCTCCTGCTCGCTACGGAGCTGCCTGGCGACGGCCCGGAACGCGTTTCCGCGCGGGTTCTCCGGGCCCACCGGCACGCCTTCGGTGTGCACCTCGTGGATGTCGTTCGCATAGCCGTCGACCGCCATGTCGAGGCGCACGCAGAAGAAGTGCTGGTGGTTGAGGGCGGACAGTCCGGGGCTGACCAGCCGGCCGTAGGCCGGGCGCTCGCCCGGGTGGACGGCCGACGTCAGCACGATGCCGGTCAGCTTCACCTCGGTCTCGATCGTCCCGTCCTGGTACAGGTACCAGTAGAAGGCGTACTCGTAGTTGGCGGCGGTGATGATCGACGAGACGACGAACCGCCGCGAGCGCCGCACCTCGGAGTCCCCGGCCTGCCAGTCGTAGTGCTTCCAGAGCAGGCCGACGTCCTCCTCGTGCATGCAGATCGCGTTGGGGATGGTGGTGGGCGCGCCCTTGCTGTCGTGGGACACCGCGTCCAGGTAGCGGATCTCGCCCAGGCAGTCGCACCCCAGCTCCAGCGAGTTCGTCATCGGCCCGATGCCGTACTCGCCGATGTCGTAGGCGTTCGTCCGGAACCTGCCCGGGCTGGGATCGCCGTAGGGGATGACCAGCTCGGCGTAGGAGGCGCGGTGCACGATCGGCCGCCAGCGGTCATCGTCGTGGTAGGCGATCCCGTGGAGGACGAGCCCCTCGCGCGGCGTGAATCCGACCCGGAAGCGCCACTTCTGCCACCGCACCTCGTTCCCGGAGACCTCGAAGCTGGGACCGTCCGGCTGCACGACCTCGAACGGCTTCAGGTCATCGCGCAACGGGCCGACCTGGTCGTGCCGGTAGGCGCCGGACGCCGGCGGGACGCGGCACATCGCTGGTGTTGTCGACGCGCAGCACCTCCATGGTGTCCAGATCGACAATCGCGTAGAGCCCTTCGATTGGCCGCGCGTAGGCGTTGTCGGCCAGGCTCTCCCGGAACCAGCACGGCGTCCAGGCCAGCCGCCGGTGCTCCTCGCCCGGCTCCGCGTGCGCACCCAGCGTCCATGCCTCTGCCATCACGTTCTCGGGCTGGTCGATGCCGCGCGCGGCGAGCGCCGCCCGAAACCGCGGATCGGCGCGGACGGCCTGCTCGCACTCGGCGTACTCGTCGAGCGTGATCCCCGCCTGCACGCCGGGGATCGTCTGCCACGACCGCAGCGTCCCGTCGTCGAGCGTCACGATCGCCTCGTGGGTGGCCGCGCTGTCGAGCACCACGGCGGCCGCCTCCCGCGGGATCATCTCGCCGGCCTCGTGCCGCGCCAGCTCGTCCTTCTCGGGCTCGCGCAGCACGATCTCCACGAACCGCGCCCGCTCACCCAGCTCCCGCTGTTCGCGGAGCACCGCGACCGCGAGCTCGATCTCCTCTGCGCTGAGCGGGTCGAGGGGATGCGCGAGCGCCTGATCGCTTCGGGTCGTGCCGCGTGTCGCTGCCACGAGGCCCTCCTTCACCTTGGGAGACTGGCCGGGACGACGTTCAGGCTGATGACACTATGACAGTTTTCTGTACGGGTCAAGCGAGCCGCCGGAGCCGGGCGGGATCTTCGCCCCGGGCCGGCCGATCCACCCGAACCGGTGGTCTTCCTTGGAGTGTTGTCCAGAGAAGCGCGATGTGAGATTGTTGCAAAGATCACGCTCTCGCCCTGAGGGGGGTTTCAGATGTCCAGACGACTCCGCAGCCTGCTGCTCCTGTGCAGCTCGGCTGTGCTGCTGTTCGCCATCCCGGCGACAGCCCAGGCGGCCAGCAAATGGGCCGTCGTCAACAGTGCCGGCACGCTGGTGCGGTCGAACGGCGCCACCGCCGCGGCCTCGCTCGGCACCGGCACCTACCAGGTGACCTTCAAGACCAGCATGCTGGGCTGCGCGTTCATCGCCACGCCCGGCGACACCGGCGCCGGAGCGGTCGCCGGCCCGATCGTCGCCTCCGTGGCGGAACGCGCCGGCAACAGCAAGGCCGTGTACGTCGAGACGCACGACCAGACCACGGGCAACCTCGCCGCAGCGCCGTTCCACCTGACCACCTACTGCGGTACCGGTCTCAAGTGGGCGGTCGTCGCAGGCGACGGGACGCTCGCACGCGGTGGCCACGTCGCGTCCACGACACACCTCGGCACGGGCAACTACGAGGTGCTCTTCGACTCGAACGTGAACAAGTGCGCCTTCACCGCCACGATCGGCACGACAAGCATCGGAACCGTCCCCAACCCCGGCGAGATCACCGTCGCCGGCCGGGCGGGCAACAAGACGGGCGTCTTCGTCCACGTCTCCGATCGAACCGGAATCGCGATCGACTCGCCGTTCCACCTCGGCGTCACCTGCGGCAAGACGAAGCTGTTCGCGGTGGTCGACACCAGCCCGACCACAGCGACGCTGGCCCGCGGCTCGAAGGTGACCTCGGTCGCCAAGCTGAGCGGCGCCGGCGGCGGCACGTACGAGGTGATCTTCAACCGCAACGTGTCGACCTGCGCCTACGCGGCGACGGTCGGGGTCTCCACCAACGGCGGCTCGGTGACCGCACCGGTCACGATCACCACCGCGACCCGCGCCGGGAACCCGAACGGCGTGTTCCTGTTCATCCACCAGGCGAACGGCACCACGATCGACGAGCCGTTCCACCTGACCGTCTACTGCTGACCCACCGCGGGCCCGCGCCGACCCTGGCGCGGGCCCGCATCAGCACCGGATGGCGTTGCCACAGCCGACACGCCCAAGGCGTGGAAGATTGGGGCTTCGTGATCGCGGTCGCGACCGGTCCGTAGCCTTCACATGATCGGCGCGGCCCCGAACGGCGCCAAGGGCCGCGCCGTCTAAGAACTCCACGACCCGTGGGGCCGAGCCCGATGACGGCTCGGCCCCGCGGAGCGGTGGTCAGGGTGCCAGCGGCCAGCTGTGGAGTGTCCGCAGCGGGTGGCGCCAGCTGTCCTGGCGCGGCGGCGAGACCGGCGAGAACCCCTGCGAGACCGTGCCGATCGGTGCGGGTGCGTGGAACACCTGCGCCTCTCCCCACGTGCCGTCGAAGCGGATCCACCGGGGTGAGCCGGACGTGACCGCCCGGATCGCCGTCGGCGTGACGCCGGTCAGACCGGCGGGGCCGTAGATGCTGCTGCCGGGATGGCTGTGGTCGTTCGGCAGCGGCAGCCCGTACGCGTGCAGCACCGCGATCGCCTCGGGCGGGATGCACGCCTCCGCGATCGGATGCTCGCCGGGGGCGAACAGGTTGGCGTGCGAGCCATTGGCGACGTACACCACCGGATGGCTGGTGCCGGGCCAGCGCTCGACGTCAGCCCATGCCCGGCGCTCGCCGGCGCAGTGCTGGCTGTAGCCCACGGACACGGCATGGTCGCCTCGCACGACAACGGTGACATGCTCCCAGTCACCCTCGTGCGCCTGCCAGAACAGGCCGTCCGGCGGGTAGTTGTAGCTGTACAGGTCGTCGTAGCTGAAGTACCAGTACTGCAGCACCGTCGCACGGCCGTGCCTGATCTCCCGGCCGTAGACGACGCTCGCCGGCGGCGGGCTCTGCCACGCGTCGTGGTAGCAGGCCAGCCCGGCGGGCCCGTCGAAGGGCGAGCAGTCAGGCTGGTTCAGCCGGTAGCACGGGCTGAGCCCCTGGTCGATGCACGCCTGCGTGGGATGGGTCGGCAGGGCGCCGAGCGCCGGCGTCGCATCGACCGTCTCCCACGCGCCGTCCGCCGTCTGCGTCTCGAGCGTCGCATCGGCGACGAACGAGCCCACGGTGGTCGGTGCGAACTGCTCGGCCCCATCCATCACGGTGACGGGCTGGAACCGCTCCAGCAGCGACTGCTGACCGCCGGCGTGTGCCACCGCCGGCCGGCAGACCGCGATCGGAACCGCGAGCGCCGCTGCCACGATCAGCGCCCGCCGTGCCATTCCGAGATGCATAACTCCTCCTCCAACTCGTTGCTCCAACAGGAACCGAGCCTAGGAAGCTGCGCTGGCAACGGCATCGGGGAGATCCCTCGATGTCACATCTCCAGTCCGCTACTCACCGGGGCGGTACGTCTGCATCAGCTCGTAACGCGACGCCACCGCGAGCTTTCGATACGTGCGGGTGAGGTGCGCCTCGACGGTCTTCTCGCTCATGAACAGGCGCTGGCCGATCACCCGGTTCCCCAGGCCCTGGCAGACCAGGCCTGCGACCTGGTGCTCGGCCGGCGTCAGCTCGTCGCGCGCGTTCTCGCTCGACCGCAGCGCGCGGGCCGTGCGCGTCGCCTCCAGCTCGCAGCGCTCGAGCCACGGCGCCGCCCCCAGCTCCTCGAACGTGACCGCCGCCAGCTCGAGCTGCACCCTCGACGCCTTGCGCTGCCCGATCCGGCGAAGCCGTTCGCCGCGGCAGAGCTGCGTGTGCGCCGTGCCGAACACGTCGCCGGCCTGGCCGTGCAGCTCGACCGCCTCGCCGAACAGCCGCTCCGCCTCGGCGTCGTCCTCGGCCAGCAGCGCGCGCGAGCGCAGCAGCTGGCCGCGGGCGGACGGCCGCTCGACCTCGGCCTCGAATGCCGAAGCCACGGCCAGCGCCTCGTCACGGCGCCCGCTCCGCACCAGCGCCTCGACCAGATCGGGCGCGATGGCCGGATGGGTGGTCGCGTCGCAATAGCCGAACGCGCGCTTCTGGGCGAGGGCGTCCTGCAGCGGGCCGGCCGCAGCCGCGCCGTCGCCGCGGCCGAGGGCGAGGATGCCGCGGGCCGCCTCCAGCCGCCATCGTCTGGTAGGGCAGGCCCAGCTCGCCGTTCAGCTCCGTCAGGCGGCCGATGTGCTCCTCGCGGCCCTGCGCGGCGCGGATCCACGCCAGCAGGCTCAGCCCCCACGCCTCGTCGTTCGACCGGCCCGTCTCGGCCGCCCGCTGGACGGCGATCTCGAGGTTCGTCACCGCGGACGACCAGCTGCCGGTGCCCCGCTCGAGCCAGCCCAGCGCCACCAGCGGGTAGGGCAGCATCGCCGGCGCCCAGCGCTGGCAGTCGGCGACGAGCTCGGAGAGCACGGAGCGGGCTCGCTCCCACTCCTCGGCGAACGCCAGGGTCATGCCCAGGTAGGCGCGGAGCTGAAGGTCGTGCGCCATCGCGTCGGACTCGAGCATCGTGTCGGCCACACCTATCACCAGCCGCGAGGCCTCGGCCGCGCTGCCGGTGAACACCCGGGCCGCCGCCGTCGCCACCTGGGCGTAGAGGCGCGCAGGCCCGTCGGTCGCGGCGGCGATCGTGGCCGCCCGCTGGGCGGTGTCCAGCGCCGCCGCCGGCCGGCCCGAGCGGATGCAGGGATCGACCGACTCGACCAGGGCCAGCGCCGCCGCGGCCGGATCGCACCCCTCCAGCCGGCCGGCGGCCGCCACCATCAACTCGTAGGCCCGGGCCGTCGAGCCGGTGCGGGCCTCGATCCGGCCCCGCAGCAGCTCGCCCAGGCCGGCGGTGCCGGCATCCGTCGCCAGCGGCGCGGCCCGGTCGAGCAGCACCAGCGCCGCGCCCACGCCGCCCACCCGCTGCGCTGCCTCCGCCGCGCCGACCAGCAGCCTCCCCTGCTCCGCAGGCTCGGGCGAGAGCGCCGCCGCCCGCTCCAGCGCGCGCGCCGCCGTCGCATAGCCGCCGCGCGCCGCCGCGGTGCCCGCCGCCTGCTCCAGCATCCCGGCGACCGTCGCGTCCGGCTCGATCGCCGCCGCCGCAAGGTGCCAGGCGCGCTCGTCGTCGCGCGCCTCCTCGACCAGCGCCGCCGCCACGGCGGCGTGCGCGCTGCGCCGCTCGCCGGCGGGCGCGAGGTGGTAGGCAGCCGAGCGGATGAGCGGGTGCCGGAACTCGAGCGTCGCCGGCGAGAGGCCGACCAGGCCGGCCTGCTCCGCCGCCTCGAGCCCGCCGGGGTCGAGTCCGTCCACCGCCAGCGCCCGCGCCACCAGCAGCATCTCGCCGGTGCCGGCGGCGGCCGCGACCAGGAGCGCCCGCCGCGCCTCCGGGTCGAGCGCGGCGATCTGGCGCCCGAAGACGTGCTCGGCCCAGCCCCCGGCCGGGAGCGGCTCGACCAGCGGATCGGCCCCGCTCAGCTGCTCGCCGGTGAGCGCGCTGCAGAGCTCGACCAGGGCGAGCGGATTGCCCTGCGTGACGACGGCGATGTGGTCGGCCACGCCGTCGCCGTGCGCGCCGGCCGAGCGCGCCAGCTCGGCCGCGGTCGCGGCCGGGAGCCCGCCCAGCGTGAGCGTCTCGATGCCGTCCGTGTCCACCGGGCCGCCGCCGGTGCGGATGCCGATGACCAGCGCCACCGCCTCGGCGTGAAGGTGGTGGCAGAGGAACACCAGGGCGGACGCGGACGGCCGGTCGAGCCACTGGAAGTCGTCCACCACCAGCAGCAGCGGCCGCTCGTCGGCGGCGGCCGAGAGCAGCTCGAGCACCGCGACGGACACCGCCAGCGGGTCGTCCCCGCCGGCCGGGCCGAGGCCGAGGGCGCTCTCCAGCGCCTCCCGGTGCGCGTCGCGCAGGCCCGCCAGCAGCGGCTCCAGCGGCCGGAGCAGATCGACCAGGCCGGCGAACGCGAGCTCCGACTCCGACTCGAACCCGCCGGTGCGCAGCACCCGCTCGCGCTCGGCCATGGCGACGATCCCGTCCAGCAGGCTGGTCTTCCCGATTCCCGGATCGCCGGTGATGACGATCGCGGAGCTCTCCCCGGCCCGCGCCCTGGCAAGTAGCTCGCCGGCCCGCTCGAGCTCGTCGTCCCTCCCGAGCAGCACGTGACGAGCGTAACGCATAGGGATCCTCCCGATGCGATCGCGGTGCCATCGGACCTACCGTGGGAGGCGTGAGCGTCACTCCAGTCCATCCCTTTTCTGCGGAGGTCAACCGTGTCAGGCATCGATGATCCCGGGCTGAACGCCCTGCTCGAGGGCATGCGAGACCGCTTCGCGCTGATCGACCGCCAGCTGGTCGGTCTCCAGGCGGACATCGAGGGGTACGGCGCGCGGCGCCGGGCCACCGAGCAGCCGGCGGCGCCGGCTCCCGTGGCCCCGATCGACCGCCGGCCGATCGACGTGGCGCCACCGCCCCCGCGTAGGCCGCCGGCGGCGCCGGTGCCGCCCCGTCCGCCGTCCTGGGGCACCGACCCGGTCGGCATGTTCGCCGCCGCGGTGCGGCGCTGGCGGGGCGAGCTCGCCCTCTCCGACTTCCTCGGGCTGCGCGCGCTGGCCTGGATCGGCGGCGTCATCACGCTGCTCGGCATCGCCTTCTTCTACGTCCTCGCCGACCAGCGCGGCTGGGTCGGCCCCGGCGGGCGCGTCCTGCTGGGCACGTCGATCTCCTGCGGGCTGATCGGCCTCGCGCACTGGCTGCGTCACCTCAAGGGCCAGCCCGAGGGCGCCCTGGTCGTCGCCGGCACGGGTATCGCCGGCCTCTGGGTGACCCTGTTCGCCGCGTCCAAGCTGTACGGCTACGTCCCGGACGCCGGGGCGATGCCGCTCGCCCTTGGGATCGCGGCGCTCGCCGTCGTGATCGCGAGACGCTGGTCGGCCGAGCCGCTGGCCCTGCTGGGGCTGGTCGGCGCCTGCGTCGCGCCGCCGCTGGTCGAGGGCGGCGTCAGCACCATCGGGGTCGCCTTCGCCGGCATCGTCGCGGCGGCCTCGATGGTGCTGTGGATCGACCGTCGCTGGGACTGGACGGCGCTCGCCGTCGCGGCCGTCGCCACGCCGCAGCTGGTCGCGCTGGTGCTCGATCAACCGCGAATCGTCCCTGCGATCGGCTGGAACGCGCCCTGGCAGACGGTGCTGCTCTGCGTCGCCTTCTGGGCGATCTACCTGACGGCCGGGTTCGTCCGGCAGATGGCGGCGGCCGGCCGTGACCAAGCTGCCATGTCGATCTTCGTGACGACATCGGCCTCCGCGATCGCGGCATCGGCCGTGCTCTTCTCGGGCAGCGAGCGGGGCGCAGCGATGATCGTCGTCGCGGCCGTCTACGGCGGGCTCGCCTACCTGCCGACGCTGCTCGGCCGGCCCGACCGCGACCTGTCCAGCCTGTTCGCCGCCACCGCCCTGACCGCGGCGCTGGCGGCGACGGGCGAGCTGATGCACGGCGCGCCGCGCTCGCTGGCCGTGTCGGCCGAGGCCGCACTGCTGGTGTGGACGGCGCACCGGTTCCGCGAGATGCGGTTCCAGGTCGCATCGCTGGCATACCTGGCCCTCGCGACCGTCCTGGCGCTCGTCCAGGCGCCGCTCGTCAACCTGGTCGCCTTCCCGCCGATCCGCATCACGGATGCGAGCGGCGGGCTGGATACCGGGCTCGTGCTGGCCGGCATCCTCAGCGCTTCCGGGCTCGCCCTGGCGGTGGGGGCGTTCGCGCTCTGGAGCCGCCCGCTGCTGATGGGCCGGCGGGACTGGCAGCGCACCGTCTACGGCGCCGCCCTGGGTACGGGGCTCTACGCCGCGGCACAGGCGATCCTCTCCGGGTTCATCTCGTTCCAGTACACGCAGCGCAGCTTCGAGAACGGCCACACGCTGGTCAGCCTGGTCGTCGCCCTGGTCGGGGTGGGACTGCTGGTGCTGGGGCTGCGGCGCCGCTCCACGGACGCCCGCACCGCCGGGATGATCCTGCTCGGCGCCGCCGTGGCCAAGCTCTTCCTCTACGACCTCGAGCAGCTGAACCTGATGGCACGCGCCGTCGCGTTCATCGCCGTCGGCCTGCTGCTGCTGGCAGGTGGCGTCGTCTACCAGCGGCTGTGGGAGGCGGAGATCACCGTCGCGCAGCCCGCGCCCGGGCACTGAGCGCCAGGGGCCGAGCGGGCGATCCTGCCGCTCGGCCCCACCGCTCGGGCTCAGCCGGCGACTGCGGCCGGATCCTCGGCGCCGGCGAGTTGCCTGGTCGCCGCGGTCACCTCCGCGAGGTGGCGCTCCTGGATCGGGATCGCCCAGTCGCAGAGCCCGGTGATCTCGCGCCGGCCGTCGTTCATCTCCTCGAGCACACGCCAGTGGCCCACCTCGCCCGCCTCTGCCATCGTCAGGAACTCGAAGCCATCCAGGGCGTCGGAGTCGGCGTCGAGGTAGATCTTCATCATCTCGGCGCCCTTGCGCTTGGTGCTCGCGGCCTCGTCCTGGATCGCCGTCTTCTTGCCCTCCAGGGTCTCGACGACGTCCATGCAGCGCGCCTCGGTCTCGACCGCCTCGTCGTGCATCCGCTCGAGGTTGGCGGCCAGCTCGGGCTCGTCCTCGACCAGCCCGGACACCTTCTGCGTCGCCGCCTGCGCGGCCATCGCAAGGCCCATCACCTCGCCGAGCTTCGACTCCAGGTTGGTCAGGTCAGCCATCGATTCCTCCCGCTGGTCGGTTCAGAGTGCCGACCTCGGTGCCCCCACTGCGGCGGAGCAAAACACGCCGCCCCGGAGTTTCCGGCGGCCCGCGCTCGGGCACGAACGGCGGGCGCCGCCGCTGCCGGCGGCCGGTACCAGGAGGCAGCCATGACGGATCGTGACCAGACGACACCGGATTCGGGCGAGCGACCCGAATCGGACGCGCCACCCGAGACCCAGCCGCCGGCCGTGCCGGCGACGCCGCGGTCGCCCGAGGGCGCGCCGGACGTCCACGGCGACCCGGAGCCACCCGCGTAGGCAGCCATGCCGAGTGGGGCGGGCGACCCGAGTGTCCGGAGATCCATCGGGTCGCCCGCGTTTGCCCGGCCGATCCGGCAATGGAAGGCAGACCGCGCCTGCGAGAGCCATCGCGTCCCGTTCCACCATCGGGTCGGTGAGATTTGATGGTACGCCCACGCGACAGCCGGCACAAGACTCCGGACCGGAGCACGCGGGCGCCGGTGCGTGCCGTCCGGCCCGCAGGGGAGAATCGGTCATGCAGGTGACCTGCCCGAACACGCGGCGAGAGGCTCCTCCTCGGCCGGCACGGTCACCGGAAGGGACGAAGCCTTGAGCGACGGATCATTCACGAGCGGTGGGCCGGGAGCCCGCGCTCCGCTGGTCGAGATCAGCGAGCAGGA
The DNA here is from genome assembly GCA_963797175.1 of uncultured Actinomycetes bacterium. Taxonomy (GTDB): domain Bacteria; phylum Actinomycetota; class Thermoleophilia; order Gaiellales; family JAICJC01; genus DATLLN01. The sequence continues at coordinate 739,222 of CAWCOL010000005.1, forward strand.
CGGCGTCGTCGTCGCCGGCCTGCTCGGCGAGCACGACGACACGAGCGTTGCGGACGTCGCCGCCGCCGTGGACGCCGTGATCGGGCCCGAGGCGCGGCTGGTCATCGACCTCACCCGGACGACCTGGATGGACACCAGCATCGTCGCCTGGATCCTGGGCATGGAGCACGGCCTGGACGACGGCGCGCTCGCGCTGGTCGTCGAGCAGGACAGCAGACCCGCGAAGCTGCTCGGGATGCTGCGGCTCGACCGGGTGCTGCCGGTCGAGCGCGACGTGGCCGACGCGGTGCGCTCGGTGGGCGCGGCCGGCGTCGCCTCCTGATCGCCGCTCAGGCCGCGGCGACGGCGGAGACGCGCGGCCCCGATCCGGTGTGGCGGATGCGGATCATCAGACCGCCCGGCACGCGCTCGGGCTCGTCCACCACGTACAGCGGACCGACCACGTAGAGGTCGTCGGCCGTGTACAGCTCGTCCACGTCGGGGATCAGCAGCACGTCCTCCTCGTCCGCGCACACCGGCCGGGGCGCGGACGCGACGCCCCAGGTGTCGGTGGACGGCAGGCGCCGGCGCAGCTCGGCGAGCTGCTCGCGGGTGAGGCCGACCGAGAGCTCGCGGGCGTAGCGCAGGTCGCCGTCGATCACCGCGCGGAGCCACGCGTGGGCGGCCGTCACGGGCCCGCTTCCCGCATGCGCGCGACGCAGCTCGACGTCGACCCCGGCCATGGCACCAAGCCTACCGCGCTCCGGTAGAGTCTCGCGCGCGATGAGCACGTCTCCGGCACAGATCAGCGTCTCCGAGCACGCACCCGGCGTCACCCTGGTCGAGCTCCGGGGCGAGCACGACCACGCCGTCGCCGACGCGCTGGCGATGACGATCACGAACGCCCTGGAACGGGCGCCGGCGATGATCATCGACCTCTCCGACGCCGTCTTCATCGACAGCTCGATCGTCGGCGAGCTGCTGCGCGAGCACAACGGCACGGTCGTCGCCATCGTGTCGCCGCCGGGCGGCCAGCCCCGCCGGGTGCTCGACATGGTCGAGGCGGCATCGATCGTGCCCGTCTACGACTCCCGCGACGCCGCCGCCGAGGCGCTGCCGGCCCCGGCCGAGTAGGCCTCCCAGTCCTCTTCCTGGTTGCCGGCGACGGCCACCAGGACGATGTCGTCGGTCATCGACCCGCCGTTCTGCTCCTCGACGTCCGCCAGCAGCGCGTCGAGGTCGCGGTCGACCAGCAGCGGGCCCCGGCTCGCGAGCTCGGGCAGCAGCCTGTGGATCCCCAGCGGGCGGGTGCCGTCGTGGGCGCGGCCCTCCACCAGACCGTCGGTGTAGAAGAGCAGCGACCACGCGTCCGCGGGCAGCGCCACGTCCTGCGCGTTCCACGACACCGACGGGGAGATGCCGATCGCCGCCTGCGGCGCGACGCGGCACTCCGCCGCGGCGTCGCCCGCGACCAGCACGGGCGGCGGGTGCCCCGCGACCACCAGGGAGGCCACCCGCTGGTCGGGCGCCACGGACGCGAGGCAGATGGTGGCGAAGCTCGGGCCCGCCGGTGTCCGGCGCCGCTCCGCCAGCAGCGTCTCGTTGAGGATGCCCATGATCGTGGGCGCGGGCACCCCGGCCATGACCAGGGCGCGCCAGGCCGCGCGAAGATGGGTGGCGATCGCCGCGGACTCCGGCCCGTGGCCGGCGACGTCCCCGACCAGCACGGCGACCGCGCCGGCCGAGGCCGGCAGGACGCCGTAGAAGTCGGCGGCCAGCACCTGGGACTGCACCACCGGGATGTACCGCGTGATGACGCGCGCCGAGCGCACCTGGGGATCGTCGGAGAGCGCGACCAGCCCGGCCCGCAGCTCGTCGAGGACGTCCCGGCGCAAGGCCTCGCCCCGCCGCGCGCGGTCGCCGACGACGCCGGCCAGCACCGCCATCGACAGCCAGACCAGCGGAGCGACGTAGGGATTGACGTCGAGGATCCACCACGCCAGCACCACGGCGAAGGCGCTCAGCGCCACGCCGAGGTACGGGCCGAGCACGAAGGCGGCGGTCACCGACACGACGATCAGCAGCGGGCCGGGCACGCCGCGCAGCGTGTTCGGGGCGATCCACAGGAACGGCACCGTGACGGCGAGTTGGATCGCCATCACGGCCAGCGTCGCCACCGCCCGGCGACGGGTGCCCTCGATCCGCATCCCGAACCCGCTGATGGTCACGGTCGCCGCCCGGCGCATCGGGCGGCGACCGGCACGAAGGATCGTGAGCGACGTCGAAGCATCGATCCGCAGTCTCCCCCATCCGCCCGCCGCCCGCCCCGGCGATCGGTACTTTCGGGGCCTACCGCGTCCCGCGCCCCGCCCGTAGGATCGCTCCGCGCCACACGTGCGCAGCCTGACTGACGGGGGCTGGCACGCCCGCTGACGGCACAGGTGGTCGGCGGGCGTGCCGGCGTGGCGCCGGGTGGTTTGCCGCCGGGCCCGTCGAGGTATGTCCCCGGCGATGGGTCTCACGCACCGTTACCGACACGCCCGGCGGCACATGCGATGCCTCACCCACGGCCACCGCTGGCGCCAGGACGAGCGCCTCGACGGCGGTGTCATCCTCGAGGCCCAGCGCTGCCTGCGATGCGGCCGGTTCGAGGCGGCGGGCCTCCGCCGCCTCGACCGCACCATCGGCTCCTGAAGCCCGCCGGCCGGGGTGACCGTAAGGACGTTCCAAACCGGAGCGACACGGGTAGAATGGTCACGTTCTCGCCCGACTACGCGGATGGGAACCGAGGGAGGTCAGCTATGAGCAACGGTCAGCGCGGGCGCATCGGCGTCCGCGGACTGATGGTGATGGTCGCGGTCGCGGCGGCGGCCGTGCTCGCGCCGGCGAGCGCCGAGGCGCTGTCCAACAGCGCCGACGCCGGCACCTGGCAGGCGCACGGGCGCGTGCTGGCGATGGCGCACTACGGGAACATCCTGTACATCGGCGGGCGGTTCGACCGCATCCAGTCGGCCAAGAGCGACATCAAGATCCCGGCCGACAACCTCGCCGCCATCGACCTCACCACCGGCGAGCCGGTGCCCGGCTTCGCGGCTTCCGTGACGATGACCGCGCACAAGCCACAGGTGGACGCGCTGGCGGTGTCCGCCGACGGGACGCGGCTGTTCGTAGGGGGCAAGTTCTCGACCGTGGACGGCCAGCCCCAATCCTTCTTCGCGACCCTCTCGGCCGCCACCGGCGCGCTCGACCCGACGTTCACGGAGCCGGATCCGAGCGGCGCGGTGCACACGATCCTGGTCGGCCCCGACCGGATCTACCTGGGCGGCTCCTTCAAGAAGATCGACCGCCAGACCCGCAGCTACCTCGCCGCCCTCCTGCCCGACGGCGGCCTCGATCCGACCTGGACGCCCTCGGCCAACGACCTCGTGCGCAACCTGACGGCGGCGCCCGACTGGCAGACGATCTTCATCGGCGGCCTGTTCACCCAGGTGGACGGGGCCGACCGCGGCTCGGTCGCACGGGTCGCAGCCGACACCGGCGCGATCGACAACTGGGCGATCCCGGCGGGCACGATCGATCCACCCCAGACCGCCTGGGACATGGTCATCTACGGATCGACGCTCTACGTCGGCTTCGGCCACGGGCCGAACTACCTGGCCGCGTTCCGGCTGGACGACGGCGACGTCGGCGACCAGATCTGGCGGCTGAAGACGCAGGGCAACGTCGAGGGCGTCGCGATGGCGCCGGACGGCTCCCGCCTCTTCTTCAGCGGGCACTTCGGCACCGGCCAGCTCCAGCAGCGCGTCTGCGGCGGCGTCTTCCTGCGCGGCCTGGCGTCCGTGGATCCGGCCACCGGCACGATCCTCTGCGACTGGCTGCCCCAGATCACGCCCTACGGCGAGAACTTCGTCGGCGTCTGGACGCTGGAGATGACCGACGCCAACACGCTCTACATCGGCGGCAAGATCACCACCGTCGGCGGCAAGCCCCATCGCGGGTACGCCAAGTTCTCGCTCGACGCCGCTCCCTGACCAAGCCGAGCGATGGGCGGGCGCGACCACTCCCCGGTCGCGCCCGTCCGTCGCCGCTCGAACCGCGAGCCCGCGAGGGCTCGTCCAACAGCGGCTGGACGAGGTGCAGGCCTGGTTCCATTCTCGCAGGCGTAGAACCGGCACCGCCGCAGACCCCAAGGTGCTACTGCCTGTCGAGTTAGCGGCGGTGACCGGAGGTTTACCAACACCCCTAGGCGCTGGCTTCCCAGCCGTCGTACTCGGCGCTGTGCCGGTCAGCCAACCCCTGGAAGAAGTCATCACTCTCGCGAACGACGTCGGGTGAGGTGACGGCGTGCATGTCACAGACCAACGACCAGTGATCGGGGAACTGAGGGACAGGCTCGCGGATCACCGCATTGAAATGCTGCTCCTCAGACTCGCGAGCCATGGCTCGCGCGACGTCCTCGGTCGGCGCGTAGAGGTAGTACACGACGTGCCGACTCGCGGACAGATCGGCCCCATTCTTGACAAGCTGGTCGAGCACCATGAGGTCTTTGTATCTCACCCCGAGCTGAGGTGATCGCTCGTTCGGATCGACGGGCTCTTCGTCGCGGTTGCGTTTGCGAAATAGCGGCACGAGGCTGGTCACCACCAGGTCGGTCTTCGGTGCGCGGCGCGAGTACACGGTTGGGAGCGGCCATCCCGTATCCGTTGTCAGTGACACAGACGGATGAACCCATTGGAAGAAGCCCAACCTCCCCCGCTGACGCCCGGTTGTCCTAGCCGCCGGTGACGCCGCCGCCGGTGTCGTTGCCGGCCGCCCGCCACTGGGCCCAGGTGACGCGCGTGCCGCGCCACAGGAACGCCCGGCTGCCGGTGCCGCCGGGCACGGTGTAGTGGTTGGCGGCGAAGCGGTTGCCCCAGCTGGTGAACACCGCGAGGTTGATCGGATGCTCGTCCTCGCGCAGCCCGGTCAGGCCGTCGCGCGTGAGGGCGATCGTGTTGTCGTGCACGTAGCCGTTCTTCAGCTGATGCAGCCCCAGCGATGAGACCGGATCCGTGCGGCCGGTGTTCCCGAGCACGATGCCGCCTCCCGCGTTGCCGCCCACCGTGTTGTTCGCGACGGTCGCGTTCGGCGTGTTCAGCACGGTGATGCCGCCGCGGCTGTTGTTCCGCACGGTGTTGCTGGTGATCGTGACCCGGTAGCTGATCTCGATCCGGATCCCGTCAGCCCTGTTGCCCACGCTGGTGTTGCCGTCCAGCGTGACGCCGTTGTCGAGCAGGTCGATCCAGATGCCGTTGCAGAGGTTGTCGGTGTAGTCGTTGTCGCGCACGATCAGGTTGGTGGCGTGCACCCACTTCGACCCGCCTGCGCTCGAGCAGCCACCGCCGGGCGTGCCGAACAGGGCCGTGTCGTTGTGCTGGACGGTGTTGCCCTGGACGAGGATGCCGGCGCCGTGGCCGTTGATCCCGTACTGGCCGTTGTCGTGCACCGAGTTCGAGAGCACGTGGGCGCCGTCGTTGCCGGTGATCCCGGCCAGATGGTTGCCCCAGCTGGTGACGTTCTGGATGGTCCACCCCGATGCGCCCGTGACGATGCCGCTGCCGGTCGTCTTGCGGACGGTCAGCCCCGAGACGGTGACGCCCTTGGCGTTGCCGATGATGCCGTCCGCGGCCCGCGCCAGCTCCACCGCATGCCCGCTGGGCCCGGTGCCGAGCGTGATCGTCTTCGCGTCGTAGTCGATGAAGTACTCGCCGGCGCTGACGGTGCTCGCCGACGCGCCGAGCACCCGTCCGTTGACCTTGACTCCGACCTTCCACAGCGCCTGGTTGTCCAGGAACAGGTCGTCGCCGTAGCGGCCCTGCGGGTACGTCATCGGGACGTCGCCCCAGCCGCCCATTGCCGACGTCGGCTTGATCGCGGCGTCGTGCGCGACCCAGACCTTGCCGGTGTGCGACCAGCCGGTGATCGGGCGGCTGCCGTCGATGATGGCCGACGTCGTGCCGCTCAGCACGTCGCCCGAGCGGGCGACGATCGGCGCCGCGATGTGGTAGACGCCGGGCGCGAAGCAGAAGGTGGTCTTCTCCGGATGCGACGCCACCACCGCCGTTGCATTGTCCGAGGGCGACAGCTTGACGCCCGAACATCCGGCCGCGCCCGCCTGTGGCGCGGCCGCACCTGCGGCGGCGAGCCCGGCGAGCGCGACGACCGCGAGCTTCGGCAGCGCTGACGATCGCAGACGGCGTGCGACGGCATCGGTGGTTCTTGGAGCCACGGTTTCCCCCTTTGGTGACAGCACCAGCGCAATCAGTCAAGCAGCGGGATCCGTGCGGGGAGTCAAGGTGGCGTAAAGCTCGCGTAAACCCTCTGCGAGCAGCCTGTGAGGACGCGCTGGTTACGCGACGCCGGTGTCGCGCAGGACGTCCAGCAGCAACGGGATGTCGACGTCGATGTCGGCGTTGACGTCGTACTGGCGCATGTCGGCGGGCGCGTCGCCCCTGCCCACGACGCAGCGGTGCCGGACGCGGTCGAGCTGGGCGCACAGCCGCCAGTAGGTCGTGTTCAGCCACAGCGGACTGGCCAGCTCGACCAGCGTCGCGCCGGGCGAGCAGAACGCGACATTCGCGAGGTTGGCGCCGTGGGCGCCGACCACGACCTCGGCCGCGGCGAACATCGCCGCCTGCTCGTGCACGCTGTGCTCCTCGTTGCGCACCGTGACGAACCCGAGCCCGGCGAGCGCGTCGCTCACCTCGGTCTCGTTCACCACCCGCCGCGTCAGCGGATCCTGGCCGCGGCTGACGTAGATGCGCCGCCGCTCGGCCGGCGGCTCGCCGTTCAGCAGCCATCCGCGGACGGCGTCGACCGCCCAGCGGGGGTTCATCTTCGGGCCCGATCCGGGCAGCGACGGCACCACCAGCCGCCCGGCCCGCACATGCGGGTGCTCACGTGGGGACACGACCCGCTCGATCGGGACGCCGGCCGCCTGCAGGATCTCCCGCTGCCAGGGCGTGCGGTGGTCGACGAACAGGTGGTCGAGCTCCCCCACCGGCAGCGCCCGCTCGAGCAGGGCGATCCGGGGCGCGACGTCGAGCAGGAAGTGGAAGTAGTTCGACGACCCGCGGGCGGACAGCACCGCCAGGCTCCCGTCCACGTCGAGCGGCCGGGGCAGCACCGCCCTGCGGAAGATCGGGTGCTGCCACGGGCTGGGCACGTGCGCGGGCGAGAGATCCCAGAGCAGCGTGTCGTCCGGCGCGATCACGGCCGCCGAGTCGCCGAACACGCGGCCGCCGGGAATGGTCGCGACCACCCGGGCGGGGATGCTCCAGTTCGTGTCCTGCTCGAACGCCGGCCCGAACCGCGCGGGATCGACCTCGGCCGGCCGGCGCTCGAGCCGGGCCGGATCGACCAGCGTGCGCACCTCGATCCCCAACTCGGGATGGGCGCGCGCGTGCGACGCCGCGGAGACCGCGACCTGCTGCGGCACGGGAGCACCGGGCAGCAGCCGTGACGTCCGCCGCGTGACGGCGCCCGCCACCGGCGTCGCCTCCAGCGCCACGCGGTGCAGTTGCGGCCAGAACCGCCTGAGCAGCCAGTGCCGCCTCAATCGGTCGCCGCCGGCCCAGCGGCACCCGGGACGACCGCGGTATCGGTCGGGCGGTGTGCGTGCATCGGAGCCTCCCCTGGTTGCCCCTTGATCATACGGGTGCACCCGTGGACGGTCAATTGCCGCGGGCGGCCCCCGTGACTGGCGTCACGCCGTCGCGTTGCGCTGCCGCAGCAGCTCGCGCGGCGTCCGCAGCAGCAGCCGCAGGTCGAGGCCGAGCGACCAGTCGCGGGCATACACGACATCCATCTCCAGCGCCTCGCCGAAGCTCGAGTGAGCGCGCGCGGTCACCTGCCACAGCCCGGTCAGCCCCGGCGGCACCAGGAACCGGTCGAAATGATGCGGCTGGAACAGCTCCGTCTCGTACGGCATGCACGGCCGCGGGCCGACCAGCGACATCTCGCCGCGGAGCACGTTGATCAGCTGCGGCAGCTCGTCCAGGCTGGTGCGGCGCAGCCAGCGGCCGACGTCGGTGATCTGCGCCTCGTCGGCGAACTTGTAGAGCCCGCTCTCACCCGGTACCGAGCGGAAGTCGCGCATCTTCTCCTGGTACGCCTTGTGCGCGCTCTGGTCGGTGTCCACCGTCATCGAGCGGAACTTGAGGATCGTGAAGGGCTCGCCGTGCAACCCCAGCCGCTCCTGGCGGAAGAAGACCGGGCCGGGCGAGTCGCGGCGGATGCGCCAGGCGATGAACGCAAACAGCGGCGCGGTCACGATCAGCATCGCCATCGCGCCCACCAGGTCGATCGCGCGCTTGACGGCGCGCGACGAGCGCGACGGCCGCGTCGGCGGCAGGCCCACCAGCGGGATGCCCTCGACCGTGTGGACGCTCACCCGCGGGCCGACCACCTCGAACACGCGCGGGACGATGTCGATCTGGAGGTCGAACTGCTTCAGCTCGCGGATCAGGTCGAGCGTGTCCATCGCATCCTGCTGGGAGAAGGCGAAGATCACCCGCTCCAGGTCGAGCTTGCGCACCAGGTCGGGCAGCTGCTCGGGCGAGCCCAGCATGCGCAGCGGGCCGATGTCGGCGCGATGCTCACGCGGGTTCGCATCGACGAAGCCGACCAGGTTGAGGCCGTACTCGGGGTGCGCCATCAGCTTGCGGGCGACCAGCTGGCCGACCTCGCCGCCGCCGACGATGACGGTGTTCTGGAAGTAGTCGAGGCGGTGGCGGCTGAGCCCGCGCGCCGCCGTGCGGCAGAGCGTGACCATGCTGATCGCGAGCGTCCAGAACAGCACCAGCTTGGGCGCCGAGATCGTGCTCGTCTCGGGCAGCGCCCAGGAGACGACGAACAGCGCCCAGACGCCGGCGGTGATCAGGTGGAAGACGCCGACCAGGTCGTCCACGGTCGAGTGGTTCGCGCGCTCCTCGTCCTGGTCGTACAGGCCCTGGAGCTTGGCGAACAGCACCCACACCGGGAGGCTGGCGACGAACAGCAGCACCTCGGTCTCCGGCGAGATGTCGCCGTGCGGCTTGCGGGTGGTGACGTAGATCGTCTCGACGATCGCGAAGGCGATGCTCAGCCCGACGATGTCGCCGACCGCGAGCGCCCGGCGCACCAACCAGCCACGGCGGCGCACGCGCGCCGTCCGCCGCCGGTGCTCGAGAATCTCGTAGGTGCGCTCGTCGATGGAGGCGGCCGTCTCCTCATCGGGTGATGCGACCGGCCCCGTCTGACGAACCGCGGTCAGCTCGGGATCGCCTGTCAGCGACCCAGCGCGCGACGTCCTGGACACGGTCTCGTTCCCCCCCACGGGTAGTACACCGGTTCGGTCACCCTACCGTTTTGGATCCAGCGATTCAAGAGCACAGCCCGCGAATCGCAAACGACGAGCACTTCACTGGATGATCACCGAGCACCCACGGTTGCCTCACGACCCTGCCGACCGTCCGCGACCATCTGGTCGTGGATCCAGCGGTAGGTTCGCTCCAGGCCGTCGCGCAGGCTGATCGACGGCTCCCAGCCCAGACGCTCCAGGATCAGGGTGTTGTCGGAGTTGCGGCCGCGCACGCCCTGGGGTGCGTCGAGGTTGTACCGGCGGTCCAGCTCGATGCCGGCGATCTCCTCGGCGATCGAGACCAGCTGGTTGATCGTGACCAGCTCCGAGCTGCCCACGTTGAGCGGCTCGACGACGTCCGAATCGGTCAGCATCTGCGAGCCCTTGACGCAGTCGTCCACGTACATGAACGACCGGGTCTGCTCGCCGTCGCCCCAGATCTCGATCGTGTGGTCGCCCGAGAGCTTGGCCGCGATCACCTTGCGGCAGATGGCGGCCGGCGCCTTCTCGCGACCCCCATCCCACGTGCCCTCGGGGCCGTACACGTTGTGGTAGCGGGCGACGCGGGTCGCGATGCCGAAGTCCTCACGGAAGTGGCGGCACATCCGCTCGCTGAACAGCTTCTCCCAGCCGTAGCCGTCTTCCGGCATGGCCGGGTAGGCGTCGTCCTCGCTGAGCGCGGTGACGTTGGGATCGGTCTGGCGCCCTGCGGCGTAGACGCACGCGGACGACGAGTAGAAGAAGCGGTCGACGCCCGCGTCCTTGGCGGCCATCAGCATGTGGGTGTTGGTCAGTACGGAGAGCATGCAGAGCGCGCGGTTGTTCTCGATGAAGCCCATGCCGCCCATGTCCGCGGCCAGCTGGTACACCCGCTCGGCGCCGGCGACGGCCTCGATGCAGGCCTCGCGCAGCGACAGGTCGAGCTCCAGGTTCTCGACGTCGTCGGAACGCTGGTACCACTCGTCCAGCGGCTTGACGTCCACCGCACGCACGCGCTTGCCCTGGCTCAGCAGGTCGGCGACCAGATGCCCTCCGATGAAGCCGCCGCCTCCGGCGACGACAGTCACGCTGTCGCTCATACGTTCCCCCTTGTCGGCGCCCGCCGCGTCCGGCCGCCTTCGTTGCCGATAGCGTCGCGGGCGATCACCCCGTCGGGGATGCCGCCCGCCTCTTCAGTGGTACGTTCGGACCGTGCCCGCGTCAAGGCGGGGCCTCACCGTATTCCACCTGCATCTGCGGCGCAAACCTTGTGCTCTGCCCGGCTTGGGCTTAACATCGACGCACCGGATCGACTCCAGGCGCGTGGCGAGCGGGAGGCACGGACGCGCGGCCCCGGTCGTGGCACCACGGACGTAGGGATGAGCTGGGGACTGGACGGTGATGGCAACTCGCAGAGTGATCGTGCTCGGGCTGATCGCCCTTGCTGCGCCGTTCGCCGGAACTGAGGTGGTCGCGGCCGCGCAGCCGTCGATCATGCTGTCGGCGCAGTCGGCGCCGCCCTCCGGGCGGGTCTCGGTCAAGGGTGTCCGCGGGTTCCGGGCGGGCGAAAAGGTCGAGCTCTACGTCGACCGCACCGACGTTGAGTGGACGACCGCGGCCTCGACCGGCGGCTTCCCCTCCTCGACGGTCAACATCCCCACCGACGCCGTCCCCGGCCGCCACTGGATCACCGCCGTCGGCCGGACCAGCGGCGCCTCGGCCCAGGCCGCGTTCCGGGTGGCCGGGACGTGGCCGCAGGCCGGGATGACCGGCACCGGCGAGCGGTTCAACAAGGCCGAAAACCAGATCAACCGCCACTCGGCGTCCACCCTGGTGGCCGACTGGTCGGCGAGCCTGACCGGCGCCGCCGCAACGCCGGTGGTGGGCTACGACGAGGTGCGCCAGAAGCCGCTGGCGGTGCTCGCCTCGGCCGGCGGCACGCTGGCCGCCTACGACGCACAGGGCTGCAGCTCGGCCTGCGCGCCGCTCTGGACCGGCAACGTCGGGTCGCCGATCGCCGGATCGGCCGCGATCTCCGGGCCCACGGTGATGGTCGCGACGACGGACGGCACGATCGAGGCGTTCGCGCTGTCGGGCTGCGGCAACGCCACCTGCAACCCGATCTGGACGGCCAGAGCGGGGGCGGCGGTCTCCGATTCGCCGACGCTGGCCCACGACGACGCCGGCACGGGCGCCGACCTGCTGCTGGTGGGCACGGCCGCCGGCAAGATCGAGGCGTTCAACGCGGCCGGCTGCGGCTCGTCCACGTGCCCGACGGTGTGGAGCACCACCCTGCTCGGCGGCATCAGGGTCAGCCCCGTCGCCGGTACCGACCCGGCGTCCACCACCGCGCTGGTCTTCGTCGTCACGTCGGTCAACGTGACCGCGGTCGACCTGCACGCGGGCAAGGTCAAGTGGAAGAAGCCCGTGCTCGTCGATCCCGGCGCGCGGCCGGCCTACGCACCCAACGTCCTCTCCGGCATGGGGCTGCTGTTCGTCGTCACCGGCGGCCGGCTGCAGGCGCTGAAGGGCCAGAACGGCGCGCCCAAGTGGACGTCCAGCGACAACGCGGGCGATCCCCTGATCTCGTCCCCCACCGTCTCGATCAGCCGCGTCTACGTCGCATCAGCGACCAGGATCTACACGTACGACGCGGGCGCCCGCCGCTGCAGCTCCTGTCGCTCGATCTGGCGCGGAGCGGCCGCCGGCGCGACCACCGACCCCTCCGTGGCCGACGGCGTCGTCTACGAGGGCCGGCAGAACGGTACGGTGGTGGGCTACAACGCCGCCGGCTGCGTGCTGCTGAGCGGCGACTGCTCCACCCCGGTCTCGACCGCCGGTCCGATCGGCGGCCACGTCTCCGGTCTCGCGCCGATCGTCAACGGGCAGATGCTGGTGCCCGGCTCCGACGGCAGCGTCACCGCGCTCGGCCTGCCCTCGCCGCCCAACCCTCCCAGTGCGCCCAACCCCGCCTCGCTGACGCCGTGGGTGAGCCCCATCCGGCACGTGGTGATCATCGACCAGGAGAACCACTCGTTCGACAACGTGCTCGGCCGCCTGTGCGCGGTCGATCTCGGCGGCCGCTGCGACGGCGCGACCACCGGCAAGCTGCTGGACGGCACGACCATCCCGCTCGCGCAGGCACCGGACGTGATCCCGGCGGTCAGCCACAACGACACCGCCATGATCAACGCCATCAACGGCGGCGCGATGAACGGGTGGGAGAAGATCAGCGGCTGCCAGAAGACGAAGGGCTACCGCTGCTACGTCCAGTACCACCCGGGTCAGATCCCGTCGATCACGGCGCTGGCCGAGAACTACGTCATCAGCGACCGCACGTTCCAGACCCAGATCACCGCGAGCTTCGGCTCGCACCTGCTGCTCGGCTCCGGCGGCACGCTGGACGGGTTCACCGGGGATTTCCCGCAGAGCGCGCCCAACTTCCCGGCCGGGCCTGGCTGGGGCTGCGACGACCTGATGGACGGGCCGTGGCGCGCGACGCCGACGTCATCCGTGCAGCTGGTTCCGTCGTGCATCCCCTCGGCCGACGGCGCCGGCCCGTACAAGCCGAGCCCCGTCGCCCACGTCGGCCCGACGCTGATGGACCGGCTGGACGGCGCCGGCCTCTCGTGGAAGATCTACGAGGGCGGCCAGCTGTGGAGCAACGGGAACGTGTGGTCGATCTGCCCGACGTTCGCAGACTGCCTCTTCTCCACCCAGAGCGCCAACGTCACGCAGGCGCTGAACGTCACCTCCGACGCCGAGGCGGGGTCGCTGCCGAACGTCTCGCTGGTGATGCCGCGGCCGGGCGGCTACTCCCAGCACAACGGCACGTCCATGCTGAAGGGCGACAACTGGATCTCGCAGGTCGTCAGCAGCCTGATGCGCGGCCCCGACTGGAACAGCACCGCGATCTTCATCACCTGGGACGACTGCGGCTGCTTCTACGACCATGTGCCGCCACCGCCGGGACGCGGCGAGCGCCTGCCGATGGTGATCGTCAGCCCCTACGCGAAGGCCGCGTTCACCGATCACGGCTCGACCGGCATGGTCGGCATGCTGTCCTACATCGAGCACCAGTTCGACCTCGCGCCGCTGGGCAGCGACGACGCCACCGCGTACGACTACGCGCACAGCTTCGACTACAGCCAGGCGCCGCTGCCTGGCATCCCGCTGCTCGAGCACCCGCTCTCGCCCGCAGTGAAGGCGTACCTGCTGCGGCACCCGCCGACGGCGGTCGACCCGGTTTGATCGCCCGTCAACTTGTGCCCTCCCCGACTTGGGCTTATCATCGACGCACCGGAACGACTCCAGAAGCGCGTGGCGTGCGGGGGCGCCGCCGCGCGATACCGGTAGGCAGTCAGGCACGATCTCAGACGGACTTGGGGGCACGCACCGTGAGAGCGTTTGCACGTCGGAAGGTCATCGTCCTCGCGCTGATCGCGTTGGCGATCCCCTTCCTCGGCGCCGAGGCGGTCTCTGCGGCCCCAGGAACGATCGACGCTCTCGGCGCAGTCCGCGACGCCGACCGGCCGGCTCTCCGTCAAGGGCATCCACGGGTACCAGGCGGGCGAGAAGGTGGAGCATCTACTACGACAGCACCGACATCGACGTCGGCGGCGGCGGCGTCAACCGGCGGCTTCCCGTTCACCGCCCTCAACGTCCCCACCGACGCCGTGCCGGGCCTGCACTGGATCACCGCCGTTGGCCGCAGCAGCGGCGCGACCGCGCAGGCCTCGTTCACGGTCGCCGGGACATGGCCCCAGGCGGGGATGACGGCCACCGGCGAGCGGTTCAACAACGTCGAGAACCAGATCGACCGCACGTCCGGCTCCACGCTCGTGTCCGACTGGACGGCGAGCCTGACCGGCGTCAGCGGCGACTCCGGTGGTCGGGTTCGACGACGTGCGGCAGAAGTCGCTGGCGGTGCTCACCTCGGCCGGCGGCACGCTGGCGGCCTACGACGCCGCAGGGCTGCAGCTGGGCCTGCGCGCCGCTGTGGACCGGCAACGTCGGCTCGCCCGATCGCCGGCTCCGCGGCCATCTCCGGGCCCACCGTGCTCGTCACGACGACGAGCGGCACGATCGACGCGTTCGCACTGACCGGCTGCGGCAACGCCGACCTGCGACCCGATCTGGACGGCAGCCGCAGGATCAGCGGTGCCCGACTCGCCGACGCTCGCCCACGACGACACCGGCGCCGGCACCGACCTGCTGCTGGTGGGCACCGCCGGCGGCAAGATCGAGGCCTTCAACGCCGCCGGCTGCGGCTCGGCGACCTGCCCGGCGGTCTGGAGCACCAACCTGCTGGGCGGCGCCAGTCGCCAGCCCCGTCTCCGGCACCGACCCGTCCTCGAAGACCGCGCTCGTCTTCGTCGCCACGACGGTCAACGTGACCGCGGTCAACCTCAGCACCGGCGCCAACAAGTGGAAGAAGCCGGTGATCGTCGATCCCGGCACACGCCCGGCCTATGCCCCGAACGTCTTCCTGAACATGGGTTTCCTGTTCGTCACGACCGGCGGCCAGCTCCAGGCGCTCAAGGCCCAGAACGGCGCGCCAAAGTGGAACGTCCAACGACACCGCCGGCGACCCGCTGATCTCCTCGCCCGACCGTCTCGATCAGCCGCGTGTACGTCGCCTCCGCGACCAAGGTCTACGCGTACGACGCCGGCGCGCGGCGGTGCAGCTCGTGCCGCTCGATCTGGCGCGGCGCGACGCCCGGCGCCGACACCGACCCGACGGTGGCGAACGGCGTCGTCTACGAGGGCACCAGTCGGCGGCACCGTGGTCGGCTACAACGCCGCCGGCTGCGTGCTGCTGAGCGGCGACTGCACCACCCCGGTCTCGACGTCCGGGCCGATCGGCGCCGTCCGTCTCGAACCTGGTGCCGGTCGTCAACGGGCAGATGCTGGTACCCGGGTCGGATGGCAGCGTCACCGCACTCGGCCTGGCCTCGCCGCCGAGCCCGCCCGGCGCCCCCGACCCGGCCTCACTGACACCGTGGACGAGCCCGATCCGCCACGTGGTGATCATCTACCAGGAGAACCACTCCTTCGACAACGTGCTCGGCTACCTGTGCGCGGTCACCCTGAGCGGCCGCTGCGACGGGGCCACCACCGGGCAGCTGCTGAACGGCTCGACGATCCCGCTCACCCAGTCCCCCGACGTCGTCCCCAACGTCAGCCACAACGACATCGCGCAGCAGAACGCGATCAACGGCGGCGCGATGAACGGGTGGGAGAAGGTCAGCGGCTGCCAGCAGAAGAAGGCCTACAAGTGCTACGTGCAGTACACGCCGGATCAGATCCCCTCGCTCGCCGCGCTGGCGCAGAACTACGCGATCGCCGACCGGACGTTCGAGACCCAGGTCACCGCCACGTTCGGCTCGCACCTGCTGCTCGGCACGGGCGGCACGATGGACGGGTTCACCGGCGACTTCCCGCAGAACGCGCCCGACTTCCCGGCCGGGCCGGGCTGGGGCTGCGACGACCTGATGAACGGCGCGTGGCGCGCGACGCCGGGGTCGAACATGCAGATGGTGCCCTCCTGCATCCCCGCGGCCGACGGCACCGGCCCCTACAAGCCGAGCCCGGTCGCCCACGTCGGCCCCACACTGATGGACCGGCTCGACGGCGCCGAACCTCTCGTGGAAGATCTACGAGGGCGGCCAGCTGTGGAGCAACGGCGACGTGTGGTCGATCTGCCCGACGTTCGCCGACTGCCTCTTCTCGACCCAGAGCGCCAACGTCACCCAGGCGCGTCAACGTCGACTCGGACGCCGCTTCCGGATCCCTGCCGAACGTCTCGCTGGTGATGCCGCGGCCGGGCGGCTACGCGCAGCACAACGGCACCTCGATGCTGAAGGGCGACAACTGGATCTCCGACGTCGTCAGCAACATCGAGAACGGGCCCGACTGGAACAGCACCGCGATCTTCATCACCTACGACGACTGCGGCTGCTTCTACGACCACGTGACGCCGCCGCCGGGCCGCGGCGTGCGCGTGCCGATGGTGATCGTCAGCCCCTACGCGAAGGCCGCGTTCACCGACCACACGTCGACCGGGCTGAGCGGCATGCTGTCCTACATCGAGCACCGTTTCGACCTGGCGCCGCTGACCAGCGACGACGCCTCCGCCTACGACTTCGCCGACAGCTTCGACTACAGCCAGGCGCCGCGACCGGGAGTCGCCGCTGCACCAGCACGCCCTCTCACCCGGGGTCGTCCAGTACCTGCAGGTGCACCCGCCGCCCGTGGTCGACCCGCAGTAAGCCCATGCGGAGCCGGCCGGACGCGAGGCGCGCCGGGCGGTTCGCTACGGTGCGTCCCGCAGCGGTGCAGAACACAGGCGACATGTCGGTCGGCGGAGACGGAGCCGTGCATGGATGAGAGCAGCCTCGCGATCGACGCGCAGGGCGTCGTCAAGCGGTTCGGCGACGTGACGGCGCTGGGCGGGTTCGACATGCGCGTGGAGGCCGGCCAGATCCACGGGCTGGTGGGGCCGAACGGCGCGGGCAAGACGACGCTGCTCCGCGTCCTCTTCGGCCTGGTCGCGGCGGACGCCGGGGCGATCAGCCTGCTGGGCGAGGACGTCGTGGCCGGCGGCGGCACGACCGTGGACGGCGTCGGCGGCTTCGTGGAGGAGCCCCGCTTCTACCCGTATCTGACCGCGCGGCGGAACCTGGAGCTGCTGGTCGAGCTGGACGGCGGGGCGCGCGACCGGATCGACGAGGTGCTCGCGCTGGCCGGCCTGGCGGATCGCGCGCGGCGCAAGGCCGGGACGTTGTCCTCGGGGGCGCGCCAGCGGCTGGGGGTGGCGGCCTCCCTGCTCCGGTCGCCCCGGATCCTGCTGCTGGACGAGCCGACGGTCGGCCTGGATCCCGTGGGCATGAGCGAGATGATGTCGATGCTGCGCGGGCTGCGGGCGGAGGGCCTGACCGCGGTCGTCAGCAGCCACCACATGGCGGAGCTGGAGAGCCTCTGCGACGGCGTCACCGTGATGAGCGAGGGCCGGTCGGTCTGGCACGGGTCGATGGATCGGCTGCGGGCGGAGTCGCCGGCGCCGGCGAACCGCCTCTCGACCAGCGACGACGCGCGCGCCGCGGAGATCGCGCGGTCGCACTCGGGCGTTGCGGTGGTCGTCGATCCGGAGGGCTGGCTGACGGTCAGCGGCGACCGGGAGGCGCTGGACGAGTTCGTCGTCGCGCTGGGCCGGGCCGGCATCGCCGTGCGCCGGCTGGAGCTCCTCATGTCGGCGCTGGAGTCGATGTTCCTGGCGCTGACCGGCGCCCAGCCGGATCGCCTGGCGGTCGAGGCGCCGCCCGGCCGTGTCGAGGCCGCCCCGTGAGCGTCTCGGTGACGGGCGCGGCGCGGATGGCCAACCCGCCGCTGCGCGGGCACGGCGTCGGCGCCGTGTACCGCGTGGAGGTCGCGAAGATCTGCGCGCAGCTGCTGCCCCGGCTGGTGGCGCTCGCCTGCGTGCTGGCGCCGGTCGCGTTCGCGATCTTCATCAACACGCAGTCGACCGCCCCGACCGACTCGCTGTTCGGCCGCTGGGTGCACACGTCCGGGTTCGCCATCCCGTTCGTGACGCTCCAGTTCGCGGCCACCGCCGGCTTCCCGCTGATCGCGAGCGTGGTCGCCGGCGACATCTTCGCGAGCGAGGACCGGCAGGGGACATGGAAGACGGTTCTCACCCGCTCCTGCTCGCGCAGGAGCATGTTCTGGGGCAAGACGCTCGCGGCGCTGACGTACTCGACCGTGATGGTCGCGGTGATCGCGGCCGAGCAGCCTGATCGCCGGGCTGGCGCGTCGTCGGCAACCAGCCGGTGATCGGGCTGGCGGGCACGCCGATCGACGCCGGGCGGGCGACGGTGCTGGTGCTGGAGAGCTTCGCCATCGCGCTGCTGCCGACGCTCGCGTTCACCTGCGTCGCCATCTTCTTCTCGGTGGTGTCGCGGAACAGCCTGGTCGGGATCGTCGCCCCGCTCGTCATCTGGCTGGTGATGGTGCTGCTCTCACTGGTGGGAAGCGGCGTCGTGGTTCGTTCGATGCTTCCCACGAACGCGACCGAGGCATGGCACGGGCTGCAGGTGCCCGGCAGCTCGACGACGCCGCTGTGGCTCGCCCTCGTCGTCTGCGCGGCGTACGCGGTGATCTGCCTGGACGCGGCCCGGCGGTCGTTCCATCGCCGCGACTTCGCCGGAGACGGGCAGACCCCGCTCAGCTCGGGCGGCCTCCGCCGGGGCGTCGTCGCCGCCGTCGCGGTCGCCGCGATCCTCGCCGCCGGGATGGTGCTCGACGGCACATGGATCACCTCGAAGCACGTCGAGGCCAGCGTCGCCTCCACGTTCCGGAACCTCGTCGTCGTCCAGCAGGCGAAGCTGGGCCGCAGCGTCCAGCCCAGCGCGGTGCGGATCTACCCGTTCTGCAGCCGGGAGAGCGCCGTCTCCGGGTCGAGCACCGGCGCCGGGGATGACTGGACCTGCACGCTCTACGTGCACGCGCCGCACCTGAACAGCACCGTCCGCTACGGCGTCACGATCCGCCCCAACGGCTGCTACACCGCCGAAGGGCCGGCGGAGTCGATCGGGCCCCTGCACCTGCACCCGCCCGGCGGCGGCACGGCGATCAACCCGCTGTTCGCGTTCGACGGGTGCATGATCGCGCCGTGAGCCGGCTGCCGGCGCCCGTCCTCTGGCTGGTGCCGCTGGTGGTGGTGATCGGGGCGGGCCTCGCGGCGCGGAGCTCGATCCCGTCGGCGTCGCCGCCGACCCCGCTGATCAGCAGCAGCCTCGAGTCGATCGCCTGCCCCGCGCCGGACCACTGCATCTCGGTCGGCCTCACCGGCAGCAGCGAGACCGTCCTCGTTCCCCTCGCCGCCGTGCTCGAGGACGGCACCTGGACGGTCGGAGCGCGTCGCCTGCGGCTGACCGGCGGGAGCTCGTTCACCTCCTCCGTGGCGTGCCGGTCGTCCACCGACTGCGTGGCGGTCGGGCTGCGCGAGGTGCCCGCGCCCTTCTTCGGCGCCCGCTCCGCGGGCGACCGGCCATTCGCGCGGGTCTGGGACGGGCCGGAGCTGGCGGGCGACGGCCGTTCCCGTGCCGGCGGGGACCACCGACGCCCAGTTCGGCGGCGTCGCCTGCGCGGCGTCGATGTGCATGGCCGTCGGCAAGCGCCAGAGCCGGCTCCAGGCGGCCGACCGGGCCCTGGCGGCGACGTGGGACGGGAGCCGGTGGGCGCTGCTCCCCACCGCGGCGGTGCCCGCGCAGGACGAGGCGGCGCTGTTCGATGTCGCCTGCACCTCCGGACGCGCCTGCACCGCCGTCGGGCAGCTCAGCAACGAGCTGGCGACGGTCGAGCGGACGGTCGTGCGCCCGCTCGCAGAGCGCTGGGACGGCACCGGCTGGCGGCTCGACCGGCTGCCCGGGTTCGGATCGCTGCACGCCGTCTCCTGCCCGTCCCGGCGACGGTGCGTCGCCGTCGGGTCGTTCGCGCTCCGCCGCGGGGTCGCGCCGTTCGCGGAGATCTCGGACGGCGGCCGCTGGCGGCGGCTCCCCACCCCGCCGCCGCCGGGATCGACCAACGCCGGCCTCGTCGACGTCAGCTGTCCGCATCCCGACCGCTGCGCCGCCGTCGGCTACGCCGCAACCGGCCGCCGCGGCCGGCCGCTGATCGAGTCGTGGGACGGCGGTCGATGGCAGATCGAGCCGGTGCTGATCCCGAGCACGTTCACCACGAGCACGTTCGACTCGGTCGACTGCGCGTCCGCCGGCAGCTGTCAGGCGGTCGGCACCTATCAGTCACACGGCCCGCGTCTGCACTCGTTCTCCGCGACGCTGGCCGACGGCCGCTGGATCATCCGGCCCGTCCCCGGCACGTGACCCGGGCGAACTGGTGGGAGGAGCGGGTCCGTGGCTCCTCCCACCGGGTTCGCGTCAGGCCGTTCCGGGAGTTGCGACCATCTCGCGACGGAGCCCTTCTCACCCCCTGAGCGGGGCACCTGGGCGGGGTGGTCGGAGCCTGACGATGGGCGCGATACCCGGCGCGATGGCGGTGCCAAACCGCGCGTTCGTCCGACCGGGGCGTGTGCGAGCCTGCGGGCGTGAGCGCGATGCGCGAGGAGCTCGCCCGGATCTGCTCGTACGAGGAGCGCCACCGCCGGCTGCTCGCCCGCCTCGGGCTGGTCGCGATCGCGACGGCGGTGATCGACGTGGTGGGCGCCGCGGCGATCTTCCTGCTCGAGCGGCACGCCGCCGGCAGCGAGGTGCACACGGTCGGCCAGGCGCTCTTCTTCTCGACCGTCCAGCTGCTGACGGTCTCCTCCCAGCTGCCCAACCCGGTCACCGCCGCCGGCCGCTGCGTGGACGTCGCGCTCGAGGCGTGGGCCGTGATCGTCGTGGCCGGCTCGGCCGGCGCCGTCGCCAGCTTCTTCCAGAGCGCCGACGGCGGCTGATCCGAGCGACCCGGTCGCGCTCAGAGCGTGAAGCGGGCCACGTCGCGCTGGACGACGCCGCCGATGTGGTCGAAGAAGCCGCCCACCCAGAGCTGGCTGTCGGTGATCAGCATGCACCAGGCGCCGGTGAAGTTCGCGCCGTGCGGGTCGAGCTGCGGCAGCCACGAGCAGTCGATCTGCCCGGTCGCCGGGTTGACCGACATCAGCCCCCGCAGCCACTGGTTGCCGCACACCTGCTGCTGGAGCGAGGCCGTGCCGAAGTGGCCGCCGGCGAACAGCCTGCGTGCCCGCCGTGTTCATCGCCACGCTCTCGACGTTGCCCACCACGTTGACGCGCCACAGCTGCGTCCCCGAGGTGCCGTTGTCGAGCCGGAACGACGCCAGGTAGTTCGGGCCCTTGCCGAAGCCGATGTAGATGCGCGTCCCCCGCGGCAGCAGCGCCCACGCCGTCTGCGGCGTGTCGATCACCCCGGGCGGGATCGCCCAGGCGTTCAGCGCGCCGGTGGTCAGGTCGACGCGGCCGACCGACTGCCGGCTGACGCCGTCGACCTGGGTGAAGTGGCCGCCGACGAACATCGAGTTGCCGTCCGGCGCCAGCGCCAGCGACCGCACCACCGAGTTCGTGGTCGGCACCCACGACGTCAGCGAGCCGTCGAAGCCGACCGCCGCCAGGTGCCCGCGATCCTGCCCGTCCACCTTCACGAACGAGCCGCCCAGGTAGATCCGGTCGGTGCCGACGAGGATGGCGTGCACCGCCTTGTTCGGCTCGGGGTCGAAGCCCGCGTTGACGACGTCCGCGCTGGTGTCGGTGGACATCGAGGCGAGGTTCTGGAACGGCACGCCGTCGATCGCCTCGAACCGGCCACCGATGTAGAGCGTGCTCCCGTCAGCCGACACCGCCAGCGAGCGCACCTCGGCCTTGTCCGCGCTCGTCACCTCCGGATGCCACGTCGTGATCGGCTGCCCGGTGGTCATGTCGATCGCCGCCAGGTTCTGCATCTTGGAGAATCGCTGCGTCCCGTCGGGCGACAGCAGCTTCTTGAACGCGCCGCCGATGAACAGCGTGTTGCCGACGCGGGCCATGGCGTAGACCTTGCCGGTCGCCCCCCAGGTCGGATCGGCCAGGTTGCTCAGCGCCATCGCCGAGGCCGGAAGGGCGAACGTCGCCGTCCCGGCGAGGATGAGGGCCAGCCCCAACCGCCGTGTCCGTCTGATTCCCATCCCCTGGGTCCTTTCGCGCGTCTCCCCGCCGGGCCGAGCTCAGGCCACCGATGCCCGGCGGAATGTCTGCCCCGAGGCACCCTTCACCGGATCCGCCAGGCTCCGGTCGGGCACCGACACGATCGCCACCGCGCCGCGATCGACCTCGATCACCGTGGCCGACCCGGTCGGCAGCTTGAACTGCCAGTCGCCGATCGACGGGCCCATCACCCGCAGGACGGCGAGGCGCACCATCGCGCCGTGCGTGACCGCGGCGACATCCTCACCGGGATGCCTGCGGCCGATCTCGAGCAGCGCGGTCATCACCCGGTCGGCGGCCTGGGCGAGCGACTCGCCACCGGGACAGCGCGCCAGCTCCGGCTCCTCCGCGTACAGCCGGAACAGCTCCGGGTCGCGGCCGGCGCACTCGTCCTTCGTCAGCCCCTCCCAATCGCCGTAGTCGACGTTGATCAGGCCGTCGTGGTCGAGCACCCGGTCGATGCTGTGCACCGCCGCGATCGCCTCGCCGACGTCCCGCGCCCGCTGTAGCGGGCTCGAGTAGACGGTGCCGATCGGCTGCTGCGCAAGCGAGCGAGCCGCCTCCAGCGCCTCCGCCTGGCCGACCTCGTCGAGCGGGACGTCCCGCCGCCCGCGGAACCGCACCTGGGCGTTCATGACCGTCCTGCCGTGCCGAACGAGGTGGATGCGGCAGCGCCCGCCGCGGTCGTCCTTCAAACTCATCTGCCTGCCTCTCGGAGCCGTTTTGCCATCGACGATGGCTCTCCAACCTTCCGTCCCCGGGCCTCCGGAGTCAAGTCGGAGGTGTCGCCGTTCACATCGCCGACAAACGCGGCGTACGTCCGCTCGGCCCGCTCCCGCAGCGGTGCCAGATCGGGCGACATGTAGAGGTCGAGCTTCTGCAGCTTGAACGCCTCCCGCTCGGCCGAGGGGCGGGCGACCCGGTGCTCGAAGGGGACGTCCGAGTCGCGGGCTTCCACGCGCCGGCGGAACGGCTCCAGCGTGTCGGGCCCCCGGAGTCCGGACATGACGTAGCCGATGTGGTCCTCCCATGGCGGCCGCGACGCGCGCAGCTCGATGAAGTCGAAGACGGCGCCGACGGCCTCAGGCGTCTGCGACGGCAGCGCGAAGTCGGTGCCGAACCGGTCGTTGACGTCCCGCACGAGCCCGCCCAGGTCGGTCGTGACCCGGTCGAACGGGGCCACCACCATCTCCGACCGGTATGGGAGCAGGGCCCGGTAGAACCGCTCGTGGGCCTCCAGCACCTGGCCGGCGGTCGTCTGCGGCTCGCGCAGCAGGCAGCTGAGCACGGCGCCCCGCGGCTCGCGCACGGTGACCATCACCGGCACGCCGCGGCGCACGCCGTCGATGATGTGCGCGGGCGAGTGGATCAGGTGGGCCAGCCGCACCGGCTCGGGCTGGGCGAGCTGGAACGCGACGGCCGCATAGACGCAGGCGCTGCGCGTGAAGCCGTCGATCACCAGCTCGGAGGTGCCGGACACGACCATGTGCCCGTAGCGTCGGCGAGCGACGGAGAGGTAGATGCGGCGTTCCGCGAGACGGCTGCGCATCGTCCAGCGCATGTGTCGCAGCTGCCCAGGGGGAGCGAGACGGCCCTTCACAATCCCTTCACAGTACGGCTCGATCCGGGCGTCGTCAACGAGTCCGACCCGTGCCCGGACGGGTGCGGCAGCATACCTGCTCGCCCTGCGCAGCGCGTAGGAAACGTCACATCCCGGACGGGCCGCTCCCGGGGCGGCGCTTGCCATACTGCCCCTGCAAATGCCGCGTACCAGCCACACCACGCCCCGCGACCTGCTCGAGCGGTGGCCGGCCGTCTACCTGCGCCTGGCCCGGATGCGCCACGGCGACCGGGTGCTGGGGCCGGGCACGGAGCTGGTGATCGAGGGCTTCCCCCGCTCCGCCAACACGTTCGCCGTGACCGCCTTCGAGATGGCGCAGCCGGCGCCGGTCGCGGTGGCCCACCACCTGCACAGCGCGGGCCACGTCACCGCCGCGGTGCACCGCGGCGTCCCGGCGCTGCTGCTGGTGCGCGCCCCCGCCGACGCCGTCGTCTCCTCGGTGATGCGCAAGCCCTCGCTCGACCTGGCGGCCGTCGCCGGACGCTACGAGACGTTCCACCGCCCGCTGCTGCCCCTGCTCGACCACATCGAGGTGGCCGGCTTCGACCAGGTGACGACCGACTTCGGGGCGGTCATCGACCGCGTCAACGCCCGGTTCGGCACCCGCTTCGCCCGCTTCCAGCACACGCCGGAGAACGCGGCCGCGGTGTTCGCGCGGATCGACGCCCTCAGCCACCGGCGGACGGGCTCACTGGACGCCACCGTCGTCGCCCGGCCGGACGCCGCCAAGGAGGAGCACGCGGCGGGGCTGCGGGAGGCGTACACGGCACTGCCCGAGGCGACCCGGGCCCGGCTCGACGACCTCTACGCGGCCCTCGGTTCATCCTTGACAGGCACACCACATCGCCAGGACAATTGAGGCGCCGGTGGCGGGGCACGGCCGCCTGACGGTGTATCCGTACGCGAACCGACTGCGAGCATTCGAGGGGAGCAGCTCGAGCATTGCCCACGCTTCAGAAGCTCATCGCGCGTAACCAGGCGCTCAAACAGCGCGCCGTCGTCCCCACGTACCGCGCGTTCGCGCGCACCAACGTCTTCTTCCCCGGGCCGCGCGTGTTCGCGAACAGCTTCCCCAAGGCGGGCACGCATCTGCTCGCGACCCTGCTCGGCAGGCTGCCGCGGATGATGGCGAGCGGCCTGCACCGGGCGCAGGGCGACTACCCTGCCGGATCGTGGGAGCAGCTCGCGCGTGATCTGCGCACCGTCAACCGGGGCCAGTACGCCACCGGGCACTTCCCGCACGACCCGGCGCTCGCAGCGCTGCTGGCCCAGCTCGAGTTCGCGTCGCTGCTGTGCCTGCGCGATCCCCGCGACATCGCCGTGTCGGCGGTCAACTACGTCGTCGGGATGCCCAGCCATGACCTGCACCGCCGCTACACCACCGCCTACGGCTCGTTCGAGGAGCGGCTGATGGCGACGATCGCCGGATTCGACGCGGACGAGCTGGGCCGCGGCCAGGAGGACATCGGCGCCCGCATCGGCCGCTACGCCCCGTGGCTGGCCGAGCCCGCCACCTGCGTCGTCCGCTACGAGGAGCTGATCGGCCCCGCCGGCGGCGGCTCCGAGGAGGACCAGCGCGCTGCCGTCGCCCGGGTTGCGGCGCACGTCGGCCGCCCGCTGGACGGCGCGGCGCTGGAGCGCGTCCGGGCGCGGGTCTGGTCGGCGTCCAGCAGCACCTTCGCCGGCGGCCGCACCGGCGGCTGGCGCGAGCGGTTCACGCCCGAGCACGTCGAGGTGTTCAAGCGCGTGTGCGGGCGGCAGCTGATCGATCTGGGCTATGAGCACGACCTCGGCTGGTGAGGCTCCCGGCGGCGGCCGGCCCTCCGAGCTGCCGCCGACCCTGCAGCGGGTCGTCGTCAGCTCGGTCGTCCGCGCGACCGACCAGGGCGAGAGCCACGGCGGCGTCTACCTGGTCGATCTGCGCTCCGGTGCGGCCGAGCAGGTGATCGACTGGAACGACGACTCGATCTCGTGGGAGGGACGCGGCGCCGACCGCGGCCTGCGCGGCATCGCCTTCTCCGGCGACGAGGTGTACCTCGCCGCCAGCGACGAGATCTTCGTCTACGACCGGAACTTCCGGCAGCTGCGCTCGCACCGCAACGCCTACCTCAAGCACTGCCACGAGATCGTCATCGCCGGGGACCGGCTCTACGCGACCTCCACCGGCTACGACGCGATCCTCGTCCTCGACCTGGCGTCCGGCCGCTGGGTCGAGGGCCACATGCTGCGGTTCGGCGACCGCCACCGCCTGGCCAAGCGGCTGGGGCGGCGCCCGCTGCCCGCCCACCGGCGGTTCGACCCGGAGGCCGCGGACGGCCCCGCCCCCGCCGACACGACCCACGTCAACAGCGTGTGGGTGCAGGACGGGGCGATCTACGCCTGCGGCACCAAGCTGGGCCACCTGCTCGAGCTGCGCGACGGGCGGCTGCGCAGCCACGCGGTGACGCCGTACCACACCCACAACGCCCGGCCGTTCGACGGCGGCGTGCTGCTGAACCACACCGGCACCGACCGCATCTGCCTGGTCGGCCGGGACGGCGCCGTGCGCGAGAGCTACGCGATCCCCCACCAGGACCCGGCGGCGCTGACGCACGTGATGGCGCAGGAGAAGGCCCGCCAGGGCTTCGGCCGCGGCCTGGCCACGGCGGACGACCTGGTGATCGGCGGCGCGTCGCCGGCGACCGTCTCGCTCTACCGCCGGGGCGATCCGAAGCCGCTGCGCTCGGTGACGCTGACGATGGACGTCCGCAACGCGATCCACGGCCTGGAGCTGTGGCCGTTCGACGGGGAGCCCGCGTGAGGATGCGGAGCAGCGTCCACCGCTACGGCATCCCGCCGTCCGTGCGCCGTCGCGGGTTCGCCGCGGTGCGCGCGGCGCGCGAGCTGGGGCCGCAGGGGCGCATGCTGCCCGACTTCCTGCTGATCGGCGGCCAGCGCTGCGGCAGCACCTCGCTGCACCGCTACCTCTCCAGCCACCCGGGCATCGGCATGGCCTTCCGCAAGGAGGTCAGCTTCTTCGACGCCAACTGGCCGCGGGGCGAGCGCTGGTACCGGGCGCACTTCCCCTCCGCCCTCTCGCGGCAGCTGGCCCAGCGCCGCAGCGGCGGCCCCTACGCCGTGGGCGAGGCGACGCCCTACTACCTCTTCCACCCGGCGGTGCCCGAGCGGGTCGCCGCCACGCTCCCCGATGTGCGCCTGATCGCCCTGCTGCGCGAGCCGGTCGAGCGGGCGTGGTCGGGCTGGCAGCTCCAGCGCACGCTGGGCACCGAGCCGCTCGACTTCGCCGACGCGATCGCGGCCGAGCCCGAGCGGCTGGCCGGCGAGGAGGAGCGCCTGCTGGCCGACCGCGGCCTACCGCAGCCGCCCCCATCGCCACTACTCGTATGCGGCCCGCGGCATGTACGCCGACCAGCTCGAGCGGTGGTTCGCGGCGCTCCCACGCGAGCAGATGCTCGTGATCGAGAGCGGCGCCCTGTTCGCCAACCCGGGCGCCACCGTCAGCCGCGTGCTCGCGTTCCTGGGGCTGCCCGACCGGCGCCAGGACACGTACCCGGTCGCCCAGAACGCGATCCGGCACGGCGGCGTACCGGCGGAGCCCGCCGCCTCGCTGCGCGAGCGGTTCCGGGAGCCGAACGAGCGGCTGTTCGCCCTGCTCGGCGAGCGCTACACCTGGAACGACGAGTGACCGGCGGGCCGATCCTGATCACCGGCGCGCACCGCACCGGCACAACCTGGGTGGGTCGCACGCTGGAGGCCGGCGGCGAGCTCGGCTACATCGACGAGCCGTTCTCGCTGCTGCACCGCCCCGGCGTGCTGGCGACCCGGTTCGACGCCTGGTTCCCGTACGTCACGGCCGACCCGGACGGCACGCTGACGGCCGCGGTCGGCCGCATGCTCGACTTCCGCTACGACCCTGCGGCGGAGGTGCGCGCGCTCCGCTCGCCCCGCGACGCGGGGCGCATGGTGCGCGACGCCCGCCGGTTCGGCGGGTTCCGGCGCCACGGGCTGCGGCCGCTGGTCAAGGACCCGGTGGCGCTGCTGGCTGCGCCCTGGCTGGCCGCCACGTTCGGGATGGACGTGGTCGTCACCGTCCGCCATCCCGCCGCGTTCGCCGAGCTCGCTGAAGCGGATGGGCTGGACGCATCCCTTCGGCCACTTCCTCGCCCAGCCGGCGCTGATGGCCGGGCCGCTGGCCGGCTACCGCGCCCGGATCGAGCGGTTCGCGGCCGATCCTCCGGACGTGGTGGATCAGGCGGGCCTGCTGTGGGCGATGCTGCACGACGTGATCGACGGCTACCGCACCGACCACCCCGACTGGACGGTCGTCCGCCACGAGGACCTCTCGGTCGAGCCGGAGGGCGCGTTCTCGGAGCTGTGCGAGCGGCTGGGCGTGCGCTACGACGGGGCGGTGCGCGCACACCTGCTGGCGGGCACGGCCGGCGGCAACCCGGTCGAGGCGGTCAACGGCCGCGCCCACACCCTGCGCCGCGACAGCCGGGCGAACATCGCAACCTGGCGGACGCGGCTGACCGACGACGAGATCGCCCGCGTGCGCCAGGCGACGGCCGAGGTCAGCCCGCGGTTCTACGGGGACGACGAGTGGTAGCCGCGCCGCTCCGGCGGACGTGGACGCGCGGCGCCGCGGTGCTGGGCGGCCACCCCCGCGCCTACCTGCCGTTCGCCCGCTGGCGCTACGGCAGCCAGCTCGCGTTCGGGCCCGGCACCGAGATCGTGATCGAGGGGTTCCCGCGCTCGGCGAACAGCTTCGCCGTCAACGCCTTCCGCCTGGCGCAGGGCCGCCCGGTGCAGGTCGCCCACCACGTCCACGCGGCGGCCCAGGTGATGGCGGCCGCGCGTGACGGGGTGCCCGCCATCGTGCTGGTGCGCGAGCCGCGCGACGCGATCTGCTCGTACCTGCTGTGGCAGCCGCACCTGCGGGTGCGCGAGGCGGTGACCGCCTACCTGGGCTTCCACCGGCCGCTGGACCGGATCGAGGATCACTACGTGGTGGCGACGTTCGACCAGGTCACGGGCGACTTCGGCGCGGTCATCGACCGCGTCAACCAGCGCTTCGGCAGCAGCTTCACGCGGTTCGACCACACGGAGGAGAACGTCGAGCGCTGCTTCGCCGAGATCGAGACGAACAGCCGCGGGCAGCGCCAGGGTCGTCTGGTCGAGGCGGTCGTCGCCCGCCCCTCGGACGAGCGGGCGCGGCTCAAGCTCGCCGTCGAGCGCCGCTACGACGACGAGGCCGGGAGCCGCGCCCAGGCGGAGCTCGAGGCCGTGTACGGGCACTTCGCGGGGCTCGCGGGATGACCGCGCACGCCACGGCCCCCTCCCCCGCCGAGCACCGGATCCGGTCGCGCATCCTGCGCGGCTCGGCCGTGGTGTTCCTGGGCCGGCTGGCGAGCATGGCGCTGGGCGTCATGGTCAACGCGCTGCTCGCCCGGATGCTGGGCAAGGGCGAGATGGGCGCCTACTTCGCCGCCACGTCGATGGTGCTGATCGGCAGCACGATCGCCGGCCTGGGGCTGAGCAAGGCAATCGTCCGGCTGGTCGCAGGGTCGCTCGCGACCGGCCGCACCGGCCGTGCCCGCGACGCCATCCACATCACCTTCGGGATCGGCATCGTCAGCTCGCTGCTGCTCGCCACGGTGCTCGCACTGGGGCCGGGCAAGACCCTCGCCGTCAACATGTTCGGCTCGCAGGAGCTGGCCGACGCGATGCCGTTCGTGGCCGGCTGGCTGGCCGCCTACACGTTGATGACGCTGGTGGCCGAGACGTTCCGCGGCTTCAAGCGCTTCAAGCACGCGACGCTGTTCGCCAGCCTGCTGGTGGACGTGTTCTCGTTCGCCGTCTTCGGCCTGCTGTGGATGTCGCACGCCCACCCCTCGCTGTCCGACGTGCTGCTGGTCACGCTCGGCCTGACCGGCGGCTCGGCGCTGATCGGCGGCATGCTGATCGCACGCCGGCTGCGCAAGCTGCGCGGCCGCGGCGCGATCGACCCGACCGACGTGCTCGCCATCTCGCTGCCGCTGATGATCGTCACGCTCTCGTCCTTCTTCGTCGGCACCGGCGTCGACCTGTGGGTGGTGGGGCGGTTCGAGGGCCTCCGCGAGGTCGCCCTGTACGGGGCCGCGGCGCGGCTCATGTTCCTCGTGCAGATGCCCTTCTTCGTGGTCAGCCAGGTGGTGCCGCCGATCGTCGCGCAGCTCCACGCCCAGGGCCGCCGGGACGAGCTCGAGCGCACGCTGCGCTCGACCGCGACGCTGGCCGCAGGGCCGGCGGCGATCGTCCTGCTCAGCCTGATGGTGATCAGCGGCTGGCTGCTGCAGCTGGTCTACGGCGGCGCGTTCTACCGCGGCGCGGCCACCGTGCTGGCGGTGCTCGGCATCGCCCGCCTGATCGACGTCTCGACCGGCCTCTGCGGCGTCGCGCTGAGCATGACCGGCCACCAGCGCCCGCTGATGTACGTGACCATCGTCTCGGCCGTGGTCAGCCTCAGCCTCGAGCTGATTCTGGTGCAGCCGTATGGGATCGTCGGGGTCGCGGTGGCGACCTGCATCGCACAGGCGCTGCAGAACGGCGTCCAGCTGGTGATGGCCAAGCGGCGGCTCGGCATCTGGACGCAGGCCGAGTTCTCGCTGCGGCCCTTCCTCGAGCTGGCCGGGCGGCGCCCACGTGGTGCGTAGGGACCGCGCCCGGCTGCTGCGCTGGGCGGCGCGGACGCGGCGCCGGCACCAGGCGGCGGCGCTCGTGCTGCGCACCACGGCCCCGGTGCTGCCGCGGGTGCCGCGGCCGCACGCGCCCGTCTTCGTGATCGGCGCCCCCCGCTCCGGCACCACCGTGCTCTTCGACCTGCTCGACCGCTCGCCCGCGCTGGCCTCGCTCGGGGTCGAGAGCCACATCCTCTGGGACGCCTTCCACCCGGGCCGCGCCGGCGTCGACCATGCCGTCCCCGCATCGGGAGCCGGGCCGCGCGAGCGGCGTGCGCTGGACTGGACGATCCGCCGGATCGCGGGCGACCGGGTCTACCTCGACAAGTACCCGCGCCTGTGCCTGCGCGTCCCCTACCTCGCGGCGCTCTACCCGGACGCGCGGTTCGTCCACGTCGTCCGCGACGGCCGCGCCGTCACCTCCTCGCTGATCACGGGCTGGCGCGCCCGCGGCCGGTTCGGGCTGGGCACGCGGCTGGACGTGCCGCTGCGGATCGAGGGCTACGACGGCGACGTCTGGCGCTTCCTGCTGCCGCCCGGATGGCGGGCCTACGCGGAGGGCTCCACGCTCGCCCAGGTCTGCGCCTTCCAGTGGTCGGCGGCGAACGAGGCGGTGCTGGACGCGCGGAGCGGGATCGCCGCGGAGCGCTGGACGGAGCTCCGCTACGAGGAGCTCATCGCCGACCCGGTCGCAGCGATGACGGCCCTGCTCGACCGCCTGGGGCTGCCGCACGAGCCCGTTCTGCCGGCCGCGGCGGCGCTCTCCACCACGGTGTCGCGCACCGCGGTCACCCCGCCCCGCCCGGACAAGTGGCGGGACGAGCATCCGGACGAGATCGCGTCCGTGGTGGCCCAGCTGGAGCCGATGATGGCCCGGCTCGGCTATTCGCCGGCCCCCTGAAGCGGTGAGCGCGGGATCGCGCAAACTGGCGACGGGTTCCCCCCCAATCGTGTGATGGCGACGCCCCCCGTCTCCGTCGATACCGGGGTCGGGTCGTTGTTTTCATCGAAGTTTTCAGGGGGTCGTATGCTCGACAACGCGTTCACGCGGCGGGATTTGCGTGGCCGGCGGGTCTCCGTCATCGGAGGCGTGCTCGGTATCACGGCGCTGCTCGCGCTCGCACTGATGGGGCGGTCCGCCGCCTCGGCCGACACGGTCTGCACGGGCGTCAATCTCTCGCCCGGCGATGACGTCGTCGCCGCCGTCTCGGCGCAGGGCGAGAACACCACGTTCTGCTTCGCGCCCGGTGTCTACAACATCACCGACACGATCAAGCCGCGCAACGGCGACTCGTTCGTCGGCCAGCCCGGCACCGTCATCGACGGCAGCCTGCCGGTCTCCGGCTGGACGCAGCAGGGCTCGGTCTGGGTCTCGACCGGCCAGACGTTCGGTCCCACCGAGAACATGGGCGGCTGGGGCGGCATCACGATGACCTACCCGCAGGCGCCGTTCGCCGACGACCTCTTCCTGGACAACGCCGGCCTCTGGAAGACCGGCGTCAAGGTCAGCGGCCACGTCTACGGCAACCCCGCTTCGGACGTCGGCCCCGGTGACTACTTCATCGACTACGACGCCGACACGGTCACGCTGGGCTCGGATCCGACCGGCCACCAGGTGGACGTCGCCACCGACCTGACCGGCATCGCCAGCAACGCGACGAACGTCACGGTCACCGGCCTCGAGGTGCGCAAGATGGCCGGCAGCGGCATCGTCAGCCTCGGTGACGGCTGGACGATCTCGAACAACAACGCGTGGGGCAACCACCTGGCCGGCATCACGGGCAACTTCGGCGCGCAGGTGCTGAACAACCACTCCCACGACAACGGCGAGTACGGCATCAACGGCCACGGCGACAACATCGTCGTCTCCGGCAACGAGGTCGACCACAACAACCTCGCCCAGTTCGGCTCGCCCGAGGGCGGCTGCTCCGGCGCCGGCGGCTCGAAGTGGGTCTCGGCCACGCACCTGCTGGTCGAGAACAACTACTACCACGACAACCTCTGCACCGGCATCTGGCTCGACCTGCTGGACAACGGGGTGGTCGTCCGCAACAACATCAGCACGCGCAACCGCGCTGACGGCATCCGCTGCGAGGTCAGCTACAACGTCCGCTTCCGCGGCAACACCTCGACCGACAACCAGCGGGGCGGCATCGCGGTGCTGAACACCCCGAACGTGCGGATCGCCTTCAACACGGTCTCGGGCAACGCCAACGAGATCTCGCTCGGCAACACGGGCCGCACGGATCCCGCCTCCACGCTCGGGAAGCACCAGATCCGCAACGCCTTCGTGCACGACAACACGATCGTGCTCGGCACCGACGAGGTGACCGGTCTGCGCGAGGCGGAGACGCCGATGCAGATGGGCGTGTTCACGAGCTGGGGCAACCGGTTCGCCAACAACCACTACACGCTGTCCAGCATGACGGCCCGCGGGTTCCTGTGGAACGGCACCCGCGTGACCTGGGCGCAGTGGTCGGCGGCAGGCAACGACACCAACGGCTCGGCCTCCCTGGCCGGCTGATCGCCTCCCCGCAGCGGCCGGGGGATCGCGCGCCACGCGGCGCCGATCCCCCGGCCGGGTGATGCCCAGGCCACCCGGCTCGCCGATACGGTGTACGTCGCACAAACGACAAGAGGGGTCTTGTCATGTTGATCTCACGCTTCCACCGGCGACTCCTCGCCGGTCTTTGCATTTCCGCCGCGCTGTGCGCGGCCCCCGCGGGCACGTCCTCCGCGGCCGGCGCCTGCTCCGGCACGGCGATCCACCCCGCCCCCGGGGTGAGCATCCCCGCCACGGTGGACAACGCACCGGCGGGCACGACGTTCTGCATCGCACCCGGCATGTACCGCCTGGGCCGCACGATCGAGCCCAAGGCGGGCGACTCGCTGGTGGGCGCGGACGGCGCGATCATCAACGGCTCGCGGCCGGTCACCTCCTGGCGCCGCACCGGCCGCGTGTGGGTCGCGGGCGGCCGCACGCAGGGACCGACCGTCAACTTCGGCGGCTGGGGTGACCCGACCATGAAGTACCCCCAGGCGCGCTTCTCGGACGACCTGTTCTGGGACGGCCACCTGCTGTGGAAGGCCGGCGCGCGGGTCAACGGGCGGCTGTACGGCAACGGCCCTCTCTCGGTGCGGGCCGGCCAGTACTTCATCAACTACGACACGAACACGATCACGCTCGGGTCGAACCCCAGCGGGCACCTGCTCGAGCAGGCGTTCACGCAGGCGGGCATCTCGTCCACCGCGGCGAACGTGACCGTGTCCGGACTGATCGTCGAGGAGATGGCCGGCGACGGCATCGACGCGCGCGGCGCGAACTGGACGATCAGCGGCAACAACGTGCGCATGAACCACGTCACCGGTGTCAACCTGGGCGACGGCGCGATGGTGCAGGACAACCAGGTGCATCACAACGGCCAGTACGGCATCGCCGGGCCCAGCGACGGCGCCACGGTGGACGGCAACACGGTCTCGTACAACGACACCGCGCGCTTCTCCACCGCGGACGGCCAGTGCTCGGGCGCGGGCGGGTCGAAGTTCGCGTCCTCGACCAACGTGACCGTCACGAACAACAGCTACCACGACAACTACTGCAACGGCATCTGGGTGGACGTCACGTCATTCAACGTCACTGTCGCGAACAACCAGAGCTACCACAACGCCGCCGACGGCATCCGGGAGGAGGTCAGCTACAACGTGACCATCCACGGCAACGACGTGCACGACAACGCCCGCGGCGGGATCTCGATCCTCGACTCACCGGACACCGAGATCTCGGACAACACGGTGGCGAACAATGCCGGGTACCAGATCATCCTGCACCAGCACCGCCGCACGTCCCCGGTCTCGCCGCACGGCGCGCACGAGGTGCGCAACACCCTGGTCACCGGCAACGAGGTGTACCTCGGATCGGGCAAGCTGATCGGCGCGATCGACAGCGACCGCCCGCAGGCGATGGACATCTTCAACTCCTGGGGCAACGTCTGGTCGGGCAACACCTACCACGTCGCATCGACCGGGCAGCGCTCGTTCATCTGGATGGGCGGCCGGACGACGTTCGCCGGTTGGCAGGCCTACGGCCTGGACACCGGCGGCTCGCTCCGCACCAACTGATCAGGTCCGTGATCAGGCGCCGGCGACACGGCGCTGCACCATCTTGGGCAGCGTGTACGTGACGGTCGCCCAGGGCCGGTAGAGCGAGTTGCGGCGGCGGAAGCGGCCCATCCCCGCGTCGAAGCCGGGATCGGCCGCGATCTGCGCCTGCAGCCGCTCGGCGGCCCACGCGTAGAGCGCGGCGTCGAGGGCGTTCATACGGTCGATCAGCTCGACGGTCGCCGCCGGCACGGGCTCGCGGCGGCCACCCACCTTCGCCTTGACGTAGGACAGCTTCGACCAGCCGAAATGGCGGCCGAGCACGACCAGCGACTCGTCGAAGCGCTCCGTCAGGGCGACCACGGCGAAGTGCTGCTCGACGTTCTGCTTCGCCCGCTCGAGCAGCTCGGGCGGGTTCTCGCCGTAGGCGACGTCCGCCAGGCCGGCCAGCGCCCGGGTCTGGCTGTTGTTCATCTCCTGGGCGATGCCGCTCTCGATGTACTCGGCCATCGACATCCGCCGGGCCGCGTCGTGGTGGCGGTGGCCCGGCGTCCGCAGCACGTAGGAGTACTGCGACTCGACCAGCGACCGCGGGTCGCGCAGGATCGTGATGTAGGTGGACGGGCGCGGCACGTGCTCGTGCAGGCCGAACACGGTGTGGCCCAGGATCAGGCGCGGATGCTCCCTCGCCTCGACCGGCAACGCGGCGAACTCGGCCAGGGTCTCCTCCCGCGGCCGGCGCACCGCGCGCACGACCAGCACCTCGTCGTCGCGGTAGTGGCGGCGCAGGATCTTGCGCAGCGTCGTGCCACCGGTCTTGCCGATGTGCAGGAAGATCAGCGTCGGGTCGCCCGCCGGGACCATTAGAACATCTGCGCCTGGCGCGCCTCGGCCTGTTTGGCGAGCTCCTTCGAGCTGGGCAGGGTCAGGCGCCGCGCCGAGCGCTGCTGCGCCGAGCCGTACGCGCGCCGGGCGACGTCGGAGACGAGGTCACGCGGACCGGCGGGGAGCTCCGCGACCTGGCGCACCAGGTCGTCGTGGTCGTACCCCATCGTCACCAGCCGGTGCGGCCCGAGGCGATCGAGGTAGCGCCGGCACCAGCGGCGCCGCAGCGCCGTCCCCATGGTCTGCTGCCACTTGTTCAGCGGCTCGGGGCTGACGGTCGCGTAGGTGGCCACGCCGGTGCGGTCGCGCATCCGGCCGCGCAGCGCGTCGTCGCTCATGCCCTCGGCCTCGGACGGGTCGAGCCCGAGGAAGTCGAAGACGCGCGCCAGCTCGGTGTCGGTGTCGGTGACGACGTCCTCGTAGCGCAGGCGGATGCACCGCGGATCGTTGGGCCGGGAGGCCGCGACCATGTGCTCGAGGCCGTCCTCGAGGTCGATGGCGTACTTGTCGAGGTTCCACTTGCCGCGCCCGAACGACTCGACGATCGACGCGGCCACGGCCAGCGGCTGCCGCCACAGGAAGATGAACTTGCCCTCCGGGAAGAGCTCCATGATCTCGTGGATGATCAGGTGGTAGCGCGGCGTCTTGTCCAGGAAGTAGCGCTCGCCGTGCGCCGCCGCCCCGTACAGCGCGGTCGCGAACTCGCGCAGCTCGAACAGGTACTCGTCGCGCCCACCCTGCATCTGCGCCGTGAAGTCCTCGATCGCGCGCACGGCGACGCGGTGGCCGTACTCGGTGTACGCCCCCGGGCGGCGCAGCGTGTACAGCAGCGGCAACAGGATCCACGGCTCGGAGGTGGTCGCCACCTGCGGATGGCCCGCAATCAGGCGCTGCACCAGGGTCGAGCCCGACCGCGGCAGCGCAAACAGGAAGACCGGCTCGGTCACCTGGCGCTCCGGCCGTAGGCGCCCGCCATCAGCTGCCGGCAGCCATCGGCCCCCTCGGGCCCGTCGAACCAGCGCAGGTCGGCGCCCCGCAGCCGGCGGGCACGAAGCTGGCGGACGTAGGCGCCGTCGGTCAGCTTGCGCACGCCGTGCCCGATGTGGCCGAGCTTGCGGGCGCGGAACGCGCCGTAGCGCTCGCGCATCATGTCGTACTCGCGGCCGAAGCCGTCGTCGTTGTTGAGCCGCTCTGTGAAGCCGCGCTTCTCGGTCGCCGTGACCCGCGTGTCGTGCGCGCGGAAGGCGCCCACGGGCGTCGCCACGTGCCGGAACGAGCTGCCGTCGCGGAGCAGGCGCAGGTAGAGATCCCAGTCCATCATCCGCCGCATCGAGACGTCGATCGGCTCGGCGCCGGCGGCGTCGCGGCGGACGATCGACGAGACGCTGGAGATGAAGCAGCCGTAGGAGCGCAGGATCTCGGGGCTGAAGCCGTGCTGGGGCACCAGCCGGGTCAGCTTCCCGTCGCCGTCCACGAACGCGGTGTCTCCGTAGACGACATCGGCGCCGGTGCGGTCGCCCTCGGCGACCAGGGCCTCCAGCCCGCCGGGCAGGTAGAACTCGTCGGCGTTCAGCCAGCCGATCCAGCGCCCGGTGGCCAGCGAGCAGGCCCGGTTGAGCGCGTCGGACTGCCCCTCGTCGGGCTCCGACCGCCAGACGACGCGGTCGCCGTAGCCCTGCAGCAGCTCGACGGTGCCGTCGGTCGAGCCGCCGTCCTGGACGATCAGCTCGATCCCGGGACCGCTGCCGTCGGCAGCCGCCGAGCGCCCCTGCTGGAGCACGCTCTCGATGCCGTCGCGCAGGAAATGCGCGTAGCCGTAGCTGGGCACCAGCACGGACAGGTCAGGCGTCGCCGTGCGCACGTCGGTGGCGCTCATGCGAGGTCCTCCTCGGGCGCCGGCCTGGCCTCGTCGATGTGGCGGCAGAAAATCATCGCGACGCAGGTGAACTCGAGGATCGATTTCTCCCAGATGCCGAACGGCCAGGCGTAGACGGTCGTCGTCACGAAGAACTGGCCGAGCAGGAAGCTTCCGGCGCCCCAGGCGAGCAGGTCGGAGTAGCTGGTGCCGTGCCTGCGTCTCCACACCGCCCGGAACAGGATGTAGTAGATGGCAAAGTAGGCGAGGAAGCCGAGCACGGTGAACTTGATCCACATCTCGATCGGGCCGTTGTGCACCATGCCGGCGTCGCCCTTCCAGCGCGCCGTGCGTTTGCCGACGTACGTGATGCCGACCCCGAGGCCGACCAGGGGGTGCGCACTGATCTGATCCCAGCCGTCCAGGATCTCGTCCAGGTGGCCCTGGTTGGTCGCCGCCAGGGCGTTGTCCTGCTTGGTCGCCCACGGGTTGAGGCTGGCGACGCGCGCGCCCCAATCGAGCGATGACCCAAGCAGGGTGATCGCGATCACCGCGGCGCAGGTGACACCGAGGACGCCGAAGATGTACTTCATCCGGTTGCGGCCGGACAGCAGCAGGAAGACGGCGAAGACGGTGCCGATCTCGACCCACGCATAGCGGCGGAAGGCGAGCACGACGACCATCGTGCCGACGGCGATCGTCATCCACCACAGGCCCGGAGAGCGCCGCGTCCGCAGCATCGCCAGCGAGACGCCGACGGCGGCGACCATGTACTCGAGCGTGGCGTGGTCACCGGTCGGCGTGCGCCCGTAGTACGCGATCTCGCCGCCGCCCGTCGCGTACTGGGCGAGCTGGATGAAGCCGTACGTGCCGACCAGGCCGGCGAAGAGCTGGGCGAACCGGAAACAGCCCTCCTCGCTGGTCAGCACGGTCGACCACAGGCCGATCGCGAACAGCGCGCCGACGAACATGTCGCGCCAGTCGCCGAACGGGCTGTGTGTGCCGTGCTCGATGCCCACGACGACGCCGAGGGCGATGGGGACGCCGATCAGGAACCACATCCGCACCGAGGTGCGGGAGACGTGGAACCCCTCGCGGGTGAAGCGGTAGATCAGCGCCAGGTAGGCAAACGCGAACGTCATCACGTCGGCCGGCGTGAACGGCCCGTACTTCTGCTGGTCGAACCAGGCCGGCCCGAAGTTGTCCTTGCCGGTGGTCTTGACCGCGAACCGCGTGCCGGGGTCGGTGCTGGTGTGGAAGATCAGCGCGACGGCCAGGATGGCGCCGACCATCCCCCACCAGGGCAACGCCGCCAGCTTGGCGCGGACGTGGGCCCGGCGCGGCGGCCGGACGATCACCCGGGGCGTGGCGACAGGATTGGGAAGCGCCGGGCTGGTCATGCCGCCGCCTCCTCGGGGACGCCGTCGACGGCCTCGAGCCGGCCGCCCTCGTACACGGCGAGCAGCCGGTCGGTGGTGACGGCGGGGCTGAACCGGCGCTCGTAGAGCGAGCGGCCGCCCGCGCCGAGGCGCTCGCAGAGGCCGTCGTCGCCGGCCATGCGGCGCAGCGCGCGGGCCAGGTTGGCGCCGTCGCCGGGCTCGAACAGCAGCCCGGACTGTTCGTCGGGGACGACCTCGATCAGGCTGCCCAGGCGGGATGCGACGATCGGCACCCCGAGAGCGTAGGCCTCGACCACTGTGCGCGGGAACACCTCGTACCAGATCGAGGGCAGCACGACGGCGCGCGCGCCGCGCATGCGCTCCAGCGCCTCGTCGCGGGGCAGCTGCCCCGCCATCTCGACGCCGGGGATGCGTGCGGCGCGGGCGCGCAAGCGATCCTCGAGCTCGCCGCTGCCGACGATGGTCAGGCCCTCGCCACCGTCGGGGAAGGCCTCCGCCCAGCCATCCAGGAGGACGTCGACGCCCTTCTCCGGCCCCAGCCGGGCGAGGCAGACGAACCCGCGGCCGGGGCCCTCACGGCGCAGCGGCTGCTCCTCGACGGTGTTGTACTTGACGACCAGCCGGTCGGCCGGCCAGCCCGCCAGCACGTAGCGGCTGCGGGCGAACGCGGAGGGCAGAACGTAGGCGTCCACGGAGCGTTTCCATGTGCCCGCCCAGGCGTGGACGGCGTCCGACGCCGCGAGCGGCAGCGTCGCCGAGCGCGACTGGCGGTAGCAGCCGTGGCGCACGGCCGGGAGGGGCGTGCGGCCGACGCACTCCTCGCACACGTGGCCGTCGCGGAACAGCACCCCAGCCGGGCACAGCGGCCGGAAGTTGTGGAGCGTCTTGACCACGCGG
The DNA here is from genome assembly GCA_963797175.1 of uncultured Actinomycetes bacterium. Taxonomy (GTDB): domain Bacteria; phylum Actinomycetota; class Thermoleophilia; order Gaiellales; family JAICJC01; genus DATLLN01. The sequence continues at coordinate 778,726 of CAWCOL010000005.1, forward strand.
ACGCCGCTTCCCGCCGCGGCGCGGAGCGCGGCCGGCGAGAGCAGCGGGAAGGTGTTGTGGAAGTGCACGACCTCGGGGCGCACCGCGGCGATCCGCTCGCGCACGAGCCGCGAGCCGGTCCGCGACCACACCACCCGCGCCGGCAGCAGCGCCTTGCGGTGCGCGGGCCAATCGGCGATCTCGTCGCTGTCGGTGGTCAGCACGTGCACGTCCAGCCCCCGCTCGCGCAGCAGCTCCTGCTCCTGGTCGACCACCGAGTTCTCGCCGCTCGGCATCGAGCTGCGGTAGCGGTTGTGGACGATCAGCACCCTCACGAGGCGCGCTCCCTGCCGCCGCGCGCCAGCTCGGCGAGGGACATGCCGATGAAGCTGGTGTTCGCCTTGAGGTAGCGGGGGCCGAGCTTGGCGGGCTCGCTGGCCATCCGGTGCAGCCACTCCAGCCCGGCGCGCTGCATCCACCGCGGCGCCCGCTGCTTCGTGCCCGCCAGGAAGTCGAAGGCGGCGCCGACGCCGACGCAGAGCGCGGGCGCCATCCGCGGCGCGTGGTCGTGGCACCAGAGGTCCTGCTTGGGGGCGCCCAGCCCGACCCAGACGATGTGGGGCCGCGCCGCCGCCACGGCCGCCTCGATCGCGGCCTCGTCGTCGGCGGTGAGCGCCCGGAACGGCGGCGAGAGCGTGCCGCACACCTCCGCTCCCGGGTACATGCGCCCGAGCCGGTCGTGGAGCGCGGCCAGCACCGGCTCGGTCGAGCCGAGCAGGAAGTGGCGGACGCCGCGCTCGCGGCCGCGGTCGATCACCATGGCCATCACGTCCGGGCCGCCCACCCGCTCGGCCCGGGCCGCGCCGGCCCGGCGCTGGCGCCAGGCGACGGGCGCGCCGTCGGGGAAGTTCATCCAGGACGCGTCGAGCGCCGCCCGCTCGGCCGCGTCGCGCCGGGCCAGCGTGACGCCGTGCACGCCGGTCTGGGTGGCGTAGCCACCCGCGCCCGACAGCGCACGGTCGATCACCAGCTCAGCGGCGTCGGTCAGACGGCCGGCGTAGAACGACGTTCCCAGCACCGAGCAGCGGTCCACGATGGCGGCCCGCTCAGGAGTCCGGCGTCGTGGTCGCCGCCGGCTGGGCTGCCGGCGGGGAGGCAGGCGGGGCCGTGTTGCCGTACCCGCCGTAGCTGCCGTACCCGTAGCCGTAGCCGTAGGACGCGTCGGACTCGGCGCCGGTCAGCACCAGGCCCATGCGCACGACGTTCGAGTTGTCCAGCTCGCGGCGCAGCTCGCGCAGCATCGGCTTCTGGACGACCTCGAGCCGCGAGACGATGATCACCGCGTCCACGCCGCCCGAGATCGCCATCGCGTCGCTCACCGGCAGCACCGGCGGGGCGTCGATCAGGACGATGTCGGCGCGCTCGCGCAGGTCGGCGATGATCGCGGCCATCGCCTCCGACTCGAGGAACGCGACCGGGTCGGGCGGCTGCGAGCCGGCGGTGAGCACCTCGAGCACGCCGTCCACCTGGCCGCCGTGGCCGTTGCCGTTTGCGCTCACCGGCGCGTTCGACCGGCCGCCGCCGGGCGTGACCGCGATCCGGTGGATCGCGTCGCCGAGCTGCAGGTGGCCGAGGGCGACGTCGGTGACGCCGGGCACCTGGCCGAGGTCGAAGAACCGGTTGAGGTAGGGCTGACGGAGGTCGAGGTCGACCAGCGCGACGCGGCGGCCCACCTGGGCCAGCGCGACCGCGAGGTTGCCGATCGTCGTCGACTTGCCCTCCTGCTCGACAGCGCTGGTCACCATCACGACCTGGGCGCGCGCCTGGAGGTTGGCGAAGTCGAAGGCGACCCGCAGCTTGCGGTACGCCTCGGCGTGGTTGCCCCCGCCGTCCGTCATCAGCGCCAGGCCGTCCTTCTTGCGCAGGCGGCGCGACGGCGCCGGGATGCGGGCGAGCAGGCCCATCCCCAGCTCCTCGGAGACCTCCTCGGAGGAGCGCACCTTCCGGTCGAGCGCCTCCAGCAGGAAGATGATGCCGATGCCCAGCACGAGGCCGATGGCGCCGCCGGCGGCGAGGTTGCGCTTCGTCATCGGCGCGGTCTGCACCGCGCTGGTGGCCGGCGCGGCGACCTTGGCCGCGCCAGGCAGCGTCGCGCGCTGCGTCAGCAGGTTCTGGACGGTGCCCTGGATCGCCTGCTGCTGGTTGACCAGCGTCTGCGCGCGGGCGTTCAGGTCGGCCGTGTTCTCGTGCAGCAGCAGCCGCTGGGCGATCTCGTCGTTGATCCCCGACAGCTGCGTCTGAATGTTCCTGATCGTCTGCTCGTTCGGGCGGATCAGCCCGTTCAGCTGGTCGGTCACGCCCTTGCGGCTGCCGTAGACGAACGCCTCGGCGTAGCCGTTGGCCAGGTACATCACGAGCTTCTTGTCGGGCGCGCTGACCGCGAAGTGGATCAGATTGGTGTCGGTGTCGGACGTGATCTTGGAGGCGGACAGCAGCTGCGTGGGCGTCCACACGGTCAGACCGGCCTGCGTGAACAGCGCGCGGCCCGCGACCTCGTTGGCCGCGACGGCCGTCTGCGCGGCGGTCGGCTTCTTGCCCGGCGCCACCGGCGCCACGGCGAGCTGCGCGTAGCAGTCGGCGACCGGCGTGGTGGCCCCGTTCTTGACGTCGACGGCGTAGTTCAGCTCGGCGCAGCGGATCGCCTGGGCTGCGACCGTCTCCGACATGGCCAGGGACGCCTGGGTCGCGATGTCCGCGGAGGAGTTCTTGCTGACGTCCGAGAGCTGGCCGCCCGTCAGGTCCTGCGTGTTGATGGCGGCGTCCGCGGAGGCCCGAAACTCGGCGTGCTGGCGCGACGAGAGCAGGTAGCCGGCACCGAGGCCAAGGGCCACGCAGATGACGGCGATCCATCCCCGCCGCCGGAAAGCGCGGAAGTAGTAGCCGGCGGAGTGTCCGCCGGTCCCTGCCTCAGTCACGAGTTTCTCCCCTCAAGCGGGTAGACAGCCTGCAAAGCGTACCAATACGAGCCGGGTCAACCATGAGTACCACCGTTCTCCTAGCATGTCAATCATTGTGCAAGTTCCATAGAGTGTTCGTCAGCAACCAATCGGGACATCGCATGGCCGCACGCGATCAGCGCCCACGCGGAGCCGGCGATCACCGGCTTGGTCATCAGGTTCGAGTCCGCGCTGGCCAGCAGGTAGATGACCGCGACACCGAACGCACCGACCGCTGCTGCCGTCGGCAGCCCGCGAGGCCGTTGCTTGAGCGTCCGGCGCACCGCGCGGAACGACCCGACCACGCCTGACAGTACCAGCCAGGCGAACGTCGCCACGCCGAGCAGGCCGGTCTCGACCGCGGCCCGCACGTAGTCGCTGTGCACCAGGTAGCCCTGCTTGACGTCGATCGACGCGAAGCCGTGGCCCAGCACCGGGGCGCTGTTCACCTTGGGCAGGTTGGCCCGCCACAGATCCATGCGCTGCGCGAACGTGTTGCCGGCGCGGCCGTTGTGCACCGCCGAGTCGCTCAGGTCGGAGAAGCGGTTGACCGTGCTGGGAACCGCCACCACGACCGCGATCGCGATCAGCGGCCCGAACACGAGCAGCGAGCGGTAGCGGACGACGCCGATCGCCAGCAGCCCTGCGGCCAGGCTGATCCAGGCGGTGCGCGTGTACGAGTTGACCAGTGCGATGCCTGTCAGTCCCGCCCACACCGCCAGCAGCGGCCACCAGGGCAGCCGGCCGCCCAGCAGCAGCGGGATCGCGAAGCAGAGCAGCGCGCCCAGCACGAAGCCGAGCTCGTCCGGGCCGTAGAAGCCGCCGGTGGTGCGGTACACGTCCAGCGCGAGGTTGTGGCGGCCGCCGTGCGTCAGCGCCTCGTGCAGCGCGACCACCAGCACCCCGGAGATCGAGAGCAGCACAGCGGCGGCGATCAGCTCGAGGTCGCGGCGCGAGCGGCAGAGCGCGTAGACGAGGCCGTAGATCGCCCCGACCCGGGCCAGGCGCAGCACCTCGGACACCCCCAGCGACAGCGAGGGCGTCATCGCCAGGCTCGCCGTGGCGACCGCCGTGAAGGCGACGAACGCCCACAGCGAGGGCGAGCTGAACGCCACCGCGCGGTTCTCGATCAGGTAGGCGCCGCCGACCACGACCGCGAGGATCGTCATGCCGGTGCTGAGGTTGAACTGGAGTCCGCCGATGGTGGTGAGCTGCCCGTTCGCCCACAGATCGACGCTCTGGTGCGTCAGCAGCAGCATCAGCAGGCCGGCCAGCGGCCGGACGACGAAGACCGCGGTCAGCCCGATCAGCGCCGCGGCGGCGAGCAGCGCGGCCGGGGTGGCCGCGTGCATGCCGACGACCAGCATGGTGGCCGCGTAGACGAACGCGGCGATCCACGTCAGCGACCGCGGCAGCGCGAGCCGGGGCGCGGTCAGGTCGAGCGGGAGTGCCGGCGCAACGGCGGACATGCCGTCGCTCACACCACCGGTTCTGCGACGGCCGCTTCGTCGGCGGACCGGCGCGGCTGGCGCTGCCGCACGGACCGTTCGGAGCCGGACTCGAAGCGCAGGGCGAGCCGGGTAGCGGCCACCCGGACGACGCGATCGACGACGTCCTCCAGGTCGCTCCAGCGCGTCCGCGGCCGAACGACGGCGACGGCCGCGTCGGCGGCGCCGCAGACCAGCAGCGAGCCCGGGTGACGGCACGGGTCAGCGGCCAGCACGACGATCACCGAGCCGTGCTTGTGGGCCTCGGCCAGCAGCCCGGCGACGCGATCGGTCGAGAACAGCCGTGCGTCGTCGGCGTCACGGCCTCCGGGCGGGATCAGCTTGAGGTCGGCGCCGCCGTCGGCGACGGGCAGCGGCTCCCGCACCGGCCAGGAAGCTGCGCGCGCCGTCGCCGCTGCCCCCCGGGGTGACGTCGAGCAGCACCGTCGCGGTGCCGGTGGCGGCGAACGAGCGGGCGAGATCGGCGGCCGCGGCCTGGGCGTCGCCCTTGCCGGCGGGGACGACGGCGATGACGCCGCCGCCGCTGCGGCTGCCGGTCAGCTCGAGCTCGACTCGCAGCGCGGTGACGTCGTCAGGGGTGGACGAGAAGACGTCCACGCCCGGCACCGACAGCGCCGAGCGGCGCCGCACCAGCGGATCGAACTGGGTCATGCACAGGACGATCAGCACGCCCAGGGCGGCGCCGGCGAGCGCGCCGGCGATCAGCGCCAGGGACGAGGAGACGGCCGGATCCTTCTCGGAGACGGCGAGGTCGCCCTGCCGTGCGATCTGCGTGGGCAGCGCCGTGATCGCCGCCTGGATCTTCTGGCGCCCCGCGTCGTCGGTGGACGAGCCGCGAACGGGTTGGCCGTTGCTGTTCAGCGTCGGCGTGCCCAGGGACGCGAGGCCGTTGCGGAGCACGGACAGCTGCTGTGCGCGGCGGACGGCGATGAACGACTGGACGTAGTCGGACAACGCCTGCTGCGCCTCCGCCCTGGTCGGCGCCGCGTACGTGAACTGGACGTTGTCGGCGTCGATCGCCTTGGCCGACAGCCGGTGCTTGAGGACGCCCTCGCTGATGCCCGCGTCGGCGGCCGCACGGCGCACGATCGGGGTCAGGATCAGCTCGTCCGAGGTGGGCAGGGTCTTGTCGTTCGAGACCGGGACGAGGCTGCCGTTCTGCGAGTTCTTCAGCGTGACCTCGACGTCGCGCAGCTTCGTCGTCGCCGTGAACTGCGTCTTGGAGTGCGAATCGGCGACCGTCCGGGCGGCGAGTCCGCACCCGACGGCGATCAGGGCGATCAGCCATGACCAGCGGATCAGCGGGCCCACGGCACGCGACAATGTCAACTCGGGTCGAAGGCTCACGAATCCCCCCACTGGGATCTGGCTTCGGGCAATCCTTCGGTCCAGGCCGAAGTCCGTCCAGTGTACAGCCGTCGTGGGCGGCCACAAGGGGCGCCCAGGCCGTTCCAACCCGCTTAAAATCCGGCCTGAAGTCCCGCCAGCCAGTCGGTGTGCACCTGGCGCTTCTGCCGGTCGATCAGCGACCCGGCGCCGCCCGAGTACTGGTGGAACGCCCAGCCGATGTTGTGGACGCGGCAGTAGTGCATCATCGCCCCCAGATCGGCCACCCAGCCGGCGGTCGCCTCCGCCCCCCGGCCCTGCTCCCGGAACACCCCGAACTCGCCCAGCCAGATGGGCTGGTGCCACGACGCCACGTGGTCGACGTGGGATTGGAGCAGCGGCTCGCCCTGGCTCCAGCTGACCGGGTAGAAGTGGAACGAGTAGACGCTGTTGGGCAGGTCGAGCGGCGCGTTCAGCGCGAAGTTTCCCTTGCGGGCCGCGTTGTCCTGGTAGATCAGGAGGAGGTGCGGGTTGGCCGAGCGGATCGCGTTGCCCATCTGCTCGTAGAAGGGCAGCAGGTCGAGGCCGGGGCAGCGGGCCGAGCTGGGCTCGTTGAAGATGTCGGCGCCGACCACCAGCTGGTTCGAGGCGTAGCGCGAGGCGATCTCATGCCACGCGTCGGCGTACCCGGCCTGGGCGTCCACCGGCGCGCCCGGCAGCGGCTCGCCCTTGAGGAACGTGCACTCGGCCTTCTGCGGCGTGGTCGCCTCGGGATCGGGGAAGAGCCAGGTGGGGAGGCCGCTGCCCTGGCAGCGGTCGGGCTTGGGGTTCTTGAACGCCGGCGAGAGGTTGTTCGCGTGCATGTCCAGGACGACGGCGATGCCGCGCGAGGTGAACCCCTTGACCGCGTCATCCACCGCCTGGAGGTACTCGGCGTTCCACGCGTGCCGTCCCGGGGTCGACGGCTGGGTCGGCTCCATGTTCGCCCACGAGATCCCCAGCCGCACCGAGTTGAAGCCGAACCGCTGGAAGTTCGCGTACTCGGACGAGGCGACCGGCAGGTAGCCGTCGTCGCACGCGTCGGGTGCGACCGCCCGGTTGTTGCCCGCGCCGGAGACGAGCCCCGGCTCGTCCAGCCCCACCAGCCGCACCGGGCCGTTCGGCCCCACCATCCGGGGGCCGGACGTGTGCAGCCAGCCGGTCACGCGCTTCGCCGGCTTGACGCGCGGCACCGGGGTGGAGTGGTCGCCCCAGCCCACCACGTAGACGCCGACCAGCAGGGCCGCCACGGCGGCCAGCCCCGCGGCCGTCAGCCAGCGGCGTCTATGCACGGTGCTCCATCGGCGCGGCAGCGTAGTTGATCGGTCCGGCGATCCGCCCTTCGCAGGAGCCTGTTTCCAAGCAACCGCTCATTCGGGGGATGACCCGCCCGGCCGTCTGCCCTACACCGAGAGGCATGAAGGGTCGACTGCTGCTGCTTGCGATCGCCGCGATGTCGGTGTGGCTGATCGCGTCCACCTCGAGCGGGGCGACCGCGCCGGTGCCGGTCGGCATCACCGAGGGCGAGTACTACATCCACCTCTCGGGCCGGCTCAGCGCGCCGCACGGCAAGGTCCAGTTCAACATCTGGAACCGGGGCGAGGACGACCACAACTTCTACATCGGCCGCAACCAGCACCAGTACGCGCTGCTCGGGCGCATCCCGTCCGGCGGCCACGCGACCGTGACGGTGACGCTGCCGGCGGGCACCTACAACCTGGCGTGCAAGATCCCGGGCCACGTCGCCCTGGGCATGCTGGCCCACTTCCGGGTCACCTGAACCTGGGGGCCTAACTTGCGGCGAGGATCGGCTTCAGCGCCGAGTCCGAGTCGCAGCGGCCGGCCTTGACGGCCTTGATCTTGGTGTCGCCGCGCCAGCTGACGGTGACGTTGAAGCACTGGCCCTTGGAGTTGACCTTGCCGGCGCAGTTCCAGTGCTTGCCGTGCGCGGCCTTCTGGACGCAGATCACGCCGTCGGCGTGCTGCGTCGTCGCCACCTTGTTCTGCACGGACGCCAGGCTGATGCGCTGATGGTCCTTCACGTACCAGTAGCCGCCGGCCGCGATCACGATGGCGACCACGACGACGAAGGAGATGACGATCGCAATTCGTCCCATAGTCGCTAGCGTACGGCAATTCGCCCGCCAGTCAAACGGAGTCCTCAATGGCCGTCCAACCCGATCCGATGACGCTCGCCGCGCGGTGGCTGCACGAGGCCGTGCATGCCGGCGTCGCCCAGCCCGAGGCGATGTGCGTGGCGACGGCGACGCCGGACGGCGCGCCGTCGGCGCGGATGGTGCTGCTGCGCGGCCTCGACGAGCGGGGCGCGGTCTTCTACTCCAATGCGGAGAGCCGCAAGGGGCGTGAGCTCGAGGCCAACCCGCGGGCCGCGGCGGTGCTGTTCTGGGAGCCGCTGGGCCGCCAGGTGCGGATCGAGGGGCGGGTCGAGGCGGTCTCCGACGAGGAGTCGGACGCGTACTTCGCCTCGCGGGCGCTGCCCAGCGCGATCGGGGCGTGGGCGTCCGACCAGAGCCGGCCGATCGCGTCCCGCGAGGAGCTGCTGGCCCGCTACGCCGAGACGGTCGAGCGGTTCGGCGACGGCCCCGTCCCGCGGCCGCCGCACTGGCATGGCTACCGGATCGTCCCGGACGCGGTCGAGCTGTGGGAGCACGGCGCGCACCGCCTGCACGACCGCCTCTTCTACGAGCGCGACGGCGACGCCTGGACGGTCAGCCGACTGGCGCCGTGAGGGCGCCCGGCGCCGTTCGTTTACCTGTAGGAGTACGAACGTTCACTTGGCAGCGGCGCCAAATGGTGATACCACACCACGTGGGTATGCAGCGTGCGAGGATCTCAGGGTGGGCGCGCTCCCGGCGGCGGCTGGGCATCCTTGCGCTGCTCGCGGTCACGTCCGCCGTCCTGGTCGGCAGCGTCGGCCCCGGCAGCGGCAGCCCCTCGCACACGGCCGCCGCAGCCGCCTCGCGGCCGAACATCGTCTTCATCCTGACCGACGACCAGCGCTGGGACGAGCTCGGCAACATGCCGAACGTCAACTCCCTGATCACGGACAAGGGCGCGATGTTCGACAACTCGTTCGTCAGCAACAGCCTCTGCTGCCCGAGCCGCTCGACCGTCCTCACCGGCTTCTACAGCCACACCACGAAGGTCTACGACAACCACCCGCCCTTCGGCGGCTTCCAGACCTTCCACAACGACGGCTACGAGAAGACGCACACGCTGCCGGTGTGGCTGCACAAGGCGGGCTACCGGACGGCCCTGATCGGCAAGTACCTGAACGGCTACAACAGCCGGCACGCGGCGTTCGTGCCGGCCGGCTGGGACTTCTGGCGCGGGATGCTGTTCAAGGACGAGGGCGGCTACTACAACTACGGCGAGAGCCAGAACGGCGTCGAGGTGAAGTACGGGAGCGACCCCGAGGACTACTCGACCGACGTCCTCGCCCAGCAGTCGCTCGACTTCATCAACTCGACGCCCTCGACGCAGCCGCTGTTCCTGTGGTTCGCGCCCCACGCGCCACACGACCCGGCCACGCCGCCGCAGCGCTACGCGACCGCCTGCGCCGGCTACCAGCCGCCGCGCTCGCCCAACGTCGGCGTGATCGGCCCGGACGAGCCGACCTGGGTGCAGGGCCTGGCCTGGAACAAGAACGCACAGAAGAAGTCCGACGCGCTGATGCTGAACCGCTGCCGCTCGCTGCTCGCCGTGGACGACGCGGTCGGCGAGATCGTGCAGACGCTGCGGGACACGGGACGGCTGTCGAACACGCTGATCGTGTTTGCATCCGACAACGGCTGGTCATCGGGCTCCCACCGCTGGGACGCGAAGCGGGTGCCCTGGAACGAGAGCCTGCGGGTGCCGCTGATCATGCGCTGGGACGGCCACATCACGCCCGGCAGCCACGTCCCCGGCCTCGTCGTCAACGTCGACTGGACTGAGACGTTCGCCGACGCGGCCGGCGTCACGCTGCCCCCCGACGTCCAGGGCCAGAGCCTGCTGCCGCTGCTGAATGGCCAGCAGTCGGTGCGCAGCGACTTCCTCACGGAGGCGTACTCGCACGACTGGACGCCAACCTCCGGCGGGATGCCGAACTACTGCGGTGTGCGGTCGCTCTCGTGGCTCTACGTCAAGTACCAGACCGGTGAGGAAGAGCTCTACGACGAGCAGGCCGACCCGTACGAGCTGCACAACCTGGTGGACGACCCCGCCTATGCGTCGCAGCTGAACGCGATGCGCCAGCGCATGCGGCAGCTCTGCTCGCCGCCCCCGCCCGGCTTCACGCCCTAGAACCGCGGGCGTATCGTTCCGCCATGGCGCGCTCCAGGGAAGCGCTCTTCCGCGCGGTGTCCGACCAGGTGCTGGCGATCGCGGCCGAGCGCACGATCGAAGGCGGCCTCGGCCGGATGGCGGAGGCCGCGTGCGAGCTGGCGGGCGCACGCTACGCCGCGCTGGGCGTGCCCGACGGGGAGGGCGGCTTCCGCCACTTCGTCACGCACGGCATGACGGCGCGGCAGATGGAGGCGATCGGCCCCCTCCCCCGCACCCACGGCATGCTGGGCGCGATCCTCGAGTCCACCGCCTCGTACCGCTCCACCGACGTCACCGCCGACCCCCGCTTCGACGGCTACCCGGCCAAGCATCCCGTGATGCGCGCGTTCATGGGCGTGCCGATCGCCCGGGGCGGCAGCGTGCTGGGCGCGTTCTACCTGGCCGACAAGCGGCCTCGCGGGCCGTTCGGCGAGGACGATCAGGATGCCGTCGAGCTGCTCGCCGCGCACGCCGCGATCGCGATCGAGAACGCCCGCCTGCTCGAGCGGAGCAGCGCCCTCTCGGTGGTCGAGGAGCGAAACCGCCTGGCCCGGGAGCTGCACGACGCGGTGTCGCAGACGCTGTTCTCGGCGGCGCTCACCGCAGAGGCGGCGGCCGGGCTGGCCGAGGCCACCGCCCCGGAGGCGGCCGAGGAGATGCGGCGCGCGGGCGGTCTGGTGCGCGCCGCCGCCACCGAGCTGCGGTCGCTGATCTTCCAGCTGCGGCCGGCGGACCTCGAGGAGGCCGGCCTCGCCGAGGCGCTGCGCAGGCACGTCGAGCTCGTCCGCCGCGCGGAGCACGCACCGGTCGAGTTCCGGGCGAGCAGCGGCGCGCGGCGGCCGCCCGACGTCGAGCTGGCGGCGTTTCGGATCGCACAGGAGGCGCTGCGCAACGCCGTCCGCCACGCCGACGCGGAGCGGATCGAGGTGGAGCTGGCGTGCGCCGACGGCCTGCGCCTGACCGTGCGCGACGACGGCGTCGGCTTCGACCCGGACGGCGCGGCGCTGCTGGCCCGCCACCTGGGGCTGACCTCGATGCGCGAGCGGGCGCAGGAGCTGGGCGGCGAGCTGCGCGTGCGCTCGACGCCGGGCGGCGGGACGACGATCGAGCTGGAGGTGCCCGATGGTGCGCGTGCTGATCGCTGACGACCATGCCGTCGTCCGCGAGGGCCTCCGGCTCTTCCTCGACCGGCAGCCCGGCATCGAGGTGATCGGCGAGGCCGCTGACGGCCGCGCCGCCGTCGAGGGCGCCAGCGAGCTGCGTCCCGACGTCGTGCTGATGGACCTCGCGATGCCCGGGATGGACGGGATCGCCGCCACGCGCGAGGTCAAGCGCGACGGGTGCAGCGGCGTCCTGGTGCTGACCAGCTCGGCCGAGGACTCGTCCGTGCTGGACGCCCTGCGTGCGGGCGCGGACGGCTACCTGATGAAGGACGCCGCGCCGGCCGAGGTGGCCGATGCGATCCGGGCCGTGGCCGCGGGCCACCCCCTGCTCGCACCGGACGCGGTGCGGCGCCTGCTGCGCGGCCTCGCGTCGGAACGGCCGCGGCCCGAGGGCACCGTGACGATCGTCTTCACCGACGTGGTCGGCTCGACCCGCCTGGTCTCGCGGCTGGGCGACCACGGCGCACACGAGCTGTTCGACCGGCACCGCCGCTCCGTCCGGGCGATCGCCGAGCGGCACCACGGCCACGAGGTCAGCCTCCAGGGCGACGGCTTCATGCTCGCGTTCTCCGGCGCCCGGGCCGCCGTCGAGTGCGCGATCGCGATCCAGCGGGCCGCGGCCGACCTGCCGCTCCGCGTCGGCATCAACACCGGGGAGGTGATCGCCGAGCGCGACGGCTACTTCGGCGGCGCCGTGTTCCTGGCCGCGCGGATCGCCGAGCAGGCCGGGCCGGGCCAGATCCTGGTGTCGGCGACGACACGGGCGCTCGTCCCCGAGCTGGCCTGCACGGACGCCGGCAGCGCCGAGCTGAAGGGCCTGCCCGGGCCGCAGCCGCTGTTCGCGGTGCCCTACGACGGCGCGCCGGCATCCGCCGCCGACGCTCCCGACCTGACGCCACGTGAGCGCGAGGTGTGGGCGCTCCTCGCCGAGGGCCTCTCCAACAAGGCGATCGCCTCCCGGCTCGGCCTCTCCGACAAGACCGTGAAGACCCACGTCTCCAGCCTGCTGCTCAAGCTGGGCGTGGCCGATCGCACGCAGGCGGCCCTGCTGGCCGTGCGCGGGGGCCGTTAGGCGAGCGCGGCGATGCGGTCGCCGCGGTACGCGAAGATCCGCTCCAGGTCGCGCGCCACCAGCAGCCGCTGTCCCACCTCGGCGGCCACTCGCGGCCCCCGAAGCGCGTACTCGACCGTGTCCAGCGCCAGCGTGCCGTCGCCGTCGGGGACGAACCGGTGCTCGTGCCGCCACAGCCGGTAGGGGCCGCGCAGCTGTTCGTCGACGAAGCGGTGGGGCGGCTCCCAGACAGCGATCCGCGTCAGCCACCGCAGCGGCACGCCGTGCAGCGCCAGGCGGTAGGCGATCAGCGCCCCCTCGCCCATCGCGGTCGGCCGCGGGGTGAGCACCCGGAACCGCAGCCACGGCGGCGTGATCCGCTCGAGGTTGTGGGCATCGGCGAAGAACGGGAACACCCGGTCGGGCGGCTCGGCCAACCGCTGCCGGCTGAGCAGCCAGTGCCGCCGCCCGCCGTCCGCCGCGCGGCCGGCGACGATGCGGACGGTCGCGCTCATGTCGTTACAGTAGCCAGATGGTTCGTTCCACGGGATTCGTGGCTCTGGAAGCGGTCCAACTCGTGAAATCAATCGTCTAAGCCCTCCCGGGGGGCGTAGCTCAGTGGATAGAGCAGGAGCCTTCTAAGCTCTTGGTCGCAGGTTCGACTCCTGCCGCCCCCGCCTCATCGTCTCGCGCTCGCCCTCCCACGCCCGGCGCGCGAAGGTGATTATCCCGCGGCTCGGTGGGGAACGTCCGCTCCGGGACTTGACAGGTACGACGGTCCCGAACAGACTGCCCGGGAGCCGGCTCCACGGCTCCACGCAACCGCACAAGGGGGTACGACACGTGCGCATCACACGCGCAATCTGCGCAGCCACGCTGCTGACGGCCGCGGCGCTCGTCGCAGGCGGGGGATCCGCCGCATCGGCGAGCGCTCCGCATGTCAGCGTCATCATCGACCACGTCGACAACCCGCGGGGCCTCGCGTTCGGCCCGGACGGGTCGCTGTACGTCGCGGCCGCCGGCCGCGGTGGCTCGACCTGCTTCCCCGGCGGTGAGGAGAGCGACGAGACCTGCGTCGGCCTCACCAGCGGCATCTGGAAGAAGTCCCACGGCATCGTGTCCGTGGTCGCCGACCGGCTGCCCTCCGCGGCCGGCTCGGACGGCACGTTCGCGACCGGCGTGGACGCCGTATCCGTCGCACCGAACGGCACCGTGTTCGGCATCGAGACCTCGGCCGGCCAGGGCGGTACGCCTCCGGGTCTGCCGGCGCGGTTCCGGTTCCTCGGCGATCTGCTGCGGATCGGTCCCGGAAGCACGGTCAACAAGCAGGCCGACATCGACGACTACGAGTGGTCGCACAACCCGGACGGGGCCCAGCTGGACTCCGATCCGTACGGCGTCTACGCCGTCACGGCCACGCACCAGGTCGTCACCGACGCGGCGGGCAACGACCTGCTCGACGTCAACAACGGCCACGTCACCACCCTGGCGGTGTTCCCCAAGAACTCCGCAGGCGGCGAGTCCGTCCCGACCTCGGTCACCCGGGGCCCGGACGGCGCGTACTACGTCGGTGAGCTGGGCGGCGAGGGTACCCCCGCCGGCGGCTCGCGCGTGTGGCGGGTCGTGCCCGGCCAGAAGCCGACGGTGTTCCGCACCGGCTTCTCCGCCATCACCGGCATCGGCTTCGGTCCGGATCACAGCCTGTATGTGACGGAGCTGAGCACCGGTGGCCTCTCGAACCTGACCCCCGAGGGGGCCGTCGTCCGCGTCTGGCCGAACGGCCACCGCGAGACGCTGGGTGTCGGAGCGCTGCACTTCCCCGCGGGCGTCGCGATCGGCGCCAAGGGTGGTGTCTACGTCTCGAACTGGAGCGTCCTGCCGGGCCATGCCTCGGCCGGGAGCCCGTTCGGGTCGGCGCACGGCCAGGTCGTGCTGCTCGACAGCTGACCGACTGAACGATTGCTGGGCCGGGCGCCGTTCACGGCGCTCGGCTCAGCAGTAGTAGCCGATGCTGACGCGCTGGATGACGGCACTGCCCTTGTCGTCCAGGCGGAGCTGCACCTCGTAGCTGCGACCGCTGTTGCGCGACTTCACGCGCAGCTCAGGAGCCGTACCCCACGTGTAGCCGTAGCTGACGTGCACGCTGGGCATGCTCGTCGGCCGGCAGGGCAGCCGGAACGACCAGCTCGCCGACGTGCTGCCGCTGCTCGATGTGCAGGCCATCCGCACCGACCCGCTGAGCAGGCCGGCGGTGAGGCCGCTGACTGTGGCGCAGCTGCCGCTGCTGTCACGTTCGCTGGTCGACCAGCCGTACTTCCACTGCATGCCGAAGATCGCGTCGGCGTGCGCGGTGGCCGGGAGGGCGAGTCCGAAGACGAGGAGTGTGAGGAGCAGTCGTTTCATCGTGCTTGAACACGGTTGGAGCCGTTCTCACAAGCTAGTACCTCGGGGCGACAAGTCCCCTCCCCCGTCAGGGTGATCACCGATCCACCCATCGGTGGCTGCCGGGATCCCCCGGTCGGGCCGATGGACTAGGTCGATGCCGCACCCCAGCGGTCACATCTCCATGCCACGCCGCGTCATGCACGCGGTCGCCACCCGTCGTGCCGCCGCCCCGGTGAGCGCGTTCGCCATCCTGCTCCTGTCCGTGATGGCGGCATGGTCGGCGACCACGATGACGACGACCGCGCGATCGGTGCGCACCTCGACGGCGATCAGCGACGCGTACCAGCGGGCCCGCTACGCGCTGGCGGTGGAGGAGCGGGCCACGCTGTTCTACCGGCTGACAGGCGATCCCAGCGTCCGCTCGCAGGCGCGCGGGGCGGCCGCCGACCTGAACATGGCGCTGGCGGTCACCCGCAGCCGCGGCAACGACCAGGATCGCGTCGTGGCGCAGTCGATCCTCGTCCAGAACGCGAAGGTGCTGGAGCTGATCGACGAGGTGATCGCCGCGGTGGACGCCCGCCGGGCGCAGGCGGCCGAGCACGCCAACGACCTGGTCGGGCAGATGCTGCCCGACATGCTCCGCCGGCTGGACGTGGCCGCCAACACGCACCACGCCAAGGCGATCGCGGCCCTCCACTCCTCGCAGAGCAGCGAGCGCGTGATGGTCGGCGTCACGGTGTTCGCGTTCGCCCTCGGCCTGATGCTGGTGCTCTCGTTCGCCACGGTGATCCGCTACCGCGAGGCGCTGGAGGCGACGCGCCTGGCCGAGGTGGACCGGCTGCGCAGCGCCGCGCTGACCGACAACCTCACCGGCCTGCGCAACCACCGGGCCTTCCAGGAGGACCTGGAGCGGCGGCTGGCGGCCGAGGACGGCGCCGGCCGCGTCTCGCTGGCGTTGCTCGACCTCGACGGGCTCAAGCAGGCGAATGACCGCCACGGCCACCAGGTCGGGGACGAGTGCATCGTCGAGCTGGGCAACGCGATCCGCCGGGCGTCCGCGGCCGGCGACACCGCCTACCGGGTCGGCGGCGACGAGTTCGCCATCATTCTCGACGGCAGCGGTGCGATCGAGTCGCTGAACATGGTGCAGCGGCTCCAAGCGTCACTCGACCGCACGCCCTCGGGGCTGATCGTCTCGGCCACCGCCGGCGTCGCCGAGGCGGGCGCAGCCTGCGGGCGCGACGACGTCGTGCACCGCGCCGACCTCGCGCTGATCCAGGCCAAGCGCAGCCACCGCGGAGCGCTGATCTACACGCCTGACCTGGAGCCGATCCTGGCGGCGCCCAACGAGGAGGAGGAGTCGCGCCACCGGGCGACGCTGGCGACCGCGCTGGCCCGGGCGGTGGACGCCAAGGACGCCTACACGCACAGCCACTGCGAGACCGTCGCCGAGCTGTGCGCGATGATCGGCCAGGAGCTGGGGCTCGAGTCGAGACGCGTCGCCGAACTGCGCCTCGCCGGCCTGCTGCACGACGTCGGCAAGATCGGCATCACCGACAGCATCCTCCACAAGCCGGGGCCGCTGACGCCGCAGGAGTACGACGTCATGAAGGAGCACCCGCGGCTCGGCTACAACATCGTCTGCGCCGCCGAGCGGCCGCGCGAGGCGCACTGGATCCTGCACCACCACGAGCGCATCGACGGCACCGGCTACCCCGAGGGGCTGGCCGGCGACGACATCCCGCTCGAATCACGGGTGATCCTGGTTGCCGACGCGTTCGAGGCGATCACGGCCGACCGGCCGTACCGCCAGCACCGGTCGGTGGACGCCGCGGTCGAGGAGCTCCGCCGCGGCAAGGGCACGCAGTTCGACGCGGAGTGCGTCGAGGCGCTGGTGCGCGCGATCGGGCACGAGCAGCGCCTGGCCGCCTGAGCGACCAGCGCAGAAGTCCTAGATCACGTAGTCGCCGACCAGCGCGCGGAACTCGCGCGAGCGCGTGTAGTCGCCGTTCGAGCGGCGGTAGGCGCTGACCACGACCGGGACGGCGAGCGCCGCAACCACGGCGATCCCGATACCCCTGCGATGTCGCTTCACTCCCACTCCTGTGACCGGATGACGTACGACGGAACCGGTCCTGTTATCGACCGCACCCGGTGTTGGCTAAAGAGCAGATGGCAGACGCCGATGCATGAGGTGTGGTGAAACGCGCAGCGTTCATCGTCGCCCTCGCTCTGACCGTGTATGCCGGAGCGGCCACCGCGCCTGCGGGCAGGGACGGTCGGGCCCAGGCCAGGCCGCTGCTGGTCAGCGCACACCACGTCGTTGTCCGCCGAGCGGACGTTGCCCCTCGGGCGCAGCACGCCGTCGCACCGCGCCACCGCTCCTTCCTGCTGGTGGACGCCGCGGGCGCCGAGGTGCGCTCCTGGCCCGGCGGCCCCAGCCTCGGCGCGATGCCCGCGACCACGCCGCTCGGCTCGACCAGCTGGTCGTGGGTCGTCTCCTCCACGCCGCGCGGCGGCTGGGGACGCATCGTGCTGCCCTGGAGGCCGAACGGCCGCTACGGCTGGATCGACCTGCACGGCCGGGCGCTCGTCCACACGACGACGTGGGTCGAGGCCGATCTCTCCGCGCGGCGCGTCACTCTGATGGAGGGCGACCACGTGCTGCGGCGCTTCACCGCCGCGATCGGCACCTCCGCCACCCCCACGCCGACCGGCCGCTTCTTCGTCACCGACCTGGTCGCCACCGGCGACCCGTCAGGGCCGTTCGGGTGGTACGCGTTCGGCCTCTCCGGCCATCAGCCGAACCTGCCAGCGGGCTGGGGCGGCGGCGACCAGCTCGCCATTCACGGGACGAACGATCCCGCCTCGATCGGCACCCCGGCCTCCGCCGGCTGCCTCCGCGTCTCCGCCGACGCGCTGACGATCCTGAAGGCGCACCTGCGCCTCGGCACGCCCGTCGTCATCCAGGCGTAGCGAACCGCCGGCGGGCCGCTCGCGTACACTGGCTGCCCAGACCCCGGGACGTGGCGCAGCCTGGTAGCGCACCTGCTTTGGGAGCAGGGGGTCGGCAGTTCGAATCTGCCCGTCCCGATGGCCGAGAACGGCGTGGTTTCCTTGAAGCGGGAACCGAGACCTGAACTGTGCGCTGGCAGACTCCCTGCATGGCGGACGAGCTGGCCGACCTGATCGTGTCCGATAGCGCAGCCTGGCGGGCGTGGCTGGAGGCGCACCACGCCGACTCGCCGGGCGTGCGGCTCGTGCTTGCCAAGAAGGGCACCACGCAGCCGACCAGCCTCAGCTACGACCAGGCCCTGGACGAGGCGCTCTGCTTCGGATGGATCGACGGCCAGGTCAAGCGCCGCGACGAGGACACCTACTACCAGCGCTTCACGCGGCGGCGCACCCGCAGCCCCTGGTCGAAGCGCAATGTCGGCATCGTCGCCCGCCTGCTCGAGGATGGCCGCATGCAGCCCGCGGGGCAGGCCGAGATCGATCGGGCGCAGGCCGACGGGCGCTGGGAGGCGGCCTACTCCGGCCCGGCCACGATCGAGGTGCCCGCCGATCTGGCGGCCGCGCTCGCCGCCAACCCCGATGCCAAGCGGATGTTCGGGCAGCTCAGCAGCCAGAACCGCTACGCGGTGCTCTACCGGCTGACGACCGCCAAACGGGCCGACACGAGGGCGCGGCGGGTCGAGCAGTTCACGGCAATGCTCGCCCGCGGGGAGACCTTCCACCCGCAGAAGCTCCCGCCGGCCTGAGGGCCTGCCTCTGCTGAGGCGCGGGCTGACGAGCTCGAACGGCGCATGGTGGCGCCGGTCGATCGGCGGTACTCTGGGAGACGCCGCACGCACTCTGTGCCGCACGTCTGAACGCGATCCGGTCCGCACCCAGGAGGCGACCGCCAGTGACCTCGACCGTTCGTGCCGCGCTGTTCACCGCCGCCGCGGTGCTCGCCCTCGCGTGGGGCGCCGGCGGGCCAACCGATGCCACGCAGCCCGCCGCGGCCGCCGCGCCCAGCATCGAGACGATGGTCGGCCAGCGGATCGTCGTGGCCATGCAGGGGACGACGCCCGACACCGGGCTGCTGACCCGCATCCGCCTCGGACGTGTGGGCGGCGTGATCCTGTTCGGGTCGAACATCTCGAGCGCGGCGCAGGTGAAGGCGGCGACGGCGAAGCTCCAGGCCGCGGCGACCGCGGGCGGCCGCCCGCGGCTGCTGATCATGACCGACCAGGAGGGCGGCGAGGTGCGGCGGCTCCCGTGGGCGCCCCCGACGCTCTCCGCCCAGCAGCTCGGTGCGCTCACGTCAGCCCAGATCCAGAGCTCGGGCAACCGGACCGGTGCGGCGATGCGCGCGGTCGGCATCAACCTCGACCTCGCGCCGGTGGCGGACATCCCGCGGACGCCCGGCAACTTCATCGGCGCGCAGCATCGCGCCTTCTCCACCAACCGCTACCAGGTGGCCAGCGACGTCACGGCGTTCTCCACCGGGCTCGAGGCGCGCGGGGTGCTGCCGACCTTGAAGCACTTCCCCGGACTCGGACGCGCGGGCGCCACCTCCACCGACGACGCCCTGGTGCGCATCCTTGCCAGCCAGAGCTCGATCGTCTACGACCTGTTCCCCTACAAGATCGCGATCAGCCGCGGCGTCCGGCCGGTGGTGATGCTGTCCACCGCCGTCTATCCCGCCTACTCGGACAACGCCGCTGCGTTCTCGACCGCGATCGCGGGCACGCTGCTCCGCCACGATCTCGGGTTCGGCGGCGTGACGATCACGGACTCGCTCAACGCGGCTGCCCAGGTGCGCCACACCACCTCGAGCGCGGTCTCGCTCCGCGCCGCCCTGGCGGGCGACGACCTGCTGCTCCTGACCGGCAGCGAGGCCGACTCGGGACAGGCCTATCTGGCGGTGCTCCACGCGGCGGAGACCGGGACGATCCCGCTCGCCAACCTCCAGGCGTCCTACACACGGATCCTGGGCCTCAAGGGACGAATCTGACCCGGCGCTCGACGGGCGAGAGAGCCACGGCCGGTCGGCCGAGCAGGCGTTTGGCTTCTCTGATGCCGGTCTGGAAGGCGCCGTCGGCGAAGCCCATGCGCGCCGTCGTGGTGGCCTCCCCGGCGAAGAGCAGGCGTCCGTGCAGCGGTCGGCCGAGCACGTCGACATCGGCCGGGTCGCCGTCCGGAGCGTTGTGCGCGTACGCGCCCCGGGCGTACGGATCGGTCGTCCACGACGACACCGCGATCGCGGTCGGCTCGGGGCATTGGCGCCCGAGGGCTTCGCCGACGATGCCGAGCATCCACTCGGTGGCGGCGGCGGGCGACCGGCCGAGCACATGGTGACAGTTGTCGGCGTGGACAATCCCGACGAGCGCGGGACCGCCACCGAAGGCATCCAGCCCCATGATCATGACGGGGGCGTCGCCGGCGGGAAAGGCGAGCAGGTGGGGGACCGACGCGGCGCGCCAGAACGGCGCGTCGAAGCCGAGCGCGACCTTCTCGAAGCTGCCGAACCCGAGCCGGTCGATCGCCGCCCACCGGTCATCGGGGAGCTCCGGCGCGAACCGCACCGACCGGGCCTTCAGCACGCCGAGCGGCACGGTGACGACGGCGTGCGAGCCGCTCTCGACCGCGCCACCCGCGATCGTGACGTGAACGCCGACGCCGGAGACGTCGATGCCGGTCACCTCAGCGCCCAACCGGACGGGGACACCCTGCCCCAGCGCAGCGACCACGTCCCGGTAACCGCCGACCGGGACGTCACCGAACGGATCGCCGCCGTACTCCTCCTCGTTCCACAGCCAGCGCAGCGACTGCCGCTCCGGGGTATCAGCAGCCTCCGCCGCCACGGCCATCCGCAGCAACAGCCTGGCGCGCCGGGCCTCACCGTCACCCAGACCTGATTCGGCCACGAACCGGTCGATCGCCTCCGCGGCTGAGGCCGTCGGACCGAGCGCCTCGCGGAGCCCTTCGAGCGCCGCCGGGAACGCCGAGGCATGCACCTCGCGGAGCGCCTCGAACTCCGCCTCGGACAGCCGCCGCCCCTCGGCCGAGTCGTAGACCACCGTCTCCGGCAGCGGGCTCCCGTCGCGACACGCCACCCCGGCCTGATCTGCAAAGCGGCGCAGCGGATTCCCGACCGGCGTGTGGATCCACGAGCCGCCCAGGTCAACCGGCACTCCCCCCACGTCGACGGTGTGCAGCCGACCGCCCACTCGGTCACGCGCCTCCAGCACCAGGCACTCAACCCCGGCGTGGGTCAACGCGTTGCCGACGGCTAGGCCGGCGATCCCGGCCCCAACCACGATCACGCGTTCGACCGGCCCCGCACACTCGCCGGGAACGGCCAGACCGCCATCGTCATACTCGAACCCGGACATCCCACCTCCGATGGCAACCACCCGCGAACCGGCGGCCCGGACTATCCCAGAACCACACGCCGCGGATGACAACCGGCCGCTGATGGCTGCACGGATAATCAAGCTCGCCCGTTTGCAGCCGATCTTCTATGAGGTGGGGGCTGTTGGTGATGTCGTGGGTCGGGAGGGGGCATGAGCTCCGTGCGGCGCCGCGCGCTGCTGCTCTGCCTCGGCCTTGCCGCGCTGATCACGTCGGCCGTGCCGGCCGCCGCCGCGCCGCTGCACGGGATCGACGTCTCCATGTGGCAGGGCACGAGCGTCAACTGGCACTCGGTTCGCTCCTCGGGGATCAGCTTCGCCTTCGTCAAGGCGTCGCAGAACACGTCCTTCGTCGATCCGCAGTACGCCGTCAACGTCGCCAACGCCCGCGCGGCCGGAGTCGCGGTGGGCGCCTACGACTTCGCCGACCCGCGTGACGGCACCGCGGCGCAGATCGCCGCCAACGCCCAGGCGGACGCGATCCACTTCCTCACCGTCGCCCGGCCGCAGCCGACCGACCTGCGCCCGGTGCTGGACGTCGAGCAGACCAACGGGCTGACGCCGTCGGAGCTGACGCTGTGGGTGCGGACCTGGGTCAGCACCGTCTCGTCGCGGGTGCACGCCCGGCCGCTGATCTACACCAGCCCCTCGTTCTGGCAGCTCCGCCTCGCCAACACGCAGACGATCGCCGCCGCCGCCGACCTCTGGGTCGCACACTGGACGACCGCCGCACAGCCTTGGGTGCCCGCCGCCGACTGGGCCGGCCGCAGCTGGTCGTTCTGGCAGTTCTCGGACTGCTCGCACGTCCCCGGCATCCCCGGCTGCGTCGACGCCGACCGGGTCGCCTCCTCCACCCTGCTCCCCTACCGGATCGGCAGCATCCCGGCCTCGCGGACGGCACCGGTCGTCTCCGGCACGGCCGCGGTCTACCGCACGCTGGGCGCGACGCGCGGCTCCTGGAAGGGCACGTGGCCGATCAGCTACACCTACCAGTGGCAGCGCTGCGACGCCGCCGGCGCCTCATGCGTGGCGATCCCCGGCGCCGTCTACCTCCGGTACCAGACGGTGCCCGCCGACTACCAGCACACGCTCCGCGTCCGCATCACGGCGCACAACCGGCTGGGGACGAGCGCGACCAGCAGCCTGGCCACCGTCCGCACCGCCGACCTGACGCCGCCGACCACCCCCACCGTCGGCGCACTCATCCACTACCAGCCGACGGCCGCCTTCGCGGCGTCGTGGCAGGCGTCCGACAGCCTGTCGGGCATCGCCACCTACGACGTCCAGATCCGCCGCCTGGGATCGGCCGTCGCCGGCCCCTGGCAGGACGCGCTCGTCGCGCAGAACGTCACCACACTCCCGCTGACCGGCAGCGCCGGACAGACGACGTGCGTGCGGTCGCGCGCCCACGACCACGCGGGCAACTCGAGCGCCTGGTCGGCGTCCGTCTGCACCGCGGTGCCGCTCCCGGCAGCGGGGCTGCCGTACATCGGCGCCTGGTACCGGCATGTGAACGGCGCGCTCAGCACGAGCCAGCAGGGCGCCACGGTCTACCGCGCCGGCATCACGGCGAACGAGATCGGCATCCGCGCGCACCGCTGCGCGACCTGCGGGGCCGTCAACGTCTACTGGTCGGGACACCTTGTGCGGAGCATCGACCTCCACGCCGCGGCGGCCGGCGAGATCACCATCCGCATCCCGCTCGGCGCACGCCCGGCAGCGGGCTCGATCAGGCTCGTGACGACGACGCGGCGGCCGGTCATGGTCGACTCGGTCGGCCTGCTCCGCACGTCGTAGCCGGCCGACGCGCTACTGGTGCGCCCACACCGCGTCGAACACCTTGCCGCCGCTGCGAAGCGGCGACACGGTCGCATAGGTCGTGGCGCCCTCCTTCTCGGTGACGGCGGCATTCAGCCACGTGCTCTTGCTGAACGATCCCTTGTTGCCCGCGATGTCGGTGATGCTCGACGCGCTGAACGTCATCGTGCCGTAGTCCGCAAGCGGGAAGTAGCTGCCCGCGCCGAAGTGCCCGACGTCCTCGGCGATCACGTCCGCCGAGCTGCGGTCGCAGGTGATGTTGCTCGCGCACTGCTCACGCTTGGTGAACCCGATCCCGCTGGTGACGTCCCGTACCTTGATCACGAAGGCCTCGGTGGCGGGGAGATACGTGACGCTGGCGGTGATCGTGTCGCCCGCGCTGATCGTGTTCGCGAGCTGGATCGCGTTGGTCGGGAACATCTCCCACCACAGGGCGTAGTGCGGTACGCCATTCGTGCACCGTGCCGACGAGCCTCCCTGCTCGACGGTGTTGTTCCACCAGCCGTCGAGGCCGACCCAGAACACCGTCCACGCGTTGCGGGCGCCGCAGGTGACGGCCGGCTGCACCCAGGTGGACTTGACGACGTTGAAGTCGGTGCCCTCGTCGGACGCATATGTGATGTAGCCGTCCCAGTTGCGTGACGTGAACTGCGCGCTCGCGCGGGTGGACGGCCGCACGCCGCGGTGCTGCGCGGGCCCGGCGTAGCCGAGCGCGCGGCTCGGCTGCTGCGCCGCGTGCCGCGATCCCGCTCCCGTCGTGAGGGCGATCAGCCCCGCCGCCAGCAGACAGACACCAACCGCACCACCGATCCGTCGTCCGCGCATCGCCGATCGCCTCCGTGACTCGGTCTCCAGCCAACCGCGGCATATCACGCCCCTTGCGCGCATGTCAATCCGGGCGCGATTCCGGTACCGTCACCACGGGACGTTCGGTGATTCCGGGGGAGGCCAAGGATGCGGGGGACGATGAGGCGGTGGCGCACGACCGCTCTGGCTGCCGTCGTGCTGGCGCTCGTCCTCTCGGGAGCGTCCGCCGAGGGCTCCGCGCGGCCGGCGGCGGCCTCGGTGCCGGCACTCCCGGCCGCCGTCGTCGCGATGGCCGAGCGGTCTGCGCAGGCCGTTGTCCGCCACGACGCGCGGGTCATGGTCGGCACGGTCACCGTGCCAAGGTCGCTGCGAGCCGCCGCACCGACCGCGCCGGCGACGGTCTACCGGGTGCGCGTCGCGGGCCGGTTCCCGCCCCGCGCGCTGCGCTACACGGTGCTGGCGGGCGGCGCTCCCGTCGGCTACGGCACGCCGACCTCCGACATGCGCGCCGTCACCGCCGTGACGACCAGCTCGTCGGTGCTGGACGGCCCGATCACGGTCAGCTACGGCGCCGGGGCGACGCCGCTCTCCGGCATCGTCGGACGCATGTCCGGCCCGGGTGCGGCGCTGCGCGCCGCCCGGTCGGGCGGCGCCTCCGGCAAGCTGGCCGTGACCCGCACCGTCTACGACCTGGGCAACCAGGCGTTCCAGCCCAGCGGCATCACCGGCAAGGTCGAGCTGGTCGCCGACGTGCACTACCCGACCGGCCTCCCCGGCGGCCCGTATCCGCTGATCGTCTTCCTGCACGGCAACCACGCCGCCTGCTACTCGGCCTCGACGACCACGTACCAGTGGCCGTGCCCCGCGGGCTACCAGCCGCTGCCGAACTACACCGGCTACGACTACATCGCCTCGAAGCTGGCGAGCTTCGGCTACATCGTCGTCTCCATCAGCGGCAACGGCGTCAACGTGCTCGGCAACCAGGTCAGCGACACCGGGATGCGCCAGCGCGGCGAGCTGATCGAGAAGCACCTCGATCTGTGGAAGATGTGGTCGACGGCCGGCGGCGCGCCGTTCGGCACGACGTTCGTCGGCAAGGTGGACATGTCGCGGATCGGCGTGATGGGCCACTCGCGCGGCGGCGAGGGCGCCGTCTGGAGCGTGATCGTCGACCGCGAGCGCGCGACCCCCTACGGCATCGATGCGGTGCTGCCGCTGGCGCCGGTGGACTTCGACCGGCAGACCGTGAACGGCGTCCCGCTCGAGGTGATTCTGCCCTACTGCGACGGCGACGTCTCCGACCTCCAGGGCGTCCACTTCTTCGACGACGCCCGCTACCGCCTCGCCGGCGACAGCACGCCCAAGGGCACGATCGTCGTCATGGGCGCAAACCACAACTACTTCAACACGGTGTGGTCGCCTTCCGGCGGGTACCCGGGCGCGTTCAACGATGGACTGTCCGGCTGCCCGGGCCGCATCTCGGAGACCGCCCAGCGCACGACCGGCCTGACGTACATCAGCGACTTCTTCCGCCGGTACCTCGGCGGCACGCTCTCACTCGACAAGGTGTTCACCGGCGTGAAGACACCGGCGGTGATCGCCCCGGTGAAGACGCTCGTCACCTACCTGCCGCCCGACCTCCCCGTCCGCCGGATCGACCTCGACCGGTTCACCGGCTCGGCGTCGCTGAGCACCGACACGCTGGGCGGCGCGGTCACGTCCACCGGGCTGACCGTCGCCGACTGGTGTGCCGAGACGGCGGCCGACCCCTGCGTGCCGGGGACGTTCCAGAAACGTGACATCCACCTGACCGGCCTGCCGCAGGCGGCACTCGGCTGGGCGGGCTCGACCGGCAGCGTCCGATTCGCGATCCCGGCCGGGGCGGGCGACGTGTCGGCGCTGAACGCGCTGCAGTTCCGGGTCACGCCCAACCCGTCGTACGCGGCCAGCACCGGCACCGCCCTCCAGAACCTCACGGTGGAGTTGGACGACGCCGCGGGGCACACCGCCACGGTGGCCGCGTCCGCCGTGAACCGCGACGCCCTCACCTACCCACCCGGCATCCCCGCGGGCCACGTGATCATGAACCAGATCCGGTTCCCGCTGACCGCGTTCACCGGCGTCAACCTGTCAAACCTGACCGCAGTGCGGATCGTGTTCGGGCTAACGGCGAAGGGCACGATCGACGTCAGCGACCTGGCGTTCACGCGCGGCGCCCAGTAGGCCGTCGGGGTGGCACGCCCCGCACCCGGATGCGAGACTCCGGCCTCCGCACCCGACCGGGAGAGACCGATGACACCTGCCGAAGCGATCGACCGCGTGTTCGCCGCCTGGAACCACCTCGACGTCGCGGAGCTCGTGCCGCTCTTCACCGAGGACGCGAGCTATGAGGACCCGCTCTTCCCCGCGCCGGTGGTCGGCGCCGCCCAGCTGTGCGAGCAGGTTGCGAGCGGCATGGCGGAGCTGGCGGACTGCACGATCGAGACGAAGCAGGTTGTCGAGCAGGGCGACACCGGGATGGTCGAGGCCCGCTTCCTCTCGTCGCTGGCGGACGGCGGCGGGCGGCTCGACTTCGACTTCATGATGCTCGTCGAGATGCGGGACGCCAGGATCGCCCGGCTGGTCGAGTACTTCGACACCCGGCCGCTGGTCTGAGCATGGGCTCGGCCGCCCGCGTGATCCAGCCGCTGCACTACACCGTGCGCCGCTCGCCCTACTTCCCGCGCACGATCGACCTGGGCGCCGTCGAGTTCATGGTCTACAACCACACGTACATGCCGCTCGACTACGGGCGCGACCCGCGCGAGGACTACGACGCGCTTGTCGAGCGGGTCACCCTGTGGGACGTCGGGGCCGAGCGGCAGACCGAGCTGCGCGGGCCGGACGCGCTGCGCTTCGCCGACCACCTCGCGCCACGCGACCTGACCGACCTGGCCGTTGGCGGCTGCCGGTTCACGCCGGTGTGCGACACGGCGGGGGAGATCATGGCCGACTGCGTCGTGCTGCGCCCGAAGCAGGACGTCGTCTGGTTCTCCCACGGCGACGTCGACTACGAGCTGTGGGCGCACGGGCTCGCCCTGGCGGGCGGGTTCGACGTGGCGGTGCGCGAGGCGGACGTGCCGCCGCTCCAGCTGCAGGGGCCGCGCGCCGCGGACGTGCTGGGGCCGCTCTGCGATCACGACCTGGCCTCCCTCCCCCGTTTCCGCTGCGCAGTCACGGCGGTGGCCGGCGTCCCCGCCGTCATCTCCAACACCGGGTGGAGCAAGGAGGCCGGCTACGAGATCTACCCGCTTGGCAGCGACCGCGCCGTCGAGATCTGGGACGCCCTGGTCGAAGCCGGCCGCCCCTACGGCCTGCTCGTCACCGGGCCGAACATCACCCGTGCGGTCGAGCAGGGCATCGGCGACACCCAGTACCGGATGAACTCGAGGATGAACCCCCTGGAGGCAGGGCTGGAGGGCATGCTCGACCTGGACGGCGCGGACTTCGTCGGCCGCGACGCCCTGCGCGCCGTCCGCGAGGCCGGTCCGCGGCGGGCGACGATCGGGCTGACCGTCGAGGGCGAGCCGGTGCCGCGCCTGGACGACTTCTGGCCGGTGCTCGACGCCGGCGGCGCGGAGATCGGCGTGGCCCGATGGGCCGTGTGGTCGTACGCGCTCGACACCTCGATCGCCATCGCGCTGGTCGAGGCCGGCGCCGCGGCCGGAGAGCGGTTCGTGCTCCGCGCACCGGACGGCGACCGTCCTGCGCACCGCCACGCGGTGCCGTTCGTCTGAGCGCTACGAGCTGGGCGGCGCGGTCTCGGTCACGGTGTCGGTCTCGGTGACCGTGACCGTCGGCCCCGTCTCGCTCTGCGTCACCGTCTGACCGGAGCTGCGGATGACCGTCGTGCCACCCCCGCTGTCAGAACTCCCGCCGACCTCGAGGCCGACCAGCAAGCCCAGCAGCAGGCAGACGAGCATGCCGCTCAGCGCCAGCAGCACGCGCTGGGTCGTCCAGCCGCCGCCGGACGGCGGCGACGGCGGAACCGGTGGCGACGGCTGCGGAGGCGGCGGTGGCTGGGCGGCGGCCATGGCTGATGCTACCCCGTCCCGGCAGCAGCCACCGGACCCGTGGCCTCGATCCCGCGCACATCGCCCTCGTCGTCTCGGAGCAGCTCGACGTCGCGGTAGCCCAGCCGGGCGAGATCGCCCGCGAGCAGGTCCGGCTGATCGCCGCCCACCTCGAGCAGCAGCGCGCCGCCCGAACGGAGCACGACCCGAGCCTCATTGAGCACGCGGCGCACGACCGCGAGCCCGTCGGCGCCGCCGTCGTACCCGAGGGCCGTCTCGAACGCGAACGTGTCTCGCTGGAGCAGCCGCAGCTCGGGCGTCGGCACGTAGGGGACGACGCCGACGACCACGTCGACCCGGCCGGCCAGCAGGGGCAGCACCGGTGCGAACAGGTCGCCGAGGCGCGCGTCGACGCCGTTGGTCCGCGCGCAGGCCACCGCGGTCTGGTCGATGTCGGTGGCCATCACGACCGCGGCCGGCCTGCGCGCGGCCAGCACCTTCGCGACGGCGCCGGAGCCGGTGCAGAGATCGACGGCCGTGCCGCGCGCGGGCAGCCGCTCGACGGCCCGCAGCGCCAGCGGCTCGCTGTGCCAGCGCGGGACGTACACGCCCGGCGTCACGGCCACCTCGATGCCGCAGAAGACAACGGAGCCGGTGATCCATGCCAGCGGTTCGCCGGTCAGCCGGCGGCGGACGAGGTCGTCGAGCACCTCCGCGTCGCCCCCGGCGCGAGCGAGCAGCTCGTCCGCCTCCTCCTCGGCCGCGATGAAGCCCTCACGGGCGAGCAGCGCGACCAATGTCTCGCGATCCTGGAATATCACGAGGTCACGCTACCGATGATACGCTCGCCGGTGGGCTACAGAGGGAGGGACGATGTTCGGTATCCGTTTCATCTCACTCGTTGGACTTGTAGCGCTCGGGGTGCTCGCGTCCGCGGGCACGGCGGAGGGATACGCCGGCTCGTGGACACGCGTCTCACACCCCGCGCACTCGATGCTGGGATCCGCCGTGGCCGCGCTGCCCGACGGGCGCGTCATGACCGTGGGTGGCTGGGACGCGAGCGACAATCTCAACACATCCGCCTACGTCCAGGCGTATCAGCCCGCCTCCGGGACGTGGAGCGGACTGGCGCCGCTGCCGCGCCCGCGCGCGTGGCTGGGCGCCGCCACGGTGGACGGCGTCGTCTACGCACTCGGCGGCGAGGGGCCGAACGGCCACCAACACGGGAACGTCTGGTCGTACGACGCGTCGGCGAACCGGTGGCGGGGCCGCGCGTCGATGCCGGCCGGGCTGAGCAACTTCGGCACGGCCGTGAGCGGCGGCAAGCTGTACGTGGTCGGGGGCCTGAGCGGCTCGCAGGACCTGTCGGCGCACGTCTACGCCTACACGCCCGCGTCCGACACTTGGCGCGCGGTCGCACCGCTGCCGGTGGCGACGGAGGACCAGTCGGCGGCGACGGACGCGAGCGGCCGCATCTACTCGATGGGCGGCTGCTGCAACGCGTCCGGTCACATCACCCGAGCCGTCTACCGCTACAGCCCGCAGACCGACTCGTGGGCGAGCGCGGCCCGGCTGCCGACACCGTCGGTGGACTCGAGCAATGCGGGATCGGGTGCGACGCGCGGCTCCGACGGCCGGATCTACGTCGTCGGCGGCGGCTTCTGGAACTTCGAGCGCAACTACCTGACCGCGGAGGTGCGGGTCTACACCCCGGCCACGAACACCTGGACGCTCGGCCCGGAGCTGCCGGAGGCGGCGTCCGACGTGGCGGCGACGACGGCAGCCAACGGGACGATCTACGCCGTCGAGGGGTTCGGCCAACACTTTGCCGACTGCATCGACGGCGGGACGCTCGCCGACTGTCACACACGGGCGTTCGCGTTCAACTGAGGATGTGAAAGGAGTCGTACGCGCAGAGGGCGCGGGGAGGTGACCCCGGAGACGCCGCTTGAGGAGCGGATTTGCGCCGACCTCGCATGGCGGGCAGGGCTCGCATGGGGCCAGCCACGGCCGGGGCATCCGGAGGGAACCGTCGAGGCGCACCTGGCCGACGTTCTCGCGAATGTCGACCGGGTCGCCTTGGACGCGGACAACCGCCGGCGGCTGCGCCTGGTCGCCCTCGTCCATGACACCTTCAAGGGCGACGTCGACCGCTCGCAGCCGAAGACCGGTGAGAACCATCACGCCATGCGCGCCCGCCGCTTCGCCGAGCGGTACATCGACGATGACGACCTGCTCGACGTGATCGAGCTGCATGACGATGCCTACATCGCGTGGCGCCACGGCGACCGCACCGGGGACTGGCCCGAGGCGGAGCGGCGGGCACGGGCGCTCGCCGATCGGCTGGGCGACCGGCTCGACCTCTACCTACGCTTCTACCAGGCGGACAACGAGACCGACGGCAAGACCAGCGAGCATCGCCACTGGTTCACCGCGCTGGCCCGCCCGGATGAGGCTCACTCGAGCAGCTCCGACGCGTGCTCGCGGAACACCGCCGCGTAGTCCGCCCCGCCGGCGTCCGGCCCGTGCAGTGCCTGGATCAGGTCGTGGATGCGCGGCGCCATGACCAGCACGTAGCGCGCGGGCTCCGACCCTGCGTTCCAGTACGCGTGCGGCGTCCCGCGCTCAACGAACACGCACTCCCCCGCGCCCGCCTCCACCGTCTCGTCACCCACCCGAAAGCCGAGCCGTCCCTCGATCACGTACCACGCCTCATCGTCGGCGTGGTGGATGTGCAGCGGCGCGATCGGGTGGTCGGGCCCGGTCACGCCACCCGGATGCTGCCACTCGACCATCACGAACTGTCCGCCGGGAGTACCCGCCGGATCGTCCGACAGCCGGATGGCTCCTCTCTGGTGCATCGTCGGATGATAGGTAACAGGTCACGGGTGTGGCAATCCCGGGTGTACACAAATCGGAGTACACTTCACGCGCCCAGCGAGGGCTGTCCATGGCACACGGAGTCCTGGACGTTACCCGCCGTCGAAGCGACGGGCGGCGCAGGCGACGAAAGGAGCACCATGGCACGCAAGGCGACACCCGCCGCGAAGCGCGGATCGCGCGACGGCAGCAAGGCGCGAGAGGCATTCAAGGCCGTCAACGAGATCACCGCGGACGGCACCACGACGCGGCAGCAGGCGTTCGCGATCTACGCCGAGCAGATCGGCAGCCGCGCCGGGACCGTGGCGGCGAACTTCTACCGGCAGGCGCGCTCCGAAGGTGCGGTCAAGCCGCGCCGGGCCCGGCGGTCACGCACAGCCACGCGGTCGCGCACGGCCGCCCCCGCCCGCGGCGGCAGGCGCCGCACGCCGGCATCGGCGCCGGAGATGGACGCCATCCTGCTCTCGCTGGTCGGCTCGGTGGCCGAACTGGTCGAGGCGGTCAAGAGCCAGCAGGAGGAGACCCGTCAGCTGCGCGAGCGGCTGGACGGGGTGCGTACGCTGCTGGCGTAGCCCCTACGCCGTCGGGGAGGACTGCACGCGCCGCATCCGTGCGGCGAGCGTCTCCAGCATCGCGCAGGCGATGCTCGAGTCGGTGCGGAGCAGCTTGACGAATCCCGAGCGCGGTACGTGCATCAGCTCGGTTTCCTCGGTCGCCTCGACCGTGGCGCTCCGCGGCGCACCGTCGAGCAGCGCCAGCTCGCCGAAGAAGTCGCCCGGCCCGAGCGCGACGTTCCTGCGCCCCGGCCGGCGCACCATCGCGTTGCCGGTGAGGATCACGTAGAACGCGTCACCGCGGCCGCCCGTGCGGACGATCTGCGTGTACGGCGCGACGGTGCGCACGGCCGCGAGCTTCGCCACCTTGCCCAGCTGCCGCTTGGAGAGATCGGCGAACAGCGGGATGTCGGCGAGCACCGCCACCCAGTCGCTGTTCATTCGGGTTGCAACCACGCGAGCCACGCCGTCCTCCCATCGCCGGTCCGTCGGAGCGGCGAGTCTATCAGCGTGCGCCGGGGCGACAACGACCCGTCGTCAGCGCTCCGCGACCCAGCGGATCGCGGCGTCGAGCTCGTCGGCGTCGAACAGCCGGTATTCGCCCGGCGACATCCACCCGAAGCCGCTGACGGCGTGGCGCAGCCACGCCTTGTCGGTGACGACCGCGATCCGGCGCCAGTTGCGCAGGCCCTTGAGGCCGAACGAAACGCCGGCCTTGGCGTCCTCCCACAGCGCACCGGTTTCGAGCCCGGCGAAGTCCGGCGCCGTCGCGAACACGAGGCTGACCTCGCCCTGCTCGAGGGCCGCGCGCACCGGCGGGATCAGCCGCTCGCGGTAGTCGTCTGGGGTGATCTTGCCCGACGCGCGGAACCCCAGGACGCCCTCCGGAAGGTCGGGCAACTGCTCGATCATGGCCGCAGAATACTCCGATCGGGACGGGCAAAAGTGGCCGGTATCGGTCAGACGTGGTACTTTCGTAGGGATGGGATTGGAGCGCACCTACCGCCGGGCCCGCCGCCGGGTCCGGTGCGTGACGCGGGGGCACCGGTGGCGGCAGGCAGATCGGCTGCACGGTGAGCTGGTCGTGTCGGCCGAGCAGTGCATCCGCTGCGGCCGCGTCAAGGAGCACGCGGTGCGGCCGATCACGCCCTCGCACACCTAGCCGTTCGCGCCGCTAGTCACCGTCCGAGACGGCGGCCTCGGAGAGCGGCAGCGACACCGACGGCTCCGCCTCGCGGCCCTGCCGCAGCGGCACCTCGCGCAACAGCCAGGTCAGCGCGAACGCGACGACGGAGATCCCCGTCGCGGTGATGAACACGGGCGCCAGCGCGTTGTCGAACGCGTTCACCACCGGCCCGTGAATGGCGGCGGGCAGGTGGGCCACCACCTGCGGGTTGGCGGTGGCCGGGATGTGGGCGCCCGGCGGCAGCAGGCGATCGAGCTCGGTGGCGAGGCGATTGGTGAAGATCGCCCCGAACGCCGCAACCCCGATCGAGCCGCCGATCTGCCGGAACAGCGTCGAGCCCGAGGTGGCCACGCCGAGGTTGCGATAGTCGACCGCGTTCTGCGCCGCCAGCACCAGCACCTGCATGACCAGGCCGAGCCCGAGCCCGAGGATGAGCATGTAGAACGCCGCCTCGGCCGTCGAGCTGTGCACGCCCAGTCGCGAGAGCAGGAGGAGCGCGAGGGCCATGATCGCCGTGCCCACGATCGGGAACGGCTTGTAGCGGCCGAACTTGCTGATCAGCTGGCCGCTGATGATCGAGGTGACCAGCAGGCCGGCCATCAGCGGGGTCAGCATCAGCCCCGAGCCGGTCGGGGTGTGGCCCTTGACGATCTGGAGGTAGAGCGGCAGGTACGTGATCGACCCGAACAGCGCGAGGCCGACGACGAACCCGATCGCGCTGGTCACGACGAACACGCGGTTATGGAACAGCTCGAGCGGCAGGATCGGCTCCGACGAGCGGCGCTCGGCGGCCACGAACGCGACCAGCAGCGCAGCGCCGCCGATCATCATCGCGATGATCTGCGGCGAGCCCCAGGCGTAGGTCGTGCCGCCGAGGCTGGTGAAGAGCACGATCAGCGAGAGCGACCCGGCCAGCGTCACCGCCCCCAGGTAGTCCACGGCGTGCGACACCGGCTCGACGTTGACGTGGAAGGCGACACCGATCACGCCCAGCGCGAGGACGCCCAGCGGCAGGTTCACGTAGAAGATCCAGCGCCACGACAGGTGGTCGACGAAGAACCCGCCGAGCAGCGGCCCGATCACGGTGGACACGCCGAAGACGCCGCCGAAGAACCCCTGGTAGCGGCCCCGGTCCCGGGGCGGGATGATGTCGCCAATCACGGCCAGCGTGACGACGATCAGGCCGCCGCCGCCCAGGCCCTGGATGCCCCGGAACAGGATCAGCTCGGTCATGTTCTGGCTCAGGCCGCACAGCGCCGAGCCGACCAGGAAGATCACGATCGCGGTCTGCAGCACCGGCTTGCGGCCGTGCTGGTCGCCCAGCTTCCCGTACAGCGGGCCGACGATGGTCGAGGCCAGCAGGTAGGACGTGACAACCCACGAGAGGTGCGAGAGGCCGCCCAGGTCGCCAACGATGGTGGGCAGCGCCGTCGAGACGATCGTCTGGTCGAGCGAGGCCAGCAGCAGCACCAGCATCAGCGCGGCGAAGATCAGGCGGACGCGCGGCGCCTCCGTCGTCGGGGCGGTCACGACGCGGCCTTCGATCCCGGAGCGGCACGCCGCGCGTCGCCGCGCAGGCGGCCCGCCGCGCGCTCCAGCTGGGCCTGCGACAGCGGCGGCGCGGACTGGGCCGTCGCAGCCGCCGGGCGCAGCCCGTCCAGCGCCCAGTGCAGATGGCGGCGGCGGGCGGCGGCGGGGATGCCGGCGTCGATCAGCGGGCCGAACGACCACAGCAGCAGCGCGAGGTCGGACAGCGTGAAGTCGGTGCGAAGCACCCCCTGCGCGTGGGCGCCGGCCAGCAGCGCGTCCAGGGCGGCGTGCACCTCGGCGCGCAGCTCGGCCACGCGGCCCGTGTGAGCGGAGCGGTGCAGCACGTCGCGCAGCACTCGCTCGCGGGCCTGAAGGTCGATCATCGCCTGCAGGAAGTCCTCGAGCCCGTCCCCGGGCTCGGCGGCAGCGGCATCGGCGAGCGTGACCACCGCACCGAGGCGCTCCTCGAGCAGCGCGTCGATCAGCGCCTGGCGTGAGGGGAAGTGCCGGTACAGCGTGCCGATGCCGACGCCCGCACGGCGCGCGATCTCCTCCAGGGACGCGTCAACGCCGCGCTCGCCGAACACGTCCCGCGCGGCGGCGAGCAGCAGCTCCCGGTTGCGCACCGCGTCGCGGCGCGGCCCGCGCGCCGGTGTGGCGGTCGCCTCCATCGGGCGAGCGTAGCAGAAACGGAGGTCAACCTCCGTTTCTTCCCCACCCCGTCACCCCGGATCGGTTGAAACCGGACGCCCGCGAAGCTAGAGTCGCCGCGAAGGTAGTCCCAGGGGGAGTCTCGGGTCGACGTCCGGCAGTCGCCCCACAGACAGGTATCGGGGTCCGGCGTGTCGCGGCGTGGCCGCGCACTCCTCCGCACACCCGGGAGGTGTCATGTTCGAGAGGCTGATCCACAGCCGTCCGCGGCGGCGCGGCACGGCGGCGATCGTGGTGGTCGCGTTCGGGATCGCCGCCTCGGCGGCGTTCGCGGCCGCCGGCGGCCCGTCGGCGAAGGTGTCGTCCACCACGTTCTCGATGTTCCCCAACACGGCGTTCGTGTCGTGCCTGGCCAAGCCGGGCAAGACACCGAAGGCGACCGTGACGGTGACGCGGGGGAAGCTGAACGACACGCTCAAGCTTGACCTGAAGAACTTCAAGCCGAATCTGGCCTTCGACCTGTTCACGGTCGAGCGGAGCAACCAGAAGGCGAACGGCAACCCGGTCTCCGGGTTCACCGACTTCGGGCTCGCCTGGTACCAGTCCGACATCGAGGTCGACTCGACCGGCCAGTCGGAGACGACGATCCGGACGATCCTGCTCGATCAGATCTTCGGCTTCGACGCGGGCACCGCGCTGCCGCCGACGAACACGTTCCACGTCGGCTTCTGGTTCAACGACCCGGCCGACGCCGCCGCCTGCGGCTTCACCGGCACGACGCCGTTCAACGGCGAGCACAACGCCGGCCCGCTGGCGTTCATCACGCGGCCGGACAAGACCACGGGGCTGGGGCCGCTGTGCACCGACCCCACGTCCACCTCACCCGCGACCTGCAACCCGTAGCCTCGCGATCCCTGTGCCGGCCCTCCCGCTCGGAGAGCCGGCACGGAGTCAGTGTGAGAGCCACATCGAGGGGAGCAGCTCGAAGTACGTCCCGGTGAACACGAGGCCGTGCAGCTTCGCCGAGGCGAACTTCGCCTCCTCGAGGTGCAGGAACGGCGCCCAGCCGGCGTCGTTCTGCATGAACGTGTTGTCGATCTTGGCCCAGGCCGCGTCGCGCTGGGCACCCAGCGGCAGCTGCTTCGTGCGGTCGATCATCGCATTCAGCGCCGGGTCGTCGGTGTTCGACACGTCGTTGTTGCCGACGTTGACGATGTGCTCGCCGTTGAGCAGCGTGTCGATGAAGTCCTCGCCCTCGGGGTAGTCCTGGTCGAAGTGGTTGAACGCGATCTGCGGGTCGCCGGACTGGGTCAGCAGCGTGTCCCAGTAGACCGAGTCGTCCACGGTCTTGACGCCGGTCACGTGTAGCCCGATCGCGCCCAGCACCCCGGCCAGGTACTGCGCGGCCTTCGGGGCCGGGTCGGCGTTGGTCGTCCAGATCTGCACCGGCGCGCCCTTGGCACCCGCCTGCTGCACCAGCTGCTTGGCCTTGTCCACGTTCAGCGGGTAGAGGTTCGGCTCGTGGTAGGCCGCGCCGAAGCTGGGCGGCACCACCGTCTCGGTCGGCGTGCCCTGGCCGCCGAAGATCTTGACCAGCGCGCTGCGGTCGATCGCGTAGTTCACCGCCTGGCGGACGGCGAGCTTGTCGAACGGCGGCTTGCGCTCGTTCATGGAGAAGTACGTGTCGTTGTTGCGCGGGTAGAGGTGCACCTGGGACGCGTAGCGCGCCTTCAGCTCGCTCAGCCGGTCGGTCGGCACCGCCTCCATGTACCAGTCCAGCTGCCCATCCAGCGTCTCGTTGACGGCCTGCTCCGGCGTCACGCCGATGGTGACGTCCACCCCGTTCAGATGGCCGTTCGGCGAGTTCGGCGACCACTGCTTGAAGGACGGGTTGCGCTTCAGCACGATCGACTGGTGCGGCACGTAGGAGGCGATCTCGTACGGGCCGGTCGCCACCCGCCACGCATCGTCGGTCGAGATGTCCTTGTACGGCGTCCCCTTCGGCATCGCGAACGCGAAGGGCATCGCCATGATGTCCAGGAACGCGCCGTCCGGGTGCGTCAGGTGGAACGCGATCGTCATCGCCTTGTCGTCCGCGACGATCCCCGAGATGTGGGCCGCCTTGTGCGCCGCGTAGGCGTCCGCACCCACGATCGAGGTGTAGAAGCCGACGCCGGGCGAGCCGATGTGGAACAGCCGCTCGATCGCGTACTGGAAGTCTGACGGCTTCACCTCGCGGCTGACCGGCGCCGAGAACATGATCCCCGGCTTCAGGTGGAACGTGTACGTGCGGCCGCCGTCGGTCAGCGCCGGCATCGACGTCGCCATGTCCGGCACGACCTGCGAGCCGGCCGACCCGGCCGCCTTGCGGAAGGTCACCAGCCCGTTGTTGGTCGCCTCCAGGATCTCCCAGCCCTCCACCGCGTAGGACAGCCCGGTGTCCAGGTGGTCGGGGTTGTCGGGGATGCCTGCGCGGAGCGTCCCGCCGTTGACCGGCGTCTGCGACCCGCTCGAGCCGCCGGAGCTCGCGCTCCCGGAGGAGCAGCCGGACGCGGCCACGGCGACGAGCAGGCAGGTGGTCAGCGCACGGCGCATGGCAGTCCTCACTTCCGATCCGGCGGGGGAGGCAGACGATACCGTGTGCGGTCTCGCTTGACGCCCGGAGGCGCGAGGGCGTAGCGTCGGGACCGATGCCGGCCAGGATCGGGAGGGCGACGGAGCCCGTCAGTCACATCTGCCAGGCCTACCCCGACCGGGTCGAGGTGCGCGGACGCGACCTCACGGGCGACGTGATGGGCCGGCTCAGCTTCACCGCCTACTTCCACCTGCTGCTGACCGGCAACGAGCCGACCGAGCAGCAGCTCTTCTTCCTCGACCTGCTGCTGGTCGCGATCGCCGAGCACGGGATGATGCCGACCAACGTCGCCGCGCGGATGACGCTGGCCGCCGACCCGGGCTCGCTCCAGGGCGCCGTCGCCGCGGGGATCCTCGGCTGTGGGCCCGTCGTGCTGGGCACCGCCGAGTCGTGCGCCGGGCTGCTGGCGGCGGCGCAGTCGCGAGTCGCGGCGGGCGAGGACGCGGCGGCCGTGACCACGGACATGGCGGGTGCGATCCGGGCCGCCGGCGGAAAGGCGCCAGGCTTCGGGCACCCCGTCCACCGCCCGCTCGACCCGCGCGCCGAGCGGATCCTGGAACTGGCCGACGAGCGGGGCGCGTCCGGCCCCCACGTCGCACTCGCCCGCAGCTTCCGCGAGGCCGTCGCCGATGCGTGGGGGCGTCCGCTGACGATGAACGTGTCGATGCCGATCGCAGCCGTGATGCTCGACCTCGGCTTCGACCCGGCCGCCGTCAAGGCGGTGCCGCTGCTGGCCCGCACGGGCGGCCTGCTGGCACACCTGGCGGAGGAGCGGGAGCTCCCGGTCGGCTTCCTGATGGCGGGCCACGCCGAGGAGGCGATCACGTACGAACGCGAGCCGGACGGGCCCTGATGCTCGACCCGGACGTCGAGGCCCGGCCCTGGGATGAGCAGCTGGAGCTCGACGACGCGAGCTACCGCACGCAGCTCGCCTATCTGCTCGAGCGCTCGGCGTTCTACCGCGAGAAGCTCCGCGCGACCGGTGTCGCCTCGACCGACGACGCCGGCGGCCTGGACGGGATCGTCCGCCTGCCGCTCACCGAGAAGGCCGAGATCCGCGCGTCGTGCACGCCGGAGAACCCGATCGGCTCGCACCTCTGCGCCGCGCCCGGCGAGATCGTCCGCATCTACTCGACCAGCGGGACGACGGGCACGCCCAGCTACATCCCGCTGACCGAGCGCGACCTCGACAACTGGGTGAGGGGCTCGGCGCGGAGCTACGCGGCGTCCGGCGTCGAGGCCGGCCAGCGGATCGTCTCCACGTACAACGCCGGCCCGTTTGTCGCCGGCGCCGCGCTGGCCTCGTTCGACCGGATCGGGCTCTGCCACATCCCCGTCGGCACGGGCAACACCGAGCGGCTGATGAAGGCGATCGACCTGCTGCGGCCCGAGGCCGCCGTGCTGACGCCCTCATACGCCGCGTACCTGGTCGAGTGGGCCGCCGGCCGCGGCATCGACCTGGCCGGGTCGAGCGTGCGGCGCGTGCTGGTCGCCGGCGAGCCGGGCGGCGGCGAGCCGGCCTTCCGCGCGCGGCTCGAGCAGGGCTGGGGCGCGAGCGTGACCGAGGCGATGGGCATCGGCGACATCGGCGTCTCGCTGTGGGGCGAGTGCGAGCAGCGCAACGGCATGCACCTGGGCGCCCGCGGGTTCGTCCACCCGGAGCTGATCGATCCGGAGACGGGCGCCTCGGTCCCGCTGGCCGACGGTGCCACCGGCGAGCTGGTGCTGACCCACCTGCGCCACCGGGCCGCCCCGCTGCTGCGGTTCCGCACGCGCGACCACGTCCACGTCCGCACCGGGACGTGCGCCTGCGGCCGTACCGGGCCACGCCTGCGGTGCATCGGCCGCACCGACGACATGCTGATCGTGCGCGGCGTCAACGTCTTCCCGTCCGCCCTGCGCGAGGTGGTCGGCACGTTCGCCCCCAGGGTCAGCGGCCACATCCTCGTCCGCCCTCAGGCGGACGGCGTAAAGCAGGATCCGCCGCTGCCGGTCAGCGTCGAGCTCGCCCGCGACGTGGAGCCCGACGAGGCGATGGCCGAGGCGATCCGGGCGAGCGTCCGCGACCTGCTGATCGTCCAGACGCGCATCGACCTGGTGCCATGGGGGACACTCCAGCGCAGCGAGTACAAGTCGAAGCTGGTCGAGCACTGATTGATACGTGAAGGAGGCGGCGTTGCGGAAGCTCCAGAGCCAGGGCGTGCACCACATCACGATCACCGGCGCGAACCGGGCGACGGCGATCGACTTCTGGGAGGGCGTGCTGGGCATGCCGTTCGTGTTCGAGCAGCCCAACCTCGACAACCAGAACGAGAGCCATCTCTACTTCGACCCGGGCGACGGCCGGCTGATCACCGTCTTCACGAACGAGGAGCGGGTGCCCGACCCGACGCGCACGCCGATGGACCCGGGCTGCGTCCACCACCTCGCCTTCTCACTGTCGCAGGCGACGTTCCACCAGGCGGTCGAGCGGCTCGAGGAGCGCGGCATCGAGCACAGCGGCGTGAAGGATCGCGGGTTCATGGACTCGATCTACTTCACCGACCCGCTCGGGCTGCTGATCGAGCTCGCGTCCTACCGGTTCGAGCCGCCGTTCGGCTACACGCACTCGGACGTGCTGCTGGAGGCGCACAAGCTGCGCGTCAAGCGCGGCGACTACAACATCGACCGGGCGCACCTCGCCGACGCGATCGAACTGATGGTGCTGCGCTCGCGTCCCTCGCTGTCCGAGGACCGAACCGCGAAGAACCCGTACTGACCACCCTCGCGAGCACCCGACCGGAGGAACCCATGTCCGACATCACGCTGAACATCCTCAAGCCGAGCGTGAACAACCTGACCGTCCGCATCTTCGTCCGCGCCGCCGGCCTCGACTTCGAGGAGGTGGACGTGTGGGGCAAGACCGGCGAGCCCGGCTTCCTGGCGAAGGATCCCGCGCACCTGACGCCGATGATCGAGCACAGCGGGCTCGACCGCGGATCGCTGTGGGAGAGCTGCGCGATCATGCAGTACCTGTGCAACACGCACGGTCTCGACCAGTTCTACCCGGCCGACCCGGGCAAGCGGGCGATGGTGGACAGCGCGATGTTCTACCTGATCGGCACCCTGTACCCGTTGCTCGCCCGGGCAACGTATCCGGCGCTCTCCTTCCCCCAGTACGCGGGCGAGGTGGGCACGTCCGAGGCGGACGACGAGATGAAGGCGACGGCCCAGCAGGCCGCGGCCGGCGCGATCGCCGAGCCGCTCGACGTCTACCGCGCGTTCTTCCTGGACGGCAAGCGGTTCATCGGCGGCGAGTCGCCGTCGATCGCCGACATCCGGCTGGCCGCGAGCCTCGAGTTCCTGCGCGCGATCGACTACCCGTTCCCGGCGTGGGCCGAGGAGTACATGAGCGCGATGGAGGAGGCCCTGGGCGACGCGTACGCCGAGCCCGCCGCGGACGTGCGCGGCTACATCGCCTACGTCCACTCGCAGGCGTAGCCCCGAGCGGGGCCCGGTACGGGGTCTGGCACCGTGCCGGGCCCCACTCACCGCCGATCCGGCGTTTCGTGACGATCCAGGGTGGAAGGCGTGACCATTCCAGCCGGCCGAGAGTCGCTCAACCAGGCGGATCGGGAGGGTGTCCGGTACGGGGTCTGGCACCGTGCCAGACCCCCATCACAGCCGATCCGGCGTTCCGTGACGAAGAAGCGCCGAAGACGTGCCACAACCGTCAGGAGCCAACCTGCGAGACCCGGCGGTCAGGCTCCGTGCCTGGCTCCGGTTCGACCACCACCCGAGCACCGACCCGGAACCGTGTCGGTGCCAGGAATCGGTGCCTGACCCTCCAGGGTAGGACAGGGTGGCCGACGGTCAGGAGCTCAACACCGGCCCGGGGACAGGCCTACGCGCCGCAGACGACCGCGGGCAGCGTCGCCGGCGGAGGCAGCCAGGCCGTGTGGGTCAACCCCAGCACGCTGTAGCGCAGACGCACGGGCCCGACCGACGAGAGCCGCGCCGCAGCCCCGCCGGTGCACATGCGCGCGTGGATGACCACGGTGACGACGCCGGCCTGGCCCGCGGCGAGGTGCATCGGCCCGACGCCGGTGCGGACGGCGGTGAGCAGCTCGCCGCGCGTCTGCGCCGTCACGTCCACGATCCGCATCGGCAGGTAGGAGCCGTTGCGGATGTCGATCCTGACCGCCAGGTCGCGATGGCCGTTGAGCCGGCGCTCGAACCGCCACATCGGCATGGGCGCGGCGGGTCGCAGCGCGAAGCCGGTGCCGGCATTGCCGGCCCACGGGTCGGACAGCGCCGCATGTGAGATCGCAACCGGCACCGTCGCCAGCCCGAGCAGCGCGACGACGACGGCGACGATGCCCAGCCGCCGCGTCGGACGCCACGGGCGGCGCTCCGTCGCCATGTGCCGGAACGCGACGACCGCCGCCCCGATCAGCAGCAGCGACCAGATCGCGGAGTCCGACCAGCCGCCGACGAACGGCCGCGGGAACCCGAACGGGTAGCCGCCAACCAGCAGCACGACCAGTGGCGCGGCGATCCCCATCCACGAGCCCGTGACCAGGGCGAACACGCGGGTCATCGTCATCGCACACAGCACCCAGACGATCACCAGCTCGGCGACGGTGAGCAGCGCCCACCACGAGCCGCCGAAGTGCGTGTCGATCCCGCCCGGGTGCCGTTCGATCCAGGGACGGCCGCCGAGGGCGACCAGCAGGCCCCAGGCGAGCAGCAGCGCAGGGATGCTCACCGCCACCATGGCCAGCACGGCCGCAACCGTGCCCGCAAGCGAGCGGAGCCACCCTGGGCGCGCCGCCTGCTCGCGTACCCGGACAGACGTGGCGACCGATTCCACCGCGAAAGACTACGCCCACACTGTGGATCGCTGCAACCGGGATCCGGGCGCGGTCAGGGCGGCGGCGCCGTCGCCGTCGGGTGCAGGAGAGGCACCACCGGCGTGCGCGGCTCGCGCAGGAGCCCGACCAGCGTGGGCGGCGTCAGCAGCGTCGCCGACCCGCCAGGCCGCCGGACGCGGTCGGTGTAGCCCGCCGCCGTCCAGCGCAGCAGCTCGCCGCCGCGGACCAGCCACGGCTCGCCATCACGGAGGACGAACGCGCCGTCGGGCAGGTCGGCCATCGCCGCGTCGTGCAGGCGCCGGCCGCCGCCGGTGCCGGGCCGGCGACGCTCCGCCTCCAGCCGCACGTCGATCGCGTCGGCGCCGCGCAGCCCCGGGTCGAGCCGGGAGACGAGGCCGAGGAAGACGTCGTAGTCGGGGC
This sequence comes from uncultured Actinomycetes bacterium, assembly GCA_963797175.1. Taxonomy (GTDB): domain Bacteria; phylum Actinomycetota; class Thermoleophilia; order Gaiellales; family JAICJC01; genus DATLLN01. The sequence goes on from CAWCOL010000005.1 coordinate 821,286, forward strand.
GCCGGCACAGCGCGCAGGGACGGTGGCCGGCCGCCAGCGCCGTCGCCTCGTCCAGGAAGAAGAGCCCCGTGTACCGCCCCGGCCGGAACTGCGGCGTGCGGTACCAGCCGCGGTACTCGAGCCGGCAGGCGATCCACCGCCGCGTCGGATACCGCGCCCGGATCCGCCCCCGGTCGTCGTGGATGCACCCGCGGTTGCCGTAGACGAGGCCGCGGGCCGGATCGGCGATCAGCTCGCCGAGCGGCGTGACGCGGTTCTGGAGCGGCATCCGGTCAGCGTACCGGTGGCAGCCGGCATCGGCGGACCCGGGGCGAGCCGGCGGAAAGGACGAATCGCCGGAGCTCGCCACCGGGCCGTGCCGGGGTGACCGGCTCCTGGACGCAGAGCGACCCGACATCGGAGCGCCGACGCCCACGGGACTCCCAGGATCGGCGCAGCGGCCGGCGGGGAATCCACGTCCGGGCGCGCCGCGGCGCTGCCGATGTCGCGGAGCCGATGTCCCCACCAGGGTACGGGCGTCCGCGACAATGCACCACCCGCACCCGACACGAGGAGCCCACGATGTCCGACGCCGACCGCCGCGCCCGCTTCCGCGAGCTGCATGCCCGCGACGCGATCTTCGTGATGCCCAACGCCTGGGACATCGGCTCGGCGAAGCTGCTGGCGACCTGCGGGTGCGAGGCGATCGCGACCACCAGCGCGGGCTTCGCCTGGACGCTCGGCCGCCACGACCAGCAGATCACGCGGGACGAGCTGGTCGAGCACGTCGCGGCGCTGGCGGCAGCGACCGACCTGCCGCTGTCGGTGGACAGCGAGCGCTGCTTCGCCGACACCCCCGCGGGCGTCGCCGAGACGGTCGCGTTGCTGGCTGATGCCGGCGCGGCCGGCTGCTCGATCGAGGACTGGAACCCCGACACCGAGTCGATCGACCCGGCCGGCGTCGCGGCCGAGCGGGTCGCCGCGGCCGCCGAGGCGGCCGGCGCCGCCGGGATGGTGCTGACCGGGCGAGCCGAGAACCACCTGCACGGCGTCACCGACCTGGACGACACGATCGCCCGGCTCGTCGCCTACCGCGACGCCGGCGCGCACGCGCTGTACGCGCCCGGCCTGACCGACCGCGACCAGATCGCTGCGGTCGTGCAGGCGGTCGCCGCGCCGGTGAACGTGCTCGCCCTGCCGGCGGCGCCGAGCGTGACCGAGCTGGGACGGCTGGGCGTGCGCCGCGTCTCGACCGGATCGCTGCTGGCCGGCGCGGCCTACGGCACGCTGCTGCGCGGCGCCCGGGAACTGCTCGGCAACGGCACCTCGACGTACACCGCCGGCGCGATGACCGCCGACGAGCGGGCCGCCGCGTTCTGAGCTGTCAGACCCCTTCGAACGAGCGGCGGGTGATCTGCCCGCCCCAGCCGCGCTCGCGGCGCAGCATGTCCCACACGCCGACCAGGCGGTAGCCGTCGATCAGCTGGCGGAACCCGGCGTTCTCGAGCAGCGCCAGCACCAGCATCCGGGCGAGGTCGCCGCGGCGGCGGTAGTGGCGGTAGCCGCCCTCCTCGAGCGAGCAGGCGATGATCGTGACCAGCGTCCCCAGCAGCGCGTGGCAGAGCACGAACATCGCCACGATCACCGGGTCGATCACGCCCAGCCAGAGCCCGATCGGGGTGGCGATCCACGCCGCCAGCTGCGCCAGCGGCCCGAGGAACTCGAAGAACAGCATGTACGGCAGCGCCAGCCAGCCGACCGCGCCGAACCGCCTGCGGAAGAACATGCGCCGGTGGCGCCACAGCGACTCCCACAGACCGCGGTGCCAGCGCCGCCGCTGCCGCCCCAGCGACCGGACGTCGTCCGGCACCTGCGTCCAGCAGATCGGGTCGGCCGCGTAGGTGATCCGGTAGTCGATGCTCTGCTCGCGCATCATCCGGTGCAGCCGCACCGTCATCTCCAGGTCCTCGCCCACCGTGTGCGTCCAGTAACCGCCGGCCGTGTCCAGCACGTCGCGGCGGAACAGCCCAAACGCGCCGGAGACGATGATCAGTGCGCCCGCCCGCTCCCACGCCACACGTCCCAGCAGGAACGCCCGCAGGTACTCGACCAGCTGGAATGCGGCCAGGGGCCGGCGCGGAATCCGCGCCTCGACCACTCGGCCGGCGTCGATCCGGCACGAGTTGGCGACACGGATCGTGCCGCCCACCGCGATCACACGATCGGGATCCTCCAGCATCGGCCGCGAGATCGTGCGCAGCGCCTCCGGGTCGAGGATCGAGTCGGCGTCGGTGATGCAGACCATCGGGTGGCGGGCCACGTCGAGGCCGCAGTTGAGCGCGTCGGCACGGCCGCCGTTCGGCTTGCAGACGACGGTGATGTCGTGCTCGGCGGCCGCCATGTACATCGCCGTGACCGGCTTGTACTCGTGCACGCCGCGCACCCGCGGCACCACCGGGCGCAGGTCGTACGCCTCGATCAGCCGCTCGACCGTCCCATCGGTGGAGCCGTCGTCCACGATCACCAGCTCGAACGTCGGGTAGTGCTGGGACAGGATCGACCGCACCGAATCGATCACCGTCGTCTCCTCGTTGAAAGCGGGGACGACCATCGAGATACCCGGCGTCAGCGCCGAGGCGAACGTCTCCTCGTCCCACGCCCAGGACCGGCGGTGCACCTGCTTCGCCATCCCCCTGCGGGCCAGCGGCCACAGCAGCAGGTAGACGATGTTGAGCGCGGTCGCGTAGAGCACCGACCCCACTCCGATCACTTCGATCGCGGTCCTCAGCTGACGCCCGCCTTCGCCGCGCTGGCGACGTGCCGCAGCTCGATGCTGGCGCCGCCGGACTCGCCGACGCGGAGGGCCAGCACGGGGGAGATCTTGCGCAGCGCGCGGGCCGCGGCCATCGCGACCTCGGCGTCGTCGGTCTGGGCGGCGTGGATCAAGCCGGGCGTGCTGGCGCGGTCGCCGACCTCGGCCAGCGCGGCCGCCGCGGCGGCGCGTACCGCGGACGACTCGTCGTCCAGCGCGGCCTCCAGCGCGACGCGCGCATCGTCTCCGCCCATCCGGGCGAGGGACTCGCAGGCGGCCAGCCGCACGGCGGGCTCGGGGTCGGCCAGCATCGAGGCGACGGTCGGGCCGTCCTGGGCGTCGCCCATCAGCCCCAGCAGCGCGATCGCGCTGGCCCGGGCCTGCGGCTCGTCGTCGCGGCACAGGCCGCGCACGCCGGGAAGCGCGGCGGCGCCGATCGCGAGCAGCGCGCCGGTCGCCACGGAGCGGGGCACGAGCTTGTGGACGAGCGCGGCCAGCAGGGCGTCGCATGCCGCCCGAGAACGGAGCCTGCCCAGGCTGCGGGCGGCGGCGAGCCGGACGTCGCGGTCGTGATCGTGCAGCGACTGGATCAGCGGCACCTCGGCCCGCGGGCTGCACATGTCGCCCAGCAGCGCCGCGTGCGTGGCGCGGCGATCGGCGCGATGGTCGGCCAGCTCGCGGACGGAGCGGTCGACCGCGCCGCTTCGCTCGAAGTACTCGGCAATGCGCTCCCGCGTGGCGCCCACCAGCGACGGCGACAGCGCGTGCAGCACCTCGGTCAGCGCCTGCTCGTCCCCCACGCGCACCGCCCCGGCCGGCTCACCGTCCACCAGGGCGACCGCCAGCGGCTCCACCCGCTCGCGCGCCTGGCGGCCACGGTCGTCGCGGCGGTGGCGGACCACGCGCAGCCCACTGAGCACGGCGGCATACGCCAGTCCGAGCAACACCAGCCCGAGGCACAGCAGGATGAGGGTCGACACGCCCCTCCCATCGGCGAGCGGCCTGGAAAGCATGAGACCGGGGCCGCGGACATCCCCGTGGGACCGACCGCCTGTACCATGGAGCGGGATGCGCAACGTCCTCACCACCCTTCGTGCGTGGGTCGAGGCGGTGGCCGCGAGGCCGCGCCTGCGGCTCGCCATCCAGCTGATCGTGTTCGCGATCCTGCTGGGCTCGCTGGCCTACGCCGTCCGCGACTCGTGGAGCCAGGCGCAGGAGTCGCTGCGCTCGGCGCAGCCGCTCGACCTGCTGGCCGGCATCGCCGCGATCGCCCTCTACTACCTGGCCTTCGTGATCGGCTGGCAGATGATCCTGGCCAGCATGGGCGTCAAGCTCGGGTACCGGACGGTGCTGCGGGCGGAGATGTACTCGATGCTCGCCAAGTACGTGCCGGGCGGCGTCTGGACGCCGGCGGCGAGGGTCGTCGCCGTCCGCGGCGCGGGCGTCCGCGACACGCCGCTGGTGCTGGGCTCGATCGCGCTCGAGGCCGGGCTCTCGGCCGTGGCCGGGGTGCTCGTGTTCGTGGCGGCGCTGCCCACGGTCAACGCCAACGCGCCGTCGCTGCCGTACCTGATCGGCTTCGCGGTGCTCGTCGCCGTGCTGGTGCACCCGCGGGTGTTCGGCCCGCTGACGGCGCGCATCGCCGCCCGGACGGGCGGCGGCGAGGTGCCGACGCTGCCGCAGCGGGTGATGTTCCTGCTGATCGCGTTCTACTCGCTGACGTGGCTGATCGCCGGCGCGGCGCTCTACCTGCTGGCCTCGTCGGTCGGCGAGGTCTCCGCCACCGCGATCCCCTATCTGGGCGGCGTCAGCGCGGTCGGCGCGATCGTGGCCGTCCTGGTGGTGATCGCCCCGTCCGGCCTGGGCGCGCGCGAGGGTGCGATGTACGGGCTGCTGGTCGCGGTGATGTCACCGGCGACCGCGCTCGCCACCGTCGTGCTGAACCGGCTCGGGATCACGATCGTCGAGGCCGGGCTGCTGCTGTCGGCGGGCGTGCGCGGGTCGGGGCCCGGCGCCGACGACGCCGAGCTGCCCGACCCGATGGCCCTACCGGTTCAGCCCTCCTCGCCGGGCTCCAGGTTGAGCGCCAGCGAGTTGATGCAGTAGCGCATCCCGCCGGCGTCGCGCGGGCCGTCCGGGAAGACGTGGCCGAGGTGCCCGCCGCAGCGGCGGCACGTCACCTCGGTGCGCACCATCCCGTGCGCACGGTCCTCGTGCAGCTCCACGTTCTCCGCCACCGCGGGCTCCGTGAAGCTGGGCCAGCCCGAGCCTGACTCGAACTTGGTGTCCGACGAGAACAGGTCGGCGCCGCACGCCGCGCAGCGGTACATGCCGTGCTCCTTGGAATACACATACTCGCCGCTGAACGGCGGCTCGGTGCCCTTGCGCCGCAGCACGTCGTACTGCGCCGGGGTCAGCCGCTCGCGCCACTCCTGCTCGGTTCCGGGAATCTGCACGTCCATCCTTCTACACCTCCGGTCGTTCGATCTCGATGCAGAGCAGCGCGACGTCATCGTCGGTCTTGCCCTGAAACTCGGACACCGCTCGGTCGATCTGCTCCACCACCTGCTGCGGGGACAGGCCCGCGCAGCCGGCCAGGATCTCTGCCAGCCGCTCCTCGCCGAACACCTCGCCGTGCCGTCGCACGTCGGTGGCGCCGTCGGTGTGGAGCACCAGCAGATCACCCACATGCATCGTCTCGGTGGCATCGGCCAGCGTTACATCGTCCGAGTGCCCGAGCAGCGTCCCCGCATGGCCCAGCCGCTCCAGCCCGCCTCCCCGGCGGAGGAGCAGCGCGGGCGGGTGGCCTCCCAGGGAGACGTGCGCCGTGACGCCGTCCGGCCCGTGCTCGAGCCGGGCCAGCGCCGCGGTCAGGAACGGCACCGGCGTGTCCAGCTTGAGGATCGCACCGTTCAGCTCGGTCAGCACCTCCGCGGGCGTCCGGCCCTGGCCGACCAGGACGCGGATCGTGTGGCGTGCCATCGCCGTCAGCGAGGCCGCGGTCACACCCTTGCCGCAGACGTCGCCGATGAACGCCCAGAGCGCGCCGTCGTCCCCGGGGACGACGTCGTAGAAGTCGCCGCTGACCTCGCCTCCGGCCGCGGGCCGGTACGCCGCGGCGATCCGGTACCCGTCGACCTCCGGCAGCCGCGCGGGGATCAGCGTCGCCTGCAGCGTCTGCGCCATCGCCTGCTCCTGCTCGAACTGCTGGGCGTGGAGGATGCCGAGCACGGCGCGCTCGCCGGCCAGCTGCATCAGCACCAGCTCCTGCGTCTCGAACCGGCGCCGGGTCGAGCTGACGACGCCGAGCACGCCGATCACCTCGCCCCCGGCGATCAGCGGCACGCCGGCCAGCGACGCGGCGCCGCGGCTGAGCGTCGGGCTGAGCACCTCGACGGCCGAGGCGTCCTCCTCCGCCCAGGGCCGCTTGGTGGCGGCGATCCTGCCGGAGAACCCGCGGCCGAGGGGGATGTCGAGCGTCGGCTCGAGCAACCCGTCGGAGGACGCTCGCTCGCGCAGCGCGCCGGAGGGTGCGTCGACCATCAGCACCACGGCGCGATCGACCTCGAGCACCTCCTGGACGCGGCTCAGCAGCTCGGCCAGCAGGCCCTCGAGCTCGAGGTGGCTGAGCGCGGCGTCGCTGATCCGCTGGAGGCCCCGCTGCGCCCGCTCCAGGCGCTTGCGCTCGGTGATGTCGCGGAAGCTCGCGGAGCCGCGGACGACGGTGCCGTCGGCGTCGCGCAGCGGGAAGACGGTGATCGCGACATCCATCATGCGGCCGGAGGCGTGCAGCCGCTGCGTCTCGTGGGCGGTCACCGTCTCGCCCCGGGCGGCGCTCCGCTGCAGCATCCGCGAGTCCGCCTCCCGGCCGGGCGGCACCAGCGTCGAGAGCGGCGCGCCGACGATGTCCTCGCGGCTGTGGCCGAACATCCGCTCGGCCGCCGGGTTCCACTGCTCGATCAGGCCGGAGCGGAGGTCGATCGTCAGGATCGCGTCGCCGGACGCCTCGACGATCGACGCCAGCCGGCGGGCGGCCTCGGCATGGTCGCGGTCGGCCGTGACGTCCTCGATGACGCTGACCACCTCGCGCACGGCGCCATCGGGATCGCGCAGCGGCACCTTCCACAGGCGCAGCCAGAGCGGGTGCCCGTCCCGGTGCCGCCGCTCGATCTCGTGGCCGAGCACCGGGCGGCCGGCGAACCCCTCGGCGATCAGCCGCTGCGACTCGGCCCGCGCCTCTCGCGGGACGAAGGGCAGCTCGCCGCCGATCACCTGCCCCGCGTCCCAGCCGAAGATCCGCTCGCAGGCCGGGTTCCACTGGCGCACCGTGCCGTCCGGCGCGAGCGAGATCACGCCCAGCGGGGACGCCTCGACCAGCGCCTCGAAGCGGCGCTGCTGGGAGCGGGCCTGCTCGAACAGGCGCGCCCGCTCGAGCGCCTGGCCGCACTGCGCGGCGAGGATCACCGCGAGCGTCTGCTCGGTGTCGTCCAACGGCCGCCCGTGCTCGAACGTCAGCGCCATCGCCCCCAGCGGCCCGTCCGGCCCGGGCAGCGGCAGCACGACGAATCCGCCCGACCGCCGCGCCGACCCGGCCAGCCGCTCGTCCCGGATCGCCTCGAGGACGGGGTACCGCTCGCCCAGCTCGTCCGCCGGCACGAACTCCGCCTGGCCGCCGGTCACCACGCGGCAGATCGGCAGGTCGGCGTCCAGGGGCACGTCGCCGAACGGCTCCAGCTCGGCGGCGTTGAACCCGCGGCCGCCGATCATCCGCAGGCGGTCTCCCTCGACCAGGCTGATCGAGCCGCGGTCGGCGCCGACCAGGTCGCACGTCACCTCCAGCGCAACCTCGGCGACGGCGCGCAGCTCGGCCGCCGACGCCATCCGCCGGAACCCGGATGCGAGCGTCGAGAAGCGCCGCTGCTCCCGCCGGCGGGCCGCGGCGTCGCGCATGACCGAGCCGATACCGACCAGCTCGCCGTGGTCGCCCAGCACCGGCGAGGCGGTCAGCGCGATCTCGACCCGGTGCCCGTCGCGGTGCACCCGCACCGACTCGACGTCGATCATGGGCGTGCCGTCGCGCAGCTTGCCCAGCAGCAGGTCGAACTCCTGGCTGCGGTCGGGCGGGTGCGTGAAGTCGATCCGCCTGCCCACCGCCTCCTCCGCGGTGTAGCCCAGCAGCCGTTCCGCGGCGGCGTTCCAGTGGACGACGACGCCGCCGGCGTCCATCACGATGCTCGCCTCGGCCGAGTCCGCAAGGACGGCCTGGAGCAGCTGCATCAGGGCCGGCGACGGCAGGCCCTCACCCGGGCGGATCACAACGGCGTCCCCCACTGCGACGAGGATACTCGATCGTCGCGCCGGCTCCGGCGCGTGCGCCTCAGCGGGTGATGCGGTCGATCAGGGAGCGGCGCCGGTGGGACCCGTGCCCACGCAGAAACCGCGTCATCCGCTGCCGCCTGGAGAGCTTGCGGCCGGGGAGGTGGGCGTTGAGATCGACGATCTCGCTGACGATCCGGCGCCGCAGCGCCAGCAGGTCTTCGCGCACGTCGTCTGTATGGGTGCCAGTCAGAGCCATGTCCGAAGAATGCCAGAGGGTGCGGTCGGATGGCCAGCCTGGCTCAAAGTTCTAACAAAGATCCGCTGGCATACTGCGGCCAATGAGGCAGCTTCGCCCCATCCGCGCCGCTCTGGCTGCGGGATTGTCCGCATTCGCCGTTGTTGCCGCCCACGGCGGCGGCCACGCGCCGGGACAGGGCGTCGCCTACGTTGGCACCGGTCTCGGCGTGCCGCAGGCGGGCTCGTGAACCGCGGAGGCGTGCCGATGAGAAGGAGATCCGATGGGACAGGCACGACGACAGCGCCTCGCGGCTGAGGCCGCGCGAGCACAGCAGCGGACGAGAACGATCTGGATGGTCACGGCCGGTGTGGCCGTCGTGGCCCTGCTCGCGACCAGCTACCTCGCTGTCCGGGCGAACACCGGCACCGCGCCGCCGCCGGCGTCAACGCAGTCGGCCGCCGACCGCAACGCCCCGGCATCGCTGGTCGCCGCGGCCAACGCGATCGGGTTCCACACCTCGACCGAGCCGGGCGTCGGCCAGCTGGAGGGCGAGCCGATCAGCGCGGCCCAGGGCCCCTCGACGCCGAACCTGCTGAAGCCGGGGACGGCCGCGCCGCCGTTCACGCTGAAGACACCGCAGGGCGAGACCGTCAGCCTCTCCGACTACAAGGGCAAGGCGGTGCTGCTCGAGTTCTTCGCCACCTGGTGCCCGCACTGCCAGGCCGAGGCGCCGCACCTGGCCCGCCTGGCGGCGCAGCTGAAGCCGCACGGCGTCCAGTTCGTCTCGATCAACGCCGACTCCGAGAACGCCGCCAGCGTCTTCGCCTTCCACCGCTACTTCGGGCTCCCCTACCCCGCGCTGCTCGACCAGGGCAGCTCCACCGGCTCGTTCAGCCAGCAGGGCGCGTCGGGGCCGGTGACGTCGGCGTACCACCTGCAGAGCTACCCCACGTTCTACGTGATCAAGCCGGACGGCACCGTCGCGTGGGCGAGCGACGGCGAGCAGCCGGACGCGCTGCTCCGCCAGCAGCTGCTGAAGGCCAGTGGAAGCTGACCGGATCTGGCCGTGGGTGGGCCTGGCCGTGCGGGTCGCCGCGGCCGGGATCTGGCTGGTCGCCGGTGTCGCCAAGCTCAGTGACGTCACGTCCTTCCAGCAGCAGCTGACCGGCTACCAGGTGCTGCCCCACGGGCTGATCAGCACGGTCGGCTACGGCCTGCCGCTGCTCGAGATCGTGCTCGGCGGCTACCTGCTGGTCGGCGCGCTGGTGCGGCCGGCGGCCGTGCTCTCGTGCATCCTGATGTGCGTCTTCATCGTCGCGCAGGGGCAGGCGTGGGCGCGCGGCCTCTCCGTCGACTGCGGCTGCTTCGGCAGCCTCCAGCGCGAGCACGTCGGCCTGGGCAGCGTGCTGCGGGACGTCGGGCTGCTGATCCCCAGCGCGATCCTGGTCTGGCGGCCGGCACGGCTGCTGTCGGTGGACGAGCGGCTGCTGGGGCTTCCCGACCGGTTCCGCTTCAGGATCGGCGCGCCACCGCCGATCGAGGAGGCATGACCCGAGCCGCTCGCCGTCTCGCCCTGCTGATCGCCGCCGCGGCCGCCCTCGCCGGCGTCGTCCCGACGGGCGCGCAGGCCGCCGACCTGACCGCGTACCAGGGGCTGGGCGCGTGGATCGACATCTACGACGGCAAGCTGATGGCGACGCCCGACCAGACCGCGGCCGCGCTCAAGGCGCGCGGCGTGAACACGATCTACGTGGAGACCGGCAACAGCTCCCAGGCGGTGCCGCTCGTCCGCCCGACGCAGGTGGCGGGGCTGATCCAGAGCGCGCACCGGCGCGGCATGCGCGTCGTGGGCTGGTACCTGCCCGACCTGCGGAACCCGGGCGTGGACTACCGGCGCGCGCTGGGCGCGATCAGGTTCCGGACGCCGCTCGGCCAGTCGTTCGACGCGTTCGCGCTGGACATCGAGTCGCCGGTCATCACGCCGGTCAGCCTGCGGAACGCGCGGCTGCTGTCGGTCTCGCAGGCGCTGCGGCGCTGGGCCCCGGCCGGCTACCCGCTGGGCGCGATCATCCCGGCGCCGCGCGGCATGGAGCTCTCACCGACGTACTGGCCGGGATTCCCGTACACCGCCATCGCGTCGATCTACGACATCTTCCTGCCCATGGGCTACTACACGAACCGGGTCAGCGGCGAGATGAACGCGTACTGGTACAGCCTCGCCAACGCGCGCATCATCTGGCGCGAGACGGGCGACCCGACGATCCCGGTGCACCTGATCGGCGGCGCCGCCGCGGCGACCACGCGCTGGGAGGTGCGCGGCTTCGTCCACGCCGTGACGCAGCTCGGCCTGGCCGGCGGCAGCCTCTACGACGCCGCCACCACCCGCCTCGGCGCCTGGCTCGAGCTGGCCGCGCTGCACCGCTGAGCCGCGGACGCTACGCCGCGTCGTCGCGCGCGGCCGAGACGACCTCGACCAGCTCCGGCGCCTGCAGCGCCCGCACCTGCTTGTCGACCGGCTCCAGCTCCGCGATCTCCGCGCCGGGGCCGACCGCGCCGTGGTCGGCGAAGCGGCGGGCGCTGACCAGCACCCGCGTCTCCAGCGAGCCGACCGCCTTGTTGTAGGAGTCCACCGCGCCGCTCAGCTTGCGCCCCAGCGACGAGACGTGGTCGGCCACGGTGCCCAGGCGATTGTAGAGGTCGCGGCCCAGGGCCGAGATCTCGCGAGCGTTCTCGGCCACCTTCTCCTGCTGCCAGCCGTAGTGCACGGCCCGCAGGAGGGCGATCAGCGTGGTCGGCGTCGCGATCAGCACCTGCTGCTCGACGCCCAGCTCGATCAGGCCGGGATCGACCTCGAGCGCGGCGTTCAGGAAGTGCTCGCCGGGCAGGAAGAGCAGCACGAAGTCAGGCGCATCGTCGAACTGCGACCAGTAGCTCTTGGCGGCCAGCTTGCGGACGTGGTCGCGCAGCAGCCGGGCGTGGGACCGCAGATGGGCCTGCCGGGCTGCCTCATCGTTCGCCTCGTAGGCGTCGAGGAACGCCTGGAGCGGCGCCTTCGCGTCCACCACGACGTGCTTGCCGCCGGGCAGGCGGACGATCAGGTCGGGGCGCAGCGTGCGGTCGTCGCCGTGCACCGTGGTCTGCTCGGTGAAGTCGGAGTAGGCGACCATGCCGGCCATCTCGACCACGTTGCGCAGCTGCATCTCGCCCCAGCGGCCCCGCGTCTGCGGCTTGCGCAGCGCGGCCACGAGCGCGCCGGTCTCGCCGCGCAGGCGGTCCTGGGACTCGACCATCGTCCGCAGCTGCTGCTGCAGCGCGCTCGACGTCTGCACGCGGTCGCGGTCGATCCGCTCGAGGCGGGCATCGACGCGGGAGAGCGACTCGGTCAGCGGGCGCACCATCTCGGCAACGGCCTTCTCGCGCCGCTCCAGGTCGCCCCGGGCCTCGACCTGCTGGCGGCCCAGCGTCTCGTTCGCGAGCTGGAGGAGGTGGTCGCCGCTCGCCTTCAGCAGCCGCGCCATCCGCTCGTCCGACCCGCTCCGCTCCTCGGCCAGGTCGCGCTGGAGGGAGACCATGCGCGGGCGCAGCGCGGCGAGCGTGGCCAGCACGCCGATCACGCCGCCCACAACCAGAACCAGCACCATGTCCATCTCGCCTCCCTCCTGTCACGGCACCGAACGGAGCCGGACGAAGAAGCATGTCAGGCGGGTCGGACGGACACGGGCCGCTCGTAGGCCACGTGCGGCAGCGTGCGGTCGAGCCAGCCGGGCAGCCACCAGTTCCAGTCGCCCAGCAGGCACATCGTCGCCGGCACCAGCACCAGCCGGGTGACGGTGGCGTCGATCGCGATCGCGACCGCCAGGCCGAGCCCGATCTCCTTGATCGCGGGCACCCCGGTCAGCGCGAAGCTGGCGAACACCGTGGTCATGATCAGCGCCGCCGACGTGATGATCCGGGCGCTGCCGGCCAGCCCCTCCGAGACCGCGCGCGTGTTGTCACCGTGAACGACGTACCGCTCGCGGATGCGCGACAGCAGGAACACCTCGTAGTCCATCGCCAGGCCGAACGTGATGGCCAGCATCAGCGCCGGGTTCAGCGTGTTGATGTGCCCGAGCGAGTGGTAGCCGGTGAAGTCCAGCCAGCCCCACTGGAACACCATCACGATCACGCCGTACGCCGCGCCGATCGAGAGCAGGTTCATGATCACTGCCTTGAGCGGCAACAGCACCGACCGCAGCAGCACCAGCAGCACCAGATACGACAGGCCGAGCACCAGCACCATCACCTTCCACAGGTCACCGCCGACCTCCTCGTTGAGGTCGTGGTTGAAGGCCGAGACGCCGTCCACGTCGGCCTGCACCGGCACGCCGGCCGCCTCACGGGCGACCAGCGCCCGCACCCGCGGCACCAACTCGTCCACAGCCTGGCCCGATTCCGGGTCGACCCGCAGCTGACCGGTGACGAGCAGCCCGCCGTCCACGTCGCTCGATCGCCGCGGCCGCGATCAGCGGATCCTGTGCGATCGACGTCCGCAGCCGCGCGGCCAGCCGGTCGGCGTCGGCTCCGGCCGGGCGCAGCAGCACGTCCACCGCGCCGTCACGGCCCTGGCCCGGCCCGGTGATGCGGCTGGTCAGGATCGCGTTGCCGACCCGGACATCGGTCGAGCGGGGAAGCTGCTCGAGCGCGCGGTTCTCGGTGTGGAGCGAGAGCGCCGGGATCGTCAGTGCCAGCAGCAGCAGCGACGCCGCGGCGAAGGAGAGCTTCGGCCGGCGCATGACGCGGGCGGCCCACCGCGCCCAGAACGGCGACGGCCCCACCCGCGCCCGGCCACGGCCGATCCTGCCCGCGTTGACGCGTCCGCCCAGGATCGCGAGCAGGGCCGGCAGCAGCGTCACCGTCGCCGCCAGCGCGACCGCGACCACCATGATCGCCGCCAGCGCCATCGACTGCACCGCCCGCACCGGCACGATCCAGATCGACGCCAGCGAGACGATCACCGTCAGCCCCGAGAAGACGACCGCGACCCCGGACGTCCGCATCGAGCCCGCCACGGCCCCCTCGACCCCCGCCCCGGCGTCAAGCTCCTCGCGGAACCGGGCGAGCACGAACATCGAGTAGTCCACGGCGACGCCGATCCCGATCATCGTCACCATGGTGGTCGCGTAGACCGACACCTCGGTGTGGGACGCCACGGCGTACACCGCCGCGAACGTGATCACCACCGAGAAGAGCCCGAGCAGGGCCGGGAGCAGGGCGGCGACCAGGGCGCCGAACAGCACCAGCAGGACGATCAGGATCACCGGCGAGGAGAGCTCCTCCGCCCGCTGGAGGTCGCCCTCGGTGATGCGCTGGAAGGTCTCGTAGTTGGAGGAGGCGCCCAGCACGAACGTGCGCACCGCGCCGTCCTCGACCTGGACGGAGCCCTTCAGCCTGCGGGCGAGCTTGAGCGACTCGTTCTGCGTCACCGGCGAGTAGCCGACGATCGCGATCGTGCGGCCGTCGGGCGCCGCCTCGGGAACGGCACGCAGGTGGATCTGCGGGTACTCGCGGCCCACCGCCGCGCGCACCTGCGCGATCCGGGCCTGGGCCCGCGCCGCCGTCGGGGCGTCCACCAGGAATGTGAAGGCGTAGGCGCCGCCGCGCTTGGAGTTGAGGTAGTCGAGCACATGCGTGGACTGCGACCCGGGCACGTCGAACCCGCCCGCCGAAAGCACCCCCTGCGCCCTGCCAGAGAACGGCAGCGCGATCAGCAGCAGCACCACCCAGCCGGCGACGCACCAGCGCCTGCGGCGGACGGCAGCCGAGCTGACCGAGGCGATCACCGACTCCATCTGCACCGCATGATCTAGCATCCAGCCGGTACTGCGGGCGTAGCACAATGGTAGTGCGGGAGCCTTCCAAGCTTCTGACGAGGGTTCGATTCCCTTCGCCCGCTCCTCGTCTGACGGAGCCCGTCGTCACTCCCGGCCCTACGGGGCCTCGTCCGGCCTCCACCTATCCTTGAGCGCAGTGCGTCGATTCGCCGTTTACGTCCGCAGCCTCAATCCGGGGATTCCCCGGCCGGTGCGGATGTTGCAGCTGGGCGGCCTGCTGAACTCGTTCGGGAACGGCCTCGTGCTGCCGTTCCTGCTCATCTACCTGCACAACGTGCGTGGCATCTCGCTGGCGCTGGCCGGCCTGATCGTGGGCACGAGCAGCGTCGTCAGCCTCGCTGCGGGACCCGCGTTCGGACCGCTCGTCGACCGCTTCGGCGGCCGCATCGTGCTGCGGGTCTCGCTGGGCTTCCTGGCCGCCGGGTTCGGCGGCTACGCGCTGGTGCACCACCCCTGGCAGGGCTTCCTGTGCGCGGCACTGGCCGGGATCGGCAACGGCGGCTTCTGGCCGGCGCAGTCGACCCTGCTGGCGAGGCTCTCGTCGGCGGAGGAACGCCCGGCCGTGTACGCGTTCCAGCGCATGATGATGAACCTCGGCATCGGCCTCGGCGGACTGGTCGCCGGTCTGATCGCCAGCACCTCCGACCCGGCCACCTTCACCTGGCTCTTTCTGGGCGACGCCGCCACCTTCGTCGGCTACATGTTCGTGCTGTCGCGCGTGCCGGATCCGGGCACCGAGCCAACGGCTGCCGCCGAGCGTGAGCTTCCCGGCAGCTTCGCCACCGTCCTCCGCCACCGGGCGTTCCTGGCGGTGGTCGGGCTGAACATGATCCTGATCACCTTCGGGCTCGCCCAGATCGATGTCCTGCCCGCCTACATGCACAACCACGCCGGTGTCAGCGAGATCGGCATCAGCTCGGTGTTCGCGGCCAACACGCTGTTGATCGTCCTCCTCCAACTGCCGATCGCGCACAGCCAGCGCGGTCGGCGACGGATGCGCACCCAGGCGATGGTGGGGTTCGTCTGGGGCGCGTGCTGGCTGGTCGTCCCCGTCATCGGCGGGATCGCCTCGGGTGCGACCGCGGCGGCGCTGTTCGCCCTCGACGGCGCGGTGCTGGGAATCGGCGAATGCCTGCACGGCACCGTGCAGGCGCCGCTGGTCGCCGATCTTGCCGACCATCGGCTGATGGGCAGGTACATGGCGGTCTCGGCGTTCTCGTGGAGTGCCGGATTCGGGCTGGGACCAGCGTTCGGCGGGTTCATGCTCGGCCGTTCGCCGACCTTGCTCTGGGTGTTCACGGGGGGCGTCTGTGTTCTGGCCGGCCTCTCTGCGCCCGCTCTGGAACGGCTGCTCCCGCGGAACACGCGGCTGACGCCCGTGCCGCTCGCGGCGCCCGGCAGCGGAGACTGAGCGCAAGCCCTACTGCGCCACGAAGCCTCCGTCGATCACGAGCGACGTCCCGGTGATGTACGACGCATCGTCCGAGAAGAGAAAGGCGACCGAGGGCGCCACATCGGCGGCCACACCCTGACGGTTCAGCGGGATCGCCTGCTTGACGGCGGCGTCGATCTCCTGCGCCGACATCCCCGCGTCGTCGAAGATCGGGTCGTTGAACCCGGTGTCGATCCACCCCGGGCAGACGCAGTTGACCCGGATCCCGTCCTTGGCGAAGTCGATCGCCATCTGCCGCGTGAGCTGGAGCACCGCGCCCTTGGTGGCGTCGTAGGAAACGCAGTTGGGCTCGCCCACCAGCGAGGCGGTCGATCCCGTGTTGACGATCCCGCCTCCCCCCTGGCGCTGCATGTGCGGGATGACGGCGCGTGAGACGAGCAGCACGCCCCTGACGTTCACGGCGAAGTGCAGGTCCCAGTCCTCGAGCCGCTGCGTCAGCGCGGTGCCGGGGATCAGCACGCCGGCATTGTTGTGCAGCAGGTCGATGCGGCCGAACCGCTCGATGCACGCCTCGACCATGCGCCCGACGCTCGCCTCGTCGCGGACGTCGCACTCGAGGGCGAGCGCGTCGTGGCCCTCGGCCTCCAGCAGCGACACCGTCTCCTGCGCCGCCGCGAGCCGGACGTCGGCGACTCCCACCGACGCTCCCTCACGGGCGAGCCGCAGCGCGCTCTCGCGGCCGATCGCACCGCCGGCGCCGGTGACCAAGCCGACCTTACCGACCAGTCGCCGCGGGAATCCGTCTGACACGCTCATTTGCATCCTCCATGGTCGTGGTTGCTACCCCGGTGACAGCTCGATCTCGGCGGGAAGCTCGTCCGGCTCGTCGGCCGGTCGGCGCGCGTCGGCGATCCTGGCATCGAAGTACACGTAGGCGGTCGTCAGCGCGACGAAGGGCATCGTCAGCATGTAGACGATCCCGGCGATCGCGTTCAGCAGCCAGAAGGGCAGGTCGGTCAGCAGGATCAGCGCGGTGCCGATCAGCGGGCCGGCGATGAGCACGGCACCGCCGCTGACGATCGTCAGCGACGCCACCTTCAGCCACTGGCCGCGCACCAGGCGGCCACTGCGCCGGAGCGCCGGCACCGCCCCCAGACCCTCCAGCGCGGCCACCGGCGCCAGCAGCGCCCAGCGCACCACCAGGTACGCCGCGACCGGCAGCAGCACGATGAACGAGCTCAGCAGCACGACCACCACCGCGGCGATCGCGATCGATCCCAGTAGCCGCCCGGCCCGCGCCAGCGCCAGCCGGTAGGCCGTGACCGGGCCGATCGGCCTGCCGGCGTCGATCTCGACCAGCGCATCGGCGGCCGCCGCCTGCACGAGGGTGAACCCGAGCACTGTCAGAGCGGCCCCGATCGCGAATGCCAGCAGTGCGAACAGCCCCGCGGCCTGCCCCTCGTTCTCGACGCCGAGGATGGTCGCGGCGCTCAGCACGCCCGCCTGGAGAGCGGTGATGACGACCGAGATCGGCAGGAACAGCACGCCGATGCCCAGGAACAGCCGCCACCGCGCCGCGTACATGCGGGCGGCGCTGGTGATCACCTGGCCCCAGGCCCGCCGCCGTGCCAGGCGGAGCGGCGCCGACGGCCGCCAGGTCGCGCGCCGCAGCGCGAGGACGACCACGAGCAGCGCGGCCAGGACGGCGAGGATGGTCGGCCCCGGGTTGTCCACGACCCGCCACAGCAGCCGCGAGCCGTGGGCCATCGCGCCGCAGAAGAAGTCGGTCGTCCGCGTGCCCAGGGCACCGCCCGTCGGCACCGCGTAGCTGCGGTCGCGCCAGTCCTCCTGCGACCAGCGGATCGGCTCGGTCCACTGCGTCTTCAGGTTGGGGCCGGTCGGGCCGTTGAAGAACGCCGGCTGGAGCTCGCCCCAGCGCCCCTCGAACGCGATCCAGGGATCCGCCGCGCGGGCTGCGGCCGGGTCGCTGGGGATCGTCACCACGGCCGGGTTCACCACCAGATCGGCGCCGCGCGTGTCGTCGCAGCCGACCCCCTGCGAGCCGGACGACCCCAGGTAGAGCGCCTGGTCGTAGAAGCCCGCGTGCGAGCCGTCCGCCGGATACACGACGGGGTGGGTGCCGCCGACGATCTGGAGCTTCTCGTCGCCCCAGCTCGCCCGCTCGGCGCCCTCGTGCTGGCTGTAGCCGACCTCCTCGGGGTGCTCGGTCAGCGCCTGCGCGGCGCTGGCGGCGTGGAAGTTCAGCTGGATCATCTCCCAGTCGCCCTCGTGGAGGTTGTTCCAGTCGTTGAACACGTAGAACATCCAATACTGGAGCGAGAGCTGGCCGGGGTAGGCGGGATCGGTGGCGACGTGGGCGTAGACCGTCGGCGCGCGGCCCTGGTTGAGCCGCCGCGACCAGTTCAGGTAGTCGCAGCCCGGGTTGAGCGCGTCGCCGGGGAAGTCGAGGTGGTACTCGTAGAGGCCGGCGTCGAGGTCGCTCGCCGCCGGCGCGACCTTGACCAGGTTGTCCTGCGCCCACGGGCCGCGCAGCGCGACGGTCGGGTTGTCGAAGAGCAGGTCGACGTCGGTCGGCACGTACGGATCGCCCACGCCACACTGCTCGGGGTGGTTCACCAGGCGGACGACGGGCGCGAAGCGCGCGGCCAGCGCCGCCTCGTCCGCCGTGTCGGCCGCCGCGGACTGGGCCGCCGCGAGCAGCAGCGCCGCGGCGACGACGAGCAGGCAGGTCAGCCTCCCGAGCACGCGGCGATTGTCGCACCGAGCCCGCACGACCGGCCGGCCCTACCGCCCGCCGGCCGGCGGATTGCTGGTGAAGAGCCCGCGCACGGCCCGGCGCACCTGCACGCGCAGCGGATCGCCGCCCTCCTCGGCCGGCGCCGACCACGCCGCCGCCACCTCGCCGCCGAACAGCAGCGCCGACGCGTAGAGGTAGACCGAGTAGAGGAAGACGAGCGCCGCCGTGAGGGAGCCGTAGACGATGCTGAGGCGCGTGGCGCTGGCGTAGATCCGGCTCGAGGCGAGCGAGATGATGAGCAGCAGGATCGAGGTGACGACGGCCCCGGCGATCGCATCGGCCAGGCTCAGCCGGCGGCTGGGCACGAACCGGTAGATCAGCGTCACGATCAGCGCGGACACGACCAGGGCGGCGATGCGCGGCATCCACACGCCCAACGCCCCGCCGTGCAGGCCGAGCGCGGACTCGATCCGCCGCAGGCCGTGCTGGGCGAGCCGGTCGAGCACGGTCAGCGCGACGGTGGACAGGACGAGCACGGCGACGCCGACCACCAGCGCCAGGTCGACCAGCTTCCCGCGCGCCATCGGCCGCGACCGCTTGGCGTGGGTGGCGACGTCGAGGCCGATGCGGAGCGCGGTCATCATTCCCGTCGCCGCCCAGGCAAACACGAACAGCGTGATCAGCCCGACCAGGCCGGACGGCGCCGCGATCGAGTCGATCGCATCGGCGACGTCGTCCTTGTGGGCGGCGGTCGACGGCAGCGCGCCGGCGATGGCGTCCACTACGGCGTCGTGCACCGCATCGTTGCCCAGGATGACACCGAAGACGGAGACCAGCACGATCGCCAGCGGCACGATCGAGAACAGCACCCGGTAGGCGATGCCGGCGGCCTGCTGCGGGCAGCGGTCGGCGAAGTAGCGGTCGGCCGACATCGCGAGCACGCGTCCGACCCGGCTCCCCGCCTCAACGATTCGCGCCCTAGCGCGCGCCCGTGGCACCTGCGAAGTGAACCACAGCGATCGCCGGGGGGATGCGCGAGGCGGCGGCTCGGATACGATCGGCGCCCCGTGAACGACCTCGCACACCGGGCAGTCCAGAGCAACGTGTCGTCCTTCCTGGCGCTGTGCTCGGGATCGCCGGGCGGGCGCGTCCTGACCGCGACCGGCACGCTCGCGATCGCGACGCCGGCCGCGCCCGAGCGGCCGCTCTTCAACGCCGCCTTCGGCGCCGTCGCCGAGCGCTACGACGAGATCGAGGCGTTCTACGCCGGCGCGGAGGTGGACGGCTGGACGGCCTTCGTCGACCCGGACGACGAGCGCTCGGCCGTGGAGCTGGCGCGGCGCGGGCACACGCTCGATGGCGAGCCGCGGCTGATGGCGGGGACCGCCGAGGCGGTCGCCGAGGGGCCGATCGGCGAGCTCGAGCTGGCCGCCGAGCCGACCGCCGCGATGGCGGCGGCGCTGAACGATGCCGTCTACGGCTATCCGGGAAGCTTCGCCCGGACGCTGTGCTCGCTCGACGGCCTGCACGCGGCGGTCGTCCTCGCCAGCGGCGAGCCTGTGGCCTGCGCGCTCGCCCACGAGGTGGAGGACGACTGCCACATCACCTGCGTCGCAACGCTGCCCGAGCACCGCGGCCACGGGCTGGCGGGGCTGCTGGTGCGGCGGCTGGTGCGTGAGGGCGTGAGCCGCGGTTGCACCACCACCTCGCTGGTGGCGACGAGCGCCGGAGCCGGCGTCTACGCCCGGCTGGGCTACCGCGACCTCGGCCACCTCGAGATGTGGGAGCGCCGCACCGGCTGACTGTCAAGCCGACCAGAGCGGCCACCCGTCACGATCCTGTGCCACGGTGTGCCGTCTCCCGCGCGGCGCTGCGAACTCTTTGAGGACCTCCGGCACCGACTCTGGCACCGTGCCGGAGGTGGTGCCGGAGTCGGTGCCCGGTGCGGTGCCGGACACCGGTAGGCTCCGCTCGATGAGCACGCCGTCCTTCGTCCCCGACGACTTCGTCCCGCCGCAGGGGCTGACCACCGACGCGTTCGTGCTGACGCCGCTGGGCCCGGAGCACAACGAGCGCGACCATGCCGCGTGGGCGTCGTCGATGGAGCACATCCACGCGACGCCGGGCTGGGAGACCAGCAAGTGGCCGCACGAGATGACCGCCGAGGAGAACCACGCCGACCTGGTCGGCCACGCCCGCGATTTCGAGCAGCGCACCGGCTTCACCTACACCGTGCTCGACCCGGCCGACGACGACGTCATCGGCTGCGTCTACATCTACCCCGACCGCAAGGGCGACGCCGACGCCGACGTGCACTCGTGGGTCACCGCCGCGCGCGCCGAGCTCGACGCGCCGCTGCACGACGCGGTCGCCGACTGGCTGGCGGCCGACTGGCCCTTCGCCCGCGTGGACTACGCCGAGCGGTCGGCCAGCGGGTCGAGCTCGCCTGCCTGAACGTCGCACGCGAGGCGGCTCTCGGGCGGCGGCAGCGGGCACGTCCAGTGCGGTTCGTACGCGCAGGACGGGTTGTAGGCGAAGTTGAAGTCGAGCACGAGGCCGCCGTCCGTCAAGCCCAGGTCGGCGCCCTTCACCGTGTCCAGCAGGTAGCGGCCGCCGCCGTAGGTCGTCCGGCCGTTGGTGCCGTCCGCGAACGGCACGAACACGCCGCCGCCGTAGCCCTCCAGCCAGTACACGGGCAGCGACCGCTCCGCGCCGACCAGCGGGAAGCGCGCATCCGCGAAGTGGCGGAAGCGAATCACCTGGCCGGTGCTGGTCGCGATCTCGCGCACCGCGCCGTCCGCGCCCGCCAGCGTTGCCTCCACGGCCATCTCGTGGCGGTAGTCCGCGTAGCGCACGCCCGCGAAGCCGGCGCGTGCGCCGGCCGCCAGCGGCGACTGGGGGTGCCCGGCGAACAGCTCGTCGCGAACGCGCCGCCACCGGTGCCACGCCTCCTCGCGGTCGGACGACGCGCGGACGTCGGCGTAGGCCGCGAACACGCGCCGCTTCCAGTCCAGCAGGTCGAGCTCACCGAAGGCGGTGTGCGGGAACGATGTCGCCAGGTCGGGCATGGCCGCGGATCGTAGCCTCGCCCGCCCTGCCGTCGCCCGTGAGGCGCGTTACGGTACGGCCATGGCCCGGACGAGCGCACCGGAGATCGACCCGGCGACCCGCCGCGCGCTCGCCGCCGGCCTCTTCAACGAGGTTTGGGGCCTGCTCGAGACGCCCGACCGCACGCCGGAGCAGGACGTCGCGATGGTGCACGCCGCCCACGCCAGCCGCCACCACTGGGGCGAGATCGGGACGGCCGAAAACCACGTCCGCGGCGAGTGGCAGATCTCGCGCGTGTACAGCGCGCTGGGGCGCGGCGAGCCCGCGCTCTTCCACGCCCGGCTCTGCCTCCAGGGCTGCCGGGACAACGAGATCGGCGACTTCGACCTCGCCTACGCGCACGAGGCGATGGCGCGCGCCCTGCGCGTGCTGGGCCGCGGCGACGAGGCGGCGGCCGAGGCCGCACTCGCCGCCGAGTGCGGCGCGGAGATCGCCGACGCCGAGGATCGCGAGCACTTCGCCGAGGATCTGGTGGACCTCCTTCCCGACAGCGGATAGCGGCCGCCAACGCCTCCGCGGCATACTGGCGGGCATGGCACAGCGCATCCTGATCGTCGATGACGACCGCGCGATCGTCCGCATGCTGGAGCGGACGCTCCGCGCCGAGGGCTACGAGACCGCCACGGCCGGCGACGGCGGCGCGGCGCTGGCGCAGGTGGAGTCGTGGGCGCCGGACGCGGTCGTGCTGGACGTGGTCATGCCCGGCGTGGACGGCATGGCGGTTGCGCGCCGTCTGCGCGGCAAGGGCGATGCGCTGCCCATCCTGCTGCTGACGGCGCGCGACACGGTCGCCGATCGCGTCGCCGGGCTGGACGCCGGAGCGGACGACTACCTGGTCAAGCCGTTCGCGGCGGACGAGCTGATGGCGCGGCTCCGCGCCCTGCTCCGCCGCGGCCGCGCCGACGGCGTCGTCTCCCATGGCGATATCACCGTCGATCCGTCCGCCCGCACCGCCCGGCGGGGTGACGCCGAGATCGAGCTGACGGGCCGCGAGGCCGAGCTGCTGGCCCTGCTCGTTCGCCGCGCCGGGCGTGTCGTCAGCCGTGACGAGGCGCTCGACGCCGTCTGGGGGGACACCCGCCGGCCCACGACCAACACCGTCGACCGCTACGTCGCCTACCTGCGCACGAAGCTGGGCGAGCCGTCGCCGATCCAGACGGTGCGCGGCGTCGGCTTCCGCCTGGGGCGATGAGCCGCTGGAAGCTCCGCACCCGGGTGGCGCTGACGGCGGCGCTCGCGATCCTGCTCGCCGTCGCCCTGCTGGCCGTCGGCGTGCAGCTGCTGCTGGCCCGCGAGCTGCGCCAGCAGCTCGACTCGACGCTGCGCCACCGGGCCACCGACGTCGCCGTGCTGAGCGCCTCCGCCCCCTCGCTGCTGGAGTCGACCGGCAGCCTGGACGCGACCCCCGCGACCGGTGGCCTGGACGTCGAGGTGGTTGACCGGGACGGCCGCATCGTGGCACGGTCGCTGGCGCTGGGCGCGCGCGTGCTGCCAGCCGACCCGCAGGTGCGGGCGGCGATCGACCACGGCCGGTCGGGCTTCGCCGACGGCGGCCTGGGCGACGAGCAGATCCGCATGTACGTCGCGCCGCTCGCCGACGTGGGCGGCGGGCCGGCCGCGGGCGGCGCGGTGATCGTCGCCAGCACCACGGCCCAGGTGGACGACACGCTGGAGCGGCTGCGGCAGCTCTCGCTGCTGGCCGGCCTGGGCGCCGCCGCCATCGCCGTGCCGCTGGTGCTGCTGGCGACGCGGCGGGCGCTGCTGCCGCTCGAACGGTTGACGTCGGATGCGCGCTCGATCGGCCGCGCCGCCGACCCCTCGCAGCGGGTCAGCGCGTCCGGCAGCGGCACCGAGGTGGCCCAGCTCGCCGCCGCCCTGAACGGCATGCTCTCGGCGCTGGAGCATGCCCGCGACGCCGAGCGCCGGTTCCTGGCCGATGCCTCGCACGAGCTGCGCACCCCGCTGACGGCGCTCCGCGGCAACGCCGACTACCTGGCCCGCCACGGCGCCGACCCGCAGGCGCTGGACGATCTCCAGGCCGACGTCGCGCGCCTGTCGGCGCTGACCGACCGCCTGCTGGTGCTGGCCCGTGAGGACGCCGCCGCTCCGCCCGCGGCGGCCGTCTCGGTGACCGAGCTCGTCCGCCGGCTGGAGGGCGAGCCCGGACTCGTCGTCGGGGTCGAAGACGGCCTGGTCGTGGCCGGCGACGGCGACGCGATCGAGCGGGCGGTGGCCAACCTGGTCGAGAACGCCCGCCTCTACGGCCCGCCGGACGCGCCGGTCGAGCTGGACGCGCGGCGCACCGGCGGCCACGTCGTGGTGGCCGTCACCGACGCCGGCGAGGGGCTGCCGGGCGTGTCCGTCGAGCAGGCGAGCACGCGCTTCTGGCGCGGGCCGAACAGCGCCGGCCGCGACGGCTCCGGGCTGGGCCTGGCACTGGTGCGGGCCACGGCCGAGCGCCACGGCGGAAGCCTCGAGATCGACGGCCCGCGTTTCGCCATCCGCCTGCCGGCTCTCACGGATCTCTCAGAGCCGCCGATGCACACTGTGAGGCAGGCAGCAACGGAAGGACCCTGATGAACCTGTTTCGCCGCATCTCGACCGTGAAGCTTCTCGCCCTCGTCGGCGTCCTCGTGGCCACGGTGGCCGTCGCG
The DNA here is from genome assembly GCA_963797175.1 of uncultured Actinomycetes bacterium. Lineage (GTDB taxonomy): Bacteria > Actinomycetota > Thermoleophilia > Gaiellales > JAICJC01 > DATLLN01. Next base: position 845,417 of record CAWCOL010000005.1, read on the forward strand.
GGGATGGCCTTCGCGCGGGGATCGAACAACAAGCCGCCCGAACGCAGCCTCGCATCGGCCGTCTCGCGCGCGCTGGACGCCAAGCGGCCCGCCGGCATCACCGCCCGGATCGCCTTCACCAACCATCTGCTGCCCACCGGCGTGCCCGGAGCGGCCGGATCCGCGCTCCTGAACGGGGCCACCGGACGCATCTGGGTCACGAGCGACGGCCGGTTCCGGCTCGAGCTCCAGTCCGCCGTCGGCGATACGCAGATCATGGGCTCGCCTGACGGCCTGGCCGTCTACGACGCCTCGCGCAACACGATCTACCGGCTCCCGGCGAGCGCGCACCACGATGCCGCCGGCACCGACACCGGCAAGAGCGACGGGAAGGCCCCGATGGCCGGTATCCAGACGGCGCTGACGCGCCTCGCCTCGGAGGCCAACCTGTCCGGCGCCACCCCGACCAACATCGCCGGCCAGCCCGCGTACTCGGTGCGCGTCTCGCCGCGCCACGACGGTGGCCTGCTCGGCGCCGTGCAGCTGGCCTGGGACGCGAACCACGGCGTGCCGCTGAAGGTGGCCGTGTACAGCCGCGGGGACTCCTCGCCGGTGCTGGCCCTGACCGCGACCGAGATCCACTACGGCCCGGTCGCCAGCAGCGACCTGCGCGTCCCGACCACGTCGGCCACCAAGACCGTCACGGTGCACCTGCCCACGGCGGCGCTGGGGCATGACGGCCACGGCATCAAGGTGCTCAACGGCACCGCCGCCGCCGGACGCCTGCCGTTCACGCTGCATGCACCGAAGACGCTGGTCGGGCTGCCCCGCCAGAGCGTGCGCCTGATCCAGCATGACGGCTCGGCCGCCGCGCTGGTCGTCTACGGGCGCGGGCTGGGTGCGGTCGCCGTCCTCGAGCAGGCGGGTGCCGGGAGCGACTCCGCGGCGCTGGCCGTCCTGCCGAAGATCTCGATCGACGGTGCATCGGGTAACGAGCTGGCGACCGCGCTGGGCACCGTCCTGCGCTTCTCGCACGGGGGCGTCACCTACACCGTGATCGGCTCGGTGCCGCCGGTGGCCGCCGAGGCCGCCGCTCGCGCGATCGCATGAGCGAGACGCCGATCGAGGCCCTCGGCCTCGTCAAGCGCTACGGCGAGCGAACCGCCGTCGCCGGGGTGGACATCACCGTCCGCCCCGGCGACGTGTACGGCTACCTGGGCCCGAACGGGGCCGGCAAGACAACGTCGCTGCGGATGATGCTGGGTCTGATCACGCCCACGGCGGGCACCGCCCGGCTGTTCGGCCGCGACCCGCACGTGGAGGGTGCCCGCGCTCTGGACGGCGTCGCCGGGTTCGTCGAGGCGCCCCGTTTCTACCCCTACCTGACCGCCCGCAAGAACCTCGAGCTGTGCGCGGCGTTCGACGGCGACGGCGCGACCGGCCGCATCGGCGAGGCGCTGGACACGGTCGACCTGACCGACCGCGCCGGCGACCGGGTGGGCGGCTACTCCCACGGCATGAAGCAGCGGCTCGGCATCGCCGCCGCGCTGCTGCGCCGGCCCCGGCTGCTGATCCTGGACGAGCCGACCACCGGCCTCGACCCGGCGGGGATGCGCGACATGCGCGAGCTGGTGCGGCGGCTGGCCGGCGAGGGGCTGACCGTGCTGCTCTCGAGCCACCTGATGGCCGAGGTCGAGGAGCTCTGCAACCGCGTCGCGATCATCCGCCTGGGCCGGATCCTCTACGAGGGCAGCCTGGACGAGCTGCTCGCCGTGCACGGCCCGTCGCACCGGCTGCGCACGCGCCGCCCGGCCGAGGCGGCCGCGGTGGCCGAGCGGATGGGCGTCGAAGCCTCCGCCGGCAGCGACGGCGACCTCTGGCTGGACGGCGGCGACGAGGCGGTCGAACGGCTGACGGTGGAGCTGGGCCGCTCCGGCATCGGCATCCTCGAGCTGACGCCGTCGCGGGCGTCGCTCGAGCAGCTCTTCCTCCAGCTCACCGAGGCCGCGCCCGAGCCCCTGCCCGAGCCGGTCGTGGAGCAGGTGGCGTGAGCCGGCCCGGCGTGCTCACCGTGTACCGCTGGGAGCTGCGCAAGCTGGTCGCGCAGAAGCGCACGTACCTCGGCCTCGGCGCTGCGCTGGCCGTGCCGGTGCTGTTCGTCACCGCGCTGCACTTTCGCAGCGACTCGCCCAACGATGTGGCCTTCGGTCGCTACGTGCACGAGTCCGGCCTGGCCATCCCGCTGGTGCTGCTGCTGTTCGGCTCGATCTGGCTGTTCCCGCTGATCACCGCGCTGGTGGCGGGCGACATCATCGCCGCCGAGGATCACAACGGCACGCTGAAGACGATCCTCACCCGCTCGCTCGACCGCGGCCAGGTGTTCGCCGGCAAGGCGCTCGCCGCGGGCACGTACGCCGCCGTGGCGCTCGCGCTGATGGGCGCGATGGCGGTGATCGCCGGCAGCCTCCAGTCCGGGTTCAATCCGCTGGTCGACCTCTCCGGCGCGCCGGTCTCGGCCCAGCGCGGGCTGGCGCTGGTCGGCGCCAGCTTCCTCGTCTACCTGGTACCGATGCTGGCCATCGCCTGCATCGGCCTGTGCCTGTCGGCCGTGACGCGCAACAGCGCCGCCGCCGTGGTGGGCACGCTGATGTTCGCCCTGCTGATGCAGCTGATCGGCATCCTCCCCGGTCTGGGCGGCCTCGACCCGTACCTGCTCAGCACCCAGCTGCAGGCCTGGCAGGGCTTCTTCCGCGTGCCGACGGACTGGGAGCCGATCGTGCGCGGGCTGTGGGTGAGCGGCGCCTACGCCCTCCCCGCGCTGGCGGCCGCCTACCTGGTCTTCCTGCGCCGCGACGTCACCGGCGGCTGACCGCCCCGCGGCGCCCGCCGCTCCGCGATAGTCCCCGACCGTGAGCCGCTCGCGGGCCTACCTGCTGGTCGCGGTCGCCACCACGCTGTGGGGGCTGAACGGCGTCGTCTCGAAGGTCGTTCTGGAGCACGGCATGAGCAGCGCGGAGCTGACCGAGGCGCGGGCGCTGGGCGCGTTCCTCGGCCTGCTGGCCGTGCTCCTGGCCACGCGGCCGCAGACGCTGCGGGTCGAGCGGCGCGAGTGGCCGCTGCTGATCGCGCTCGGCCTGGTCGGCCTGGTGGCGGTGCAGCTGCTCTACCTGGAGGCGCTGACCGTGCTGCCGATCGGCATCGCCGTGCTGATCGAGTACCTCGCGCCGGTGCTGGTCGCGCTGTACGCCTGGCTGGTGCTGAAACGGCGGCTGGGCGCGAGCCTGTGGGTGGCGATCGCGCTGGTGCTGGCGGGGCTGGCGCTGATGGTTGACGTGTTCTCCGGCGGCGGGTCGCTGTCGACGGCCGGGCTGGTCTACGCGCTGCTGGCGGCATGCGCCTACGCCTTCTACATCATCGTCACCGAGCGGGGCATCCCGCGCCGCCCGCCGGTGGCCACGATCTGCATCGGATTCGGGATCAGCAGCCTGTTCTGGGCGATCGTCTCGCCGTGGTGGAGCTTCCCCTGGGGGCTGATGGACGACCGCGTCTCGCTGGGCGGGAGGCTCGAGCAGATCCACCTGCCGCTGGGCGTGCTGGTCGCCGGGGTGATCGTGCTGGGCACGCTGGTGCCCTTCGCGATGCTCGTCACCGCGCTGCACGCGCTCCCGGCGGCCCGTGTGACGCTGCTCTCGACGTGGGAGCCCGTTTCCGGCGGGCTGATCGCCTGGGCCTGGCTGGATGAGTCGCTGACGACCACCCAGCTGGCCGGTGCAGGGCTGGTGCTGGCCGGGATCCTTGTCGCAGAGAGCCTTGTGGGCGGCGAGCCGCACGGCTGACATGACTCCTTACGAAATCCTTTCGAAAACCCTCGCATGCGCGGCCGATGATCGCGGGTATGAAGATTCGCATCCTCGCAGCCACGTTCGCCGCCCTCGTCCTCTCGCTCTCCGTCGCGGCCTCCGCCGCCGAGGCGTCCACGCCGCCGCCCTACCGGTGGCAGATGATCTGGGCGATCAACAGCACCCGCGCCCGCTACCACCTGCCTGCCGTCCACCTGGCACGCGGCCTGGGGCAGGCTGCCGAGGGCCACACGATGGACATGCTGCACCGCGGCTACTTCTCCCACACCTCGCCGGGAGGCACGACGCTGTACACGCGCATCGTCCGCTCCGGGTTCATCCACTACGGCGCCTGGTCGGCCGGCGAGACGCTGGCCTGGGGCGCGGGCCGCATGGGCGGCGTGTGGCCGGTGCTGACGATGTGGATGCGAAGCCCCGAGCACCGCGCGGTGCTGCTCTCCCGCTCGTTCCAGTGGATCGGAGTGGGACGGGCCGTGGGCCGCTTCGACGGACGGTCGGACGTCGTCATGTGGACGGCCGACTGGGGCCACCGCTAACCCGCTGGCGGATACCATGAGGGGCATGGCCCCGACCAAGCTCCTGCTGGCGTCGCCGCGAGGCTACTGCGCCGGCGTCGATCGCGCCGTGGACACGGTCGAGCGGGCGCTCGACCACTTCGGCGCGCCGGTCTACGTCCGCAAGGAGATCGTCCACAACGGCCACGTCGTGCGCGACCTGTCCGATCGCGGCGCGGTGTTCGTGGACAGCGAGACCGAGGTGCCCGAGGGCGCGGTCGTCGTCCTCTCCGCACACGGCGTCGCCCCCGAGGTGTACGCCAACGCCCGCAAGCGCAAGCTCCAGGTGATCGACGCGACCTGCCCGCTGGTCACCAAGGTGCACACCGAGGCCAAGCGCTACGCCGCGGACGGGTACACGATCGTCCTGGTCGGCCACGAGGGGCACGAGGAGGTGGTCGGCACGATGGGCGAGGCGCCCGAGTCGATCCAGCTGATCGGCTCCGTCGCCGAGATCGACCGCCTCGAGATCGCGGACCCCGAGCGCGTCGCGTTCATCACGCAGACGACGCTGTCGGTGGACGAGACGGTCGAGATCATCGCCGCCCTGCGCAGCCGGTACCCGGCCATCGTCGGGCCGAAGAAGGACGACATCTGCTACGCCACGCAGAACCGGCAGAACGCCGTCAAGCAGCTCGCCCGCGAGGTCGACCTGGTGCTCGTGATCGGCTCGCAGAACTCGTCGAACTCGAACCGGCTGGTGGACGTCACCCGCGAGATGGGCGTGAGCGCCCACCTGATCGACGACCAGACCGATATCGACGCCGGCCTGGCTGGAGGGCGTCGAGACGGTCGGCATCACCTCGGGCGCGTCGGCGCCCGAGTGGCTGGTCGAGCGGGTCATCTCGTACTTCCGCGACCTCGGCGTGACCGACGTCGCCTCGCACGAGCTGGTGGACGAGGACGTCCACTTCTCGCTGCCGATCGCCCTGCGCCGCGCGACCGCCTAGCGGCGGCCGGCCGTGAGCGACCGTCCCGCCCCCGTGTACGACCAGATCGGCAGGACGTACGCGACCACCCGCCGCGCCGATCCGCGCATCCAGCGGCAGATCTGGGACGCGCTGGGAGACGCGGCGACGGTGGTCAACGTCGGAGCCGGCGCCGGGTCGTACGAGCCGCCGGCGACGATCCTGGCCGTCGAGCCGTCCGCGGCGATGATCGCCCAGCGGCCGCCGGGAAGCGCGCCCGCCGCCCAGGCGACGGCCGAGCGCATCCCGCTGCCCGACGGCGCGTGCGACGCCGCGCTCGCCTCGCTGACGACCCACCACTGGAGCGACCAGGCCGCGGGCTTCCGCGAGATGCGCCGGGTCGCCCGGCGCCTGGTCGTGTTCACCTGGGATCCCGACTTCGCCGACCGCTTCTGGCTCGTCCGCGACTACCTCCCCGAGAGCGTCGCGTTCGACGGGGCGCGGATGCCGCCGATCGGCCGGGTGCGCGAGTGGATGGGCGGCGCCGAGGTCAGCGTCGTGCCCGTCCCGCACGACTGCGAGGACGGCTTCTTCTGCGCCTACTGGCGCCGGCCGGAGGCCTACCTCGACCCGCGGGTGCGCGCCGGCGCCTCCAACCTCGCCCAGCTGGGGGCGGCCGTCGACCGCGCCGTCGCCGAGCTGGGCGACGACCTCCGCACCGGACGCTGGCGCGAGCGGAACGCCGACCTGCTCGACCTCGACGAGATCGACCTCGGCTACCGCCTGCTCGTCAGCCGTCCGTGACCGGGGTCTGGCACGGGGTCTGGCACGGTGCCGGGCCCCGATCACAGTCGATCCGGAGTCTCGTGACGGTTCGTTGTGCAGGACGCCAGCGAGGCGTGACGGCTCAGTCCTGGGCGAGCTGCAGCGGCAGCGTGAACCGCACGACCGTGCCCGAGCCTGCCGTTGACTCGATGGCGAACGTACCGCCGGCCAGCCGCACGCGCTCGGCGGCGCTGTCCAGCCCGAGGTGCAGCCGCATCGTGCTGCGGTCGAGCGCCCGGTCGACCGCGAACCCGACGCCGTCGTCGGACACCTCGACGCGCAGCTCGCCGTCCGTCTCGACCAGCGTGGCGTGCAGGTGCGACGCGCGCGAGTGGCGGCGGGCGTTGCTGACCAGCTCCTGCACGGTGCGATAGCACAGCGACTCGACCTCGGCCGAATGCCGGCCGACCGTCGCGTCCAGCGTGGCAGCGAGCTCGCCCGAGCGCGACGTCTCGTCCAGCAGCTCCGACACCGCCGCCTGCAGCCCCCGCGCCTGGAGCAGCGGCGGCCGCAGCTCGAACGTCAGGCGCCGCGTCCGCTCCACCGCATCCGCCAGCGAGCTGCGGACGACCCGGGCGGCGTCCGCCGCGGCCGCGTCGTCCCCGCGGCGCCGGGCACCGTCCTGCCGGTCGAGCGCGAACAGGGCCGCGGTCATCACCTGGATCGTGTCGTCGTGCAGCTCCGTCGCGATCCGGGCGCGCTCCGCGTCGGCCGACCGCAGCAGCTCCGCCAGCACGTGCTGGCGGCTCGCCTCGCTCAGCGCCAGCGCGACCTGCGCCCGGTCGCGCTCGACCGCCGCCGCCAGCACATTCGCCACCGACTGGAGGAAGTCGCTCTCGTCATCGCCGAACGGGCGGCCGTCCGTGCGGTACACCTGGAGAGCGCCGTGAGGGCTCGGGCTGCCGGCGATCTTGACCGAGAGGACGCCGGTGACGCCGGCGCTCCGGGCCTGGTCGAGCAGGGCGAAGCGGGCCTCGGTCGCCAGGTCGTTGCTGACCACGGGCGCGTCGGTCAGCAGCGTGTAGCCGGCGGCGGTCGCCGCCCCCGCGCCGACGCGCGTCCCGATCCCGGGCGCAGCGTGCCCCGCAGCCGCGACCATCACCAGGTCGTCGCCGCGCAGCTCGAGGATCCCGCCGCCCCACATCCCCAGCACCTCGACGGCGGCCTCGGCGGCGTCGGCCATCAGCTCGTCGCGGTCGGCGCCGGCCAGCGCGCGCAGGCCCAGCTCGGCCAGCACCCGCTGGCGGCGCGCCCGCTGCTCGGTCGCCTCCTCCAGGCGGCGGCGGTCGGTGATGTCGAAGATGACGCCCTGGATGTAGCCGGCCAGCGCCTCCGGCTCCGTCAGCCGGCGACCCTGGTCGTGCATCCACCGCACCGAGCCGTCCCGCAGGACGACGCGGTACTCGAGGTCGAACGCGTCGCCGCCGTCCAGCATCCGCCGGAACTCCCAGTCGGCGCGGTCGCGATCGTCGGGATGGATCCGCTCCAGCCAGACGGTGTAGGTGCCCACCCACTCCTCGACCGGAATCTCCAGCAGCTCCTCGATCTGCGGGCTGACGTACATGCCGAGACCGTCGGGGTTGTCGATGTAGGTGACGAGCGGGATCTGTTCGACCAGGTTGCGGTACCGGGCCTCGGCGGCCCGCACCGCGTCGGCCGATTCCACCAGGTCGGTGACGTCGAAGATCAGCCCGTGCCACACCACCTCGCCGGTCTCGGCCGAGACAACGGGCACGCCGGAATCGCGCACCCAGAGCACAGAGCCGTCGCGCCCGAGCAGGCGGTACTCGCTCAGCCATGCGCCGCCGGACGCGCGGCAGCGCTCCCAGTCAGCCAGCACGCGCTCGCGATCAGCCGGGTGCACCGCGTCCCGCCAGGCCCCGAACGCGTCGTCGCTCCACTCGTCCATTCGCACGACGTTCGGGAAGGCACCGGGGTTGTGCAGGGTGGCCGCGTTGTCCGCGCCGATCTCGTACACCCAGGCCGGCAGCTGCTGCACGAGCGTCCGGTAGCGGAGCTCGGACGCCCGCATCGCCTGATCGGCTTCGACGAGGCTGGTGATGTCCACGATCAGCCCCTGCCAGAAGTCCAGGTTGCCGTCGTCGCGGAAGACCGGCACGGCGGCGTCGCGCACCCAGATCATCGTGCCGTCGGCCTTGAGCAGCCGGTACTCGATCGTGAACGGCGGTGTCGGGTCCATGTCCGCCGCCCAGCTCAGCACCCTGTCGCGGTCGTCGGGGTGCAGCACATCCGCCCAGAACTGCCGGGGATTGGACGACCACTTCCCCGGCTCGTAGCCGAGCAGGCGGCGGATCCCGTCGGGGTTCGGGATCGTCGAGCCGAGCTCGGGGTCGGAGACGTAGACGATCGCCGGCAGCTGCTCGTTCAGCGTCCGGTACCGCTCCTCGGACAGCCGCAGCGCCGACGCCCGCTTCTCGCTCTCGATCACCGACGACGCGAGCCGTCCCAGGTCGCGCACGGTCGCCATTCCGTCCCGGTCGAGCTCCACCGCCGGATCGAGGAAGAACACCTCCATCTCCCAGCGCGAGTGCGGCCGCGACGGCACCTGCACGAACACCTCGGACGCGACTCCCAGCCGCCGCATGTACGCCTGCGACGGCTCACGGAATGACGGGTCGTCGGCGCGGCGGAAGACCGGCTCGAGCGGCACGGCCATCCGCACCGGGTCGTCGCCGTCCTCGACGTAGTCGGACAGCGGGTAGCCGCGCCCCACCTCGACCACCTCGGGCACCTCGAGCACGCCGCTGGCCGCGAGCAGCGTGACGGTGCCCGCCTCCTCGTCCCACTCGGAGAAGATGGCGTGGTCGGCACGGAGCAGCGTGCGGGCGTGCTCCAGCAGCGCCGTCAGCAGCTCGGGGGCCGAGTCCTCCCCGGGCACGCCCGCCCTACCGCTGCCGCCAGGCCGCCAGCAGCTCGGCCTCGCGCTCGCGGCTCAACGCGAACGCCGAGTCGCGGCCGGCATCGACGTGCCAGCGCAGCGTGTCCTCCGCCGTCTGCTCGAGCGGCCGGAAGCGCAGGCCCGCCGCCGCGGCCGGCGCCGGGTCGACGCGGTCGATCCAGGCCTCGGCGAGGTCGTCGCCGGTCCAGAGCGGCAGCTCCGACCAGGGCTCCACGCCCCGCTCGATCAGGAAACCGCCGTCCACCCACTCGAGCCGGGCGCCGCCGTCCACCGCCGCGGCGCAGGTCTCGATCGTCTCGGCCAGCGTGCGCGGGCGGTCCGGCCCCACGCCGTTCAGCGTGCACGGCTCGCCGCGCTCGATCAGGTCGAGCATCCACGCCGAGAGGTCGCGCACGTCGATCACCTGGCACGGCTGGGAGCGCGGCTCCGGGGCGAGCACGTCGCCGCCGGCGGCGAGCCGCACGGGCCAGTAGGCGAACCGGTCGGTGGGGTCGTCGGGGCCGACGATCAGCCCGGGCCGGACGATGATTGCGCCCTCCGGCAGCGCATCGCGCACCGCCTGCTCGCAGAGCGCCTTGAGCGGCCCGTAGCTCTCCTCGGTGATCTCCTCGACGGACTCGTCGTCGATCGTGGCAACGGGGGTGGATTCGTCGAGCGCCTCCTTGCCGGCACCGTCGTAGACCGAGACGCTGCTGACGAAGAGGTAGCTGCCGACGGCCGGGGCCAGCAGCTGTGCCGAGGCCGCGACGATGCGCGGCACGTAGCCGCTGGTGTCGAGCACGGCGTCCCACTCGCGGCCGGCCAGCGCGTCCAGGCCGCCGTCGCGATCGCCGGTCAGCCGCTCGCACTCGGCAAATCGCTCCGGGTGCGACCGGCCGCGGTTGAACAGCGTCACCGTGTGCTCGCGCGCGAGCGCCGCCTCGACGGCGTGCTTGCCGAGGAACGTCGTGCCGCCGAGGACGAGGAGCCGCATCAGGCGCGGACGATCCCGAGCTCGGCGCCGGCCTCGAGCGCGACGGCGAGCGTCTCCGCCGCGATCCACTGTCCGTGCTGCTCGAAGGCCCGTGTGACCTCGCCGTCGCTGGACGGATAAGTGACGGCGATCCGGTCGGTCAGCTCGAGGCCGGCATCTGCGCGCATCCCGTTGATCTGGCGGATCAGGTCGCGGGCGACGCCCTCCAGCGCGAGCTCGGGCGTGATCGCCGTGTCCAGGGCCACCGCGAAGCCGTCGCCGTCGAGCACCGAGAACCCTTCGCGGGCCCGCGTGCGCAGCTCGAACTCGCCGGGCTCGAGCACCCAGTCGCCGACCTCGACCCGGCCGTCGGCCAGCCGGAAGTCGCCCTCGCGGAGCAGCCCCCGGATCATGCCCAGGTCGCGCCCGTACTTGGGGCCGAGCGTCTTCAGCAGCGGCATCACCTCGACCTCGGCGAACGCCTCCCGCGAGTCGGTCAGCCGCACCCGCTTGACCGAGAGCTCCTCGGCCACCAGGTCGTGGTGCACCTCGACCCGTGCGCGCCGCGCCGGGTCGTCGCTGGCGACGAGCAGCTCGGCCAGCGGCTGGCGGTGCTTGATGCCGGACGCCGACCGGGCCTGCCGGCCCAGCTCGACCACCGACCGGACGCTCTCCATCTCCTCCAGCACGACCTCGTCGGCCAGCATCGGGTGCGGCGACGGGTAGCCGGCCAGGTGGACGCTGTCCGGGGCGTCCGGGCAGACCGCGCGGACGAGGTTCTGCCAGATCTCATCGGAGAGGAAGGGCATCACCGGGGCGATGCAGCGCAGCAGCTGGGTCAGCGCGTACCAGAGCGTGGCGTAGGCGGCGGCCTTGTCGGCGTCGTCCGCGTTCTTCCAGAACCGGCCGCGGGAGAGCCGCACGTACCAGTTGGAGAGGTCGTCCACGTGCGCCTCGACGGCCCGCACCAGCCGCGGCGAGTCGTAGCGGTCGAGCGCGTCGCGGCACTCGGCCACCAGCGCCTGCGTGCGCGCCAGCAGCCAGCGGTCGAGCGGCCGCAGCCCCTCGGGCGGCGGGCCGGTGAGGGTGGTCTCGTAGTCGGGCTGGAAGCCGTCGATGCGGGCGTAGGTGACGAGGAACGAGTAGGTGTTCCAGAGCGTCAGCAGCCGCCGCTCGACCTGCTTGGCCGGCCCATATCCGAAGCTCAGGTTCTGGGACGGTGTCTGCGAGGCATACATCCAGCGCATAACGTCGGCGCCCATCGTCTCGACGGCGTCGTCGAACCAGATCGCGTTGCCCCACGACTTGTGCATGGGCCGCCCTGTCTCGTCGTTCACCTTCTCGTGGGACAACACCCGGCGGTAGGGCGACCGGCCGACCAGGGCAACGCTCATGAACAGCATCGAGTAGAACCAGAGCCGGATCTGCTCGCGCATCTCCGACACCCAGTCGGCCGGGAACCACAGCTCCCACTCCTCGTGCGACGGCAGGTCGGCGATCGTCAGCCCCTCCCCCGCCCCGGTCGAGTAGCCGCGCTCGACGTGCTGGGGGCTGTTCCAGCCCATGGTCGCGAATGGCACGATGCCGGCGTCCAGCCAGCAGTCGCCGACGTCCGGCAGCCGGCGGGCCTCGGCGCCGCACTCGGCGCAGCCGATCACGACCTCGTCGATCCACGGCCGGTGCAGCTCCTCGACCGCCTCCAGCCCGCGCAGCGCGCGCTGCTCCAGCTCGTCGCGCGACCCGATCACGGTCATGTGGCCGTCCTCGCAGAAGTAGAACGGCAGCGGCAGGCCCCAGTAGCGCTTGCGGGAGATGCACCAGTCGCCCATGTTCCGCAGCCAGTCCTCCATCCGCTTGCCGTACTGCTCGGGCATCCACTCCACCTCGCGGGCCGCCTCGATCATGGGCTCGCGAAGCTCGTCGCAGCGGATGAACCACTCGTCGACCAGCCGGTAGATCAGCTCGGTGCCGCAGCGCCAGCAGACGGGGTAGCGGTGGGTCAGCTCACCGGCGTCCACCAGGCGCGCGCGCTGCCCCAGCTCCTCGACGATCTGCTGCGCCGCGTCGCCGGTGTGGCGGCCGTGCAGCCAGCCGAAGCCGTCGTAGAAGACGCCCGACTCGTCCACCGGCACGATCGTCGCCAGACCCTCGCGGGTGCCCAGCTCGAAGTCCTCGGCGCCGCAGCCGGGGGCGATGTGGACGATGCCGGTGCCCTCCTCCATCGAGACCTCGTCCCAGGCCACGACCCGGTGCTCGACGCCCTCCTGCGCGGCCAGGTCGTCGAACGGCCCGTCGTAGGTCATCCCGACCAGCTCCGCGCCCGTCACCGTGCCCAGCGTGCGGCCCTTGAACGGGACGTGATCGAGCCGCGCCGTGGCGACGTAGGCGACGCCCGAGGCGGTCTCCACCCGCGAGTACTCGGCCTCCGGCTGCACCGCCGCGGCGACGTTGGCGGGCAGCGTCCAGGGCGTCGTCGTCCACACCACCAGGTACTCGTGGTCGCGGCCGCGCAGCGGCAGCCGCACGAACAGCGACGGGTGGGTGATGTCCTTGTAGCTGTCGATCAGCTCGTGCTGGGAGAGCGACGTGCCGCAGCGCGGGCACCACGGCATCGAGCGGTGGCCCTTGTACAGCCAGTCGCGCTCGTGGCAGGTCTGGAGGAAGCCCCAGATGTAGCTGATGTTCGTGTCCGTCATCGTGAAGTAGCTGCGCTCCCAGTCCATCCACTGGCCCAGGCGCCGCGACTGCTCCACCTGCACGCCGGCGTACTTCGCGACGCGGTCGCGGCAGGCGCGCGCGAACCGGTCGAGGCCGTACTCCTCGATCTCGGGCTTCGAGTTCAGCCCCAGCGACTTCTCGACCTCGACCTCGACCCACAGGCCCTGGCAGTCGAAGCCGTTCTGGTAGCGCTGGTCCTCGCCCAGCATCGCGTGGTAGCGCTGCCAGAGGTCCTTGAGGGTGCGGCCCCAGGCGTGGTGGACGCCCATCGGGTTGTTGGCCGTGATCGGGCCGTCGATGAACGAGAAGCGGCGCTCGGCGCCGCGGTTGGCGTCGCGCAGCCGCTCGAACGTGCGCTCGCTCCGCCCAGCGCTCGAGCACGCGATGCTCCAGCGCGACGTGGTCGGGCTGCTTGTCGACGGGCGCAAATCCGGGCACGCCGAGGATTCTACGCGGCGCGTCTGCGGGCGCCCGCCGGGAGCCTCAGCGGCGGGCGGAGCGGTTGGGCCGGGTCAGGCACCCGGTCGCCAAAGCACTAGTCAAGCTCGTGTCGGTGGCAGTAGTCGTCGAAGGCGGCGTACTTGGCCAGATAGCAGCCCAGCTCGGCGAAGCCGAACTCGAACCACTCCGCAAGCCACCGCTCGTCGATCTCCACGTGCCGTTCCTGCAGCTCGTCCATCGTCTTGTCCCTTCCGGGGGGGTCACCCGGATGAAGCCATCTCCCCTTGCTCGTCACCTGACGCACAAAGAGAGCCGATGGATAGGTAATCGACCGAAGGTGGTTACGGCTTTACGTCTTCTCGCAAATCCCGCAGCGCCGCGATCGCCTCGCGGCCGTTGGGAAAGGCGATCTCGTGCGTCGGGGATCGCGTCGAGCGGGAACCAGCCCAGCTCGCTGACGTCGTCGGCCGGGGACTCCTCGCCGCCCAGCACCCGCGCCTCGTAGTGGATGTTGAGCGTGGAGACGCCGTCGTCGCCGTAGCGGTCGAGGAAGAACCCGATCAGCCGCACCGGCTCCACCTCGAGGCCGGTCTCCTCCCGCAGCTCGCGGACGACGGCGTCCTCGGGCAGCTCGCCCGGCTCGACGAAGCCGCCGGGGGTGTCCCACAGCCCCTGCTGCGGGGGCCGCGCGCGACGGGCGAGCAGCACGCGCCCGTCCCGCACGACCAGCGCGCTCGCGGTCGGCGCGGGGTTGTCGTAGATGACGCAGGCCGCAGGCCGGGCAGTGCAGGACGTCCGCGCCCTCGCCCTCGGCCCGGCGCCGCTCGAGCGGCGCGCCGCAGCGGGGGCAATGGCGCCAGTCAGCCCGGTGCACCGTGCTCCTCGACGACGGCCGCGGACAGGTCGGGCCAGCCGCCCGGCTGGAGCATCCAGCCCGAGTAGGTGCCGCGGGCGGCGAGGCAGGCGAGTCCCACCCGCCGGGCGGGATCGGCCCAGATCAGCGTGCCGCTGGCGCCGAAGTGCGAGAGCGTCGCCGGCGAGACGGCGTCGCCCGCCCAGTGCAGGCCGCCCGAGCCGCGCACGTTCAGGCCCAGGCCCCAGTCCGGGCAGTGCAGCTTGGGGAAGCTGAGCAGCCCGCCGGGGATGCCGGGGAACTGGACGGCGGCCAGCTCCGCGCCCGTCTCGGCGCTGAGCAGCGGCGCGCAGCCGTCCAGCAGCAGGCCGGCGAGGGCGGCGACGGCGTCCAGCGTCGCGAACATGCCGCCGGCGGCGCTGCCTCTGCTCCGCCACTCGGGGGCGTTGAACAGGGGCACGCCCGGCGACGAGAGGCCGGGGTCGCGCACCACCAGGGCGCGGTCGGCCATCCGCGGCGGCAGCGGCAGGTGAGCGTCGAGGCCGAGCGGCCGCAGCACCGCCTCGGTCACGTACTCCTGGTGGGACATGCCGGTGGACTCGGCCAGCAGCATCCCGACCAGGTGGAAGCCCTCGTTGGAGTAGATCCGATGGGTGCCGGGCGGCTCGACCGGCTGCACGTCGATGGGCCTGATGCCCCGCGCGGACTCGGGCAGCCCGGATGCGTGGGCGAGCAGGTGGCGGAGCGTGATCTGCGACCGCGTGGCGTCGCCGTAGGCCGGCAGGTGCTCCGCAACGGGCGCATCCAGCTCGAGCGCTCCCTCCTCGACCGCCACCAGCGCCGCCAGCGCCACAGCCGGCTTGGTCAGCGAGGCCAGCGCGAACAGGGAGCCGTCGCGCGCGCCGCCCGCGAGCCGCCGCTCGAGGATCCTTCCGCCCGGCCCGACCACCGCCGCGGCCACCGCGTCGGCGCGTCCGCCGGTCACCCACTCGTCGATCCCCGCCAGAGCCATCGCGGCGCATGGTAAACGGTGGGATGCAGGCAAAACGCCGTCTGGGGTATCGTTCGGACGCAGGGATGGCACGTGTTGAGACCAGAGAGAGCGGCGAGCGCCTGTCCGGCGACGAGCCGCCCGAAGACGACGGCCACCTCGAGGACTGGTTTGCCCGCAGGCTGGAATCGCAGGGAATTCCCGCGAAACGGCCGCGGTCGCGGCCCTCGAACGCCCGTCTGCTGGCCGTGGCCGGGCTCGCCGTGGCCCTGCTGGGCCTGATCTGGGCGTTCTCCAGCGCCGGCGGCGGCTCGACCACGACCACGACCGCCCAGACGCAGCCACAGACCACCGCCCACCACGAAGTCGAACACCGGCAGCACGAAGAGCAGCGGTAAGACCGGCAAGGCGCCCGCCTGGAACGCGATCACGGTGGACATCCTGAACGGCTACGGCGGCTCCGGCGCGGCGGCCGCGGCGGCGCAGACGCTGCAGACGGCCGGGTGGAAGACCGGCCAGACGGCAGACGCAGGCACCACCTCGATCCCCAACACGATCGTCGTTTACGCCCCGGGGTTCGCGCGGCAGGCCGGCATCGTGGCGCACAAGATGGGACTGGCGCGGCCGCTGCCGATCTCGTCGGTGGAGGGCGTCACTCCGACGGCGACCGCAGGCGTCGCGGTCGTGCTCGGCCCGAACGGCCTGCCCAGCACCGCCTGATCAGTCCGAGCGAAGGGCGTCCCACAGGCGCCGCACGTGCTCCTCGCCGGTCGCCCCGTTGCCGATCGCGACGCGCACGGCGTAGCGCCCGCCCACCTTGGTGTGCGACACGAAGGCCGTGCCGCCGGTGTTGACCCGCTCGACGACCCGCTCGTTGATCCGGTCGAGCTCGGCCTCGTCGTCCACGCCGTCGGGGTGGCGGCGAAAGCACACGGTCGAGAACGGCACCGGCGCCAGCCGCTCCCAGCCGGGCTCGGCGTCCACCCAGGACGCCAGCGCGCGGGCCAGCTCGACGTGGCCGCCGATCACCTCGGCCAGGCCGGCGGCGCCGTACGCGCGAAGCACGAACCACAGCTTGAGGGCGCGGAAGCGGCGGCCCAGGGCGACGCCGTAGTCCATCAGGTTGACGACGTCGCTCTCGGAGCTGGTCAGGTAGAACGGCACCACCGAGAAGGCGTCGCGCAGGGCGTCCGGCCGGGCGGTGTAGAGCAGGCTGCAGTCGACCGGCGTCAGCAGCCACTTGTGGGGGTTGAAGACGAGCGAGTCGGCCCGCTCGCACCCGGCCAGCAGCGCCCGGCCGTCGGGCAGGACGCCGGCCGCGCCGCCGTACGCTGCGTCCACGTGCATCCACAACCCGTGGCGGGCGGCGATGTCGGCGATCTCGGGCACGGGATCGACCGAGGTGGTCGATGTGGTGCCGACGGTGGGGACGACGGCGATCGGCCGCACGCCGGCCGCGAGGTCGGCCTCGATCGCCTCGGTCAGCAGGTCGGGCCGCATCCGGTAGGCGTCGTCCACCGCGATCTTCGTCACGCCCTCCTGGCCGAAGCCGAGCGTGATGGCGGCCTTCTCGACCGACGAGTGGGCCTCGGCCGAGGTGTAGACGCGCAGCGGCGGCAGGTCTGCGCGGCCGGCCATGCCGCGGCGGCGGATGTCGAGCCCGGCGGCCTCGCGGGCGGCGGCCAGCGCCCACAGCGTGGAGCTGGACGCGGTGTCGGTGATCTGGCCGAACCAGCCGGCGGGGAGGCCGAGCAGGTCGAGCACCCAGGCCAGGGTGCGCTGCTCCAGCTCGGTCGCGGCGGGCGAGGTGCGCCAGAGCATCGCGTTGACGTTGAGCGCGGCGGCGATCAGCTCGCCGACGATGCCGGGGCCGCTGCCGGTGATGCCGAAGTAGGCGAAGAAGGCGGGATGGTTCCAGTGCGTGATGCCGGGCAGGATCAGGCGGTCGAGGTCGGCCAGGATCGCCTCCAGCGGCTCGCCCTCGGTCGGGCGCGGTCTCGGGCAGGGCGGCCAGCAGCGCGCCGGGCTCGGCTGAGGAGAGGACGGGCCGTTCGCCGACGGTGCGCAGGTAGCCGGCGACCCAGTCGGCCGCCTCGCGCAGCGCCGCCTGGAGCTCCTCGTCGCTCGGCCCGGGCCGGAGCGGCGGCTCGGTCAGCACCGCGCCGCTCCGCGCGGACGCGGCGCGCGGTCGCTGCGCTCGGTGCCGCCGTGGGGGCGCCGCGGTGCGCCGGGGGCGGCGCGCCACCGCCAGCCGCCTCCGCCGCCGCCGCCGTGCTCCTCGTCGGCCATCGAGCGGTAGAGCCAGACCAGCAGCGCGGCGCCCGGCAGGTGCAGGCAGATCACGCACGTCAGCACGACCACGCTCACACGGTCAGTCTACCGGCGGCGACGTGTGCCGGATCTGCGCCAGGAGCGTCACGACCACCCGACGAGGGTCAGACATCGTCGCCTGTTTCGGCAACAAGCGTCGCGCAGCCGACGTGGCACGGATCAGCGGCGTGGCGTAGCGGATGTGTGCCGGAAGCGTGGCGACGTCGCCGCGTCAGGCGAGGGTGGTCTCGACTGCGCCCAGAGCCGCGTCGAGCTTCTCCAGCGCCTCGTCGATCTCGGCGTCGGAGATGATCAGCGGCGGCGCCAGCATGACGGCATCCATGTGCCGGTTCACCACCGGCGTCGGGCAGGCGTAGATCATCAGCCCGCGCTCCCGCGCCGCCCGGGTGACGCGGCCCGACACGCGCTCGGACTCGGCGAACCGCTCGCCGGTCTCCGGGTGCCGCAGCTCGAGGCCCTGGAGCAGCCCGCGGCCGCGCACGTCGGCCACCATCGCGTGCCGGGCGGCGATCGCCTCCAGATCGCGGCGCAGCCGCGCGCCGGCGGACGCCGACCGCTCGACCAGGCCCTCCTCCTCGATGGTGTCGATCACGGCGCACCCGACCGCACAGCCGAGCGGGTAGCCCGAGAACGTGTGGCCGTAGGAGAAGCCGTTCGGCGCCGTCGCCCACCACCTCGCGGATCGCCCGCGTCGCCACCATGCCGGAGAGCGGCACCACACCGCCGCCGATGCCCTTGCCGAAGGTGATCACGTCCGGCAGCGCGCCGTCGTGCTCGACCCCGAACCAGCGGCCGGTGCGGCCGAAGCCGGTGATGATCTCGTCGGCGACCAGCAGCACGTCGTGGCGGTCGCACACCTCGCGCACCGCGGCCAGATAGCCCTCGGGCAGCGCGACCGCCGCGCCGGAGGAGCCGGTCACCGGCTCGACGACGAACGCCGCCACGTGATCCGCCCCGCGCGAGAGGATGGCGGCCTCGAGCTGCGCCGCGCCCTCCTCGGCCGTGTCGCTGTTCGGCACGGCCGCGTACTTGTGCAGCAGCGTCTCGAACGGCGCCCGCCAGCGCGAGCCGGACAGCGAGAGCGCGCCCAGCGTCGAGCCGTGGTACGAGGTGACCCGGGACAGGAACTCGGTCTTGGCCGGCTTGCCCAGCAGCTCCCAGTAGAGCACGGCGAGGTGCATCGCCGACTCGTTCGCCTCCGACCCGGACGAGTTGAAGAAGCACCATTCGAGCTCACCCGGTGCGACCCGCCGGATGCGGTCGGCCAGCTCCAGCATCGGCTCGTTGCGGAACGAGAAGCGGTAAGTGAAGTTGAGCTCGCCGCTCTGCCGGCGCAGCGCCTCGACCACGCGGGGATGGCTGTGCCCCAGCAGCATCACCATCGCGCCGCCGCAGGCGTCGAGTACCGACGTCCCGTCGGCGGTCTCGATCCGGCAGCCCCGGGCTCGCACCGCGATGGGCAGCGCCTCGCCGGCGGTCATCGAGTAATCGGCGCGCAGATCGGTCGTCGTCATGGGTGAGAGTGTCCCAGATCCGCCCGCGACGGCGCGCCACTCAGCCCCTGGCGGGATCGCCGTTCGGGGACGACGCCAGGTGGTCGAGCAGCACCTCGACCACCCGCGGGTCGAAGTCCACACCGGACAGCTCGCCCATCCGCCCACGTGCCTCGTTGGGCGACAGCCGTGCCTGGTAGGGACGGTCCTCGCACATCGCGTGGTACGCGTCGCAGGCGAAGATCACCCGCGAGCCGAGCGGGATGTTCTCGCCGGCCAGGCCCCGCGGATACCCCGACCCGTTCCAGTGCTCGTGGCAGCAGCGCACCAGCTCGGCGGCGCCGTGGAGGGCGTCCACCGGATCGATGATCGCCGCGCCCAGCTCGGGGTGCGCGCGGATCAGCCGCCAGCCGTCGGCGTCCAGCGGGCCGGTGTTGTCGAGCACCCGTTCGGGGACGCCGATCTTGCCCAGGTCGTGCAGCGCCGCGGCGAACGAGACGTCGCGCAGCTCCTCGCCGCGGATGCCGAGCACGGAGGCGACGGCGACGCAGTCGGCCGCCAGCCGGTCGGAGTGCTCGCCGGTCTCCCGGTGGCGCAGGGCCAGCGCCCGGCCCAGACAGGCGACGACGTCCTCCAGCGCCCGGCGCTGCTCCTCCAGCAGCCGCTCGTTCTCGAGCGCGAGCAGCGCCTGGTCGGCGACGCCCAGCAGCAGCGCCTCCTCGGCGTCGTCGGGCGTGGCCGAGCGGTCGATCACCAGCACCGCGCGGTTGCCCTGGCGCTCCCCGATCGGCACGACGACGGCGTGGCCGTCGCGGCCGACCAGCTCGGGCTGCTGCTCGTGCGAGACCATGCGGATCCGGCGGCTGGCCGTCAGCTCGTCGAGCGCGGGCGTGCGCGCAGCACGGGTGTCGGGCAGCGGCCGCCGCCGGGGCGGATGGCCGAACGCCGCGACCAGCCGCAGCCCGTCCGGCTCCGACTGCCAGGTGGAGACGCCGTTGCCGTCGATCAGGCGCGCGACCGCGAGCGTCAGCAGGTGCAGGACGTTGGCGACGCCGTGTTCGAGCGCGAGCGCCTGTCCCAGCTCGACCAGCGTCCGCCCCGCACGGGCGGCGGTGCGGTCGAGGCCGGCGCGGCGCGCCATCGCCGCCGCGACGCACGCGGCAGCGGTGCTGGCTGCGACGAGCTCCCGGTCGGCCGCCGCGGGCGGCCGGGCACGGTCGCAGAGCACGATCCACCGCGGCGGGCCTTCCGCGACGTGCCCGAACCCGGCCTCGATCGGCCGGCCCGCCAGCACCTGCGCGACGCGGGCCAGGTACGGCGGCGTCGGCGAGCCGGCAGCGGCCCACGTCTGCAGCCGCCCGCCGTCCTGCTCGTGCACGGAGGCCGCATCGAGACCGAGCGCCGAGCGGACGTGATCGGCCAGTGCCTGGGCGATCTGATGCTGGTCGTCGCATCCGCTGATGGCGCGCAGGAAGCCGGCGGACAGAGCCGCCGTCTCGGAGCCGTGCCGCTGCTCCGCGTCGCCGCGACGCTGCGACGCCATCGAACTCCTGTCGAGTCCACGTCCTGCCACCCCGGACCGGACGCTACAAGGTGGCGCGCCGGGAGGCAACCTCGTCCAGCACGATCGACCGCGCCTCGGCCGGCGTCGCGGGCGGACGGCCGGCCAGGCGGCCGGTGGCGACGGCGCGCTCGACGAACTGCGCGTTCGACTCGGCGAGCACCCCGCGCTCGAGCATGACGTTGTCCTCCATGCCGACGCGAACGTGGCCGCCGGCGGCGATGGCCAACGTGGTCATCGACAGCTGCGAGCGGCCGACGCCGATCGCCGACCACGACGCGCCGGCCGGGACGAGCCCGGCCAGGTGCAGCAGGTTTGCGGGCGTCGCGCCGATCCCCCCCGGGATGCCCATCACGAACTGGAACCACAGCGGCGGGCGCAGCAGGCCCGCCTCGGCCAGCCGCAGGCACGCCTCGACGTGCGAGACGTCGAAGCACTCGAGCTCGGGCTGCACCCCGTGCTCCAGGCACGCCTCGGCCAGCGCGCGCAGGAACGGCGGCGGGTTGAGGAAGACGCCGTCGCCGAAGTTGAGCGTGCCGGCATCAAAGGAGCACACGTCCGGCCGCAGCGAGACGACGGCCAGCCGGTCGGCCTCGGCCATCTCCCAGCCGCCCGCCGTGGTCAGGTTGAGGATCAGGTCGGGCGCGGCCTCGCGCACGGCCGCCGCCGCCTCCCGGTAGCGGCCCAGGTCCATCGTCGGCACGCCGTCGTCGTCGCGGACGTGGACGTGGATCACGCTCGCCCCGGCCGCCGCGGCCAGCGCCGCCTCGGCGGCGATCTCGGCCGGCGTCTGCGGGACGTGCGGCGTGCGCTCACGTGTCGTGTCGGCGCCGGTCGGCGCGACCGTCACGACCAGCGGCGTGCTCACACCGACTGGGGCGGCGCCACCAGCTCCGCCTGCAGCTCGATCAGCGTGCTGTTGACGCCCAGCCCGGCGATGGCCTCGGCCAGCAGCGCACCGACCGCGGACGCGTCGGCCGCCCGGCGGTACTCCACCCCGTAGCCGCGCGCCAGCGCCTCGAAGTCGGGCGGCTGGAGCTCGACGGCTGTGGTGCGGCCGTAGGCGGCGAGCTGGTAGTTCTTGAGCACCCCAAAGCACGAGTCGTTGACCAGCACCGTGACGAAGTGCAGGCCGTTCTGGCGGGCCGTGGCCAACTCGTGGCCGCCCATCTGGAAGCCGCCGTCGCCGACCAGGACAACGACCGGGCTTCCAGGGTTCGCCGCCACCGCCCCCAGCGCTGAGGGCATTGCCGATCCCAGCGCCCCGCTCATCGGGTAGCGGAACCCGCCGGGACGGCCGGCGTCCCAGTAGAGCACGCCCCAGTAGCCGAGGATCGTCATGTCGGAGATGACCAGCGCGTCGGCGGGCAGGCCGGCCAGCTCGTGCATCAGATCGCGCTCGGTCTCGAAGCCGCCGGACGCGACCTCGGCCTGGCGGGCGGCGACCGCCGCGCGCGCCTCGGCCGCACCGTCGCGCGCGCCGGCCGGCGGCGCGGCGGCCAGCAGCGCATCGCAGAACAGGCCGACGTCGGCGACCACGCCCTCGACCACCGGGTAGTTGCGGCCCAGCCGCGCCGGGTCGAGATCGACCTGCACCAGCGCCTCCGGGAACGGCACCGCCCAGTGGCAGGTGTACTCCTCGGCCAGGCGCGTGCCCAGCGCGATGCAGACGTCCGAGTCGCCGATCAGCCGCCGGATCGAGGGCTCCTCCTCGGACGCCCCCGCGTGCAGCGGGTGGTCGGGGGGCACCACGCCCTTGCCGTTGAAGCTGGTCACCACCGGCGCATCCAGCGCCTCGGCCAGCGCCTGCACGCGGTCGGCGGCCAGGCGGCAGCCGCCTCCGGCGAAGACGAGTGGCGCGCGGGCGCCGTCCAGCAGCGCCCGGATGCGCGCGATCGCGGCCGGATCGGGCGCCGGAGCCGCCACCGGCGTCACCCGCGGGGGCGTGGCGTCGGCCGGCTCCCGCAGCAGCCCCGTCATCGCCTCGATCATCGCCGGGCCGGGCCGCGAGGCGATCGCCGTCATCGCCTCGTCCACCGCCAGCGCGAGTGCGCGAGGGGTCATCGGCCGCACGTGGTGGCGGGTGACGGCCGTGAACGCCGAGCGCTGTCCGGCCGTCTCGTGCATCCAGCCGCGCTCGCCGGCGTCGCTCGGCACCTGCGTGGTGATGTGCAGCAGCCGCAGGCTCGACGCCTCGGCCTCGCCCATCCCGGCGAACGCGTTGAACGCTCCCGGGCCGGTGCTGGTGACGCAGACGCCGACGCGGTCGGAGGTGGCCGCGTAGCCGACGGCCGCGAAGGCGGCCGCCTGCTCGTGACGCACGACCACGGTGCGGATCGACGAGGCGTCGAGCGCGTCCCACAGCGCCAGCGCGTGCTGGCCGGGGATCCCGAAGACGATCTCGACGCCATGCGCCTCGAGCGCCTCGACCAGGGCGTGTGCGGCGGTGCGGACGGTCGGCGGCGCGGTGGCCATCGCGGGAGCGGGTCAGCTACCGCTGAGCGACAGGATGTACGCGGCGGCGTTGGTCGCGTCCGCCCCGCTGACCAGGCCGGCGGGCATCGGGCCGCCGCCGTTCGCGATCTGGTTCAGGATCGTCTGCTGGTCGAGCGTGGAGGAGATCTCGGCGAGGTTGGGGGCTGCCGAGAACGGGGACGGCGTCCCGGCCACGGCGGAGTGGCAGCTTGCGCAGTTGGCGTCGAACACGGTCTTGCCGGCCGCGACGTCGCCGGCGCCGCCGGACGAGCTGCCGCCGGAGGCGGGCGTCGAGCTGGGCGTGGACGCCGGCGTCGAGAGCGACGCGGTCGAGAGCGGCAGCGACCCCAGGCCGACGGTCGACGCACCGGTCGTATCCGTGCCCGCGAGGGCGATGACGACGACCATCGCGGCCACGCCGATCACCGTCCCGACAAGGGCTGCAACGAGCACCTTCACCATCGCGCCGAGGACTATAGCGGCTCCCACCGGACGGCGGCTCGCCCATCCGAGGCCCGGTTTCGGGGATGGGGCATCACCCGTGCAGGGGATAGGGCATCACCCGTCGAACGTCGAGCCAGAAGACTGATGCTTGACCGTCGTGACATCCAGACCCTGATGTACTGCGTGCGCGTCACGGAGATCAGCGGCCAGTGGCAGACCGGCTATCCGGTGCGCACGCCGCACGACCTCGAGGTGCGCCTGGCAGAGGTGCTGCGCGCCCTCGACCGCGAGGCCGACCGCACCACCGGCTCCGCCGCCGCCTGACCGCACGGCCCCGCGGTGCCGCATGCGATGATCGGCGCGTGAAGGTCTTCCTGTCCACCGACATCGAGGGCACCGCGGGCATCGCCGACTGGGATCAGGTGATCCCGGGAGAGCGTGCCTACGAGGAGGGTCGGCGGCTGCTGCTGGCCGAGGTGAATGCCGCGATCGACGGCGCGGTGGATGCGGGCGCGGGCGAGATCCTGGTCAACGACGCCCACCACACAATGCACAACCTGCCCCCCGACGAGCTCCACGCCGAGGCGTCCCTGCTCTCCGGCAAGCACAAGCCGCTGTACATGATGGAGGGGCTGGACGGCTCGTTCGGCGCGGCGCTCTTCATCTCGTACCACGGCTCGGTCGGCGGGGAGCACGCGGTGCTGTCGCACACCTACAACCCGTCTGCGGTGCACGAGGTGCGGCTGAACGGGACGGTCGTCGGCGAGAGCGGCATCAACGCGCTGGTCGCGCTGCACCACCGCGTGCCGGTGGCGCTGGTCACGGGCGACGACCTGACGGCGGCCGAGGCCCGCGCCCACATGCCCGAGATCGAGGCGGTCGTGGTGAAGCGCTCGATCACCCGCTACGCCGCCGAGAGCGTCCACCCCGACGTCGCCTGCCGGATGATCCGCGAGGGCGCCCGCCGCGCCGTCGAGCGAGCCGCGTCGATGGCGCCGCCGGCGATCGCGCTGCCCGCCCGGCTGGAGGTCAGCCTGCTCTCCGCCGACATGGCCGAGACGGCGACCTGGGTGGGCGGTGTCGAGCGCACCGGCACGCGCACGATCGCGATCGAGGACGCCGAGCCGCTGGCCGTGTTCCGCCGCTTCGTCACCGTCGTCGCGCTGACGCGCGGCCTGGGTTAGACGTCAACCCACGCGCGCTCGAGGATCTCGGGCTCGCGCATCTCCGCTGTCATCACACCGTAGGTCGCGCCCTTGCGGGTGGAGGCGGCCGCGTGCGACCCGTCGGGCGCCATCGCCACCACCTGGAGGGTGGCCCGGAAGTGGTCCTCCAGCGCCGCCGTCTCGCGCAGCGTCTCCAGCGCGGCCTGCTCGGGGGACAGGCCGCGGGCCAGCCGCTCGACCGCCATCCGCGCCGAGAGCGCCCGCATCGCCAGCTCGCCGCGGCCCGTGCAGCCTGCCGCGCCGGCGCGGTCGTCGCAGTAGTTGCCGGCGCCGATCACCGGCGAGTCGCCCAGCCGGCCCGGATACTTCCACGGGTAGCCGCTGGTGCTGACCCCGACGCACAGGTGCCCGGCCTGGTCGCGGGCGATCACGTTGACCGTGCCCCACCCGTCGGCGGGCGGCTCCATCCGCTGCAGCAGCTCGTGGGCGGCCTCCCGGTAGCGGCGCTCGCCGTCGCCCTCCGCGCCCTCCCAGGCGGGCTCGTCGAGCTCCTCGCGCCACATCCGCATCGCCTCCTCGGTCAGCGTCTGCTCGGGCTCGAACCCCATCTCGTCGGCGAACCGCTCGGCGCCCTCCCCCACCAGCAGCAGGTGCTGGGGCAGCCGCTCCATCACCCTGCGGGCGATCGAGATCGGGTGGGCGTAGCCGCGCACCGCGCCCACCGCTCCGGCGGCGCGGGTGGCGCCGTCCATGATCGAGGCGTCCAGCTCGACCACGCCGAGCAGGTTGGGGATGCCGCCGACGCCGACCCAGTGGTCGTCGGGGTTGGACTCGACCGCGCGCACCGCCACCTCGACGGCGTCGATCGCCGATCCGCCGGCGCGGAGGATCTCGAGCCCCTCCGGCAGGCCGATCTCGCCGCGCTCGCTGGCGATCATGAGCACCCCGTCCATAAGCCGGGCACATTAGTAGGATGCAACGCCGGACGCCGAGGAGGACCGTGACGGAGCGTGATCTGATCCAGCGCGGCATCGAGCTGATCGCCGTGTCCTTCATCGACAACGCGGGCATCGCCCGGGCCAAGTCGATCCCCGCCTCGCAGGCGGAGGCCGCGGCGCGGAACGGGGTCGGGGCATCGACCTCCTTCGCGGTCTTCCAGGGCGACGACGGGATGGCGACGTCCACCGGCACCGAGGCCGTCGGCGACACGCGGCTCGTCCCCGACCTGCGGCGCGTGGCGGGCGGCATCGACGGCTGGGGCTGGGCCCCGGCCGACCTCCACGACCAGGAGGGCGGGCCGTGGGCCATCTGCTCCCGCACCTTCCTGCAACGGATGGTCGCGAGCCTGGACGCCGCGGGCCTCTCCATGCGGATGGCGTTCGAGCACGAGTGGTACGCCGAACGAGCCGACGGCAGCCCCGTCCACAGCACGCCCGCCTACGGCCTGGCAGCGACCGCCGAGGCCGCCGCCTACCTGCGAGCGATCGTCACACGGCTGGCCGCGTTCGGCGTCGACCTCGTGCAGATCCACCCGGAGTACTCGCCGGGGCAGGTCGAGGTCTCGGTGGCCGCCGGCGATCCCCTTGCGGCCGCAGACGACTGCGTCGCGGCGCGGCATGCGATCCGGTCGGCCTGGGCCACGACCGGCGTCCGTGCGTCGTTCGCCCCGCTCGTCAACGCCGAGGCGCTGGGCAACGGCTGCCACCTGCACTTCAGCCTGTGGCGCGGCGGCGCCAATCTGATGGGGGCCGCGGACGAGCCGCCCGGCTTCGCCCCGGAGGCCCGAGCCTTCGTGGCCGGGGTCGTCGCCGAGCTGCCCGCCCTGGCCGGGCTGGCCGGGGCCTGCCCGCTGTCCTACCGGCGGCTGGCGCCGAACCGCTGGACCGGCGCCTTCGCCTGCTGGGGCGAGGAGAACCGCGAGGCGCCGGTGCGGGTGATCCGCGGCTCGCGCAGCGCGCGGCCGGCCGGTGCGAACACCGAGGTCAAGCTGCTCGACCCCTCCGCCAACCCGTACCTGGCCGCCGGGGCCGTGATCGCCGCCGGGCTGGCCGGGATCGAGCAGCGGCTCCAGCTGCCGGAGCCGGTGCAGATCGAGCCCTCCCGCGTCGCCGAGCGGCTGGGCCTGGCGCCGCTCCCCCAGAGCCTGACCGAGGGCGCGGACGCGCTGGAGGCCTCGACCGTGCTGGCCGAGGCGCTGGGCGGCGAGCTGCACGAGGCGATCGTGACGGTGCGCCGCGGCGAGGCCCGCTCGGCCGCCTCCGTGGACGAGCCGGCGCTGCTCGAACGCTACCGGTGGGTCTATTAGTGCCCGAGATGATCGACCTGTCGGGCCTGCCGTTTCTGGATGGGCACATGCACCCGCCCTACCGGGCGCATCCGGCCGACCTGGCCGCGTACCGCTGGCCGTGGTACGAGGGCAGCCCCGACGACACCGAGATGGTGCCTGACACCGCGGCCTACCGCTGGGCGATCCGCGAGCTGGCCGGCGACCTCGGCTGCGCGGTGCGCGAGGAGGACGTGATCGCCGCGGTGCGGACGCGCGAGCCCGCCGCCTGGCTGGCGGAGTGCGTCGAGCGGGAAAACGTGGTCGGGCTGGTCGCCGACATGGGCTACCCGCCGCCGGACATCTCGTTCACGGCGGACGAGCTGGCCGGCGCGAGCGGCATAGCGGTCGCGCCGCTGCTGCGGATCGAGCATCGGGCCGGGGTGCTGGCGGCGCAGTGCCGCACGTTCGACGAGTTCCTCGACCGCTACGACGCCGAGCTGGCCGGCGCCCGCGACTCGGGCTACGCGGGGCTGAAGAGCGTCCTCGCCTACCGCAGCGGGCTCGCGGCCGCACCGGCCACGGCGACCGAGGCGCGGCGCGCGTTCGAGCGCTCACGCGCCGCCGCCGCCGAGGACGCGCAGGCGCTCTTCCTGACCGAGAAGCACCTGCTCGACTTCCTCTTCGCTCGCGCCCTGCGCGCCGCGCGGGACGCCGATATGGCCGTGCAGATCCACGCCGGCTGGGGCGACCGCGACCTCGACCTCCCCGGCTCCAACCCGTGGCTGCTGCGCGCGCTGCTGGACGCCAGCCCCGACGCCCGGGCCGTGCCGCTGGTGCTGCTGCACGGCTCGTACCCGTACACGGGCGAGGCGGCCGTGCTGGCGGCGACCCACGCCAACATCTACTTCGACGTCAGCACGTGCGTGCCCCCGTTCGCCTGGGCGCTGCAGATGGAGGTGTGGCGGACGGCGCTCTCGATGGTGCCGCTGTCGCGCATCCACGCCTCCAGCGATGCCGCCGGGCTGTCCGAGCAGATCGCGCTGGGCGCCCGCCAGGCCCGGCGCACGCTGGGCGTGGCCCTGGCCGAGCTGTGCACGACCGGCGCGCTCGGCCACCGCGAGGCCGAGGCGGTGGCCGCCGACATCCTGGCCGGCACCGCGCGCCAGCTCTATCTGGGCTAAGCGCCCTTCCGGAAGCGCGCCTGCCAGGCGGTCAGCGTGAAGGTGTCGGCGCCGATCAGCTCGCGCAGCCGGGCCGCGGCCTCGGGGGCGGGATCGGCCATCGTGATCCAGCGGTCGCTCGACCACGTCGCCTCCCAGTCGCGCTCCTCCTCGAGGGCGATGCCGAGCCCGGCCAGCCGCTCGGCCGTCGCTCCCCACCGGGGCAGGCTGCCGTGGCCCTCGTCCCGCAGCCGCTCGATCGTGTCCCACCGCTCGGCCGCGGCCGGGTCGGCGTCGGCCAGGTAGTCCTTGATCACCAGCCGGCCGCCGGGCGCCAGCACCCGCGCGATCTCGGCGAGCAGGTCGCTGCCCTCAGGCATGTGGTGGAGCGAGTTGACGCAGGTGATGAGCGTGAACGCGCCGTCGGCGAACGGCATGTGCAGCGCGTCGCCCACCACCCGCTCGACGCCCTCGGGCGCGTGCGCGAGCAGCTCGGGCGACTCGTCCAGCGCCACGGCGCGGGCGACCCGGGGCAACAGCGCGCCGCTGAGGAATCCGGGGCCGGCTGCCACGTCCAGCGCAACGTCGTGCGGCTCCGGCCGGCACAGCTCGACGACGGCGCTCCAGTCGCGCCGCGCCGCCTCCTCGGCGTACCGGTCGGCCGTCCTGCTAAAGCGCGATTCCGCGGACAAAGCGCACCGCCTCCTCCCTGGTCGTGACGGCTCCCGCCGCCTGCTCCTCTGCCAGCGCATCGACCAGCTCGGCGATGCGCCTGCCCGAAACCCCCGCGGTCTCCGCGATCTCGTCGCCGCGGAGCAGCGGCGGGCGTTCCGTGTCCCGCAGCTCGGCCAACAGGCCCAGCAGCTCGTCGGCCGTCTCGGCGTGCGCGCGCAGGTGGCGCTGCTTCGACCACAGCCCACGCGTCGTCAGCCGGTCGGCCAGCGAGAGGACGACGCTCTCGACCTCCCACGGCGCGGTCGCGCGGCGGTAGCGGTGCGCCTCGCGGCGGTCGAGCGGGCGCCGGCGGACGGCGAACCCCAGACGCAGGTGCTGCGCGACCATCGTCGAGCAGAACCGCGACAGCGCGGCCGAGACCTTCCACCGGCCCAGCACGGCGCGGGCGATCTCGGCCCCCTGCTCGTCGTGGCCGGGGAAGCCGAAGCCGTGGCCGCTCTGGCGCGGCACCTGCGTCTGCGGCTTGGCGATGTCGTGGAACAGCGCGGCGAAGCGCAGCGCCAGCCAGGCCGGCACGTCGTCGCCGACGACGACCGTCATCCGCTCCTCCACCCAGCCCGCCCGGTGGGTGAGGTAGTGGTCGGGGTGCGCCGCGACGTCGGCCGTCGCGTCCACCACCTGGAGCGTGTGGTCGAGCACGTCGAGCTGGTGATAGGGGTTCTGCTCCAGCCCGCGCGTGGCCGCCAGCTCGGGCAGCACCACCGCCAGCGCGCCGACGCGGTCGAGCAGGCGCAGGCCGTCGGCCGGGTCGGGCTCGTCGAGCAGCCGGCGCAGCTCCATGAAGATCCGCTCGCCGGACGGGCGGTCGGCCAGCGCGGCCCGGGCGCGGGCCAGGTCGAGCGTGGCCGGCTCGATCGCGAACCCGAGCTGGTGGGCGAGCCGGACGAGCCGCAGCAGCCGCAGCGGATCGTCGTCGTAGATGCGGTCGGAGACGGCGCGCAGCGTGCGGGCGTCGAGGTCGCCGCGCCCGTCGTGGGGGTCGAGCAGCTCGCCACCGTCCAGCGGCAGAGCGATTGCGTTGACCGTGAAGTCGCGCAGGCCGAGGTCGTCGGTGATCGAGCCGCGGCTGCGTGCGACGTCCACGGTGTCGCCCTCGCGGACGACGCGCCAGGCGCCGTGCCGCTCGGACAGCGGGAACGGTGATCCACCGCCCGTCCGGGCCAGGCTGCGCGCGGCGGCGGCCGGGTCGCCGTCCACGACCAGGTCGATGTCGGTGACGGGGCGGCCCAGCAGCAGGTCGCGCACGCTGCCGCCGACCAGCCACGCGCCCGGCACCGGCGCCGCCGCTCGGATGCGCTCGAGATCAGGCGCCGACGACGAGATGCTCCACCCTCCGCCGCCGCGGCGCGATGTCCGTGACGATCTCGTAGGCGATCGTGTCCGAGAGCCGTGCCCACTCCTCCGGGCGCACGGCGTCGCGGCCCTGCTCGCCCAGCAGGACAACGGCGTCGCCGGGCTCGACGTCGCGCTCCTCGCCGATCAGGAACGTGAGCTGGTCCATGCTGATCGTCGCCACCACGCGGCGGCGGCGGCCGTTGGCCAGCACCTCCATCCGGCCGGACAGGAGCCGGGGCACCCCGTCGGCGTAGCCGGCCGGCGCGAGGCCGATCCAGACCGGCCGGTCGGCGACGTAGCGGCGGCCGTAGCCGGTGCTCTCGCCCGGCTCCAGACGCTTGACCTGGGCGACGACGCTCTCGAAGCGCATCGCGGCGCGCAGGCCGTGCAGGTCGGGGCCGTCGCCGAACGGCGAGACGCCGTACATCGCGATCCCGCAACGCACCGCGTCGAGCCGGGCCTCGGCGATGCCCAGCGTCGCGGCGCTGTTGGCGATGTGGCGGGGGCAGGGCGGGAAACGATCTGCGACGACGCCGAACCGGCGCAGCTGCTCGGCGGTGAACGCCCGGTCGGACTCCGCGCTGGCCAGGTGGCTCATCAGCCCGCCCAGGCGCAGCGGCCCGTCGCCCCCGGCCAGCCGGGCGCCCAGCTCGAGCGTCGCCTGGGCATCCATCCCCCACCGGCCCATCCCGCTGTCCAGCTTGAGGTGCACCGCCGTCTCGCCGGGCGCGCAGGCGCGCAGGCGCTCGTACGCGGCGACCGAGCTGACGGCGACCTCCACGCCCTCCACGGCGGCCTCCTCGCCCTCCATCAGCGGCCCCATCACCACCACCGGCACGCCGCCGGTGCGTCCGCGCAGGGCGGCCGCCTCCTCCAGCGTGGCGACGCACAGGCGGCGGGCGCCGGCGGCGACGGCCGCCGAGGCGACGTCGGCGGCGCCGTGGCCGTAGCCGTCGGCCTTGACGACGGCCCACAGCTCGGCCGGGGCGGCGGCCTCGATCAGCCGCCGGCAGTTGGCGGCGATGGCGCCCAGATCGACCGTCACGGTCGCCCGGGAGCGGCGCTCGACGCCCTCTACCACTCCTCGGCGAGCGCCCGGACGATGTCCGCCCGCGAGATCACGCCGACCACGGCGTCGCCGTCGTCCACCACCGGCAGGCGGTTGACGTTGTGCTTGACCATCAGGCTCGCCGCCTCGTGCACGGTGTCGGCCGTCCTCACGGACACGGCCTCGCTGGTCATCAGGTCGGCGGCGGTGGTGCCGTACGCCTTCCGGAACCGGTCGCGCCAGTGGTCCATCCGCTCCAGGAAGATGACGCCGCCGAAGATCGGCAGCGTGTGCGGCAGCTCGACCTCGTCCTCGATCTCCTGGAAGATCAGGTCGGACTGGCCGACCATCCCCACCAGCTTGCCGTCAGAGACAACGGCAAGGCTGGAGTACCGCTCGTCGGACATCAGCCGCGCCAGCTCTCCGATCTCGGTCTCCGGGGAGACCGTGGGCGCGTCGGTGTGCATGCGCTGGCCGACCGTCGCGTCGCTCATCGGTCGCCGAACACTGTGGGGAGCTCCTGGATCACGTCGCCCGCAATGATACCGTCGGGCCCGATCCGGTCCCCCGCCGCCCGCCCGGCGCGCTGATGGGCGACCGCGCCCACGGCCGCGGCGGCCAGGGGATCGAGCCCGCCGGCAAGGAGCGCGCCGATCACGCCGGAGAGGACGTCGCCGCTGCCGGCGGTGGCAAGGCCGTAGGCGTCGCCTGTGGAGACGACGACGCGCTCGCCGCCGGGCTCGGCGATCAGCGTGTCGGCGCCCTTCAGCAGCACCACGGCCTGCGAGCGGGCCGCGGCCAGGCGCACCGCCTCGAGCCGGTTGGCCGCGATCCAGGACGACTCGACCACGAGCAGCCGGGCCAGCTCGCCCTCGTGCGGCGTCAGCACGGCGGGCATCCGCCGCCGCGCCAGCAGCTCGAGCCGCCCGGAGAGCGCGAACAGCCCATCGGCGTCGATCAGCAGCGGCCCCCGGTGGCGGCGGGCCAGATCGCGGACGACGTCCTGCTCCTCGTCCGCGCGGCCCAGCCCGGGCCCGGCCACGAGCGCGTCCGCGCGTCCCGCCAGGTCGAGCGCGTCGGCCAGGGACCGCACCATCAACTCGGGAGCGGCGGCGAACGGCTGGGGCGTCCCGATCCAGACCAGGCCGGCGCCGGAGCGCAGCGCGGCCATGCCCGTCAGCTGCGGGGCGCCCGTCATCCCGGCCGAGCCGCCGACGACCAGCACCGCGCCGGCGCTGTACTTGGTGCCGCCCGGGCCCTTGTGGGGTGCGAGGGCGAGCAGGCCGCGCGTCGCCACCCGGGCACGGGTGGAGTGCTCGAGCTGCGAGGGGATGCCGATGTCGGCGACCACGACGCGGCCGGCGTGGCGGGCGCCGGGGGCGACCAGCAGGCCGACCTTGGGCGCGTGGAAGGCGACGGTCGTCGCCGCGGTGACGGCCGGACCGGCGACGGTGCCCGTGGAGGCGTCCACGCCGGAGGGTGCGTCCAGCGCCACGACCGGCAGCCCGCTGCGGTTGACCTCCTCGATCAGCGCGGCGGCGGCGGGCCGCGGCGCGCCCTCGAAGCCCGTGCCGAAGAGCCCGTCCACCACCAGGTCGGCGCGGCGCAGCAGCCGCCGCAGCTCTGCCGCCGCGGGACGGCGGTGCAGCCGCAGGCCCATCCGCATGCAGATCTCGTGCTGGAGGCGGGCGTCGGCGGACAGACGGGTCGCGGCGCCCGCCAGGACGACGACCGGCTCGAGCCCGGCGCTTCGCAGGTGGCGGGCGACGACCAGGCCGTCGCCGCCGTTGTTGCCCGTGCCGCACAGGATCAGGGGCACGCGCGCCTCCGGCCAGCCCTGGAGGATCTCGTGGGCCGCGGCCAGCCCGGCGCGTTCCATCAGCACGGCGCCGGGGATGCCCAGGCCGTCGATGGCGGCCGCGTCCAGCGCCCGCATCTCGGCGGCGTCGGGCAGCGGCAGCGTGCCGATCACGGGGCGTCCTCGACGACCGCCACGGCGCCCGCCATGCCCTTCGAGTGCGTCATCGAGAGGTCGATCGCGCCGGCCTGGACGCGGTCGGCGAACTCGGCGACCTTGCCGGACAGCGTCACCCGCGGCTTCGGCCGTCCCGCGATCTCGATGTCCCGCCACATGAACTCGACGCCGCAGCCCAGCGCCTTGCCCACGGCCTCCTTACCGGCGAACCGCGCTGCGAAGTGCTGCGCGGGGTTGCGACGGGAGAAGCAGTAGGCGCGCTCGGCCTCCGTGAACACCCGCTCGGCGAACCGCGGGCGCTTCTCCAGAGCGCGCCGGACGCGCTCGATCTCGATCAGGTCGATGCCGACGCGCATCGGCGCATCATATGATGGCCCGGTGGAGCGCCCCCTGATCGTGACCGAGACGGCCCGCTGGTGGCCGAGCACGCTGTGGCAGACGACCACCCTGGAGGTCGAGCGCGACGGCGTGCGGCTGCTGGTCGATCCCGGCGTCTCGCCCTGGGAGGTGCGCGAGGTCGCCGCCGGCCGCCCCGTCCACCACATCCTCATCACCCACGCCGACTGGGATCACGTGATGGGCATCGGCCTGCTGCCCGAGGCCACGGTCCACGCCGGGGTGCTCGCAACCAAGCGGATCCGCTCCGGCGAGGCAACCGAGTCGGTGTGCCAGGAGTCGCGCGAGTTCTGCATCCCGCTGGAGGGGCTGGACGGCATGCGCGTGGACGAGGCGATCGAGCCGCCGGCCGAGGTGATGATCGGGCCGTGGACGGCGACCGTGCAGTCGATCCCCGGCCACACCGACGACGGCATCGCCACGCTGCTGCCGGAGGAGGGCCTGCTGATCGTCGGCGACTACCTCTCGGTGCTCGAGATCCCCTTCATCTACGACTCCCCCGTGGCCTACCGGGACACGCTCGACCGCCTGGTCGAGACGATCGAGCGGGACAAGCCGGCCCACATCGTGATCGGGCACGGCGCACCCCACGACGCGTTCTCCGCGCGCCGCGTGGCGGAGCAGGACCGCGCCTACGCCGAGGCGCTGATCGCCTACGCCGAGGGCGGCGGCGACCCCGAGCGGCCGGACGCCGTGGCCTACCCCGAGCGCGGCGGCGTGGACGATGCCAAGGAGCACGCCGCCAACGTGCGCGTGTCCTGCGAGCGGGCGGCCGCAGGATGACGGCCGCGGCCGTCGATCCGGAGCTGTTGCGCAGCCTCGCGGAGGACGCCGCCGCCCACCTGCCCGCGAGCGAGCTCGGCACCCGGTACGTGACCGACCGCTACGTCGCCGAGGCCGGCCCCGAGGCCGATCCGCACATGAACGTCGTATCCCGGCTGCGGCTGGGCGAGGGTCAGGTGGAGGCGACGCTGGCCCACGTGCGCGACCTCTTCCGCAGCCACGGGCGCACCGCCACGACCTGGGAGGTGACGACCGCCTCGACGCCCGCCGACCTGCACGACCGGCTGCTGGCGCTCGGCCTCGAGCCCGACGACGAGCCGCGCATGCTGGCACTCGCCTGCACCGAGCCGCCGCTCAGCGCGACGCCGGGCATCACGGTCGAGCGGGCGGACACCGACGAGCAGCGGGCCGAGGTGGCGAGCATCTTCCGCGAGGCCGACGGCTGGGATCCGACACCGGAGTGGATCGCGATGAACCCCCGCTTCCTCGCCCGCATCGACGGCGAGGCGATCGCAACGGCGGACATCACGCCGCTCCCCGAGGCGGTCTTCCTGGGCGGCGCCCTGACGGTGCCCCGCGCCCGCGGCCGCGGCGCCTACCGGGCGCTGGTCGCGGCACGGTGGGACGAGGCCGTGCGGCGGGGTACGCCGGTGCTGGTGACGCAGTCGGAGCCGATGTCGCAGCCGATCCTGGGGCGGCTGGGGTTCCGCGTCGTCGGCGAGATCCACGTCCTGGTCGACCGCTTCGGGCCGTGACCAGCGAGGCGACCGAGCGGCGCTGGCACGTCGGCGACTACGGCCTGCTGGGCTGGGCCGAGACCGTGGTCAAGGCCGTCGCCTTCGCCATCGCCTACGTCGCGCTCGTCCGGGCGCTGGACGGTGAGCTGGCCTCGCCCAGCGGCATCCGCATCGCCGAGCTGGTGCTGCTCGGCGCCGCCGAGCTGGGCCTGCTGCTGGCGATCGGCGACCGGCTGATCGAGCGCGAGCTGATCGCCGCCGTGTTCGTCGTCTTCAGCAACACGGCGCACCTGGGGATGCTCTACGCGCTGCTGACCGTGCCCGGGCCCGGACACCTGCTGACGCTGTTCTGCGCGTTCATGCTGGCCGGCGAGCTGGTCAAGCTCGTCTTCCTGCGCGAGACCGGCTTCACCGTCCGCGAGACGGCGCCC
This sequence comes from uncultured Actinomycetes bacterium, assembly GCA_963797175.1. Taxonomy (GTDB): domain Bacteria; phylum Actinomycetota; class Thermoleophilia; order Gaiellales; family JAICJC01; genus DATLLN01. The sequence goes on from CAWCOL010000005.1 coordinate 880,754, forward strand.
GTCGTCGTCCAGGCGCTGGTGGTCGGCTACGCCGTGATCTACGCGGTCGCGATCGTCTTGTGGCAGATCACGTAGCCGGAGCGACGCTGCGCTCCATCAGCCGCTCGCCCGGCTCGCCGAAGCCGAACTGCCGGTAGAAGTCGTGGGCGTCGCGGGTGTGCAGCACCCAGCGGACGCGGCTGAGCGGGCCGTTCTCGACCATCTCGCGCACCAGCTCGACCCCCAGCCCCCGGCCGCGGTGCTCCTCGAGCACGTACACGTCGGCCAGGTAGGCGATGGACATGGCGTCCGACACGGCGCGGCAGAAGCCGATCTGCGCTCCGTGGTGGTAGACGCCGACCACACGGGCCGCCTCCGCCACCAGCCGCCGCACCTCCGCCGGCGGCCGGCCCTCGGCCCAGTAGCTCGTGGTGAGGAACGCGTGCACGGCCTCGAGGTCGACCCGCGCTCGGTCGTCGTCCAGCTCGTAGCCGTCGCCCAGCGAACGTCGCATCAGGCCGTCCGTCGCACGACGATGCCGTCCACGATCGCCACCACGAGGAACGTGAGCCCGAGCGGCGGGTGGCCGGTCGCGGCGATGGCGAAGAACGCCGTCACGAACACCAGCAGCTCGATCCCGTAGCGCGTGGCGGGCGAGACCGGGATCTTCGCCTTGGGCGACACGAACAGGCCCCAGGCGACGGCCGCTACCAGCGGCGCGCCGATCCCGGTGAGGATGCGGACCGCCACCGAGGCGTCCATGGTGAACCCCCAGACGGCGAGGGCGCCGAGCGCTGCGAGCTCCAGCAGGAACCGCAGCGCCAGCGCCGTCGCCCTGAGCGGGCCGGGGGGTTGAGCCTTCGCGTCCACGGCCCGCCATGGTAGTCGTGTTGTCAGTCGCGGAGGCCCGAGACGAGCCTGCCCACGTCCGCCGTGTCGGCGTCCGACCAGAGCCGCGAGAGCGCCCGCTCGGCCGCCTCCTCGGCGGTCGGCAGGGCCTCGCCGACGACGCGCCTGCCGGCCTCGGTGAGGACGACCAGCGCGAGCCGGGCGTCGCCCGGACTCGACTCGCGGTCGACCAGGCCGATCCGCTCGAGCGGGCCGAGCTGCCGGGCGACGCCGGACGTGGTGATGCCGAGCCGGCCGGCGAGGTCGACGCGGCGCATGGTGCCGTTGGGTGCCTCACGCAGCTCCAGCAGCAGCGCGAGGTCGTTCAGGCCGAGGCCGTGGAACGAGCCGAGCGGCGCGTCCACGTCGCGGACGAGCACGGTGCGTGCGTAGAGCAGGTTGAGGACGGTGCTGAGTGAGTTCGATGTCGTGTTCATGTCGACATCATATCATCAACCTGTCAATGATCTGATGTCGGACAGAATGGTCACGGTGCCGGCGGGTGCCAGAACCCGCGGATCACCCCGACGACCGCCGCCGCGATCGCGCCGAAGAACACGCCCATCCCCACGATCACGGCGAGCACGGCACCGAGGTCGCCGGCGGTCGTATCGGGGTCGCCCCGCACCAGGGCGAGCAACCCGAGCGCGTCGATCACCAGCCCGAACGCTGTGAAGCCTCCCACGGTCACGAGGAACACCCGACCGGGCCGCAGCCCGATCCGGCGTGCCGCGGCGAACCGCTCGCCCGGCGGCGCGGGAGGGCGGCGCAGCCGCAGCAGCCACACCGGCAGGAGTGGCAGCGCCAGCAGCGCCGGGCCGAACACGCGGGCATCCATCGCGGCCCCGGACGCCACGCACGCCCAGGCAAGCGCGAGCAGCAGCCCGAGGCCCCGCCGCCCGCGTCGCAGCTCCCGCCTCGAGCGGTCGACGATCAGCAAGCCGTCGAGCGAGAGAAGCACGAGTGCCACGAGCCACACCGGGCGCCCGGCCCCGAGGGCGAGCTGCGCGGCGATCGCGAGCGCGATCGCGGCTACACCGGCAAGCGACGCTATCGCACCGACCGTGCCCACCAGACTGCGCTCCGGGAGGGAGAGCGTGGCCCCGCCCACGACGGCCAGGCAGCCCGCGAGCACCACGTACATCCCGCCGAATGCGACCGGCCCGCTGCTGCCAACCAGGGTGACCACGATCACCAGGGGCAGGCCGACCACCCATGCCGCCACGCTCACCCAGGCCGCGAGCTCGACGCGGCCGGCCCAGCGGGCGTCTCCCCAGGCGTCCACACCCCCACTCTACGAGCGGGACACTGCTCCGGCTATCCCTCGAGCTCGAGGCAGACCCAGGGCGGAGGCTCGGGCGACGAGCCGACCAGCCGCAGGCCGCGGAAGGGCTTTGCGCCCGGCTTGCAGAGGACGCGGGCGACTCGGTTCGGCTGCACGTCCACCGTCAGCGGGGTGCTGGTGACCCGGTCGAGCGCGCAGCGGACGTCATGGGAGCCGACGCGCACCTCGACGCGGCAGGTCTTGCCGGGGCCGATCATCCCCACCCGGGCGCCGTCCACGAGCACGCCGTAGCTGCGCGTCCAGTCGGACGTCCCCCAGCGCGGGCGGCGGAGCACGATCACGCCCGTTGCGCCTGTCGTCGGTTCCCACGCAGGCATGCTCGATACCTACCCGGAACTCCGGGCGATCGATCCTGCGTCCGCGTACCACTCGCGGAATCGCGTGCAGACGGCCTCCACGTCGGACTCCGGCGGCGGCATCCCGCGGTCGAACATCTCGACCTGGAGCCGCGGGCCGTAGCGCCCGCCGTGGGCATCCATTACCGCGTCGCTCACCGGCTGGACGACCCAGTGGATGTGCTGCCGCGCACGGCCCGCATGCGACCAGAGCGTGACGTACACCTGCTCGGGCCGAAGCAGCGCGTCCACCGCCGCCGCGGCGCGCTGCAGAACCGGGCCCAGCTCGCGGGCCTCGTCGGCGTCAAGGTCGGCGACCCTCACGACGTGGCGGCGCGGCTTGACGATCAGGGTGCCGACGCCGAGCGGCCCGACGCAGTGGTCGACCAGCCACAGCGGGGTCTCCTGGACGAGCCCGCCCGGCACGGGCAGGCGACCCTCGGCCATGTCACACGCCATGCAGCCCTCCACATGCCGAGGCTACCGCTCCCGGCCGCCCGGTGCCGGTCGGCACGCTTCCACCAGCCGATTGGGGTCAGACCCCAATCATTTCCGGCTGCAGGTCCCGGCACCCATCCGGCACTGATCGATGGTGGATCGGCACAGATGGCTACGGTTGAGCGATGGACGGGACCCGCATCGCCCCGATGCTCCCGGAGCACTGGTCGGCGGTCGAGCGGATCTACGCCGAAGGGCTGGCGACCGGCGACGCGTCGTTCCAGACCGCCGCGCCCACCCGCTCGGAGTTCGACGACGCGCACCTGGCGGAGCCGCGCCTCGTCGCCCGCGCCGACGGCGAGGTGCTCGGCTGGGCCGCCCTGTCCCCGGTCTCGACCCGCCCGGTCTACGCGGGCGTCGTCGAGTGCAGCGTCTACGTCGCCGAGGCCGCTCGGGGCGCCGGCGTCGGCCGGTCGCTGCTGGTCGCCCTGACCGAAGCCGCGGACGCAGCCGGGATCTGGACGATCCAGGCCGGCATCTTCCCCGAGAACGCCGCCAGCCTCGCCCTGCACCACTGCTGCGGGTTCCGCACGGTCGGACGTCCGCGAGCGGCTGGGCCGGCACCACGGCGTGTGGCGGGACGTGGTCCTGCTCGAGCGGCGCGGCCCGTCCGCCGGCTGAACGCCTCGGGCTACGAGAGGACGCGGGTCAGAACGATGCTGGGCCAGCCGTCCTGGAGCGACTCGCCGTAGCGGTACCAGCCGCAGCGCCGATAGAACCCCGCGGCGCTCTCGGTGCACACCCACAGCAGCGGCACGCCGTGCCCGGCTGCGAACTGCTCGAGCGCCGCGACCAGCCCGGCGCCCACCCCGGCCCCGCGGTACTCGGGCCGCACCACCATCCCGCACAGCCAGGGCGAGCGGTCACGCATCTCGTCGATCTCGAACTCGTGCAGCTGCACGATGCCGACCGCGCGATCGCCGTCCAGCGCCACGAACGCGGCCGAGGTGGGCGTGTGAAGGCGGGCGTCCTGCTCCATCTCACGCAGCCAGCGCGCCCGCTCGTGCTCGGGCTGCTCCGGACCCCACTCCTGCCAGGCGATCTCGACGACGTCCGGCACGAGCTGCGGATGCTCCGCCAGCGCGGCGATCGTGACCGGCCGACCCGGCCCGGTCATCGACACCGACCGAGGTCGGAACGGCGCATAAGATCTTCGCGTGGCAACGTCCACACCAAGCTTAGGCGGTGCCCCGGAAGTGGTCGAGGGGCAGCAGCGCGTCGGCCCGGTCTTCGCGGCGCTCCTGCTCGTCGCGCTGCTGGCATCGCTCGACCAGACGATCGTCTCGACCGCGCTGCCGACGATCGTCGGCGATCTCGGCGGCGTCCAGCATCTGTCGTGGGTCGTTACCGCTACCTGCTCGCGTCGACGGTCGTGACGCCGCTGTACGGGAAGTTCGGCGACCTCTACGGGCGCAAGCCGGTGCTGCAGACGGCGATCGTCATCTTCCTGATCGGCTCCGCGTTGTGCGGGCTGGCCTGGAACATGAGCGTCGCTGATCGCCTTCCGCGCGCTGCAGGGCCTGGGCGGCGGTGGGCTGATGGTCACCACCTCGGCCGCGATCGGCGACATCGTCGCGCCCCGCGACCGCGGCCGCTACCAGGGGTACTTCGGCGCCGTGTTCGGCGTCTCCACGGTGATCGGGCCGCTGATCGGCGGATTCTTCGTCGACCGGCTCTCGTGGCACTGGATCTTCTACATCAACCTGCCCGTCGGCCTGCTCGCGCTGGGGGTGATCGCAGTCGCCTTCCACGCCCACACGGAGCGTGACGCGCCACTCGATCGACTACCTGGGGGCGGCGCTGCTGGCGGGTGGGCTGTCCTCGGTGGTGCTGTTCACGAGCCTCGGCGGCACGACCTACGCCTGGGGCTCGATCCAGGCGATCGGGCTCGCGGTGCTCGGCGTCGGCGCTGCTCGCGCTCTTCGTGCTCGCCGAGAGCCGCGCGGCCGAGCCGATCCTGCCGCTGGCGCTCTTCCGGAACCGGACGTTCGCGGTGACGAGCGGGATCGGGTTCATCATCGGCCTCGCGCTGTTCGGCGCAGTCACGTACCTGCCGCTCTACATGCAGATCGTCAAGGGACGGAGCGCCACGGAGTCCGGGCTGCTGCTGACGCCGATGATGGCGGGCGTGCTGATCACGTCGATCGGGAGCGGCAACCTGATCTCGAAGACCGGCCGGTACAAGCCGTTCCCGATCATCGGGACGGCGGTCGCCGCCCTCGGCGATGCTCCTGCTCTCCCGGCTCACCGCCTCGACGCCGCTGTGGCTGGACGACGCTGTACCTGCTCGTGCTCGGGCTCGGCCTGGGGATGGTGATGCAGGTGCTCGTGCTCGCCGCACAGAACGCCGTGCCGTACAAGATGCTCGGGGTCGCCACGTCGGGCTCGACGCTCTTCCGCCAGATCGGCGGCGCGGTCGGCGTCTCCATCTTCGGTGCGATCTTCTCGAACGGCTCGCCACGGAACTGGCCGACCGGATCCCTCCGGGCGTCCACGTCCCCGCAGCGGCGAACCCGACGCTCGTCCATCACCTCCCGGAGGCGGTGCAAAGGGCCGTTCATCGAGGCGTTCACGGCGGCGATCACGCCGATCTTCCTCGCGGCGGCCGGCTTCGCTATCCTGGCGTTCCTGCTGACGTGGCTGCTGCGGGAGGTGCCGCTGCGCGAGACGGGCACCGCCGAGGGGCTCGGCGAGAGCTTCGCCGACGCCGCGGGAGGACCGGTAGGACCGCGAGCTGGAGCGCATCCTCAGCTCGATCGCGAGCGGGCGCATGCGGACGGAGACCTAGCGAGCGGATCGTCGACGAGTCTCGGCGTGCCTCTCACGCCCGCGGGAGCATGGCTGCTCGTCGCGCAGCACGGCCTCGAGCACGTCGGGCAGCCGCTCACGCAGCTGACGCCGGAACCCGGCGAGGAACGAGTGGCCGAGCCGCGCCTGCGGGGTGCCCGGTCGCGGCCAGCCGCTCCACGCCTCGCTCGGCGCTCCCCGGCACGGGCGCGGGTCGCGCTCGCACACGATCACGTGTGGCTCGGAGCAGGAGCGCGGTGCACAAGCCGCCGATGCCACCGCCGACAACCACCACCCGCGGCATACGTCCCCTTCTGCGAAGTTCGTACCGATTGTTACTCCGGCGACGATACCTGACTCCCAGCGGGAGAGCTCGCGGGACGCAGCGACTACGATCGCGCGACACTTTCGATCGGAGGGGCTGTGCCGCTACTTGACGTCGGGACCTCGTACGTCCTGCTCGGGATCCTCTACTTCGTGCTGCTCGTGACGCTCGGCATCATGACGATCCGCAAGGGGCACTGGGTGATGTTCCTGATTGGGATCTTCATCCCGCTGTTCTGGATCATCGGAGCGCTGTTGCCTCCCAAGCGGTGACGCTCAGGTGACGATCGTGGCGCGGGTGGCCCGTGATACCGTCGGCGGTCGGATGATCAGTAACGAGGACTCGCCTCTGCCCGACACCGAGGTGCACTACCTGCGCTCGGAGCACGTGGGTGACGAGTTCAAGGTGCTCGTGGGTCATTGCGGCTCGTCCGAGTCGGCCCAGCGGCCGGTGGTGTTCATGGGCGATGGCTGGGCGAACTTCGGGACGGCCGTGGAGACGATCCGATTGCTGAGGTTCACGGAGGTCGTGCCGGAGATGCTCGTCGTCGCCGTCGGCTATCGCACGACCGACTTGGCCGAGATCGAGGATCTTCGATGCCGTGACTTCACCCCGACGGTCGATCTCGCCAGCGGCCACTCGAACCCGGCCATGATGGCCGGCGCCGGCCGGTTCCTGGCGTTCCTGCGGGATGAACTGAAGCCCTGGGTTCGGGACGGATACGGCGTCGATCCTGACGATTCGATGTTGTTCGGGTACTCGCTCGGTGGCCTGTTTGCGACGTACGTGCTGCTCACCGAGCCGGCGGTGTTTCGGCGCTACGCGATCGGGAGCGCCGCACTCGCATGGGATGACGATCTGATGCTCCGCCAGGAGGTGGAGTACGCACGCACGCACGACGACCTTCCGGCAAGCGTGTACTTCTCGGTCGGCGGCTATGAGAACCCTGCGGGATTCAGGCGCTTCCTCGACCAGCTTCCGGCAGCCAGGCGAGCCGCAGCCGAGGTGGAGTACGCGGGTGAAGAGGACGACGACATGGTCGAAGACACCCAGCGCTTGGTCGCGGCCCTGCGAGACCGGGCGTACCCGAACCTCGACATCGCGTGCGAGGTGCTGGCGGGCGAATACCACGAGACCGCCCCGCCCCTGGCGCTGTCACGTTCCCTGCGAAACCTGTTCGGCGCGCCCGTCTGACCCGTCACGACCCGTCGGAGCGCGCGGTCGAGCGGTTGTGGTTGACGACCTCGACATTGTGGCCGTCCGGGTCGAGCACGAAGGCGCCGTAGTAGCCCGGGTGGTAGACGGCGCGCTCGCCGGGGCCGCCGTTGTCCTCGTAGCCCGCGGCGATTGCGGCGGCGTGGAACGCGCGCACCGTGGCGTTCGCGTCCGCCGCGAACGCGAGGTGGACGTGCTCGGTGAGCGGTCGGTCGTCGCCCACGAGCGAGAAGGAGAAGTCGCGACCCGCGAGCTGCACACGGTCCGAGCCGTCGTGCGCAAGGCGGATCCCGGCGTACGGGGCGATCGTCGTGTAGAAGCGCCGCGACGCCTGCGGGTCGCGGACGCGGAGCCACAGGTGGTCGATGCGGCCGTCGGGCACGGGCCGCTCACGCCCGGTGTGGACGGCCTCGACGCTGTTGCCGTCCGGATCGAGCAGGAAGCCGCCGTAGTAGTCGGGGCCGTAGACCGTGCGTGGCCCGGGCGCACCGTCGTCCGGGTGGCCGGCGTCGATCCCCGCCTGCCAGAAGGCGTGGACGGCTGCGCGATCCGGCGCGCGGAAACCGACGTGCAGGCCGCGGGTCACAGGGTGCTCGCCGTCCGTCGGGCCGATGGCCCAGTCATCCCACTCGACCAGCCCCGCGTCCACGTGGCTCGGGTCGACACCGAGCACGGAGAGCACGGTGCGGTAGAAGCGCTCGGAGGCGGCGAGGTCGGACACGGCGATCCCCACGTGGTCGAACATCGTCCCGAGGCTAGCATCGCGCGCGCTGCCGATCGACCGTCGCGCGCCGGCGGCGGCTACTCGACGGTGACGGTCTTGGCGAGGTTGCGCGGCTTGTCGATGTCGAGGCCGCGGCGCTTGGCGATCGAGTAGGCGAGCTGCTGGAGCGGCAGGATCGCCAGCACCGCCTGCAGCTCGGGCTCGGTGCGGGGCAGGTAGATGACGTGCTCCGCGACGCGCTCGATCTCGGTGTTGCCCTCGGTGGCGATGGCGATGACGTGCGCACCGCGGGCGCGCACCTCCTCCACGTTCGACACCACCTTGTGGTAGACGTGGTTGTCGGTAGCGACAACCACGACTGGCGTAGTGTCGTCGAGCAGCGCGATCGGGCCGTGCTTCATCTCACCGGCGGCATAGGCGTCGGTCGGGATGTAGCTGATCTCCTTCAACTTGAGCGCGCCCTCGAGCGCGATCGGCAGGCCGATGTAGCGGCCCAGGTAGAGGAAGAACTCGTTCTGCCAGAACCGCTCGGCGATCGGCTCGACCAGGTCGCCCCGGGCCAGCGTCTGCTCGGCCAGGTCGGGCAGCGAGCGCACCTGCGCCAGCAGCGTCTCGGCCCGCTCGGGATCGATCGCCTCCCGCACCATGCCCAGCTTCAGCGCCAGCAGGTACATCAGCGTGACCTGCGCGGTGAAGGTCTTCGACGCGGCGACCCCGACCTCGAGGCCGGCACGTGTGTAGAGCACCGAGTCGCACTCGCGGGTCATCTGGCTGCCCATGATGTTCGTCACGGCGAGGACGTGGCTGCCGTGGGCGCGCGCCTCCTTCATCGCCGCGATCGTGTCGATCGTCTCGCCGGACTGCGAGATGGCGACGACCAGCGTGTTCTCGTCGATCACGGGCCGGCGGTAGCGCCACTCGCTGGCGATGTCCGACTCCGAGGGCAGGCGGGCCCACTCCTCCAGCAGGTACCGCCCGACCAGGCCGGCGTGGTACGCGGTGCCGCAGGCGAGGATGACGACGCGGGAGAGCTTGCGGATCTGATCCTCGTCGAGGTTGAGGCCGTCCAGCTGGAGGGCGCCGTGGTAGAGGCGCTCGCCGATCGTCTCGGCGATCGCGTCCGGCTGCTCGTGGATCTCCTTGAGCATGAACGTCTCGTAGCCGTGCTTCTCGGCAGCGTCGTCGTCCCAGTCAACGGTCTCGACCGGTCGCTCGATGGTCGTGCCGGCACCGGTCATGAACGTCGCGCCGTCCGGGCGGGCAACGACGATCTCATCGTCCAGCACGTACTGCACGCGGCGCGTCTGCTTGAGGAACGCGGGGATCGCCGAGGCCATGAACATCTCGCCGTCGCCGACGCCGACGACCAGCGGGCACTGGCGGCGGGCCGCAACGATCTCATCGGGATGGCCGCTGTGGACGACGGCGAAGGCGAAGTGGCCGTTCAGCTCGTTGTACGCGGCGCGGACGGCATCGACCAGGTCGCCGTCGTAGTGGCTCTCGACCAGGTGGGCGATGACCTCGCTGTCGGTGTCGGTGTGGAACTCATGCCCGGCGTCGAGCAGACGCCCGCGCAGGCCGACGTAGTTCTCGATGATGCCGTTGTGGACGACCGTCACGCCGGAGCCCTCGCACGCCTCGACCGGGTGCGCGTTGCCCTCAGTGACGCCGCCATGGGTCGCCCAGCGCGTGTGCGCAAGGCCCAGCGTGGCGGGGTGCGCGCCGTCGCCGACGGCGTCACGGAGCACCTGGACACGGCCGACGCGGCGGACGATGTCCACCTTGCCGTTGATCAGGCAGATGCCCGCCGAGTCGTACCCGCGGTACTCCAGCCGCTCCAGTCCCTCGAGCAGCAGCTCCTTGCACTCCCTGTCACCGACATATCCGACGATTCCGCACATAGGTCCTCTCTACGCCCCAATCTCCAGTTGCACAACCCCTGCGAGCTGCGAACACAGACGTTCGCACTCCTCGGGATCCTCTGCCTCGACCATCACGCGGACGACCGGCTCGGTGCCCGACGCGCGCAGAACCACCCGTCCGCGCTCGCCCAGCTTCTCCGCCGCAGCGTCCACCTCCTGCCAGATCCGGTCGTTTGACGGTAGCAGGCTGCGGTCGGCCGGGACGGCGACCAGCCGCTGCGGGAACGGCACCACCAGGTCGCGGACGCCGTCCATCCCCAGCCCGAGCCCCTCCATCGCGCCCAGCAGCATGAGGGCGGTCGCCAGGCCGTCGCCGGTGGTGTGGTGGTCGAGGTCGAGCACGTGGCCGGACTGCTCGCCGCCCAGCGCAGCGCCGGTCGCGAGCATCCGCTCCAACACGTAGCGGTCTCCGACGTCGGTCACCTCGACGGCGATCCCGGCCTCGCGCATCGTCCGGTGAAAGCCCAGGTTGGTCATCGACGTGACGACCACGCGGTCGCCGGGCAGCTCCCGGCGCGCGTGCCGGTCGAGCGCCAGCGCCGCGATCACACAGTCGCCGTTCACCGGCCGGCCGGCGCCGTCCACCGCCAGGCAGCGGTCGGCGTCGCCGTCGAACGCGATCCCGAAGGCGGCGCCCCGCTCCACGACGGCGGCGGACAGCGCCTCCAGGTGAGTCGAGCCGACACCCCGGTTGATGTTGCGGCCGTCCGGCTCGGCGCCGATCAGCGTCGCGCCGCGCAGCACCAGCCCGGCGACGCCCGACGCCGCGCCGTTGGCACAGTCGAGCACCACGTCGTCGCGGTCGTGCGCGCCGAACACCTCGCGCAGCCACGCCGCGTAGGTCGCCGCCGCGTCCTCCACCGGCTCCACCCGGCCGCCGCCCGGCTCGTCGCCCTCCATGGCCGACTCGATCGCCGCCTCGCGCTCGTCGGAGAGCTTGCGGCCGTCGCCGGCCAGGAACTTTATGCCGTTGTCGTGGTACGGGTTGTGCGACGCCGAGATGACGCAGCCGAGGTCGGCGCCGGAGAGGCGGGCGATGACGGCGACGCCGGGCGTCGGCAGCACCCCGGCGCTGCAGGCGACGCCGCCGGCGGCGACGATGCCCTCCGCCAGTGCGGCCTCGAGGCCCGGGCCGGACTCGCGGGTGTCGCGGCCGATCACGATCCGGGCGCCGGGCCCGGACACGCGCACGGCCGCCGCGCCCAGCCCGCGGGCCAGGTCGTCGGTCAGGTCGACGCCCGCGACCCCGCGGACGCCGTCGGTTCCAAAGAGCGTGCGGATCGCTGGCGCTAGCGCTTCGAGAACTGGGGACGCTTGCGGGCCTTCTTCAGGCCCGCCTTCTTGCGCTCCACGGCCCGCGCGTCACGCGTCAGGAACCCGGCCCGCTTGAGGTCGGGACGGAGGTTCTCGTCGGCGTCGAGCAGCGCCCGGGCGATGCCGTGGCGCAGCGCACCGGCCTGGCCGGAGACGCCGCCGCCGTCGATGCGGGCGCGCACGTCGAAGGTCGCGTCCGTCCCGCTCACCCGCAGCGGCGCGGTCGCGATCGACTGCAGCGTCTGCCGCGGGAAGTACTCGGCGAGGGTCTTGCCGTTGACGGTCACCGTGCCCGAGCCGGGCATCAGCACGACGCGCGCGACCGAACTCTTGCGCTTGCCGGTGCCGCGGTAGGTGGCAGTGGTACTCACTCAGCGCTCCTCGATGGCGATCGGGTTCTGGGCCTCGTGCGGATGCACCGGCCCGGCGTAGATCTTGAGCTTGACGATCTGGCGCGCGGCCAGCTTGTTCTTCGGCAGCATGCCCTTGACCGCCTTCCGCAGCACCTCTTCCGGGCGCCGGGAGAGCTGCTCGGCCAGCGTGCGCGTGCGCAGGCCGCCGGGATAGCCGCTGTGTCGGTGGTAGAGCTTCTGCTCCATCTTCTTGCCGGTGACGTGCACCTTCTCGGCGTTGACGACGACGACGAAGTCGCCGGTGTCGATGTGCGGCGTGTACTGGGGCTTGCCCTTGCCGCGCAGGAGGTCGGCGATCTGGGTGGCCAGACGGCCCAGGGTCCGGCCCTCGGCGTCGATCACGTACCAGGCCTGCTCGATCTCGCGCGGTTTCGCGGTGTACGTCTTCATGGATCCTTGTGTCCGAGGCGGATGGGAGACAGCAGCGAGCGTCCGGCCCCGAGCCGGCGCAGCGACGGATGGTACCTCAGATCGTCGCCAGCCGGAGCCGCACGACCGGCACTGGGCCATCCGGGCGCAGCACCGCGCAGGCGGCGCGGACGACGTCCGGGTCGAACTGGCGACCGGCCTGCGCGCGCAGCTCGTCCAGCGCCGCATCGTGCGAGAGCGGCCCGCGCCGGGGACGGCCTTCGAGCATCGCGCGGTAGGCCGCGCAGACGCTGACCACGCGGGCGGCCAGGGGGATCCCCTCGCCCGCCAGCCCGCGCGGATAGCCCTCGCCGTCCCACCGCTCGCGCACCGCGCCGGCGCCCTCCACCGCGCCGGTCAGGTACGGCATCCGCGCCAGCATCCGCTGGCCCACGCGCGTCCCCGCGCGCACGACGGCCCACTCGACCGCCGTCAGCGGCTCGGGCTTGGCCAGCATCGGCTCGGGGATCGGCCGGCGCGAGATGTCGTGCACCAGCGCGACCAGCCGCAGCTCGCGCAGCTGCCCCTCGTCCAGCCGCAGCACCTCCCCCACCGCCAGCGCGAGGCCGGGCAGCGTGCGGTCGGCCGCACCCAGCTCCTCGGCCTGGCCGACCGCCGCGCCGAAGCGCAGCTCCTCGTCGGCGTCGCGGGCGATCGCCTCCTCGACCAGCGGCACGCAGCGCGCCACCAGCGCCGACGCGGCGTCCATGTCGCGCGCGTCGAACCGGGCGGCCGGCGCGTCGCGCCACGCCTCCAGCAGCAGGTGCCGCGGCCCCGCCTGGAAGCTCAGCATCAGCTCGGCGGTGAGCCCGAACGCGCGCATGTACCTGGCCTCCGCCGGATCGCAGTCCGGATCGTCGATGCACCACACCTGCGGGGCGCCGCCCAGCGCCACCTGGCGCGTGGCCGGGTAGCCCGACAGCGGATACTCGTTGGCGACGACCCCGAAGCGGCCCTGGCGGGTGAAGCCGGCCAGATCGACGCAGCGCATGCCGTCCGCGTCGATCACCGACGTGAAGCACTCGGTGGCGGGCAGCAGGTCGGCCACCGCCTCGGCCAGCAGGCAGAGCGTCTCCCGCTCGCCCGCCCCCTCGCAGGCTGACGCCACCCGGTGGGCGAGTGTGCGGATACCGGCATTGGAGCGATGCATGGCGGCAGCATCCCCTTCCCGGCCGAACCGCGCCATCCCCGTTTTGCGGTGTCCGGCATCACCATCCGGCGTCCGGGCCGGCCACTTGCAGCGCCGCCCCTCGTGCGATAGACCTCTCGGCGCTACAGCCAGACATGCAGAGCGTCGAGAACGGGAGGAGACCCGGTGGAACGAGCCGTCACAATCACCGTGAACGGGGTCGAGCACAGCACCGGTGTGGAGCCGCGCACGCTGCTCGTGCACTTCCTGCGCGAACAGCTGAACCTGACCGGCACGCACGTGGGCTGCGACACCTCGAACTGCGGCGCATGCACGGTGTGGCTGAACGGCGACGCCGTCAAGTCGTGCACCGTCCTGGCCGTCCAGGCGGACGGCGGTGAGGTCACGACCATCGAGGGGCTCGCGGACGACGGCGAGCTGCACCCGATGCAGCGGGCGTTCCACGAGCAGCACGGCCTCCAGTGCGGCTACTGCACGCCGGGCATGGTGATGGCCGCGGTCAAGCTGCTGGAGGGAAACCCCGACCCGACCGACCAGGAGATCCGCGACGGCCTGGAGGGCAACCTCTGCCGCTGCACCGGCTACCAGAACATCGTCGCCGCCGTCCACGCGGCAGCCGAGGGGGTGCCGGCCTGATGTCCACCATCACCGAGAACCCGAAGGGCATCGGCACCTCGACGCTGCGCAAGGAAGACGCAATGCTCGTCACCGGGCAGGGCCGCTACGTGGACGACATCAAGCTGCCCGGGATGCTGCACATGGCGATCGTCCGCAGCCCGTTCGCCCACGCCCGCATCGTGTCGGTGGACACGGCCGCGGCGCGCGCCGTCCCCGGCGTGCGGGCGGTGCTGACCGCCGACGACCTGGAGTTCGCCGCGGGCGTCCCCTGCGCATCCAACCCCGGCGGCAACGTCAAGCAGCCCAAGCGCCCCGTCATCGCCGAGGGCGTCGTCCGTCACGCCGGCGAGCCGGTGGCCGTCGTCGTCGCCGACGACCGCTACGCGGCGCGGGACGGCGTGGACGCGGTCGTCGTCGAGTACGACCAGCTGCCGGCCGTGATCACCCCGGAGGCCGCGCTGGCCGAGGGCGCACCGCTCGTCCACGACGACGTGCCCGGCAACGTGCCGCTGGTGCTCGAGCACCGCACCGACGGCGTGGACGCGGCGTTCGAGGCCGCGGACGTGGTCGTCCGGCACACCCTGCACAACCAGCGCCTGATCCACGTCCCGATCGAGACGCGCGGCGTCGTCGCCGACTGGGTGCCGTCGTCCGACCAGCTGACGGTCTACAGCTCGACGCAGGTGCCGCACTTCCTGCGCACGTTCCTGGCCATCGTCTGCGGCGTGTCCGAGGCGAAGGTGCGGGCGATCGCGCCGCACGTCGGCGGCGGCTTCGGCGGCAAGCTCAACGCGTACGCCGAGGAGTTCCTCACCGCCGCGGTGTCGCGCAAGCTGGGCACGCCGGTGAAGTGGATCGAGGAGCGGTCGGAGGCGATGGTCGCGACCTGCCACGGCCGCGCCCAGGACGCCCACATGGAGCTCGCGCTGGCCAAGGACGGCCGCGTGCTCGGCATGCGCGCCCACTACGTCCAGGACTACGGCTCGTACCTGCAGATGCTGACGCCGCTGATCTCCCAGCTGACGTTCCTGATGGCCACCGGGGCGTACGCGATCTCCGAGGTCGACCTCAAGGTCACCAACGTGTTCACCCACACCGTGCCGACCGACGCCCTGCGCGGCGCGGGCCGGCCCGAGGCGACGTTCGCGATCGAGCGGATGATGGACATCGCCGCCAAGGAGCTGGGGATGTCGCGGACCGAGGTGCGCCGCGTCAACTTCCCGACCGAGTTCCCGTTCACGACGGCGATCGGGCTGCTCTACGACTCGGGCGACTACCACAAGACGCTCGACCGGATGCTCGAGATGTCGGACGACACGGCGACGTTCGAGCGGCGGCGGGAGGAGGCGGCGGCGCGCGGCAAGCTGCTGGGCCGCGGCCTCTCGACCTGGGTCGAGGTGTGCGGGTTCGTCCCCTCGGACGTCGCCCGCCACGCCCTCGGGCTGACGCCGGGCGGCTGGGAGACCTCGACCGTGCGGCTGCACCCGACCGGCAAGGCGACGGTGATCACCGGCAGCTCCGCGCACGGCCAGGGGCACGCGACGTCGTGGTCGCAGATCATCGAGAGCGAGCTGGGCGTGCCCTTCGACGACGTCGAGGTGATCTCCGGCGATACGGCGTTCGCCCCCTACGGCCTGGGCACGTACGGCAGCCGCAGCCTCGCCGTCGGCGGGACGGCGCTGGCCAAGGCCGCCGGCCAGGTGCGCGACAAGGCGCGGCTGCTCGCCGCCCACATGCTGGAGGCGGCGGTGGACGACCTCGAGTTCGCCGACGGCGTGTTCAGCGTCAAGGGCAGCCCCGACAAGAAGCTGACCATCCAGGAGGTCGCGTTCCGCGCGTGGCAGGCGTTCGACATGCCCGAGGGGATGGCGCCGGGGCTGGACGAGACGGTGTTCTTCGACCCGCCCAACTGCGTCTTCCCGTTCGGCGCGCACGGCTGCGAGGTCGAGGTCGACCGCGAGACCGGCAAGGTCGAGATCACCGGCTACATCGCGGTGGACGACTGCGGCGTCGTCATCAACCCGATGATCGTGGACGGCCAGGTGCACGGCGGCGTCATCCACGGGATCGCCCAGGCGCTGTACGAGGAGGCGGTCTACGACGACCAGGGCCAGCTGATGACCGACACGCTGGTCAACTACCTGGTGCCGGCGGCGCCGGACGTGCCGGCGATCCGCACCGACCGCACGGTGACGCCCTCGCCGACCAACCCGCTCGGCGTCAAGGGCATCGGCGAGGCGGGCACGATCGCCTCGACGCCGGCCGTGGTCGGCGCCGTGTGCGACGCGCTCGGGGTCCGCGACATCGACATGCCGCTGCTGCCCGAGCGGGTCTGGCGGGCGATGAGCGAGGGAGGTGCGTCGTGATCCCGCAGGCGTTCGAGTACGAGCGGCCCGGCTCGGTGGCCGAGGCCGTCGGCTTGCTGCGCACCCATGGCGACGCCGCCAGGGTGCTGGCGGGCGGACACAGCCTGGTGCCGATGATGAAGCTGCGCCTGACCGGCTTCGACCGGCTGGTGGACATCTCGGGGATCCCCGGGCTGCGGGGCATCCGCGACGACGGCTCGCACATCGCGATCGGTGCGATGACGACGCACCGTGACGTGGCGGCGTCCGACCTGCTCGCGGCGACCTGTCCGGTGCTGGCCGAGACGGCCGCCGGCATCGGCGATCCCCAGGTGCGGAACCGGGGGACGATCGGCGGCTCGATCGCCCAGGCGGATCCCCATGCCGACCTACCCGCGGTGCTGCTCGCGCTGGCCGGCGAGGTGGTCTGCGAGGGGCCGGACGGCACGCGCACGATCCCCGTCGACGACCTGTTCGTGGACTACCTGACGACCTCGGTGTCGGCCGACGAGCTGGTCACCGAGGTGCGGGTGCCGAGGGCGGCGCAGAGCGCCTACGTCAAGTTCAACCGCCGCCGGCAGGACTGGGCGGTGGTGGGCGTGGCGGCCGTCCTGTCCGGCTCGTCGGCGCGGATCGCCGTAACCGGCGCCGGGGCGGTGCCCCTCCGGGCGACGGCTGCCGAGGCGGTGTGGAACGGCGGGAACGCGGCCGATGCCGCGGCGTCCGCCGCGGACGGTCTGACGCCGCCCGCGGACACGGCCGCGAGCAGCGAGTACCGCTCCCACCTGGTGCGGGTGCTGACGCGGCGCGCGCTCGAGCAGGCGTCCGCGCGCTGAGGTGCATCTCGGGGCAGCCTCCGGCCGTTTCGCGCCGGGGGCTGTCCCTCCATGCACTCGCGGATCACGTGCGCTTGTGGGGTCAATCAACTACGATTAGTCCATGCGTGACGTGCTCCAGGAGGCCCAGCGGCTGCTCGACGGCGACGGGCGTGTCGCGGTCGCCACGGTGGTCGCCACCAAGCGCTCCGCACCCCGCCCGGTCGGCGCCCGGCTGCTGGTCACCGAGGACGGCAAGATGTTCGGCTCCGTCTCCGGCGGCTGCGTCGAGTCCGACGTCGCGCTGAAGGCGCAGCAGGTGCTGGCCAACGGCACGCCCGAGCTGATCACCTACGGGATCTCCGACGACGACGCCTTCGACATCGGCCTGCCCTGCGGCGGCGAGATCGAGGTGTTCGTGCAGGAGCTCGACCGCGCCGAGGTCGACCGCGTCGCCGAGGCGCTGCGCACGGACGCGCGCCTCGCCGTGACCACGGCGCTGACGGGCGACGCGGCCGGCACCCGCACCTACGGCGAGGGTGCCGCGCACTCCGGCGCGCACCGCGAGGGTGACGTCCTGGTCGAGGATTACGCGCCGCCGCCCGTGCTGATGGTCTTCGGCGCAGTGGACACCGCCCAGGCGCTGTGCCGGATCGCCAGGTCCGTCGGCTTCCGCACCGTCGTCTCCGACGCCCGCGGCCGCTTTGCCACCAAGGAGCGGATCCCCGACGCGGACGAGCTGATCGTCGGCTGGCCCGCGCTCGCCTACGAGGCGCACCCCGCCGGCGAGGCCAGCTACATCGTCGTGCTCACGCACGACGCCCGGTTCGACGAGCCCGCGCTCGGCCCCGCGCTGCGCTCGAGCGCGCCCTACATCGGCGCCCTCGGCAGCCGCCGCGCGCAGGACAAGCGGCGCGAACGGCTGCTGAACGCGGGCTACCGCGAGGCCGAGATCGCGCGCATCGCCGGGCCGCTCGGCCTGGACATCGGCGCCGTCACCCCGGCCGAGACCGCGATCTCGATCATGGCCGAGGTGATCGCCGTGCAGCGCGGCCGCGACGGTGGCCCGCTCTCGCTGTCGGCCGGCCGCATCCACCCCCAGACCGTCCCCTCGTAGGGACGCGGATCGGGGCGGTGAGCTGATCGACCGCGTTGCGCTGATCTCCGACATCCACGGCAACCTCGTCTCGCTCGAGGCCGTGCTGGACGACCTCGACCGGCAGCAGGTCGACTCGATCGTCTGCCTGGGCGACATCGCCGCGACCGGCCCGCAGCCGCGGGAGGCGGTCGATCGCGTCGCCGCGCTCGGCTGCCCCGTCGTGCGGGGCAACACCGACCGCTTCCTGCTCGCGCCCGACGAGGAGGACCTGGGCGGAGGAGGCCCCGATCTCGCGCGGATCCTCGAGCTCGACCGCTGGGGCGCCGAGCAGCTCGACGAGCGCCACCGCTCGATCATGGCCGGCTACGCCCCCACGGTGCGCCACGGCGACCTGCTCGCCTTCCACGGGACGCCGCGGTCGGACACCGAGCAGCTGCGCAGCACCACGCCCGACGACGAGCTGGCCGGGATGCTGGCCGGGCACGATGCGGCGGTGTTCGCCGGCGGCCACACGCACGCCGTGATGGTGCGCCAGCTCGGCGCGGCACTCGTCGTCAACCCGGGCAGCGTCGGGCTGCCGGCCGTGATCGAGCCGGACGGGTCGGCGTGGAACCCGCCCTGGGCGGAGTACGCCATCCTCGACGGCACGTCCTTCGAGCTGCGGCGGGTGCCGGTGGACGTCGAGCGGATCCTGGCCACGGCACGCGCGTCCGGCATGCCCCACGTCGAGTGGTGGTGCCAGGACTGGCGCCCGTAAGGGCGGTCGTCAGGCGGGCTGCACGGTGACCGCGGTGCCGTAGGCGGCGACCTCGGTCATGTTCGACATCAGCTCGTTGCAGTCGAACCGCATCGCGATCACGGCGTTGCCGCCCGCCTGGACGGTCTCGTCGCGCAGCCGCTGGACCGCCTCCAGACGGCTCTCCCGCAGCATCTTGGTGTAGCCCTTCACCTCGCCGCCGATCAGGCCCTTCAGCGACGCGCCGATGTCGGAGCCGACGTGCCGGCTGCGCACGGTCAGCCCGAACACCTCGCCATGGACGGCCGTGACCGTGTAGCCGGGCAGCTCGTTCATCGTCGTCACGATCACGTCGTCGCTCACGGCTACTCCCACTCGATCGTGCTGGGCGGCTTGCTGGAGATGTCGAGGGCGACGCGGTTGACCCCGTCCACCTCGTTGATGATGCGGCTGGAGATCCGCTCGAGCACGTCGTAGGGCAGGCGCGCCCAGTCGGCCGTCATCGCGTCCTCGGAGGTGACCGCGCGGATCACGATCGGGTAGGCGTAGGTGCGCGAGTCGCCCATCACGCCCACCGACCGGATCGCCGGGAGCACCGCGAACGACTGCCACAGCTCGCCGTAGAGGCCGGCGCGACGGATCTCCTCGAGCAGCACGGCGTCCGCATCGCGCAGGATCTCGAGCCGCTCGCGGGTGACCTCGCCGATGATACGGATCGCGAGCCCGGGCCCGGGGAACGGCTGGCGCCGCACCATCCGCTCAGGCAGCCCCAGCTCCTCGCCGACCCGCCGCACCTCGTCCTTGAAGATCAGCCGCAGCGGCTCGACCAGCTCGAACTCCATGTCCTCCGGGAGGCCGCCGACGTTGTGGTGCGACTTGATCTTGGCGGCGGTGCGGCTGCCCGACTCGATCACGTCCGAGTAGAGCGTGCCCTGAACCAGGTAGCGGACGTCGCCCAGGCGCCGCGCCTCGTCCTCGAACAGGCGGATGAACTCCTCGCCGATGATCGTGCGCTTGGTCTCGGGCTCCGTCACGCCGGCCAGCCGGGTGAGGAACCGGTCGACCGCGTCCACATGCACCAGCGGCACCTGGAAGTGATCCTCGAACGCCTCCACCACGCCGGTCGCCTCGTCCTTGCGGAGCAGGCCGTGATCGACGAACACGCAGGTCAGCTGGTCGCCCACGGCGCGGTGCACGAGCAGCGCCGCGACCGCGGAGTCGACGCCGCCGGACAGCGCGCAGATCACGCGCTCCTCGCCGACCTGCTCGCGGATCCGCTCCACCTGCTCCTCGATGAACTGGTGCGCCGTCCACGTCGGCGGCACCTGGCAGGCGTCCAGCACGAAGTGGCCGAGCATCTCGGTGCCGCGCGGCGTGTGCAGCACCTCGGGGTGGAACTGGACGGCGAAGAAGCCGCGCGCCTCGTCCTCCATCGCGGCGATCGGCGTCGTGTCGGTCGAGGCGGTCAACCGGAAGCCGACCGGCACCTCGACCACGCTGTCGCGGTGGCTCATCCAGCACGTCTGCTCGCCGGGCATCTCGCCGAACAGCGTGCCGCCCTCGAGCAGCCGCACCGGCGTCTTGCCGTACTCGCCGATGCCCGTGTTGGACACGGTGCCGCCCAGCGCCTTGGCCATCGCCTGCATGCCGTAGCAGATGCCCAGCACCGGGATGCCGAGCTCGAACAGCTCGGGATCGACGGCCGGCGCGCCCGGCTCGTAGATCGAGGCGGGGCCGCCGGACAGGATGATCCCCGCCGGGTTGCGGGCGGCCAGCTCGGCGACCGGGATGTCGTGCGGGACGATCTCGGAGTAGACGCGGCACTCACGCACGCGGCGGGCGATCAGCTGCGCGTACTGCGCGCCGAAGTCGAGCACGAGCACCGGGCGGGAGCCGTCGCCACCCCCGACAGCGCGTGACCACAGCTCGGCGCCGCGCGGCTCGGTCAACGGCTCATCCCCACCGCCTGCTCGCGCTGGAGCTTCTTGCCCTCCGTCTGCAGCGCGGGCGCGAACATGATCTCGGCCTTCTGGAAGGCCTGGATGTTGTCGTAGCCGGTGGTCGCCATCGAGGTGCGCAGCGCACCCATCAGGTTGAGCGTCCCGTCGTTCTCCTTGGCCGGGCCGGTGACGATCTCCTCGAGCGTCGCGACCTGCTCGGTCTTGACGCGCGCGCCGCGCGGCAGCGTGGGATGGAACGTGGCCATGCCCCAGTGGTAGCCGTGGCCCGGCGCTTCCTCGGCGCGGGCCAACGGCGAGCCGATCATCACCGCGTCGGCGCCGCAGGCGATCGCCTTGGAGATGTCGCCGCCGGTGCGCATGCCGCCGTCGGCGATCACGTTGACGTACTGCCCGGTCTCCAGCAGGTGCTGCACGCGGGCCGCCGCGGCGTCGGCGATCGCCGTCGCCTGGGGGACGCCCACGCCCAGCACGCCGCGGGTGGTGCAGGCGGCGCCGGGGCCGACCCCGACCAGCACGCCGGCGGCGCCGGTGCGCATCAGGTGCAGCGCCGTCTGGTAGCTGGCGCAGCCGCCGACGATGACCGGCACCGGCAGCGAGGCGATGAACTCCTTCAGGTTGAGCGGCTCGACGACCGTCGAGACGTGCTCGGCCGAGACGACCGTGCCCTGGATGATCAGCACGTCGAGGCCGGCGTCGAGGGCGACCTGGAAGTGCGCGCGCACCTTCTGCGGCGTCAGCGACGCCGCCGCCAGCACGCCGGCGGCCTTGATCTCGCGCACCCGCTTCTCGATCAGCTCCGGCTTGACCGGCTCGGCGTAGATCTGCTGCATCTCGCGCGTCGCCTGCTCCTTGGAGAAGCCGGCGATCCGCTCGAGCTGCTCGTCGGCATCGTCGAAGCGCGTCCAGATGCCCTCCAGGTTGAGCACGCCCAGCCCGCCCAGCTCGCCCAGCTGGATCGCGGTGGCCGGCGAGACGACGCCGTCCATGGCCGAGGCCAGCAGCGGCAGCTCCAGCAGATGCGGGCCCAGCCGCCAGGCGATGTCCACGTCCTCGGCGTCGCGCGTGCGCCTGCTCGGCACGATCGCGATGTCGTCGAACCCATACGCGCGGCGCGCCTTCTTGCCGCGCCCGATCTCAATCTCCAACGCCGCTGACCCCCTTGAAAACAGACGCGGCCCTGCCGGGCCGCGTAAAGGATTCTCGTCTGATCCGCCGAATGTTCAACGTTCCCGGAAGTCTACCAACGGGATCGGCCGGAGACTTCAGGACGCGCGGGCCGCGCGGGGGCGGATCTCCTGGACCTCCACCATCGCCGCGTAGCGCGGTACGTCGCGGGGCTCGAACACCCCGGCCCCGACCAGCTGCGTGTTGGCCGCACCGACGGCGAGACCGCTGCGCAGGCACTCGACGGGCTCGCGCTCCGCGATCTGCGCCGAGACGAAGCCGGCCAGGAAGGCGTCGCCGGAGCCGACCGACGAGACCGCCTCGACCCGCGGGATCCACGCCCGGTACAGCCGGTGGCGGCCGCGGCCGCCGCTGGAGAGCATCGCGTAGCAGCCGGTCTTGAGCGTGATCACGACGTTCGCGGCCCCCATCTCGTGGAGGGCGATCAGCCCCTGCTGGAAGTCCTCGTCGGTCTGGAACTCGTGGCCGACCAGCGCCTCGGCCTCGCGCTGGTTGGGCGACACCAGGGTCGGCTCGGCGGACAGCGCCAGGCGCAGCGGCTCGCCCTCCGAGTCGATCACCGTGCGCACCTTGCGCCGGTTCATGTCGCGGATCACCTCGGCGTAGAACCCGTTCGCGACCTTGCGCGGCAGGCTGCCGGCGAACACGACCACCGAGACCGCGCCGGACAGGTACCGCATCTTCTCGAGCAGGGTCTCCAGCTCGTCCGGCGTCACCTCGGGGCCGTACTCGTTGATCTCGGTCTGCAGGCCGCTGGTCGGGTCGATCACCACGGTCGAGGTGCGCGACTCGCCGCGGATGCGGACGAAGTCGTTGAGGATGCCCTCGCCCGCCAGCCCCTCCACGATCTGGATGCCGGCGCGGCCGCCGGCCAGGCCGGTCGCGATCACCGGGTCGCCGAGCCGCTTCAGCGCCCGCGCAACGTTGATGCCCTTGCCGCCGGGCATGATCAGGCCCTGCTGCGCGCGGTGACGGTGCCCCAGCTGCAAGTTCGCCACGGTGAGCGACTTGTCGACCGCGGCGTTGACGGTGACGGTGAGGATCATCGGGCTGGCCGAGAAGCGATTCACGCTGAGAGCCGACCCCTGCACGGTGCGGTCATCGGCCGAGGGGAGTCTACACACGACCGTCCGGCCGCCCTTGACCCCCGCCCGGCAGCCCGTACGGTTGAAGGGTGTTCGGGTCGCGTGCGCACGCCGTCGTCACGCTGGCGATGCTGCTGGAGGTTGGCATCGCCGGATGGGTGCTGGGCTACGGCGCGCTCTGGCTGCTGGCCGGATGCCTCGCCGTCACGGCGGCCGACACGCTGTGGGGCATGACCCGGCGGCGGATGCTCGCCGACCTGGTCGGCCTGGAGGTCGCCGCCACCCTCGCGATCGCCCTGCACGCGGGCGCCGACCCGGTGCTCACCGCCCTGCTGGCCGCGGCCTGCATCGCCTGGCTGATCCGTCCGGAGCGGCAGCCCGCTCAGGTCGGCGCGCCCGAGGGCGAGGCCTGACGCAGCTCGGCCGCGGCCGCGCGCACCGACTGCTGCCAGTCCCCCCGCCGCTCCCGCCAGGCGTAGATCACCGACCGGGCGGCGACGATCAGCCCGCCCGCCGGATGGTCGCGGAAGGCCGCCTCCAGCAGCTCCGCCCCGCCCCCCTGCGCTCCCACGCCGGGAAGCAGCAGCACCGCGGCCGGCATCAGCTCGCGCGCCCGTGCGACCACCTGCGGATACGTCGCGCCGACCACGGCGCCGACGCTGGAGAGCCCGCTGCGGCCGACGTAGGGCGTGCCCCACTGGTCGATCAGCTCGGCGGTGCGCTCCCACACGGGCCGGCCGTCCGCCAGCTCCTGCTCCTGGAGGTCGGCGCCGCCCGGGTTCGACGTCCGCGCCAGCACGAACACCCCGGCGCCGTCGCCGCAGGCCGCGAGGTACGGCTCCATCGCGTCGCCGCCCATGTAGGGGTTGACCGTGAGCGCGTCCGCGACCGCCGGCTCGCCGTCCCTGGGGTGCAGCCAGGCCGCGGCATAGGCCACGCTGGTCGAGGCGATGTCGCCGCGCTTCGCGTCGGCCACCACCAGCAGCCCCGCATCCCGGGCGTGCGCGCAGACGCGCTCGAGCGCCGTGATCCCGACGCCGCCCAGGGCCTCGAAGAACGCCACCTGCGGCTTCACCGCCACCGCCTCCGTCGCGACGGCGTCGATCACGCCGCAGCAGAACCGCTCGTAGGCGCGGGCCCGCCCCGCCCGGCCGGGCCGGAGCCCGCCGATCAGGTCGGGGGGCAGCAGCTCGATCCGGGGGTCGAGGCCCACGCAGATCGCGCTGCGCCGTTCCTCCACGAGATCCGCGAGGCGGTCGGCGAAGCTCATCCACGGCAGGGTACCGCCCCGCGCAGCCGGCTGACGGCGGAGGCGAGCCCCGGCCCGCCGGTCGAGGAGATCGCACGCAGCGCCACGCCGGGCCGCGCGAAGGCCGCGGAGACGATCCGCGCCGCCTCCGCCTCCTCGGGGCCGAACGGCACCGGGCGGCCGCCGGTCGCCGTGTCCATCGCCAGCAGCAGCGGCGCGATCTCGAGCACCGCGTCGCCGGCACGCGGCAGCCGGCGCCGCGCGACCACCCGGCCGCCGGCGCAGGCAAACGCCTGCACGAAGCGGTCGTCGAGGTCGGCCGCGAGCAGGACGCCGCCACAGCGGGCGGCCCGCCGCAGCCGGGCGGCGCGGCGGCGGACGCCGTCGATCGCATCCAGCCCGTCGCGGACGGCGGCGGCGTCCTCGTAGCGCTGGTCGGCGGCGAGCGCCGCCATCCGCTGGCGCAGCGCGCGCAGCTCGTCGCAGTCGCGGCCGGTCTCGATCCACTCGCGCAGGCGGCCGGCGGCACCGGTGTGGGTGAGCGCCTCGTCGCCGCCGCGGCAGGGTGCGTGGCAGGTGCCCAGCACGCCGGCCAGGCAGCCGGTCTCGTCGTCGGGCAGCGCGGGCCGGCACGAGCGCAGGCGGAAGGCGGAGCGGAGGGCGGCGGCCGCCCGCCCCGCCTCGCCGCGGCTGGGCAGCGGGCCCAGCGTCGCCGCGCCGGGCTGCGGCTTCGCGGTGATGGACAGCTTCGGCACCGGATCGGCGTGGTTCAGGGTCAGGTAGCAGGCCCGCTCGGGGTGGGCATTGCGGCTGTTCGCGGACGGCCGCAGGCGCGAGATCAGCTCGAGCTCGACCAGTGCGGCCTCGAGCTCGGAGCCGAGCGGCCGCGTCTCGACCCGGTCGGTCGCCGAGAGTGCGTGCTCGATCGCCCGCCGCTGCGCCGACCCGGTGAAGTAGGAGCGCACGCGGGCGCGCAGGTCGGTCGCCTTGCCCACGTAGAGGACGCGCCCGGTGGCGTCGCGGAACAGGTAGACGCCGGGCCCGGTGGGCACGTCGCGCGCCATCTCACGGCGGCGGCTCACCGGCCGCCGGGCCGGGCCGGCCAGCGAGATCGCGTCCGCGACCGTGCGGACGCCGCGCTCCTGGGCGAGGCCGAGCAGCGCGGCCAGCACCTCCGCCGTCGCCTCGGCGTCCGGCAGCGCCCGGTGGCAGGGGCGGACGGTGGTGTCGAACCGCTCCGCGAGCGTGCCCAGGTTCATGCGCGGCAGCCGTCCCTGGAGCAGCCTGCGGGCCAGCATCACCGTGTCCAGCACGGGCGCGGCCAGCCTGCGGCCCTGCAGCCGGGACAGCTCGGCGTCCACGAACCCGACGTCGAAGGAGGCGTTGTGGGCGACCAGCACCGCGCCGGCCGCGAACTCGAGGAACTCGGGCAGGACGCGGTCGATCCGCGGGGCGCCGCGGACGTCACGGCTCTGGAGGCCGGTGATGCGGGTGATGGTGTCGGGCACGGAGACGCCGGGATCGACCAGCCGCTCGAACGTGCCCACCGCCTCGAAGCCGCGCATGCGCACGGCGCCGACCTCGACGATGCGCGAGCTGCCCGGCTTCGTCCCGGTCGTCTCCAGGTCGAAGACGACGTACGGCGCTTCCTCGACCGGCAGGTCGACCAGCGACGCGATCTCCTCCCACTCGGCCAGCGCGACCTCCCGGCCCGACCGCCACGTCAGCCGGGGATCGGTGGAGACGACCTCGTCCACCAGCTGGTGGACGAGCGCCGAAGGCGCACCGCGCAGCGCAAACAGGCAGCGCGCCGCCTCGGCCAGTGGCAGCGGCGCCCTGCGGCCGCGCAGGTGCTCGACCAACCGGTCGGCGCCGTCCAGCGAAAGCTGTGCCGCAGCCGTGCCCACGAACATATGTTCGCACACCGGCCGGACGGGTGCCTGTCCGATGGCGGGACTGCCGATCCGCCGCGGGGGGTACCGTCCGGGCATGACCGACGTCCACCCCAGCGCCGTCTCGTTCGGCTCCGTCGCGGACGAGTACGAACGCGGCCGGCCGGGCTACCCGCCCGAGGCGGTCGCCTGGCTGGCGGAGGCCGCGGGCCTGACGCCGTCGTCCACGATCGTCGACGTCGCCGCCGGCACCGGCAAGCTGACGCGGCTGCTGGGAGCGGTGGCCGGACGCGTGGTCGCGGTCGAGCCGAGCGACGGCATGCGCGCCTACATCGCCCGCACGGCACGCGGCGTCGAGGTGCTCGACGGCACCGCCCAGCACCTGCCGCTGGACGCCGGCTCGGCTGACCTGATCACGGTCGCCCAGGCGTTCCACTGGTTCGCCTCCGACGAGGCGCTGGCCGAGTTCGTCCGCGTGCTCGTCCCCGCCGGCCACCTGGCGCTGGTCTGGAACATGCGCAGCACCGACCAGCCGATCCAGGCCGAGCTCGAGCAGATCGTCTCGCGGCATCGCGCGGGCGAGCCGCGGCACCGCTCAGGCGTCTGGCGCGAGCTGATGGAGACCACGCCGCGCTTCGCGCTGACCGGCGAGGCCACGTTCCCGCACCCGGTCGAGGTCACCCGCGACGGCCTGGTCGACCGGATCGCCTCGACCAGCATCATCGCCACGCTGCCCGACGCCGAGCGCGAGGCGGCGCTGGCGGAGGTGCGGCGGCTGGCCGAGGCCCAGCCCGAGCCGTTCACGCTCGAGCACGTCACGCAGGTGCACCTCTACACGGCGAGCTGACGGCGGAAGCAGACGCGGCCCTCGCCGGGGCCGTCGTAGTCCGCCGAGAACACGGTGCCCTCCTCCGAGACGCTGTCGCCGGGGAGCACCTCGAACCCCATCGCACGGTGGAACGCGACCGAGCCGGTGTTGACCGGCGAAGTGATGCACCGCACCTCGACGCAGCCGCGGCCGGCTGCCAGCTGGAAGAAGCGGCCGTACAGCTCGGCGGCCAGGCCGCGGCCGCGCTCCGCCGGGTCGACGCCGACGAAGTGGATGTAGGCCACGGCGGGATCCACCTGCGACACGAACCCGATCACGAAGCCGACCGGCCGCCCGTCGCGCTCGGCCACCAGCCCGGTGTCGCGGAAGTGCTGGAAGAAGAGGCGCGGCAGGAGCGGCGCCATCCGCCGTCCGCCCCACCACTCGTCCACCGCGGCGACCAGCGCCGGGTGGTCGTCCTCGGCCGCCGGCCGGACCGTGATCCCGTCGGTGTTCATCCCCTTAACCCGCGGCGCCCGCCGCGCCCCGAAGGGGCGGCGGGCGGCCGCGTGAGACTTCCGGGGGACGCCGTTACTTGACGGCGGCCTTGAGCTGGCTGCCGGCGGAGAACTTCGGCACCGTGCTCGCGGGGATGGTGACCTTCTGCCCGGGGTTCCGGGGGTTCACGCCCGTGCGGGCCTTGCGGTTCTGCACGGTGAACTTGCCGAAGCCCGTGAAGACGACATCGTCACCCTTGGACAGCGCGTCCTTGATCGATTCGAGCGTCGCGTCGACGGCAGCGGTGGCGTCCTTCTTGGAGAGCCCGCTTCTGCTCGCGACCTTGTCGATGAACTCGCTCTTCGTCACCCTTGTCCTCCTGCGTCGTTTCGGGGCCGGAATCGGTAGAGCGGCGTCACCCTACCACGGGTATCGGACGGCAACAATCCGTTTACCTGAGCCGAATCAGGCGGTCTGCGGCGCGGTGCCGACGCCGAGCGACGAACTGGTGAAGAGCGAGGCGAAGCGAACGCCCTCCGCGGCGATCGCTTCGGCCCCTCCCTCCTCGCGGTCAACCACGCAAATTGCAGCGGAAACGTGCAGGTCGGCCTCGCGCAGCGCCTCGACCGCCGAGAGCAGCGCGCCGCCCGATGTGACCACGTCCTCGACCACGCAGACGCGCTGTCCGGGCTCGAACACGCCCTCCAGCCGCTTCGCCGTTCCGTACTCCTTGGCGGCCTTTCGCACCAGCAGGTAGGGCAGCGAGGTCTCGATCGCCGTCACCGCGGCGAGCGGCACCGCGCCCAGCTCGGGCCCCGCCAGCAGCTCGGCGTCGGGCGCGTGCTGGGAGACCATCGCGGCCAGCTCGCGGCAGATGCCGGCCAGCAGCACGGGGTCGGTCTCGAACCGGTACTTGTCCAGGTAGTAGCGGCTGCGCCGGCCCGACCGCAGGACGAAGTCGCCCTCCAGGTAGGCCCGGTCGAGCAGCCGGCGCGCAAGCTCGTCGCGCGTCATCCGGCGCGGGCGTCGGCCAGGATCTCGCCGGCCAGCGGCAGCAGGCGGTCGGCGTCGGGAGACCCCGCCGCCAGCGACACCATGGAGCCGTCGTCGAAGTAGACGTCCAGCCGGTTGCGGTTGCGCACCGACCGGCGGCGGTAGACCATCGTGCCCAGGAACGAGCCGGCGCCGACGATCACGGGGATCAGGAGCTTACGCTTCGGCATCGGTCGTCTCCTCGGCCACCTCGTCGGTGATGTCGTCGTCCGCCCGCTTGGCGCCGTCGTCGCGGTCGGTGTCCACGCCCTCGGCGCCGTCGTCGCCGTCCTCCGGCGCCGTCTGGCGGAGCAGCGTCTTCAGGTCGTAGAACACCAGGCCGACCGTGGGATCGTTGCCTGTGGTGGCGATGGCGAGCCGCTCGCCGTCCACCACGACGAACACGCTGCCGTCGGGAGTCACCGCCTGCACCTGCGTCAGGGACTCGCGGCCCATGTCGCGGCGCACCTCGTCGGCACCGCCCAGCAGCGATCCGGCCGACCCGGCGACCTGATCGGCCGCGCCCGCGTGCAGCGACGACGCCGTGACGTGCCCGTCCCGGGATGCCAGGACGACCGCCTCGATCTGCGTCGACAGCTCCTTCAGCTCGGCGATCGCCTCCGCGGGCTTCATCGCGCTCACGCTAGCACACGCCGGAACGGCCGATATCCTCAGCCGATGCCCTACCGGCTGGTGGCACGGAACACGACGTCCATCGTCGGCAAGTACCTCGCCGACCGAGGCCCGCACCTCGGAGCGATGGTCGCGTACTACGCGCTGCTGGCGCTGTTCCCGTTCGTCTTCCTGATCCTCTCCACCCTCGGCCTGTTCGGGCAGGTGTCCGAGAGCTCGTTCCTGATCAAGGAGCTGCGGCGCATCCTGCCGGCCCAGTCCGAGGACAGCCTGATCACCGCCGTCGACCACCTCCAGGACAACGCCCGCCTCTTCTTCTGGCTCGGCCTGCTGGGCATGTTCTGGAGCGCCCTGGGCTTCTACTCGGCCCTGGAGTCGGCGCTGAACATCATCTTCCGCGTGTCCAACCGGGGGTTCCTGCGCGGGAAGGGCCTCGGCATCGTGTTCGTGCTGGGCTCGCTGACGGTGCTGTTCGTCTCGTTGTCCATCGCGACGACGATCGCGAGCTGGTTCGACCGCCACGCGCCGCACGACGGGATCTTCCGGACGCTCTCGATCGTGATCCCGACGGGCGCGGCCGGCATCGGCTCGTTCGTGTTCCTGTTCATCGTCTACCGCGTGCTGACCAACGTCGAGCTGCACCGCGGCGACGTCTGGCCGGGCGCCCTGTTCGGCGCGGTGCTGTTCGCGATCTCGTTCCAGGCGGTGCCGCTGTACCTGCGGTTCGCCACCAACCTGGTCACGCTCCAGGTGTTCGGCGGAATCGTGATCCTGCTCGTCTGGCTCTACCTGATGGCCAACATCATCCTGATCGGCGCCGAGATCAACTGGCGCCACTGGGAGCGGAACCGGCCCAGCGAGGAGGTGACGGGGCTGGCATGAGCGGGGCGATCAGCGGCATCGGCCAGATCCACATCACCGTCGGCGACATCGACCGGGCGGTCGCCTTCTACCGCGACACGCTCGGCCTGCCGCTGCTGTTCCAGGTGCCCGGGCAGGAGATGGCGTTCTTCGACTGCGGCGGCGTGCGGCTCTACCTGGGCCGCGCGGAGTCGGACGAGTACGCGTCGCGTCCACTGCTGTACTACCGGGTCGGCGGGATCGAGGACGAGCACGCACGCCTCGCGGCCGCGGGCGTTGTCTTTCGCGACCCACCGCACGTCGTCCACCGCGACGGCGGCACCGAACTGGTGCTGTGCTTCTTCGACGACTCCGAGGGGAACGTCGTGGCGCTGATGGAGGAGCGGCCCGCCGCGGAACCGGGCTGAGCCGGCGTGTCACGAATCTGCACCAGAACGCGCAGCCGGGAATGATTGGGGTCTGACCCCGATCGGATTGCGACTGACGCCGCCAGCCGTGCAGGTGTGCCGACCCAGCCGGCATCGCGTCGCGGATCGGTGCCCGGATCCGCACCGAGAATTGATTGGAGTCTGACTCCAATCGAGTGTCCGGGCAGAGCGCGCGCGCGAGCTCGTGGGCGACGTTGCGGTTCCGCCACACCCGCGTGCGGACCGCACAGCACCCGCGCCGGGCGGCCACGGCCGTGCCACGCTGGACGTGGCGGGCATGCCGAACGTGTGCCGAGCCGTCGCCCGGTCGCGCCGAGATCCGCCTACCGCGGCATCAACCGGTCGTGCGCGTCCGCGGGTCGAGCCAGAGGTACGCGAGGTCCACCATCGCGTTGATCAGCACGACGAAGAACGCGCCGTACAGCGTCAGCGCCATCAGCGGCGGCAGGTCGAGGTGCGCCACCGACTCCTGCGCGTACTGCCCGACGCCCTCCAGGCCGAAGATCGGCTCGATCAGGATCACCGTGCCGCCCACGGCCGCGCCGAAGTCGAGGCCGAACAGCGTCACCACCGGGATCAGGCACGTGCGCAGCGTGTGGCGCATCAACACACGGCTGCCGCGCAGCCCCTTGGCCCGGGCGGTGCGCACGTAGTCCATGTGCTGCGTCTCCAGCAGCGAGCTCCGCACCACCCGCGCGTAGAACCCGATCGACACCACGGCCAGCGTGATCCACGGCAGCAGCAGGTGCGTCGCCCACTCGCCCGGGTTCTGCGTGATCGGCACGTAGCCGCCGGCCGGGATCCAGCTGAACAGCGGGTTGTCGTGGTACTTGAACGTGAGCAGGTAGAGCAGCACCGCGCCCAGCCAGAAGATCGGGATGGAGACGCCGGCAAGCGCCACCACCGTCAGCGTCCGGTCAAGCCATCTGCCCTGGTACACCCCCGAGATGACGCCGATGGTGACGCCGCAGACGAGCCAGATCAGCGCCGCGCCGATCGCCAGCGACAGCGTCCGCGGGATCCCCCGCTTGATCGACGGGATCACCGGCGTCTGGTCCTGGTAGCTGATCAGGTCGCGCTTGATGAACAGCCGGTTCATCATGTCGATGTACTGCCGGTAGAGCGGCTGGTCGAAGCCCCAGTCCTTGCGGATCTGCTCGATGTTCTCCTGGGTCGGGTGCCGCCCCGCCATCCGCAGCGCCGGGTCGCCGCCGGGGATCACGTTGAAGATCACGAACACGGCGACCGAGATGGCGAACAGCACCGCCACCAGGCCGACCAGCCGGCGGAGCACGGCGACGAGCACTCAGGCCTCGATCCGGAGCTTGGCGTGCGGGTCGAGCGCGTCGCGCAGCGCGTCGCCGAGCACGTTCAGCGCGACGACGGTGAGCATGATGGCGATGCCCGGGGCGATCGTCAGCGCCGGCGCGGTGACGATCGTCTGGTAGCCCTGCTCGATGATGTTGCCCCAGCTCGGCGTCAGGATCGGCACCCCCACGCCCAGGAACGAGAGCGCCGCCTCGATCAGGATGTTGTTGGCGACGATCAGCGTCAGGAACACCAGCGTCATCGAGGCGATGTTGGGGAACAGCTCGAGCAGCATGATCCGGAACGCCCCGGCGCCGCCCGCCACCGCCGCCTCGACGAACTCCATCCGCCGCAGCGTCAGCACCTGCCCCCGGATCGGCCGCGCCACGTAGGGCACGTAGACGACCGCGATCACGAAGATGGGGATGGCCAGGGAGGTCGAGGAGATGTGGATCGGCCCCACGTCGAGGCCCCCCACAGCGAGCGCCGTGGCCAGCGCCACCGCCAGCAGGTAGACGGGGAACGACCAGATCAGGTCGAGCACGCGGGAGATGACGGCGTCGGACGCGCCGCCCGCGTAGCCGGCGAGCAGCCCCAGGATCAGCGCGACGCCGACGCAGAGCAGGGCGGACAGCACACCCACCTCGAGCGAGACGCGGCCGCCGTAGAGGATCCGGATGAACAGGTCGCGCCCGTTCCCGTCCGCGCCCAGCAGGTAGCAGCCGCGCAGCCCGGGCCCGATCGGCGTGCCGTCGTCGGCCACCACCTGCTCCTTGTGCCCGTTCTCCGTGATCGTGCCCTGGATGTTCTGCTCGTCCGGACCGTGGTTGCAGACGGCATGGACGTACAGCGGCGCACCCGGGAAGCACATGAACACGATCACGAACAGCACGATGGCCGAGCCGACGGCGGCAGGGTTGCGGCGCAGCCGCCGCCACACGTGGCTGCCGCCGCGGCCCTGGACGACGGGCGCGGCCTCGATCACTGCGACAGGTACATCGAGGGGAACAGCTCGAAGTAGTTGCCGTTGAAGACGAGGCCGTGCAGCCGGGTGGACACGAACTTGGGCCACTGCCGGTTCATGAACGGCGCCCAGCCGGCGTCGTTCTTCATGAACAGGTAGTCGAGCTTCGCCCAGATCGCGTTGCGCGCCGGTCCCAGCGGCATCTGCTTGGCCTGGTCGATCATCTTGTTGTAGGCGGGGATGTTGGTGTTGGAGACGTCGTTGTTGCCCACCGGGACGATGTGCTCGCCGTTGAGGATGACGTCGATGAAGTCCTGGCCCTCGGGGTAGTCCTGGTTCCAGTCGTTGAAGGCCATCTGCGGATCGGTCTTCTCGGTGGCGATCGTGTCCCAGTACACCGACTCGTCGAACGTCTTGACGGTCGCGTGCAGGCCGATCGAGTTGAGCACGCCGGCCATGTACTGCACCGCCAGCGGCGTCGGCGTGGTGGTGTGGCCCCACACCGTGACGTCGGCGCCCTCGACTCCGGCCTGCTGGATCAGCTGCTTGGCCTTGGCCAGGTCGTGCGGGTACAGGTCGTGCTTCTTGTAGGCGTCGCCGAACCCGGGCGGGATGATGTTCTCGGTCGCCGTCCCCTGGCCGCCGTAGATCTTGACCAGCGCGCCACGGTCGATTGCGTAGTTGACCGCCTGGCGCACGGCCAGCTTGTTGAACGGGTACTTCTTCTCGTTCATGTCGAAGTACGTGATGTTGTTGCGCACGAACGGGTAGACCTGCTTCGGGTACCGCGCCTTCAGCTCGCTCAGGCGGTCGGGCGGCACCGACTCGAAGTACCAGTCCAGCTCGTTGTCGGCGATCATGTTGACCGACTGGTCCGGCGTGACGCCGATCTTGACGTCGATGCCGTCCAGGTGGCCGTCCGGGGTGTCCGGCGTCCACGACTTGAACGTCGGATTGCGGCGGATCGTGACCGACTGGTGCGGCACGTAGTTGGTGATCTCGTACGGGCCCGTGGCGACACGCCACTCCGGGATCGTGGAGACGTCCTTGTCCGGCGTCCCCACCGGCATCGCGAACGCGAACGGCGTCGCCATGTAGTCGAGGAACGTGCCGTCGGGCTGCGTCAGGTGGATCGTCAGGGTCATCGCCTTGTCGTCCGCGACGATGCCGGAGATGCCGCCCTTGCGGCTCTTGGCGTAGCTGTCCGCGCCGACGATGCCGGTGAAGAAGCCGACGCCGCCCGAGTCCACGCGGAACAGCCGCTCGATCGAGAATTTGAAGTCGGACGGCTTCACCGCGCGACTGACCGGCGCCGAGAACATCACGCCGGGGCGGAGGTGGAACGTGTACGTCTTGCCGCCGTCGGTCACCTTGGGCATCGCGTCGGCGATGTCCGGCACGACCGTCGCGCCGGCGCCACCGGCGGCCTTCTTGAACGTGACCAGGCCGTTGTTGGTGGCCTCGAGGATCTCCCAGCCCTCGTTGGTATAGGAGAGCGCCGGGTCGAGGTGATCCGGGTTGCCGGGGATCCCGGCCTTGAGGATGCCGCCGTTCACGGCCGTCCCGCCGGAGCCGCCGGACGACGCCGAGCTGCCGCTACCGCACCCCGCTGCCGTCGCCAGCACGGCGAACAGCAGCACGATCCACTTCGTCATCTGAGCCCTCCCTTCGGTCCAACCTCGCCGCGGTCAGCGGCGGCGGCCACGGCCGGCATGGCCTCCGCGGCCACCTCCAGCACCTTGTCGATGTCGTCGTCGGTGTGCGCCGCCGAGAGCAGGAAGAGCCCCTCCTGGGGCGGCTGGATGATCACGCCGCGCGCGCGCAGCTCGGCGTGCAGGGCGAAGAACGGGCTGGCCTCGGCGATCGCGTGACCCTCGCGGTAGTCGCGGGGCGGCGCGTCCGAGAACCAGAGCTGGAACATGCCGCCCACACCGCTCCAGCAGGCCGGCAGTCCGGCCTCGCCCGCCAGGGCGACCAGCCCCTCGGCGAGGCGCCGGCCGCGCGAGTGCAGGCGGTCGTAGAAGCCGTCGGCGCCGGTCTCGGCGGCGGCGGCGATCACGGCCGCGCAGACCAGCGGGTTCGAGTTGTAGGTGCCGCCGTGCATCGTGCCGCCGTTGGCCGCCAGCTCCATCACCTCGCGCTTGCCGCCCAGAGCGGCGACGGGGAACCCGGCGCCCAGCGCCTTGGCCAGCACGGTCAGGTCGGGGTCAATGCCGAGCAGCTCCTGGGCGCCGCCGGCGGCGACGCGGTAGCCGGTCAGCACCTCGTCGAAGATCAGCAGCGCGCCGGCATCCGACGTCAGCTCGCGCATCCGCTCCAGGTAGCCGGGCGCCGGCATGATCGCGCCGCAATTGCCCAGCACCGGCTCGGTGATGACCGCGGCGATCTCCTCACCGTGGTCGGCGAACAGCGCCTCCAGCGCCGCCACGTCGTTCCACGGTGCGACCAGCAGGTCGGCCGCGGCGCCCGGCGCCATGCCGGTCGAGCCGGGGGCGGGCTCGCCGCCCCACGTCTCCGGCGTCGGGTGGGCCGACCAGTGGATCGCGTCCGACCAGCCGTGGTAGTGGCCCTCGAAGCGGACGACCAGCCGCCGCCCGGTGAATGCGCGGGCAAACCGCAGCGCGTACATGACCGCCTCGGTGCCGGTGGACGAGAACCGCACCAGATCGACCGACGGCATCCGCTCGCAGACCGATCGCGCGGCGGGCGCCTCCAGGTCTGTGCAGAGCGCGAACGCGGAGCCGCGGGTGGTGATCACGTCGGCGACCGCCTCGACGACGGCGCGCGGCCGGTGGCCGAGGATCAGCGGCCCCTGGCCCATCATCAGGTCGATGAAGCGGTTGCCGTCCTCGTCGGTGATCCAGCCGGCATCACCCTCGCGGACGAAGATCGGGTTGGGGAGCCAGCCGGACCGGGGCGAGCGGGTGCCCGAGCCGACGCCGCCGGCGAGACTCTGGCCGGCGATCTCGTAGAGCTCCTGTGAGCGGGTGGTGATCATGCTGCCTCCCAGGCGCCGTAGTGGGTACATGCGAGGGCCGCCGCATGGGCGCCGGCCTCCAGTGCGGCGCCGAACCCGGCGCCTCGAAGCCGCGCGTCCACGACGCCGGCGATGAGCGCGTCGCCCGCGCCCAGTGTGTCAACCACCGCGACCGGCTCGGCCGGCCGCTCCGTCAGGGTACCGTCGAACGCGAGCACGCCCTGCACCCCGCGGGTGACGACGGCGGCGCCGGCGCCCGCGGACACCGCGGAGCGGGCGATCCGCACTGCCGCCTCGCGGTCGAGCCGCGCCCCGGAGAAGAAGGCGATCTCGAGCGCCGGGCAGAGCCGCGTGAACAGCTCGGGCCGGTGCGGCTGCGAGAAGTCGTAGGAGCACGGGCGGCCGCGCAGCTGCTCGAGCGCCGCCGGGCCGCCGCCGGGTCCGGCGCCGTGCACCCACTCGGCCGCCGCCAGCGCGTCCAGGGTGGGCCGGCCCGCGCGGTATGCGCCGGTCGCGCCGAACCGCTCCTCGACGAACACGCGGTCGCGGTCGTCGGTCAGCTCGATCAGGGTCACCGCCGTCGCCTCGCCGGGCACCGTCTCCACCATCGAGACGTCCACGCCCGCGACGCGCAACGCGGCAAGCACCGCCTCGCCGTCCTCGTCCTGGCCGATCCCACCGGCGTAGCGCACGCTGCGGCCGGCCTGGGCCAGGTTCACGGCGACATTGACCGCGTTGCCGCCGACCGCCTCGTGGCGCACGGGGCTGAGGTAGCGGTCGATGCAGTTGTCCCCGATGCAGACGACGCTCACGGCCAGGTCGCACCGCCCTCCGCCAGGACCCGCCGGCCCATGTAGGCGCGGTCGTCGAGATCCTCGATCCCGCGCATCAGCGTCGAGTAGACGATGAACCACTGGAGATCGACCTTGAGCACGAACGGCGACAGCAGCGGGTGCACCTCGTGCTCGGCGGCGTCGAAGACCGCGCAGCGGGCGCCGTTGCGCTCGGCGAACTCGAGCGTGCGCTGCGTCATCTCGCGCGACTCGTCGGTGCCCAGCAGCACCGCCAGGTCGGCGCCGCGCCGGTCGAGCATCTCGGCCGGGCCGTGCCGGAACTCGGCGCTCTCGATGACCGAGCCGTGGATGCGCATGTTCTCCATGAACACGGTCAGCCCGAACTTGTACGCGAGGCCGTAGAGCGGGCCGGCGCCGATCGCATAGAGCAGCCGCGAGTCCGCGAATCGCTCGGCCAGGTCGCGGCCGCGGGCGCGGCCGCCGCGGTAGGCGTCGCCCATCCTGGCGGGGAGCTCGGGCACGCGCTCCAGCATCGCGGCGGCCTGGGCGTCGCCCTCGATCCGCCCCCACTCGCCGGCCAGCAGCGTCACCGCCAGCAGAGGCAGGCAGTAGAGGCCGGGCGCCGTGTAGGCGATCGTCTCGTCCGCCTCGCTGCCGATCGGCGAGTCGGCCTTGCTGACCAGGGCCAGCGTGCGGGCGCCGCGGCTCTTCGCGAAGCGGAGTGCGGCCAGCGTGTCCTCGGTGCCGCCCGAGTACGACGCGACCACCACCAGCGAGTCGGCGTCCAGCCGCCGGGGCGCGCGCCACGTCAGCTCGTAGGACAGGGCGACGTCGCTGGCCATTCCCGTCAGCCGGTCGCACAGGTACTTGCCCGAGTACATGCTCGCCCACGACCCGCCGCTGCCGACGAACCAGACGTGGCGGGCACGCTCGTGCTCGGCCGCGGCGATCGCCCGCAGCCGGTCGGCATGCTCGGCCAGGAACCGCGCGGAGTCCTCCTCCAGCGTCGGGGCGCTGAACAGCTCCGATCCCTTCGCGCGCTCGACGAGCTCTTCCAGATCAGACAAGCCGGACTCCTCCCGCGGGGGTCTGTGTGATCGCAATCTGATAACGCTATCATGCTGCGCCATGGCTGTCACCATCCGCGACGTTGCTGCAGACGCCGGGGTCTCGCAGGCGACCGCCGCCCGTGCGCTGGGCGGCTACGGCTACGCCAGCCCGACCGTGCGCCGCCGCGTCGGCGAGAGCGCCCGGCGGCTGGGCTACACGCCGAACGGCGTCGCCCGGGCGCTGGTATCGCGCAGTACGACGACCGTCGGCCTGATCGTCGGCGACGTCGAGAACCCCTTCTTCGCCGCGGCCGCCCGCGGGCTCTCCGACGTGATGGAGGCGGCCGGCCACACGGTGCTGCTGGCCAACGCCGACGAGGATCCCGACCGCGAGGCGCGGGCGATCGAGACGCTGCGCCGGCGGCGGGTGGACGGCCTGGTGGTCGTCCCCGCACCGGGCACGCGGCTGGGCAGCACGCCGCTCGGCGACGTGCCGGTGGTGCAACTCGACCGCGCCGTGCGCGGCCTCGCCGCCGACGCTGTCCTGGTGGACAACGGACATGGCGCCCGGGTCGCCGTCGAGCACCTGATCGGGCTCGGCCACGCGCGCATCGGCCTGGTCTCCGATACGCCCCGGATCAGCTCCTCGGCCGAGCGGATCGCGGGCTACCGGCGGGCGCTGCGGCTGGCGGGCCTGGAGGCCGAGCCGGAGCTGGTGTCGATCGGCGGCTCGACCCAGGAGGAGGGTCGCCTGGCCGCGCTCGACCTGCTCCGCCGCGAGCCGCGGCCGACCGCGGTCTTCACCGCCAACAACTTCATGACCGTCGGCACGCTGCTTGCGGCGCGGGAGCTGGGCTTGCGGATCCCCGAGGACGTGGCGCTGGTCGGGTTCGACGACCTCGACTGGACGACGCTGGTCGATCCGCCGCTGACGGCCATCTCGCAGCCCGTCGCCGACCTGGGACGCGCCGTCGGCGCGCGGCTGCTGGCCCGGATCGCAGGCGACACCGGGCCGCCGCGACGGCTGCGGCTGCCCACCGAGCTGATCGTCCGCGGCTCCTGCGGGGCGCGCCGGTGAGACCGGCCGCCGAGCTGCTGGCGACGCTGGTCGCCGCCGACTCGACCAACCCGACCCTGCACCCGGGCGGGGCCGGTGAGGCCGCCGTCGTCGGGCTGCTGGCGCCGCGGCTGGAGGCCGCGGGCCTGGCCGTGGACGTGTGGGACGCGGCTCCCGGCCGCCCCAACCTGGTGGCGACGCTGCCGGGCACCGGCGGCGGCCGGTCGCTGATGTTCTGCGGCCACACGGACGTGGTCGGCGGCGAGCCGTCCGCCTTCGCGCCGTACGTCGAGGACGGGCGGATGCACGGCCGCGGCACCAACGACATGAAGGGCGGCATCGCCGCCGCGGTGGTCGCCGCCGAGCGGCTCGCGGCCGGCCCGCGGCTCGTCGGCGACGTGGTGCTCGCGTTCGTGATCGACGAGGAGTGGGAGAGCCTGGGCGCCGCGGCGCTGGTCGAGCGCCACCGGGCAGACGGCGCGGTGCTGCCCGAGCAGACCGACCTCGAGGTCGTCTTCGCCCACGGCGGGTTCGTCTGGTACGACGTGATCAGCCGCGGGCGGGAGTCGGCCGGCGGCGAGCCGCAGCACGGCATCGACGGGATCGGCCTGGCCGGCCCGCTGCTCTCCGGCATCGTCGCGCTGGACATCGAGCTGGCGACGAGGGAGACGGCCGAGTGGGGCCGCCCCAACGTGCACGCCTCCACCATCCACGGCGGCCAGAGCTACCCGTCGTACCCCGCCGAGTGCGTGATCGGCGTCGAGCGGTGCTTGATGCCGGGCGAGACCGTCGCCCAGTCGCGGGCCGAGATGGACGGGCTGCTGGCGGCCGCCGCGGCGGCCGATCCGCGCTTCCACGGCGAGCTGCGCACCGTGATCGCACGCGAGCCGGTGATGCTGCGCCGCGACGACCCGGTGGTCGGCGCGATGGTCGAGGCCGCGCGGGGCGTGACCGGCACCGATCCCGTCGTCCGCAGCGACTACGGCTGGATGGACTCCGGGATCCTGGTCGAGGCGGGAATCCCCTGCGTGGTCTACGGGCCGACCGGCGCCGGGCTGCACACGGCGGACGAGTGGGTGGATCTCGCCTCCCTGGACACCTGCGTGGACGTGTTCGAGCGGATGGCGCGCAGCTTCTGCAGCTGAACGCCGGTACCGTGACGGGATGGTCACGTCGGACCAGGTGCGCGAGCTCGCGTCCAGCTTCCCCCGAGCCTACGAGGTGGTGGTGCGCGGGCGGGTCAAGTTCCGCGTCAAGCAGATCGTCTTCCTCGCCTTCTCGCACGACATGACGCTGATGGGGTTCGGCTTCCCCAAGGAGGAGCGCGAGTACATCGTCGCCGCCCGGCCGGACACGTTTCTGATGCCGCGCGAGTCCGACCTGCGGTTCAAGTGGATCGTCGCCCGGCTGGACGCGCTCGAGCGGGAGGAGATGGAGGAGCTGGTCTACGACGCCTGGCGGATGTGCGTGCCCAAGTACGTCATCGCCGAGCACGCCGCCGCGCACCCGGACGCGGCGTACATCCGGTCGGCACGGTCATCGTGAGCTCGCAGGAGCGTGCAGCTCCCACACGCCGATCTCCCAGCCGTTGGCCGGGACGATCTCGGTGCCGTACTGGGTGAACCCGAGCCGCTCGGCGACGCGGATCGACGCCGTGTTGTCCGGGTAGACGCAGGCGATGATGCGCTCGAGGCCGAGCTCGACGAAGCCGTGGTCGAGCACCGCGCGGGCGGCCTCGGTCGCGTAGCCCTTGCCCCACCGGTCGCGGGCGAGCAGCCAGTCGGCCTCGATCGACGGCATCACCGGCGGCAGGAACGCCGGGATGCCCAACCCCGACCAGCCGATCGGAGCATCCTCGCCCTCCGGGATGATCCCCCACAGGCCGAACCCGTATTCGTCCCAGGCGTCCACCAGGTGGTCGAGCAGCACGACCGTCGCCTCGCGGTCACGCGGGCCGCCGGCGCCGATGTAGCGCATCACCTCCTCGTCCGCGCAGATCGGCACGATCGCCTCGAGGTCGTCGCGCCGCAGCGGGCGCAGCAGCAGCCGCTCGGTGCGGATCTCGGTCACGGCAGCAGCTCCCGCAGTGCGGCGGCGGCGCGGGCGCGGTGGGAGATCGCGTCCTTCTCGGCGGCGCTCATCTCGCCCACGGTGCGCGTCTCGCCCTCGGGCACGAACGCCGGGTCGTACCCGAATCCGCCGGTGCCGCGCGGGACGTCGGCGAGCGTGCCGCGCAGCTCGCCGCGGGCGGTCAGCTCATTCCCGTCCGGCCCGATCGCGACCAGCTCGGCGACGTAGGCGACGCGTCGATCGGCCTGGCCGTCGAGCAACTCAAGCAGCTTCGCCAGGTTCTGATCGTCCGTTGCGTCCTCGCCGGCGAAGCGCGCCGATCGCACACCCGGTGCGCCGCCCAGCGCCGCGGCCGCGATCCCCGAGTCGTCAGCCAGCACCCAGCAGTTCTCACCCTCGGCGCCCGACACGTGCCACGCCTTCAGCCGGGCGTTGTCGAGGAAGGTCTCGCCGATCTCCTCGGGCAGCTCGCCGTCGAACGGCGTCACCTCCCACCCCGGGAGCAGGCGCGCGAACTCGGTGGCCTTGTGCGGGTTAGCCGACGCGAGAACGATTCGCATGCTCTGCGACGATCAGGGCCTGCTGGGCTGCGATCTCGGTGATGCCGCCGCCGGCCAGCTCCAACAACCGGTCGAGCGACGCCCGTCCGAACGGCGTGCGCTCGGCCGTCGCCTGCACCTCGACCAGCTCGCCACTGCCTGAGATGACCACGTTCATGTCCACCTCGGCCCGCGAGTCCTCGACGTACGGCAGGTCGAGCAGCGGCTCGCCGTCCACGATGCCGACGGAGACCGCGGCGACCGAGTCGCTCAGCGGCAGCGCGCGCAGCAGCCCGCGCTCGACCAGCCCCGTCATCGCCAGGTGCAGCGCCAGGTAGCCGCCACAGATGGCCGCGCAGCGGGTGCCGCCGTCGGCCTGGATCACGTCGCAGTCGATCCACACCGTCCGCTCCCCCAGGGCGCTGAAGTCGACGATGGAGCGCAGCGACCGGCCGATCAGCCGCTGGATCTCGACCGTGCGGCCGTCCTGCTTGCCTCGGGAGGCATCGCGCGATTTCCGTTCCGATGTCGATCCCGGCAACATGCCGTACTCGGCAGTCACCCAGCCGGTGCCGCGGCCGCGCATCCACCCGGGCACGCTCTCCTCCACCATCGCCGTGCAGATCAGGCGGGTGCTGCCGATCTCGAACAGCACCGATCCGCTGGCGCTGCTGATGAATCCCGGCGTGATCTCGATCGGGCGCAGCTCGTCGGCCGCGCGGCCGTCGGCGCGGGTCACGCCGCCACCGCGAGCGCCCGCGGATCGACGCGCTCGACCTCGGTCAGCGGCAGCTGCAGGAAGCGCCCCGCCACGTCGCGGAAGGCGGCCTCGTCGCCGGTGCAGAGAAAGCGATAGCTGCCCTCCCGCCCGGCCTGGTTGCCGACACCGCGCCGGTCGAGCGTCGCGGACACTTCGCGGGCGATCTCCTCGGCGGAGGTGATCAGCGTGACGCCGCGGCCGAAGATGCGCTGGAGCATCGGCCGAATCAGCGGGTAGTGCGTGCAGCCGAGGATGACCGTGTCCACCTCCACCACCTTGAGCGGCGCCGCGTAGCGCTTGGCGGCCTCGTGCAGCTCGTGGCCGTGGGTGTCGCCGGACTGGATCAGCGGCACCAGGTCGGGGCAGGCAACCTGCGTGACGGTGACGCCGGCGTCGAGCGCGGCGATCGCCGCCGGGTAGCGCCCGCTGGCGACCGTTGCCTCCGTCGCCATCACGCCGATCCGCCGGCTGCGCGTGGCCTGGACGGCCGCGTGCGCCTCGGGCGTGATCACGCCGATCAGCGGCACCGAGAACTCGCGCTGCAGCCCGGGGAGCGCTGCCGCCGTGGCCGAGTTGCACGCCACCACCAGCAGCTTCACGTCGCGCGCGGCCAGGTGGCTGGCGATCTCGTGGGCGTAGCGGCGGATCACCTCGGGCGGCTTGGTGCCGTACGGGAAGCGCTCCGGATCCGAGTCGCCAAAGTAGAGGAAGTCCTCGTGGGGCAACGTGACCAGGCACTCGTGGAGCACCGTCAGCCCTCCCACCCCTGAGTCGAACACGCCGATCGGCCGTGGATCCATGCCGGGAGTCTAGGACGCGGCCCGGGTGACAGGCGCGGCAGTTTCCTGTACAATCGTCCAAGAATGACGACCACCGCCGTCCGCCGCCGGGTCAAGGGCGAGCGCCGCCGAAGGGCGCTGCTCGAGGCGGCGCTGACCCTGATCGGGCGCGGCGGGCCGGCCGCCCTCACCCACCGCGCGCTGGCGTCCGAGGCGGGCGTCCCGCTCGCCACCACCACGTACTACTTCACGTCCAAGGACGAGCTGCTGCGCGAGGCGCTCCAGCTCGCCGTCGACCAGGACAGCCAGCTTGCCGAGGACGATCCCTCCTGGGCCGCCGCCGTTGCCGCGCGTGACGCGGACGAGCTGGCCCGCGGCCTGGCGGACAACCTCTCGGCCAGCCTGCGCGACCGCGAGCGCGCGCTGGCCCACCACGAGGTCTTCCTGGCGGCGGCCCGCGAGCCCGCGCTGGGCGGCGCGGCCGCCGAGTGGACGGCCGCGGACGCCGCAGCGCTGGAGCCGCTGCTCGCCGGGCTCGGCTCCCCCACGCCCGGCCTCGACGCCCGTGCGGTCACCGCCCTGCTCGACGGCCTCGCCCTGGAGCAGCTTGCCGGCCCCCGCCCTGCCCACTCCCGCGCCGTGCTCGCGCGCGTGCTCGACGCCCTGCTTCCCGACACCTCAGGAGACACCGCATGACGACGATCGACGACACCATCGGGCTGCGCCTGGCCGACGGCTTCACGCTGCCCGCCTCGTGGTACGCCGACCGGGAGATCGCCAAGCTGGAGCGCGAGCGCGTGTTCGCGCGCACCTGGCAGTACGCCGGCCCTGCCGAGCTGGTCGAGGAGCCGGGCAGCTACCTCGCGACCCGCATCGGCCACGCCCCGATCGTCGTCGTCCGCGACACCGACGGCACGCTCCGCGGCTTCGTCAACGTCTGCCGCCACCGCGCCCATCTGGTCGCTTCCGGGCACGGCAAGCGCAAGGCGCTCCAGTGCCCGTACCACGCCTGGACGTACGGCCTGGACGGCTGCCTGCGCAAGGCGCCCCGTGCCGACCACGAGCCTGGCTTCAACGGCGCCGACCTCTCGCTGGTGCCGGTCGCGGTCGAGCGGATGGGGCCGATGCTCTTCGCCAACCTCGACGCGACGGCGGTCGGGCTGCCGGAGGAGCTGCTGGCGCTGCCGGCCCGCTTCGCCACCGCGGGCGTCGGCGCTGGACGACCTGCGGCTGCGCCGCCGCGGCCAGTTCACCATCAAGGCCAACTGGAAGACCAGCCTCGAGAACTACCTGGAGTGCTACCACTGCCCCGTCGCCCACCCCGGGCTGGCACAGCGCGTGGACGTCACCGAGGACGGCTACAAGCTGGTCGAGGGCGGCCTGGTCGCAAGCCAGTTCGGCACGGTGCGCGACTCCGCCTTCGCCGGCGCGTCGGTGAGCACCGCGCAGTACCACCTGCTGTTTCCCTCGACGACGTTCAACATCGAGGCGGGGCCGATCAACCTGGCGGTGGACATCACGCTGCCCGACCCCGACCCGCGGCGCTCGCGCGGCTTCAACGACATGTACGCGCCGGCCGACGTGTCCGACGCCGAGCTGGACGAGCTGATCGCGTTCGCCAACGAGGTCAACGACGAGGACACGTCGCTGGTCGAGGGCGTCCGCGAGGGCCTGGACAGCGAGCTGGTGCCGGTCGGCAGGCTGATCACCAACAGCGAGCACCAGATCGCCTGGTTCCAGCGGCTGATGTACGAGGCGCTCTCCGCGTAGCTACGCGCCGGACGCGGCCAGCTGCTGCGGCGTGTTGCTGGTGACGATGTCCACGCCGGCGTCCGCCGCGCGGGCCAGCCGCTCGCGCCAGCCCGGGCTGCCTGCGTCCAGCGTCCACACGTCGAGCAGCATCCCGTGGTCGTGGAACGGCCCGACCGGGTCGTCCACCCCGCTCGCCAGCAGCTGCTCGAACACCGTCAGGCGCACGTGCGCCTCGCCCGCCTGCGGCAGCCGGCGCGCCATCTCGG
Source organism: uncultured Actinomycetes bacterium (assembly GCA_963797175.1). Classification (GTDB taxonomy): domain Bacteria; phylum Actinomycetota; class Thermoleophilia; order Gaiellales; family JAICJC01; genus DATLLN01. The sequence goes on from CAWCOL010000005.1 coordinate 925,617, forward strand.
CGGCCAGCCGCTGCGGCGCGACGCCCTCGCGGACGAGCAGGGCGGGGTCGAGCCCGATCGGCAGCTCGCTGTCGAGCGCCGACGCCCGCCGCAGGTTGTCGTCGCCGACGCCGTTCAGCACCACGCGCTCGCGCACGGGCGCGATCGTCGCCACGAGCTCCTCCAGCCGGTCGGCCGGGAGCGGCCGGATGTCCTTGAGGTCGAGCTCGACGATGGTCGAGCCGTCGGCGGCTGCGATCAGCGTCAGCGCGTCGTCCAGGCGCGGCGGCCGCGGCGACCACCGGTTCGGCCGGTCGTGCGCGATCAGGAACCCCGCCCGGCGGTCGGCCACCACGTCGATCTCGGCCCGCGCGACGGGCGCCTCCAGGCACTCCTCCAGCGCCGCCAGCGAGTTCGCGCGGTAGAGCCCGCTCCACTGCGCCATGTGCGCCTTCAGCTGCACCTCGCCGTCCGTCCCGGCCCGCAGCAGCGAGCCCGGGTGCGGCGGCCGGCTCAGCTCGCCGACCGCACCACGGCGCCCAGATCGGAGCGGCCGAGGATGCGGCCCGTGACCCGGTCGCGGAGCACGATGCTCGGCTCCTCGCTGCCCCACAGCAGGTCGGTGCCGGTCTGGAACGCGGCGCCGGAGCTGAGAGACGCATGCGTGTACGCGGCCGGGAAGGTGAAGCTCTCGACGCGCGACGACGCGCCGAAGGGGCAGGTCTGCGACGTCGCGCAGTAGGCGACGGACTGGCGCACCTGGATCAGCATCGAGCGGGCGCCGGGGAAGGTCGCGGTGACCTTGATCGCGCCGATCCCGACGCGCACGGGCGTCGCCGCCAGCCGCTGCGTCCAGTGGATGACCGCGCCGTTGCTCGCGGTGAAACCGCCCGTGATCGCGTAGCGCCCGTCGCCCGAGACCTGGCGCGCCGGGGCCGCGCTGACCTGCACCTGCAGTCCGACGTCCGTGTGCAGGGCGGTGTAGGCGGCCGAGGGCGCCACCGCCGTGGGAAGCGTCAGCGCCAGGCGCCGCGTCGCGAAGTTGATCGTGTAGCCGCCGAGCGCGGAGATGCCCGGGAACTGCGCGTAGCGCAGGTTGCCCTTCTGGGAACCGGTCGCCGGGCACCCGGAGGAGAGCGCGACCGCGATCACCTGGGAGCGCGTGTGGCCGCCGGTGGCGGTCGCGGTGCAGGCGGGCGCCGCCGACCCCGTCTGGGCGGAGAGCATCGCTGACCCGAGTGCGGCCAGCGTGAGCACTGCAAGCAACCGTCGCACGTCTCCTCCGGGATACCACGGCAACGGCGCGTTGTCCAGAGGCGCGGCGTCGCAGAGACAAGCGCACACCCCATACACTCCGCGCATGTCCGAGCGCCCCGAATGGCTGACCGACGCCTTCCCCGAGCTGCGCTCCGGGCCGCCATGGGTGATGGAGGAGATGATCGACTCCGAGCCGGAGCTGCTCGAGCGGATCGCGACCGGGCTGGACACCGCGGCGGTGGCGCTGCTGCTGCGCGGCTCCTCACCGGTCACGGTCACGGGCTGCGGCACCAGCGAGCATGCGTCGATGGCGGTCGCCTCGATCCTGCGCGACGCCGGCCATGCGGCGAGCTCGGCCGAGGCGTTCGAGCTGCTGCTCGACCCGCCGTCCGAGGGCTGCGTGATCGGCGTCTCCCACGAGGCCGGGACGGCGGCGACCATCAAGGCGATGCGCGCCGCGCGCACGGCCGCGCTGCCGACGGCGCTGATCACCGCGCGCGGCGAGGGCGACGCGGCCGGGGAGGCGGACGCCGTGCTGGCAACGCCGGCGGTGGACAAGAGCTGGTGCCACACGGTCGGCTACACCTCGCCGATCGCGGCGGCGCTGGCGGTCGCCGCGCGACCCGAGGCCGGCGTCGTTCGCGGCGTGATCGATCGAGGGTCACGCCCGCCGCGCCGAGGTGCGCGACCTCGCCTCGCGGCTGGCGCCCTGCGAGCACCTGGTGGTGATCGGGTCGGGCGCCGACCGGATCGCCGCCCGCGAGCTCGCGCTCAAGATCGAGGAGGCCGCCCACATCCCCACCGCGGCCCGCAACCTGGAGACCTTCCTGCACGGGCACCTGCCCAGCTGCGACGAGCGCACCGGCCTGGTCGTGATCGCCGCGGAGCGGCGTGAGGTCGCCCGCCGCGGCAAGGTCGCCGACCAGGCCCGCCGGGCCGGGGAGCGCGTGGGCATGACCGTGGCCGACCTGCCGGGAACGGCGTCCGAGGCCCTGCCGCCGACCGCCGGCGCGCTGCTCGCGACAGCGCTGCCGCTGCAGTGGCTGGCGCTCGAGCTGGCGATGGCCCGCGGCGTCAACCCCGATCTGATCCGCCGCGAAGAGGCGCCCTACCGGGAGGCGGCGGCGTTCCACGAATGAGCGGCCGCGTCCTCCACATCCAGAACGAGGTCACCGACCCGGCCGTCCTCTTCATGGAGGAGCTGACCGCCGCCGGCTGCGCGATCGAGACCGTCCACGCCTACGCAGGAGAGGCACTGCCGTCCTCGCTCCAGGGGTTCGACGGCATGGTCGCCGGAGGCGGGCTGGTGGACACGCACCAGGCCGACGAGCACGTCTGGCTTTACCAGGAGATGGAGCTGATCCGCGAGGCCGTGCGCGGGGGCGTCCCGTTCATGGGCCTCTGCCTGGGCGCCCAGCTGCTGGCCGAGGCGACCGGCGGCGAGGTCTACCGCTGCGAGCCGCACGAGATCGGCTGGACGCCCGTCGAGCTGACGCCCGCCGCGGCGACGGACGCCCTGTTCGGCGGCCTGCCGACGCCGTTCGAGGCCATGCAGTGGCACTTCTACGCCTGCCGCGTCCCGCCCGGCGGCGCCGAGCTGATGCGGAACGGCGTCTGCACCCAGGCCCTCCGCGTCGGCGACGCCGCCTGGGGCACGCAGTTCCACATCGAGGTCAACCGCGACAGCCTGATGACGTGGCTCGACGCCGCCGAGGACGACCTGGCCGCGAACGGCTATCCGCGCGAGGCGTTCCTGCGCTCGCTCGACGAGCAGCTTCCGGCGCACATGGAGATCGGCCGCGAGCTCGCCCGCCGGCTCGGCTCCGTCATCGAGCGGCGCTCGAGCGCAGCGGCGTAGCGCGCTCCAGGATCTCCAGCTCGTCGCGGTACTCGGGACGCTCGGCCAGCCGGTCCATCCAGGCGCGGATCGCCGGGAAGCCGGACAGGTCGCCGCCGACGCGCTCGACGCGCGCGATCCACGGCCAGATGCCGGGCTCGGCCAGCGAGTACTCCTCACCGGCCAGGTAGGGGCTCTGCTCCAGCAGCCGCTCGATCCAGGCAAGCTGGGCGTCGAGCTCCTCGCGCCCGCCCTCCTCGCCGCGGCGGGTGGCGTAGTGGGCGTCGGTGACGTCCTCGAAGCGGCGCATCAGCATGCGGACGCGCGCGCGGGCCGCCGGGGTGTCCGGCATCATCGGCGGGTCGGGCGCGATTTCGTCCAGGTACTCGTTCAGCGCCTCGGACTCGCTGATGACGTGCCCCTCGTGCTCGATCACCGGCACGCGGTTTCGCGGGTTCAGCTCGCGAAGGTACGGGGGTTTGTTCGAGAGGTCCACATCGATGAGGTCTGCGTTGACGCCCTTGCCGTTCAGCACCAGACGGATGCGGACGCAGTAGGGGCAGGGATCTGCGTGATGCACGGTGATTGACATAGCAAGGAAGTCTAGATGAACGAACCGCAGCAATCCAAAGTGGAGCAGTCCGAGCCTCTGACCCCGCAGATCCGCGACGCGCTCGCCGAGCTCGGCCGCTTCCCGCTGCTGGACGCGCTCTACGGGCGGCGGTCGCGGCGATTCCCGCTGGGCGGCGAGATCCCGGACGGCCCGCTCGCCTACCGCTCGCGGCACGACCCGATGCCGCTGTCCGAGGTCGAGCGGCTGCTGGTGCTGACCGCCGTCGCCGGCACCACCGGCTGGCACTACGCGATCACCCGCCACGACCGCTACGCGCCGCACCTCTCCAACTACGCCGGCGGGGCGGCCGGCCGCACGTTCCCCTCGGCCGCGGGCTTCCACACCGCCGAGATCTTCTTCACCGACGACTCCGGCACGTACTTCATGCCGACCCGCGATGCCGGCGCCCAGGTCGATCCCGCGGACGAGTCGATCACGCCCGAGCTGATGATCGAGCGGCACCGCCACCTGATCCGCAAGCTCTCGGACGAGCGCATCCACCTGCCCCGTGCCGAGCCGTACATGGAGGGCCACAACACGTGGATCGCGAACCACCCGGGCTCGCTGCTGGTGATCCCGGTCGCCGACATCGCCCAGCACACGATCGCGAACCTGTGCTTCTTCACGCAGAACGGCTACTCGATCTACGACGACGTCAACGACCGGCGGGTGCCGGGGATGGAGCAGTTCCGCGGGCTGGTGGACATCGACGAGCCGCTGCCGCTGACGTTCATGGAGCAATACTCGCTGACCGAGGCGACGGCCGAACTGGCGACCGCGGCCTTCTCCGGGGTGCTGATGCTGCAGGCGATGGGCCTGGGCGGCTGGATGTTCGACGGGATCGAGCGGCTGACGATGCTGGGCGCGTCGGGCGATCCCGAGGTGCCCGGCCTGGGCTTTCGCTACGACGAGGATCCGCGCTGGTCGATGCCCAACCCGACCGGCCTGCCGGGCGTGTTCGAGGCGTTCTGCCCGCCGCACCACGCCGACATGGCCGCGGCGATGGAGGCGTTCGCCGAGCGCAAGTTCGGGCCCGGCGGCGTCTACAACCCGGCCACGCCGGGCGCGTGGTCGGAGAGCGCGCTGGTGCGCGGCAGCGCCGAGCCGCACTCGGCCGAGTTCAAGGCCTGCGTCGCGCACCAGGCGCAGTACATCCTCGACACCTTCGGCAAGTTCCCCGGCACCGTGCCGACGCTGTTCATCATGAACTACGTGCAGGCGCAGCACCTCGACACCGAGTTCTACGACCACCACTTCCGCCCCGGCGCCTACCTCGGCACCCACGCCGAGCACCTGCGCCGCTGGCACGGCGGCTGAGCCGCCGACCTCACCCGTCGCCGGGCAGGCGCGACCAGATCTCGACGTCCTCGCGCACGCCCGCCTTGATGTGCACGGAGCGCAGAACGCCCTCGCGGGTGTACCCGCAGCGCTCCGCGACCCGCCTCGACGCGGCGTTCTGGATGCTGATCACGAGCTCGAGCCGCTCGGCGGCGAGCTCGGCGAACGCCCACGCGGTCAGCCGGGTGAGCGCCGCGGTGGCGACGCCGCGTCCGCGGGCTTCCCGGGCGATGACGTAGCCGAGCTCGGCCGTGCGTGTCTCGCGGTCGATCGCCGGAGCGAGCGCCATGCCGAGGAACGCGCCGGCCGGATCGACGATCGCGAAGCCCTCGCAGGTGCCGTCCTCGGCGCCGCGCAGGTAGCGCGCCAGCCAGGTGTCGACGAAGTCGGGGGGCACCGGCTCGGGCACGCGCGTGAACCGCAGAACCAGCGGATCGGTGACGAGGGCGGCGAGCTCGGCGAGGTGCGCCGTCGACAGCGGCTCGAAGCCGATCCCCTCAGCCGCGGGCCGGACGTCCATCGGCGCGGAGCGTACCGCCGCCCGCGCCGTGTGGTACACAACCCCGATGGCCGAGGCCCCCTACACCGTCACGCGCATCGCCGACGTGGAGCCCATTCCCGCGCTCTCGGCGCCGTTCAGCGTCCGGCTGCTGCGCCGCGAGCTGGACGTCCGCGCGTTCGGCATCAACGCCTACTCGGCCCCGAATGCCGGTGATCAGGTGATCGAGGAGCACGACGAGCTGGGCGGCGGCGCCGCGCATCACGAGGAGCTCTACCTGGTCACCTCCGGGCGGGCGACGTTCACGGTGGACGGCGAGACGCAGGACGCGCCGCGGGGCATGCTCGTGTTCGTGCCGGACACCACGTCCCGGCGCGGAGCCGTTGCCGCCGAAGACGACACCACGATCCTGGTCGTGGGCGGCACCGCCGGCGCGCCGTACCGGCCCGGCGGCTGGGAGTGGAGCGTCGCCGCCAATCCCGCCTACCTCGCCGGCGACTACGCCGAGGCGATCCGCGTGGCGTCGAAGGGCCTCGAGGACCAGCCGCGCAACTCCGGGCTGCTCTACAACCTGGCCTGTTTCAACGCGCGCGCCGGCGACGGCCACGAGGCGGTGGCCCTGCTCCGGCGCGCCTACGAGATCAACCCGGACTGCCGCACCTGGGCCGAGGACGACGCCGACCTGGACTCGATCCGGGGTCGCGAGGACTGGCCGCTGTGAGGGCGATCCAGGTCTCCGAGATCGACGCCCTGCCGATCATCGGCGGCTCGATGCGGTGGCACCCCGTCCGTCGCGCCCTCGGGATCCGCGCCTTCGGCACCAACGCGTACAGCGCAGCGGACGCCGGCGACCGCGTCGTCGAGGAGCACACCGAGCAGGCCGCGGGGCACGAGGAGCTCTACCTCGTGCTCGAGGGCCGGGCCGAGTTCACGCTGGGCGAGGACACCGTCGACGCGCCGGCCGGCACGATCGTGTTCATCCGCGACCCTGCCGTCCACCGCGGCGCCGTCGCGACCGCGGCCGGCACGACCGTGATCGCGTTCGGCGGGCCGCCCGGTGCTCCGTATCAGCCGCTGGTCTGGGAGATCGACTTCGCCGCCCAGGGGCCGTACGACGCGGGCGACTTCGACCGCGCCTACGAGGTTGCCTCGCAGGGCCTGGACGAGTTCTCGGACAGCGCCCGGCTGCACTACAACCTCGCCTGCTACGCGAACCGCGCGGGCCGCGAGGACGTCGCGCTCGGGCATCTGCGCCGGGCCGCGGAGCTCGATCCCGCCCTCGTCCGCGAGTGGGCGCCGGGCGACGAGGACATCGCATCGATCCGTGACCGGATCGACCTCGGCGACGCCTGATCGTTCTCCGGCACGGACTCCGGCACGGAACCTGGCACCAACTCCGGCACGGCGCCCGGCACCTTCTGTGACATTCGGGCCAGATGTGACGGCGGCCGGCACCAAGCACCGAACGGCTCAACCAGGCGGCTCTCCGTGCCGGTTTCGTGCCGATCAGTGCCGGCTTCCGCGCGTCCTTACCACGTATCGGAAGTCCTCCGGCACCGACTCTGGCACCGTCTCTGGCACCGTGCCGGATTCGGTGCCCGGCTCGGTGCCGGACGCCGCCTCCGGCACCAATCCCGCCGTTTCACACAATTCCCATCGGATGCACGGACACTGGGAAGGTCAACGACCGTTCCCAAGGGGGGAAGCATGCGTCGCCTGTGTCTCATCGCCGTAGCCGTGGTCGCCCTGGCCGTCCCGGCCGTCGCGCTCGCCGCCAACTTCGACCACGCGTTCACGCTCCCGGCGGGCGCGAACACCAACCGGTCGTTCAAGGTCGTCTCGTCGCGCACCGGGACCTTCACGGTCAGCCTGCGCTACTCGAGCATCCGCAACCCGCACGCACACCTCCAGGTGAGGCTGCGCAAGTCCACCGACCTGCACGCCACCGTCCTGATCGACACCGCGACGACCCATTGCACGACCGCCTCCGGGTCGATCACCTGCTACGGCGCGCGGGCCGACCGGCCGGCGGGCACGTACTACATCTCGGTGGTCAAGCTGAGCGACGCGACCGTGCCGGTGGATCTGCGCGCCAGCTGGCCGAGCTGATCCCGGCGATCGTCCGGGATCCGTGAGAGGGTGGACATGCTTCATCCACCCGCGGATTCAGGGAGTCGGGACAATGAGAATCGGACGTGCCGTCGCGCTAGCGGTGATCGCCCTGACGCTGACGGCGAGTGCATCCGCCGGCGCGTCGCCACCGGGGCCGACCGGCCCCGTCTACCCGCCGCCGGGAGGCGTCACGCTGACGCCGAGCGGCGACATCGGCCAGGCCGGCGGGCTGACGTGGTCGTACTCCGGCTTCACCCAGTCGGGCTGGACGCACATGGTCTGGGGCAGCTCAGCGCCTCCCGACCTCGCCTTCGACGCGCCCAACGGCATCGACCCGTGCAGCTCGTGCGACGCGGGCGTTGACGAGCCGGGCGAGACCCTCACCTTCGACTCGGCCGACTCGAACCTGGCCGGCGGACAGCTGGAGTGGACGGGCAGCGCGAAGATCAACGTGCTCGGCAGCGACGAGACGCTCCCGACACGGCTGCTGATGAGCGTCACGGACGGGACGGATCCCGTCGGGTTGATGAGCCCGAGCGCGCTCGGTCTCGATCCTCAGATCGGCGGCCTGGTGCTGGTCGACGCCAACCCCAGCTACTCGGTCAACCTCGTGTTCGAAGCGTTCCGGTCGGGCACCTGGACGCCGGCCAAGACGCTGTTCGACTCCCTGTCCACGGATTCGGGGGCGATGGTGCAGGACGACTTCTCGGGCGGGTTCTGGTACGTCGACCCCGCCGTGCAGCTCTCCGCGCCGTCGCTGTCCTTCGGGCCGCAGGGCGTCGGCACGACCAGCGGCACGCAGGAGATCACTGTCACCAACAGCGGCAACGACGACCTCAAGAACATCGTGCCGACGATCTCCGGCGGGAGCGCCGGCGACTTCGCGATCGAGTCGAACACGTGCACGTCGACGGTGTCGGCGGGCGACTCGTGTGCGATCGACGTGTCGTTCAGCCCGAGCGCGACGGGATCGCGCACCGCGTCGCTCGACATCGCCAGCAACGCGGGGAGCAGCCCCGACCACGTCAGCCTGAGCGGGACGGGGACGGCGGCCGCATCGACCGTCTCGATCAGCCCCGGGTCGATCGACTTCGGCTCGCAGCAGATCAAGACCTCGTCGGCGTACCGGTCGGTCGTCGTGACCAACACGGGCGAGATACCCGTGCACGTCGGTAGCCTCGCCGTCTCCGGCAGCGGGGCATCGGCGTTCAAGCTCGGCAAGCAGAAGTGCACCACGGCGCCGATCGCGCCCGGTGACAGCTGCACGGTGCTCATCCGCTTCGTGCCGCCGTCCATCGGTGCGCGGACGGCGACGCTGACGATCGGCGACGACGCGACCGGCGGCCCGCATGCCGTGCCGCTGTCGGGCGCGGGCGTTGCCAGCGCCGACCTTGACGTGGACGTGGCCGACTCACCGTCACCGGTGCTCTCCGGCTCGACGCTGACCTGGTCGGTCGTCGTCACCAACAACGGGCCCAGCGCGGCGCATGACATCGTGCTCACCGACGTCCTCCCGTCGGACGTCCGGGTGGTCTCGATCAGCGCGACCGGCCTCACCTGCCACGGCCCGCGGGCCGGTGCGACGGGGACGGTCACGTGCACGGTGAAGACGATCAAGAAGGGCGCGAGCCGCGAGGTGGACATCGTCGTCTCGGTGCAGACGCCGGGCGGCGGGAACGTCTCGGACACCGCATCCGTGAGCGAGTCCACCGCCGATCCGGTGGCCGCGAACAACTCGGCCACGGCCTCGACGGCCGTTCTCTAGAGCACGAAGCCGCGCGCCCCGGTCCGCCGGGGCGCGCGGCTACCCCTCGAGGATCACGATGTCGAGCCGCCGCGGGCCGTGCACGCCCTCGACCCGCGACAACTCGATGTCCGACGTCGCCGACGGGCCCGAGACGAACGTGATCGGCGCGCGCCGCGCGCGCACCTCCGCTCCCAGCAGGCGCACCGCCTCGGGCACCGTGCCGACGATCTGCGCCGCGCGGACGATGCAGACGTGGTGGTCGGGGATCAGCGTCATCGCCCGGATGCCCTGCCCGGCGCCGCCGTCCAGGACGAGGGTGCCGGTCTCGGCGATCGCGAGCGCACAGCCGGTGACGACGGCGTCCGCGGCATCCAGGTCGGCGATCCCGTCCGCGCCCACGGCGAGCTCGACGCCCTCCGGCCGCCACGCCTCGGGCAGATCGGCGGGGACGGCCACCGTGCCGGCCACCAAGCCGGCGAGCACCCCGGCCAGGGCGTCCTCGTCGGTGCTGACGATCTGCGCCCGGTACTCGGCGGCGCGCTCCGCGAACCGGGCCACGACGTCGCCGTCGGCCGCGATCCGGTAGCCGCAGGGCACCTCGACGTCGCCCGCGGCGCCGTCCAGCGCGGCCCGGATCCGGGCCAGCATCGCCTCACGAGCCGCGCTCATGCCACCACTCCCGGAAGCTCCGCTCGGCCACCGTCGGCAGCTCACGGCTGGCCGTCCAGCCGCGCAGCGGGCCGAACGCGCCCAGCCGTCCGCCGCCGGCGCGGGCCAGCCGCTGCGCCCGCTCGTAGCGCCTGCGGCTCGCGAACGTCCAGGCCAGCGCGCGCATCGCCGAGCGCGCGGCCCGGTGCTTGGGCGCGAGGTCGCGCAGGTGGACGAGGATCCGCGGGATCTCGATCATCACCGGGCACGCCTCCTCGCACGCGCCGCACAGGCTGGAGGCGAAGGGCAGCGAGGCCGCGTGCTCGACGCCCTCCAGCTGCGGCGTGAGGATGGCGCCGATCGGGCCCGGATAGATCGAGCCGTAGGCATGCCCGCCGGTGCGCTCGTAGACGGGGCAGACGTTGAGGCACGCCGAGCAGCGGATGCAGCGCAGCGCCTGGCGCCCCAGCTGCGTCGCGGAGCACATCCGTGCGGCCGTTGTCGAGAAGGACGACGTGCATCTCGCGCGGCCCGTCGCCCGCGGTGGCACCGGTCCAGATCGAGGTGTACGGGTTCATCCGCTCGCCGGTTGACGAGCGCGGCAGCAGCTGGAGGAACACCTCCAGGTCGTCCCAGCGCGGCAGCAGCTTCTCGATGCCGACCACGCTGATCAGCACCTCGGGCAGTGTCGTGCACATGCGGCCGTTGCCCTCCGACTCGAGCACCACCAGGCTGCCGGTCTCGGCCACGGCGAAGTTCGCGCCGCTCACCCCCACCCGCGCGGCCAGGAAGCGCCGCCTCAGGTGCAGCCGGGCGGTCTCGGCCAGCTCCGCCGGGTCGTCGCTCAGCCCCTCGTCCCCGATCGTCCGCCGGAACAGGTCGCGGATCTCCGTGCGGTTGCGGTGGATCGCCGGCACCAGAATGTGCGACGACCAGTCGCCGTCGAGCTGGAGGATCAGCTCGGCGAAGTCGGTCTCGACCGCCTCGATCCCCTCTCCGGCGAGCGCGTCGTTCAGGCCGATCTCGTCGGTGGTGAGCGACTTGACCTTGACCACCTCGGTCGCGCCGTGCCCGCGGACGATGCCGACCACGATCGCGTTTGCCTCGGCGGCATCAGCCGCCCAGTGCACCGTGCCACCGGCCTCGGTGAACGCCCGCTCGAAAGCGAGCAGGTGCTCGTCCAGGCGGCCCAGGGTCGCATCCTTGATCGCGCGGCCGGCCTCGCGCAGCGCCTGCCAGTCCTCCACCTCGCCGACGACGGCGAGCCGCCGGTCGCGGATCGTCCGGGTCGCCCGGCCCAGGTTGCGCCGCAGCTGCTCATTGCGCAGCTCGACGCGGGCAGCCTCCGGGAAGGTCGCGCTGCCCCGGCGCGCGCTGCTCACGTGGCCGCCAGGATCTCGGCCAGGTGCACGGTGCGCACGGCCGACCCGCGCCGTCTCAGGCCGCCGCCGATGTGCATCAGGCACGAGTTGTCGGCCGAGGTGACGACGTCGGCGCCGGTCTCCTCGATCCGCGCCAGCTTGTCCTCGAGCATGGCCGACGAGACATCGGCGTTGGTCACCGCGAACGTGCCGCCGAAGCCGCAGCACTGGTCGGCCTCCCCGATCTCGACCAGCTCGACGTCGCGCACGGCGCCCAGCAGCCGCAGCGGACCGTCGCCCAGCCGCAGCTCGCGCAGCGAATGGCAGGTCGGGTGATAGCAGACGCGGTGCGGGTAGCGGGCGCCGACGTCCTCGACGCCGAGCACCCCGGTCAGGTACTCGGTCAGCTCGTGGACGGGCAGCTCGGGCGCATGGCTGCGGACGTGCGCCACGCAGGAGGCCGACGGCGCCACCACCGCCCCGGCTCCGGCGAAGACGCGGCGGAGCCGGTCGGCCAGCTCGGCGCCCTCCCGCCCGTAGCCCGAGTTGGTGTGCATCTGCCCGCAGCACGTCTGCTCGGCGCGAAACTCGACCTCACAGCCGAGCCGCTCCAGCAGCGTGACCATGGCCCGGCCGGTCTGCGGGTAGAGCGTGTCGGTGACGCAGGTGATGAGGAGCGAGACGCGCCGGCTGTCAGTAGACCTCGACGTACTCCTCGCGCTCCCAGTCCGTCACGTGGTCGTCGAAGCGCTGGAGCTCGTGCCGGCGCATCACGCCGTAGGCCGTGACGAAGTCCTCGCCCAGCGCGGCGCGGATCGTCTCGTCGGCCTCCATCGCCTCCAGCGCCTCGCGCACCGAGAGCGGCAACGGGGTCTTCGACGCGTCCTCCTCGGCCGGGGCAACGGCCGGCGGCTCCAGCTCGAGCCCCCGCTCGATGCCGGCCAGGCCGGCGGCCAGGATCGCCGCGCTGACCAGGTAGGGGTTGGAGAGGCCGGTCGGGGCGCGGTGCTCGAGGTGGCGCGACGCCTGCGTCCCGCCCTTGATCCGCATCAGGGCGCTGCGATCCTCGAGGCCCCACGAGATGTTGGACGGGCTGAACGTGTGCGGCCGCCGCCGCTTGAGGCAGTTCACGGTCGGCGCCATCAGCGCGTAGACGGCGTGGGCGTGGGCCAGCTGGCCGGCCAGGAAGTGGCGGCACGTCGCCGAGATGCCGTGCGGCTCGGCGTCGTCGCCGAACGCGTTCGAGCCGTCGGCGGCGTTCAGCAGACTGATGTGGGTGTGCAGACCGGAGCCGGCGGCGTCGCCGTAGGGCTTGCTCATGAACGTCGCCACGTAGCCGTGGAGGTGCGCCAGCTCCTTGACCGCGTTCTTGAACGAGAAGCAGCGGTCGGGGCCGCCCATCCCGGCCGCGGGCAGGAACGGCAGCTCCCACTGCGACCCGGCGTACTCGGTGTTCGCGGTGATCACCTCGAGCCCGTACGCGTTCAGCTGCTCGACCAGCTCCTGGATGAACGGCACGTACGTATTCCGGGTGACGTTGAAGATGTGGTACCCGCCGAACAGCTGCTCGTGCTCGGGGGTGAGCACGTAGAACTCGGGCTCCATGCCGATCAGCGGCTCGAAGCCGAGGGCGCGGGCGCGGTCGAGCTGGCGGCGGTAGACGCGCCGCGGGAGCGCCTCCAGCGGCGTGCCGTCGGCCCACGTCGAGTCGCAGATCCAGCGCGCGGTGCCGCTCACCCAGGGCACCACGGCGGCCGTCGTCAGATCGGGCACCAGCAGCTGGTCGCCGTATGCGACCTCCTCGTTGTAGAGCGTGCCGCCGACGACGTCCGACCTGCTGTCCAGCACGGCAACGCCGCCGTACATGTTCAGGCCGGCCTCGGCGTAGGCGTAGGCGCGGTCGATCGGCACCATCTTGGAGCGGCTGGTGCCGTGCATGTCGGGCAGCTCGAAGCGGACGAAGCGGATGCCGTCCGCCCGCCACCCGTCGAGGATGCCTGCCGCCGATGCGGCCGCGCTGCCGTCTGCCAACCTATCCCTCCCCCGCCGCGTACGGCGTGCCGTTGTCCCACAAGCCGACGGTGCAGCCGTCCGGCCGCGGCACCGTGCCGCGCGGCCCGACCAGCAGGATCCCGCGCCCGTCCAGCGCCTCAGCGACGCGCTCAGCCGGCTGCAGGTGGTGCCCGCCCAGGCCGAGCTGCGCGTAGGTGTCGCGGAGCACGATCAGGGTGCCGGCCGAGCCGCGCAGAATGCCGGCCAGCTCGCAGAAGTGCCCGACCGACCACTCGGCCGGCTCGCCCACGTCCTCGCCGTGCTCCAGGCAGGCGATCAGCGCGGCCGGCGACGGTCGTGACGCCCACAGCGGCTCGGTGCGGAGGTTCGCGATCGCGAACGCGCCCGCGTTGCCCGCCTCGTCCAGCACCCGGCAGACCTGGTCGGCGGTGAGCGGCGCCGGCAGGCCCACGGCCTCGACCGCACCGCCCGAGAGCTCCTCCACCGCGTGCGCCAGCCCGCGCGCGGACGTGCCCGTGATCGCGTCGTCGGCGACGCGCGGGACGGACAGCCGGTAGTCGAGGCGCGGCGATGCGCCCGGCGGCAGCGCGCCGAGGCCGTCCAGCTCGGGCAGCAGCGACCCGGAGGCGACGGCAACGTCGTCCTGATCGACCTCGATGCCGTTCGCGCAGAGGGCGATCGCGCCGCAGAACGCGCCGCAGAAGTTGTCCTTCTGGGGCAGCATGCGGGCGTGGAGCTCGGCCGTGCGGGCGGGGGCCGGCAGCAGCATGACGTCGGCGGCGCTCACGTCGGGGAGGCTATGCGATCCGGCCGCGATTGGGAAGGGTGCGGCCGTGCCAATCCGGCCGCGCGATGTGTACCGGGTGCACACCGCACGGGTATGCTCGGACGATGCGCGCGGACGTCGAGGCGAGCCGCGGCGCCGACCTCGCCGCGCTCGCAGAGCTGGTCTCACGGATGAACTCGAGCCTCGAGCTGGACGAGGTGCTCGACCACGCGATCGCGGTCTGCGCGGAGCTGACGGGCTGCCAGGGCGCGCTGGTCTACCTCTGGCAGGAGGAGCGCGAGCGGCTGGTCGTGGCGGGCGCGATCGACGGCTACAAGCAGTGGATCGGCCGGTTCTCGCTGCCCGCCGGCGAGGGGCTGACCGGATGGACGGCGGCGACGCGCGAGGTCGGGATCATCACCGAGCAGCCGCTGTCCGACCCGCGCTACCACCACGTTCCCGACCTGAACGACGGGCGGTTCCAGTCGGTCGCCACGATCCCGGTCGTGGGGCGCAGCGACCAGCTGATCGGGGTGCTCACCCTGCACACCGCTGCGCCGCGAGAGTTCAGCGAGGAGGACGTCACCCTGCTGCGCACGATCGCGGGGCTGGTCGCGGGCGCGGTCGAGAACGCGCAGCTGCACCAGCGGGCCCTGCGCAGCGTCGAGGTGTTCCGGCGGCTGGCGGAGCTGTCGCGCCGGCTGACGTCGGCGGCGGGCACGGCGCAGACGCTGCAGCTGCTGGCGGTGACGGCCCGCGACCTGCTGGACGCCGTGCTGGTCGCCGTGCTGCGGCTGGACGAGGCGCGGGGCACGCTCACCGTCGAGACCTGGGCGGGCGGGCGGGGGCGGATCCGCACCGACGCCTTCCCGGCGGAGGGCGCCTGGGCGCAGCTGCTGGGCGGCGGGCCGGCCTGCATCGACCTCGTCCGCTCGCCCGAGCTCGTGCTGGGCGTCGACGCGCGATCGCTCTTCGCAGCCCCGCTGCGGCTGGAGGGCCGGCCGACCGGCCTGCTGCTCTGCTACGCCGAGGACGAGCGGACGCTGGGCAACGAGAACCTCGAGCTGCTGGGGACGATCGCGAACCACACCTCGATCGCGCTGGAGGAGGGCCGGCGGCGCGATGCGGCCGCCCAGCGGACGCGGATGCGGGAGCTGTTCGAGAGCCTGCGCGCCGGCGAGCGGCGGCAGCTCGACCAGCCCCACGCGGTGGTGGTGGTCGAGGCGCAGCCGACCGAGGACACCGGACGCGGGTTCGCCCGGCTGGGGAGCGAGCTGGCCGGGGCGTTCCCCGGCACGCTGGTCGACGCGCGTGGGCACGCCCTGCGGGCGCTGGTGCCGGTGGGGAGCGAGGGCTGGTGCGACCGGCTGGCCATAGCGCTGGCGGAGGCGCTGGAGGGCGTCGACTGTGGCGCCGGGATCTCCGAGCCGACCGACCGCGAGTGGGCGCTGGCCTTCCGCCAGGCCGAGATCGCCGCCGCCATCGGCGGAGCGGGCGGCGCCCGGCGGGTGCGGAGCTACGCCGACCTGGGCGCCCAGCGGCACCTCTGGACGATCGCGCGCGAGGGCGATCCCGATCCGCTGGAGGCGGCGGTGACGCGGCTCTCCGAGGTGGACGCGCGCCGCGGCAGCCAGCTCTTCCGCACGCTCGAGGTCTACCTCGAGCAGCAGGGCAACGCCCGCCAGGCCGCGGCGGTGCTCTACATCCACCGCAACACGCTGCGGCAGCGGCTGCGGCGCGTCTCCGAACAGGTGGGTGTGGACGTGCGCGACCGGACGACCTGGTTCGACCTGGGCCTGGCGGTGCGGCTGGTGCGCTTCCGCGGCAGCGCCGGCCGGCTGCTGGACGGCTCCGGCTGACCCCTCAGGCGCACCGGCGCCTCCGCGGGGGCGGCATGGGGTCAGACCCTGTTCGTGGATCCGGGACCGTTCGCGCACGAACGCGGCGCCGGGAAGAGCAGCGGTCGGCGGAACCGTCGTGTGCAGCGGCGCCCGTGCGCCAATGGACGCACACCTGCACTGACCGGCCGGTGGCCTCCTGCCGTACGCGCTAACAGACGCAGGGACCCGTCACGATTGCGTGACGACACCGTGCCCATCCACGTGGCGACCGACGGACGTCTGACCCCGGTCGGGGCTAGGTGACGTGGATCAGCTTGGCCGGCGAGTTGGCCGAGAGCCAGCGCGCCGTGCCGCCGCCGGTGTAGTGCCAGCGGAAGTAGTAGCTGCCCGCACCGGAGCTGACGCGCCCGGAGTACCCGCCCTTGGTGCCGACGCCGGCCATGCCCAGCCCGTGCCAGATCGTGCCGTGCAGGCCCCGCCACTGCAGCGCGACCTTGGCGCCCGACATGTTCGGCGTGGAGAACCCGGAGAGCGTGAACGTGACGCCGTGGGGCACCGTCGTCCGCGAGGCGGCGATCGAGAGCTTCGGCGTCACCGTGATCGTGTGGTAGGCCGAGCCCGACGCCGCATGATCCTCGTCGCCCATGTAGAGCGCGCGCCAGCTCAGGTGGCGGCCGGGCTTGATCGTCGCAGTCCAGTGGCCGGCGCCGTCGGTGATCGCCTTGACCGACGTCTCGGCGAGGCCCGTGTACCGCAGCTCGATCCACACCCGGGAGCCGGCCATCGGCACGTTGCCGGCCACCTCGTGGAGCGTGCCGGACAGCGTCACCGTGCCGCCGACCAGGAGCGTGCTGCGGCTCTGCAGCGCGGTCACCACCGTGTCGGCCGCGGACGGGGCGGATCCCGACCACGCCGCGAGGTCGGCGGCCAGCGCGTTCGCGTCGATCGATCCCAGCCCGGACGCCATGTCGTAGCCGGCGCCAGCGGCGTACTTCCCGCCCAGCAGGCCGCCGGTGACGTCGATGTTGCCCGACGTGACGTCGAAGAAGTCGCCCGGGGACGAGGCGGCGGTCGCGTACAGGAAGGGGTTGGCGTAGCCGAGCCGCTGCCCGCCGTTGGCCAGCGAGTACTCGTTGATGTCCGCCGTCAGCCCCGCCATCAGCGGCGCGGCGCCGCTGGTGCCGCCGATCAGCGTCCACCCCTGGTGTCCGCAGTCCGCGCTCGAGCAGTAGACGATGTACCCGGTGTCGGGATCGGAGTCCAGCGCGATGTCGGGCACCTGCCGGCAGTAGCCGCCGGTGTTGCCGCAGGGCGTGCCGCTGGAGTCGGCGTAGATGCTCCCCGTGTGCTGCCAGGACGGCATCGGCCAGACGTGCGAGAGCCCGCCGCCGCCGCCCGAGAAGTCATGGTTCCAGACGCGCTCCTTGGGCGAGGCGCCCGGCACCAGCCGCGTGCCGCCGACGCCCGTGGCGAAGGGCGACGACGACGTCGCGTCCGTGTTCAGCAGCGGGGTGGGCGGCCCGCAGGTCGCCGAGCCGGAGTCGCCGGAGGCGACGAAGACGCTGATGCCCTGCACCGCGGCGAAGGCCAGCTCGTTCTGCTGCGCCGCCAGCTCGCCGGCGGACGTGTGCGCCTCGCACAGGCCCCACGAGATCGAGATCTCGTGGACGCCGTTCGATCCGGCGTCGTCCACCATCCGCTCGACCATCGCCGAGATCGGCACGGGGCCGTTGGGCGCCATGTAGACGTACGCGTGGGCGAGATGGGGCGCCGCCGAGAGGGCGGCCTCGATGTCGAGCGTCACCTCGCCGTTGCCCGTCAGCGTGCTGGTGCCGCCGCTGATGTTGACGTCCGAGACGGGCGTGGTCAGGCCGAAGCAGCTCTTGTACGTGGTGACGTCGCTGTGGACGTAGTTCGAGTACTCGAGGAACGCGATCGACTCGCCGTCGCCGTCCGCCCCGGCGTCGATCAGCGCCTGCGCGTCGTACGCGTTGGCGGCGGCCATGTCGGCGGGCAGCAGGCCGCCGAAGCTGTTCTTGACGTTGGTCGGCCCGCCGCAGGTCGGCGCCACCTGAGCCTGCGGGCCGGGCTGCGCGTGCGAGAGGTACACGGCGGACGTGTCCAGCCCGCCCACCGACTGCACGAGGCCGGCGACCTGCGTGGGCAGGTGCAGGGCGGAGTCGGGCGCGTGGAAGGTGCGGCCGGACGGCAGCCGGTAGCGCTCGAGATCGGTGCCGAACGCGCGCTCGGCGGCGTCGCTGGAGCCGCTGGCCCACACCGTCATCGTGCCCACCCGGTCGACCGTCATCCCGGCCGCGCGCAGGTGGTCGGCGACCGCCCGGCGGTCGGCGGCGGACGGCGCGAACAGCGAACGGGCGTGCGCGGCGCTGAGCGGCGCGCGGCCGCTCGACGCGGCGGCCATCGCCAGCAGCAGCGCCTCGTTGCGCGGCCGCAGCTGGACGGCGACCTGCACGGGCTGGGCCGAGGGCACCGCTCCCACGGCGTGCGCCTGCCCGACCAGCGCGGAACGCTGGCCGATCAGCGGCACCTCGTCACTCTGAGCTGCGGCGGGTTGGGACGTCGCCGCAAAGAGCGCGAGCATCACGAGAGGGAGCGCTCGACGCATGCCTCCTAATGGAACGAGAGCAGCGCGACCACGGCCACCCCCCGAACGGGGGATGCTCCTCCCCGGTCCGCTCACTCGCCCCTCCCCCCGCGGCTCGCTAAGATCGGAACCGTGAACTGGACTAGACCACTTTCGGGGAGGTAGCTCGTGCGGGCAGCGATCTGGCACGGACCGGGTGAGATGACCGTCGGCGACGTGCCGGAGCCCGCCTGCCCGGCGGACGGCGTCCTGCTGCGCGTGACGGCGTGCGGGATCTGCGGCACCGACGTGCGCACCTTCTTCAACGGCGACCGGCGGATCTCACCGGGCGCCGTGCTCGGCCACGAGATCTGCGGCGAGATCATCGAGGTCGGCGCCGATGCGAACGGCGACCTGCGCGCTGCGGCCGGCGATCGCGTGCACGTCATCTCGACGTTGTACTGCGGCCACTGCTCGCTCTGCCGCGGTGGCAACGAGCACCTCTGCCAGCAGGGCGGGCTGATGGGCTTCGACTTCCAGGGCGCATACGCCGAACTGGTTGCCGTGCCCGAGGTCGCGCTCAAGAACGTCTTCCCCATCCCCGACGGCCTGGACGACGTGCACGCGACGTTCGCCGACCCTCTGTCGGATGCGATCTGCGGGCACAAGGACATGGACATCGGTCTGGAACAGATCGTGGTGGTGATCGGGGCGGGGCCGGTCGGCACCGCCCACGTCGCGCTCGCTCTCGCGCAGGGAGCCGACACCGTGCATCTGCTCGAGACATCCCCCCAACGCCTCGATCTGGCGCGCAGCGTGCTCGGCGACGCGCCGGTCGAGTACGTGGACGTTAGCGGCACCGACTCCGTGGCGTACGTGCACGGCGTCACGACCGACGGCGCAGAGCGGGTGATCGTCGCCTGCTCGAACGCGCAGGCCCAGGAGCAGGCGATGGAGATGTCCGCGCCCCGCGGCCGGGTGCTGTTCTTCGGCGGCCTGCCCAAGGGCACGACGTCGATCGCCTTCCCGTCCAACGTGCTCCACTACCGCGAGGTGCAGGTGCACGGCAGCTACGCCAGCCGCTACCGCGATCAGGTGCAGGCGCTGGAGATGCTGCGCCGGAACACCCGGAACATCCGCGGCGTCGTCAGCGACGTCGTCTCACTGGACGACACCCCCGAGGCCTTCCAGCGGATCCGCCGGGGCGAGGCGCTCAAGGTTGTCGTCACCCCAAACGCGTGAGCGACCTCGTCTGCGGCATCGACGTCGGCTCGCAGGGCTCCTGCCTGAGCGTGTTCGACGCGGCCGGCGAGCGGCTCGCGACCACCTACCAGCCGCACCCGCTGTCCTACCCGCGCCCGGGCTGGGCCGAACAGGATCCGCGCGACTGGCGCGCCGCGCTGGTCAACGGCTTCCGCGACCTCTCGGCGCGCGTCAACCTGAAGCGGGTGGTGGCGATCTCGTTCGGCTCGCAGCTCGACGGCCTGGTGCCGGTCGACCGCAACGCCCAGCCTGTCGGGCCCGCGATCATCTGGATGGACCGGCGGGCCGACGCGCTCTGCGGCCCCGTGGCCGACGCGTTCGGCGAGGAGCGCTGGTACGCCCGCAGCGGCTGCAACCTGGACGGCTCGCACGTGGCGGCCAAGATCGCATGGGTGCGCGAGCACCGGGCGGCGGTGCACGAGCGCACCGACCGCCACCTGCTGCCCGGGTCGTACATGGTTCGCGTTGCCTGCAACGCCGACGCCGTCGACCGCTCGAACGCATCGTCCACGATGCTGCTCGACCCCGACCGCGGCGACTGGGACGACACCCTGCTCGAGGCCTGGGGCATCGACCGCGACCGGCTGCCTCCGGTGGTCGGCGCTGAGGAGGTGCTGGGCGAGGTGACGGCGGACTTCGCCGACTCCACCGGACTGCCGCGGGGCTGCCTGGTCGTGTGCGGCTCCGGCGACGAGATGGCGGCGACGCTGGGCGCGGGCGCCGTCGAGCCGGGCGAGATCTGCGACGTGCTGGGCACGGCCGAGCCGGTCTGCGCCGCCGCCGACCGGCCGCTGCGCGACGCGACCCGGGTCGCCGAGTGCCACCCCCACGCCGCGCCCGGGCGGTGGCTGCTCGAGAACCCCGGCTGGGCGAGCGGCGCGAACTACCGCTGGTTCCGCGACGAGTTGTGCGGCGCCGACGGCTACGACGAGCTGAACGCGCTCGCGCAGGGCGCGCCTGCGGGCGCAGACGGGCTCGTCTTTCTGCCCTGGATGGGCGGCGCGATGGCCCCCCGCTGGGAGGCCGACGCGCGCGGCGCCTGGTACGGGCTCACGCCCGCCCACGGCAAGGCGCACCTCTGCCGGGCGCTGCTGGAAGGGTCGGCGTACGCGTTCCGCGACGTCGTCGAGGCGATCCGCGGCGCCGGCCTCGACCCGCGGAGGGTGGTGTGCGTGGCGGGCGGCGCCCGCTCGCCGCTGGTGCGACAGATGCGCGCCGACCTGACCGGCCTCCCCGTCACCTGGTCGGAGGACGTCGAGACGACCTCGCGCGGAGCGGCGATGCTGGCCGCGGCCGGCGCCGGGCTACATGCCGGCGTGGCCGACGCCGCCGCCGCGATGAGCCGCCTGTCCGGCTCCGAGCACGAGCCCGACCCGGCGGGCGCCGAGCTGCTCGACGAGGGGCACCGCCGCTACCGGCGCCTGTTCGACGCCCTCGCGCCGGCCTTCGCCGAACTCGCCTGAGCCGTACGGCAGGGGTAGCATCCGCGACATGGACGCGCCTCGCGAGCAGCGGGCGGTGGGGATCGGCCGGCGGGTCGTGAGCGGCCTGCTGATGGCCTGGGTCTACGTCGTCCTGGTGCTCAGCTGGGCGGTGATGGAGGTGTTCGAGCGGCGCCGCCACCGGCGGACGCGGGCGGCAATGGCCGCGCGGTCGCAGTCGCCGCCGCCGATCCGCCGGCACGCGCCCGGGCCGGTGCGCCGCGATGACCTGCCCGCCTTCGCCTCCTTCCACCCCGACGCGCCGCTGGGCGCCGTGCTCGACCGCGAGCTCACACAGGCGGACGTGGACGAGCTCGTGCGGGAGGTCGAGCGGCACCTGGCCGACCACGCCTGACGGCGGTGCGCCGCCCGGCCAGCGGGTGGTGCAGCATCCACAGCGCGGCGAACGCGCGCCACTCGCCGTAGGGCTCGAGCACGACCGCCGTGTCCTCGACCTCGGCCGGCCGGCCGAGCAGCGCGCTGCAGAGCCGGATCAGCCCCAGGTCGCCGACCTGCGCCTGCTCGAAGCGGCCCAGCCCCCCGACCATGATCACGCCCGCCGACCACGGCCCCAGGCCGCGCACCTGGCGGATCCGCGCCTCCACCCTCGCGGAGGGCTCCAACTCCATCGTCTGCCAGGGCAACGAGGCGGCGCGTGCCAGCAGCACGGCGCGCGCCGGGGAGAGCCCCGCACGCTCGAACCGCGCCGGGTGCACCGACCTCAGCCCCCGCGCGGTGACCGGCGCGCGCAGCTCGCCCAGCGGCGGCGACACCTCGCGGACGATCCGCCGCTCGATCCGCAGCGCCTCGCTGCTGCGGATCAGCTGCCCGGTGACGGCGCGCACCAGCGCGTGTTCCGGGGAGGAGAGCGCGACGGGCCGGGCTCCGGCCAGGCGGGAGCGGAGCGGCGCCAACAGCCGGTCGGTGCGGGCCAGCTCGAGGAACGGCCGGTGGTCGACGTCCAGGCCGAGCAGCGAGCGCAGCCGGTCGTGCGCGGCCGCCGCGTCGGGCGCGTCGATCCGCGCGCGCACCTCGCCGGTGTGCTCCTGCCACACGCGCCCCTGCGCCGGGCCCGCGCTCGTCGCGAACGTCAGGGCGAGCACGCCGCCGCGAAACGTCCGCGTCGGCTCGGGCGGCCCGGTGGACGACGCGAGCCGGTACGGCGCCCGCGGCGCGATGCGGACGTCGGCGAACGTCAGGGCGCCGGCGCGCCGACGGCCTGGGCGACCTCGGCCACGGCGGCCTTCTCGGCGTCGCTGACGCGGTCGCCGCTGAAGCCGAGGAAGCCCTCACGGTGCGCCTCGGCGACCCGCTGGGCCACCTCGACCACGAAGCCGCGGTAGGCGTCCACATCCTTGGCGTCGGCCTTGCCCTCGAGCACGGTCATCGCGCTGGTCAGCCGCTCGGTCATCGCCTGCTTGAGCTCGTCCGTGGAGTGCGCGTGCGCGCGGTCGAGCTTCGGCTTGGCCGAGACGATGTCGTCCAGCAACTCGCTCTGCCCATGCCGCTGCCGCGCGTCGGTGTACGCCTTCGCGATCGAGAAGCTCTCGCGGAACGTGCCGCCCCGCTGCGACGCGGCGACCAGCAGGCCCGCACTGCCCGGCCCCTGGAGCACCGTCTCCCATTCCTGCTCGCTGAAATCCGCCTTTGCCGTCATGCCGCGCTCCTTGTCGTCGGGGTCCCCGGCGAGAGCCTAGATGATTGGTTCCCCGGGCCTCGCGGCTCCTTCGGCCAAGTGGCATTCGCGTGAATGACAAGTGGCGGGGACCTCCCCGGCCAAATGACCGACGCTCGCTCGGCCAAATGGCAATTCGGTGCAACCAGGCCGATCCAGGCGGTCGATTCGGTCGACTTCGCTGCACGGCCAAATGGCCGGCGCTCGATCGGCCAAGTGGCACACGCGTGAATGACAAGTGGCGGAGGCTCGCTCGGCCACGTGGGCCATCCGCCCGCCGCCGGCCGCAGGTGGTACACATGCTCGGTGCCCGGCCGTCCGCTTGCCGTCTACGTCGACCCGATCGCCTCCGACCTGTTCGCGGCACCGGCGATGCTGGAGGAGGCGGGGTTCGCGTTCCGGCAGGCGGTGGTCGCGACCGAGGAGGACGTGATCCGCGAGGCCAGGGGTGCCGCGGTGCTGCTGACGGGCGAGGCGCGGATCGGCTCGGCGGCGATCGCGGCCCTGCAGCCGGAGCTGCGGCTGATCGCGACGGCGTCGGTCGGTCACGACCACATCGACCGCGCGGCGGCGGGCGCGGCCGGCGTCTGGGTCTGCAACGTCCCCGACGCCGCATCGGAGGAGGTGGCGGTGCACGCGCTGGGGATGGCGCTCGACCTGATCCGCCGGATCACCTTCTACGACCGCGAGCTGCGCGGCGGCGGCTGGCTCGGCGAGCACATCGCCATGCCGGGCAGGCCGTCCGAGCTGACGCTGGGGATCGTCGGGATGGGCCGCATCGGCCGCCTGCTGGCCGAGCGCGCGGCGCCCGTCTTCGGCACCGTCCTGGGGAGCGATC
Source organism: uncultured Actinomycetes bacterium (assembly GCA_963797175.1). Lineage (GTDB taxonomy): Bacteria > Actinomycetota > Thermoleophilia > Gaiellales > JAICJC01 > DATLLN01. The sequence continues at coordinate 949,469 of CAWCOL010000005.1, forward strand.
CGGTCGTCCCGGCCGATGCGTTCCCGCCCGGCGTGCGGCCCTGCGGCCTCGACGAGCTGCTGGCATCCTCGGACGCCGTCTCGCTGCACGTGCCGCTGACGGGCGAGACCGAGCGACTCGTCGACGCCGGCCGGATCGCCCGGATGCGGCCCGGCGCCTGCCTCGTCAACGTCTCCCGGGCAGGACTTGTGGACGGCCCGGCGCTGGTCGCCGCGCTCGACAGCGGCCACCTCGCCGGCGCCGCGGTGGACGTGTTCGCAGCCGAGCCGGCCGCGGCGGCCGACCCGGCACGGCACCATCCCCGGATCCTGGCGACGCCCCACGTCGCCTACCTCTCTGACCGCAGCGCCCCCGCCTACATGGAGCGGATGGCGCGAAACGCGATCGGCTGGCTGCGCGACGGCCGGCCCTCGACGCATGTGGTCGAGGGCCGGCCGTGATCACGCGGCCCGCAGCGGATCAGCGCGGCGCCATGTGGATGGTCGCGGTGTGCTGCGTGCCGTCGGTCAGCTTGAGCAGCACACTGGTGCAGGTCTGCGTCGAGCTCCAGGGGAGCCACCACTCGACCTCGTAGGTGCGCTCGTGGCCGTGGTGCCACGTGTGGCGGACGCCCCACCGCACGTGCCCGGTGTGCCAGGCGAACTGATGGTGGTGCCAGTGCCGGCCGTGGTGCCGCCCGTCCGAGGTGTGCACCGGCTGGAAGTCCGTGCTCCCACAGGGCGCCGACAGCACGGCGGCGATCGGGTTGCGCGGCGGGTCGTCTCCCAGCCGGAAGGCGAGCCGCACATGGTGGTGGTACACGGTCAGCGTCCCATCCGGCGCCACCGGCCACGCGAAGCCGAGCCAGTCCAGCGTGCCCGGCGCGGGAGGCGGCGGCGGCGGCGGGGGCGGGGGCGGCGGGGGCGGCGGATCGACCACCGCCGGCGTCGTCCAGACCACGCTGCGCTGCGACGTGTTGCCCGCGCGGTCGGTCGCCGTCACGGTGAAGGTGTGGTCACCGGTCGCGGTGGCCGTCACCGCGGCGCCGTCCGCCACCGGGCCCGTGCACCCGCCGATGCCCGAGCCGGCGTCGGCGCAGCTGTAGTGCACCGTGATCGAGGCGCCCTTGGCGACCTGCTGGCCGTCCACCGGCGAGGTGATCGTGATGTCGGGCGAGCGCATGTCCACGTGATTGCCGCCGATCGGGCCGGCCTGTGCGCAGTTGCCCGCGACGTCGCACACCTGCCGCGAGCCGGTCGGCGCGTCGGCGGTCTCCTGCCCGGCGGCGACGCTGGTCTGGAGATCGAACGCCGCGTCGCCGGCCGACGCCAGACCGGTGCCCGCGTCCGACGCGGTGCAGTGCAGCGTCACGTTGGCCGCGTGCCAGCTGCCGTCGGCAGCGCCGCACGTCACGGCCGGCGGATCGGTGTCCGGCGAGACGCCGAACGGCGAGTCGCTGCGGATCACGTCCCAGCCGCCGCCGCTCTTGGGCGCGTCGCCGGCGGCGAGGTCGGATGCCGTGCTGGTGAAGCCGACCGAGGTGCCGTCGGCCGAGAGCGCGGCCGACTGGCTGGTCTGCGTCAGCGCCGTGGACGTCGTCACCAGGCCGGTCGCCCCGGCGCCCCGATCGCGGACGAAGATGTCGCGGTCGGTGCCATGGTCGGCTGGATCGAGATTGGTGGCCTGCGACTCGAAGGCGACGAAGCGGCCGCTCGCGGACACCCAGCCGCCCGCGGACAGGCTGTTGCCGGGCACTCCCGTGCCGGAGACGGACGCCTGCGAGATCCCGGCCTGCGTCCGCACATAGACGTCCGAGAGCGTGTTCGTGTCGCCCGCCGCCAGAGCCGCGGTGGTCTGGAATGCGAGCACGCCGCCGTCGGCCGAGAGCGCACCGGGCGTGATCGCCGCCCCCGTGCCCGCGGCGACGTGCGTGACCGCGTGCGTCGCAGTGCTGACCAGGTCGATTCCGGAGCCGGTCGCGACCGCGACGGTCGAGCCGTCACCGCTCAGCGCAGAGGCGCCGCCGGCCTCGACCAGCGTGGTGTGGCCGGTGCTGCGATCCCACAGGAAGACGTCGCGCACGCCGTCGGTGTCGCCCGCGACCAGGTTGGAGGCGGAGGACGCAAAGCTGACGTACCGGCCGTCTGCCGAGATCGAGCTGGGCACGTCGCCGCTGGCGGCGTTGCCGTCGGTGATCCGGTCGGTGGTGGCGGTCGCGAGGTCGCGCACGAAGATGTCGGCTACGCCGTTGGTGTCGCCGGGGACGAGGTTCGTCGCGGTCGAGGTGAAGACCACGTAGCGCCCGCCCGACGAGAGCGTCGCCGTCGAGGAGCCGCCGTCGGCCTGCACCTCGGCGGAGGACACGCTGATCCGCTTCGTCGCCCCGGAGGCGATCGTGCGCAGGAAGACGTCCTTGGCGCCGTTGGTGTCGCCCGACACCAGGGTCGCGGCGGGCGAGACGAAGACCACCCTGCCGCCTGTGGCGTCCAGCGAGATGCCCGCCTGCGGCAGGCTCTCGTTGGCCGGCGCGCCCGCGGGCGTCACCGTGACCAGGTCCGGCGAGCCGGAAGCCGAAGCCGACCCGGCCGCCAGCGCCGCGCCCAGCAGTGCAGCGAGCACCACCGTTCGTTGACCGAGATGACCCCTCATCGGTTCCCCCCAACCCAGAGCCGTCGGATCCCGCGCGGGACCCCGTATCGCCAAATCTGACGACACTTGGCCCAAACCGCACCACCCGATCGGGTCTGCCGTTCGCACGTCTTCGGGGGAGCCGACGTCACCCGGCCCAACCCCACCGGGCGCGGCGGACGGGCTGCACCGCCGCCGCGCCCGGGGAGCCTGGGGCTGAACGTGCCCCCCGAGATTCGTCGGCGGGTGCCACATCGGTTCATCCGGATCCGCGCGGTGCAGGGTGCACACCGCGACCGCCCGGAACATGCACGTTCGCCCGTAGTCGCGGCCGCAACGGGGGCGTAGGCTGTTGGCTCGCACCGCCGACCGAGGAGCTGTTACCACCATGTGCGGGATTGCCGGTTTCATGGCCAAGCGCGAGAGCGTCGATGTCGCCGCCTCGCTGACCGCAATGCTCCAGGCGCTGCGGGGCCGCGGCCCGGACTCGACCGGCGTCTCGCTCTACGGCGCGCCGTACGAGGGCAACGTGCTCGCCTCGGTGTGGGCGGGCGAGGCCGGCGGTGAGTCGTGCCGCGACGCCGTCCTGGCCGCCGCGGCGGCCGTCGCCGACGTCCACGGCTGCGAGTACCGGGCCGGCTACCTCCGCCTGGGCCTGGGGATGGCCGACCGCTCGCCGGCGTCGCTGGGCCGCGCCGCCGACGCCATCGAGGCTGCCGCGCCGGGCGTGCGGGTGTTCTCGATGGGCGAGTCGCTGGAGCTGATCAAGCACACCTCCCCCGCGCTCGAGCTGGCCCACGCCTTCGGCCTGCTGGGCACCCCGGCCACCCACGCCATCGGCCACGTGCGGATGGCGACCGAGTCGCGGGTGGACGTCAACCACTCGCACCCCTTCTGGGCCCGCCCCCACCCCGACGTGACCGTGGCCCACAACGGCCACGTCACCAACTACCACAAGAACCGCCGGCTCTACGAGATGCGCGGCCATGTCTTCCAGACCGGCAACGACACCGAATTCGTCGCCGTGTACCTGGCCGACAAGCTGGCCGCCGGGGTCTCCCTGGACGACGCCGTGCGCGCCTCGATCGACGAGCTGGACGGCTCGTTCACCTATCTCGTCTCCACCGCGGACGGCTTTGGCGTCGCCCGCGACCGGTTCGCGACCAAGCCCTGCCTGATCGCCGAGACCGACGACTGGGTGGCCGTCGTCTCGGAAGGCATCGCCCTGGCGGGCGCGTTCGGCGATGACGTGGACTTCGCCGTCACCGAGCTGCCCGGCGGCGAGGCACGGGCGTGGACGCTGGCCGGCCGAGCCGCGCCTGACCGGGCGGCCGCGTGACCACTGCCGAAGCCGTCGTGATCGACGCCCATGGATGCACCTCGCGCGAGGTCAACGCGGCGATCCGCGCCGCCATCGCCGAGGGCGCCGGGGGGATCGAGGTGCTGCACCCGGGCTCGCGCCACAACCTCGCGGCGGGCATCCTCGAGCCGGCGCGGATCACGTTCCGCGGCGACGTCGGCTACTTCTGCGGCGGGCTCTCCGACGGCCTCACCATCCACGTCACCGGCAACGCCGGCTGGTCGCTGGGCGCCGACATGATGAGCGGCTCGATCACGGTCGACGGGCGGTCCGGCTCGTCCACCGGCGCCTCGATGCGCGGCGGCACCGTGGTCGTCCGCGGCGACGCCGGCGCCCGTAGCGCGATCGCAGGCAAGGGCGGGACCGTCGTGATCGGCGGCTCCACCGGCGGCATGTCCGGCTTCATGGATCAGCGGACGACGCTGGTCGTCTGCGGCGACGCCGGCGAGGCGTTCGGCGACTCGATGTACGAGGGCGTCCTCTACTGCGGCGGGCGGATCGCCGACCTCGGGTCCGACACGCTGGCCGAGGAGCCGGGAGCGGACGAGCTGGCCATGCTGGCCGCGCTCTGCGAGCCCCACGGCCTGGGGCCGGCGCGGTCGTGGACGAAGGTGCGCTCCGCCGGGAAGCTGTGGCGCTACGACAAGAAGGAGTTCGCCATCTGGAAGGAGGCGCTGTGACCGACCGGCCGTCGCACGTGTGGTCGCAGGCGACCATCGACGACATCCGCACCAAGGCCGAGCTGGGCCGCTACGTGATGGGCGCGTTCTCGACCACGCGCCACGTGCCGTCGTTCGACGACCTCACCTTCATCCCGTGCACCCTCTCCCGCGTGCCGCTGGAGGGCTACCGCGAGCGCTGCGAGACGCGCACGGTGCTGGGTACTCGGTGCGAGCAGCCGCTGGTGATCGACACGCCGATCGCGATCACGGGCATGAGCTTCGGTGCCCTCTCGGGCAACGCCAAGGAGGCGCTGGGCAGGGCCGCCAGCCGGGTGGGCACCTCGACCACCACCGGCGACGGCGGCATGCACCCGCGCGAGCGCGCCGCCTCCACCAAGCTGGTCTACCAGGTGACGCCCAGCCACTACGGCAACAACCCGCATCACATGGCCGGCGCCGACGCGATCGAGATCGTCATCGGTCAGGGCGCGAAGCCTGGCACGGGCGGTGTCCTGCTGGGCTTCAAGGTGTCCGACGAGGTGGCCGGGATGCGTGACCTGCCGCCCGGCGTCGACCAGCGCTCGCCCGTGCGGCACCCCGACTTCATCGGGGCCGACGACCTGCGCTTGAAGATCGAGGAGCTGCGCGAGGTGACCGGCCACCGCGTCCCCATCTTCGTCAAGCTGGGCGCCTGCCGCGTGTTCGACGACGTCCGCCTGGCGGTCAAGTCGGGCGCGGACGTGGTGGTGATCGACGGGCTCGAGGGCGCCTCGGCCGCGTCGCCCCTGCTGCTGTTCGACCACACCGGCGTGCCGACGCTGGCGGCGGTGGTCGAGGCCCGCGAGGCGCTGATCGAGATCGGCGCCTACGGCGACGTGCAGATCGTCATCGCCGGCGGCATCCGCAACGGCGTGGACGCGGCCAAGGCGCTGGCGCTGGGAGCGGACGCGGTCTACATCGGCACCGCCGCGATGATCGCGCTCAACTGCAACGCGCCGCTCTACGAGGAGGACTACGCCAAGCTGGGCGTCTCCCCGGGGACGTGCCGCGAGTGCCACACCGGCCTCTGCCCGGTCGGCGTCGCCACCCAGGATCCCGACCTGATGGCGCGGCTCGAGGTGGACGCCGCCGCCGAGCGGGTCGAGAACTTCCTGAACGCGATGACGATGGAGATCCAGATGCTCGCGCGCTGCTGCGGCAAGTCGGACGTGCACAACCTGGAGCCCGAGGACCTGCGCTCGCTGACGCTGGAGGCGGAGGCGATCACCGGCGTGCCCCTGGTGGGGAGGATCGGCGAGCGGTGAGCAAGCACATCGTCACGGCTGACGACATCCGCAGCCTGGCCGCGGGCGGCGAGCACGAGCTGATGCTGCGCGAGCACACCGTGCTGACCGACGCGGCGCTGGACGCCGTGCGGCTGCACGGCATCCGCCTGGTCGAGGGCGGCGCCACGTCGCTGCGCCCGCCGGCGGACGACGTGGTCGCGGCGCTGCCCCAGCGCGCAAAGGGGCTGCCGGCCCCCGCGCTGGCCGGCCTCTCGCGAGGCGGTGGTGGCGCGCAGCCGGCGGCCTCGCGCTCACCCGCCGGCGCGGCGGCGGCCCCGTCGCCGCGGTTCGAGGGCCTCCCCGACTACGGCGACCTGCGCTCGCAGCTCCTGATCGGCGGCGAGTGGCGCGACGCGGCCGGCGGCCAGACGGTGCCGACGGTCGATCCCGCCACCAACCGCACGATCGTCGACGTCGCGGCGGCCCAGCCCGAGGACGTCGACCGGGCCGTCCGCGCCGCCCGTGACGCCTTCCCCGCCTGGCGCGACCTGGCGCCGGAGCGGCGGTCTCGCATCCTGCTGCGGGTCGCCGAGCTGATCGAGGCCGAGCACGAGCGGCTGGCGAAGATCGAGTCGCACGACGTGGGCAAGCCGATCCGCGAGGCAGCGCTGGTCGACCTGCCCGCCTGCTGGGACCCGTTCCGCTTCTACCAGGGCCTCGTCCGCGTCATCGACGGCCGGGTGCTGGCGATGCCGGCCAGCAACCTGGACTACGTGCGCAAGGAGCCGATGGGCGTCGTCGGCATGATCATCCCCTGGAACTTCCCGCTGCACATCGCCTGCCGCAAGGGCAGCGCGGCGCTCGCGGCGGGCAACACCGTGGTGCTGAAGGCGCCCGAGCTGGCGCCGCTGACCTCGCTCGAGCTGGGCCGGATCTGCCTGGAGGCGGGCATGCCGCCGGGCGTGTTCAACGTCGTCCCCGGGCTGGGCGAGGTGGCCGGCGCCGCGCTGGCCGACCACCCCGGCGTGGACAAGATCGCGTTCACCGGCTCGACCGTGACCGGGCGGAGCGTCGCCCGCGCCGGCGCAGGGACGATCAAGCGGGTCTCGCTCGAGCTGGGCGGCAAGTCGCCGTCGATCGTGTTCGCCGACGCCGACCTCGACCGGGCGGTCACGGGCAGCGTGTTCGGCATCTACCTGGCGCAGGGCGAGGTCTGCTCGGCCGGATCGCGGGTGCTGGTCGAGCGGTCGATGCACGACGAGTTCGTGCAGCGCTTCGCCGAACGGGCGCGGCGGATCCGCGTCGGCCTGCCGTCGCAGTGGTCGACGCAGCTCGGCGCCCTCATCAACCGGCGCCAGTGCGAGCGGGTCGAGGAGTACATCGAGATCGGCCGGACGGAGGGCGCGACCGTCGTCACAGGAGGCACCAGGCCGGCCGACCCCGCCCTGGCCGACGGCAACTTCATCGAGCCGACGGTGTTCGCAGGGGTGCGCAACGAGATGCGGATCGCCCAGGAGGAGATCTTCGGGCCGGTGGTCGTGATCATCCCGTTCGACGGCGAGGAGGAGGCCGTGCGGCTCGCCAACGACGTCCGCTACGGCCTGGCCGCCGGCATCTGGACGCGCGACGCGGCCCGCGCGCACCGGGTCGCGCACGCCCTCCAGGCGGGCTCGATCTGGGTCAACCACTACGGGGTGTATCCGTCGGAGGCGCCGTTCGGCGGCTACAAGGAGTCCGGCACCGGGCACGACCTCGGCCTGGAGTCGCTGGCCGAGTACATGGAGACCAAGAACATCAACGTGAACCTGTCGACCGAGTCGGCCGACTGGTACGAGTCCTAAGGAGGGACGAAGGATGGATGGAGCACTGGGGTTGATCGAGACCCGCGGCCTGGTGGCCGCGATCGAGGCGGCCGACGCGATGGTCAAGGCCGCGAACGTCGAGATCGTCGGCCGTGAGTCGATCGGCGGCGGGTACGTCACCGTTGCCGTGTCAGGCGACGTGGGCGCCGTCAAGGCGGCCATCGATGCGGGCGCGACGGCGGCGAAGAAGACCGGCGAGCTGGTCTCGGCGCACCTGATCCCGCGGCCGCACGAGGACGTCGCCAAGGTGCTGCCGGCCGCGGCGGCGCGGACGGCCGCCAAGAGGTAGGCGGTGTCGGCGATCAGGATCGTGTGCGACGGCGAGGTGATCGAGGCCGAGCTGCTGGACGACGATGCGCCGCGCATCTGCGGCTACATCCGCTCCATCCTGCCGCTCGACTCGACCATGGTCCACGCCAAGTTCGCGGGCGAGGAGACGATCGTGATGGTGCCGTTCTTCGCCGAGCAGGAGAACGGCAAGACGGACGTTGTCGCCGGAGACATCGGCTACTACCCGGGACGGCAGACGCTGTGCCTGTTCTACGGCCGCACCCAGCCGTTCGGCGAGGTGTCGTACGTCGCGCGGGTGCGGTCGAACCTGGACGGGCTGGCGCGCTGCGGCCGCAAGATCCTCGAGACCGGCTCGCTGCCGGTGCGGATGGAGCGCGCCTGATGCCCGCCTACGTCTCGGCCGCGGCGCTGGTCGAGGAGCTGCGCGAGTTCACGGCGGCCCGGTGGCTGGACGAGCCGCCGGACGTGGCGCGGCTGCGGTCGTTCACGCTGCCGCCGATGGGCAATCTGCCCTGCGTCATGTACTGCAACTTCGACCTGTTCTGGGCCGGCGAGCAGCTCCAGGTGTGCCGGCAGGCGGCACTGGACGGCGACCTCCGGCTCCCCGAGCTGTGCTCGGTGACGGCGATGCTGCTGGAGCGGACGGCCGCGCGGACGGCCAAGTGGGAGATGACCGAGACCGTCGCGCTGCTCGAGCGGGCGGCCTCGATCCTGGCCGAATGGCGGCCGGACACGAGCATGGAGTTCGCGGTGGTGGTCGAGCACCTGCTGATGGCGATCAACCGGATCCAGGCAGCCGTGGACGCGATCATTCCCTGGAACGACCTGGACGGCGCGGTGCGCCTGCGGTCGAACGGATGAGGAGGACGGTGCGATGCTGCACTGCCGAGTGACCGGAAGCACCGTCGCCACACAGAAGGCGCCGGGGCTGTCCGGGTTCAAGCTGCTGCGGGTGGCGCCCGAGCCGGGCGGCCCGGAGCTGGTGGCGGTCGACTTGGTCGGCGCCGGCGAGGGCGACCGCGTGCTGGTGGCGACGGGATCGGCCGCGCGGGAGCACGAGGCAACGCGGGGCGCTCCCGTGGATGCCGCCATCGTCGCCATCGTCGATCCGACCGGCTGACCGGGTCGAAGTGGCGGAGCTCCGCGCGTTCGTCGAGATCGACGCGATGCAGCCGCAGTGGGCTGCCTACGTGGCGCAGACCTGCCAGGGCGATCCGCCCTGGGCGGGGATGGCGCAGCTGTACGTCGAGGTCGCCCCGGCGAACGAGGTGTTCGCGCTGGTCAACGCTGCGGTCAAGAACGCCGACGTGCGGAGCGGCCTGCAGGTGGTCGAGCGGCAGTACGGCACGCTCGAGCTGCACGGCCGCGACCCCTTCGCACTACGGGAGGCGGGGGGCGCGATCCTCGACCGTCTCGGGCTCTCCGCCGCCGACGCGGCGCGGCCCGAGCTGATCGCCAGCGAGGTGGTGACCAAGGTCGATCCGAACCAGGCGCAGCTGATCAACCGCATGCGGGTGGCCAACCTGCTGCTGGAGGGCGAGACGATGTTCCTGATCGAGGCCTCCCCCGCCGCGTACGTCGCCCGCGCCGCCAACGCGGCCGAGAAGCAGTCGCCGGTCAAGCTCGTCTACGCCGCCCTGCTGGGGGCGAGCGGCCGGCTGATCATGAGCGGCCGCGACGCAGAGGCCGCCGAGGGCCACCGCGCCGCCCTGGCCGCCCTCGGCGCCGCCTGACCGGCGAGCGTGGGCGGGGGTTGGGTCGGCGGGGGTTGGCCACTGACCGTGGCGCCGGTGGACCACCCTGGAGGGTTCCGCAGGTTGGGCTCCCGACGGTTTGCGTCAGGTCTTTGGTGCCTCTTCGTCACGGAACTGCGGATCGGCTGTGATGGGGGTCTGGCACGGTGCCAGACCCCGTACCGGACACCCTCCCGATCCCCATGGTTGGGCGATTCCTGGCCGGCTGGAATGGTCACGCCTTCCACCCTGGATCGTCACGAAACGCCGGATCGGCTGTGAGCGGGGCCCGGCACGGTGCCGGACCCCGTACCGGGCCCCACCCGACCGTGGTCGAGCTCAGAGGTCCCAGGCGTCCGGGCCGCGACGGTAGACGGAGATCTCGAACGCGTCCGCCAGGTGGTACTCGCGCGACGCGAACAGCGGCTGGTCGTTCTCGGTGTAGTCCACCTGCCAGATCTCCATCAGCAGCGCGCCGCGCGCCGTCCGCAGCCGGGCCGCCAGCTCCGCGTCCGCGGCGAAGGGGCGCAGCTTGGCGACGCCGTGGTGCACCTCCAGCCCGCGATCGGAGAGCGACTGGTAGATCGAGTCGGCGTCGCCCAGCGGATCCGCGTCCAGCAGCGCCGCCGACCAGTGATCGACCGAGTAGACGACCGGCTCCCCCGCCGCCGTGCGCACCCGCCGCAGCGCCTGCACCGGATCGCCCGGCTCGATGGCCAGTGCCGCCGCGATCTCCTCGTCCGCCGGCTCGGTCGTCAGCGTCCGCTCCAGCGTGCCCGCCTCCAGCCCGAACGTCTCGATCAGCCTGGTCACACCGAAGTTCCGCTCCAGGTTGTTGCGCATCAGCGGGCGGTCGGTGACATACGTCCCCGCTCCCGGCAGCCGCCGCAGGTATCCCTCCTCGACCAGCGCCCGCATCGCCTCGCGCAGCGTGCCGCGCGAGACCTCGAGCTCCTCGGCCAGCTCCGGCTCCGGTGGCAGCCGCTCGCCCGGCACCAGCCGGCCGCGCGCCATCGCCGACCGCAGCCGCTCCGCGACCTGGATCGTCCGGCCGCCCGTCACCGATCGTCGTGCCACACCCGCCCCCGGATTGTCGGACAAACTCGCCGCGCCAGTGTACACTCACCGCGCGATGGAGTTCATCTTCATGCTCACGCGGGACGACCGCACCCTGCCCGACGCGAAGGCCGTGTGGGAGAGCGTCGCGAGGAGCGGAGTGCGCCACGTCGGCTGCAAGGACGTGGGCCTGCCGGAGGATGAGCTGAAGGCGTTCCTGGACGCCGTCCGCGGTGCCGGGCACACCACCTACCTCGAGGTCGTCTCGATGACGCCCGAGGACGAGCTGCGGTCGGCCGAGGTCGCGCTGCGAGTGCGGCCGGACTACCTGATCGGCGGCACCCAGGTCGACCGGGTGCACGAGCTGATCGCCGGCAGCGGCATGAAGTATTTCCCGTACGTGGGGCGGATCGTGGACCATCCCTGCCTGCTGCGGGGCACCGTCGAGGAGATCTGCGAGGACGCGCGCGGCGTCGATGCCAAGGGCGCGGACGGGATCAACCTGCTCGCCTACCGCTACGACGGCGACGTCCCCGGCCTGGTCGCCGCGGTATCCGAGACCACCCACCTGCCGTTGATCTGCGCCGGCTCCGTGGACTCGACCTCGCGCATCACCGAACTGGCCGGTCTGGGCGTCTGGGCGTTCACCGTCGGCACCGCCGCGCTGGACGCGCGGTTCGTGCCCGGCGCGGGCCTGGAGGCACAGCTCGACGCCATCCTGGCCGCCGCCGCTTGACGGCCGACCGGCCGCTCCGTCATACTCGCCCGATGGACTTTGTCCGACAAACGGCCGTCCCCGCTTCTGAGGGTGGTCGGCGCCCTTGTGCCTCCGGCAACGCGGTGGGAGCATCCATGCTCCCACGAGACGGAGGTGCACGATGACCGCAGAGGAACGCCGAGTCCGCGACGACCTGTCGAGGCTCGCCGGCAGCGACCGCGGCCGCCAGCTCCTGCAGCTCTCGATGCGCGGCATCGGCCGCGGCGAGCGGCAGCTGACGGCCGGCTGCTGGGTGGACGGCGGCATCGCCGGCTGCCTGTTCCAGCATGCGTACTGGCAGGGCGTCGAGGAGGGTGTGTTCGCCGACCGAGGCCGTCCGGGAGACTGGATCGGCAGCTTCGTCGGATCCGGCGACTACGGCGTCGTCATCCAGGCGATCGAGTCGTTCGACCGGCTCGCTCGGGCCCAGCACGCGGACGTCAAGCGCCGCCGGCTGCTGCCCGACCGGGTCGAGGTGCGGCAGGCGGAATGGCGCAAGGCCGTCGAGCAGATCCTGGTCGACACCCTGGCCACCGCCGAGCCCACGGTCGCCGAGGGGGTGAAGGTCACCGCCTAACCCCGCTCGCCGTTCGTCTTCGTCACCTGGAAGGAGGGATCGTGGAAGGACCTGGACACTCGAGCCACGAGGGGATGCTCCCGGTCGTTGAGAGCGTCGACGTCTCGTCGCGCGACGACGTGCACAAGCTGCACGGCGGCGCGGTCGGGCTCGCCGGCGTGCTCTTCCTGTGTGTCACCGGAGCAGCGCCGATCTCGGCGATGCTCTTCAACACGCCGCTGTCCGTTGGGTACGGCAACGGCCTCGGCACGCCCGCCGGTTTCGCGTTCGCGACCGTCGTCCTCACCATCTTCTCGGTCGGCTACGTCGCGATGGCCCGTAAGGTCACGGCCGTCGGCGGTTTCTACAGCTTCATCAGCCACGGCCTCAACCGCGAGCTCGGCATGGCGTCCGGCCTGGCGTCGGTCGTTGCCTACTCCGTGTTCGAGGCGTCGCTGGTCGGCGGCTTCGCGTACTTCGCGCATCTCAAGCTCGCGCAGTACGGGTGGGACGTCAACTGGCTCGTCCCGGCCATCTTCATGATCGCCCTGATCGGCGTGCTCGCCTACTTCGACGTGCACATCTCGGCGCGCATCCTGGGCATCGCGCTGATCAGCGAGATCATCGCGCTGGTCGTGTTCGACTTCGTGATCTTCACGCAGGCGAGCAGCAACGTCCAGGCCGGGGCGATCAACCCGCTGAACGCGTTCAAGAACCTGCCCGCCGCACACATCGGCGGCGTCGACATCGCCGCCGGCGCGTGGGCGGTCGGCGTCTTCTTCGCCTTCTGGTCGTGGGTCGGCTTCGAGATGGCCCCGAACTACGGCGAGGAGTCGAAGGACCCGAAGCGGATCGTCCCCCGGGCGCTCTACATCTCGGTGATCGGACTGGGCATCTTCTACGTGATCACCTCCTGGGCCGGCCTGTCCGGGTACCCGTCGACCACGGCCGCCGCAGCGGTCGCCCAGAACGACGCCGCGCAGTTCTTCCTGACCCCGGCGTCGCACTACGGGTTCCAGTTCCTGAGCGATGCGATGAGCTACCTGATCATCACCGGCTCGTTCGCATGCGGCATGGCATTCCACAACACGACCGCGCGGTACATGTACTCGCTCGGCCGTGAGCGGGTGCTGCCGTCGGCGCTGGGCCGGACGCATCCGAAGTACCGCAGCCCGCACATCGCCTCGACCACGCAGTCCGTGATCGCGACCCTGATCGTGCTGGCCTTCTACTTCGGCACCACGACCGCCCCGGACAGCGATCCCGCGACGTCCCAGGCGTACGTCCAGCTGTACGGCCTGGCGGCGTTCATGGGCGTCGTCGTGATCCTGTTCGTCCAGGCGCTCGTCTCGGTCGCGATCTGGAACTACTTCCGGACCCACCACGCGGGCGAGCACCACATCTGGACGACGACGATCGCGCCGCTGATCTCGGTGATCGCCCAGCTCGCCGTGCTGGCGGTGGCGATCGACAAGATCGACTTCCTCGGCGCGGGCTACACCTACGCGTGGTACCTGGTGGCCATCGACGTGCTCGTGTTCGTCGGCGGCTACGCGTACGCGCTGTACCTGAAGTCAAACGATCGGGCCAAGTACGAGACGATCGGAAGGATGATCAACGAGGGACTGTAGGCTCCTCGCAGATCGGCTCGGGAGGGGCGCCCACGGGCGCCCCTCCCGTCGTTAACGGACGCGAAGGAGGCTGCGATGGCGGGACGGGTGCAGGACAAGGTGTGTGTCGTCACCGGGGGCGCGAGCGGGATCGGGCTGGCCACGGCGCGGCTGCTGGCCGCGGAGGGCGCGAGCGTCGCAGTCGCCGACATCGACGCGGCAGCCGCCGAGCGCGCCGCCGCCGGGCTGGGCGGCGCCGCCACGGCCTTCCCGGTGGACGTGACGGACGAGGACTCGGTGCAGGCCATGTACGAGGCGGTGGCTGCCCGCTACGGACGGATCGACGTCTGCCACAACAACGCCGGCATCCTCCTGGCCGGCGACACCGGACCGGTCGAGACGAGCCTCGACACGTGGCACCGGATCCTGGCCGTCAACCTGACCGGCGTCTTCCTGTGCATGAAGCACCAGCTGCCGCACCTGCTGGCGACGGGCGGCGGCTCGATCGTCAACACGGCCTCGTTCGTGGCGGTGATGGGTGCCGCGACGCCGCAGATCGCCTACTCCGCCAGCAAGGGCGGCGTGCTCTCGATGACCCGCGAGGTGGCGGCCGTGTACGCCCGCCGCGGCATCCGCTGCAACGCGGTCTGCCCGGGCCCGGTGGACACGGGGATGGTGGGCACGTTCCTGACCGACGAGGCGGAGTGGCAGCGCCGCGAGGTGCACCTGCCGGACGGGCGCTTCGGCAGGCCGGAGGAGATCGCCGCCGCGGTGCTCTATCTGGCCTCCGGCGAGTCGAGCTGGACGAACGGCACAGCGTTCATGGTGGACGGCGGCATCAGCGCCACCTACACGACGGCGGTCTAGGTCAGCCGCCGAGCAGGGCGTCGTGCACGCCCGCGAAGTCCTCGAACGGCTCGTAGGCGACGCCGACCCGGTCGAGGAAGCGCGCCAGCCCCGCGCGGGCGAACACCCGCTGGGCGTCCATCGCGGCGCACCGGTCGGAGTAGCCGTCGCCGACGTAGACGACGGGACCGGTCGCGCCCAGGCCGCGCACGACGGGCCGCTTGCACTCCTCGCCGCAGACATCGCACACCTCGGCCGGACGGAAGCGCACGTCGGTGCCCTCCGGCGAGAACCGGACGTCGTGGGCGACCAGCTCGATGTCCCCCACGCCCTCGGCCTCGAGAACGGGCCGGATCACGACCTCGAAGCCGCTGGAGACGACGACCACGCGGTGCCCCGCAGCGCGGGCATCCCGCACGAAGCGTGCGAAGCCGGCCCGCACATGGGTGCGCTCGATCGCCCAGGAGACCACCTCGTCGTGGTCGGCACGGATGTCCTCGAACTCCATCTGGATGCACTGCCGGAGCGAGATCCGGCCCGCCTGGAGCTCCTCCTCCGCCCGCACGAACGCGTCCGGCGCGTAGGCCTCGACGATGTCGGCGAGCGTGTCCTGCTGGGTGACGGTGCCGTCGAAGTCGACGACGACCAGCAGCGGCGTCATCCGGTCCGGGAGCCCGCCCACTTGGCGACGTTGCGGGCGTCCTGGCCGACGGCCATCATCTGGTAGAGCGGCTTCGGGCTCTTCAGGGTGCGGATCGTCTCCATCCGGCCGACCGAGATGCCCTGCCGCTGGCAGAAGGTCAGCAACGACTGGCGGTCGGACGAGAGCACCCGCCAGACCTGCTCCTGCCGGTGCCGGTCGAAGTCGGGGTACACCCCGACGCCGCCCGCCACGGCCCGGGAGATCGCCTCGTTGTACTGTGCGCGATAATCGTGTTCTTCTGCCATCGATCTCGGCGGCAGTCTAGCCTTCCCCTCCATGAGCACACTCACCTACGGCGCCCAGAGCATGGTCGCCCCGCTGCGCGACGTGCTGGTCAAGCGGCCGGGCGAGCAGTTCGGCCGCGCCCACGACGATCCGGCCGTCGGCTTCCTGCACGACGTCGACCTCGCCCGCGCCCAGCGCGAGCACGACCGGCTGTGCGAGCTCCTCACCGAGCTCGGCGCCACCGTCCACGAGCTGGGGGTCGAACACGACCCCGATCTCACCTACACGTTCGACCCGGTGCTGGTCAGCGACCGCGGCGTGGTGGTGCTGCGCCCCGGCAAGCCGAACCGCCTCGGTGAGGAGCGCGTCATCGAGGAGTGGCTGAACGCCCGCGGCGTCCCCACGCTGGGGGCGCTCGAGGAGGGCGCCCAGGCAGAGGGCGGCGACACCTTCTGGCTCGACTCCGAAACGCTCGCGGTGGGCAGGACGCATCGCACGAACCGCGCCGGGGTCGAGGCGCTCCGCTCCATGCTTCAACCTCAGGTTGAGATAGAGGTTTACGACTGCCCCTGGTGGCGCGGGCCCGGATGAGCTGATCCACCTGATGAGCGTGATCTCCCCGGTGGCCGACGACGCGGCCGTCGTCTACCTGCCGCTGCTGCCCTGCGGGCTGTACGAGGATCTGCGCGAGCGGGACGTCCGGCTGATCGAGGTGCCGGACGAGGAGTTCCTCAGCCTCGGCTGCAACGTGCTCGCGGTGCGGCCCGGCGTCGTCATCGCCGCGGACGGCAACCCCGAGACCCGGCGCCGCATGGAGCAGGCCGGGTGCGAGGTGCACGCCTTCGCGGCCGGCGAGGTGGGCGTCAACGGCAGCGGCGGCCCGACCTGCCTGACGCGGCCGATCCTGCGGGGATGAAGAACCTCAGCCCGGCCGAGCTTGCCGTCGTCGGCGCCGTCGACCGCGACCGGATCGCGGCCGACCTGGCCGCGCTCGTCCGCACGCCCAGCGTGACCGGCGACGAGTCCGCCGTCCAGACCGAGGCCGCGCTGCGGATGGCGACCGCCGGCCTCGACGTCACCCGGATCGAGACCGACCCCGAGGAGCTCCGCCGCGACCCCGACTTCCCCGGCATGGAGGCCGAGCGCGACTCGCTGCCGGTCGTGGCCGGCGCCATGGGACAGGTGGGAGCGGCGCGGCGGATCGTGATCGCCGGCCACGTGGACACGGTCGCGCCCGGCGACCGGTCGCACTGGACGACCGACCCCTTCGGCGCCGAGATCCGCGACGGCGAGATGTTCGGCCGCGGCGCGCTGGACATGAAGGCGGGCGTCGTCGCCGGGCTGGCGGCGCTGCGGGCGCTGATCGACACCGAGACGGAGCTGGCCGGTGAGGCCGTGCTGGTCACGGTGCCCAGCGAGGAGGACGGCGGCGCCGGGATGCTGGCCGCAATCCGTGCCGGGTACACGGCCGAGATGGCCGTGATCACCGAGCCCACCCGGCTGCAGATCGTCACGTCGCTGGCCGGGGCGATCACGTTCCGGCTGACCGTGGAGGGACGCTCCGCCCACGCCGCCTACCGGCTCCAGGGCGTCTCCGCGCTGGAGAAGCTGCGGGTCGTCCACGACGCACTGCTGGCGGACGAGCGCGAGCGCAACGACGCCGAGACCGACCCGGCGATGCGCGCGCTGGGCCTCCCCTACCCCACCAACCTGGGCCGGATCGCCGGCGGCGACTGGTCGAGCACCGTGCCCGAGCAGGTGGTCGTCGAGGGGCGCTACGGCGTGCGCCTCGGGGAACCACCGGCCGCCGCCGAGGCCGCGCTGCGCGACGCCGTGGCCCGGGCCTGCGCCGGCGACGAGTGGCTCGCCGAGCACCCGGCATCGGTCGAGATCACGGGCGGGCGGTTCGCATCCGCCCACGTCCCCCATACGCACCCCCTGCCGTGGAGCCTGGGCGAGACGGCGCGCGACGTGCTCGGCCGCCTCCCCGACTTCGTCGGCGTCCCCTACGGCGCGGACATGCGGCTGCTGGTGAACGAGGGCGCGACGCCGTGCATCCTCTACGGCCCGGGCGACCCGTTCTACGCGCATGCCCCGGACGAGCGGGTCGAGCTGGAGGACATCGCCCGCTGCGCCCGCGTGCTCGCCGTCTGGGTGATGCGCTCTCTGGCCGCGGGGTAGAATTCCGTCCCATGTCGGCGCGAAACGAGCGGGTCGCCCGCAACGAGGTGCTGTTCCGGGACGCCAACGAACGGATCGAGCAGCTCGCCCAGGAGCTGGGCGAGGGCGAGCGCGAGCCGATCGCGTTCTTCTGCGAGTGCGGCGACCGTGACTGCACCGAGCGGATCGAGGTGACGATGACGCGCTACGAGGCCGTTCGCGACGTCGCCGAGCGGTTCTTCGTGATGCCCGGCCACAACGACCCCAGCGTCGAGCGCGTGGTCGAGGACGCCGGCAGGTTCATGGTGGTCGAGAAGGTCGGCGAGGCCGCCGAGGTCGCGGTCGAGAACGATCCCCGCGGCTGACGCTCCGTCCGGGCCCGTCACTTCCCGGCGCAGATGACGATCGCGAGGATGCTCGCCGGGACGGCCGTCCGGTTGTTCTCGTACCCCGACCAGCCCCCGCCCAGCGCCGGGTAGCTGGTGTCCAGGTCGAGGCCGAGGGTCCCCGTGGCGGTGGTGTCGAGGCCGCCGCCGAGCGGCACCTTCGGCGATGGGCACGACACGGCCGCCAGCGTTTGCGATCCGGGCGGCGCGGTGACCGCGGCGCCGCGGATCAGCTGCCAGCCGGCCGAGTGGCCGCAGACGGCGTACGCCGTGGCGGCGTGATCGAAGCTGTCGTCGTTGTTCATGACGACGTCATAGCCCGAGCTGGTCCCGGCCTTGAACGGCACCGCCCGGCTCTCGACCGAGCCGGTGCTGGAGCTGCTCGAGAAGCCCCCGCCGCCCAGCACCTTCGTACCGGCGGGACAGCGCGCGATGGCGGAGTCCTGGTGGTTCGCGGTGTTCGTGAACGGCTCGGCCACGATTGTCCAGAACGCGTTGCGCTTGACGCAGATCGCGTACACCAGGAACGTCGTCGCCGACCCGCTGGTGTTGTTGACGTCGCCGTTCCACCCATCGGGGAGCGGGTACGAGCTGTTCACGTTCGCGGCGGTGCTGAGCGAGCTGATGTAGACGCCGCCGCCGGTCGGCACCGTCTTGGCAGGGCAGGCCACCGAGCCATGCGACTGTGAGCCGTCCGGCGCCGAGAGCGTGCCGCTGTTGACGATCACGTACCGGGGCGGGAGGGCGTTCGGCAGCGGGCCTGCCGGCAGAGGGTGCTTGGCCGGTGCGGCGGCCGCCGGGCCCGCCAGCGCCGCGCAGGCGGCGGCCAGCACGAGCACCGCGGCGGCGATCCTGACGCTCCGTCCCATCTCGCGAATCTACTCCTCGCGGTGGCGGCATGCCGGGACGGGTCCGGCAGCGCCCCGCATAAAGGGGCGCTGCCGGGTGGTCATCGGATCACGTGCCCGCGCAGACGACGTACGGCGTCATCGACACCGAGGTCGAGAGCGCGTTGTTCTCGTACGCCCTCCAGCCGCCCGAGATCGGGTAGGTGGTGTTCACGTTCACGGACGTCGAGCCCGAGGACGAGAGCACGCCGCCGCCGATCGGCACCTTGGGCGCCGGGCAGACGGCCGACGCGCCGGTCTGGCTGAGCGCGGCGTTGGTCACCGTGGTGCCCACGACCAGCTTGTAGCCGTTGGCGTGGCCGCAGACGGCGTAGCTGGTCGCGCTGTGCGCGATGCTGTCGCCGTTGTTCATGTCGGTGATCCAGTCGTAGAGCACCGACGGGCCGCTCCCGATCTTGAGCGGGAACGTCGAGTTGATGTTCACGGAGGTTGCTCCGCTGCTCGAGTACCCGCCGCCGCCGAGCACCCGCGTGCCGGACGGGCACGTGACGATCGCCCGGTTCTGCACGCCTGCCGAGTTGGTGACGGTCGCGGACTGGATGCTCCACGCCGCGTTGCGCTTCGCGCACACCGCGTACGCGCTGAACGACGTCGCGGCGCCGCTCGCGTTGTTCACGTCCGCGCTCCACGTGGTCGACGAGCTCGGGAACGAGCTGTTGACGTTGGCCGCGGTGCTGCCCGAGCTGACGAACACGCCGCCGCCGTACACGACCCGCCCGGACGGGCAGGTGGCGGTGGCCCGCGTCTGCGTGCCCGTCGGCGCCGTCAGCGACCCCGACGTCGCGATCGTGTAGAGCGCCGGCGCCGAGGCCGGGATCGCGCCGGGCAGGCCGGCGTGCTTCCCTGGGTACACGTGCGCCGCCGGCCGCCCGTGCGCCGGCCGCTTCCCTGTGGCGGCGGTCGCCTCTCCGGCGACCGCCAGGACGACGAGGCTCAACCCGAGCGCCATCGTCACGACTGTTCCGATCCTACTCACCCTGATACCCCCTTCACCATCGGGTGATCCATCCGGGCGGGGACTGGACTCCCGGCGCCGTCCGCCCGTGCCGGCGCCGCCACTCCACGTGACGAACGGAACGAGCGGCTCCTTCCCGCGCTACTCGCGCACGGTGGCGCCGGGCATCAGCTGCCCCATGGAGACGCCGAGGACGATCACGGCCCCGCCCGCGATCTGCAGCGCCGTCACCTGCTCGCCCAGCAGCAGCGCGGCGAACATCGCACCCAGGAAGGGCTGGATGTACATGTAGAGCGTCGCCCGCGACGCGCCGATCCGGCGGAGCGCGCGGAAGTAGAGCAGGTTGGTGACGAGCAGCGGGAAGATCGCGGAGTACGCCCAGGCCGAGATGTCCAGGCCGCTCAGGCTCCCCCAGTCCTGCCGGGCCATCTGCGGCGCGCCGAACGGGATCAGCATGGTGCCGCCGACGACGACCATCAGCGCGCTGATCCGGGCCGCCGAGTAGCGGCCGAACAGCGGGCGCAGCATCACCGAGTAGCCGGCCCAGGTGAGGGCCGCGCCGACCGCCAGCAGGTCGCCCAGGTAGCCCGCGCCCGCCACCCCCGCGCCGCCCTGCACCACCAACCCCAGCCCGATCACCGAGACGCCGAGCGCGAGCCAGTGCCGCCGCCCCACGTGGTCGTGCCCGGCCAGCATCGCGAACAGCGCGGCGAACGCGGGCGCGGCGCCCAGGATCAGGGCGACGTTGCCCGCCGTGGTGTTGTCCACGGCGTAGGTGAACGTGATCTGGTTGAGGAGGATGCCGACGCAGGCGGCGCCGAGCACGAGCGGGATGTCGCTGCGACTGACCCTGAGCGACCCCTCCCGCCGCAGCACGACGATCGCGAAGAGCGTGCCGGCGGCGAGGAACCGGCTGAGCGAGAACGCGAGCGGCAGCCAGGCGTCGAAGGCGTACTTGGTGGTCGCGTAGTTGAGGCTCCAGAGGACATTCGCGAACACCAGCATGGCGTCGGCGGAGTCCGGTGAGCGGCGCACGCGGCGCAGCGTAGCGACCTCGTCTCGTCCTCCACGCCGGAGGATCCGGCGCCCGGCCGGCGACCGACGGACGCGCGAAGCCGCCGGCCCACCGGTAGACTTGCCGCACCTCGGAGAAGGACGGCGAGTACGGTGACTGAGGAGCGTCCGCCGGGACGGCGATCCGAGCCCGCCGTCGCAACGTTCACGGCGACGGGCGAGCTCGGTACGCGGGATGACGGCGACGCCTCTGTGGGCGGGCTGGTCCGGCGGCTCGCCTATGCCCTGCTCGAGACCGATCTCGAGTCCGCGCGGTTCCACATCGTGTCCGATGCGGACGCATGGACGTCGGTCGAGATCGCCGCCGCGGCGGGCAAGGTGACCGCGACCTGGCAGGCGGTCGAGCCCCCGTTCGGCCTGACGCCGCGCGAGCTGGACGTGCTGACGCTGGTCGCGGGCGGGCTCAGCAACGTGGACATCGGCGTGCGGCTCGACCTCAGCCCGCGCACGGCCGGCACCCACGTCGAGCGGATCCTCGCCAAGCTCGGCCAGCTGAGCCGGGCCGGCGCCGCCGCGGTCGCCGTCGACCGCGGCCTGCTGCGGCTCCCCGTCCCCGGCGGCGGGCGAACGCTGGAGACGCTCGCGGTCGGCGCCATCGACCGGGTCGCCCGCGGCGAACCCGCCGACCGTGCGGCCCGCGCGGCGCGGGCCTATGCCCGGGCGCCCGCCCGCCGGGCGCCGTTCGTGATCGGCTGCGCGTTCCCCGCCGGGACGTACCTGGGCGGCGACGGCAACGAGATGGCGAACGGCTCGGCGCTGGCCGTGTCCGAGATCAACGCGCGGGGCGGGATCGAGGGGCGGATGGTGCGGCAGGTGATCTCGCGGTTCGACCCCTTCTCCGAGCAGAGCGTCGAGGCCGCGTACGACGACCTGCGAAACGCCGAGGTGGACGCGATCCTGGGCGGCTACGCGATGGTGTACGACCCCGGCGTGGAGATGGCCGCCGAGTACGGCGCGCCGTTCCTCTACTCCGCCAACGCGAACGCGCTGATCGCGAAGGTGCGCGAGGAGCCTGCGCGGTACGACCGGATCTTCCACGTCTCGCCGGGCGACCACTACGGCGCCGGGTTCATCCGCTTCCTCCAGCAGCTGCGCATGTCGGGGTCGTGGACGCCGCGCAACCGGCGTCTGGTCGTGGTGGACACCGACGCGTGCTACGGGCAGCCGTGCGGGGCGGAGACGTACGACCTGGCCGAGCGGGCCGGCTGGCGGATCGAAGGCGTGTTCCACGTCCATCCCACGGCCAGCGACTGGGAACCGGTGCTGGCCCGGCTGGCCGACCTCGAGCCGGCGGCGGTGCTGGTCGCGCAGTTCGAGCCGACCGAGGCGGCCCGCTTCCAGCGGCTGTTCGCCGCGCGGCGGATCGGGACGCTCTGCTTCATGACCTACAGCCCGTCGATCCCCGCGTTCCAGCAGATCGCCGGCCGCTCGGCGGACGGCGTCCTCTGGTCGCCGGAGTGCGGTGTCTACTCGGACAGCATCGGGCGCAGCTTCCTCCAGCGCTACGAGCGCGCCTTCGGGGTGCCGCCCGGACGGTCGCACGCCGGCGTCTCCTACGACCAGGTCAACCTGCTCGGCCAGGCATGGTCACGCGCCGTGTCGCCGCGCTCGCACCGGCACGTCGCCCGCGAGCTGCGGACGAGCCCGCACCGCGGAGTCGTCGGTGCCTACTACCTGGACAACCCGGGCCAGTGCGCCCTCGCCTATCCGGACGTCACGCCCGACCCGTCGTTGGGCCAGGCGAACCTCGTCTTCCAGATCCAGGACGGCATCCAGCGGATCGTGTCGCCCGCGCCCTACGCCGAGGCGCCGTTCCGGTTGCCGCGATGGTGCCTGCCCGATCCGGTGGCGCCGATCGACCCGCCCGTCATCCCTCCACGGCCGCGGCGATCTCCGCAAGCGGCGCGACCCACACATCGTCGCAGCCCGTGATGTGGTCGATCACCCGCTCCAGCATGCGCAGGCGGCTGGGACGGCCGATCACCTGCGGGTGCATCGTCAGCACGAACACGCCGCCCAGCGCGCGGATGCCCTCGAACTCGGCCAGCCACATCGCCTCCACCTCGGCCGGCGAGGCGATCTTGCGCATCCAGTCCTCCGGGCTGAACCAGAAGTGGGCGGCGTCGTCCAGCAGCCACTGCACCGGCAGCTCGACGACGCCGCTGGGTGCGTGGACGTAGGGATGCAGGTCGTCCATGAAGTTGCTCGAGTAGCGATAGCCGTGGCGGGCGAGCAGCTCGAGCGTCGAGTCGCTGAAGTCCCATGACGGCGACCGGTAGCCGCTGACCGGGGCGAAGCGCTCGAGGATCTCCTTGGCCCGCAGCAGCTCGCGCTCCTCCTCGTCGGGGCCGCTCATCTTCGCCGGCCCGGTGTGGGTGTAGCCGTGCGAGCCCAGCTCGTGTCCGGCGTCGACGATCTGCTGGACGCGCTCTGGGTAGCTCTCGGCGACGGTGCCGGGGACGAAGAACGTGGAGCGGAGGCGGTGGCGCTCGAGCAGCTCGAGGATCAGCGGGACGGCCACCTTCGCGCCGTACCGTCCCTGCGAGAGGACGCCGGGGCGGTGCGCGTTGTCCGGATCGTCCGCGATCCAGACCGACTCGGCGTCGAAGTCGAACGTGAACGCGGCTGCCGCCGCGCGTCCCTTGGGCCAGGTGACGCTCATGCTTCGCTCCTCCTTCGGACCGGCATCGACGGGCGGATGCTCGCACGCATGACCGCGAACCGCGGCAGTCAGTGGGCGTGGTGCACGTGCACGACCGCGTGCCCGCGGCCGCGGGCGATCAGCCGGCGGTTGACCGGCAGCGCGACGACGAACGCGAGCGCCAGCGAGAGCGCGGTGCTCCACCAGAACAGCGCTTCTCCCAGCGAGGCGGACATCGCACCGGGGATGACCAGGATCAGCGCGGTGTCGGTCAGCTCCATCGTCAGCACCGAGACGGTATCGGCGGCGAGGGCGAGCCGGAGCGCCTCGCGCACTCCCATGCCGTGAGCCACCAGCCCGCGCATCGTCAGCGCGTAGCCGAACGTGAACGCCAGCGCGACCGAGACGACGATCGTCGCCGCGTTCGCCCAGCCTGCCGCCGAGGCGATGGCGAGGCCGGCGATCTCGCCCAGCGCGCAGCCCGTGAAGCAGTGCAGCGTCGCCGTCAGCGCCGTGCGGGTGCGATCGTCGATGCGTCCAGTTATACCCATAGGGGGTATCATAGACCGCTCCGTCCACCCCACCGGTCAGACTCTCCTCGATGGCCCCCGCCCATCAGGTCCCGCGTGGTTTTCGACGATAACGGCTGTATGACCCGGCCACGGGGCGTCCTCTTCGATCTGGACGACACGCTGCTCGACACCGCGGGCGTCGAGCGCCGGCGCTGGGATGCCGTCACGCGGCTGGTCTGCGCACGCCTCCCGGACGTCGACCCGGCGGCGATGCGGGAGCGCTACCGCGGCTTCGGCGACGGCCGCGAGGCGGTGGACCTGGGCAGGGCGCCGTACGACGGGTTCCGCCGCGCCCGGCTGGCGTACGCCCTCGAGCCGTGGGGCCGGCCCGACGCCGAGTTGTGCGGCAACTACCTCGAGCTGTCGAACCGGATCGCGGACACGATCACCGTGCTGCCGGGCGCCACGGCGGCGATCGCCGCGGCGCGGCTGCAGCGGCTGCGCGTCGGGATCCTCACCAACGGGCCGTCGGCGTGGCAGCGGCACAAGCTGGAGCTGACCGGGATCGAGACGCTGGTGGACGCCGTTGCCATCTCGGGCGAGCTGGGCCGCGCCAAGCCCGACCCCGCCGCCTTCCACGCCGCCTGCGCGCTGCTCGGCACCGCGCCGGGCGACACCTCGATGGTCGGCGACTCGGAGCCGATGGACATTGCCGGCGCCCGAGCCGCCGGGCTGGCCAGGGCGATCTGGGTGCGCGCCGCGCCGCTCGACAGCGTGCCGGGCCTGCTCGCCGCATAGGCGCGTGCCGGCCCCGATCGCAGCCGATCAGGAATGTCACGACCCTCCAGGTTGGAAGGCGTGACGGATCCGGGACAGGCTGTTTCCGCTCAACGAAGCCAAAACCAGAGGGTGCCCGGCACGGGGTCTGGCACGGTGCCGGGCCCCAATCACAGCCGATCCGCAGTTCCGTGACGAAGAGGCACCAAAGACCTGACCAAACCGTCAGGAGCCCAACCTGCGAAACCGAGGGTCAGGCTCCGTGCCTGGCTCCGGTTCGACCACCACCCGAGCACCAACCCGGAACCGTGTCGGTGCCAGGAATCGGTGCCTGACCCTCCAGGGTGGTCCACCGACGCGACCGCCAGGAGCCCAACCCCCGCCCCATCTACGCTTCCCGCGTGCAGCACCTGCCGTTGCCCGTTGAGGGCGAGTACGACTTCGAGCGGTCAACCTTCCGCTACCGGCTGTTCGGCGACGACGTCGCCAGCCGGTGGCACGACGGCGCGCTGCACCGGGTGCTGCGAAGCGGCCTGGCGGTGCGGATCGCGGGCGACGGCATCACCGCGTGGGGCGAGCCGAGCGACGCCGACCGGGCCGAGCTGGCCCACGTGCTGGGCGCGGGGTTCGACCTGGAGGGCTTCGTCGCCGCCTGGCCCGCGCTCGCCGCGCGGTCTCCGGGCTTCCGGCCGCCGCTGCTCGCCGACCCGTTCGAGATGCTGGTGACGTCGGTGACGGCGCAGCAGATCTCGCTGCGCGCCGCCTGCATCATCCGCGGCGGCGTCGTGATGCGCTTCGGCCGGCGCATCGAGCACGACGGGGTCGAGTGGTGGGCGTTCCCGAAGCAGGCCGACCTGGCCGGGCAGCCGCTCGAGGGCCTGAAGCTGTCCCGCTCCAAGATCCGCACCATCGGTGCGCTCGCCGAGGCCGACCTGACCGGGCTGGACACGCTCGACGACGAGGCCGTGATCGCCCGGCTGACCGAGCTGCCCGGCATCGGCCGCTGGACGGCCGAGTGGTTCCTGGCCCGCTGCCTCGGCCGCCCGTCCGTCGTCGCCGCCGGCGACCTGGGCGTGCGCAAGGCCGTCGCCCGGTGGTTCTCGGACGACCCGATCTGGCCCGAGCCGCGCGTCCGCGAGGCGATGGAGCCGTTCGGCCACTCCACGAACCTGGCAGTCCACTACATGCTCACGCCCGTCGGCGGGTGAGCAGCCCGCTCACTTGAAGCAGGCGATGACCTCGGACTCGAGGTGGTCGTGGATCGCGTCGCCGACCTCGATGCCGGCCAGCTCGAGCGCCATCAGCGCGGCGCCGCCGACCGGAGCGGCCCGCAGCTCGACAGGCCTGGCCGACGGCACCTGCTCCAGCAGGCGGGAGCGCAGCAGCTCGCTGCGGCTGCGGAAGAGGCCGCCGGCGAGCACCAGCTCGAACCGCTCGCCCGTCATGCCCAGCCGGTCGGCCACCAGCGCAGCCGACCGCCCGAGCTCGACGCCGGCCGTGTGGACGATCCGCACCGCCACCTCGTCGCCTTCCTCGGCCACCCGCAGCACCTCAGGCGCGGCGTTCAGCGCCGGCTCGCCGCCACGGCTGAACTCCTCCAGCATCTCGCCCACCGAGGAGGTGTTGGTGAGCCGGCACATCACATCCGACAGCGCCGTCTGCGGGCCGCGTCCGATGTAGGCGTCGGCCACCGCCCGCAGCGCGTCCTCGGACACGTCGCTGGCGCTGCCCGCGTCGCCCAGCTGGCGGCCCAGGCCGAGCGTCCGAAACGTGTCGCCGGCCCTGTTGCGGCCCGCGGCGACCATCCCCGTACCGGCGATGACGACGGCGCCCCACGGCTCGCGCGTGCCCGCGCGGAGGGCGATGAACGAGTCGTTGACGATCTCCCGCAGGCCGCCGATCCGCAGCGGCGCGATCACGCTCTCGAGGCGCGGCAGGTCGGACGGCCAGTCCACCCCGGCCAGGCCGTACACCGCGGCATCGACGCGGTCGCGGCCCGCCCCGGCCGCCGCCAGCGCCTTCTCCATCGCGTCGCCGATGGCGTCGCCCGCGCCGCGGATGCCGACCGTCTCCCAGTTGCCGGGCCCGTTCGTCGCGAAGCCACGCACGGTGCCGTGCTCGTCGGCGACGACACAGTGCGTCTTGCTCCCGCCGCCGTCGATGCCGACGACAAGCGTCAAGCGCGCCCCGCCGAGCGGTACGCCTCGTCCACGATGCGCATCACGACCGCGCCGTCGCGGCCGTCGGGGCGGGGCTGGACGCCGCGCTCGCAGGCGTCGATGAACTCCGCCACCTGCGCAGAGTACATCGGCTGCGAGCAGTGCTCGTAGCCCTCCGGCCCCTCGGTGAAGTCCCAGATCCGGGCGTACCCTCCGGTGCCGTAGAGCTCGGTGTCGGCCTCCATGCCCTCGATGTGCGGCTGCCACCAGCCGGACTCGACGATCGAGTTCGTGCCGTTCGACCAGCCGATCAGCAGGATGCCGTCGTCGTCCACCTGGGCATCGCCGTAGCGCCGGCCGACCGCCGCGCAGACGCGCGTCGGCTCGGGGTCGCCGAGCAGGTAGCGGGCCGTGTCGATGGCGTGCACGCCCATGTCCACCAGCGCCCCGCCGCCCGCCAGCTCGGGGTCGAGGAACCACCCCTTCGGCCCCCACGCCTTGTGGACGCCGTAGCCGCGCGTCTTCACGATCGTGCCCAGCTCGCCGCCGGCCACCCGCTCCCGCAGGGCGCGGACGTCCGGGTGGAACCGCCAGCAGTGGGCGACCATCAGGCGGGCGCCGCTGCGGTCGGCCGCGGCGATCATCGCCTCGGCCTCCGCCAGCGTCCGCGCCATCGGCTTCTCGACCAGCACGTGCTTGCCGGCCTCCAGGCAGGCGATCGCCTGAGGGGCGTGCAGGCTGTTGGGCGTCCCGATGATGACTGCGTCCACGCCCGGGTCGTCGGCCAGCCCGCGCCAGCGAGTGGTCGTGCGCGGAATGCCATGCCGGGCGGCCAGCGCGGCCAGGGACTCCTCGCGCCAGTTGGCGGCGGCCACCAGCTCGCCGTCCGGATGCTCGAGCACGCCGCGGGCGTGGTAGTCCATGATCCACCCCGAGCCGAACAGGGCGACGCGCATCATCCCTTGACGCCGGTCAGCGTGACTCCCTCGATGAAGACGCGTTGGGCGAAGAAGAAGATGACGATCACGGGCACCATGAAGATCAGCGCAGCGGCCATCGTCAGGTTCCACTCGACGTGGTGCAGCGTCCGGAACTGCGACAGCGCCAGGGACAGCGTCTGCGACTGCGGGTTCTCGGCCGAGTAGACCAGCGGCCCGTAGAAGTCATTCCAGCAGTAGATGAAGTTGAACAGGCCGACCGCGGCGATCGCCGGCTTCGACAGCGGGATGATCACGTGGCGGAGGATCGTCAGGTCGCCCGCCCCGTCCACGCGAAGCGAGTCGCACAGCTCCTGCGGGATCGTCATGAAGAACTGGCGGAGCAGGAAGATCGAGAAGGCGTCGCCGAAGAAGGCCGGGACGATCAGCGGCTTCAGCGTCCCCACCCACTGCACGCCGGTCCACCCCATGTGCTTGGCGAACACGACGTAGAGGCCGATCGTCGTGATCTGCGCCGGCAGCATCAGCGTGGAGAGCACCAGCAGGAAGACGACGTTGCGGCCCCTCCACTGGATGCGCGAGAAGGCGTAGGCGACCGGCACGCAGCTGACGATCACGCCGATGGTCGAGAGCGTCGCGTAGAGGAAGGTGTTCCAGGTGTAGCGCGCCAGCGGGATCTCGGTGAAGACGTGGCGGAAGTTCGACGGCTGGAACGGGTTCGGCCAGATCTTGGGCGAGAGCGCCTGGGCGTCGGTCATCAGCGCGGTCGCCAGCATCAGGAAGATCGGCACCATGAAGGCGATGGCGAGCGCGATCAGCACCGCGTGGTTCGCGACCCGCAGCAGCAGCTGCCTGCGGCGGACTGCGGCGGGCAGCCGGCGGTGGTGCACGTCGGGCGTGGTGGCGGCTATGACAGCCCTCCGCCGTAGTGCACCCAGCGACGCGAGGTCGTCAGGAGGATCGCTGTCAGGAGCATCGTCACGACGAACAGCACCCATGCCATCGCCGATGCGTAGCCCATGTGGAAGAAGTTGAACGCCTGCTCGTACATCCACACGCCGTAGAAGAGCAGCGAGTTCTGCGGGTCACCCAGACTGTTGGCTCCGCTGGCCACGTAGGCCTGGTCGAAGTATTGGAGGCCGTCGATGATGCCCAGCACCAGGGTGAACAGGATCACCGGCGTCAGCATCGGCAACGTGACGTAGCGGAACCGCTGCCACGGCCCCGCGCCCTCGATCGAGATCGCCTCGTAGAGCTGGCGGGGCACGTTCAACAGGCCCGCCAGGTACAGCACCACCGCGTCGCCGATGCCCCACAGGCCGAGGAAGAGCAGGGCCGGCTTCGCCCAGACCGGGTCGAAGAACCAGAGCGGCGCCTGGACGTCCCAGCCGAGCGCGGAGAAGATCCAGTTCAGCGCCTCGTTGATCGGGCCGGTGGCCGGGTTGAACAGGTAGACGAAGATCAGCGCCGCGCCCACCTTGGGCGCGATCGACGGCAGGAAGAACAGCGTCCGGTAGACGTTCACGCCGCGCTTCGGCCGGGTCAGCAGCATCGCCGTGGCGATGCCGAAGAAGATCCGCAGCGGCACGCCGAAGGCGATGATCCAGATCGTGTTCTTGACCGCCGTCCAGTAGTACGGATCGGACGCGCTGCCGATGCCGAACATGAACTTGTAGTTGTTGAGCCCGATCCGCACCGGGTTGGACGTCAGGTCGTAGTGGGTGAACGACCAGTACAGCGTCAGGCCCATCGGCACCAGCGTGAAGAAGCAGAAGCCGACGATCCACGGCGACAGCAGGAGCAGCACCAGGCCGTACCGGCGGAGGGCCGAGCGCCGTCGTGCATGACGACGCTCGGCCGGGGTCCGCCGGACGGCGGCCGTTGCCAGCACCTCGGCTACGGCGCCTGCCCCAACGCGAGCTGATCGGAGATCTGACTGTCCACCTTCTGCAGCCCCGCCTGGAGGTCGGAGACGTTGCCCGCCACCCAGGACTTGTCGAAGTCCGTGAGCAGCTTCGCATATCCCGCACCGCCCGGTGTGAGCGGCGGCGCGAACGAGGACTTCGGGTTGTTCCAGACATCGATGAACGTGTTGAACGTGTCCGGCAGCTTGAGATCGGGCGAGTCCGCCGACTCCTTCGTGGTCGGCACGTTGCCGACCGCGTTCGCCATCGGCACCAGGTAGGCCGGATCGGTCGAGAGGTACTTGATCAGCAGCCAGGCCTGGTCGGGATGCGGCGAGCCCTTGGGGATGCCGACGATCGTGCCGCCGACGCGGGCCGACCCGTACAGGTCGGGGTGGTCGTCGGCCGCCGGGAAGGGCGCCGTGCCGTACTTCAGCTCGGGATGCTCACGGCCGATGAACGCCGTGCGCCATTCGCCGTCGAACATCATCGCGACGTGCCCGGTCTCGAACGCGTTCGAGGCCGAGAACTCCTGGTCGTTGTACTGGGCATAGAACTTGGTGATGTTGTCGTACCCATACCAGTCCACGAGCTGCTTCTGCCACTCGGCCGCGTCCGTCCAGGCCGGGTCGGTGGAGAGGTGCGGCTTGCCGTCGCTGTCGAAGTACGTGCCGCCCCACGCCTTCGCCAGGTCGGAGAGGCCCTGCTGGCCCCAGTCCTGGAGCGGGACGAACCCGGCGACCTTGATCGTGCCGTCGGGGTTCTTGACGGTCAGCTTCTTCGCGTCCGCCATCAGCTCGGTCATCGTCTTCGGCGGCCCGGCGATGCCGGCGTTCGCGAACAGCGTCTTGTTGTAGTAGAGGCCGAACGAGTCGGTCAGGGACGGCAGCGCGCACTGCTTGCCGCCGTAGTTGGTGTAGGTGATCGCGGCCGGCGCGAAGTCGTCGATGCTGACGTTGTCGCGCTTCATGTAGCTGGACATGTCCTGCCACAGACCGGAGGCGCAGTACTGGCCGACGTAGTCGGGGCCGAACGAGAGGAACGCGTCCGGCGGGTCGCCCGCGTTGATCGTCTTGATGACGACCTGCTGGTCGAAGGTGTCGGAGTCCGGCCAGCCGATCAGCTTG
This sequence comes from uncultured Actinomycetes bacterium, assembly GCA_963797175.1. GTDB lineage: Bacteria > Actinomycetota > Thermoleophilia > Gaiellales > JAICJC01 > DATLLN01. The sequence goes on from CAWCOL010000005.1 coordinate 980,543, forward strand.
ACCGTGATCCACGGGTACTTGGCGTGGAACCCGTCCAGCGCCTGGGTGAAGATCTTCTTCTCGTCGCCTGTCCACGGATGCCGCAACGTCAGCGTCACCGGCGTCTTGTCCTGGCTGACCGGGCCGCTGTCGCTGGAGCTGCTGCCGCCGCCGCATCCGGCGGCGGCGATCAGCACCGCGCCGACCGCCACCAGCATGCCTGCACGTCGTCTCATGCGTCACTCCTCGGGAGAATGGTTGCGTCCTTCCGTGTCATACGACGATCGCCCTCCTGTCCCTGATGGGAACTCTGCTGAACAACTGGTCCTGAGCCGCCTGGAGGGCGATCGCGACCGCCCCGCGCAGCACCGCGTCCTCGCCCAGCTCGCCGATCGCGATCCGCGGCCGGAACGGCGAGAGTGCGGCCAGCTCGCGCTCGATCGGGTCGAGCAGCAGATCCCCGTTGCGGCCGATGCCGCCGCCCAGGATCACGAGCTCCGGGTCGAGCACGGGCGCCACCGCGGCGACGGCCAGCGCGATCCGCGCTCCCTCCTCCTCCACCACAGCCAGCGCCGCGGCGTCGCCGTCGCGGGCGGCGGCGAAGATCCGCTCCGGCGAGAGCGGCCGCGGCATCCCGTCGCGGCGCGCGATCTCGACGACCGCGGTCGCGCCGGCCGTCTCCTCGAGCAGGCCGCGCCGGCGGACGGCCCGGTCGTGCGGATCGCCGGAGCCGAGCGGCATGTAGCCGACCTCGCCGGCGGCGCCGGAGGAGCCGCGGTAGAGCGACCCGCCGAGGACGATGCCGAGGCCGACGCCGGTGCCGACGAAGAGGAAGACGAAGTTCTCGACGTCGCGGCCGGCGCCGCCGGACAGCTCGCCCAGCGCGGCCAGGTTGACGTCGTTCTCGAACGAGACCATCGTGCCCAGCTCGTCGCGGATCGCACCGACCAGGCCGGGCCGCCCGAAGCCGGGCAGGTTCGGCGCCATCGCCAGGGCGCCGCGGCGGGGATCGACCACGCCGGCGGCGCCGACCGTCGCGTGGGTGACGTCCCGCCAGCGGATGCCCGCCTCGCCGGCCACGTCGTGCGCGATCCGGCCGATCTGCTCGATCAGGCTCGCGGCGCTGCGGGTGCGCGTGCGCTCGTCCCGGCGGGCAACGATGCGGCCGCTGATGTCGGCGGCGGCGGCCCGCACCCAGTGGCGGCCGACGTCGATGCCGACGACCCAGCCGGCGGACGGGTTGAGCTCGTAGAGGACGGCGCTCGGCCCCTTGCCGCCGGTCGCCCGGCCGACTTCGTGCACCAGGCCGGCGTCGATCAGGCCGCCCAGCGCCAGGGAGACGGTCGGCTTCGAGAGCCCGCTGGCCCGCGCGATCTGCGCCCGCGAGGTCGAGCCCGAGCCGCGGATCAGCTCGAGGATCGTGCGCTCGTTGATCGCACGGAGGAGCCGGGGCTGTCCGGCGGCAAAGCCGCCTCGGTGGTCGCTGTTCATCTGCTCACAGGAGGGCGTATAGTAAGGAAACCTTACTGACAGTACGCAAAAATACGACCCGGAGCGGTCGGAAGTCAAGCGATCGGACAGGAGCGACGTCGATGAGCCACCTCGCCATCCGCGGAGGAACCCCCGTCAGAGCAGACGCCTACCCGGCCTGGCCGGAGGTTGACGAGCGGGACGTCGAGGCCGTCGCCGAGGTCGTTCGGAGCGGTCAGATCGGCGGCTGGCCGGAGCCCGGGCCGCGAGCGCGGGCGTTCGCGGAGGGCTTCGCCGCCTACCAGGGCGCGGCCCACGGGATCGTGATGGTGAACGGCACCGTGACCATGGAGGTCGCGCTGAAGGCGCTCGGGATCGGCTGGGGCGACGAGGTGATCGTGCCGGCGCTGACGTTCGCCGCCACCGCCTACGCGCCGATCGCCGCCGGCGCCCTGCCCGTCGTCGTGGACGTCGAGCCGGCGCACCTGACCATCGACCCGGACGCGGTCGAGGCCGCAGTGACCGAGCGGACGCGGGCGATCATCCCCGTCCACCTCGGCCAGCAGATGAGCGACATGGACCGGCTGACGGCGATCGCCGAGCGCCACGGGCTGGCGATCGTCGAGGACTGCGCGCACGCGCACGGCCGTGAGTGGGGCGGCAGCGGCGCCGGGTGCATCGGCTCGTTCGGCTCGTTCAGCCACCAGTCGAGCAAGATCCTCACGTCCGGCGAGGGCGGCACGCTGCTGACCAGCGACGACGGCCTGGCCCGGCGGGCGCACTCGATCATCGACTGCGGGCGGCCCAAGGACGCGGCCGAGCAGGAGCCGACGTTCGGCGCCAACTACCGCCTGGGCGAGCTCCACGCGGCGCTGCTCGGCACGCAGCTCGAGCGGTTCGAGGGGCAGCGGGCGCAGCGCGACGCCGCCGCGGTCCGGCTCGAGGGCGAGCTGGCACGGGTCGAGGGCGTCTCGGTGCTGCCGGTGCACGAGCGGGTCACGCGGCGCAGCTTCTACCGGTACCTGTTCGCGATCGAGCCGGAGGCCTTCGCGGGCGCGACCAACGAACAGGTGGTCGAGGCCCTGGAGGCCGAGGGCATCCCGGCCGAGATCCAGTACCCGCCGATGAGCCGCTACGACCTGTTCCAGCCGCACCTGTCGCGGCTGCCCGTCTGCGTCGAGCACGCCGACCGGCTCGACCCGTCGCGCTGGTCGTTCCCGGTCGCCGAGGACGCGGCCGAGCGCCGTGTGATCTACCTGGACGAGGCGATCTTCCGGGCCGGCGACCGCGGTATCGACGACTGCCTGGAGGCGATCGCCAAGGTGCAGCACGGAGGCGATCGCCAAGGTGCAGCACACGCGGACGAGCTCGTCACCGCGCTGGCCTGACGGATCCCCCCCTCCGGGGTCTGTTACCTTTGCCACGAGTTGCGGCGCGCAGGACGGGTCCCGGGGGAGCGAGTCTTCCGCCACGACCGCGTGACGGGCCGGACGGTGGCGGTCAGCGTCGACCCGCACGGCAAGCTGTCCAACCTCGGCGCCGATGAGCCGTCGATCAGCGCAGATGGCCGCTACGTCGCGTTCTCGTCGCGCTCGACCAACCTCGCACGCGATCCCAACGGGGCGACCAGGGATGTGTTCGTCCGCGACATGGCGAGCGGGGTCACCCGGCTCGTCAGCTTCCGCAGACTCGGAGTGGCCGCGGACGGCGGGAGCTCCGAGCCCGCGATCAGCGCAGACGGCTCGGCGGTCGTCTTCTCCTCGCTTGCAACCAACCTCGTACACCACGACACCAACAACGCGCAGGACGTCTTCGAGCGCGACCTCGATGCCTCGACGACGACGCGGGTGAGCGTGTCGAGCACCGGCGTGCAGGTGAAACCTGGCTTCTTCAGCTCCATCCCGCGACCACCGCAGACGGGCGATACGTGATGTTCACCTCGGCCGCGAAGAATCTGTGGGTGATCAGCGGCGACGGGCTCCACATCGCGTTCGACTCGTTCGCGACGAATCTGGTCGACGGCGACGCGAACGGCCTGCCAGACGTGTTCATCCGCAACCTGGGCTGAGCCTCACGGGACGCCGCCCGACGCGCCGGTCGTATCACCGGCATGACCCGACGCCTGTTCGCAGCCCTTGCACTTGCTGCCTTCGCCGTCCTCGCCCTGCCCGCCGCCGCTCGTGCCGACGGGCCGGCGATCGGCGTCACTCTGGGCGGCGGCACGGGCGTCGTCGCGCCGGCCCAGCACCTGCGCTTCGTGCCGGTGCCGGTCGGCAGCCGGACGCTGGTCGAGGCGATCAGCACCGACGACGGGACGGTGCGCGGAGCCGTGCCGATCGACGGCGGCGCCTGGGGCACCTGGCTGCTCACACTCTACGGCGCCGTGGGCGGCCTCTCGCCCGACGGCGCGTTGCTCGTGCTCGGCCGCCAGGAGACGCGGCTGCCCATCCGCACGACGCACATACTGGTCATCCCCACCAACGACATCGCGCGTGCCACGCTCGCCCACGCTCGGCGGATCGATCTGCGCGGCGACTTCTCGTTCGACGCGGTGTCGGCAGACGACGACACGCTGTTCCTGATCCAGCACCTGGCGTCCGGGAACGGCAACCGCTACCAGGTGCGGGCGTACGACCTCTTCCGGCACCGGCTGCTACCGCAGGTGGTCGCGGATCGCAGCGGCTGGGAGAAGGTGATGGCCGGGTGGCCGATCGCGCGGGTGACTCCTCCCGGCGGGGCGTGGGACTACACGCTGTACGAGAGCGCCGACGGTTCGAGCGGGTTCGTCCACGCGCTCGACACGCTGCACCGCAGGGCCGTCTGCATCGACCTGCCCAAGGGGATCACACCCGACCTGACGCAGCTGGGCATGACGCTCGACCTCGGTCGCGACCGGCTCGACCTGAACGCGCACGGCGCGATCGTCGCCACGATCGACACCGTCTCGCTGCGCCTGCACCTCGGCGCCCCACGGCCCGAGCGCCGGCCGGCCGCCGCGGTCGCCGATCCCGGCGGCGGGAGCCTGCCGTGGGCCCGGATCGGCCTGGCGGCGCTGCTGCTCGCGGCGGCAGCCGCGGCGTCGCTCGCACTCGTCCCGGCCAGGCGCCGGCGGCTGCGGCAGTAGCCCCCAGACCGTCACGCCTCCCGCAACGAACCGCCACGGAACGCCGGATCGGCCGTGAGCGGGGTCTGGCACGGTGCCAGACCCCGTGCCGGACACCCTCTCGGATCCGCATGGTTGACCGGAAACCGGCCGTCCCGAGTCCGTCACGCCTTCCACACTGGAGCGCCACGGAACGCCGGATCGGCCGTGAGCGGGGTCTGGCACGGTGCCAGACCCCGTGCCGGGCCCCGCCTGGCGGTCATGGTCGAGCGAGGGTTGGGCTCCCTGGCCCGGCGCTAGTGGAGCAGGCCGATGCGGCGGGCCGAGGCGGCCGCGGCCGTGCGGTTCGGCGCGTGCAGCTTGCGGAGCAGGCTGGACACGTGGTTCTTGGCGGACTGCTCGGCCATCCCCAGCTGCATCGAGATCTCACGGTTGGAGAGGCCGTCCGCCATCAGCGTCAGCACCTGCTGCTCGCGCGGGGTGAGCGAGGGCCGGCGGCCCGTCACGGCATCGCACGGCAGCGCCGCCGCCAGCTCGGCGACCCGGGACGCGTCGCATGCAATGACAACGGCACCGTCACGCTCATCACCGAGCGCACGCCACAGCGCGGCAACCGCCTCGGACAGCCCCGACACGCGCGCAACGACCTCGACCCGCTGTGCGATCAGCGCCATCGACTCGTCGGCGCGGTTCGAGAGCCCGCCGTCGACGACGACCGCGGGAAGCGCGGTCGGGTCGTGATCACCAGAATTGTGGTTGTGCGTGCCCATGTCTCCCCATGCGTCGATCGCTTGACGGGCAGCCGGGTCGTCAACACGCGTCGACGGCGATGACTCTACCGCACACGTCCTCCATGTTGCACGATCCCTTACGGCGTAACGTCAGCCGTGCGCGAACCGCGGCAGGTGCTCGCGGTTCGCCTCGAGCAGCGCGTCGAGCAGCGGGCGGGCGACCGTGTAGTCGCCGACCAGCGGGTTGGCCATCAGCGCCTTCAGCGCAAGGTCACGGTCGCCCTCGACCGCAGCCCGCACGGTCAGCCGCTCGTATGCCTTGACCGCCTCGACCAGACCCAGCCACTCCGGGGGCAGCGGCTCCACCGGCAGCGGCTTCGCGCCCGTGCGGTCGACCCGGCAGGCGACCTCGACCACCGCATCCTCCGCCAGGTTGGGGATGGCGCCGTCATTGCGCACATTGACGACCTGGACGTCGCCCCGGTCGGTGTGCAGCGACTCCACCAGCATCGCCGCCGCCTCGGAGTAGAACGCGCCGCCCCGCTCCTCGAGCAGCTTCGGCTTCACGTCCAGCGCCGGGTCGCGGTACATCTCCAGCAGCCCACGTTCGATCTCCATCACCTGCTCCGCCCGCGGCGTCTCCGACGCCTGCTTCGCCAGCACGTCCTTGGTCAGATAGAAGTAGCGCAGGTAATAGGACGGCAGGGCGCGCATCAGCCGCACGATGTCGCCGGGCAGATCGACCTCCTCGCCCAGCTGGTCGGAGAACGTCTCGATCAGCGCCGGCAGCCGGTCCTCGCCGTCCACCAGGACGCGCCGCTCCCACGACAGGTGGTTGAGCCCGACGTGCTCGAGCTGCACCCGCTCAGGCTCGACGCCGAGCTGTCTCGCGAACTGGCGCTGGAACCCGATCGGGATGTTGCACAGGCCGATCGCGTGGTGGCCGTGATCGATCAGGGCCTGCGTGACCAGGCCGGCGGGGTTCGTGAAGTCGAGCAGCCAGGCGCCGTCGGCGCCCACCTCGGCCATGTCCTCGGCGATCTCGAGCACCACTGGCACGGTGCGCAGCGCCTTGGCGAAGCCGCCGGGACCGGTCGTCTCCTGGCCGATGCAGCCGAACCGGGGCGGGATCGTCTCGTCCAGGAACCGCGCCGCGAGCCCGCCGACTCGCAGCTGCACGAGCACGAACGACGCGCCCTCGATCGCGGCCCGCCGGTTGGTAGTCGTCGTCAGCTTGCCGGGAAACTCGAGCTTGCGGAGGATTCGCTCCGCCAGGGCGCCGACGATCTCGAGCCGCTCGGGGTCGATGTCGTGCAGCACCAGCTCGTCCACGTCGAGCACCTGCGAGCGCAGCCCGAAGCCCTCCACCAGCTCGGGCGTGTAGGTGCTGCCGCCGCCGATCACCGCCACTTTCATGCGGCCGCATCCTACGGTATCCTGGGCCGGAAGTGAAATCGTTAGGAAAGTTTCCTGACAGTTTTCTGTCCGAGATCGCCGGCCAGCCCGACGCGATCCGCCGGGCCGTCGGCGGGGTCAGCAGCCAGCGCGACCAGCTGGACGCCGTCCGCCGCGCCGCACGCACCTCGTCGACCATCCTCTTCACCGGCATGGGGTCGTCCTACGACGCCTGCTACTCCCCCGTCACCCAGCTCGCCACCCAGGGCGTGGCCGCGTCGATGGTGGACACCGCCGAGCTGCTGCACTTCCGCCTGGCCTCGATCCGGGCCGACACGCTGCTGATCGCCGTCAGCCAGTCCGGCGAGAGCGCCGAGCTGGTGCGACTGGTCGAGGCGCTGCGGACACGGCCGTCCAGTCCGACGCTGGTCAGCGTCACGAACGGCCCGGACAACACGCTGGCCCGCGCGGCCGACATCGCGCTCGACACCCTGGCCGGTGAGGAGCACGGCCCCAGCACCATGACCTTCGCCGCCGCGCTGGTCGTGCTCTGCGCCGTTGCCGGTGACGGCGACGGCGCCGCGGCCGCCGCCGACGCCATGGACGGGCTGCTGACCGACCCCGACGGCGAGGCAGCCTCCCTCGCCCGTTGGCTGGACGGCCGCCAGACGCTGGCGCTGCTCGGCCGCGGCTGCGCGCGCGCCGCCGCCGAGATGGGCGCGCTGACGCTGAAGGAGGCCGCCCGCATGCCCGCCGAGTCGCTGCAGACCGCGCAGTTCCGGCACGGCCCGCTGGAGCTGGCCGGCCCCGACCTGGCCGCGCTGGTGTTCGCCACCGAGCCGCGCACCCGCCACCTCGACCTGGGGCTGGCCGGGGAGCTGGTCGAGTCCGGCAGCCCGGTTCTGGTCGTCTCCCAGGACGGCGACGCACCGGACGGCGCGCGGTCGCTGGCGATCGGCCCGGTGCCGGCCGGCATCGCGCCCGCCGTCGCGATCCTTCCCGCCCAGCTGCTGGCCTGGCGGCTCGCCGCCGAGCGCGGCCGCACCCCGGGCGCCTTCTCGATCGCCGCCAAGGTGACGACCCGCGAGTGAGCTCGTGCGCATCGCCCTGACCATCGACACCGAGCACCCCGACCACCCCTGCCGGCCCGGCGGCGCCGAGCGGCTGCTGGACGCCCTGCACGCCGCGGGCACCCGCGCCACCTTCTTCCTCCAGGGCCGCTGGACGGCGGCCAACCCGGCCGTCGCCCGGCGGATCGCGAACGCCGGCCACGTGATCGGCAACCACTCCAAGTCGCACGCGCCGATCCCGGACATGACCGACGACGGCATCCGCGCGTCGATCGCCGAGGCGGCCGAGATGATCGTCGAGGCGACCGGCGTCGACCCGAAGCCGTGGTTCCGCCTCCCCTACGGCGACGGCGAGGACGATCCGCGGATCGCCCCGCTGGTGGCCGGGCTCGGCTATCGCCTGGTCGGCTGGGACGTGGACGTGAACGACTGGGATCCCGACCGCACCGCCCGCGAGGTGGTCGAGGGCGTCGCCGACGGCTGTCGCGCTGCCGGCGACGGCAGCATCGTCGTCCTCCACTCCTGGCCCGACGCGACCTCGGCCGCGCTGCCGGAGCTGATCGGCGCCCTGCGCGGCCTCGGCGCCGACCTGGTGGGGATCGATGAGCTCTAGCGGCCGCAAGGCCCGCCCCGCCGTGCTGGCGGTGGACAGCGGCAACACCAAGATCGACGCGGTGCTGCTGGCCGCCGACGGCACCGTGCTCGGCTACGCGCGGTCGCCGGCTGCTCGTTCTCGCCGGACGACCACGACCGGTCGATCGAGGCCCTGCAGGCTGCGGTCGCCGCGGTGCGCGAGCGCGCGGGCACGGACGCGGCGGCGAAGGTGGGGATGTTCTGCATGGCCGGAGCCGACCTGCCGTCCGACGACCGCCGGCTGGCCCGGGCGCTGAAGCCGCTCGGCCTGGCGGACGAGATCACGGTGCGCAACGACACCTTCGCCGTGCTGCGCGCCGGCAGCGAGCGGTCGTGGGGTGTCGGCGTCGTCTGCGGCACCGGGCTGAACTGCGCCGCGGTCGGCCCCACCGGGCGCACCGTGCGCTACGCCGCGCTGGGCACCATCTCCGGCGACGAGGGCGGCGGCGGCTGGCTGGGCGCGATGGCGCTGTGGACGGCGGTGCGCAGCCGCGACGGCCGCGGCGACCGGAGCGCCCTGGAGCAGGCGGTCCCGGCCCACTTCGGGCTCACCTCGCCGCTCAAGGTGACCGAGGCGATCCACACCGGCAGGCTCAACCACCACCGCCTGACCGAGCTGGCGCCCGTCGTGCTGCGCGCATCCGCCGAGGGCGATGCCCCGGCCGCCGTGCTGGTCGACCAGCTCGCCGACGAGGCGGCCGCGATGGTCGTCTCGGCGGTGCGGCGGCTGCGCATCACCCGCACGGACGTCGAGGTGGTGCTGGGCGGCGGCATCATGCGCAGCCGGGATGCGCGGTTCCTGGGCCGGGTGCGCGATCGCATCCTGGCCGTGGCGCCCAACGCGCGGATCATGCCGATCCAGGCGCCCCCGGTGGTGGGCTCCGCGCTGCTCGGCCTCGACCGGCTGGGAGCGGCGAACGGCGCCTACGAACGGGTACGCGGTACGCTGACAGACCGACGATTGTCCAAGAACGGGAGGGTGTGACGTGGCGCGGATCGTGCTCGATCACGTGACCAAGGTGTTCGGCCGCGACGTGTTCGCCGTCAACGACGTCTCGATCGAGATCGCCGACGGCGAGTTCATGGTGCTGGTCGGGCCCTCCGGCTGCGGGAAGTCCACGCTGCTGCGGATCGTGGCCGGCCTCGAGGAGCTGACCGACGGCGAGGTCATGATCGGCGACACGGTCGTCACCGACATGCAGCCGAAGGACCGGGACATCGCGATGGTGTTCCAGAACTACGCCCTCTATCCGCACATGTCGGTCGAGCAGAACCTCGGCATCGGGCTCAAGCTGCGACACGTGCCGAAGGCCGAGCGCAGCGCGAAGGTGGCAGAGGTCGCGCACATCCTCGGCCTCGATTCGCTGCTCGACCGCAAGCCCGGCCAGCTCTCCGGGGGCCAGCGCCAGCGCGTCGCGATCGGCCGGGCGATGGTGCGCGAGCCCCTCGCCTTCCTGATGGACGAGCCGCTGTCCAACCTCGACGCCAAGCTGCGCGTGCAGATGCGGGCCGAGCTGGCCCGGCTGCGCGACAAGCTGCGCACCACCACGATCTACGTCACCCACGACCAGGTCGAGGCGATGACGCTGGGCGACCGCGTCGCGGTGATGAAGGACGGCGTCGTGCAGCAGCTCGGCGTCCCCGGGCGCGCTCTACTGGAGCCCGGCCAACCTGTTCGTCGCGGCCTTCATCGGGTCGCCGGCGATGAACCTGCTCGAGGGCGTGATCGAGGACGGCGTGGTGCGCTTCGGCTCCTCCACGCTGCCGCTGCCCGAACAGCACGACCTGCGCGCGTACGCCGGGCGCACCGTCGCCCTCGGCATCCGGCCGTCCGACTTCTCCGACGTCTCGCTGGCGCCGGACGCCTCGCTGCCCGCGATCGACGTCGCCGTCGAGGTGACCGAGGAGCTGGGCTCGGAGGTGAACGTGCTGTTCACGCTGGACGCGCCGGCGGTGGACACCGCGGACACGCGGGCCATCGTCGAGGACGAAGGCGCGGACCTGCAGATCCCGCTGATGGTGGACGCCGGCCGGGCGCCGTGCACCGCACGGGTGGACGCGCGGTCGCGCTGCAGGCCGGGCGAGACGATGCGCCTGGCGGTGGACACGAGCCGCCTCTACTTCTTCGACAAGGAGACCGGCGCGGCGATCGCGACGCCGGAGCAAGCCGCCACGGCCACCCCGGTCTGACCCCGCGCGGTAACGCGATCCGCCGCCGCGGACAGTTGAGGGTATGAGCACCCATCCCCACAACGACGCGGCCGACCAGCGGTTCCGCCGCGTCTTCACCCACATCGGGGCGATCGCCGCCTATGCGCGCAGGCGCGGCAGCCCCGATCCCGACGCCGTCGCCGCCGAGGTGATGGCGATCGCCTGGCGCCGGCTTGCCGACGTCCCGGCGGACGATCCCAGGCCCTGGCTGTTCGCCACCGCCCGCAACCTGCTGATGGCCGACGCCCGGCGGCACCCGCGCACGCTGCCCGGCTCGCCGGAGAGCGCCGCGCAGCGGGCGCCCGATTCGCACGGCATCGACCCGCGGCTGGCCGCGGCGCTGCGTGCCGTTTCGCCGCTCGACCGCGAGGCGCTGCTGCTGATCGCCTGGGAGGACCTGACACCGACCCAGGCTGCCCACGCGCTGGGCGTCAACCCGACCGCGTTCCGCGTGCGCCTGCTGCGCGCCCGCCGCCGGTTCCAGGCGGCGCTCGCTGCGGCCGACCCGCCCGCACCGTCCCGCTTCGCCCGACCGCAGATGGAGAGGACCCGATGAGCGACACGATGGACATCCTGCGCCGGGCGAACCCGGTGCCGCACGCCCCCGGCCTCGCGGACCCCGACCTGTTCGACCGGATCCGCGCGCTGCCCGGCGATCCCCGCCTGGCCCGCACGGCGCGCCGCCGGCCGCTGCTGCACCGCCCCGGCGCAGTGCTGCTGATCGTCGGCGCCGCGATGGTCGTTCTGAGCACGACCGCCTTCGCCGTCTCGCGCTGGAACGACACGGACGTCGTGAAGCCGCCGGTGACGAAGCGCGAGTACCTGCGCGCGCAGCACAAGCTGACGCTGCCGCCGGGTGCGACCTGGCCGAAGTTGCACGTGACGCCGAACAGCGTCACCTCCCGCGGCGCGGGCGGCGGCCAGGCGGTGCTCGCATCCCAGATCGCGTGGGAGTGCTACTGGGTCGGCGCGATCCGCCGAGGCGACACCGCGGCACAGCACCGCGCGCACGCCGAGCTGCTCTCGCTGATGACGCACAACGTCGTGGTCGCCCCCAACGGCGCCCCGGAGGGTTGGGAGCCCTCGCCGCTGCCGAGGTCGCCGGTCGCGATCTGGGCACCGGACGGCGGCTACCGGTGGGTGCTGGCCGGCTACGCGCAGGCCGCGGCCGGGTATCCGCAGCGGCTGATCTCGAGCTGCCGCGCGAACAGCTGAGGGTGGACTGGCTAGGCTGAGTGCATGCCGCCCGGCCCAGCGCCCAGGAGCAACGTCGAGGTCGTGTTCGCCGGATGGCTGGATGCCATCCGGCGGGGCGACCTCGACGCGATGCGCGACGCGCTCGCGCCGGACGTCGTCCACCAGGGCGTCCGGCCCGAGTGGATCTGCCGGAACCGCGACGAGGTGCTGGCCATGGCCGGCGGCCGCTCGGTCGAGGCGCTGCCGGCGGTGGACGCGCTCGAGCTGCTCGCGGCGGGCGACAGCGTCGTCATGAGCGTCCGCGGGCCGAACATCGGGCCGCCCATCCCGCCGGACTGGGACGAGCGGGCCGGCCACCTGTCCGTCGTGATCACGCTGGCGGACGGCCTCATCACCCGCATGCAGGACTACGAGCGCCGCGAGGACGCGCTGGCCGCCGCCGGCGCCACGGGCTTCTAGACGCGCTCGACGGCGTCGAAGCGGTAGCCGACGCCGTAGTGCGTGTGGATGTACTCGTAGCGCTCGGAGCGGTGGTCGAGCTTCTCGCGCAGCTTGCGGACGCAGACGTCCACCGACCGGTCGCGCGGCCGGTGCGGGACGCCCCACACCCGCTGCTGGAGCTGGTCGCGGGTCATCACCCGGCCGCGCTCCGCGGCCAGCACCGACAGCAGCCGGAACTCGGTGCGGGTGAGGCCGGCGTCCTCGCCGTCCAGCACCGCCTGGTGCAGGTCGGGGTCGATCACCAGGCCGGGCACGTCCACCCGCTCCGTCGGCTGCGCCCGTGCCAGCAGCCCTGCCCGGCGCACGGCCGCCTGGACGCGGGCGACCAGCTCGGCCATGCCGAACGGCTTCGCAAGGTAGTCGTCGCCGCCGATCGCCAGCGCGTGCACCTTGTCCTGCTCGGAGGCGCGTGCGCTGACGACGATGACCGGGATCTGGACGTCGTCGGCACGCAGCGACTCGATGATGCGCCAGCCGTCCATGCCGGGCAGCATCAGGTCGATGACGGCGACGTCCGGCCGTTCGAAGCGGATCTTGCGGATCGCCCGGTCGCCCCGATCGGCCCACTCCACCTCCATCCCGGCGTGGCGGAGATGCGTCGTCATCGCGGTCGCGATCACCCGGTCGTCCTCGGCGATCAAGACGCGAGGCACGCGACGCTCCCCCGCTCCAGCTGCCGCGCCGCGCGGGCGGCCGAGATCTCGGCCCGCAGCAGCAGCTCCTCCAGCACCTCCGCCAGCGGCTCGCGGGCGCTGCCCACCGCCGCCAGCAGGTTCCGCGCCGTCACCGCCGTGACGGCGCCCAGCCTGCACACCCGCTCCAGCTCCCCCACCTCCGGGGCACCCCGCCGCGCCGAGAGGCGCGCGAGGTCGGCGATGCGCAGCGCCAGGTCGATCACCCGCTCGATCAACCCCCGCAGCCGCGCCCGCATCCGCATCTCCAGCAAGTCCCGGTCGGCCGTGACTGCCTCGCACAGCTCCGGGTGGGCCGTCGCGTCGCGCTCGAAGCCGAGCACCACGTTGGCCCTGGCGGCATCGCGTTGCCTCGCGCACTCCACCGCCGTCGTCAGCATGCGCACCGCGAGCCCACCCGCGCCGCGCAGATCGGCCGGCCCCGCCGGCCCTGTCTGTCCTGTCATCTGCATCATGGCCCGGATTGTCGGGTTCCCGGAAGCCTCCGTGGGTCGCGGGACGGTATCCAGCAGGTGACGGGATGGTGAATCCCGTCACGAGCGTTTCGAGGGCGCCGCGGGCCGGCCAATCATCTACACTCGCCCGCGATGAGCCAGGTGACCGTGCGTGACATCGACGCCCTGTGGGCCCCCGCGACGCCCCAGTTCGCCTACCAGATCGCCGTCCGGGTGCGCGATCTGATCGACCCGCTGCCCGCCGACGACCCGGTCAGGCTCCATGGTGAAGAGGTGCTCCGCAGCCTCGACCACCTCGGCCACGGGACGACCAAGGGCGACGCGGACGACCCGCACTGACGCGCCTGTTCAGACCGGCACCGCCTCCCGCGCAACGGCCTCGGAGCGGTAGCCGAC
>CAWCOL010000006.1:0-99834 GCA_963797175.1 uncultured Actinomycetes bacterium
GCAGCCCGTATGCGCACGCCAGGATCGTCTCCATCGACACGTCCCGTGCGCTGGCCCATCCCAACGTTGCCGCGGTGGTCACCGCCAAGGACCTGGAGACGCTGGGCCTGGCCTGGATGCCGACCATCTCCTACGACACGCAGGCTGTGCTGGCCGGCGACAAGGTGCGCTTCCAGGGCCAGGAGGTCGCGTTCGTGATCGCGACCGACGAGTACTCGGCCAACGACGCGCTGCAGCTGATCGACGTCGAGTACGAGCCGCTGCCCGCGATCGTCAACGCCCGCAAGGCGCTCGATCCCGATGCGCCGCTGATCCGCGACGACAAGGCCGGCCAGCGCGACAACCTCGCCAGCCCCACCTGGGAGGCCGGCGACGAGGAGGCCACCGACCGCGCCTTTGCCGAGGCGGACACCGTCGTCAGCCGTGACATCATCTACCCGCGCTGCCACCCGGCGCCGCTGGAGACCTGCGGCATCATCGCCGACTTCAATCCCCAGACTGGCCAGCTCGACATCTACAACGGCAACCAGGCGCCGCACGCGCACCGCACCGTGTACGCCCACGTGGCCGGCCTGGCCGAGCACATGATCCGCATCCGCTGCCAGGACATCGGCGGCGGGTTCGGCAACAAGGTGCCCGTCTACCCCGGGTACGTGTGCGCCATCGCCGGCTCGATCGTGGCCGGCGTGCCGGTCAAGTGGGTCGAGAATCGCTCCGAGAACCTGATGTCCACGGGCTTCGCCCGCGACTACATCATGCGCAGCGAGATGTGCTCCAAGGACGGCAAGATCACCGGTTTGCGGGTGGACGTGATCGCCGACCACGGCGCGTTCGACAGCACGGCGCAGCCGACCAAGTTCCCGGCCGGGTTCTTCCACATCTGCTGCGGGTCGTACGACCTCCAGGCGGCGCACGTCAAGGTCAAGGCCGTCTACACGAACAAGGCGCCGGGCGGCGTCGCCTACCGCTGCTCGTTCCGCATCACCGAGGCCGTCTACCTGGTCGAGCGGATGGTGGACGCGCTGGCGCTGGAGATGAAGGCCGACCCGATCGACCTGCGCATGCGCAGCTTCATCGGCCCCGAGCAGTTCCCGTACGAGACGACCACCGGCTGGACGTACGACTCGGGCGACTACGCCAAGACGATGAAGGTGGCGATGGAGATCGCCGGGTACGACGACCTGCGCCGCGAGCAGCGCGAGAAGCGCGAGCGGGGCGAGCTGATGGGCATCGGCGTCTCGTTCTTCACCGAGGGCGTCGGCGCCGGCCCGCGCAAACACATGGACATCCTCGGCCTGGCCATGAACGACGGCGCCGACCTGCGCGTGCACCCGTCCGGCAAGGCCGTCGTCAGCATCAGCGCCCAGACGCAGGGCCAGGGCCACGAGACGACGTTCGCGCAGATCGTGGCCGAGGAGCTGGGTATCCCGCCCGAGGACGTCGAGGTGCGGCACGGCGACACCGACAAGTCGCCCTACGGCCTGGGCACGTACGGCAGCCGCTCGACGCCGGTCTCCGGCGGCGCCGTGGCCGTCGTCTCCCGCAAGGTGCGCGACAAGGCGCGGCTGATCGCGGCCACCATGCTCGAGACCCGGCCCGAGGACCTGGCCTGGGAGAAGGGCCGCTGGTACGTCAAGGGCGATCCCGAGAAGGGCGCACTGATCGAGGAGATTGCCGTCCGCGCGTACAGCGGCGAGGCGATGCCGGAGGGCCTCGAGGGCGGCCTCGACGCGCAGGTGATCTACGACCCGCCCAATCTGACCTACCCGTACGGCGCGTACATCGCGGTGGTGGACGTCGATCCCGACACGGCGCAGGTCACGGTGCGCAGGTTCATCGCGGTGGACGACTGCGGCGTGCGGATCAACCCGATGATCGTCGACGGCCAGATCCACGGCGGCCTGGCCGAGGGCGTCGGCATCGCGCTGATGGAGCTGATCAGCTTCGACGAGGAGGGCAACTGCCTCAACTCGTCGTTCATGGACTACCTGATCCCGACCGCGCTCGAGTGCCCCGACTTCGAGCTGGGCGAGACCGTCACGCCCTGCCCGCATCATCCGCTGGGCGCCAAGGGCGTCGGCGAGTCGCCCAACGTCGGCTCGCCGCCCGCGATCGTCAATGCGGTGATCGACGCGCTGCACGAGCCGCACGGCGTCGATCACATCGACATGCCCTGCACGCCGGCGCGCGTGTGGTCGGCGATGCAGGGGAAGGCGGCGCCGCCCCAATGATCACCGCCGCGTTGTCCCGGCGGGCCCAGGAGCTCGCCGCCGAGGGGGTGCCGTTCGTGACGGCGACCGTGGTGCGCGCGCAGCGTCCGACCAGCGTCGCGGCGGGCGACGTCGCCCTGGTGCTGGCCGACGGGACGATCGAGGGGTTCGTCGGCGGCGTCTGCACGGAGCACAGCGTGCGCGCCTACGCGCTGACCGCGCTGCGCTCGAACCACGCCGTGCTGCTGCGGATCCTGCCCTTCAGCGAGGAGGAGCCGGCGCCCGTGGAGGACGCCGTCTTCGAGGACGCCGAGGGCGCGGTCACCGTCCAGAACCCGTGCCTCTCAGGCGGCGCGATCGAGGTCTTCCTGGAGCCGGTGCTGCCCGCTCCCCGCGTGCTGGTGGTGGGCGAGACGCCGATCGCCGCCGCGGTGCGGCGGATCGGCGCGGAGGTCGGCTTCGCGATGGCGGATTCCGGTGACGGCTCCGCCGAGCCGGGACCGGGCGACCTGGCGCTGGTCGTGGCCGCGCACGGCCGCGACGAGCTGCACACCCTGCGTCGCGCGCTGGAGGCTGGTGTGCCGTACGTCGGGCTGGTGGCCAGCCGCAAGCGCGGCGACGGCGTGCTGGCGGAGCTCCGCGGCGACGGCGTGCCGGACGAGCAGCTGGCGCGCATCGACGTGCCGGCAGGCATGGACATCGGCGCCCGCGGGCCGGCCGAGGTCGCGTTGTCGATCATGGCGATGATCATCGCCGTCCGCCACGACCGGCCGGTGGAGGGCGCCGTCCCGGCGCCGCTCCCGCCCGCCGTCGATGTCGCGCCGCTGGCCGTCGACCCGATCTGCGGGATGACGGTCGCCGCCGGCCCCGGCACCCCGTCGATCGAGCTGGACGGCGAGGTCGTCTACTTCTGCTGCGAGGGCTGCAGGGCCCGGTTCGAAGCGGACAACCGGCATGCCCGCGTCTCCGACTGAGCGCCGGTGACGCCGCGCGACACGGGCGCCGCGGCCGACGAGCTGCGCGCGCTGGTGCCCGACGTCGAGATGCTGGCCAACCGCCTGCGGGCGGTGGACTACCTGGTGGACGAGGGGCTGGCCACCTCGATGTTCCTGGGCGTGCGCCTGCCCCAGCCGCTGCTGCTGGAGGGCGAGGCCGGCGTCGGCAAGACCGAGGCGGCCCGCGCTCTGGCCGCGGTGCTGGACACGCCGCTGATCCGGCTCCAGTGCTACGAGGGCATCGACGCCGCCGAGGCGCTGTACGAGTGGAACTACCCGCGCCAGCTGCTCAGCATCCGGCTGGCGGACGCCGGCTCGGAGCGGCTGACCGAGGACGACCTGTTCGGCCCCGACTACCTGATCGAGCGGCCGCTGCTGCGTGCGCTCCGGCATCCCGGCCCGCGCCCGGCCGTGCTCCTGATCGACGAGATCGACCGCGCGGACGACGACTTCGAGGCGTTCCTGCTCGAGCTGCTGGGCGAGGCCGCGGTCACCATCCCCGAGCTGGGCACCGTGACGGCCACCCACCCGCCCGTGATCGTGCTGACGTCCAACCGCACCCGCGACCTGCACGACGCCGTCAAGCGCCGCTGCGTCTACCACTGGATCGAGTACCCCGGCCTGGAGCGGGCCGTCGAGATCGTCCGCCGCCGCGTCGCCGGGGCGTCCGACACGCTGGCGGTGCAGGTGGCGAGCGCGGTCTCCCGGATCCGCGCGAGCGACGTGCAGAAGCCGCCCGGGATCGCCGAGGCGATCGACTGGCTGGCGGCGCTCGAGCTGCTGGGCGTCGAGCGGCTGGACGCGGCGGCGGTCGACCGCACGCTGGGCTCGGTGCTGAAGTACGGCGAGGACCAGGAGGTGGTCCGCGCGGCGGGGCTCGAGCGCCTGGTGGAGGCCGGTGACTGAGGACGCGCCGGCGCCCGTCTTCGCCGTCGAGACGGTCGTGCTCGACCTGCCCGCGCTGGCCGGGAGGCTGGGCCAGCGGCTGCGCGACGCCGGCGTTCCCGTCGTCCCCGCCCGGTCGGCCGACCTGGCCCGGGCGCTGACGCTGGTGCGGCCGATCAGCCGCACCCGGCTGTACTGGACGGTCCGCGCCGTGCTGGTGTCCGACCAGGCCCACGTGGCGGCGTTTGACCGCGTGTTCGCGCAGGTGTTCGGCGCTGGGGCGGCCGAGCCTGGCGACGACCCGGCCGTGGGCGTCGCGACGGGGGCCGTCCCCGAGGCGGGCGAGCACACCGACGGAGAGGCGTCACCGTCGCAGGACGCGCGTGAGGGCTGGTGGACGGCGCCCGGCGCCGCCGGCGAGGAGGACGGCGAGGCGGCCGACACCCCGCTGGCGATGGCCAGCGACGAGGAGCGGCTGGCCGAGCGGCGGTTCGAGACCCTCGACCCGCAGGAGCTGGCCGCGCTCTACCGGCTGATGTCGCAGCTGCGGCTGCGCACGCCGATCCGTACGACGCGCCGCTACCGGCGCGACCGCAGCGGGCGCCAGGTCGATCTGCGCCGGACGCTGCGGATGAGCATGCGTACCGGCGGCGAGCCGCTGCGGCTGGCGCGGCGCCGGCGGCGCACCGCCCGGCGGCGGCTGGTGATGCTGTGCGACATCTCCGGCTCGATGGAGCCGTACGCCCGCGCCTACCTCCAGTTCCTCACCTGCGCGGCCGGCAGCGGCCCCGACGCCGAGGCGTTCGCATTCGCCACGCGGCTCACCCGCCTGACCCGCGCGCTGGGGTCGCGGCATCCCGAGCTGGCGATCGGCCGCGCGGCCGCGGCCGCGCCGGACTGGTCGAGCGGCACCCGCATCGGCGAGGCCCTGCGCACCTTCAACGACCGCCACGGCCGCCGGGGGATGGCCCGCGGCGCGGTGGTCGTCATCCTCTCGGACGGGTGGGAGCGCGGCGACCCGGGGCTGGTCGGCCGCGAGATGGCGCGCCTGGCCCGCCTCGCGCACCGGATCGTGTGGGTCAACCCACGGGCAGGGGCGGACGTGTTCGCCGTCCGGGCAGGGGGGATGGTGGCGGCGCTGCCGTACTGCAACGTGCTGGTCAGCGGCCACACGTTCCGCGCTCTGGACGACGTGGTCGAGGCGATCGCATCCGCGCCGGCCGCCCGGCTGGGGCTCCCGGCGCCGGAGCCGGTGGCGGTGGCCGCCGCGAAGCCCGAGCCGTGGGCGAGCGCGACGCCGGTTGCGGGCAGCTCGGTGGCGATGCCCAGCGGCCACGGGCCGCGGCGCGGCCGCACGACGCCGGGGTGGGCCACCGAGCCCGGTGACGAGCACGAGAAGGAGCCGACCGATCGATGAACCAGACCGGCGTCAAGACCTGCATCTACCCGGGCTGTGAGCGCCCGGCCGTCCCGGCGCACCCGCAGGGCGGCCCGCAGCCTGCATTCTGCGACCTGGAGGAGCACAATGCGCTGACGGCGCACCAGGAGCGGCAGCGCCTGGCGTCCCGTGCGAACCGCGACGATGAGGAGTCCACCCGTGGCTAACGAGGCCTACCGCGCAGTCTTCCTGCGCGTCCACCCGACCGGCAAGATGGTGCTCAGCTTGACAACAGAGGCGGACGGGCGCGAGCAACAGTACGCGCAGCTGGTCGCCGACGAGCTGGGCGTTCCCGCGCTGGACGTCAAGGTCGTCCCCGCCGACACCGACCGCTTCGGCACCGGCCACGGCTTCAACACCAGCCCCTCCGACGGCACGTCGCCGGCGGTCGTCACGGCGAGCGCGCGCATCCGCGACAAGGCGCAGCTCCTGGCGGGGATGCAGCTGGGCGCCGCGCCCGAGACGCTGAGGTGGTCGAACGGCGCGTGGACGGCGGGCGACGGCAGCGAACCGGCCCGGGCGGCCACGATCGCCGACCTCGCCATGTACGCGCACGGGACCGGCGAGCTCCCGCCCGGAGTCGAGGGCGGCCTCGATGCGCAGGCGGTCTACGCCGACTGACCGGCCGGAGCGGCCACGCTCCCGATCAGCTCGATCTCGACGTCGTCCACGACCTTGAGCGCGCCGAACAGGGTCGAGTAGGGCTTCATGCCCCAGCTCGACTGGCGGACGGTGGCCGTGGCGCGGATCCGGCCCTCGGCGGCCAGCGACACCTCGGCGGCGACCGGGTGGGTGGCGCCGTTCAGCGTCAGGTCGCCCTCGGCGGTGAAGCCGTCGTCGCGCGGCGTCGCCCGCGTCGAGCGGAACGTCACCGACTGGCGGCGCAGCACCTCGTCGTCGATCGTCTTCACGATGTCCGCACGGTTGTCGTCGTCGAGCGCCTGCATGCCGCCCTCGCCCTCGATCACGCGGAGCGATCCGCCGTCGGCGCGCAGGTCGATCGCGGTGGCGGCGGGGTCGTCGCCGACCGTCAGCGTGGCCGTCCAGTCCGTCACGTGGAAGTGCAGGTTGTGGCCGGCCTTGGCGGCGGCGCCGGTGCGCTTCGTGCGGATCGACAGCGTTGCGTTGTCGGGCCCGAGCGTGTGGGAGCCAGGCGGGAGCGGCACGGCCGGAGCCTATACTACGACCGCGTTTCGACCGGTTCCCTTCTCCCCAAGGACGGCGTGCATGGCCGTGGATCTCGACCACTCCTTTACGACCCCGCGGCAGATCGACGACAGCTTCGCGACCATCCTCGATCTCGACAAGCTGGTGCCGTGCGTCGAGGGTGCGACGGTGCTGGAGCGCACGTCCCCCGAGTCGGCGAAGGCCGAGATCAAGGTCAAGATGGGCGCGATGTCGATGACGTTCACCGGCACGCTGGAGGTCGTCGAGCGGGACGACGCGGCGCACACGGCAGTGCTCAACGTCAAGTCGCGGGAGGCCGGCGGCCAGGGGTTCGCGAACGCGACGATCACGTTCGCCCTGCGCGAGGGCGGCGGGGACATCCACACCCACGCGCAGATCACCGGCAAGGCGGCCTCGATGGGCGAGGGCGTCGTCTCCGGGGTGCTGGAGGCGCTGATCGCCGACTTCGCGGCCAAGCTGGGCGCGCTCTAGGCGGGCGGCATGGCCCGCGTGACGATGCACCGCGTCCGGCCGGGCGAGGTGCCTCCCGACGGAGGCACCGCCGTGCAGGATGACCCGGAACGGCCCGTCTTCAACGGCAACGGCGCGGACGACTACGTCTGCGCCGAGTGTGGCAACGTGCTGGCGACCTCGATGAGCCCCGAGTACATGACGTTCCGGGTGCGCGTGCGCTGCGGCCGCTGCCGCACGATCAACGTGGCGGAGCACGACGACCGGACGCCGGAGGAGCGGCGCAGGCGCCGGCCAACTCCCTGAGCGCCTCGCGGCTCCGCGCGTAGGCGCCGGCGCCGTCGCCGTCCAGGGCAACGATGCGGATCACGGGCGGATGGCCCATCGCCGGAGCCGCCAGGTCGAACAGCGCGTCGTGGTAGGCGCGCTGCCGTACGACGCCGCCGAAGCCGAACGCCTTGGCCGGCAGGCCGCGGTTCGAGTCCGTCCGTCTCGGCGGCCAGGCGGCGGCACAGCTCGCGGTGCTCGGCCGCGTCGAAGCCGAGCGCCGCGCCGGCCGGGTAGAGGTCGAGCGCCGCCAGGCGGTGCGAGGTGAAGTGCGAGCGGTCGTCCACCTGGACCAGCGTCCCCGACGGGGTGTGGACGAGGTCGACCGGCAGCAGCAGGTTGTCTCGCGAGGCATCGAGCACCGACTCGTCGCCGCGCAGGTGGCCGAAGATCGCCGTCAGCGTCCGCACGGCAGCCGTCACCGGGGAGGCCAGCGACGGGTCGCGCCGGTCGATCGCCACCCGCTCGAGCCCGACGTGCCCCTGTTCGCAGAGCCAGTCGAACGTGCCCGGCTCCAGCACGATGCCGTCCGCCGCAGCGGCCTCCGCGAACGCAGCCTGCGTGTCGTCAGCCGCCACGGGCGGATCCTAGGGCGCCGGGATCAGCGTCTCGGTGTCCGGCACCGTACCGGGCACCGAGCCCGGCACGGACTCCGGCACCGACTCTGGCACGGACTCCGGCACCGTGCCAGACTCGGTGCCGGAGGACTCAGAGCGCGTGACGGATCCGTGCGGGTTCGGTGACGGTTGCCGATCGTCCCGGAGCCCGCTTCCGGTGGGCGATCGCGGCCGGTCGACCCGCTGTTCGTACCACCCCGGGGTCACCTCGCCGAGGCGACCCGGCCGGCGCGGTCCCGTCACCGCCCTGTGGAGAGCCGTGACGCGACCGGGATCGTCTACGCTGGCCGGCCGTGCCCGGCGACCGACCCCCGCATCCCCTGCTCGGCGCCGACGAGCTGCTCGCGGCCGCCGCCGGGGCCGCCACCGTGCTCGACGTCGGCTGTGGCAGCGGCCGGCTGACGGCCGAGCTCGCGCGCCGTGGCGCCGAGGTGACCGGGATCGACGTCAGCGAGTCTCGGATGGCGGCGGCGGCCGAACGGGCCGAGGCGGAGGGCCTTCACGTGCGGATCGTTGCCGCCGACATGAACCGGCCGCTGCCCTTCGCCGACGCCGCGTTCGCCGCGGCCGTCAGCCGGCTCTCGCTGATGATCGCCCGCGACCCGGCCGCCACGCTGCGTGAGGTGGGGCGGACGGTCGCCCCCGGCGGCGCCGTCGCGACGGCGGTCTGGGCGCGGATCGAGGAGAACCCCTGGTTCGGCGAGCCGCGGTCGGCGGTCGCGGAGGTGCTCGGTGCCGAGGCGGCGCAGTTCGCGCGCGTCTTCGGCAGGCTGGGCGAGGCTGCGGAGCTGACCGCCGTGCACCGCGACGCCGGCCTCGGCGGCGCCGCGGCCGTCACTCTCCGCGACGAGGTGGCCGCCGGGTCGGCCGAGGAGCACTGGCGGGAGCTGGCGGCGACGATCGGCCACTACCGGCGGCTGGACGAGGTGCTCGACCCCGGCCAGCGGGCCGCCCTGCTGGCCGCGCTCGACCGGCGGCTCGAGCCGTACCGGCGCGACGGTGCGCTGCGCATGCCGCGCGCGATGGTGGTCGCCGCCTCGCGGGCGGCCTGATCAGCGCTGCGCTTCGGGCAGCGCCAGCGGCTCCGTGGCGGACGGGAGCTCGCGGACGCGGGGGATGACCAGGCGGAACGTCGATCCCTCGCCCACTGCCGACTCGACCGAGGCCGATCCGCCGTGCGCGACCGCGATCGACTCGACGATCGAGAGCCCGAGGCCGCTGCCGCCGCTGGCCCGTGCCCGCGACGGATCGGCCCGGAAGAACCGCTCGAACACGCGCTCGGCGTCCTCGGGGGCGATTCCCGGGCCGTGGTCGGCGACCGCGACGGTCACGCCGTCCTCGCCGCCGGTCACCGTCACGTCGATCGGCGTGCCCTCCGGGCAGTGCGCGCGGGCGTTCGCAAGCAGGTTGCCGATCGCCTGGCGCAGCCGCAGCTCGTCGCCTGCCACGACCGCCGCGCCGTCGCCGTGCAGCGCGACCGGCCACGCCGGGTGCAGCAGCCGCGAGTCGTCGGCCAGCTCACGCGCGACCGCGGACAGATCGACCTGCTCGCGCTCGAGCGGCCGCCCCTGGTCGAGCCGCGCCAGCAGCAGCAGGTCGTCCACCAGCAGGCCCATCCGCGCGGCGTCGTCCTCGATCCGGCGCATCGCCATCTCCAGATCCGCCGGCCGGTCGGCCGCCCCGCGGCGGAACAGCTCCGCATAGCCGCGCACCGACGTCAGCGGCGTCCGCAGCTCGTGCGACGCGTCGGCGATGAAGCGGCGCAGCCGCCGCTCCGACTCCTCCCGCTCGTGGAACGCGTGCTCGATCTGGGCGAGCATCTCGTTCAGGGCGTGGCCGAGGCGGCCCACCTCGGTGCGGCTATCCTCCTCGACCCGCCGGGTCAGGTCGCCGGCGGCGATCGCCCCCGCGGTCTCCTCGATCCGCCGCAGCGGCCGCAGCGCCGCGCGCACGGCGATCAGCGCCAGCACGGCGACGGCGATCAGCACCAGCAGGCCGGCCAGCACCTCCAGCCGGGCCAGCCGGCTGAGCGTGCTGTTGACGTCGCTCAGCGGGAAGGCGATCACGAGCTTCGCCTGCGAGCCGGGAGGGCCGGGGTGGGTGACCTGCACGCGGTAGCCGTCCTGCGTGCTGATGCCCGTGGGCGCGGTGTGCATGAACCCCGGCAGCGTCCGCCTGCCGACCGGCACCCGGCCGTGCAGCAGCCTGCCGTTGGGCAGGTAGAGGGCGAGGTAGGCGTCGGGCCGGATCGCGCGCTGGCTGTCGGGGCTGGGGCGGAACAGCGCCTCGAAGCCGGACTCCTGGGCGTCGCTGAGCTGCTGGTCGACCCGGTCGATCAGGGACGCCTTCAGCTCGTAGTGCGTCGCGAAGCTCGCGATCAGCAGGCCCAGCCCGACCAGCAGGACGCTGATCGCCGTCAGGCGGAAGCGCAGCGACACCGGCTACCGCCGCTGACGGAGGGCGTAGCCGAAGCCGCGCACGGTCTGGATCAGGGGTGCGTCGCCGCCCGCGTCCACCTTCTTGCGCAGGTAGCTGATGTAGGTCTCGACGACGCTCGAGTCCCCGCCGAAGTCGTAGCGCCAGACGTGGTCGAGGATCTGCGCCTTGCTGACCACCCGGCCGGCGTTCGCCAGCAGGTAGCGGAGTAGGTTGAACTCGGTCGGCGTCAGCTCGATCAGGCGGTCGCCCCGGCGCACCTCGCGGGTGTCGTCGTCGAGCTCCAGATCCCCGAAGCTGAGCTTGCCCGGGTCGCGCTCGTCGCGGCCCCGTGTGCGCCGCAGGACGGCCTTCACGCGCGCCACCAGCTCCTCCAGGCTGAACGGCTTGCCCATGTAGTCGTCGGCGCCCAGCGTCAACCCGTGGACGCGGTCCTCGGTCGTGTCGCGGGCCGTCAGGAACAGCACCGGCGGGCCGGGAGAGCCGTTGGCGAGGCGCCGGTAGACCTCGAACCCGTCGAGGTCGGGCAGCATCACGTCGAGCACGACGATGTCGGGGCGAAAGACGCGGGCGGCCTTGACGGCGGCGCGGCCGTCGGCGGCGGTCTCCACCTCGAAGCCCTCGTACCGCAGGACGGTGGAGACGAGCTGTGTGATGCTGTCCTCGTCGTCCACCACCAGGACGCGGGCGCGATCGGGTGCTGTCGGCTGTGTCATGTCCGTCACAGTACGACCCGAACCTGGGGGTTTCCTGTGAGCATCCTCTGATCGTACTCACAGGGTTGTCCCGGCTGCCGCTCAGGCCCGCGCTCGACGATGACGGCGTACCCGAGCCCAAAGGACGCATCATGAAGCCCCCTGTTCTCGCCGCCGCACTCGTCGCATCCGCCTGTCTGGGAGGCGCCACCGCCGCCCTGGCCGTGCACGAGGCGACCGCCGGCTCGTCCACCACCGTGATCACCAGCACCGAGGATGCCGCGGCCGGCTCGCAGGTGTCCTCGACCAGCACGACCACGACCAGCGCCATCGGCGCGATCTACAAGGCGGCGGCGCCCAGCGTCGTCAAGATCCTGGTCACCACTTCGGGCTCGAGCGGCAGCAGCGGCTTCGACCCGTTCGGCGGCGGGTCGGGCGGCTCGTCCCAGGCCCAGGGCACCGGCTTCATGATCGACACGAAGGGCGACATCGTCACCAACGACCACGTCGTGGACGGCGCCACCTCGATCAAGGTCAAGATGGACGACGGCACCACCGCGAACGCGACGCTGGTCGGCGCCGACGCATCCACCGACGTTGCCGTGATCCACGTCAACGTCGACTCGAGCGAGCTCCACCCGCTCACGTTCGCCGACTCCTCGGCGGTGCAGGTGGGCGACCCGGTCGTCGCAATCGGCGATCCGTACGGGCTCGACGACACCGTCACCTCGGGCATCATCAGCGCTCTCGGCCGCACGATCACGTCGCCCAACAACCACAGCATCAGCGGCGCCCTGCAGACCGATGCCGCGATCAACAGCGGCAACAGCGGCGGCCCGCTGCTGAACGCGAACGGCCAGGTGATCGGCATCAACAGCCAGATCGAGTCGCAGTCCGGCGGCAACATCGGGATCGGGTTCGCCGTCCCGTCGAACACCGTCCAGAGCATCGCCGGCGAGTTGATCTCCAACGGCAAGGCGGTGCATCCCTTCCTCGGCATCGAGCTGACCGACGCGTCGGGTGGCGGCGCGTCCGTACAGAGCGTGCAGTCCGGCACGCCGGCCGACCATGCCGGTCTCCAGAAGGGCGACGTCATCGTTGCCGCGGGAGGCACCGACGTCGCCACCGCGAACGACCTGATCGCCGTGATCGACACCAAGAAGCCCGGCGACTCGCTGACGCTCTCGGTCCGGCGCGGTGGCGCGACCCGCACCATCACCGTGACGCTGGGGAGCCGGTCATGACCGGGGAGGCGCGGCGCGTCCTCCTCGATCGCCGCCTCCGCTCGCTGAAGCGGGGGGTGATCGGCGTGTCGGTCGCCGGCTTCGCTGCCTTCGCCGGCCTGGCGGGCGTCCGCGGCGACGGCAAGCCCGGCACCGCCTCAGCCCGTGCGTCGACCACCCGGACGCAGGCACGGACGACCGACGAGAGCTCGTACTTCGACGGCGGCGGCTTCGGCCTCTCGCAGAGCGGCAGCTCGTCGTCCGTCCCAATGGCGCAGTCAGGAGGGTCGTAGCGATGACCATGCAGATCCCGCCCGGCCTCGTCCGCCACGCGTTCCCTGCGATGGGCACCCGCGTGATGGTGCTGCTGCCTGCGGACGACGCCCCGCTCGCCTTCGCCGTGCAGCGGCTGTTCCAGCGCTGGGAGCGGACGCTCAGCCGGTTCCTGCCCTTCAGCGAGCTGGCCCAGCTGAACGCCCGGGCGGGGACGCCGGTGCCGGTCGGCCCGCTGCTGGGCCGGGTGCTGCGCCGTGCGCTGGCCGCGGCTACCGCGACCGACGGGCTGTTCGACCCGACGGTGGGGCGGCGCCTGCGGCAGCTCGGCTACGCCGAGAGCCTCGAGCGGATCGGTGACGAGGCGCTCGCCGGCCCGATCGCGCCGACCGGCGGGTGGCGACGGGTCGCGATCGACCCGGTCTCGGGCGCGGTGACGGTGCCCGCCGGATACGCCATCGACCTGGGCGGCATCGCCAAGGGGATGGCCGTGGACGCCGCGGTGACGGAGCTGCGCGGTGCGGGCGTCGGCTCGGCTCTGGTCTCGGCCGGGGGCGACCTGGCCGTGATCGGCCTGCCGCCGCGGATGCCCGCCTGGCTAGTGGAGGTCGACCTGGGCGAGGGTGAGCACGAGACCGTCGGCGTCACCGCGGGCGCGATGGCGACCTCAACCGTGCTCGTCCGCCGCTGGGTGCAGGACGGCGTCGAGCGCCACCACCTGATCGACCCGCGCACGGGGCTGCCCGCGGATCGGGGCGTGCGATCGGCGACAGCCGTCGCCGGGTCGTGCGAGCAGGCGGAGGTGGCCGCCAAGACCGCGCTGATGCTCGGGCCTGAGCTGGGTGCCATCTTCCTCGACCGGCAGCGGCTCGCCGGGCTGCTGGCCTGCACCGACGGCGTCCGCCGCGTCGGCAGCTGGCCGCAGCCGCTGGCGGCCGCATCCTGACGGCACGCCTTCACAGACGATTCTGAGGTTCTCCTGGGGGCTCGCTGATCTTTGACGTGTTTGCTGGGAGTGGCACATCCTGGAGGAGGCAACGATGGAAGGTGAGACGACGACCCCGCGGCGGCCATCCGGCCGCCGCCGGCGCGCGATCGTGGCGGTGGCGGGCGTCGGCCTGGCGCTCTCGGCGGGCGTCGCCTACGGCGCGACCCACAGCTCGAGCTCGCCGGGCGCGGCGGTGCTGGACGACGCGGCCAAGCGGCTCGGCGTCAGCAGCGCAACGCTGCGCTCGGCGCTGCAGCAGGCCACGATCGACCAGATCAACAAGCAGGTGACCGCCGGCCACCTGACGCGCAGCCAGGCCGACGCGATCATCGCCCGGATCAAGCAGGGCGACGGCTTCGGCCTCGGGTTCGGCGGCCCACCTGGTGGCTTCGGCCACCACGGGTTCGGCGAGTTCGATCACCACGGCCCCCCGGGCGGCCCGTTCGGCTTCATGGACGGCGTCTCCACATATCTGGGGCTGACCGACACCCAGCTGCGCACGCAGCTGATGTCCGGCAAGAGCCTGGCCGACGTGGCCAAGGCGCAGGGCAAGTCCGTGTCCGGCCTCGAGGCGGCGATCGTCACCGCCGCGACCAAGCGGCTCGACCTGGCCGTCAAGGACGGGCACCTGACGGCGGCGCAGGAGAAGCGGTTCCTGGCCGGCATCACGCAGCACGTGGACGACCTCGTCACCCACGGCTTCGGTCACGAGCGCCCGATGGGCGGGACCGACACCGACGCCGGCGCGCCTCCCCCTGGCGGCCCCTGGACGTAGGCCGCCCATCCGTCGCGCGCCGGGCTCCTCGGCCCGGCGCGCGCGGGCTGTGGATAGGGCGGGCGGGAACGGTCACGCCTTCCACAACGAACCGTCACGGAACGCCGGATCGGCTGTGTTTGGTGTCCGGTACCGTGCCGGACACCGTACCGGGCACCCCTCGCGGATCCGCATGGTTGACCGGAAACCGCCCGCCGCGAGTCCGTCACGCCTTCCACCCTGGAACGTCACGGAACGCCGGATCGGCCGTGGGAGGGGTCTGGCACGGTGCCAGACCCCGTGCCGGGCCCCGCTAGCCGGAGACGGCCACGCCGTCGAGCTCGGCGAGCTCCTCGTCGCTGAGCCGGAGGTCGGCCATCGGCAGCAGGTCGGCCAGCTGCTCGGGCGTCCTGGCGCTCGCGATCGGCGCGATCACGCCGGGCTGCGCCGCCAGCCAGGCCAGCGCGGCCGCGGCGACCGTCGTCTCGTGCGCGGCGGCGGCCGCGTCGAGCGCCTCGAGGACGGCCAGCCCGCGCTCGTCCATCAGCGGCTCCGCGTCCTCGGCCCGCTCGCTCACCACCGTCCGCCCGGGGCGGTACTTGCCCGTCAGGAAGCCGTTGGCCAGCGCGAAGTAGGGGAGGCAGCCGATGCCCTCGCGCACGCAGAGATCCTGGAGATCGCCCTCGTACTCGTCCCGGTGCAGCAGGTTGTACTCCGGCTGAACCGCGGCGTAGCGGGCGAGCCCGCCCGCGTCGCTGGCCGCGAGCGCCGCCGCCAGCCGCTCGGCGGTGAAGTTCGAGGCGCCGATCGCGCGCACCTTGCCCTCCCGGACGAGCTCGTCCAGCGTCCCCAGCGTGTCCTCCAGCGGCGTTGCGAGGTCGTCCTCGTGCGCGTAGTAGAGGTCGATGTGGTCGCTCGCCAGCCGGCTCAGCGACTCCTCGACCGCCGCCCGCACGTTGGCCGGCGCCAGGCCGCGGCGGGCGGGCAGCTTGCCCACCTTCGTCGCCACCACCATCTGCTCGCGGTTCCCGCGGGCCGCCATCCAGCGGCCGATGATCCGCTCCGAGTCGCCGCCGCTGCTGCCGTCCACCCAGACCGTGTAGGAGTCGGCCGTGTCGATCAGGTTCCCGCCCGCCTCGGCGTAGGCGTCGAGCACGGCGAACGCCGCGTCCTCGTCCGCCGTCCAGCCGAACACGTTGCCGCCCAGGCAGAGCGGGTGCAGCTCCTGCGGGATGCCCGCGATGCGGGCGCTCACGCGTCCGGCGCCACGTCGCCCAGCATCAGATACTTGACGTCGAGGTACTCGTCGATGCCGAAGGCGCCGCCCTCGCGGCCGTAGCCGGACTCCTTGACGCCGCCGAACGGCACGTTGGCTGCCGAGACAATGCCGCTGTTCGCGCCGATGATGCCGTAGTCGAGCCGCTCGCCCATTCGCAGCAGCCGGGCGTAGTCGCGGGTGTGGAAATACGCCGCCAGCCCGTAGACGGTGTCGTTCGCAAGCTGCACCGCCTCGTCCTCGGTGTCGAACGCGGCAACGCCGCACACCGGGCCGAAGGTCTCCTCGCGGCTGATCAGCATCTCGCCGGTCACGTCCGCCAGCAGCGTGGGCGTGTAGTAGTTGCCCGCGCCCTCCGGCCGCGAGCCGCCGACCAGCAGGCGCGCGCCCCTGGCCACCGCGTCGCGGACGTGCTCGTCCGCCTTGTCCACGGCCCGGTCGTCGATCAGCGGGCCGATCTCGACGCCCTCGCCGGTGCCCGGCCCGACCCGCAGCGCCTTGACGCGGGCGCCCAGCCGGGTCAGGAACTCCTCGTAGACGGGACGCTCGACGAAGGTGCGGTTCGCGCAGATGCAGGTCTGGCCGGCGTTCCGGAACTTCGACGCGACCAGCCCGGCGACGGCCTCGTCCAGGTCGCTGTCGGCGAAGATCACGTACGGCGCATGCCCGCCCAGCTCGAGCGAGAGCCGGGTGACGCGCTCCGCGGAGAGGGCGATCAGCTCCTTGCCCACCTCGGTCGAGCCGGTGAAGCTGACCTTGCGGACGCGGGAGTCGCCGAACAGCGTGCGGGCGACCATGCCCGAGCTGCGCGACGTGATCAGGTTGACGACGCCGGCAGGGGCGCCCGCCTCCTCGATCGCGCGGCAGATCAGCGCGGCCGTCAGCGGCGTCGCCGACGCCGGCTTGACGATGCTCGTGCAGCCCGCGGCCAGCGCCGGTCCCAGCTTGCGGGTGATCATCGCCGCCGGGAAGTTCCAGGGCGTGATCGCCGCCGTCACGCCCACCGGCTGGCGCAGCACGAGGACGCGGTTCCGCGCGTTCATGGGCGGCACGACCTGGCCGTAGACGCGCTCCGCCTCGCCCGCGAACCACTCCATGAACGACGCGGCGTACTCGACCTCGCCGCGCGCCTCGGCCAGCGGCTTGCCCTGCTCGGCGGTCATCACGGCCCCGATCATGTCCGCGTCGCGGCGGATGATCTCGGCCGAGCGGCGCAGCAGCCTTGCCCGCTCGATCGCCGGCGCGGCGCGCCATGCGGGCAGCGCCGCCTCGGCGGCGTCGATCGCCCGGGCGACATCCGCCTGGGTCGCGTTTGCGGCCGTGGCGACAACCTCGCCCGTCGCGGGATCCGTGACGTCAAACCGGCCGCCGCCGTCCGCCTCGTCCCACGCGCCGCCGATCAGGAGCTTCGCGTCCTCTGCAATCGTCTGTTCGGCGAGCGTCGCCATCGATCCCCTCCTCGTCGTTGCGGGAATGGTAGAGCAGCACGCCATCGCCGGGCTCTTGCAAACCCCTCCGACCTGGAGGATCATCGTCGTGGCTCTCCGCTCGGACAACGTCCGCACGGGCGGCCGGGGACTGCACGGTCAACACGGGATCGCGGAGGTGGGACATGAGGGGACGGCTTGCGCACGCGCGCGCAGGGGCGCTGCGGTGGTCGCGCACCACGGCGGTCATCTGCGGCGTCGCCGCGCTGGGGCTGGTGGCGGCATCGTCCGCGGCGGCCGACATCACGCCGACGCTGCTCCAGGGCGGCTCGACGGTGGATCAGCTGGCGCCGGCGGCGACCGCGGCCTTCCAGCTGTGGGAGCAGAACTCGACGCTCTCGCCGGGGCACTACGACGTGTTCGCGCGTCCGCGGGCCGGCGGCAGCGCCGTCAAGGTCAATCTGTCCGGGACGTTCGGGTACAACCCCAGCGCCGTCCAGAGTTCGCCGACCGGGGCGTTCATCTACCAGCAGGCGTCGAACACCAACTCGAACCTCGTCATCTACAACCCGGCGACAAAGGTGCGGACGGCGCTCCCGGCGAAGGTGAACACCAGTGGATGGGAGTACGCCGGCGTTGCCTCATCGACGTACGTCGCCTTCATGCGGGTCACCAGCACGGCCCGGGTGCTCTATCTGTACAACCGTGCGACCGGCGGGCTCAGCCAGCTCGCGACGTCGCCCAGGGGGTGCGGCAACTGCATGCGGCCGACGTTCGTCGGCGCGACCGACGTCGTCTGGTCGTCATGCTCGGCGACCACGTTCGTCTGCAACGTCCGCGTGCACACGATCGGGGGAGGCACGGTCAGTGTGCCCAAGGCAGCGGACCCGTACTCGGCGTACGACGGGGCGATGGACGAGGCCACGGGCGACGTCTACTTCGTCCGCTCGACGTCCTACTGCGGCCTGTTCGCCGAGATCCAGCGCTGGAACGCCGATAAGGGTGCGCCCGTCACGATCCACGCGCTCGACGAGAGCATCGACGCCGGCGACGTTTCGCTGGCGCCGGACACGACCACGGCGGGCGACACCGACGTGCTGTACTCGCAGTTCGACTGCATCGCCGGCGATGACGACACGTACCAGCTGGCGTCGGTGAACCAGGCCGCCAAGGTCGCGGGCCACACGCCCAGGGCCGGCGGGGCGCGCTCCGGCGGGCTGCGGCAGTCGGCTGCCGACATCGCGGCGGAGGGTCGCTAGGCGGGACGCGGGGTGCCGCCGGCCAGAGGGCGGGCGGCACCCCGGCTACGGCAGGTCGCCCTGGCTGCGCGGGTCGGGCAGCGCGGGGGCGATCACCCAGACGATGCGCGCCTCGGCGTCGCCGGAGGCGTTGCGCCAGGTGTGGGGGACGGCCGCGCCGAACGTGAGCGCGTCGCCGCGCTCCAGGAAGAACACGTCGCCGTCGACCACGACCTCGATCGCCCCCTCCAGGACGTAGCAGACCTCGCACTCGCTGGGCAGGGTGTAGAGCGCCGGCCCGCCCGATCCACCAGGCGCCGCGACCGTCTCCAGCACCGTCACGTGCGGCTCGTGCGCGGGCGTGATCAGCGTGTCCACCACCGCGGCCCCGGGCAGCGTCGCCCGCGTCCGGTCGGCGGCGCGGACGAGCGTCACTCCGGGCGTTGCGAACAGC
The DNA here is from genome assembly GCA_963797175.1 of uncultured Actinomycetes bacterium. GTDB lineage: Bacteria > Actinomycetota > Thermoleophilia > Gaiellales > JAICJC01 > DATLLN01. The sequence goes on from CAWCOL010000006.1 coordinate 18,875, forward strand.
CGCTCCATCGGCAGCGAGATCGCCTCGCAGACGGCCAGCAGCGACGCCACCGAGGGGCTGGTCTCGTCCCGCTCGACCCGGGACAGGAACCCCTTGCTGAGCCCGGTGCGCTCGGCCACGTCACCCAGCGAGAGGCGGCGCTGCTCGCGGGCATGCCGCAGCCGCGCGCCCAGGCGCACGTCGCTTTGGGCGGTCGCGCTCACCCGATGGCCGCCAGCTCCCGGTCGCTCGCCTCCACGGCGGCCATCTCGTCGCTGACGTCGAGGTTGCGGGTCAACACCAGGTAGGCGATCGACGTTGCCGCCAGACCGACCAGCCAGGCGATGTCCACCCCGTTCAGATCCTTCGCGAACGGCCCCGTGTAGTAGCTCTTGAAGGTGAAGAGGTTGATCAGCACCATGAACGGGATCTCGGCGGCGAACCCGATCGCGTACGCGGCCAGGCCGCGCCACGCCCACTCGCCGTAGATGCCGTCGCCCCGGAACAGGTCGGTGATCGCGTAGTGCCCGCGGCGGACGAAGAAGAAGTCGATCAGGTTCGTCGCCGTCCACGGCACCAGCAGGTACAGCATCAGCGTCAGCGCCGTGTAGACAGCGCCCACCGAGTTGGTCGAGATCGACTTGCCGATCACGAACCAGACAACGGTCAGCGCCAGGATGGTGACGATCCGCGCGCTGCGGGTGGGTGTCAGCTTGCGGAAGCTGTCGATGCCCGTCAGCGTGGTCAGCATCCCGCCGTAGGCGTTCATGCCCATCGTCGCGGCCAGGGCCGTCGCCGAGACCAGCGCCGCGACCGAGCCGAGGTGCCCGAACATGTTGTTGCCCGCGGTCTGGAGTCCGACCAGGCCGTCCGTCGCGCCCAGCCGGATCGCCAGCCACGCGCCCAGCGCGATCAGCCAGATGGCCGGCGTTGACGCACCCGCGAACACCGACGCGATGATCTTGCCGCGCGGGGTGTCCTTGGGCAGGTACCGCGAGTAGTCCGACACGTACGGCGCGTAGGTGATGTTGTACGCGGCGCCGGCGGAGAGCTGGGCCATGAACGCCGTCCAGTTGAAGCCGTAGGACGCGGTGCTGGGGCCGCCGCCGGCGTGGCCGGTGAGGACGCCGATCGTGATGATGGTCATCAGCGGCAGCAGGAGCACCAGCAGCATCCGGAAGACGCGATGCACCCAGTCGTGCCCGTAGATCGCCAGCAGGGCGGCGCCGGCGGCGGTGACGACGGCGATCACGTCCGCGTTCCAGCCGAAGGCGCCGTTCAGGCCCTGGGACATCAGCACCTGGTCGGCGACGTTGAATGCGAGGTAGGTGAAGAGCGTCGCGAACAGCGCGACGACCACGCCCTTGTAGCCGAACTGTGCGCGCGACTGGATCATCTGCGGCAGCCCCAGCGTCGGCCCCTGAGACGCGTGGAAGGCCATGAAGACGGTGCCGATCAGGATGCCGGCCGTCCCGGCCAGGATCGACCACCACAGCGAGAGGCCCAGGCTGGGGCCGACGAAGCCGATCGGGATCGAGAAGTACTGGAAGTTGCCGAGGAACCAGAGCGGGCCCTGGTGCCACAGCTTGCCGTGCCGCTCGTTCTCGGGAACCCAGTCGATCGAGCGCACCTCGATGCCGTGGATGCCGCTGGGCGCGTGCGCCGGCATGGTCTCGGTGGCCATCAGAAGTCTCCCTTCGGCGTCGGTGCGATTGCATATCTGTAGACGATCGTTGCCCAATGGTCAATTGGCCGGGCCGTGTATCGTCGCCGTCCGTGACCAGCGACCGACGGATCGACGAGTGCCTGTCCGTGGCCGGCGGCCGGCTGCGCGTCGAACGGTGCGACGCGGCGGAGCTGGCGGCGCGGTTCGGGACGCCGCTCTCGGTGCTCTCGGAGGACCAGCTGCGCCGCAACGCGCGCCGTTTCCGCGCGGCCTTTGCGGCGGCCTGGCCGGAGGGCGAGGTGCGCATCCTCCCCTCGATCAAGGCCAACCACTCGCTGGCCGCGCGCCGGGTGCTGACGGCGGAGGGGCTCGGCTGCGACGTCTTCGGCCCGGCCGAGCTGTACGCAGCGCTGGCCTGCGCGGTGCCGCCCCAGCTGATCTCGGTCAACGGCACCGGCAAGTCCGAGGAGCTGATCGACCGTGCCGTGGCGGCCGGTGCGCGGCTGACGCTGGACAGTGCGCGCGAGATCGGCCTGGCCCGCGAGGCGGCGCGCCGGCATGGCACGCGCGCCGTCGTGCGGTTCCGGCTGCGGCCACGCTACGACGGCATGGAGCAGCCGTCGGACTTCGCTCCGCTGCCGGTGCGCGTCGTCGCCCACGAGTACAAGCCGGGCATCCCGACCGAGGACCTGCTCGACGCGGGCCCCGACGCGCTGGCCGCGCCGGAGCTGGAGGTGCGCGGGCTGATGGCCCACCTCGGCCGCCACCGGGCCGACCTCGAGACGTGGCGCCAGTACGCGGCCAGCGTCGCCGAGACCGTGGCCGAGCTGTCCGCGGCGTGGGGCGGCTGGCGGCCGGCCGAGCTCGACCTGGGCGGCGGCTTCGCCTCGCCCCGCGACCCGACGGCGCGTGACGGCGACGGCGCCGGGCGGCCGGATGCACCACGGATCGAGCAGGTGGCCGAGGCGCTCGCGGGCGGGCTGCGCGACGGCCTGGCCGCCACGGGGATCGCGGCCGCCGGGATCACGCTCGAGGTCGAGCCGGGCCGCGGCCTCTACGGCGACTGCGGCATCCACCTGACGTCCGTGACCAGCCGCAAGCGGCAGACGGCGCCGGTCGCCTGGAGCTGGATCGAGACCGACACCACCGAGATGTTCCTGGCCGACCTGCTGATCGAGCACGCGCGCTTCCCGATCGTCGCGGCGACCCGGATGGACGAGGCGGACGCGGGGCCGGCGGACGTGGTCGGCTGCTCGTGCGGCTTCGACGTGCTGGGCCGCCAGGTCGCTCTGCCCGGCGTCGCCGCCGGCGACGTGCTCGCGTTCCTCGACACGGGCGCCTACGAGGACGCCTGCGCCTCCAACTTCAACGCGCTGCCGCGCCCGGCGCTGGTGCTGGTGCGCGGGGATGAGGCCGAGCTGGTCCGCCGCCGCGAGACGATCGAGGATGTCTTCTCGCGTGACATCGTCCCGGAGCGGCTGCTGGCATGACCGTTCGCGGCATCGACCACGTCGGGATCACGGTGCGCGACCTGGACGCCGCCCTCGCCTTCTACGAGGGGCTGCTCGGCATCCGCCGCATCTCCCGCGGCGAGGACAGCTCACCCGTCGTCGCGACGATCACCGGCCTGGCCGGCGCCCACGTGCGCTGGGCCGACCTCGACCTCGGCGGCGGCCAGATCCTCGAGTTGCTCCAGTACCTCTCGCCCGACGGTACGCCGCTCGACCAGCGGCCGTGCGACCCGGGCGCATCGCACGTCGGCCTCGCGGTGGAGGGCATCGACGAGGTGTGGCAGCGGCTGGCCGACGCCGGCGTTGAGGTGAACGCGCCGCCGATCGATCCGGGCGGCTATGAGGCGTGGCAGGGCGCGCGCTGCGCGTACGTCAGCGACCCGGACGGCCGCACCGTCGAGCTGATCGAGCGTGGCGTGCCGGGCCGGGATCGGCAAGGATCCGGGCCGTGAGCACCGATCCCCTGGGGATGACGCCCGAGGAGATGCGCCGGCTGGGCCACTGGCTGGTCGATCGCGTGGTCGACCACGTCGAGACCAACGGCGAGGGGCCGGCGATCCGCACGGGGCGGCCGGCGGCGCTGCGCGAGCTGCTGGGCGGTCCGCCGCCGCAGAGCCCGTCCGACCCGCTGGAGTCGATGCAGCTGCTGAGCGACGTGGCGCTCCAGCACATGCAGCACGGCGACCATCCCCGCTACTTCGCGCGCGTGCCCGGGCCGTCGTCGTTCACCGGCGTGCTGGGCGAGTGGATGGGCACCGGCTTCAACGCGATCGCCGCCTCGTGGAAGGGCGGCTCCGGCCCGGCCACGGTCGAGCTTGTCGTGCTGGACTGGCTGCGCGAGCTGCTGGGGCTGCCCGAGGAGACGGAGGGCGTGCTGGCCAGCGGCGGCTCGCTGGCCAACGTCACCGCGCTGGCCGCCGCCCGGGCCGTGGACGGCCCCGGCGTGGCCTACCTGTCCGATCAGACGCACTCGTCGATCGGGCGCGGGCTGCTGGCGCTGGGCTTCCCGCCCGCCCACGTGCGGGTGCTGCCGACCGGCGACGACCTGCGCCTCACCGCAGAGACCGTTGCGGCCGCCGCCGGCGCCGACCGGGCGGCGGGCCGCCGCCCCGGCTTCGTCATCGCCAGCGCCGGCACCACCAACACGGGCTCGGTGGACGAGCTGCCCGCGCTCGCGCACCTCTGTCGCGAGCACGGCCTCTGGTTTCACGTGGACGGCGCCTACGGCGGCCCGGCGGCGCTGTGCGAGCCTGGGCGGCGGGTGCTGGCCGGGATCGAGCGGGCCGACTCGCTGGTGCTCGACCCGCACAAGTGGCTGTTCCAGCCCTACGACGTCGGCTGCCTGCTGGTGCGCCGCCGGGGGGCGCTCGACCGGGCCTTTCACATGACGCCCGAGTACCTGCTGGACGTGCGCGGGATCATCGAGGAGGTGGACTTCCGCAACCGCAGCCTGGAGCTGTCGCGCCGCTCGCGGGCGCTCAAGCTGTGGCTGACCTTCCGCACGCACGGGCTGACCGCGATCTCCGCCGCGATCGCCCGCGGCATCGAGCTGGCGGAGCGCGCGGAGGAGCTGCTGCGGGCAGATGCGCGCTACGAGGTGGTCACGCCGGCGCAGCTCGGCATCGTCACCTTCGCGCTGCGCGGCGCCGACCACGAGCACCACACCACGCGGGCGGCGGCTGTTGCCGCCGACGGCTACGCGGCGGTGACGACGACGAAGCTGCACGACCGCTCCGTGCTGCGGCTGTGCACGATCAACCCGCTGACCACCGAGGACGACCTGGCGGGGACGATCGCGCGGCTGGCCGGCGATCAGCTCAGGTAGCTGACCAGGTCGAGGGTCGCCCGGCGCGGCCGCAGCGTCAGCGCGCCGGTGTCGAACAGCGCGGTCAGCGGATCCGCATCCGGTCGCAGGACGCCGTGGAAGCGGCGCAGGTTGTAGCGGTGGGTCACGCCCTCGTGGGTGCAGACCTGGGTTCGGTGCGCCTGCGGTGCCTTGGTCGAGGTGAACGTCGCCGACCCGCCCATGTAGGGGTGGCCGGTTGTCAGCCATCGCGCCGTCGCGCCCGTCGCCGACGCGTTGGGCGGCGGCAGGACGCCCTGCGGGAGTGCGGCGTTGAGGAACCGCAGCGTCTGCGACCCCGGCGCGGGGTTGCGGGGCGCGACGTCGAGGACGATCTCGTAGACCTTGCTCTGGCCGTACACGCGCTCCGCGATCAGGTACGGCGCGTTGACCGTGCTGATCGTCTCGGTGCCCGGGCATGGGTTGTGGTTGAAGCCACGGGGGCGGCAGCCGGGATCGGCGGTGAGCGTGGCGGTCGCCGGCGGCGTCGTGATCGTGGCGAAGAAGGGCTTCGTCCCCGAGACGAAGCGGAACGCCTGGACGGACAACGTTCCGGTGCGCTGTCGCAGGACGCCCGGCGTGCCGTCGGTGCGCGTGCACGGCGTCGCCGTCTGCGGGGCCGTCGCCTGGAACGTCATCTGCAGCGTGCTGGGCGCGGAGTCCGTGCCGGTGTCCACGGTCGCCCGCAGCAGCGTCTTGCCGGTCATCCGCAGGACGCCGTGCCCGGCGAACAGGGTGTAGTCGTGCTCCTGGATGGAGAACGGGTGCCGGGTGATGCGCGCGAGGAGGACGTCGACGGTGGGTGCGCTGAAGCGGCCGCGCGGATCGGTGACCGTCACCGTCATCCGGTACGTGACGCCCTGGATCCGGACCTTCACGGGGTCGGCGGTGAGGATGCCCGCCGGCTGCGGCGGGCGCTTCGGCTCGACGATGCCGGTGCCGGCCGGGCCGAGCCCGCGCGCGGACGTGGCCGGCGGCAGCGCCGCGGCGAGCGCGGCAGTTGTCAGCGTCGCGATCGTGATCGCGCTGCGCCTGAACGTCGTGGCCCGCATCTCCGCCTCCCCGATCGGTTCGGGCGAACCTATCGCAGCGGACGGAACCGGACAACCCGGCGGGCGGCGGTGGGCCAGACGGACCTGGCCCACCGCCGTACCGGTCAGGCCTGCGTGTCCACCCGGATGCCGCCGAAGATCGAGGCGGACACCCCGTACATGCTGGGGTCGGTGGACGACTGCTGCTGCGAGAGCTGGTCAAGCAGCTGGTCGGTGGAGACGCCGAGCAGCTGGCTGACCTGCGCGAGCAGGTTCGAGCCGGGCGTCGGAGCCGGGTCGGAGCCGGCGTCGTCGGACGCATCCGCCGGCGGTGGGCCGGTGCGGTCGGCGATCTTCGCCGCGAGGGCGTCGATCCCGCCGGCCGGCTGCGGCGCACCTGCGGGCGCGACGCTCTGGATGCCCTTCGCGATCGCCGCAAGCAGATCGGCGCGTGAGACGCCCTGCTGGCTGGCGAGGTCGGACAGGCTGCTCCCGGACGAGATCGCGCTCTTCAGCTGATCCTGGCTCATGTTGAGCAGGTCGGCCGCGGGCTGCATCGCCTTGCCGCCGTGCGGGCGGTGGTGATGGTGAACGCCGGAGACCGCCGAGGAGCCGGAGCTCTGGACGGAGCCGGAGACAGAACCGATCATTCGTTTTCCCCTCCCAGTGGGTTTCGGTTCACCTCTGGTTGTCGGCGCGGAGCCGGCCGGGTTCAGCGGAGGAAGCTGGGAGATTGGTGTGAGATTGACGGGTTCGCGGCTAGCAGGACTCGTCTGCGGCGGTGCAGCGGGCGGCGTTGCCCGCGGCGGCGCGGGTCAGCAGCGCGTGCAGCTGCTCGCGCTCCGCTGCGTCGAGCGCCGCCAGCGTCTCGTCGTCCACGGCGGCCAGCGCGCGGTCAACCGCGGCCAGCGTGCGCTCGCCCTTGCGTGACAGCTCGATCACCCCGCGCCGGCGGTCGGCGCGGTCGCGGCGGCGGACGATCAGGCCGGCGTCCTCGAGCTCGTTCAGCAGCCCCACCAGGTTCGACGGGTCGATCCCGACGACGTCGAGCAGCGTCCGTTGCGCCGAGGCTCCCTCGTCGCGCAGGTGGTTGAGCGCGAGCAGGTGCCGGGGGCGGATGCCGAGCGGCGTCACGGCCTCCTCGATGCGCTGACGCATGCCCCGCGCGAGCAGTGCGATCAGGATCGAGGATGCGACGTCGCCGGTTGTCTCAGCTCGTGTGGCCATGCTCTCAGTGTACCGCCGTCGATTGTTTGTGAGCGCAAACAGTTTGTGCTACACCTTCCATCGGCAGCAAACCGACCATCAGTCTCTCCAGGAGCACCCAGATGACACTCGTCCTTCCCGATCCAGGCCCGGCCAACGTCCAGTTCGAGCTGCCCGCCGACCCCGAACGGCTGGCCGCCACCGCCGAGGCGCTGACGGCTCGCGGGTTCGCGGCGCAGATCGCCGACGACGGCGCACACGCCCGGCGGCTGGTGCTGGACGCGCTCCCGGAGGGCGCCGAGGTGCATACGGCGCTGTCCGAGACGCTGCGCGAGCTGGGCATCAGCGAGGCGATCGACGAGTCGGGCCGCTACGACTCGATCCGCGGCCGGCTGGCGACGATGGACCGGGAGGCGCAGGGCAGGGAGATGCGCAAGCTCGGTGCCGCACCCGACAACATCGTCGGCAGCGCCCACGCCGTCACCGACGACGGCATCATCCTGGTCGGCTCGGGCTCCGGCAGTCAGCTGGGCGCATACGCCTACGCCGCCGGCCAGGTGTTCCTCGTGATCGGGCACCAGAAGCTCGTCCGCGACCTCACCGAGGCGCGGCGCCGGGTGGTCGAGTACAGCCTGCCCCGCGAGTTCGTGCGTATGCAGGGCGTGGGCTACCCGGGCAGCCTGATCGGCAAGACGCTGACGCTCGAAGCCGACTTCGGCGGCCGCATCAACGTCATCCTGGTGCCGGAGACGCTCGGGTTCTAGGCAAGCCGGTACGCGTACACGACGCCGCTGTACGCGTCTGCGCCCGGTGCTCCGATGAGCAACGATGCGTTCGACAGCGCCAGGCCGGAACCGAACGTCGCGTCGCTGCCGTCCGCCCCCGGACGCTCGATCTCGGCCGACTGGCTCCATGCCGCCCCGTCGGGCGTGAAGATGTAGGCGGCGCCCACGAAAAGGGCCCGCGGTTTGTCGGGGGCGCCCACGGCGATCGTCGAACCGTCGGTTGCAACTGACCACCCGAACGCATCGAGTCGGCCACGGTCGGCCGACACCAGCTTGGCCGGAGCCGACCACATGCCCTCCGAACGGGTGAACACGTACGCGGCGCCGCCGCCTCTGCCGACGTTGGGCGCACCGGCGACGAGCGTGTCACCGGAGAACCCGACGGAGAAGCCGAGCTGGTCGTCGGGCTCTCCCGTCGCGACCGTCAAGACGCTGCTGAGCGGCCACGCGGGGCCCGAGGCATCGAAGACGTAGATCGCGCCCTTGCTGTCATTGCTCTCGTCCTCGCCGATCCCGACGGCGACGGTCGATCCGGAGACGCCGACGACGGTGCCGCGCTCTTCGCCGAAACGTGGCTTGTCGTGTGCGACGAGCGGCGTCCTCGCCCACACTCCGCCGGTGTCGGTGAACGTGTAGGCGATGCGCCCCGAGTTCCGACCGTCGCTGTCACTCATGCCGATCCCCACCGCGATGGTCGGGCCGTCGATCGCCACGCTGTTGCCGAACCCCTCGAACTGGTAGGCCCGGGCCGGCTGGAGCGTCGCCTGACGGGTCCACCCGCTGCCGGGGTTGGTGTAGACGAAGGCCTTCCCGCCACGCCCTGCCGCGGGCGCTCCCACGACGACCGTCGATCCGTCGATCGCGACATCGAATCCGAACTCGGCGCTCTGCTCGGGTGAGCGCAGCTGGCCCTGCTGCCGCCATGTGCCGGCGCCGGTGCGCTGAAAGATCAGGACGACATGCTGGTCGCCGTTGTCCCGGGAGGAGGTCGCCACCGCGGTCGAACCCGAGATCGCGATCGCGTCGCCGAAGACCTCGTGAGGCGGTGTCGCGTGGTGGTCGACGAAGCTGCCGTCCTCGACGACGGCCACCGAGGCGGCGCTGCCATCAGCCCGAGCCGCCGAGAGCCCGACGACCAGCGCAAGGCAGACCAAGGTGAGGAGGCGGAGCCGCATCGGCAGACGATACGCGGGGTCAGCCGTCCAGGTCAATGCTGACACGGGGTCGGACGCCCTCCACCCGGTGCTTGCGATTCGGCGCGATCTCCTGACACGCCGTCACCGCTCCGCGTGCCTGCCCACGCCCCGGATCGCCGGGTGCGTCATGATCGCGGTGTCGAATCCACCCGGACCAGGCGGGAGCGCCCGCCGGCCGCACCCCGGAGGCCTCAGTTGACCGACCTGCACTACCTCTCTGCCACCGAGGCCCTGCGCCGGTTCCGCGCCCGCGAGCTCTCGCCCGTGGAGCTGACGCAGGCGGTGATCGACCGCGCGGAGGCCGTCGAGCCGGTCGTGAACGCGCTCTGCCACCGCTTCTTCGACGAGGCGCTCGAGCAGGCGCGCGACGCCGAGGCACGCTACATGGGCCGCGGCGAGGCGCCGCGGCCGCTGGAGGGCATCCCGCTGGCGATCAAGGAGGAGGAGGCGGTGGCCGGCCAGCCGTGGACACAGGGCTCGCTGATCTACCGCGACCTCGTCGCCGAGGAGTCCTCCTGCTTCGCGCAGCGCATCCTCGACTCGGGCGCGATCGTGCACGCCCGCTCCACCGCGCCGGAGTTCTCGTGCGCCGCCTTCACCCACTCGCGGCTGTGGGGCGTCACCCGCAACCCGTGGGGCCAGGAGTGGGGCGTCGGCGGTTCTTCGGGCGGCTCCGGCGCCGCGCTCGCCTCGGGCACGGCCACCCTGGCCAGCGGCTCCGACATCGGCGGGTCGATCCGCCTTCCCGCCTCGTTCAACGGCGTCGTCGGCTTCAAGCCGCCCTACGGGCGGGTGCCGCAGGCCGCGCCGTTCAACCTCGACACCTACTGCCACTGCGGCCCGCTCGCCCGCACCGTCGCCGACACCCTGCTGTTCGAGAACGTGCTGGCGGGGCCGCACCCTGACGACATCGTCTCGCTGCGGCCGAAGCTCGAGTTGCCCGAGCGGCTGGACGGCATCGAGGGCATGCGGATCGCCTACTCGGTCGACCTCGGCGACTGGCCGGTCGATGCCGACGTCGCCGCGAACACGCGGGCCGCGGCGGAGGCGTTGCGCGAGGCCGGCGCGATCGTCGATGAGGTGGACGTCGCCCTGCCGCAGGCGCAGGTGGTGCGGGCCGCTGCGATCCACTTCCACCTCAGCTTCGCGGCCTGGGTGGCCGAGACCGAGACGGCCCATGGCGACGAGATGACCGCCTACGCGATCGACTTCGCCCGCTGGGCGTCCGAGGCCGCGGACGGAGGCTCGATGCTGGACGAGCTCGGGCTGGAGGCGCAGCTGTATCCGCCCGTCGGCCACCTGCTGGAGCGCTACGACGCCCTGATCTGCCCGACGGTCGCGACCCGAGGGCTCGTCGCCGGCGATGACTACGTCGGCCACGGCCTGGAGGTCGGCGGCCGCACCCTGGACGACTACCAGGAGACGCTGATGACGTTCGCGTTCAACATCTTCAGCCGCTGCCCGGTGCTGGCCGTACCGTCCGGCTTCGGCGACAACGGCATCCCCACCGGCATCCAGATCGCCGGCCGCACGTACGACGACCTCACGCCGTTCCGGGTCGGCGCGGCGCTGGAGGGGCTGCGCCCGTGGCTCGACGCGCCGGAGCGGCGTCCCGCGCTGTGACCGAGGAGGCGACATGACCGAGATCGACCTGGCACTGATCGGCGGGCGCGTGCGCACGCTCGATCCCGACCGGCCCTGGGCCGGCGCCGTCGGCGTTCGCGACGGGCTGATCGTCTGCGTGGGCGACGACGCCGAGGTGCGCGAGCTGTGCGGCCCCCGCACGGAGGTCGTGGCGCTGGACGGCGCCTCGATGGTTCCCGGCATCACGGACAGCCACCTGCACCCCTTCCTCGGCGCGGAGGAGACGCGCGGCGCCGACCTGCTCGACGCCCACTCCCTGGACGAGGTGCGCGGCCTGCTGGCGGAGGAGCGGGCGCGCTGTGCGCCGGACGAGTGGGTGCTGGGCTGGGGCCTGGATTACAACGTGTTCGCCGAGACCGGCATCAGCGGCTCGCTGGTCGAGGAGGCGGTCGGCGGATCACCCGCGTTCGTCATGTTCATGGACTTCCACACGGCGCTGGCGACGCCCCGCGCGCTCGCCGTGGCCGGTGTGGACGGTCCGCGCACGTTCGAGGAGAACGCTGAGGTCGTCTGCGCGGGCGGCATCCCCACCGGCGAGCTGCGCGAGGACGCGGCCTCCGGGCTCGTGTCCGGCGTCATCCCCGAGCTGAGCGAGCAGCGGCGCTACCGGCTGTGCGTCGAGCTGCTGCACCGGCTGGCGGCCGTCGGCATCACCGGCGCGCACATGATGGACGGCGACCTCGCCACCCTCGAGCTGATCGAGCGGATGGAGGCCGAGGGCGACCTGGTCACCCGGCTGGTGATGCCGTTCTGGATCAGGCCCGAGTCCACCGTCGAGGACTGGGACGCGCTCGTCGTCCATCGCGACCGGCGCGGCCGCCGGTACCGCGGCGGCGTCGCCAAGTTCTTCATCGACGGCGTCATCGATTCCGGCACCGGCTGGCTCTACGCGGCCGACAGCGAGGGCGACGGGCTGGCGCCGTTCTGGGCCGACCCGGCGCACTACCGGGCCGCGGTCGCCCGCTTCGCCGGCGCCGGGTTCCAGTGCGCCACGCACGCCACCGGCGACCGCGGCGTGCGCGAGGCGCTGGACGCGTACCGCGAGGGCGGCGCGGCGCCCGGCATCCGCCACCGGATCGAGCACATCGAGACGCTCCAGCCGTTCGACCTTCCGCGGTTCGCCGCCGAGGGCGTGGTCGCCTCGATGCAGGCGCAGCACATGATGGAGTTCGATCCCGAGCGCCGGGACAACTGGTCGCGCCGGCTTGGGCCGGAGCGCTGCGACCGGGCCTTCCCGATCCGCTCGCTCCGGGAGTCCGGCGCGACGGTCGCGCTGGGCTCGGACTGGCCGGTGGCGCGGTTCGACCCGCGCATCGGCATGGGCGCCGCCCGGCTGCGCCGCCCGCCCGGCCGCACCGGCCGCGGACCCTACGACGACCAGGCGATCGACGGCCTGGCGGCGCTCGAGGGCTACACCAGCATGGCCGCGCGCACCGTCTCCGAGGAGGCACGGCTGGGCCGGATCGCCGAGGGCCGCTGCGCCGACCTGACGGTCTTCGCCGAGGACCCGGTCGAATGCCCTGCCGACGACCTGCCGAAGCTGCCCGTGCTGCTGACCGTCGTGGACGGGGAGGTCGTGCACCGCGCCGACCGGTGGTGAAGGGCAGCGGGTTCATCTGCCTATGCGATGAATAGGTAGATCAAGTAGGGTACGGTGGATGTATGGAACGGACGATGACGATCGGCGATGCGGCCCGGGCGCTGGGCGTCAGCCTCGACACGGTCCGGCGCTGGGAGCGGAGTGGGCGCCTCGTGACGGAGCGGGACAGCCGCAACCGGCGGCTGGTGTCGGTCGAGGAGGTGCAGCGGCTGGGCGGCAGGCTGCCCACGCACACCGGGGACGGCTTCTCGGCGCGCAACCGGTTCGAGGGCGTGGTCGAGAGCGTCGAGGTGACGGGCGTGGTGGCGCAGGTCGTGCTGCGGGCGGGCCCCTATCAGGTGGTCTCGATCGTGACGCGCGACGCGGTGGAGGAGCTGGGGCTGGCGCCGGGCGTGGAGGCCGTGGCGACCGTCAAGGCCACCTCGGTGATGATGGCCCGCACCTGAGCCGCCTGCTCGCGGTGCTGCTGGCGCTGGTCGCGCTGGCCGCCGCCGGCTGCGGCGGATCGTCCGGTGGCTGGGAGCGGCTCATCGGCGGCCGGCGGCACGCTCAACGTCTTCGCGGCCGCCTCCCTGACCGAGGCCTTCACCGACCTGGGCAAGACCTACCAGGACGCGCATCCCGGCTGGAAGGTCAACCTGAACTTCGCCGGATCGGACGCGCTGGCCGCGCAGATCCAGCAGGGCGCGCCCGCCGACGTCTACGCCGCCGCCAGCACGAAGTACCCCGAGCAGCTCCAGGGCGACAAGCTGCTCGGCGACACCACGAACTTCGCGACGAACTCGCTTGTCATCGTCGTCCCGCCCAGCAACCCGGCGGGCATCACCGCGCCCGCCGATCTGACCAAGGGCGCGAAGCTGGTCGTGTGCGACCCGGCGGTGCCCTGCGGCAGCTACACCGAGCAGGTGCTGGGGAACCTCGGCATCAGCGACTCGCAGCTCAACATCGTCAGCCGCGAGCAGGACGTCAAGGGCGTCGTGGCGAAGGTCAAGCTGGACGAGGCCGACGCCGGCTTCGTGTACGTCAGCGATGCCGTCGCGGCGGGCAGCGGTGTGAAGCAGGTGGCGCTGCCGGTGTCCGCCCAGGCGACCGCCACGTATCCGATCGGCATCGTCTCCTCCAGCGCCAACCGGGAGGCCGCACAGCAGTGGATCGACCTCGTCACGTCGCCGCAGGGACAACAGGTGCTGAAGGAGCTCGGCTTCGGGCCGCCGCCTTCCGGCTGATCACCCTGCTGCTCGTCGCGCTGGCCGCGGCGTTCTTCGTGCTCCCGCTGCTCGCCATCTTCCGCCAGGGGAACCTCCGGGCGGGCCTCGACTCCCCGCTGGCGTGGCCCGCCATCCGCGTCTCGCTGGAGACCAGCGCGATCTCGCTGGCGGCGATGCTGCTGGTGGGCACCCCGGTCGCATACTGGATGGCGCAGCACGAGTTCCGCGGCAAGGACGCCCTGGCGACGGCGTTCGAACTGCCGCTCGTGCTGCCGCCGGCCGTCGCCGGCATCGGGCTGTTCGCCGCCTTCGGCCGGGCCGGGCTACTCGGCTCCGAGCTGGACGCGCTGGGCATCCAGCTGCCGTTCACGAAGGCGGCCGTCGTGATGGCGATGACGTTCGTCGCCGGCCCCTTCTACCTGCGACAGGCGCAGGCGGCGTTCGCTGCGGTCGATCCCGACCTGCTGGCGGCCGCCCGCACGCTGGGCGCCGGGCCGGCGAAGGTGTTCCTGCGGATCGCGACGCCGCTGGCCGCGCCCGGGCTCGGCGCGGGCGCCGCGCTCGGCTGGGCGCGCGCGCTGGGCGAGTTCGGCGCCACGATCATGTTCGCCGGCAGCCTCCAGGGCATCACGCAGACGGCGCCGATCGCGATCTACCTCGGCTTCGAGCAGGGGCAGTTCGACACGGCGCTGGCGCTCGGCGCCCTGCTGGTCGTCGTCAGCGGCGCCGTGCTGCTGACCGTCAAGCTGGTCTTCCGGGGGAGGCTCCCGCGCTTCGAGCCGACCTGACCTACCCGCTCCGGGACTTCGCCCTCGAGGCGCGGCTCGAGACCGGCGGCACGGTCGCGGTGATCGGGCCGTCGGGTGCCGGCAAGACCACGCTGCTGCGGCTGGTCGCCGGCCTGCTGCGGCCGTCGCGCGGCTCTGTCGAGTGCGGCGGCGTGCGCTGGTTCGGCGAGGGCGTGGACGTCCCGGCCGAGCGGCGCCGGGTCGGCTTCGTCTTCCAGGACTACGCGCTCTTCCCGCACCTGTCGGTCCGTGCCAACGTCGCCTTCGAGGCGCGCCGCGATCCCGACGCGCTGCTTGCCCAGCTCGGTATCGACCACCTGAGCGGCGCCCGGCCGCGTGCGCTCTCCGGAGGCGAGCGGCAGCGGGTCGCACTGGCCCGCGCGCTTGCCATCGAGCCGGCGCTGCTGCTGCTGGACGAGCCGCTGTCCGCGCTCGACCCGGCGACGCGCGGTAGCGTCGCGGGCGAGCTCGCGGAGCTGATCCGCGCCGCGGGCGTGCCGGCGGTGATCGTGACCCATGCGTTCGAGGAGGCCGCGATGCTGGCCGACGACGTGGCCGTGATCGACCGCGGCCAGGTCGTCCAGCGCGGCTCGGCCGCCGACCTGCTGGAGTCGCCGGCGACGCCGTTCGTGGCCGAGTTCGCGGGCACCAACTACCTGCCCGGCATCGCCGACGGCCGCCTCGTCCTGCTGGAGCGGGGCGGCCGCGTGATCATCCCGGAGCCGGCGACAGGGCCGGTCGCGGTGCTGATCGCGCCGTGGGAGGTGACCCTCTCGCTGTCCCCGCCCGACGCCGGCTCCGCGCTGAACGCCGTGCACGGGCCGGTCGAGCGGGTCGTCGTGTTGGGGAATCGGGCGCGCGTCGTCGTGGCCGGGCTCACCGCCGAGGTGACGCCGGAGTCGGTCGAGCGTCTGCGCATCGCCCCCGGCGTCGAGCTCGTCGCCAGCTGGAAGGCGACGGCCACGCGCGTCCTGCCGCGGTAGCGGATCACCGGCGGTCGAGGAACGCGCCGATCCGCGCCTCGATCGCCGCCGGGTCGAGGCCGGCGATGCGGTCGAGATCCTCGGGCGTCCCGTAGGCGCGAAACGGCCTGCGCGGGACGCCGACCGAGAGCAGCCGCACGGCGCGGTGCGGGAGGGCCGCCGTCACGGCCGCGGCCAGCGTGCCCTCCTGGAAGGGCTCGACCACGACCAGCCCGGGCGCGTCAGCCATCTCGCGCGCGAGCGTCCCGGCGTCGAGCGGTGCCACGGTGATCGCGTAGAGCAGCGTCGCGTCCAGCCGCTCCGCGACCGGCAGCGCTGCGTCCAGCATCGGGCCGACGGCGAGGATCGTGCCCCGCGGCCCGCGGCGCAGCGGCAGGATCCGGCCCGGCTCGACCGGCTGCGCGAGGGCGTTCGCCCGCGCCTGCGTCCGCACGTACGAGAGGCGGTCGCCGCCCAGGATCGCCCGCAGCAGGCGGTCGACCTCGTCCGGGTGGCCGGGCACGTGCACCTCCAGGCCGGGCACGGTCATCAGCGCCGCCACATCGGCGGGGGAGTGGTGGGTGGTGCCCTCGGTGGCGTAGTCGTAGGAGCCACCGGTGCCGATCAGCGTTGCCGCCAGTTCCTGGTTGCCCAGATCGAGCTTGACCTGCTCGAGGGCCCGCTCGGCCAGGAACGGCGCGATCGTGTGGACGATCGGGTGGAACCCCTCCATCGCCATCCCGGCGGCGACGCCCACCATCGTCTGCTCCATGATGCCGACGTTGACCGCCCGCAGCGGGTCGGTGCGGAAGGCTTCGGCGAAATAGTCGGTGCTGATCTCGGCCAGCACGACGGCGAGCCGCGTGTCCTCGTGGAACAGCTCGACCGATGTCGCGGCCGCCTGCGCGCGCATGCTCGGGCTCACGATGGCTCCCGGGGGATGTCGGCCACGACCGCGGTCGGACGGTCGGAGCGGTGGGAGAGCGCGTCGCGCAGCGCGGCGTGGTCGCGGCCGCCGGCGGTGCGCGCGTCCCAGCCGAACTCCCGCAGCTTCGCGTCCAGCGAGCCGAGGTCGATCGAGCTGGAGTGGTTGTCGATCACCAGCAGCGTCAGGTTGCCCAGGGCGAGGTGGGGGGCGAGCATGATCGCCTCCCAGTTGCTGCCCTCGTTCAGCTCGGCGTCGCCTGTGAGGACGACGACGCGCTGCTCGTCCTGCCGGCGCGCCCGCAGGCCGAGCGCGACGCCGATCGCCATCGGCAGCCCGTGGCCCAGCGAGCCGGTCGAGGCCTCGACGCCGGGCACCAGCAGCCGGTCGGGATGGCCGCCCAGGCGGCCGTCCGCGGTGAAGAAGCTGGGCAGCCAGTCGGCGGGGAAGTAGCCGCGCCAGGCCAGCACGGCGTAGAAGGCGGCGGGCCCGTGCCCCTTGGAGAGGATGAAGCGGTCGCGGCCGTCCCAGGCCGGGTCGGCCGGGTCGTGCGCGCAGCACGTCGCGGTAGGCGACGAGGATCGCGTCCAGCGTCGAGAAGCTCGACGCCGCGTGCTTCTCGTCTCCTTCGGCCAGCGCCGCCAGGCGCACCACCGCTGTTCGGTCGTCGTCCATGTCGGCACCGTACGCCGGGCGGGCGCCGGGCGCCTCGGCCATCGGTCGCGACCTTCCTCGGCAATTGGGCTGAGTCGAGAATTTGCGTCGTGAGCGATTGCGATATATCGTAATGCATCAGAACGACAGACCACGAGCATTCGAGAGAGGAGGAACGAATGACGACATACGCATTCACCGTGCACCAGCTGCGCGACCGGTGCGACAAGATGGGCGCAGGCCACGGCGGCCGGGGCCACCGCCGCCACATGCGCGGCGAGGGCCGCGGCATGGGCGGCTTCCTCGGCCGCGGGCCGCGGGCCGGCCGCGGCGAGATCCGCGCCGCCATCCTCGCCCTGCTGGCCGAGCAGCCGATGCACGGCTACCAGATCATGAGCGAGCTGGCCGAGCGCAGCGGCGGGGTGTGGCGCCCCAGCCCGGGCTCGATCTACCCGACGCTCCAGCAGCTGACGGATGAGGAGCTCGTCCGCGGCGAGGAGCGGGAGGGCGGCCGGCGCATCTTCGAGCTGACCGACGCCGGCCGTGAGGCCGCCGAGCAGGCCGTGGGCGCCCCGCCGTGGACGGCCGTCGGCGAGGAGGCCGACGCGTCGGCCCTGGAGCTGCGCGACCTCGTTCATCAGGTGATGGCCGCGGCCCGACAGACGCTGCGGGCCGGCGAGGCCCGCCAGATCGACCAGGTCAAGGACGTGCTGCGCGACACGCGGCGGCGGATCTACGGGATCCTCGCCGACGAGGACGCCGACAAGTCCTGACGTGACAGATGGTCGATTCCCCGGCACGCCGGGGAATCGACCATCTAGAGTCCCCTCGATGCGGCTCTGCCTGATGATCGAGGGCCAGGAGGACGTCACCTGGGACGACTGGGCGGCGCTGGCCGACCTGTGCGAGGCGAGCCGCCTCGAGGCGCTGTTCCGCTCCGACCACTACCTCTCCGGCGACGGCCGCAACGGCCGCGGCGCGTTGGATGCCTGGACGACGCTGGCGGCGATCGCGGTGCGGACGGAGCGGATCCGGCTGGGCACGATGGTCTCGCCGGTCACGTTCCGCCACCCGTCGCTGGTCTCGCGCGCGGCCGTCACGGTCGACCACATCTCCGGCGGGCGCGCCGAGCTGGGCCTCGGCGCCGGCTGGTACGAGGCCGAGCACGAGGCGTTCGGGTTCCCGTTCCCGCCGCTGGGCGAGCGGATGGAGCT
Organism: uncultured Actinomycetes bacterium; assembly: GCA_963797175.1. GTDB lineage: Bacteria > Actinomycetota > Thermoleophilia > Gaiellales > JAICJC01 > DATLLN01. The sequence continues at coordinate 37,087 of CAWCOL010000006.1, forward strand.
GCTGGCCGAGCAGCTCGAGATCGTCCGTCGCCAGTGGGAGGAGGCCGAGCCGACGTTCGCGGGCAGGCACTACCGGATCGAGCGCTCGGCGGCCCTGCCCAAGCCGGTGCAGGCGCGGATGCCGCTGATCGTTGGCGGCTCGGGCAAGCCGCGGACGGTCGCGATGGCGGCCCGCTGGGCGGACGAGTACAACGCCGTCGAGGGCGACCCGGAGACGTGCCGGCGGCTGCGCGGCGCGCTGGACGAGGCGTGCCGTACCGCGGGCCGCGATCCCTCGTCGATGGTGTTCTCGATCATGACGACGGTGCTGGTCGGCCGCGACCAGGGCGAGCTGGAGGCGCGGGCGGCCCGCCTGGCCGAGCTGTTCTGGCCGGACAAGACGGCGGCGCAGGTGATCGAGGACAACCGGGCCGACTGCATCATCGGGACGGTCGAGGAGGCGGCGGAGCGGCTGCGCGCGCTGGAGGATGCGGGCGTCGAGCGGGTCATGCTCCAGCACCTCGACCACCGCGACCTCGACGCCGTCGAGCTGCTCGGCGGCGAGCTGGCGGAGGCGGTGGCCTGATGGAGCTGCCCGACGAGGCCGTCCGCCTGCTGCGCAGCACGGCGCTCGCGCACCTCGCCACCATCAACCGCGACGGCACGCCGCAGGTGACGCCGCTCTGGATCGACGTCGAGGATGGCCGGCCGGTGATGAACACCGCCGTCGGCCGGCTCAAGGAGCGCAACATCCGCCGCGATCCGCGCGTCACGGTCGAGGTCACCGACCTGGAGGACACCGAGGTCTACGTCGAGATCCGCGGCACCGCCGAGCTGGTCCTGGAGGGCGCGCGCGACCACGCCCACCGGTTGGCGATGAAGTACACCGGCGAGCAGTTCGACAACTTCGAGCCCGGCGTCGACCGGGTCTCGATCGTCGTCACGCCGCTCCGCGTGCTGTTCCACCAGAGCTGATCTAGAAGCGGTCGCGCAGCGCCGGCAGCACCTCGGCCGCGAAGCGCTCGAGGAAGCGGCCCTGGTCGGCCGCGGGGCTGTGGAAGACGAGGTGGGAGAAGCCCATCTCGACGTAGGGCGCGACGCGATCGCACACCTCCACCGGGTCGCCGGTGACGATGAACCGGCTCTCGGCATGGACGTGCTCCTCCGCCGCGAGCCGCTCCAGCTCGAGCGGGTCGTCCACGCCCTGCTTGCTCTCGGCCGGCAGCGCCAGCGCCGCCCAGAAGCGGCAGTCCTCGATCGCCCGCTCATGGTCGTGGTCGTAGGAGACCTTCACCTCGAGCATCCGCTCCTGTGCCGCCGGGTCGCGGCCCGCCTCGCGCGCTCCGCGCTCGAGCGCCGGCAGCAGCTTCTCGGTGTACAGCTCGGCCGGCTTGCCGCTGGTGGTGATGTAGCCGTCGCCGGCGGCGCCGGCGAAGCGCGCCGCCTTCGGCCCGGCGGCGGCGATCAGGATCGGCGGCGGCACCTCGGGCCGGTCGTAAATGGTGGCCCGCAGGGTGCGGTAGTGGTCGCCCTCGAACGTCACCCGCTCCTCGCTCCACAGCCGCCGGATCAGCGTCACCGCCTCGTCCAGCCGCGCCAGCCGCTCGGCGAAGCCCGGCCACTCGATGCCGAGGGCGGGCACCTCGTTCATCGACTCGCCGCTGCCGACGCCGAGGAAGACGCGGCCGGGGGCGAGCAGCCCGAGGGTGGCGAACGCCTGCGCGACCAGCGAGGGATGGGTGCGCAGGGTCGGCGTGAGGACGCTGGTGCCGATGCGGACGCGCTCGCTGCGCGCGGCCAGCGCGCCCAGCCAGGGCAGGGCCGCGGGGGAGTGCCCGCCGGTGTGCCGGAAGGGCTGGAAGTGGTCGGAGACGGCGACGCTGTCGAAGCCGCGGCGCTCCGCCGCCAGCGCCAGGTCGAGCAGCTCCACGGGCCCGAACTGCTCGGCCGATGCCTTGTAGCCGAGCGTGATCACGGCGGCAGTGTACCGGCGAGTACGATCCCCGCCGGATGCACATCCTGATCCCCCTCAAGCGCCTCGACGACGCCAAGAGCCGGCTCTCCGAGACGATGACCCCGGCCGAGCGCGGCGAGCTGATGCTGAGCATGCTGGCGCACGTCGCGGCCACCGCCCGGGCGGCGGCGCTCGGCCCCGTCTCGCTGGCCACGTCCGAGCCCGAGGCCCAGCGGCTCGCCGCCGAGCTCGAGGTCGGGCTGGTCACGGACGGCGGCCTGCCCTGGAACGAGGGGCTCGTCCACGCCCGCGCCCAGCTCGAACCGCCACCGGACGCCGTGCTCTACCTGGCCGGCGACCTGCCGCTGCTGACAACGGGCGATCTGCACCAGATGGCCGCCGTGCCCGGAGCAGTGGTCGTCGCGCGCGCGCACGACGGCGGCACCAACGCGCTGCTGGTGCGACCGGCGGACGCGATGGCGCCCGCGTTCGGCGTGCCCGGCAGCGCCCGACTGCACGCCGAGGCGGCGCGCCGGCTGGGGCTTCGCGCGGTCACGGTCGACCTGCCCGGCCTGGCGCTGGACGTCGATTCGCCGGCCGACGTGCGCTCGGTGACGGGCTGAGAGAGAAGAGGTCGCGCTCCGGCCCGCGGATCAGCTCGCGCGCCGTCCCCTCGCCGTGCGGCGCGAAGCCGCGGACGAGCGCCGCGGGGACGCGCTCCAGCTTGCCGAACACGAGGTCGGCCGCCGCGGCCAGCTCGTCGGCCACGGCGACCGACGTCGTGCGCAGCCGGTAGCCGGCGGGATCGACCTGGTCGGCGAGGCTGCGGAGCGGCGCCAGCCCGCTGACGCCGATCGCCGTGCCGACGATGCCGTTGCGCAGCGGCCGGCCCATCGTGTCGGCGACGACGACGGCGATGCGCGCGCCGCTTGCCCGCTCGGCATCGGCGCGGAGCAGAGCGGCCGAGCCGTCCGGATCGACCGGCAGCAGCACCGCGGTGCCGGGCCCGGGCGCATTCGAGCGGTCGATGCCGGCGCTGGCGCAGACGAACCCGTGGTGGGTCTCGGCGATCAGCAGCGTGCCCCGGCGGCGGACGATCCGGCGGCTCTCGCGCAGCACCAGCTCGGTGTGCCGCGCGTCGCCGCCCTCGCCCGTCAGCTCCAGCGCGCGAGCCGACGGCTCGACCGTGCCCAGGTCGACGATCCGGCCCTCGCTCTTGCTCACCGCCTTGTGCGACACCACCAGCACGTCGCCGTCCAGCAGCGGCGGCGCGGCCGCGAGCAGCAGCTCGCACAGGGCCGTCCCGGCCGTGATCTCGCCCTCCACCGCGAGCGGGATCACGCGCAGCTCGCTCATGCGGCCCCCGCCGCGGCCAGGGCGACCCGGGCCAGGTCCCTCCGCGCAGCCTGATCGCGCATCACCGCATCGGTGACGACCGGCTCGATGCCGAGCGCCTCGATCGCGGGCGCGAGCCCGGCGTCGGCGGTGTCGATCACCAGCGCGTCGATCAGCCCCTGGTAGATGCGGGCGACGCCGGCGACGGACACCTCGTGGCCGAGCGAGCCGAGCATCGCCGCGGCAGGGCCGCGCAGCGCGGCGCCGGCGACGATCGGGCTGACCGCCACGCGGCGGCCGGGCGCACCGGCCAGCGCGTCGCGCAGGCCGGGGACGGCCAGGATCGGCTCGATCGAGATCAGCGGGTTGGACGGGGCGATCACGACCGGGCCGGCGGCGAGCGCCTCCAGCACGCCGGGCCCAGGACGCGTCGCCGCGGCGCCCTCGAACCGCAGCCCGCGCACCGTGTCGGCGTGGCGGCGGCGCACGTAGTACGTCTGGAAGTCGATCTCGCCCTCGTCGGTGGCGACCATCGTCCGCAGCCGGTCGTCGGTGCAGGGCAGCAGCCGCAGCCCCAGCCCGAGCGCCGAGGCCAACCGCGCCGTGGCCTCGCTCAGCGTCGCGCCCTCGGCCAGCCAGCCGGTGCGCGCCATGTGCAGCCCCACGTCGAGGTCGCCGAGCCAGAACCACGCGTCCGAGCCCAGCGACCGGGCGCGCTCGAGGGCGCGGTCGGAGTCGCCGCGCACGCCCCAGCCCTTGTCCTCGTCGATCCATCCCGTCAGCGTGTAGAGCACGGTGTCGAGGTCGGGCGAGACGTGCAGGCCGTGCATGTCGATGTCGTCGCCGACGTTGCCCACCACGACGACGGACGACGGATCGACCACCTCGACGACGCCCTGCAGGAAGCGCGCGGCGCCCACGCCGCCGGCGAGCACGGTGACGGTGTGGCTCGGCATCGCGGACATATGATGCCGCGCAGATGCGGACGGCCCGCCGGTGACCAACCTGGATGTGCTCAGCGGAGGCGGCCGCCTGCGTCGCGCGCCCGCCGGTGCGGTGGCGCTGGTGGCGCTGGGCGCGGCGCTGTGGGGCCTCGACGGCGTGCTGCGCCAGCCGCTGGTGGTCGCCGGCGAGGGGGCCGCGACCTGGTCGGCGTGGACGATCGTGTTCTACGAGCACATCATCCTGACCGCGGTCGTGCTGCCCATCCTGATCCGCTACCGCAGGGACCTGCGGCTGCTCGACGGCCGCGACTGGCTGTGCGTCGTCGCGATCGCGTGGGGCGGCTCGGCGCTGGCCACGCTCGCCTTCACCGCGGCCTTCTCGTACGGCAACCCGGACGTGGTGGTGCTGCTCCAGAAGACCCAGCCGGCGTGGGCGATGCTGGCCGCGGCGGTGGTCGTGGCGGAGTGGCCGGCACCGCAGACCGCGCTGCTCCTGATCCCCGCGGCGATCGGCACGTACCTGCTCTCGTTCGGCACCTCGTCGCCGGCCACGGCGTTCGCCGGCAGCGCGGGGAAGGCGGCGCTGCTGGCCCTGGTGGCGGCGCTGCTGTGGGGCGCCGCGACCGCGTTCGGGCGGCGCGCGCTGCGCCACATCGACTCGCCGTTCCTGACCGCGCTGCGCTTCTCGATCGCGCTGCCGCTGCTGTTCGCCATCGCCGCCGACCACCACGCGCTGGCGCCTCCGGCGGGGGCCCCGGCGGGCGACTGGCTGCGGCTGCCCGCGATCGCCCTCATCCCCGGGCTGATCGCGATGCTGCTCTATTACCGCGGCCTGCGCTCGACGCCGGCGCCGGTGGCGACGCTGGCCGAGCTGGCCTTCCCCGCCACAGCGCTGATCGTCAACTACCTCTTCCTGGACGCGACGCTGTCGGGCGTCCAGCTGCTCGGGTTCGCGATCCTGTGGGGCACGATCGCGCTGCTGCACCGGGCGCCGGTGCGGGTGCCTGCGCCGATCGCCGAGCCGGCGCCGGCGGTGCCCTGAGCGTCGTCAGCCCGCGTTGCGGGCGTCGCGCCAGGCCAGCAGCTCGGGCAGGAACGAGAGATCCCAGTCAGGGCCGCTCGCCGCCATGATCAGGTGGGTGACGCCGACGTCCACGTAGGCGTCGAGGTTCGGCATCGAGTCGCGGCCGATCCCGCCGATCGAGCGTTCGATAGCTGACGGGTCGCGGCCGACCCGCTCGCACCAGCTGTCCAGTACGGCGCACTTGTGGGCGGCCCGCTCGGGGTCGCCGAAGCCGTTCCACATGTCGGCGTGCTGCGCGACGATGCGCAGCGTCACCTGCTCGCCGCCGCCGCCGATCATGATCGGCAGGTGCTCCTGCACGGGCGGCGGGTTGAGCTTCGCCAGCCGGTCGCGGATCAGCGGCATCGCCCGGTCGAGGTCGCGCAGACGGCTGGGCGCGGTGCCGAACTCGTAGCCGTACTCGGTGTAGTCGTGCTCGAACCAGCCCGACCCGATGCCGAGGATCAGGCGGCCGCCGGAGATGTGGTCGACCGTCCGCGCCATGTCGGCCAGCAGCTGCGGGTTGCGGTACGAGTTGCAGGTGACAAGCGCGCCCAGGCGCACCCGCTCGGTCGCCTCCGCCATCGCCGCCAGCACCGTCCAGCACTCGAAGTGCAGGCCGTCGCGGTCGCCGCGCAGCGGGTAGAAGTGATCCCACGTGTGTACCGTGTCGGCGCCCAGCGCCTCGGCCTCGAGCCAGGCCTCGCGCATCCCCGAGAACGCGCCGTGCATCGGCTGCACCTGGACGCCGATGGAGATGGGGTACGCCACGCCGCGGGAGTCTAGTCAACAGCGTGCCCGCGGCTAGAATCCGCGCCCGATGGCCGTCGACCTCGACACGCTCGACCCCCTTCGGCGCCCGCGTCGAGCGGCGGCTGCGGGACGAGGTGATCGCCTGGCTGGTGACGGTCAGCCCCCGCGGGATGCCGCAGCCGAGCCCGATCTGGTTCCTCTGGGACGGCGCGGACAGCCTGCTCATCTACAGCCGGCCGGACACGCCGAAGCTGCGCAACATCGCCGCCAACCCGCGAGTGGCGGTGCACCTCGAGGGCGACGGCAGGGGCGGCGACATCATCGTGCTGCTGGGCCGTGCTGCCGTCACCGAGGATCCGCCCGGCGACGAGATCCCCGACTACGTCGAGAAGTACCGTGAGCTGATCGCCGGCAACGGGTGGACGCCCGCGTCCTTCGCGGCCGACTACTCCGTGCCGCTGCGCGTGACGGCCACCCGACTGCAGGGCCACTAGGCGGGCTTTCGCCACACCTCGTGCCAGACACGGCCTGTTAGCGCGTACGGCGGGAGGACACCAGCGGTGCTCGGTGCGCGTCCACCCGCGAGCGCACGCCCGCCCCGGCGTCCCAGCCACGAGCTCCCCGGCCCCCACACGCCAGCCGCGCATCTCCGGCAAGCGTGGACGGCCCACGCACCGCCCCGATCCCCGAATCGGGTCTGACCCCAATCATGTCTCCGGGGTGGCGTCAGGCTGCCCTGGCCAGGCCGAGCAGGGTGGCGCGCAGCGGCCGGACTCGGGCGCTGAGGCGGTAGGAGGTGCGCGGGGGGTAGGTCGCCTCGACCGAGCGCTCGACGGCCTCGGCCGCCGAGAGCGTCTTCAGCGCCTGGGTCAGCGCTCGTGGCGTCACGCCGGGCAACATCGCCCGCAGCTCTCCGAACCGGCGGTCGGTGTCCAGAGCGGCAACCACTGGCATCGACCACTTGCGCATCCCGACGTCCCCCAGGCCGAGCTCGGCGAGCTGATCGATCAGCCGCACGCAGGCCGGGCCGAGCCGCGCGCCGGCGGCCGTCAGCACGTACTCCGGGCGCAGGGGATGGCCGTACCCGGGGTTGCGCTCGACCAGACCGCGCTGGGCGAGGTCGTCGAGCGCGCGCCGCAGCGACTCCCGGGCGGCGCCGGTGCGATGCGCCAGCGTGACCATTCGGCTGCCGCGGCTGCGGTGCAGCTCGGCCAGCACGGGAACGGCCCAGCGGTGGTGGAACAGGTCGATCAGCGCGCGCTCGTTTGACATGAAAGTGATTCTAGTATACAAACAGGTCACACTCGACGAAGGGAGCTGACCGTGACCACCGACACCCGCCCGATCACCTACGCCGGCCACATGACCGCGGCGATCTCGGTCGCCGACCTCGACCGGTCGCTGGCCTGGTACCAGGACGTGCTCGGCTTCCGGCTCCTCTACACCCTGGCCGACTGGGGATGGGCGGAGCTGGAGACGTCGATCCCCGGCGTCAACCTCGGCGTCGGCCAGGCCGAACAGGTGCAGCCCGAGGGCGGCGCCACCCTGACGTTCGGGGTCACCGACATCGCTGCCGCCCGCGCCTGGCTGGAGAGCCGCGACGTCCGCTTCGACGGCGAGACCCGCGAGATCGACGGCATGGTGCAACTCGCCACCTTCTACGACCCGGACGGCAACACCTTCATGCTCGCCCAGCGGCTCGACTCGGCGCCCGAAGAGCGCGGGTAGCATGCGCGCATGATCGCCCGCGCCGCCCGCCTGCACTACGCGTGGGTGGTCGCTGCGGTCACCTTCCTCGTCCTGCTGACGGCGGCCGGCTTCCGGGCGACGCCGGGCGTGCTGATCATCCCGCTCGAGCACGAGTTCGGCTGGTCGACCGCGCTGATCGGCGGTGCGGTCGCCGTCAACCTGCTGGTGTACGGCATCGGCGCACCCTTCGCCGCGGCCGTCGTCGAGCGCTTCGGCGTTCGCCGCGTGTGCTCGATCGCGCTCGTGCTGGTGGCGGTCGGCGCCTCCCTGACGACGCTGATGACGTCCGCGTGGCAGCTCTACCTGCTGTGGGGCCTCGTCGTCGGCGGGGCCACCGGCGCGATCGCCGTGCCGCTGGCCGCGATCGTGGCCAACCGCTGGTTCGACCGGCGCCGCGGGCTGGTCACCGGCATTCTCACGTCGAGCAACGCCAGCGGCCAGCTCGTCTTCCTGCCGTTGATGGCGTGGGTCGTGACGGCGTACAGCTGGCGCGCGGCGGCGCTCGTCGTGGCAGGCGCCGCCCTGCTGCTGGTGCTGCCGCTGGCACTGATCTTCCTGCGCTCGCGGCCGTCGGACATGGGGTTGGCGCCGTACGGCGGCGAGCACGTGCTGCCGACCCCGCCACTGCAGAACCCGTTCCGCAATGCCGTCACCGTGCTCCGCGACGCGGTCCGGGTGCGCGACTTCTGGCTGCTGGCCGGCGCCTTCTTCATCTGCGGCGCGACCACCAACGGGCTGATCGGCACGCACCTGATCGCCGCCTGCTCCGACCACGGCCTGAGCCAGGTGCGCGGCGCCGGCCTGCTCGCCGCGATCGGCGTGTTCGACGTGATCGGCACCACGTGCTCCGGCTGGCTGACCGACCGCTACGACCCTCGCTGGCTGCTGTTCTGGTACTACGGGCTGCGGGGGATCTCGCTGCTGGGGCTGAACGCGGCGCTGAGCGACGCCGGGCTCGGCCTCGCCGCCTTCACGGTGTTCTACGGGCTCGACTGGGTCGCCACGGTGCCCCCGACCGTCGCCCTCTGCCGCCAGGCGTTCGGCCGCGAGCGGGTGGGCGTCGTCTTCGCCTGGGTGTTCGCGTGCCACCAGTTCGGCGCGGCGTTCGCCGCGTGGGGCGCCGGCGCGAGCCGCACCTGGCTGCACTCCTACCAGCCGGCGTTCCTGGTGGCGGGCACGCTGGGCGTGATCGCCGCGGCGCTCAGCCTGGGCGTGGGGCGGCGGCTGGTGCTGCGGCCCGCTGCCGCGTAGCCGTCGCTGCGGGAGGCCGCCGCGCCGGCGGCACGAGGATCGCGGCCACGACGGCGAGCAGGGTGACCGCCGCGGAAAGTGCGAAGGCCACCGTGAACCCGTGGTCGCTGGGGAGTCCGGCGACCACCGAGGCGGTCAGCACCGCCGCCGAGATCTGGCTGCCGAGGGCGCCGCCGATCGTCCGCATGATCGTGTTCATGCCGGTGGCGATGCCCGTCTGGCTGCGCGGCACGGCCGCGACGATCAGGTTCGCCAGCGCAGAGAACGCGAAGCCGATGCCGACGCCCAGCAGCGCGGCGGCGACGTAGATCATCTCCTGCCGGTCGTGGGCGAAGGCCAGCAGCAGGTACGAGATCCCGGCGATCCCCGCGCCCAGGCCCAGCGGGAGGCGCGCGCCTCGCTCGGCGGCGATCCGCCCGGCGATCGGGCTGACCAGCAGCATGGCGACGGTGGAGGGCAGCATGAAGAGGCCGGCCTCGGTCACCGAGGCGCCGAACCCGACGCCGGCCGACGCGGGCGTCTCGACCAGCTGGGGGATCAGCACGAACGAGCTGTACATGCCGAAGCCGATCAGCAGCGCCGCCAGGTTCGTCGTCCAGACACCGCGGATGCGCATCATCGCCATGTCCACCAGCGGCTCGCGCGACCGCGCCTCGACGACGATCCAGACGACCAGCAGCACCGCGGCGCCGAGCAGCAGCGCCAGCACCCGCGGCGACGCCCAGCCCCACGACGAGCCCTGCGTCACGCCCAGCAGCAGGCAGACCAGCCAGCCCGAGAGCAGGCTCGCGCCGACCCAGTTGACGCGACCCGGTGCCCGCACGGGCGACTCCGGGATGAGCAGCTGCGCGGCGATCGCGGAGATGACGACCGGCACCAGCGGCAGCCAGAACAGCCAGTGGTAGGAGAGGTGCTCCGTGATCGGGCCGGCGAGGACGATGCCGAGCCCGCCGCCGAAGCCGAGGATGGCCGAGATCAGGGCGATGCCGACCGGCACCTGCTCGGCCGGGAACTCGTCGCGGATGATGCCGAACGCGAGCGGGAACACCGCGCCGCCCAGCCCCTGGATCAGGCGGCCGACGATCATCACCTGGATCGAGGTGGCCAGCGCCGCCACCAGCGTGCCGAAGGCGAGCGCCACCAGCGTGATCACCAGCACGCGGCGCTTGCCGTGGATGTCGCCCAGCCTGCCCGCGATCGGCGTCGCCACCGACGCGCTCAACAGGTAGCCGGTGAGGATCCACGCGACCCCGGCCGTGCTGGTGTTCAGCGAGAGCTGGATCTCGCGCAGCGCCGGCGCGACCAGCGACTGCAGGAGCGCAAAGGAGACCCCGGCCATCGCCAGGATGGCGAACGTCAGGCGATGGTGGGGTCTCTGCGCATGCGGATCCACAGCCCGAGCAGGTTACCCCGCGGGCACTCCGATCCGGAGCAGATCAGATCACGCGGAGCACGAGCACGATGATGATGATCAGCAGGATGATCCCGACGATGCCGAGACCGGTGCCGAGTGCGAGCAGTGGGAGAGTCAGTGTCATGGCGGCCTCGGTACCCGGGCCCGCGGCCCCGTAAACGCACCTATCCTCCGGCGCATGCTGCCCGTTGTCCGCCGTGCGCGCACCGCCGACGTGCGCGAGTTGCACCGGATCGTCTCGCTCTACGTCGAGCAGGGCATCCTGCTCGGCAAGCAGCTGGTGACGCTGTACGAGGACGTCCAGGACTTCCTGGTCGCCGAGCTGGACGGCCGCGTGGTCGGCTGCGGCGCGCTCCACGTGATGTGGGAGGACCTGGCCGAGGTGCGCACGGTCGCGGTCGATCCGGCCGCCCGCGGCCGCGGCGTCGGCCACGCGCTGGTCGGCCGGCTGGTCGAGACCGCGCGGGAGCTGGGCGTGACCCGCGTCTTCGTGCTCACGTTCGAGGACGCCTTCTTTGCCCGGCACGGCTTCCACCCGATCGCCGGCACGCCGGTGCCGGCCGACGTCTACGACGAGCTGCGCCGCTCCTACGACGAGGGCGTCGCCGAGTTCCTCGACCTGCCCCGGGTCAAGCCCAACACGCTGGGCAACACCCGGATGCTGCTCGAGCTCTGACTACTCCGGCGTCGGCGTCATCCCGTAGACGAAGAACGCCGGCTCGTCGCCCACGTTCTCGAGCTGGTACGTCCAGCCCGGCGCGAGGTAGACGCTGTCGTCTGGGCGCAGCTCGAGTACACCCTCGTCCCAGGTCAGCCGCAGGTGGCCGCGGATGATGAAGTAGGTCTCGTCCACCGGCCCGTACCAGTGGTCGTCCGGGCCCATGTCGTCCGCCTCCCGCGACGACCAGGTGTTCGACCGCTCGCCGGGATCGAGCCAGGACGCGCCCAGGAGCAGGTTCGACCCGCACCGTTTCCGCGTCACGATCCGGGCGATGCGCACCCTCGTCACGGCCTGGTCGGCCGGGGTGACGGGCACGTCGGCGAGCGGTATCACCATCGGTCGGGGGCGGTCGTCCATCGGGCTCCTCCTTGCGGTCGGCGTCGGCGGGTAGCTTCTCACGGGACCGGAGACCGAATCACATGATTCAGCGGCCGTTACATGATCGACTCACCTGTTGCGCGGCGCGGGCGGGTCTGCGATACTCGCGGCGCGGCCTTGCCAAGGGGCGCACATGAACCGGAGCGTCGAGACCCCGGCTCCCTCGCACGGACGGGGTCTCGTCGTCTCGGCTGACGATGCATACGCAAGGCCGTTTCGGGGTATACGGTTCCTCGGTGTCACACCGCACTGAACTGGCGCTCCGCCTCCGCGCAACCGTCGATTCAGTGCGTACGGCCCGACACGCGGTCGACGGCTTCGGCCCGCTGGGGTCGCACCCCGACGTCGCCTTCCGTGTGCGCCTGCTGATCACCGAGCTGGTCGCGAACAGCGTGCGCCATGCCGGGCTGGCAACGAGCGACCGGATCGGGCTCGACATCGAGGCGAGCGACGCGATGGTGCGCGTCGAGGTGCGGGACGGCGGCCGGGGATTCCAGCCGCCGGCGCGGTTCGACGGCCCGCCCGAGGGCACGTCCGGGCGCGGCCTCTACCTGGTGGACGCGCTCGCCGACCGGTGGGGCGTCGAGGGCGGCGAGCGCTGTACGACGGTCTGGTTCGAGGTCGACCTATGAGCCGTCAGGGGATGACATGCACGGTGTGGCCGATCAGCGTCAGGTCGAGCACCCGGCGCACCGACGGCGACGTGCAGACCAGCTCGAGGCGCGCGCCCCGCTCGGACAGGCGCTGCGCGGCTGCGAGCATCACCCCGAGGGCAGAGGAGTCGAGCAGCTCCGCATCCGGCGCCGACACGCGGACGACATCGGGTGTCTCCGCCTCGGCCGCGTCGAGCGCCGCCCGCAGGGCGTCGGCGCTGCTCAGGTCGAGCTCGCCGGGCACGTGCACGACCGCCGCCCGCTCGTCCACCATGGCGTGCTCGATCCGCTCCACGCCGGCAGGTGTTCCCTCGCGCCTGTACGGGTCAAACCCGCCAGCCAGTATGCTCGACTGAGATGAGCGTCGGCGAGATCGAGCTGGAGCAGGGCGAGCGACTGCTGGTGGTGGTGCTGCGAGGCGAGCACGATCTCTCCACAGCCGAGGCGCTGCAGGCCGAGCTCGAGCAGGCGCGGGCGGCGGGCCTGCCGGTGGTGGTCGACCTGTCCGGTGCGAGCTTCATCGACTCCGCGGTGCTCGGCGTCCTCATCGGCGAGCACGATCGTGCTCGGGCGGACGGCGTGGCGCTCGCCCTGGTCGTCGGCAGCGCCGCCGGGCACTCGGTGCGCCGAATCGTCGAGCTGACCGGCCTCGATGCGGTGTTGCCCGTGGCTGAGACGCGCGCCGACGCCGAACGCCTCGTGCTGGCGCGCTCAGCCGAACTCGAGTGAGAACGTCACCGTGAGGCCGGCATCTTCGACGGCGGGGCCCGTCTCCAGGCTCGTGCACAGGCGGCGGAGCAGCGCCAGGCCGAGCCCCGGGCTGCCGGGGATGGGGTCGCCGTGGTCGGTGACGCTCACCTCGATGCCCTGCGGTGCCGTCCGGAAGTCGAGCTCGATCGGGGCGCCCCCCGCCGCCTGCGCGCGCTCGATCGCATGCGCGCAGACCTCCGAGAGCACCAGCTTGAGGTCCTCGAGGCTGTCGTCGTCCAGCGTCAGCCGTCGCGCCGTGCCGGCCAGCGCCATCCGGCAGGTGGAGAGGTGAACGGGGTCGGCGGGCACGATCAGGCGGGCGACGGTGCGCATCACGCGGAGCGTACCGTCACGGTGGCCGTGCAGGATCTGCCGGCCGGCGCCGACGTCGCCGGCCAGGTCGCGCTCGCGCTGGCGGTGCGGTCGGGCCTGCCGCCGCTGGCCGCGGATCGGCTGCGGGCGGCCGTGGAGCGAGCCGTCACCGCCGCCGGGGCGGGCATCACCGTGGGCGTGGTGCCGTCGGACGGTGCGGTGGACGTTCTGCTGGCCGGGCTCGGGCCCTCGGCGCGGGAGCGCGCCGCCGAGTCGCTCGCGACCGCCGGGGACGTCGTCGCGGAGGGCGACGGCATCCGCGTGACCGCCGTGCGGCCCCCTCTGGCAGGCGTGTAAGAAATCGGTTTCGATCTCGCCAACGGGCGTTTGCGGCGCTAGGATGGCGGTTGTGGGTGAGCGTCGCGATCATCGCCGCGACACCCTGATCATGCAGAACGCAAGCCTGGTCAGGGCGATCGCGAGACGCTACCGGGGACGGGGAGTCAGTGGTGATGACCTCGTCCAGACCGGGTACCTCGGCCTGATCCAAGCCGTCGACCGCTACGACCCCGGGCGGGGCGTGCCGCTCAGCGGGTACGCGGCGCGGATGATCGAGGGCGAGATCCTCCACCTCTTCCGCGACCAGGGCTGGTCGGTGCGGGTGCCGCGCGGGATGCAGGAGCTGGGCCGGCGCGCCGCGCGCGCCGCGGACGACCTGGCGCACTCGCTGGGCCGCGAGCCCGAGCTGGGCGAGATCGCGGCCGCGCTCGGTGAGCAGCCGGTGGCCGTGGCCGAGGCGCTCGAGGCCCGCAACGCATTTCATGCCACCTCGCTCAGCGCCGGCGACGATGACAGCGACCGCCATCCGCTGGTGGACGACGCCGGCTTCGACGGCGTGATCGAGCGCGACCTGGTGGTGCGCGCGCTGAGCACGCTGCCGCCCCGCGAACGCCGGATCCTCGTCATGCGGTTCCAGCGGGAGATGACGCAGGCCGAGATCGCCGAGCGCATCGGCATCAGCCAGATGCACGTGTCGCGACTGCTCCGCCGGTCGCTCGACCGTCTCCGCGACGGCGCCGAGCTCGCCGCCTGACCTACGCCGCGACCGGTTCGACCTCCGCCACGAGCTGGGCCATGAGATCCCCCAGCCGGCTGTGCTGTGAGCTGCCGCGCAGGCGTCCGTCGTCGTGGAACGCCTCGTGTGCCTTGGCGATGGCCAGGTCGCCGTTGAGCACGCGGGCGCCGGCGATGCCGAGCACCTTGCGCAGCTCGGCCTGCGCCCACATGCCGCCGTAGCCGCCGGTGCTCGCACCGATCACCATGGCCGGCCGGCCGCGCAGCGCGTTCTCGGGGAACGGCACCGATGCCCAGTCGAGGGCGTTCTTGAGCACGCCCGGGATCGACCCGTTGTACTCGGGTGTGACGAACAGCAGCGCGTCGGCGGCGGCGATGCGCTCGCGCAGGTCGAGCACCGGCGCGGGGGCGTCGGCCTCGTCCCGCTCGCCCGTGAAGGGCGGGATGGTGTGCAGCCCGTCGTACGTGTCCCACTCGACCCCGGAGGGAGCCAGCTCCTGCGCAGCGCGCAGGAGCCGGCTGTTGTGGGAGTCAGGACGCAGGCTGCCCGAGATGGCCAGCACTCGCATCGTCGATCACTCCTTGATCAGCGAGAAGCTGGCGATCAGGCGGACGGTGTCGTCGACCAGGAAGCCGCCGCCCGGGAGCGGGGCGTTCCAGGAGACGCCGAACTCGTTGCGGTCGATCTCGCCCTCGAGGTCGAGGCCGATCCGCTCGTTGCCCCACGGGTCGCCGTTGGGCCCGGAGATGCTGTAGGTGAACTCGACGGGGCGGGTGACGCCGTGCAGCGTGACGTCCGCGGTCAGCGTGTCTTCGCCGAGCTCGGTCGCGACGACGGTCGCCTCGGGGTAGCGCTCCGGGTCGAAGAAGTCCGGGGACTTCAGGTGGCCGTCGCGGTTCTCGTCGTGGGTGACGACCGAGTCGACGCGCACCGAGCCGGAGATCTCGGGCTCGTCACCGCCGACGACGGTTGCGTCGAAGTCCAGCAGGCGGCCGCGGATGGTCGCGAAGCCCATGTGCTTGACGGCGAACTCGACGGTCGAGTGGCTGGCATCGGCACGCCACGTCCCGGCTGGGATAATGGTGTCCGATCGTGTTGAGAGTGTGATGCTCACTTCCGTTCCCTCCTCGGATGAGATATACTTGACTTGTCAAGCACTATAGCGAGGAACAGTTGAGTTCGCAAGTATTGAGCCCTCAAGCGTTGGACGCCTGGATCGGGCTGCTGCGTGGACACGCCGCCCTGACCCGGAAACTCAACGCCGATCTGATCGCCGAGCACGGCATGACGATCAACGACTACGACGTGCTGGTGCACCTCGACCGCGCGCCCGGCCGCCGCATGCGGCGGGTCGATCTCGCGCAGAGCATCCTGCTCACGGCGTCGGGAATCACCCGGCTGCTGGACGGCCTGGAGCGCAGCGGCTGGGTGTGCAAGAGCCAGTGCGACTCCGACGCCCGCGTCACCTACGCGGTGCTCACGGACGACGGGGCGGAGCGGCTCGAAGCTGCGCGGTGCACGCACCTGCGCGGCGTCCGCGAGCTGTTCGCCGACCGCTACACGTGTGACGAGGTGGCCCAGCTGGGCGAGCTGCTGGGCCGGCTGGACACGCGCGGAGCCGCGACCTGCTGATTGAGTGACCACTCGACCGCGGCGGCCGCGCGGCGGCCGTCGGCGATCGCGGTCACGATCAGGTCGGCGCCGCGCACGCAGTCGCCCGCCGCCGCGACGCCCGCGGGCACCGCGGCAACGCGGCCGTCCGCGACCTCCACGCCGAGCGCGCGGTACAGCGGATCGTCCTCGACGCCGGCGAAGCCGATCGCCAGCAGCACCAGGTCGGCCTCCAGCGAACGGCCGCCGTCTCCGGCCACGCGCTGCACGCGGCCGCCGGCGCCCTCGAACCGCACTGTCTCGAACCGCCATACGCGCTCGCCGCCCTCCTCGTGCACCGGGTGTGAGCGCAGCACCCGCGGCCACGCCGGCCAGGTCGCCTGGGGGTCGCGGACGGCCGGCGGCACCGGGCCGTGGGCGACCTCGTGCACCGTCAGCGCCCCCTCGCGCAGGGCGTTGCCCAGGCAGTCGGCACTGGTGTCGCCGCCGCCCAGCACCACCACGCGCCGCCCCGCGGCCGAGATCCCGCCGGCGCCGCCGGCCACGGCCCGGTTGCGGCCGATCAGATAGGGCAGCGCGTGCTCGATCCCGTCCAGACCGCGGCCGGGCACGTCGAGCTCGCGGGGCCGCTGCGCGCCGGTCGCCACCACCAGCGCGTCGTGGCGTGCCCGCAGCCGATCCGCGTCCAGGCCGCGGCCGACGTCCGCGCGGGTCTGAAAGCCGACGCCCTCGGCCTCGAGCTGGGCCACGCGGCGATCGACCATCCACTTCTCGAGCTTGAAGTCCGGGATGCCGTAGCGCAGCAGGCCGCCCGGCTCGTCGTCGCGCTCGTAGACGGTCACGGCGTGGCCGGCGCGGGCCAGCTGCTGGGCCGCGGCCAGCCCGGCCGGCCCCGACCCGATCACGCCCACCGAGCGGCCGGTGGGTGCCGCCGGCGGCCGCGGCCGCACCCACCCGTTGGCGAACGCCTCCTCGACGATCGCCAGCTCGACCGCCTTGATCGCCACCGGATCGTCGTTCAGGGCCAGCACGCACGCCTCCTCGCAGGGGGCGGGGCAGAGCTTGCCCGTCAGCTCGGGGAAGTTGTTGGTGGCGTGCAGGCGCTCCGACGCCTCGCGCCAGCGGCCGGTGCGCGCCAGCTCGTTCCAGTCCGGGATCAGGTTGCCCAGCGGGCAGCCCCCGTGGCAGAAGGGGACGCCGCAGTCCATGCAGCGGCCGGCCTGTTCCGCCGCCAGCGCCCGTGCCGGGAGGCAGCGCCTGGTCGCGGTGGTCGGCCAGCCGCTCGGCGACCGGGCGGTGGCCGGCGCCGCGGCGGCGGATGGTGAGGAAGCCCCGCGGGTCAGCCACCGGCGGCGACCGCCTCCGGCGGATCGGCGGCCGCCAGCAGGCGCCGCACGTCCTCGGGCTGCACCTTGCGGAAGCGCAGCGCGCACGCGTCACCGTCGGCGGCGAGGCGCGCGGCGAGCGTGCTCCCGGTCAGCTCGGCGTGGCGGCGGATCAGCGCCGTCAGCAGCCGCACGTCGGCCTCGTCGCGCACCGGCTCGAGGCCGACGCTCCCGCCGTTCAGCCGCTGCGCCAGCCCGCCGTCGTCATCCAGCACGAACGCCGTGCCGCCCGACATGCCGGCTGCGAAGTTGCGCCCCGTGGCGCCCAGCACGACGACCACGCCGCCGGTCATGTACTCGCAGCCGTGGTCGCCGCACCCCTCGACCACCGCTGTCGCGCCCGAGTTGCGGACGCAGAAGCGCTCGCCGGCACGGCCGCGGATGAACGCCTCGCCCGAGGTGGCGCCGTACAGCGCCGTGTTGCCGGCGGCGACGCCGTCCTCCGGGCCGCGCACGACCAGCCGCCCGCCGGAGAGGCCCTTGCCCGCTCCGTCGTTGCACGGCCCGTCCAGCCGCAGCTCGAGCCCGCCCGGCGCCCAGGCGCCGAAGCTCTGGCCGCCGACGCCGTCCAGATCGAGCACGATCGAGCCGTCGGGCAGCCCGGCCGCGCCCCGGCGGCGGGCGATCTCGCCGGCGAGCAGCGCGCCGACGCTGCGGTCGGTGTTGGCGACCGAAGCGGCGATGCGCACCGGGGCGGCCCCGGCCAGCGCGGGCGCAGCCCGCGCGACCAGCTCGCCGTCGGCGGTGGGTGGCGACCAGCTGCGCCTGCCAGCGGCGCCCGTCCCGGCCGCCGGCTGGAGCAGCGCCGAGAGGTCGAGGCCGGCCGGCGCCGCGTGCTGGCGGAGCAGCTCCGCGTGGCCGATCAGCTCGTCCAGGGAGCGCGCGCCCAGGCCGGCGAGCCGCTCGCGCAGCCCCTCGGCCAGAAACAGCATGAAGCGGACGATGTGCTCGGGCGTGCCGGTGAACCGGCGCCGCAGCTCGGGATCCTGCGTCGCGATCCCGACCGGACACGTGTTCAGGTGGCAGACGCGCATCATCACGCAGCCGGCCGCGACCAGCGGTGCGGTCGAGAACGCGAACTCGTCGGCGCCCAGCAGCGCGCCGACCAGCAGGTCGCGGGGCGTGCGCAGGCCGCCGTCGACCTGGAGGCGGACGCGCTCGCGCAGCCCGTTCGCCGCCAGCACCTGCTGCGTCTCGGCCAGCCCCAGCTCCCAGGGCAGGCCGGCGTGCTTGATCGACGAGAGCGGCGATGCGCCCGTGCCGCCGTCGTGGCCGGAGATGACGATGTGGTCGGCGCCCGCCTTGGCAACACCGGCGGCGACCGTGCCGACGCCGGCCTCCGCGACCAACTTGACCGAGACCTCGGCGGCCGGGTTCGCGCAGCGCAGATCGTGGATCAGCTGCGCCAGGTCCTCGATCGAGTAGATGTCGTGGTGGGGCGGGGGCGAGATCAGTCCCACGCCAGGCGTCGAGTGGCGCAGCGCCGCGATCCGCGCGTCGACCTTGTGGCCCGGCAGCTGGCCGCCCTCGCCGGGCTTCGCCCCCTGGGCGATCTTGATCTGGAGCTGGTCGGCGTCGGCCAGATAGGCGGCGGTGACGCCGAAGCGGCCGGACGCGACCTGCTTGATCGCCGACCGGCGCAGGTCGCCGCCCGCGCCCGGCAGCGAGCGGGCGGCATCCTCGCCGCCCTCGCCCGTGTTCGACCGCCCGCCGATCCTGTTCATCGCGATCGCCAGCGTCTCGTGGGCCTCGACCGAGATCGATCCCAGGCTCATCGCGCCGGTGGCGAACCGGTGGACGATCGCGGCGGACGGCTCCACCTCATCCAGCGGCACGGCCGGGCCGGCCGCGACCGGCTCCAGCAGGCCGCGGATCGACGCGGTGCGGCCGGCGGCGTCCACGTGCTCGACGTAGGCGGCGAACGTCGCCCGGCTGTCGTCCCGCACCGCCCGCTGGAGCCGGACGATCGCCTCCGGATCCCAGGCGTGCCGCTCCCCGCCGAGCCGGTGGCGGTACTCGCCGCCGTGCTCGACGGCCGGCTCCGGCCCGAATGCGCGCGCGTGCAGCGCGGCGACCCGGCCGTGCAGCTCGGCCACGCCCAGCCCGCCGACCCGGGAGACCGTGCCCGGGAAGTAGCGCGCGACCAGGCTGCGGTCGAGGCCGACGGCTTCGAAGATCTGCGCGCCCCGGTAGCTCTGGATGGTCGAGATCCCCATCTTCGAGCACACCTTGAGCAGGCCGCCCGCGACCGCTCCCAGGTACCGGCGCCGCCCCGCCGGGCCGAGGCCGTCCAGCACCAGGTAGGGGTGCACCGCGGCGGCGCCGTAGCCGAGCAGCAGGGCGTGGTGCATCGTCTCCCGCGGCTCCCCCGACTCGACGACCAGGCCGCACATCGCCCGCGCCCCCTCGCGCACCAGGTGCGAGTGCACCGCGGCCGTTGCCAGCAGGCTGGGCAGCGGCGCGTGCTCGGCGTCCACGCCGCGGTCGCTCAGCACGAGGATCGAGCTGCCGCCCCAGACCGCGCGCGAGGCGGCGCGGCGCAGCGCGTCGATCGCGAGCTCCATCCCCCTGGCGCCCTCGTCCAGGCGGTAGACGGTGGAGAGCGTCGTCACCCCGAAGTCGGCGTCCAGCTCCCGCAGCCGCGCCATCTGGGCGCCGTCCAGCACCGGGCTCGGCACCTCGACTCGCCGGCAGTCCTCGGGGCGCTCGCCCAGCAGGTTGCCGATCGCGCCGATCGAGGTGCGCAGGCTCATCACCAGCGCCTCGCGCTGGGGGTCGATCGGCGGGTTCGTGACCTGGGCGAAGTGTTGCTTGAAGTGGGCGGACAGCGGCCGCGGCCGGAGCGAGAGGGCCGCGAGCGGCGTGTCGTCGCCCATCGAGCCGGCCGGCTCGGAGCCGGTCTCGGCCATCGCTCGCACCAGCCCCTGCTCCTCCTCGGTGTGGCCGAACGCGACGGCCAGCCGCCGGGCCGTGTCGGCGTCGAGCGGGGCCGGTTCGGCCGCAGGGACGTCCTCCAGCAGCACCCGGTGCTCGCGCAGCCAGGCCCGGTACGGGCGGCGCGCCGCCAGGGCGCGGCGCGTCTCCTCGCCCCGTTCGACGCGGCCGCTCGCCGGATCCAGCACGAGCATGCCGCCGGGGCCGATCCGGTCGGACTCGACCACGCCGGCGCGGTCGGCCCCGGCGACGCCCACCTCGGAGGCGATCACGGCGAGGCCGTCGCGGCTCCGCTCGTAGCGCAGCGGCCGCAGGCCGTTGCGGTCGAGCGCGGCCACCACCCGCAGCCCGTCGCTCGCCACCAGCGCCGCCGGCCCGTCCCACGGCTCGACCAGGGCGGCGTGGTACTCGTAGAACGCACGCACCTCGTCAGGCAGGTCGAGGGTGGGGTCGGTCCACGCCGCCGGCACCAGCATGGAGAGGGCGTGGGGCAGCGACCGGCCGCCCAGCACCAGCAGCTCCACCGCCGCGTCCAGCTTGGCCGAGTCCGACCAGCGCTCGTCCGCGATCGGGAACAGCTTCTGCAGATCGCGGCCGAACAGATCGCTGGAGAGCTGCGGCTCGCGCGCCGAGAGCCAGTTGCCGTTGCCGCGGACGGTGTTGATCTCGCCGTTGTGGGCGAGAAGGCCGAACGGGTGGGCGAGGTCCCAGGTGCCCAGCGTGTTGGTCGAGAAGCGGGAGTGGACGAGCGCCAGTGGGCTGGTGTAGCGCGGGTCGTTGAGCTCGGGGTAGTAGGCCGCGAGCTGGCCGGCCCGCAGCAGGCCCTTGTGGACGATCCGCCGCGAGGAGAGGCTGATGAAGATGAACTCGGCCTCGGGCACGCCCGCCGCGGCCGCGGCCAGCTCCACCCGCCGGCGGATCACGTAGAGCGCGCGCTCGAAGGCGTCCTGGTCGCCGCCGCGGCACTCGACGAAGAGCTGCCGCGTGACCGGCTCCGAGGCCCGCGCCACCGGGCCGATCGCGTCGGGCCGCACGGGCACGTCGCGCCAGCCGAGCGCGCGATGCCCCTCCTCGGCGCAGATCCGCACCGCCAGCTCCTCGCAGCGCAGGCGGCGATCGGGGTCGCGCGGCAGGAACACCATGCCGACGGCGTACGCGCCCGGCTCGGGGAGCTCGCCCAGCCGCTCGGCGGCGAAGACGTCGCGCAGCAGGCGGTGGGGGAGGGCGGTCAGGATCCCGGCGCCGTCGCCCGTCTCCGGGTCGGCGCCGGTGGCGCCGCGGTGCTCGAGGTTGGCGAGGGCGAGCAGCGCCCGTTCGACCAGCTCGTGGTCGCCGGAGCCGCCCAGGCCGCACCAGCGCCCCCAGCCCGCAGGCGGCATGCCCGAACCGGGGGTCGTGGAGGCCACCCATCCTCCCAGGCTAGCAGAACTCGAATCGTTTGAGTCGTTAAAGGTCTGTGAACGAATCAGTTGATTCGTGTCAGACGGCGAGCTCCTGCCAGGGCGTCTCATCAGCCGGCCCCAGGGCGACGGCCGCCCGCGGTGGATCGCCCAGCTCGAACGCCACCGAGCCGAACGTCAGCCACGGCACCTCGGGGGTCGCGTGCGCGCAGATCGGCGCGGAGCGGTCCTCGAGGATGCGCCGGCAGTCATCGAGGCTCTCTGCCTCGGGCGCCTCTCGGTCGAGCAGCCGCTGCCGGGCGACGCTGTTGGCGTGGGCCGGGCCGTCGTCGGCCAGCTCCTCGTCGATGTCCTCGGTGGCGAGCGGGTGGTTGGTGTGCCAGAGCCGGTCGTCCCCGCCGACGGGCACGGCGCCGCCCGCGGAGCACTCGTAGCCCGCCACCGCATCGCCCTGGGTCAGCGCATAGTGCTGGCCGGAGGCGTGGGGGATGCTGGTCAGAACGGCCTCCGCAGCGGCCAGCGTGGGCTGGGCCAGCAGGCTGCGGGTGACGAAGGCGACCGGCAGCCCGGTCGGGGAGTGGCGGAGCATCGAGAGCGCGTTGACGCAGACGCCGAGGCCGGCCGCGTTGGCGCCGCACAGGCCGATCATCCCCGCGGCGCTGAGCACGAGTGCGTCCGGCCCCGCCTCGGGGCGGATCCGCAGCAGCACCTGGCCGCCGTCCATCGAGGAGGGGAGGTCCATGGTCTGGGCCGCCAGTGCGGGACGGCCGTCGCGTGCGGCGACGGCGAGCAGGCTGCAGGCGGCGCGGCTCTCGCGCCGCTCCGAGAACCACCACTCCTCGTCCATCAGGTTGTGGGCGAGGATCGCGTCGCCGTCGGCGTTCGCCCCCTCGGCGATGCCGCGCATCTCGTCCAGCAGGTCGGGGGCGTGGCGGGCGATCGCGGGCAGGAAGTCGGTCGCGCCCAGGAACGCGGCGATGTGGTCTGAGGCGGGGCCGCCCGTGCGCCGGGCGGTGGACTCGGCCAGCCGCTCCAGTGCCTCCGCAATCTGGTCGCGCAGCTGCTCGCCATGGGCGAGCCCCCGCGCGCGTCCATCCCCTTCGCACACGACGAGCATCCGGTGAAGACTACAATCGCCGACCGTAGATGGCACGGCGTCCCGTCATCGGCTACACGATCGAGCTGCAGGATCCGCTGCTGCCCGATGTCGAGGCGGCGCTGCGCGAGCCGCTGCTGCGGTTCGGGGCGGTGCCGCTGGTGCTGCCGCGGTCGACGCCGGCCGAGCTGCTGGACGAGCTGGTGGGGATGATCGACGGGCTGCAGCTGTGCGGCGGCGCCGACGTGCATCCGCGCATGTACGGCCACGAGCAGCACGAGCTGACCAAGCCGTTCCTGGACATCCAGGACGAGTTCGAGATCGGGCTCACCCGGCTGGCGTACGACCGGGGGATGCCGGTGCTCGGCTTCTGCCGGGGCGCGCAGGTGATGGCGGTGGCCGACGGCGGCTCGCTGGTGCAGGACGTCGCCACGATGGTGCCCGAGCCGGTGGCGCACCGCAACCGCTGGCGCGAGCTCGGGCTGGAGCCGCCCGGCGACCACTGGCACGACGTCGAGGCGGTGCCGGGCTCGGCCGTCGACCGCTGGCTGGGCGACGGGCCGCGGCGCGTCAACTCGTTCCACCACCAGAGCGTCGCCGAGACCGGGAGCCGCCTGCGCGTCACCGCCCGTGCCGCCGACGGCGTGGTTGAGGCGGTGGAGCGCTGCGACGGCCAGGGCTGGGCGGTCGGCCTCCAGTGGCACAACGAGCTGCAGTGGCGCCGTGACGAGCGCTTCCTCGAGCCGTTCCGCGAGCTGGTGGACGCGGCCCGCGTCCGCGCCGCCTGACCTTCCTGGTGTCCGGCACCGTACCGGGCACGGAGCCCGGCACCGACTCTGGCTCGGTGCCAGACTCGGTGCCGGAGGACTTCCAATACGTGGTGAGGAACGGCGGGTGCCGTGACACGTCGTCGCGGATCCGGCACGAACGACGGCCTGGTTGAGCCGAACCGTCGAATGTGACGGCCGGCGTGACTGTGGCCCGAACTGTCACAGAGGTGCCGGGTTCCGTGCCGGAGTCGGTACCGGAGTCCGGTGGGCCGCTCCGCTAACCTCGGCGGGTCACCGGCAGGAGGGACCAATGGAGGCCACGACCGTCATCGACCGCACCCGGCTCGGCGAGTTGATCGAGCGCGAGCGCGGCGCGTTCGCCGAGCGCAACCCGCGCAGCGCGGCGCTGTTCGAGCAGACCGGCCGCTCGCTGCTGGGAGGCGTGCCGATGAGCTGGATGACGATGTGGGCCGGCGGGTTCCCGCTCTTCTTCGACGAGGCGCACGGGGCGTCGATCACCGACGTCGACGGCCACACCTACGTCGATTTCTGCCTGGGCGACACCGGCGCGATGGCCGGCCACGCACCGGAGCCGACCGCCCGAGCCGTCGAGCGGCAGATCCGCCGCGGCACCACGACCATGCTGCCAACCGACGACGCCGCCTGGGTGGGCGAGGAGCTGCAGCGCCGCTTCGGCCTGGACGCCTGGCAGTTCGCCCTGACGGCGACCGACGCCAACCGCTGGGTGCTGCGCATGGCCCGCGCCCTCACGCGGCGCCCCCGGGTGCTGGTCTTCAACTACTGCTACCACGGCTCGGTCGACGAGACGTTCATCACGCTGGAGGACGGCGAGCCCCGCGCCCGGGCGGGCAACGTCGGTCCCGCGGTCGATCCCACCGACACCACCGCCGTCGTCGAGTTCAACGACATCGATGCCCTCCGGCACGAGCTCGACACCGAGCTGGTCGCCTGCGTGCTGGCCGAGCCCGCCCTCACCAACATCGGCATCGTGCTCCCCGACCCCGGCTTCCACGACGCCCTGCGCGACCTGACCCGCCGCACCGGCACCCTGCTGGTGATCGACGAGACCCACACGATGAGCAGCGGCCCCGGCGGCTACACCGCCGCGCACGGGCTGGATCCCGATGTTCTCACGGTGGGCAAGTCGATCGCCGGCGGCGTGCCGATCGGGGCCTACGGCCTCACCCGCGACATCGCCGACGCCGTGCTCGGGCTCGATGCCGACCTCGAGGACACCGGCGGCGTCGGCGGCACCCTGGCGGGCAACGCCCTCTCCCTGGCCGCCGCCCGGGCGACGCTGGGCGAGGTGCTGACCGCCGGCGCGTACGCACACATGATCCCGCTGGCGGAGCGGTTCACGGCCG
This sequence comes from uncultured Actinomycetes bacterium, assembly GCA_963797175.1. GTDB lineage: Bacteria > Actinomycetota > Thermoleophilia > Gaiellales > JAICJC01 > DATLLN01. The sequence continues at coordinate 61,999 of CAWCOL010000006.1, forward strand.
GAGTCGAGGACGTGCTGGCGTCCCGGCAGATGCCCTGGAACATCGTGCAGCTGGGCGCTCGCGCCGAGTACCGCTTCTGCCCCGAGCCGCCGCACACCGGCGGCGAGTCCGCCGCCGCGGCCGATCCCGAACTCGACGCCTACATGCACCTTTACCTGATGAACCGCGACGTGCTGATCACGCCGTTCCACAACATGGCGCTGATGTGCCCGCAGACCACGGCCGCGGACGTCGACCGCCACACCGAGGTGTTCGCGGCGGCCGTGGACGAGCTGCGTTAGGCAGCGAGGCTCAGCCCTGTCCCGCCCGCTGCTCGCAGCCGTCGTCGCAGTCGCCGCCATCGCGGCCGGCTGCCATGGCGGATCGGCCTCCTCCGCGGGCGGCACCGGTGCAGCGCCCTCGAGCTCCGCCTCCGCAGCATGCGCGCAGCCCGGCGGCGCGCCGTCGGTGACCGTATTCCGCGCGGGTGGGTCGTGCGTGCCGCCCGGCGAGCTGATCGCCTACACCTGCGCCGCGGCCGGGCCGGCGGCGGTGCCGGTCGTCCGGGTGGGCGAGCGGCGGTTCCTGGGCGGACCGTACGCGGTGCGGGTGCCGGCGTTGCCGCCGGTCGCACGGGAGCTCGGTGCGTCCGGGTCGCTCGCCATCTACGACGCCGCGGCCGACCCCTCGCTGGTCTGGATGCGCCGGGGCGCACGGATCGACCGACTGCTCGCCCTACCGGCGACCGCAGGCCCGCGGGCGTCGTTCATCGGCGACTCGATCATGCTGGGCGCGAAGCCCGAGATCCAGGCGGCGCTGCGGCCCGCGTGGCAGGTGGACGTGAACGCGCAGGTGAGCCGGCCGACGCCGGACGGGCTGGCGCTGGTGGACGCCGACCCCGCCGCCTACCGCGACGCGGTGGTGATCCAGCTGGGCGCCAACGACGGAGGCCAGCCCGATGCCTACGAGACGCACGTGGACGAGATCCTGCGGGCGCTGCGCGCCTCGCAGCTCGTCATGTGGCTGACGACAGCGGAGGTGCGCAGCTATTACACCGACGACAACCGGCTGATGCGCAGCGTCCTCGGCCGGTTCCCGAATGCGATCGTCGGCGACTGGAACCGCGTCTACCCCCGCGGCGATGTCTCATCCGACGGCCTGCACCTGGGGCCGACGGCCGCCCTGGCGATGGCGCACCTGACCGCGGGCCTGCTGGACGGCTGGCGCGCGGCGGTGGCGGGCCGCGGAGCGGACGCGTGCGGCGCCGCCGTCACCGCGGGCTGAAGGGCGCCCCGGCCGCCGTCGTCGCGCTCCACTACCCTGTCCGGCGTGATCGAGGACGCACGGAACCTCGCCATCCGGGTGCACGCCGACCAGATCGACCGCGACGGCGACCCGCACCTGCTCCACGTCGAGCGCGTGGCCGCGCTGGTGGACGAGCGGACGCGCCGACACCGGCTGCACCGGCCGGCGGTGACGGTGGCGCTGCTCCACGACACGGTCGAGGCCGAACGCGGCGTCACGCTCGAGTCGCTCAGGGCCGAGGGCTTCCGGCCCGAGGTCGTGGCCGCGGTCGAGCTGCTCACTCGCGAGCAGGGCGTGCCCTACATGGCTCACGTGCGGCGGATCGCGGAGCCCGAGGGCACCGCGGGAGACCTCGCCCGGATCGTCAAGGCCGCCGATCTGGACGACAACGCCGCCCGCAGCCGGCGGCTGGGCGAGCCCTCGCGGCTGCAGCGCTACCTGCGCGGGTCGCGGGTGCTCGCCAGGGCCGAGCGGCAGCGGGCCGCCGCGACTAACAGCTGATGTCGCCGAACGCCTGGCGGTAGGCGGTCTGGAGCTGGCCCGCCGCGGCCGTCAGGCTGCTGGCGACCGACGTCAGGTCGGTCGCGGTCGAGATGTTGGAGACCACGGTCTGGACGGCGTTGACGAACGTGTCGTTGGCCGTCTCCAGCTGCTTCTGGAGGTCGCCTCCCACCTTGGGCGCGGCATCCTTGATCGTGTTCAGATCGGTCTGGATCGCGGTCAGCGCGCTCTTCGCCTTGTCAACCGAGTCGATGTTGAGCGGGAGGTTGGCAAGCGTCGTGATCTGCGTCTGGATGTCGGACCGGGCGTCACACGCCTGTTGCTTGGCCTTGTCCGAGGCCGAGGACGACGAGCCGCCGCAAGCGCTCGCCGCCAGCAGGGCCAGGATGGCCACGGCCAGCGCGAGCATGGTGCCGGGATGTGTCGTGCGCCTCATCGATACAACCTCCTGCGAGTCGTCACGTCTCGCCGCCAGGAGCCGGCGCACCGCGATCGTACCCCACCGGTCGGGCGACCACACAACCATGGCGGGGTAGCATCCGGCCGCCTGGAGAGGGAGACCGGAAGGGGACGGGGGATGCCGCACCTGCGGGCGAGCGAAGCTGAGATCTTCTACGAACAGCTGGGCGAGGGGCCGGACATCGTCTGGGTCGGCGGCGGGGGGACCGCAGGGCGGGACTGGCAGCTGTTCCAGACCCCGTTCTTCGAGCCGGAGTTCCGCAACACGACGTACGACAACCGCGGCATCGGCCAGACGAACAGCGACCGTCCGATGCCGTGGCCGATGGCGGACTTCGCGCGTGATCTGGCCGAGCTGATCGAGGCCGTCTGCGAGCCGCCGGTGGCGGTCGTCGGCAGCTCGTTCGGCTCGGCGATCATCCAGGAGCTCGCGATCGAGCGGCCCGACCTGCTGCGCTGCGCCGTCGTCATGGGCAGCGGCGCGCACAGCACCGGCTGGGGCTGGGACTTCCAGGAGGCCGAGATCGAGTTTCGCCGCGCCGGCGGCCGGCTGGACGGCATGATGGGCGTCGCCCACTACGCGCCGATGCTGTATCCGGCCCATGTGCTGGGCGACCGTGATCTGTGGCCGAAGCTGCGCGCGCTGATGCTGGAGTGGATGGACTCGGGCGAGAACGAGGAGTCGCTGATCCCCCAGTGGGAGGCGTCGCTGCGGTTCGACCAGCGCGACCGCCTGCCCGGCGTGGCCGTCCCCTTCCACGTCATCTCGTTCTCCGAGGACATCCAGGCGCCGCCGCAGGACGCCGAGGAGCTGGCCGGCCTGATCCCCGGCGCCGAGCTGCACCGGCTGGAGGGGATGGGCCACGGCTCCTGGTACGGCCACGCGCACGACCGGATCAACCCGTTCATCCGCGACCTGATCCGCCGGCGTCTCGACCCGGCATGAGCGAGCGGCCGGATCCAGGGATGGACGACGCCGTCGCACGTGCGACCGACCTGATCGACTTCTGGACGCCGCTACTGACCCGCCTGCTGATGGAGGGTGGCGTCATCGCCGCGTTCGGCCACGACGAGCGCACGGCCGAGGAGGTGGCGTCCGAGACGGGGACGCACGGCGCCACCGTCGCCCGCATCGTGCGCGCCCTCGCCAGCCGCGGCGTGTTCGAGCCCTGCGACGACGGGCGCTACAGGCTGAGCGATGCGGGGCGGCTGCTGCTGCCGGACGCGCCGGGTGGGGTGGCCGGGCTCGCGGCGTTCAAGTCCTTCGAGCTGCACGCGTGGGCGGCGGCGGAGCACACGCTGTACACGGGCGAGGCGGCGTTCCCGGCGTACTTCGGGCAGGACATGTTCTCGTGGCTGGGCGAGAACCCGGAGCTGGGGGCGCGCTTCGACGACCACATGCGGCGGCGGACGACCGCGCTGCTCGAGCCGGCGCTGCCGCTCTACGACTGGCCGGAGCAGGGCACCATCGTCGATGTCGGCGGCGGCAACGGCCTGTTGGTCGAGCGCGTGCTGACGGCGCACCCGGGGCTCCGCGGGATCGTCTTCGACCGGCCGGCGGTCGTCGGCGGCGCGGTGCGCTGGATCCGTGCGGCAGGCCTCGATGACCGCGTGGAGGTGGTCGGCGGCGACTTCTTCGCGGAGGTGCCCGCCGGCGGCGACATCTACATCCTCGCCAGCATCCTCCACGACTGGGATGACGAGGACGCGGCGCGGATCCTTCGCGGCTGCAGGCGGGCGATGCCGGCGGGCGGCCGGCTGCTGCTGTTCGAGGCCGTGATCCTGCCCGGCGCCGAGCCTGACTTCGGCAAGCTGCTCGACCTGCACATGCTTGTGCTGTTCGGCGCCCGTGAGCGGACCGCCGAGCAGTGGGAGGCGCTGCTCGCCGACGGCGGCTTCGTCCTCGAGCGGATCGTGCCGGGCGGCAGGCTCTCGTGGATCGAGGCGCTTCCGGCCTAGCCTTGTCGCCTCAGGTCGTTGCCCTCTGGACCGGAGGGTCGTCGCGAAGGCGCGCCATCACCTCCACGTCACGGGCGACGCCGCGGAGCCGGAACGCCCCCCGGGCGCGACCCTCGTGCTGGAAGCCGCACTTCTCGGCGACGCGGATCGAGGCAACGTTCTCGGGCGCGATCACGACCTCGAGCCGGTTCACAGGGTGCGTGGCGAAGAGGTAGTCCACCATCAGGCCGAGCGCCTCGGTCATCACGCCCTTGCCGTGCGTGCCGTGGTCGAACAGCCGGTACGCGAGCTCGTACGAGTCCCAGTGGGGGTAGGTGACGCGCCGGAAGAAGAGGAGGACTCCCAGCAGCGCGTCGTCCTCGTCGACGACGAGGAGCGTTCCTGCCTCATCCTCCCAGAAGCCGTGTGCAGCGAAGTCGAGCCGCATCGTCGACAGGGAGGGCACGTCGATCGTGTAGTACGGTCCCCGAGCGGCGAGATCGACGTTGTGCGCATAGAGCGGCTCCAGGTCCTGCTCGCGCACCATCCGCAGCCTCACGCGATCCCCGATCAGCATCGTCCCACGATACTGGTCCGAGGATCAGGTGCGCGTGATGTCACCGCCCGGCCCCAGCGGCCGTCGTCGAGCGGCACGTCCTGCACGTCGACTACAGCCCGGTCTGCGCCTCGATCCGGCCCGACGCGATCGCGTCGGTGAACGCCTTGTAGTCACGCTCGTTCTGTTCGGCGTAGCTCTCGGCGAACTCGACGATCGCCCGGTCGAACACGTCGCCGCCGCCCAGGTAGGCGGCGATGGCAACGCGGTCGCCCGAACGGGAGTGCGCCCGCGCCAGCGTCCAGCCGCACAGCTGGCCGTAGAGCGCCATGCCGTCCGGCACCATCGCCTCGGGATCGAGCGAGCCCTTCCAGTCCTTCAACTGGCGGCCGTAGAAGTCGCGCTGGACGCCGTCCGGGCCGATCACGCGCTGCCAGCCGAGAAAGATGTCGCTGCTCGACTGCATCAGGTGCTGACCGGCGACCACGCGCTGTCCGTTGTTCTCGTAGCCGCTCGAACCGACGAACTCCTCGAGCACCGACGGTGGCGCCTCCTTGAACTGCAGCAGCAGGGGGTCCTGCTCGTCCAGGCCCGCGAAGAGCGCGATCCAGGCGCGCGTCCCGACGCTGCCGACGCCGACGACCTTGCGGGCGAGGTGGACGAACCGGTACTCCTCGAGCAGCACCCGCCGGTCGGGCTGGAGCGACGATCGGTAGGCGCGGATCAGCGAGTGGATCTCGTTGATGATCTCCTCGCCGCCATGGCCGGGGAAGAGCTCCTCGACCGGCACGATCAGCGGCGGCTCGCTGACGATGCGCGGCTCGCCGTCCACCAGGTGGGTCAGCTTGGCGGCGGCGTGCGTGCTGTCCTTCGTGCGCGCCTTCGCCAGGTCGCGCTCGAGCCGCTTCAACCGCTTCGTATCGAGCTGGGTGCGGACACGGTCGAGCTGTTCCTCGACCTCGAGCCGGCTGTACCAGACGGCGAGGTTCGGCATCTTGGCGAAGCGCCGCACCGCCTCCCGGTAGCTGCGCGCAGCGGCGCGGATCACGGTGTCGCGCTCGGCCACGTCGAAGCCGTTGTTGCGGCCGACGACGGCCAGGCTTGCGGCCAGCCGCTTGACGTCCCACTCCCACGGCCCGGGCTGGGTCTCGTCGAAGTCGTTCAGGTCGAACACGAGGCGGCGCTCGGGCGAGCCGAACACGCCGAAGTTGGAGAGGTGGGCATCCCCGCACACCTGGACGCGGAAGCCGGAGCGGGGTGTGGCGGCCAGGTCGGAAGCCATGATCAGCGCGCCGCCACGGTAGAACGTGAACGGCGAGACCGACATCCGGCCGTACCGGATCGGGACGAGCTCGGGCACGCGGGCCTCGGCCTGCCGCTCGAGCAGGTCGATCGGGTCCGGGCGGTGGGGAAGGGGCTCGAATGCGCCATGGCTCGACCGCGGCACCTCGGCGCGCGCCGCGCGCCCGCGCGCCACCCGCTCGGCGACGCTGAGGTGCGGTACCTCGATCGGCGACGTGTCCTGCTGACCCTGCTCGGGCGTTGTGATCGCCATGACCCCTCCCTTGACTGGTGGCAAGGACGATCCTTGCCACCACAATGTACTCCTGTTCAGACCGGCCAGTACGCCGGACGTGTCAGGGCAGGTGGAATCCGCGTCGCGTTGTTGCCACGCGCGGCGGCGATCTGAGCCTGCGTCAGGAAGATGCTGTGGGAGAGATCGGCACCGGACAGGTCGGCGGCGCGGAGGTCGGCGCCGATCAGATCCGCGAGCGCCAGGTCGGCGCCCACCATCGTCGCCCCCAGGAGCACCGCACCGCGCAGGTCGGCGCCGCGCAGCGGGGTCGCGGTCAGGTCGGCCTCGATCAGCCGGGCGCCACGCAGGTCGCGCGGCTCGCCCCCGGCCGCCGACCGGGCGAGCCTGCTGGCCCGCTCGAGCAGCGCGTCGACGGCGTCGCGGTGCTCCTCGGCGTCGAGGCCGAGCACCGCGTCGGCCGGCAGCGCCGTCATCCGGCCGGTCTCCTCCGCCGCTGCGAGCAGCTCGGGCTGCAGCGCCGCGGCCTCCTCCAGCTCCAGCGCCTCGGCCAGGTACCAGAGCATCTGGTGGAGCCGGCGCATGACCGCGAACACGTCGAACATCCGCCGGCCGGCGACCGGGTCGCTGCGCCAGTCCGTCCCGGCGCACGTCACCTGCGCGACCTGCTGGCCGGCGCCGAAGCAGTCGTAGGCGGCACAGCCGGGGAAGCCGCGCGCACGGAGCGCGTCGTGGATCGTGCAGCGGTGGTCGCCCGACAGGTTGGGGCACGGGTGGCCGGCCGGCTTGTCGATCGCGAAGTCCGTGGACGCGGCGAAGGGCGGCGCCACGCAGCACAGCGCGACGCATCGCTCGCAGTCGGCCCGCAGCCGCCGCCGATCGGGAACCGGCACGGCACCGACGATAGCCGAGCCGGTCAGGACCCGGCTGCCCGCTCCTCCAGCAGCTCGACCAGTGGCCAGGCCCCGTCGCTGAAGTTCGCGATCACCGTCCACGTGTCACCGGATCCGGGGTCGTGGACGCTGCGCAGCGAGACGCCGGCGTCATAGCCCTCCAGCATCACGGCGTCGCCCGAGGAGGCAAGCCAGAGGCCGAGGCCGTAGCGCTTCTCCTCATGCGTGTCGTCGCTTCGCGGCCGCGCCATCTCGGCCACCCACGCGGGCGAGACGATCCGCCCGGCGAAGAGCGCCGACCACAGCGCGCCGAGGTCGGCGGCCGTCGTGTACGCCCCGCCGTCGCCGCTTCCCCGCACCGGCAGGTGCAGGACGTTGGTGCGCGGCTCGTCCCGGGTCAGGTACCCGAGCGCCGCGTCCCCGGGCAGCTCGTCGGATCGCAGGTACGCCGTCTGGCGCATGCCCGCCGGCTCGCACACGCGCGCGGCGACCAGATCGTGGAACGGGACGCCGGAGGCCCGCTCGGCGATCAGCGCGAGCACGACGAAGCCCCCGTTGCAGTAGGCGAACCGCTCGCCGGCCGGGAACGCCGTGGTGTGGCCGCCGAGCACCGCCAGGTAGTCCTCGGTCGCCTCCAGCTCGTGCACCGGCACGGGCATCACGTAGTCGGTGATCTCGCGGCCGTCACTCTCGTCCAGGTAGTCGCCGATGCCCGAGCGATGGGCCAGCAGGTGCTCGACCGTCACGTCGTCGGCGATCAGCGGCAGATCGGAGCCGAGCACCTCCCGGGCCGGCGTGGTCAGGGCGAGCGTGCCGTCCTCGATCAGGCTGACGACGGCGAGGGCGGTCAGGCCCTTGCTGCCGCTGGCCATCGCGAACCGCGTCCCGACGGTGTTGGCGATGCCGTGCGCGCGGTCGGCCTCCCCGTACGCGCGGGCCACTTCGGTGCCGCCGCCGCGATCGATGCGGACGACCCCGGAGAACCCGGACGACCGGGCCAGCTCGTCGATCGCGTCCGCCAGGGGCTCCATCGCCGGGACGCTACCGTGATCGGAGCCGACCCGCAGACGAGAGGAGCCCGATGGACGACCAGCACGGCGAGACCACGCGCACGCTCACGGGCAGGTGCTACTGCGGGGCGGTGCGCTATCGGGTCGCGGACGACTTCCGCTACGCGCTCAACTGCCACTGCTCGAACTGCCGCGCGGCGACCGGCTCGGCGTTCAAGCCGTTCGGCGGGATCGAGCGCGACCGGCTCGAGGTCACCGACGGCGGCGACGCGCTGCTGATCGTCGGCGACGACGACCTCAACGACACCCGCTGCGCGGCGTGCGGCTCGCTGCTCTTCTCGATCGTCCGCGACGGCGCCTACGTCCACGTCACGCTGGGCACGCTGGTGGACGAGCCGAGCCTGCGGCCGACGGCGCACATCTTCGCCGGCTCCAAGGCGCCGTGGTTCGAGATCACCGACGACCTCCCGCAGCACGAGGAGTACTAGCTCCGAAGGAGCGGCAGCGGTGTCCGGCACCGGGTCTGGCACCGTGCCGGGCCCCGATCACAGCCGATCCGGAGTTCCGTGACGGTCCGTTGTCGAAGGCGTGACCAATCCGGCCGGCCAGGATCGGCTCAACCATGGGGATTGGGGTGGTGTCGGGCACGGGGTCTGGCACCGTGCCAGACCCCGGGCAACGGCCATGTGCAGAAGGCGTGCGCCCTGTGTGACCGGTCGTGACGGACCGGCCCCGCGCCGCCCCGTCTGCGCTCAGGCGGTCTGGACGATCATCAGCGAGTTGCCGTCCGGGTCGCGGAACCAGAACATGGGCGGCACCGGGTCGCCCATCCGCGACACCTCGGCGTCCACGTCCACCTCCAGCGAGCGCAGCTCGGCGTGCGTGGCGTCGATGTCGTCGGTGGTGAGCGTGATGCCGGTCTCCATCGACGTCGGATCCTGCGGCCGGGGCGGCGCCAGCGCGATGCCGGTCGTGCCGCCCGGCGGGTAGACCTCCACCCACCGGTACTGGCCGCCGAAGGCGACGTCGGTGCGCTTCTCGAAGCCGAGCGACTCGTAGAACGCGATCGCGCGGTCCTGGTCGGTTGACGGGATGATGACCAGGCTGATCTGGCCGATCCTGCTCGCCGTCGTGGTCATGGTGCGCTCCTCTCGCGGGTTGTCGTAGGTAGGACGGCCGCGCCGCTGAGAACTCATCGGCCGGCGGTCAGGTGGACATGGCGCGCAGGTGCTGGTGGACGAAGGCGATCGCCATGCTGCCCTCGCCGACCGCCGCCGCGACCCGCTTGACGGGGCCGTAGCGAACGTCGCCGCAGGCGAAGATGCCGGGGACGCTGGTCTCCAGCAGGAACGGATCGCGGTCGTCTTCCGGCCAGGCCTCGTCCGGCACGTCGGAGCCGGTCAGCACGTAGCCGCGCGGGTCGAGCGCGATCTCGGGCGGCAGCCAGCCGGTCTCGGCGTTCGCTCCGATGAAGATGAAGAGCGCGCCCGAGTCCACCGTCCGCGTCTCGCCGGTCGCGCCGTCCGCCACCTCGATCGCCTGCAAGGAGGTGTCGCCGTGCACGGCAACGACCTGGTGCTGGACGTGGACGCCGATCGAGGGCCGGTTCGCGATCTGATCGACCAGGTAGCGCGACATGCTCTTCTCCAGCTGCTCGCTGCGGCACAGGATCGACACGCTGCGCGCGTAGTTGGCGAAGAACAGCGCCGCCTGACCGGCCGAGTTGCCCGCGCCGACGATGTGCACGTCCATGCCGTGTGAGCTCGACGCCTCGCTCCGGGCGGCGCCGTAGGAGATGCCCTTGCCGACCAGCCGATCGAACCCTTCGATCGGCAGGTGCCGCCACGTCACGCCGCAGGCGAGGATCACGGTGCGGGCGCGCAGCACGTCGCCGCCGTCGAGGTGCACCTGGCGGTTGGCGACGTCGATGCGGGTGACCGACCGGGTGACCAGGATCTCTGCGCCCAGCCGGCGGGCCTGCTGGAGCGCACGGCTGGCCAGCTCGTCGCCGGAGACGCCGGACGGGAAGCCGAGATAGTTCTCGATGCGCGACGACGTGCCGGCCTGGCCGCCGGGCGCCTCGCGCTCGACGACGATGGTGCGCAGGCCCTCCGACGCGCCGTACACCGCCGCGGCGAGCCCGGCCGGGCCGGCGCCGATGATGACCGTGTCGTACTCGGCCTCCGACGGCTCGGTGTCCAGACCGAGCAGGTCGGCGACGCGGCTCATCTGCGGGCGGATCACGGTCTTGCCGTTGACCAGTCGGATGACCGGGCAGTCCTCCTCGGCGGGCAGCGGGCCGCCCCACAGCTCCTCGGCGTCGGGGGTCTCGGTGGTGATCCAGCGGAACGTGACCTGGTTGCGGTCGAGGAAGCGGCGCAGCTGGGCGCACGAGGGATCCCAGCGCGGGCCGACGACGATCGCGCGCGGCGGCGGCTGGTCGGCGGTGATGCCCTGGAGGCCGCCGATCCGCTCGCGCGCCAGCTCGCCCAGCTTGACGCCGACGTCCGGCGAGGTCGAGACGACCGCGTGGTAGTCGGCGGCGGCCAGCCGCATCAGCCGCGTCGGCTCGGCCGCGCGAAAGCTGAACGGGAAGGTCGTGCCCAGCGCGATCGGCACCTCGCCGATCAGGTGCCCGGCCACCCGCCCGCCGACCACCCGCTCGATCCCGTCCACGACGTTGAGCGTCTCGATCCGCCCCTCCAGGACGGCGTACAGCGCCCGCTCGTCGCCGGCGTGGATCGCGTACTCGCCGGGTGAGAGACGGACGTCGGCGGCGATCCGGGACAGGCGCTCGCGCTCGGCCTCGCTCAGGTCCGCGAAGATCCCGACGCTCGCGATCTCGTCCGCTGTCAGCACGACCGGCTCACCGTCCTTGAGTCACCTCGCCCATCCCAACCCCGCAAGCCTATCGGCAGGCCCGCGGACGACGCGGGTCACCAGGTGCCGAAACTGAGGCCGCCCCACTCGTCGGGGTGGACGTCGCGCACGGTCTGGGTCAGCTCCCAGCGGTGGCCGAAGGGATCCGCGACCACGCACGAACGCTCGCCGTACATGTGGGTGAAGGGCTCCTCGAGCACGGCGCCGCCGGCGTCTCGGGCGCGGGCGAAGGCGGCGTCGACGTCGGCAACGCGTACCTTGATCATCTGCGTGACCACCCCGCCGGACGGTGCCACGTGGTCGCGGCGGACGTCGGCGACGACGATGGCGCCGTCCTCGCCCGCCCGCATCTGCGCCCGGTGGTCCTCGCCGATCCGCACCCGCTCCTCGAAGCCGAGCGCGGTCTCCAGCCAGGCGACGGCGGCGCGGACGTCCGGGTAGATCAGCACCGGCGTGATGGTCGCCGGGGGCGCGGAGCGGTTGGTCAGCATCATCCGCAGCGTACCGCTCAGAACCAGTCGACGATCGGCATCGCGGGCGCCACGTCGATGCACGCCTGCAGGTAGAGCGCGACGCCGATGTCGCCGGTGAAGAGGTTGTGGCGGCCCATGCCGTACTCGGACCGTGCCCGGCGCACCTGCGCGGCCGCGTGCATCGCGAAGGCGCGGGCGCGCTCCAGCCAGCGCTCGTCGCCGGTGCGGTCGAGCAGCTTGAGGAAGGCGTACCCGTTCCCGGCCGTGCCGTGGCAGAGCCCGGGGCCCTTGGTCAGCGGGCCCGCCGTCCAGGTCAGCTCGCCGCCGGCGACCAGCAGGTCGGTCAGTTCCGCGTCGTCCGGCACGATCGTGGCGAACGAGATGACCATCCCGGGGGCGCCGTGGCACCACTGGGTGCGCCGTGCCTGCGGCCGCCGCGACGGCTCCAGGGTGGGCTGCCACTGGGCGAGGTTGCCGTCGCGTTCGGCGAACGACGCCAGCGTGGCGAGGGCGCGGCGCTCGAGCTCGGCCCGCCGCTCCGCGTCGAGCAGGTCGCCGCGGGCCAGCACGTGGACGTTCCCGGCGAAGCCGTGTCCGGGACCGACGTAGTGCACCACCGAGCCGTACATCTCCTGCCGCCACAAGTCGCCGCGCCACTCGTCCCACAGCCAGTCCGCCGACTCCTGCCAGGCATCGGCCAGCCGCGCGTCGCCGGTCTCCTCGTACAGCAACTGTGCGGCCAGCATCGTTCCCGGCGAGCCCCACAGCAGCTCGCGCGTCGGGTTCTGCGCATTCGCGCGGACGGCCTCCACCATCCGGTCGGCCTGCCACGGCGCAGGGGAGAGGCGGTGCGCGGCCAGCAGCAGACCGGACTCGCCGGCGAGCAGCGACGGCACCGGCTTGCCGTCGGTCCACTCCGGCAGGTCGGGGTCGGCGGCGTAACGGTCGAGCAGGCCGGTCGCGACGTCCGCCCAGTCGCGCCGCAGCTCGATGGCGTCCAGGCGCCGCAGCGCGTCCAGTGCCCAGATCACGCCGCCCGCGCCCAGGTAGAGCCCCTTGACCGGCGGCAGCGGCTCGCCGTCCTCGTCGAGCGGGTGGGACCGCCAGAGGCCGTCCGGGTCGAACGCGTCCTCGGCGTCCGCGGCGATCTCGGCGATGGCGGCGCGGGCGGCCGCCTCGCTCCACGGCTCGCCGGCCGTCGCCTCGTGCGCTTCGGGGGCGAACAGCTCGCTCATCACCGCGACGGTAGCGCGGCGTCAGGCGGGCGGGTGGCAGGTGCCGCTGGGCCAGCCCCAGACCGCCAGCACCGAGGCGGGGATCGCCACCGCGCAGGTGAACTGCGTGCTGCCGGGGATGCCGGCAGGGTAGGCATGCCAGGTGCCGTCCGCACGGCGCTCGAAGTCGAGGAAGGCGCCGTCGTCCTGATCCCCGACCTGGGCGCGGGTCGAGCTCGGGCTGGCGACCAGGCCCGCGCCCGCCCAGAACGTCTTCGTCGAGGGGACGTACGCGTAGAACGTCTCGCCCTTGACCAGGCCCGTGTAGTCGGCGCTCTTCAGGTGGTGCAGCGCTGCGCCGGCGGCGACCAGCTGGCTCCGCACGGCCGCATCGACCGCCAGGTTCCTCGCGCTGGGTGCCGCCGCGCCCGTGCCTGGGGTCGAGCCGCCCGTGGCGGTGCCCATGCTGCCGGAGCCGCACCCCGTCACGGCCAGGGTGGCGGCGAGCAGGGAGACAACGGCCGTCGTCTTCATCCAGCGATCGTACTCCCGGCTGGCGACGGCGGCGGTGGCGCGACACACCTCGCTCAGGTCGTGCGCTCGCGGAGGGCGTCGGTCAGCACGACGTCGTGGGGAAGCTGGGCGAGCGCCGCCGGGCCGGCATCGACGCCGGCTGCGCGCAGCGTCGCGGCCAGGGTCGCCCAGTGACCCGCGGCCATGTCGTCGAACGTGCGATCCTCGTACGGCTCGTCGGGGCCGACAACGGTGCGCGCGGTGAACACGACCTCGTCCAGCGGGACCGGCCCACCCGGGCTCGCCGACCAGCCGCGGTCGTCCAGCAGCACGATCCGGCTGCCGTCCTCGAGCTCGGCTTCGTGCAGCGCCGACGCGCGGAACACCTCGCCGTCGCTGACCAGATCGGCGGTGGTGACGAGGCGGACGACCCGTGCCATTGCCGGATCGTCGCACGATTGCCGGTCTCGTCGGCGAACCTCGGAGCCCTTGCGGTGGTCAGCTCGTCCACTGGACGCTGATCGGCCGGTCGAGCCCGGGGAGCGGCAGCGACGCCGCCTCCGTCTCGACCGCCTGACGCTCGGCCGCCGAGAACCGGCCCCATGCCTGCGCCGTCACGACGTCGTGCGCGCGCCGCCACGTCCCCCGCACCTCGCCGCCGAGCAGGATCGCGCCGGGCCACACGCGCGACGTCCACAGCTCGGCGCGGGCGGCGGCGTCCGGCACGAGCAGGGCGCGATCCTCGCCCCAGAGCAGGTAGTAGGTGTCGCCGCTCGGCAGCAGCCGGGCCGGCGCCGCCGGGCCGGGATCGGCGCGGACGGCGGGCTCGTCCGCCGCGAGCAGCCAGGCGTCGCCGAGCGGCGTCCGCACCGGGACCAGCGAGTCGCCCAGCGACGCGAACGCCGCGGCTCCGGCCCGCGCCGGGACGCCGGCCCACTTGGCGAACGAGTCGGCGGTGGAGGGGCCGACGACGTGCAGGTGTCTGCGGGCCAGCTCGAGCCGGGCCTCGATCGGGTCGACGTCCGGCCGCGGCACCGTCCACACCAGCGGCTGGCGGGCGCCCTCCCAGCGGATCAGGATGGTGCCGGTCGTCGCGCCGTACCGCAGTGAGTTGGCGTTGACGCCGAGCGCATCGCCCGCCTGTCCGTACCCCATCCTTCCGCCGCCGAGGTGGGCGTGGAGGGTGGCGGCCGCGTCCTCCGCTCGCGTCCGTCCCTTCGCGTCGTCGGGCAGCCTGCCCAGCGAGAACAGCGCGAGGTCGGGCGCCGCGACGACGTAGACCTGGTAGCGCGGCCCCCACAGCTGGACGAGCGACGGGTCCTCCCAGCTGGTCGGCTCGGCGCCTTCGATCCGCGCGTGGATCGAGAGCACCGCCGCCCGCGGCATGCTGTCCTGAAGGCCGGCCCAGGCGGCCTGCCGGAGCGAGGCGGGCCCGGCGGGAAGCCGCTCGTCGAGGGCGCCGACCCGGCGCCGGAAGCCCAGGATCTGCTCCCGGGTGAGCACCAGCGGCGACGTCACCCACCAACCCTACCCGGTGACCGCTGCAGCGCACGGGTCCGCGTGGGACAATCGGTCTGATTCCGACGAAGGGACAGCATCATGGACGAGATCGGACCGGTTGACTTCGCGGTCATCGCGTTTCCCGGGAACCAGTTCAGAGGGCGACATCGGGCCGGCGATCCGCAAGCTCGTCGACGACGGCACGATCCGCGTCATCGACGCCGCGTTCGTCACCAAGGACTCCGACGGGGACACCGCGGCGGTCGAGGTGACGCAGCTCGACCCGGACGTCGTCGAGGCCCTCGCGGACGCGGGTCTCGTGGTCGGCGGCCTCTTCAACGACGACGACCTGATGGGCGTGGCCGCGGCCCTCGAGCCCGACTCGTCGGCCGCGGTGCTGGTGTGGGAGAACGTGTGGGCGCGCTCGGTCGCGCAGGCGATGCGCGACGCCGGCGGGATGCTGGTGGCGTTCGAGCGCGTTCCGCACGAGGTTGTCCAAACTGCGCGCGAGTGGGCGCTGGAGCAGGCCGAGGTCTGAGGCCGGAAGGAGTGCGGAGATGAGACGACGACGAGGGCCCGGGCTACTCGCGAACCGCCGTGATCGCGGGCGGGGCGGCGCACATGGGCGCGAAGAGCGCGCAGCGAAGCGCGGAAGCGCAGCAGGAGGCGCAGTACGAGGCGCCGCCGCCGCAGGCCGCGCCGATGCCGGCGCCGGTGGCCGCCGCCCCGGCACCGCCGCCGGCCGAGATGGACGACGCGGCGCAGATCCAGAAGTACGCCGCGCTGAAGGGCCAGGGCCTGATCACCGAAGAGGAGTTCCAGGCCAAGAAGAAGCAGATCCTCGGGATCTGACCGGACCGTGACGGGGCGGCGCGTGCCGCCCCGTCCCACGGCCGGTGCCGGGCTACGTCCCGGTGTTGAGGGCGACGGCGGCGCGGATCAAGCGTCTTGAACGCGGCCGCGTCCACCTCCTCGCCCTCCCTGATGTCGATCGCGCGGCGGGCGTTGCCGTCGAGGCTCGAGTTGAAGAGCTTGTGCGGGTCCTCCAGCGACGCGCCCTTCATGAAGGTCAGCTTGACGACCTCCTTGTAGGACTCGCCGGTGCAGATGATGCCGTCGTGCGACCAGACCGGGGTGCCGGGATTGGTCGCCTTGGCCCACTTCCACTCCTCGACGACGTCTCCGTCCGCCTCCTTGATGAGCCCGCGCATCCGGCTCAGGGTGTCTCCGCGCCAGTCCGCGAGCTCGGCGATCCGCTCGTCGATCTGCGCGGACGCTGACTGATCGGTGGCCGAGCTTGCCTTCGTCATGTGCTCCTCCTGGATACGCGAACGGTGCCCCGAGCTTACCCGGGCGGAGCCGGATCTACGCGGCCGGCGGCCGGCCGCGCCTGGGCAGGGGCTGCGCCCGCCGCGGCATGCGCCCGGCGTCATCGAGGTGCCGCCGCAGCAGCATCTCGATGTGGGCGTTCAGGCTGCGGAACTCGTCGCCCGCCCAGCGGGTGAGGGCGTCGTGCACGGCCGGGTCGATCCGCAGCAGGACCTGCTTGCGCTCCGCCACGGGCTACGAGTAGAGGGTGCCGGTGTTGACGACCGGCGAGGCCGGCTGGTCGGCGCACAGCACGACCATCAGGTTGCTGACCATCGCGGCCTTCCGTTCCTCGTCCAGGTCGACGATGCCGCGCTCGCTCAGCCGGTCGAGAGCGAGCTCGACCATCCCCACCGCTCCGTCGACGAGGCGAGCGCGGGCCGCGACGATCGCGTTGGCCTGCTGCCTGCGCAGCATCGCCTGGGCGATCTCCGACGCGTAGGCGAGGTGGCTGATGCGCACCTCGACGACCTCCAGGCCGGCGATGGCGACGCGCTGGGCCACCTCCCGGGCGAGCTCGCCGGCGACGACGTCGGTCGAGCCGCGCAGCGAGAGGCCGGTGTCTGCGGGGTTGTCGTAGGGATGCGTGGTCGCGACGTGGCGCAGGGCCGACTCGGCCTGGACCCGCACGAAGTTGAGGTAGTCGTCGACCGCGTAGAGGGCGCGCGCGGTGTCGTCGACCTGCCAGACGACGATGGCTGCGATCTCGACCGGGTTGCCGTCGGCGTCGTTGACCTTCAGGTGGTTCGTCTCGAAGTTCCGGACGCGGACGCTGACGGTGTGCCGGTCGGTGAGCGGCAGGATCCAGGAGAAGCCGGCGCCGCGCACGGTGCCGACGTAGCTGCCGAAGAACCGGACGACCTTGGTCTCTCCGGGCTGGACGATCACCAGCGACGCGAGGATGACGATGGCCACGATGCCCGGCGCGATGGCGATGACGGAATGCCCATCCTGGACGAGCTCGTACGCGGCCGCGACGCAGGCCGCGGCGACGAGTACGCCGAACCAGCCGTTGACCGACCACGCCCGCCGCTCATGGATCTCGACGCGGCCTCCGGCGTGGTCGGCGGGGGCTGCCTGGGGGCCGCTGTACGGCTGCGCGGACTGGCTCATGATCCCTCCTGAGGGACGGCCTCTAAACTGATATCAAACAGATATCACTTTATGTCCGAGCGCGCAAGGACCTGGCAGACAACCGCGATCAGCCGGTCTAGCGGCTGATGACGTTGTGCACCGGGAGGATCTCCGGCTCGCCTGAGAACTCGATCCCGGCACCTGACAGGATCGGCATCAACCGCTCACCGAACGCCATCAGCTGCTCCGGCGAGTCCCAGACCTCGCTGACGCGGAGGTCGCCGTCCGTCCCGAAGCACAGGTGATACTCGAGGCCGTCGGGAGGGAACGGGCCGGATGCCTCGATCTGGGTCATCGTCGAGTCGTACGTGGCGGCCGTCAGGCCAACGGGGGTGAAGCGGACAAGGATGCTCATGAGCGTGCTCCTCTGTGCTTGGGGTCGATCCAACCTACAGCACCCGGCTCCCCGGCAGCCGGTCAGGCAACAGCGATGAGTCGAGGCCGGATGGATCGTCTATCCCTTCGGAGGCAGGATCCTGCCCGATGACATGGAGGTTCGACGAGATGGCGCAATCGCTGACGGCCGTGAACGTTGTCACGCTCTTCGTCGCAGACCAGGAGCGTTCGAAGGAGTTCTACGAGCGCGTGTTCGGGGTCGCCGCGGTCGAGGACAAGGAGGGCACGGTCATCTTCAAGTTCGACAACGTCTTCCTGCGGCTGCTCACGCTGTCCGAGGCCGAGGACGAGCTGCTCGGGCAGGTGCCCCTTGCGGACTCCGGCTCGGGGGCAAGCGTTCAGCTGGCGGTCTTCGTGGACGATGCTGACGCGCTCTGCGCCGAGCTCGCGGAGCGCGGCGTCACCATCGCCTACGGTCCCGTCGACCGCCCCTGGGGCGTGCGCAACGCGGGGTTCCTCGACCCGGACGGCCACATCTGGGCGTTCAGCGCCGACATCCCCGAAGGCTGAACCGGAACTCGGATGGGGCCCGCCGGCGGTGCCGCATGTCCGGCAGGGTCGTCGGCTCGATGCCCTAGAGTCGCCGGATGCGCAAGTGGCTTCCCTTGATCATCCTGGCGTCGGCCCAGTTCATCATGGTGCTCGACTCGAGCGTGATGAACGTCTCGATCTCACAGATCGTGGCAGACCTGCACACGACGGTCACCGGCGTGCAGAGCGCCATCACGATGTACACGCTGGTGATGGCGGCGTTCATGCTGGTCGGCGCGAAGCTCGGTGACATCCTCGGCCGCGATCGAGCGTTCGGGCTGGGGTTGGCGGTGTACGGGCTCGGCTCGCTGAGCACCGCGCTCAGCCCGAACCTCACCGTACTGCTGATCGGCTGGTCGGGGATCGAGGGGCTCGGCGCGGTGCTGGTGATCCCGGCGATCGCGGCACTGACCGCCGCGAACTACGAGGGCAAGGAGCGCGCCTTCGCCTACTCGATGATCGGCGGCGCCGCGGGCGCGGCGATCGCGGCCGGCCCGCTGATCGGCGGCTACGTGACCACGACCTGGAGCTGGCGGTACGTCTTCGTCGGCGAGGTCGTGGTGGTGATCGCGGTGCTGGCCGTTCACCGGATGATGAAGCGCGCGCCCAAGCCCGCGCATCCTCCGGCGCTGGACTACGGCGGCGCGGCGCTCTCGGCGGTGGCACTGGGCATGATCGTGTTCGGGATCCTCAAGAGCAGCACCTGGGGCTGGATCAAGCCGATCGCGGCGCCGACGATCAGCGGCCACGAGATCACGCCGCTCGGGTTCTCGCTGGTGCCGTTCCTGATCATGGGCGGCCTGGTCGTGATGGGCTGCTTCTTCGCCTGGGAGGAGCGCCGCGAGCGGCTCGGCAAGAGCACGCTGCTGAACCGCACGCTGCTCGAAGATCGAGCCGCTGCGCGGCGGCCTCTCCTCACTGGCCGCGCAGCAGCTGATCGTGATGGGCACGTTCTTCGTGCTGCCGGTGTACCTCCAGGTCGTGCTCGGCTTCGACGCGTTCGAGACGGGGAAGCGCCTCTTCCCGATGTCGATCTCGATGCTGGCCGCTGCACTGGCCGGGCCGAAGGCGGCGGCGCGACGCGGGCCGCGGACCGTCGTCCAGGTCGGCCTCGGCGCGATGGCGATCGCCGCGCTCGTGCTCGTGGGGACGATC
The DNA here is from genome assembly GCA_963797175.1 of uncultured Actinomycetes bacterium. Taxonomy (GTDB): domain Bacteria; phylum Actinomycetota; class Thermoleophilia; order Gaiellales; family JAICJC01; genus DATLLN01. The sequence continues at coordinate 81,338 of CAWCOL010000006.1, forward strand.
GACGTGACCCTGAACGGCACCGCCTTCGCGGTGTCGCTCGTCTTCTTCGGGATCGGCGCCGGGCTGCTGATGTCGCAGCTCGGCAACGTGATCATGTCCTCGGCGCCGCCGGAGGATACGAACGAGGCCGGCGGGCTCCAGGGGACGGCGCAGAACCTCGGCGCGTCGCTCGGCACCGCGCTGATCGGCTCGGTGCTGCTGCTCGGTCTGCTGAACGGGTTCAACGACCGGATCCAGCACAACCCGGCCGTGCCGCCGGAGGTCAAGGCGCAGATCTCGAAGGCCACCGAGACCGGCATCGCGATCGTCACGACCGACCAGGCGTACAAGAGCCTCCGCGACGCCGGGCTCTCGTCGGCCGACGCGACCACGGTCACCGACGACTACGCCGGCGCGCAGCTCGACGCCCTGAAGACGTCGATGCTCGCCGTCGCCTTCCTGGCGGTGATCTCGTTCTGGTTCACGCGGCGCCTGCCCGGGAAGCCGGAAGACGCCGTCTAGTACCACGGGCGCACGGAGCGCCGGAGCCGGTCGCTACCTCGTGCCGACGATGCAGCGGGCCATGCCCGGGATCCGCACCTCGCCGTCGTGTGCATACACGCCGGCCTCGGCGGTGACGGCGTTCGCGATCCGGTCCCGCGCCGGTGCGTCGACCCGCTGAAGCGCCGCGACCGCGAGGCAGACGCGCTCGCTGATCATCTCCCAGTACTCCGTCGGCGATCGCGTCACCAGGTCGACACCGACGTCCCACTCGGCAACGTCGCGTAGCGACGTCGAGCATCTCCGCCGCGAGGTCGGTGAGAACGACGTGTCCTCTCGGCGCGAGTCTGGCAACGGTCAGCCCCGGCTTGCCGGTGCCGAGGCGATGTCGAGATGCTGCTGGTCATCGGCGATGTCGAGACGCTCGATCATCGCCGCGCCGACCGGGCCCAGCTGCTCCATGATGACCGCGTCCCACATCTCCCAGCCTGCGGAGAGCCCGCGCACGCCACTCGCTGAGCGTCTCGGATCGCGTCGCCACCCGGCGTCGGGCCGCCCAGGGTTACAGCCTGCCCTGCGCCCGGGCCCGGTCGAGCACGCCGTCGGGCACCGGGACGCCTGGCGGCCGCCCGTCGACCAGGTGGTGCACGAACACGTAGAGCACCGGCGCGTACGCGGACTCGAGTCGCAGCAGCGGCATGCTCGACGGCTGCAGCTGGACGGCGGGGATGCCGCCGTTGCCGATGGTCGGGGTGAGCGGGCCGGCCTCCGCGTACCACAGCGACTCCAGCTGACCGTTCAGCGTGATCGCGAGCCGCTGGTTCGTCATCACCAGGTCGGCGCTGCCCAGCGCGTGCCACTTCGGGACCGCCGCGCGGCTCGCCTCCGCCTTCTTCGACTGGTTGTGCGCATAGCTGGCGGCGCCGGTGAGGGCCAGCCCGACGGGCCCGCCCACCAGCAGGAACGAGCGCCGGTACTCCTTCTGCTCACCGAAGTAGCCGAACACGCCGACCGGCGCCAGGTGGGCATGGGCGATCTCGCTCGGGCCCAGCGGCAGCGCCGTCGCCTCCTGAGGCAGCGCTGCACCAGCGGCCAGCGAGCCGGACCACCGGTAGGCCTGCAGGTAGCCCTCGTCGTACACGCTCCATGCCGCGGTGCCCATGGGGCGATGCTACCAGCGGGCGGCCGGCGTCCGACCCAGGGCCACGCGAGCGTGGCGAGGAGTTCCTCGAACCTGTCGCAGCCCGCCTGCGCGCCATCGCGTATCCGATGCCGACCGGCCCGCAGGCACGCCGCGTGCTCGGCGCCGGCAGCGAGGTCGTAGACTCGGCGGGTGATGATCTGCGCCCAGTGCGGCCACGCGAACCCGGAGACGAACAAGTTCTGCGGGCAGTGCGCGGCGCCGCTCGCGCCGACGGCCGAGTACGCTCGCGAGGTGCGCAAGGTCGTGACGGCGGTGTTCTGTGACGTGGTCGGATCGACGCCGCTGGGGAGCGCCTCGATCCGGAGGCGCTGCGCCGAGTGATGGGGCGGTACTTCGACGAGATGCGCGCTGCGGTGGAGGGACACGGTGGCCGCGTGGACAAGTTCATCGGCGATGCGGTCGTGGCGGTGTTCGGCGTTCCTCAGCTGCACGAGGACGACGCGCTTCGCGCCCTGCGCGCGGCGAGCGAGATGCACGCGCGGCTGGGTGAGTTGAACGGATCGCTCCTCGCCCAGTGGGGTGTGGAGCTGGAGGCGCGAACAGGGGTGTCGACCGGCGAGGTGGTCGTCGGCGAGGACGATGCCGTGCTGTTGGGGGATGTGATGAACACGGCGGCGCGGCTGGAGCAGGCCGCCCGACCCGGTGAGGTGCTGATCGGTGCCCCGACGCTGGCGCTGGTGGAGGACGCTGTCGACGTCGAGCCGGTGGCGCCCTTCGAGCTGAAGGGCAAGGCCGACCCGGTGGCCGCATACCGGCCGGTGGCCGTACGGAGTGCGCCTGAGCGGCGGTATGACGAGCGGCTCGAGGAGGCCGACGCATGGGTCAACCGGGCGGTGGAGATCGGCGCGACCGAGGACGCGTTCACACAGATCTTCTGGCGGCAGGTGAAGGCCAAGCTGCTCGCACGGGCCGGAGACCACGACGAGGCCGAGCGGCTCGCAGCCGAGGCGGTGGCGATCAGTCGTGAGACCGACTTCCTGAACGGTCAGGGCGATGCGACCGCCGACCTCGCGGAGGTGCTCCTGCTCGGGGGGAGGGCCGACGACGCAGCCGCAGCACTCGAACAGGCACTCCGCCTCTACGAGCAGAAGGGGAACCTCGTCTCGGCGCGGCGGGTGCGAGCGAGGCTCGTGGCGTTGGGGGCCGCGACCGATGCCCCGGTAGGGCCGGGCTGATGGCCGAGCCGCAGACCTGGCACCACGGCCTGATCGCCGACTGGTGGGCGGAGTTCAACACCGACGGGCCCGAGATCGACTACTTCGGACGGCTCGTCGAGCGCGGCCAGCCGGCACTCGACGCCGGATGTGGCGCCGGCCGGTTGCTCGTACCGTGGCTTGACTCCGGCTACGACGTCGACGGCTGCGATGCGTCCGCCGACATGCTGGAGCGCTGCCGGGCGCGGGCGTCGGCGCAGGGACACGCGCCGACGCTGCTCCACCGGCGCCTGCACGAGCTCGACCCGCCGCGCCGGTACCGCACCATCGTCGCCTGCGGCGTGTTCGGCCTCGGCAGCAGCCGCGCCCAGGACGAGCAGGCGCTGCGCTGCTTCCACGACGCGCTCGAGCCGGGCGGGACGCTGCTGCTCGACAACGAGGCACCGTACGCGGACGCACGCATGTGGGGCCGGTGGACGGCGGACGGCCGTGCCGCTCTCCCGGAGCAGTACCCGGCGGAGGGCATGCGCCGGGACGCCGCCGACGGCAGCTCCATCGAGCTGCGCACCCGCGCGCTGGCCATCGACCCGCTCGACCAGTCCGTCACCATGGAGATCTGCGCGCGCCGGTTCCGCGGCGAGGACGTGGTCGCGACCGAGACGCACCAGCTCTCGATGCGGATGTACCTCCGCGACGAGCTGCTGATGCTGCTCGAGCGGGCGGGCTTCTCCGATGTTCACGTCAGCGGCGGCTACGACGGCGGGCCGCCCACGCCCGACCACGAGTTCCTCGTGTTCGCCGCCCGGCGCTGAGACGGACGCTCAGGAGCCGGGACTCACCACGGCGTGGAGGCGACACCGGTCGGGGACGCCCTTGAGCTCATGCTCGCCCCGGTCGTCGAAGGCCAGGCCGGAGCCGGCCACGAGATCCTTCACGGTCTGTGAGACGAGCACCTGGGACGGGCCGGCGAGTGCTCCGATGCGGGCGCCGACGACCACCGCGATCCCGCCCAGCTTGCCGTCGTGGAGCTCGCACTCGCCCACGTGAATGCCCACACGCGTGTGCAGGCCGAGCGGCCCGAGCCCGTCGATGATCGCCTCGGCACACCGGATCGCCCGCGCGGGTCCGTCGAAGGAGGCGAAGAAGCCGTCTCCGGCCGTGTTCTGCTCCGTGCCGTGGAACCTGCTCAACTCCCGCCGAACGAGCGCGTCGTGCCGGGCGATCAGGTCGCGCCACCCTGCGTCTCCGAGCGCCGCCACGTGTTCGGTGGAGCCGACGATGTCGGTGAACATCACGGTCGCCAGCACCCGCTCCGGCACGGACGGCGGCGCAACCCCGGCCACGAACCGCTCGATCTCGTCAACGAGCTCCGGGGTGAGGAAGATCTGCAGGTAGTCGCTGCCGCTGACCTGCGTTGCCTGAGCGCCGGGGATGCGGTTGGCAACCTCGATGGCGGGTTCGCGCTCGAGAGCGCGGTAGAGCACCAGTGCGGGCACGCGCACGGCGGGCAGCAGGTCGCTCAGGTCGGTCTCGTCGAACGCCCGGTTCAGCGCGTACGCGACGGCGGGGCTGGCGCCCACTCGCAGGTAGTTGGCGAACAGCCGCCGCTCCTCCTCCGACGCATAGAGCGTCTGGCAGAGGTCGCGGAGGAGCTCGTCCGCGAACTCCTGGGTGCCCCATCGATCCCGGAGATCACGGAGCTGCGCCGCGGCGACGTCGGGGTCGTCGGCGACAAGCCCGCGCACGGCCGGATGGAACAACGCGAGGGCGCGCGCACGCTCCGGGTAGGTCGCGGCGAACAGCGCCGCCATCCCGCACCCCTCGTGCGAGGCGAGGATGACCGCCTTCTGCGACCCGGCGGCGTCGAGCACGGCATGCAGGTCCTCCATCCGTGTCTCCAGCGTCGCGAACTGGCCGCCGTGATCGGACAGCCCGGTGCCGCGCTTGTCGAACAGGATCAGCCGAAACGATCGCGCCAGGCGCAGGTAGAAGTCGCGCCAGCGTGGGTACTGCCACGCGAAGACGAGGTTCGACATGTAGTCGGGGACGTAGACGAGGTCGGTGTCGCCGCTTCCGAGCACCTGATAGGCGATCGCCGTACCGCCATTGCGGACATAGCGGGTCTCTGGCTCCACTGGCGAAGTGTCTCACGGCCCCAGCGCTGGTGACCAGGCTGACCATCCCGGCCGTCTGCTGACGCGATCTGACCCGCGACATTGCATCGGCGGTTGTCGGCGCTCGGTGTCGCGAGCATCATCTGGATGGCGATTGTCGCGGGATTGATCGCGATTGAGAAGACCGTCCCATGGCGTCCCGGCGCGGATTGGGCCGCGATCCTGTTCGGGCTGGGCATACTCGTGCTCGTCGCGTCCAACACGATCCCCGCCCTCACGATCACCGGCAGCGGTCCGATGCCGCAAATGGGATGGGCTCCTGGCTGCCGGCCCGGGGGTGCACCAGGTGCGATGATCGCTGGATGGCGGACATCTGGAACGTATTCGCGGAGCTGGAGATGCGCTTCTATGCGGCGGCTCAGCCGGATCGCGCACGGCACGGTGACGGCCGGTTCGCCGCGCTTTCGGGGGTACGAAACGGCGAGCTGAACGTGTGTGGGTTGGCGCCGACCGCGACGAGGGCAAGCGCCGAGGCGCTGCTTGCGGTGCTCGGTGACCTCCCTGCACTGGTGTTCACGTCGGAGCTGGTCGGCCACGACGTTCGCGCGCCACTGGTGGCGGATGGCTTCGAGATCGTCGCAACCCGGGAGCCGCTGATGCGCACCCGCGTCGCCCCGGCTCCGATCCCGGGACCGTTTCGCATCGCACCGGCGACGCCCTCCCAGATCGGCTCGGCCGTCAGCGTCACCGCGCAGGCACATCACATCGACCCCGCGCTGCTGTCGGCAACGATCGAGGCGGCATACCGGAACGGCACCGCGCAGGTGTGGCTGGCATGGGACTGCGACGAGGCGATCAGCGCCGTGTGGCTGTGCCGCAGCGTCAAGACGCTGGGCGTGATCGAAATGATGACGCCCGAGCGCCACCAGCGTCGCGGTGCTGGGCGTCAGCTGCTCTCGGCGGCGCTGGACGGGCTCTGGACTGCCGAGACCACCGAGTCCATCCTGCTGTCAACTCCTGCCGGCCGGACGTTGTACGAATCACTTGGATTCGTCGCCGTGGACGAGGTCATCAGCTGCATTCGCGGGCTCCACGAGGTCGTGCTGACCGCGATCGGCCAACCTGCGGCGTTGTGAACCGGGCGGGTGACGATCAGAATCGACGTCGACTCGCGTCCGAGGCGAGCCTGTGTGAGAATCGTTCGGTGGTGCCGGACCCGGACTACGACTACGACCTGGGCTCCCACTCGTTCCCGGTCACGAGCAGCTCGGCCGCGGCGCAGGCCTGGTTCGACCGCGGCCTGCTGTGGTGCTACGGCTTCAACCACGAGGAAGGGCTGCGGTGCTTCGCGCGGGCGGCGGCTGCCGACCCATCGTGCGCGATGGCCTACTGGGGCCAGGCATATGCGATCGGTCCGAACTACAACAAGGACTGGGAGGCGTTCGAGCCGCAGGAGCTGATCGACTCGGTCGGGAGCGCGCACGTGGCGGTGGCCCGGGCCGGCGAGCTGGCCGGGGCCTGCTCGGAGGCGGAGCGGTCGCTGATCGGAGCGCTCGCGGCGCGGTTCCCCGAGGACACTCCACCCGAGGAATGCGCGCCGTGGAGCAGCGCCTACGCCGCCGCCATGCGCGAGGTGTACGGCAGGCACGGCGACGACGCCGACGTCGCCGCGCTGTTCGCGGAGGCGCTGATCTGCCGCACTCCCTGGCAGCTCTGGAACCTCGACACCGGCGAGCCGGCCGAGGGAGCCGACACGACCGAGGCGCTTGACGTGCTCGAGCGCGCGATGGCGCGCTCGGACGAACCGCATCCCGGCCTCCTCCACCTGTACCTCCACACGATGGAGATGTCGCCGCATCCCGAGCAGGCGCTGCCGGCTGCCGACCAGCTGCGCGAGCTGGTGCCCGACGCCGGGCACCTGCGCCACATGCCCACCCACATCGACGTGCTCTGCGGCCGCTACGGCGACGTCATCACGAGCAACGAGGCGGCGATCGAGGCCGACCGCAAGTTCCTGGAGCGGGAGGGCCCGCTCAACTTCTACACGCTGTATCGCTGCCACAACCACCACTTCAAGATCTACGGCGCCATGTTCCAGGGGCGGCCGGAGCCCGCCCTGGAAGCCGCCGCGGAGATGGCCGCGACGCTGACCCCTGACGTGCTGCGGATCGAGGTGCCCCCGATGGCGGACTGGGCCGAGGCGTTCGTGTCGATGCGGCTCCACGTCCTCATTCGCTTCGGGCGGTGGCAGCAGCTGATCGACGAGCCCCTGCCCGACGATCCGGTGCTCTACGCCACCACGACCACGCTCACGCACTACGCCAAGGGAGTCGCACACGCGGCCGGCGGTGACGTCGAGTCGGCGGGTCGCGAGCGCGAACTGTTCGTGCGGGCGTACGAGCGGCTGCCCGAGAGCCGGTACCTGTTCAACAACCCGTGCCGCGACATCATGGGCGTGGCAGAGCGGATGCTCGATGGGGAGATCGAGTACCGTCGCGGGAACCATGATCAGGCCTTCGATCACTTGCGCCAGGCGGTCGAGCGCGATGACAATCTGCTCTACGACGAGCCATGGGGCTGGATGCAGCCGGCACGTCATGCGCTGGGCGCACTCCTTCTCGAGCAGGGACATGTCGAGGAGGCGGCGTCCGTGTACCGGGCCGACCTCGGTCTGGACGACGCGCTGCGGCGGCCCTGCCAGCATCCCAACAACGTCTGGAGCCTGCACGGCTACCACGAATGCCTGCACCTGCTCGGCCGCTGCGACGAGGCCGAGACGATCCGGCCGCAGCTGGACGCGGCGGTCGCCCAGGCCAGCGTGCCGATCACAGCGTCGTGCTTCTGCCGCGTCGCCTAGCGTGACAGCGCGCTGAGTGCCTCGCCTCCCACGATACCGGCCATCGTGAACAGGCCGACGGAGAAGAGGGCGTAGCTCACCGCCGCCAGGCGGACGCGACGAGTGCTCAGCGGACGGCCGCCGACCGACCGCCCGAGCGTGACCGCGACGATCGCGCAGGTCAGCGCCGCCGCGGCCGCGTACCGCACGTCCGAGTCGCTGGAGATCCACCGCGTCGCCGCCCTGCCAACCCGCGTCGGTCGCACCCTGTCCAGCTGCCGTTCGATCCGAGCGCCGCTGCTGCCGTTCGCCCAACTGCTCCACGCCGTATTGATCCAGCGGCATGCCGCCAGGTTGATCGAGATGACGATGGCCAGCGCCCCAAGGAACACGATCAGCGGGTTCCACGTCGCAGCCAGCGCCGCCACCGGCAGGCCGATCACGTAGCCGTCCGCCAGCCAGTACGCGACGATCACGCCGGCGGCGACGGCTCCGTGGTCACCGACGTTCGCTCGCTGGTCATCCATGGTTCACGTATCGGGTCGAGCTGCCCACACCGTGAGTCCGAGAGGCTCACGCCGTGCTGCGCCGCCACGGCTCGTGCTTGTGCGTGAGCCAGACCAGCTCAGGGTCGAGCGCGCGCACCCGCAGCTGCCCTTCGGTGCTCGGTTCGTCAAGCTCGCGGTGGCTGACCGCCACGTCGCCGCCGATGACGATCGGCCGCCCGTCCGTCTCGACGACAACCACCTGCATGCCGGCCGAGTGGCCCGGCGCAGGGACGAGCCGGAGTCCCGGGAGCAGCTCGAGCTCCCCGTCGACCGGCGTGTAGTGCACGCCGGGCGCATCGACCCACTCGGGGATCGTGTAGCCCTCGCCGCGCGCGTCGTCGAGCTCCCGGCGCTGGACGTAGATCGGCCTCCCGGCGAAGAGGTGGTTGCCGCCGCAGTGGTCGAAGTGCAGGTGCGTGTTGACGACGACGTCGATGCCGCCAAGGTCGACGTCCTGGCCGGTCAGTGGAGTCAGGTGCGGATCCATGTCGGCCACCTCCGGGCGCAGTTCCGTCATGCCGGTGTCGACCAGCACGCGCCCGTCCGGGTGGTCGATGATGTGCACGTAGACCGGCCACCGCTCGCCCTCGACGAGCAGCTCGGCCACGAGCACCGGCGTGATGGTGGGGGACGGCGGCACCCGCCCATCTTCCCACGCCCGCCTCCTCGGACGTCTCTGGCCGGGTGATCAGCGCCGGTCGCCCCTCACCGCCCGGGCCGATCGCCCGGTCGAAGACCGGCGACCAGACCCGCCGTTTCGCGGTCAATGCCCTCCCGCGATACGTGCGTTGCCCCACGCTACAGCAACGGCCTCACCACCGGTTGCCGAATTCCCGGAGCCGAAGCATTCGAGCTGGAGGGCGGCGACCCCTTGTACATTGACATCGATGGTCTTTGGCTTAGGGACGGTGACGTTGAACATCCGGAGAGTCCGCCCATCGCCAACGAGGATTATGCCCGCTTCGAACTGAGGGAGCGACTTGGCCGCTAGTCCAATCGTCGCTTTGAACCGGCGAGCGTTATGTTTGAGTTTGTATACAGGAAACGCAGTTGGGTCACCGACGTTACAGTAGAACGAAATGCTCTTGGGGTAAATCGATCCGGATATCTTGACCGGACCCGGGCTTACCGCCCCGCCGAGGTCCCCGTACGGCTTCAGGTCTGCGAGATATGAGAACGAGGACGTGCCGGAAGCCTCCGGAACGACGACTGGGGCAGACTCGCTGGGTTGAGGGCTGGCACTGGCCGGAATGGAGGGCGCCGGCGACGAGGCTGCAGGTGGCGGCGTGCCGGAGTTGACATGGATCAACGTCAGTACGATCGCCACTGCCGCTACGACGCTTCCGATACTCGTCCAGAAGAGTGTCCGCCCTCGCCGCATTGGTCCTCCGAGGCCATCGTGCCGAAGTCCACGGAACGTAGCATCCTCCGCCCCTGACGGTCAGGTCGTGTCTGAGCATGAACGGCGACGACCGCGAAGCTGATCCGGGCGTTATGCAGGCGCGGTCATCGCCCCGGATGCTACGAGTGGGTGCTGGACGGGAGCCGGTCGCGCAAGCCGCGCACGCGCTCTCAGGCGCGGCCGGCTGTCGGCACCTTGCTCACCATCCAGTCGAACATCGGCACCTCCAGGCGGTAGCACACGCCGCCGTGCCCCAACCCATCGACCAGGAACGGCTCGGCATTCGGGATCGCCGCGACCAGCCGGCGGCCGTGCTCGATCGCGACCATGGTGTCGTCAGCGCTGTGCCACACCGCCACCGGCTGGGGCACGTCGGCGGGCTGGAAGCCCCACGGTCGCAGCATCGTGAGGCCGTCGTCCAGCCAGCCGTCGCGGCCGGGCCGCAGCCCCTCCTGGATCGCGTGCAACACGTATGCGGCGGTGCCCCTCGCCTCCGGTGTCGCCGAATCCGGGTCCCCCCCACGGCGCGCATGAATCCGTCGACGTCAGCGCTGCGAAGGTTCTCGACCTCGGCGTCGTAGAAGCGCACCAGCTCCCGCCGCCCGTCAGGAGTCGGCCGCAACGCCTGCTCACGGGTCAGCTTCAGCTCCTCGGGATCAAAGCCGGCGCCATCGATGGCCTCGTCGAACCCCGAACTGCCCGCGCCTGAGATGACCGCCACCACCCGCCCGGGCAAGAACGCGCCGCAGGCCAGGGCGTAGCGGCCGCCGCCGGACACGCCGATGAGCGCGAACCGGTCGACCCCGAGCTCGTCCATGAGCGCGGCCGTGGACTCGGCAACGCTGCGCAGCGAGCGGTCGGGCTCGGCCGGGGCGTTCCCGTAGCCGGGGCGGTCGATGCCGATCAGGCGCAGCCCCCGCTCGCGCGCCGGCGCGTCCCACCACTCCGGCAGCAGACGCGAGCCCGGCGTGCCGTTGTGGAGGACGACGGCGAACCCGTCTGGGTCGCCAAGCTCGTGGATGATCGATGAACCCGTCATTCTGCCGCGCGGTGATCGCCCGCCGACGCTACTCCAGCGGAGGGCGGCCCGCAAGCCGCAGGGGTCATGGTGCGATCATGTCCTGTTCGAGCCTCCAAACCGCGGGCGTCGCACCACGGTTTGACGGGAAGGCTGTTGGGAAGCTCCCACGAGGTGCAAACCGTAACGCGGCGCCCAGTAGGATCTCACGGAGGCGTCTGCTTCTACGTTGGAGTGTGTGGTGGAGCGAGACGGTGAGATCATCGCGCGAGGGTACGACCAGGTGGCTGACGAGTATGCGGCGCTGGAGTTGGCTGAGGCGCCCTGGCCTCGTCTGAAGCGCGTGCGGGCGTTCGCGGCTGACCTCCCACAAGGGTCGCGCGTTCTTGACGTCGGTTGCGGGAACGGGCTGCCGGCGACCAGCGAGCTGGCGTTGAGTCACGAGGTCACCGGGGTTGACATCTCCGGGGAGCAGATCGTTCGGGCGAGGTCGAACGTCCCGGCGGCCACGTTCATCTGTGGCGATGTTCGTGAGGTCGATCTCCCGGTACGAGCGTTCGACGCGATCGTCGCCCTGTACCTCATCGACAACATCGCTCGTGAGGACTACCCCGCCCTCTTCGGGCGCCTGAGCGAGTTGCTCAGGCCGCATGGACGGCTGCTACTGAGTGCGGAGCCGGGCCACGACCCATGGCAGCCGTACACTTGGCTCGGCGTGCCGATGTTCATCAACACGGTACCCACAGAGGAACTCGTGAACCTGCTCCAGGAGGCCGGCTTATCGGTGGCGAGCACTGAGTTCGAATCACAGCTCGAGGGCGGCCGGTCGATCGAGTATGCCTGGATTGTCGCAGACAAGGCAGGCTAGTTCGCGCTGAACTATTCTCTCGCGCGAGCGCTCAGCCTCGTCCATTCCAACCTCAACGCCCGCACGCGCGCGCAGCCCGCCCGCGCGCGCGGCTACGAGGAGCATCGGATACGCATGCAATGATCTGGCGGTGAGCACAAACTCCGACCTCGCGAGCTACCGCGACGAGTACGAACCGTTCGCCGCCACGGGCGGGACAGATCCGATCTGGTATCGGCGGTATTCGACGGTCACGCAGTACCTCGCAGACGTCCGGCAACGGCTCGGTTCTCGACCGGATGGGTCGTCGCTGCGTCCGGAGGACATTCCGGCGCTGCCGGATTGGGGAATCGCCGACGGAGACGTGGACGGTTTCCTGGAGATGGTTTGGCACTCTGGTGACAACGGCGTCTCCGACTTGGGCCGGGGACGCGTGCGTCCCCGATACTGGGAGTCGATGCCGGATCTCTCACAACGCGAGCCCAGTTCTTGTCGTAGCCTGGATAGACACTCTCGGCCTTCGGCAGGTGTTCCAAGAACTCCGCTGAGACTGACTTGTTCCATCGAAGTTCTTGCAGGATGTTCCTGAGCACCGAGTCCTCAAACGCAGCGCGCGTGGCGCGCTCTCGGTCCAGTCGATCAGAGATGTCGGCGAGTCGGAACCGCTGATCGACAAGCACGAACGCGAGCCCGGCCACGATTCCGCCGCCGACCACATTGGCCGCAAGCCGCAACGTCTCCGAGGAACGTCATCGCCCGATCGTAGTGCCGTGTGCGGATGGATCCGGAACGGCGCGCAGACGTACCGGCAGAGTTCGGGACCTGCCGCCGGGGAGAGCCGCAGCTAATCCTCGAGTGCCCGCACTTCAACCGTCCCAAACGCCGCCACGGGGTGTCGCTCGGCCACCTCCAGCGCCTCTTCAGCGTCAGCGCACGCAAGGATGTTCAGGCCGGCGATGCGTCTCGCCGGGTCAGCAAATGAACCGACGGCCCGGTCGGGTTTGCCATCACGAACTCGCACCGTGGTCGCCTCGCCAACGGGTGCGAGTTGCCAACCACCCAGTCGCACACCTCGAGCTTCCATCTCGGCCACCCACGCCTCAACCGCGCCCGGAATCGCCCGCCGTTGCTCCTCGCTCGGTCTGACGCCCTCCTCGACGCAGATGAACAGCGCAAACCTCACGAACACACCATACCCGCGCCCCGGCCCGGCAACACGGCGGGATCGCGCGTGCGTGGTGGGCCGGTGGGCATGGCGGCGACTACCATCGTGCTTGGCCGTTCCTGGATCGTGATCGGAGCGCGCGCGTTGGGTGCCGAAATCAATGGCGGAGACCGCTTGAACCTCGTGTGGTGGCGCGGCTCCTTGGGGTCGCAGATGGCGGTGGGGTGCGTCACGACGCCGCCAACGTGCTACGACTTCTAGCATGGAGAGTTCGGGCACGCGGTACGCGGTCAGCGGTGACGTCCACGTCGCGTTCCGATTGTTCGGGGAAGGCCCGTGCGACCTGGTGTTCGCGGCCGGTCTCGAGTATCCGTCCGTCGAGTTCCACGACCATGCGATTGGGTCGGGCTTCGAGGAGCTCACGCAGCGGATGCGCGTCATCCAGTTCGACAAGCGCGGCACCGGCGCATCCGACCGTGTCAGCGGCGTGCCGTCGCTCGAGGAGAGGATGGACGACGTACGGGCGGTGATGGATGCCGTCGGCTCCGAACGTGCGGCGTTGCTTGGACATGTCGATGGGGCGGCGATGGCCATGCTGTTCGCGGCGACATACCCCGATCGCGTGTTCGCCTTGGTGCTCTTCCAGGGCAAGCCGCGGTTCGTTCGTGCCCCGGACTTCCCGTGGGCGCCGACACGCGAGCAATATGAGCTTGACATCCAGAAGGCGAAGGCCGAGCTAGAGAATCCCGCCGAGCTGGAGCGGGCGTACGCTGGTCGGATGGGGAGGTCGCCCTCAGACCCGATGGTGCGCGAGCGGGCGCGGCAGACGCGGCTCACGGTGAGTCCGGGGGCGCTGCTCGCGCTCCGCCGGATGAACATGGACATCGACGTGCGCGGGACGCTCGCGACCATTCAGGCACCGACGCTGATCATCCATCGCGCCGCCGACCTGGACGACGAGACCGACACATCGGCCACGCACATCGCTCACTATCTCGGCGATCGGATCTCCGGAAGTAGTGTGCTGGAGGTCGGCCGTCTCGACTGGTTGCCGTACAGGGAGATCGCGGGTTTCGTCGTTGACGCCTGGGAGCAGCGGACGACGGAGCGGCGTCGGGTGCTTGCCACCGTCTTGTTCACGGATCTCGTCGACTCGACCGTGATGGCAGTGGAGTCGGGTAGCGCCTGGCCCGGGCTGCTAGCTGAGCACAACGCGCGAATCCGGCGCGAGCTCATCCGCTTCCGCGGCGAGACAGTGGATACCGCCGGCGATGGGTTCTTCGCGTCCGGATTCGACGGCCCGGCACGCGCTATTCGCTGTGCCTGTGCGATCCGAGACGCTGTCTCTCCGCTTAGCCTCGATATCCGGGTCGGCGTGCACACCGGAGAGTGCGACGTCGTCGACGGTAAACTCGCCGGCCTGGCGGTGGCCGTCGGCGCACGAGTCGCCAGCCAGGCGGACGTCGGCGAGGTGCTCGTGTCCGGAACCGTCAAGGACCTCGTCGCCGGCTCCGGAATCGCGTTCGACGGCCGCGGCGTCAGAGAACTCAAGGGGCTCGGCGAGTGGCCGCTCTACGCGGTCGCTGATCTCGGCTAAGACGCGTACTCGTCGAACTGCGGCAGGTCGTCGGCGATCTCGAACCACGACGCCTTTGAGGAGCTGAACGGACGCCAGGACGACCTGTCGACATGGGCCGCGGCACGCCGGGAATTCTACTTGGACGAGGACGACCAGGTGCTGTCCAGCCTGACGGCGGTTTCCACGTGGGCCGCCAGCAACGGCTACCGCGCCAGCGCGGTTACCGACTTCCTCGACTCGGGCGACTACTTCCTGATCGGACACGCGCACCGCCACACCATCGTGACGCACGAGCGACCGGCCCCGGGCTCAGTGAAGAAGATCAAGATTCCCGAGGTGTGCGGCGGCCTGAGAGGCGGAGCGGCGACATCGCCCCGTGCATCAACACGTCGACGATGCTCCGGCGCGAGGGCGCTCGCTTCGTCCTCGGGTAACCTCGTTTTCGGCTCCCCGCCTTGGGCGCATTACGGTTCGCGCCTTGCCCAGAACTCGTTCGGCAGCGCCTCGATGTCCGATGCGGCCGACTCGAAGTACTCCGCGACGAACACCACACGGGTCGCGGCTGGATCACCGCTTTCGGCCATCTCACGAATCGCGGCGGCCTGCCGCCGGGCGCGTTGCAGTGCGACGGCACCGAACCCTTGCCGGTCTGCGTCGTACCCGTAGGCGTCAAGCAGGAGATGAAGGCGGCGGGATCGGCCGTCGGAGTCGTGGAAGCCCAACGGCTCGACCGCGCTCGGCGGGCAGAGCGGCACCCACCATAGGGTCGAGAGCGCCAGATCGAACTCTCGCGAGGATGGCGCCGCTGTGTCCCAGTCGCAGAAACCGACCAGCCGGTCGCCGTTCATCACGGCGTTGTACGGCGCCGCATCCTGATGGCCCACGATCAGGCCGGGTTGCACCGTGCCGCCGATGAACCACCTTTCGTTCGCCGGCGGGACGAAGCTCACGGTCGCGTCATGGAGGCGACGCAGCCATCGGCCGACCTGGATCAGCGTCGCGTCACTCCACACCCAGGCTGGCCACGGTTCCCGGTCGCCGACCGTGTCGCCGGGCAGGTAGGTGAGCATCTCGCGGCCATGATCGTCAAAGCCCAGCGCGCGCGGAGCATCGTCGAAGCCGACATCCTCCAAGTGCCGCAACAAGGCGTGCACCGTGGACGTCCAGGGTGCGGCTGGCTTGTGGACGACGTCACCGATCAACACCGCGCCTGTGGTCAAACCGCCCGGCAAGCTCTCATCGGTCATGCTCGTTGTGTACAGCATCTTGACCACGCACGAGCGACACCCGACCGAGCACGCTCGCCGGGTCTGACAAGCCTCCTCCCGCCTCGCGTTACGGTTCGCACCTCGTCCGGTGGTCCCAACAGCCTTCCCCACCACGGTTTGACTCCGTCCGCCCCGTCTGTCACACTGCCTTCCCGAACACATGTTCGGACGAAGGAGCCAGATGTGGAGCTGACCAAGAGACAGACGGAGATCCTCGAGTTCGTGAACCACCACGTGGACGCGAACGGCTATCCGCCGACCGTGCGGGAGATCGGGCAGGCGGTGGGTCTCACCTCGCCGTCCACCGTGCACGCCCACCTGGCGCGCCTGGAGGCCGCCGGGCTGATCCGGCGCGACCGGACGAAGCCGCGGGCGCTCGAGGTGATGGAGGGTGGACGCGGACGCGAGCGCGCCGCCGTCGCCGTGGCCGTCGAGGATCGCCGCTCGACGCTGCTGCCGCTGGTCGGCGAGGTCGCCGCCGGCGGCCCGATGCTGGCCGAGGAGCACGTCGAGGATCACGTCGCGGTGCCCGAGCAGCTCTGCGCCGACGCGGACTTCCTGCTCACCGTCAAGGGCGAGAGCATGATCGAGGCCGGGATCCTGAACGGCGACCTGGTGGTCGTCCGCAAGCAGGAGACCGCACGCGACGGCGAGATCGTGGTCGCCCTGGTTGGCGACGACGAGGCCACCGTCAAGCGCTTCTTCAAGGAGACCGGGCGCGTGCGCCTGCAGCCCGAGAACTCGACCATGGAGCCGATCTACTCCGATCAGGTCGCGATCCTGGGGGTGGTCAAGGCGGTGCTCCGGAGGCTATGAGCAACGCGCTGGCACACACCGAGCCGACCCTCGACGAGGTGCTGCTCGCTGCGCTCCGCCAGTCGAGGCTGCGGGCGCGGACAGCGGACTGCCCGGTCTGCGGCGGGACGATGCGGCGGCTCGCCGACGCGTCGACCGGCGTCAGCCCGGGCCCGAACGAGCTGGTCTGCGGCGAGTGTGTCAGTGTGCTGATCGACGAGCACCCGGCGGAGGGCGGACAGCTCCGGCTGGTGCGCTAGGCCGCGCAGCAAAGCGGCGCATCCCTGCGACAATGCCGCCGTGCGCTCGTCCCGACGCGACTTTCTGGCCGGTGCTGCTGCGCTGCTGGCCACGGCCGGCTGTGGCCTGCACCAGTCCGACGGCGTGGAGAGCTTCGGCGCCGGCTACGTGTCCGGACCGTCGGCACTCGACCCGACGCTGCGCATCGCGATGCCGGCGGACGGCGTGGCACCGATCACCGTGGACTCGTTCCAGCGGCGCACGGACGTGGACGTCGAGGTCACCCGCTTCACCACTGACGAGCAGCTGACGCTCCAGCTGGCAGCGGAGGGCAGTTCCGGCAGGATCGACGCCGCGCTGGTGGAGGACGGGACGCTGTACGAGCTCGTCCAGCTCGACCAGGTCGAGCCGCTGGACGGGAAGCTCGTCCCGGGACGCGGCGACCTCCCCGCTCCGTTCGACGACCCGGCGGCCGACAACAACCTCAACCACAGCGTCCCGCTGGACTACAGCTACCCCGGCATCGCGGTGCTCCGCTCGATCCGTCTCCCCGAGAACACCTGGGAGGGCTTCTTCGACCTGCCGATCCCGCACCCACGCCGGGTGCTCGTCCCGGACGATCCCGACACCGTGATCGGCGCCGCCCTGCTCGCCGCCGGCCACGACTGGAACTCGGAGGACGACGGCGACCTGAGCGATGCCGCGGACGTGCTCCGGCGGGTCAGCGGCCTGCTGGTGGTCGAGCGCGTCCCCCGCGAGCTCCACCCGCGAGGCCCGGTCGCCGCGCTGTCGCGGTCGCTCGACCAGCACCTGCGCGGCCCGCAGGCGCGGTTCGTCGTGCCGGTCGAGGGGACGTCCGTGCGCGTCCGCAGCTGGTGCATTCCGATCTACGCCGCCCACCCGGTCAGCGCGAACGCCTGGCTGGCGAATGCGCTCGACCCGGTCTACGCCGCCGGCGAGTCCACCGCCTCGCGGCGGCCGACGCCCGTCGGCGACGCCCGGGCGCTCATCCCCGAGGCGATTCTCGCGAACCCGGCGATCTACCCGCCGCCGGCGGTCTTCGAAAACCTGGTCGCGCCGACGTTCTCCACAACCGGCGCCGCCAAGCGGCTCGCCGTCTGGCAGGATCTCGGCCTGTGATCGCGCCGCTTCTGTGGCTGATGCTGAGCGCCCTGGGGCTGCTGCACCCCACCGAGCCGGGCGTCCGCACCTGGCAGGGGGCGCCGCCGGTGGTCGTCACGACGCCGACGACGCCGACGGCGGGTGACACCTTCACCGTCGCGATCGGCGCGTTGCCTCGCAAGGCGCACGCGGTCCAGGTCGAGGCGGCGACCATCCGCTACGCCGCCCACCGGTCGAAGGGGCTGTGGGTCGCGAGCTTCCAGCCGCAGACCCAGGGCGGCCCGCTCGAGCTGACGGTCCTGTTCTCGGTGGGCGACCGCCGCTACCGGGCGCCGGGCGGAGTCGTGCTCGTGGCGCCCAAGGCCTCCGGGCCGTAGACTGATCCTGCCGATCGGGCAGCCGCGGCGCGCAAGCGTCGAGGAAAGTCGGGACACCGAAGGGCAAGGGTGCCGGGGAACTCCCGGACGGGGAAACCCGATGGAAAGCGCAACAGAGAGCAGACCGCCGGGCGGCGCGCAAGCACCGCCCGGTAAGGGTGAAACGGTGGTGTAAGAGACCACCAGCGCCCCCGGAGACGGGGGCGGCTCGGCAAGCCCCACCCGGTGCAACGCCAGAACGGAGCGATGACGCGGCCCGCCGAGCTCCAGGTAGGCGGCATGAGCCGGGCGGCAACGTCCGGCCCAGATGGATGGCTGCCCACGACAGAATCCCGCTTAGAGATCGGC
>CAWCOL010000007.1:0-360209 GCA_963797175.1 uncultured Actinomycetes bacterium
CCGATCTTGCCGGTCCCACGGGTCAGCAGCCCGACCGCCGCCTCGAACGCCTCCCGGTCCACCCCGGCGCCCATCGCCGACAGATCGGCACGGGCGCGCGCCGCCACCGCGTCGATCACGTCCACCTTGCCGCCCGCGCCGTCGGCGTCCGCCGCCGCCGAGAGCCGGGCCACCGCCTCGTCGCGCAGCGCCTCGTGCAGCTCGCTGAACCCGGGGAAGCCGACCCGTACGGCGAAGCGGACGACCGCTGCCTTGCTGACGCCGACCTTGGTCGCCAGCGACTCCGCCGTCTGGAACGGCGCCTCGGCATAGTGTCGAGCAGCTGAGCGCGCGATCCGCCGGTCGTTCGGCGAGAGGTCGTCGAGGTGGGCGCGGACCCGAGCCGCGACGTCGGGTCGACTCACCCCGGATCGTACTGGCGACCGGGTCACCGGCCGCCGGCCAGGTGGCGCGCCGAACTCACGCGAGACGCGCGAGCGGCGTCGGTGACCGCAGCCACCAGCGCCGTCTGGTTCGACCGCTGGACCAACCGCTCCGCCGGACCGGAGAGGCCGATGGTCCCCACCGTC
The DNA here is from genome assembly GCA_963797175.1 of uncultured Actinomycetes bacterium. Classification (GTDB taxonomy): domain Bacteria; phylum Actinomycetota; class Thermoleophilia; order Gaiellales; family JAICJC01; genus DATLLN01. Next base: position 570 of record CAWCOL010000007.1, read on the forward strand.
GCCCCGCCGGTCGAAACGGGGCCGCCACCCGGCGTCGCCGATCACCGCCTCCTCGCGCTCCGGCGCGTATCCGCGCCCCCGTACCTTCTCGAGCTGGTGTGCGCGGCGCCGCCGGTGACGGTACGGCCGGTCAGCTTGACGGCGGGCCGGCAAGCAGCTCGGCCTCCAGCTCGGCGACGAACGCCAGCAACGCCTTGCCAGGGGCGCTGGCGTGGAGCGGTAGCACCGCGCCCACCTCCAGGATCTGCAGGCTGTTGTCCGGACGGAACACATGGTGGACGATCAGCACGCCCAGGCCGTGAGGCACGCCGACCCGGACGGACTCGCCGGTGTGCTCGGCGAGCCGCTCCGACCAGCGCAGCGCCCGCGACCGCAGCTCGCTGGTGTCCAGGTAGCTGTTGCCCAGCCGGAGCAGCGTCGCGCCCAGCTGGTACTTGTCGGTCTCCGGGTCATGCTCGACCAGCCCGTGCGCCTCGAGCGTCCGGAGCAGGCCGTGGACCGTGCCCTTGGCCAACCCCAGCTGGTCGGACAGCTCGCTGACTCCCAGTCGGCGGGGCCGCCGCCCAGGGCCTTGAGAATGTTCGCCGCCCGCTCGACGGACTGGATCATGATCTCTCGGGGTCGTCATTGCCGAATGCTGTTCGACAATGTAGAATAGCCCGGTGTCCACGGACGGAGAGTATGTCGGAATCGTCCTGGTGTCGCATAGCGGGGCGATCGCCGACGGCCTGCGCACCCTGCTGCGGCAGTTCGCGGACGAGCGCGTGCCGATCGTGGCGGCCGGAGGGACGGTCGACGGCGACCTCGGCACCGACGGCGGGCGGATCGCCGACGCGATCGTGCGCGCAGCCGGGGAGGCCGGCGCCGTGGTGCTGATGGACATGGGAGCGCCGTCCTCTCGGTGCGCCACGCGCTGGACGAGGTCGGAGACGTGCAGGTCTCGATGGCCGACGCGCCGCTGGTGGAGGGCGGTGTCGCCGCCGCCGTCGCCGCATCGTCGGGCGCGGCGCTGGCCGCCGTCACGGAGGCAGCCGAGGAGGCCCGGAATGTCGGCAAGCTCTGAGCAGGTCGCCGAAGCCGTCGCGAACGTCCCCGCCGGTGTCGCGCTGCACGCGCGGCCGGCAGGCATCGTCTCCCGCGAGGCGATGGGCTTCGCGTCGGCGATCACGCTGATCGCCGGGGAGCGCCAGGCCGACGCAAAGTCGGTGCTGCGCGTGATGGCGCTGGGCGCCGAGGGCGGCACCACCGTCGTGATCCGGGCCGAGGGCGAGGACGCCGCCGCGGCGGCAGCCCGCATCGCCGAACTGATCGACCACCTGGCCTGACCGCGCCGGTGTCCGGCACGGGGTCTGGCACCGTGCCAGACCCCGATCACAGCCGATCCGTCGCTCCGCGACGATCTGGGGTCGAGGCCGTGACAGATCCGGGACAGGAAGATTCCGGTCAACCATCAGGGTTTGCGAACGGTGCCCGGTACGGTGTCCGGCACGGTGCCGGACACCAGACACGGCCGATCCGGAGTTCCGTGACGTTCCGCTGACGAAGCCGTGACCGGTCCTGGAGGCGTCAGCAGCGCCGCGCGAGCGGGGCCGCCAGGGCGGCCACTGCCCCGGCCGACCGCGAACGGAGCGCCTCGGCGGCGACGGCCGCGGCCCGGCCCGAGTCGAGCAGGCGCACGCGTCGGCGCACGTCCGCGACGCGAGCGGCGCCCACGGACAGCGCGTCCACGCCCAGCCCCACCAGGAGCGGGAGAGCAATCGGGTCGCCGGCGGCCTCCCCGCACACGGTCACCCGCCTCCCGCGCTGGTGGGCCGCCTCGACGGCCAGGGAGATCAACCGCAGCACGGCCGGGTGGTGGGCGACGGCGAGGTCGGCCAGCCGCGGATCCTCCCGGTCGGCCGCCATCGTGTACTGGACGAGGTCGTTCGTGCCGATCGAGAAGAAGTCGGACTCGTCGGCGATGGCGCCGGCCGAGACCGCCGCCGCCGGCACCTCGATCATCGCTCCCAGCGGCGGCAGCGGGGCGTGGCCCGCGGCGGCGCGCATCGCGTCGCGGACGAGACGCACGTCGTCGGCACGCGCCACCATCGGCACCATCACCGACAGCTGGCACCCACGCGATGCCTCCAGCAGCGCGTCGAGCTGCGCGGCCAGCGCGTCCGGCGCATCCAGCAGCAGTCGCACCCCGCGCGGACCGAGCACGGATCCGTGACCCTGCTCGCGGAGGAAGGGCGGCGTCTTGTCGCCGCCGAAGTCGAGCGCGCGGACGGTCACCGGACGTCCGTGCAGGTGACGCAGGATCGGATCGAGCGCCGCGACGTGCTCCTCGCGGTCGGGCCAGGCCGACGCCCCCAGGAAGGGCAACTCGGTGCGCAGGAGTCCGACGCCCTCGGCGCCCGCCTCCAGGCCCGCGACCACCTCGGCCTCGGTGGCCGCGTTGCACAGCACGACGATCCGGCGCCCGTCCGCCGTCACGGTTGGATCGCGGTCGGCGCCCGCCCTGCGTGCGGTCCGCGCCGCCTCCATCTCGGCCCGGGCCGCCGTCCGCACCTGACCGTCCGGGTCGACCGTGACCTCGCCGCGGTCGCCGTCCACCACCACGTGGCGGCCGTCCCGCACCTGGAGCAGATCCTCCCCCGCGCCCACGACCAGCGGGATCCCCAGCGATCGGGCGACGATCGCGGCGTGCGACGTCGCGCCACCCCGCGACAGGGCAATCCCCAGCACCATCGCGGGATCCAGCCGGACGACGTCCGCCGGGCCGAGCTCATCGGCCAGCAGCACGAACGGCGCGTCGGGCCCGGAGCCGTTGACCCGCGGCGCTGCCAGTTCACGCGCCCGCCTGGCGACCGCTCGCACGTCGGCGGCGCGCTCACGCAGCAGCTCCTGCTGGAGCGACTCCAGCTCGGACGCCATCTCCTCCGCCGCCCGCTCGATCGCGGACGGTGCCGACCGGCCCCCGGCGATCTCACGCTCCACCGCCGCACGCAGCTCGGGGTCGCCCGCGATCAGCTCGCCGGTGGCGACGATCTCGGCCTCCTCGACCCGCCCGTCCTCGCGCAGGCGCTCGGCAAGGCCGCCGAGCTCGTCTGCAACCGCTTCCAGGAGGCGACGCGCCCGTTCGGGCTCGTCGGCCGCCGGCTCCCCGCCGGTGTCGGCGCTGGCCGCCGGGCGCAGCCACGACAGTCCCACCGCCCGCCCGGGAGCCGCCGGAACGCCGCTGATGACCACGGTCACCGCTCCGCCGAGACGACCCGGGCCAGCGCCGCGACGATCAGTGCCGCCGAGGTCGCACCGGGGTCCTGGTGGCCGATCGACCGCTCTCCCAGGTACGAGGCGCGGCCCTTGCGCGCCTGCATCGGCACGGTCGCGCGCATGCCCTCCTCGGCCGATCCGGCGGCAGCCTCCAGGGCCGCCGCCGGATCATCGCCGTCTCCCACCCGGTCACGCAGGGTGCGCAAGGCGGGCGCGAGCGCGTCCACCATCGTCTTGTCGCCCTCGACCGCGGCGCCAAGGCCGACCACGGCCTCGAGCGCGGCGTCCAGAGCGTCGGCCAGCTCCGCGCCGTCGAACTCGTCGGCGTCGCCCAGCCGCTTGCCCGCCGCCCGCAGCGCACTGCCCCAGAGCGGCCCGCTGGCGCCGCCGACGGTCGAGACCAGGGTGCGGCCGGTGCCGACCAGGATGCGGCCCGGCGGCTCGTCCGCCAGGCCATCCAGCGACGCGGCGACTGCGGTGAAGCCCCGATCCATGTTGGCGCCGTGGTCGGCGTCGCCGATGGCGGCGTCGAGCTGCGTCAGGTAGTCGCGGTTCTCACCGATCGTCTCGGCGCTGTCGGCCAGCCAGCTGGTGATGGTGCGGGCATTCATCGCAGCTCGTTCTACGTGCCCCAGCGCAGCGCCGGGGTGTACACCGGAGCATCCCACAGCTCCTCCAGCTCACTGTCAAGCTCGAGCAGGGTGAACGATGCGCCGGCCATCTCCAGGCTGGTGATGTACGGCCCGACCAGGCTGCGGCCGATCTCGATGCCGCGCTCGCCGAGCAGCTTGCTGAGCTCACCGAACAGCAGGTAGAGCTCGAGCGCCGGCGTGCCACCGAGGCTGTTGACGAACGCCAGCACGCGCGAGCCGGCCTCGAGGCCGAGGTCGTCCAGGATCGGCGCGGCGATCTGCTCGGCCACCTCGGCGGCGGTGCCCAGCTGGGCGCGCCTGCGACCGGGCTCGCCGTGGATGCCGACGCCCAGCTCGATCTCGCCGGGGTTGATCTGGAAGATGGGCGAGCCCGCGGATGGCGGCGTGCAGGACGAGAGCGCGACGCCGAAGCTGCGCGAGCGCTCGTTCACCCGTCGGGCAACGGCAGCCACCTCGGCCAGCGGGGCGCCACGCTCGGCGGCCGCGCCGGCGATCTTCTCGAGCAGGACGGTCGCACCGGTGCCGCGCCGTCCGGCCGTGTAGAGGCTGTCCTCGACCGCGACGTCGTCGTTTACCAGCACCGTCTCCACCTTCACGCCGTCGTCGTCCAGCAGGTCGGCGGCCAGCTTGAAGTTGAGGACGTCTCCCGTGTAGTTCTTGACGATGTGCAGCACCCCGGCGCCGCCGTCCGCTGCGGCGCTGCCCGCCACCATCTGGTCGGGCACGGGCGACGTGAACACCGCGCCGGCACAGGCAGCGTCGAGCATGCCCAGCCCGACGAAGCCGCCATGCAGCGGCTCATGGCCCGAGCCGCCGCCGGACACCAGCGCAACCTTGCCGCTGACCGGTCCGCCGGCCCGCAGCACGACCTGGTTGGCCGCGTCGACCCGCACCAGGTCGGGGTGCGCGGCGGCCAGTCCGGCCAGCGACTCCGGGACGACATCGGCGGGATCGTTCAGGAACTTGCTCATCAGATGTTCAGCAGTGCTCAACGGTGCTCCATTCTCGAGCCGGGGCTACAGGATGCCATCAGGCCGTGACCTCGGACGCATCCGGGTCGGGCCGCGTGACGGCGTGGGCGATCGGGCGCTCGACACGCCGTGGCGTTGCGAGCACGTCATACGCGAGCGCTCCCAGCGCGGCGCCGGAGAGGTCGGCGACGATGTAGAGCCAGGCCTGATCCCAGAACGTCGTCAGACCGGCGAACGTGGCGGTCACCATCGTGCCCAGGTAACGGGCCGGGTTGATGGCGGCGCCGGTCTGCGGGCCGACGGTGATGATCACGCCGATCACGATCAGGCCGATGACGAGGCCGGCCAGCATGTCCGGCGACCGCTTGTCGACAATGCCGAGGATGACGAACATCAGGATCGCGGTGCCGACGGCCTCGTTCAGAAAGGCCGAGAACACGCTGGTCGGATCGGCGTAGCTGATCACGCCGACGCCGGCCTGCTTCACCTTGTCGCCGAACACGCCCCAGATCGTGAGCCCGCCGACGATCGCCCCGACGACCTGCGCCCCCATGTAGGGCAGGGCCTCGGCCGGCGGGAACCGCCGGGTGACCAGCAGGGCGAACGTGACCGCCGGGTTGATGTGGCAGCCCGACACCTTGCCGATCGAGTACACCATTCCGACCACCGCCAGCCCGAAGGCCGTCGCGATCGCGAACAGCTCGGCGCCGGTGAACGGTGCGCCGCCCGCGCCACCGCGGGCCAGGAACAGGGCCGGGACAGACCCGGCGCCGACGAAGACGAGCACAGCCGTTCCCAGCGCCTCGGCCATCAGCCTCTGCGCGAACGAATGCTCATTCATGACCGCTCCTCCTTCGGAGTCGTACCCGCAGCTTCGCGGGCCCTCGGATCCTCTGCATTCGACCATCATTCGATAATGTCGAACACTGTTCGGCGAAGGTAGCACACCCATGCGGGCCCTGTCAATGCATCGGCGAGCCGTGCCGGACACAAGCTCCGGCACGGACTCCGGCACCATGCCCGGCACCTTCCGTGACACTCGTGCCAGGTGTCACGGCGGCCGGCACACAGCACCGATCGGCCCAACCAGGCGGCCTTCCGTGCCAACTCCGTGCCAACCGGTCACGGCACCCGCGCGGCCTTACCACGTAGTGGAAGTCCTCCGGCACCGACTCTGGCACCACCTCCGGCACCGTGCCGGAGTCGGTGCCCGGTTCGGTACCGGAGTCGAGCTGGCCCACAACGACGAGAGGGGCGGGCTCCCAGTCGTTCCGGGAGCCCGCCCCTCTCAGAGCGTCGTGGCTAGGACTCGGTCTCGGGCTCGGGCGTGTCGCCCGGCGGCTCGGTCTCGTCCGAAGGGCTGTCCGACGGGCTCTCGACGGCCACCAGGTCGGCGGGCGGCGCGTCGGGAACGTCCACCGGCTCGATCACCTGGAGATCCACCTCGTCGTTGCCCTCCTTGTGGTCGACCAGCACGGTCGATCCCGGGGCGAGGCTGCGGCCGAGGATGAAGTCGGCCAGCGGATCCTCGATGAACCGCTGGATCGCGCGGCGCAGCGGCCGGGCGCCCATGGTCGGGTCGTAGCCCTTCTCGACCATGAACTCCTTGGCTGTCTGCGTCAGCTCCACCGAGACCTCGTGGATCTTCATCTGCTCGCGCACCCGCTTCATCAGCTGGTCCACGATCGACGTGATCTCCTCCTTGGACAGCTTGTGGAAGACGATCACCTCGTCGATGCGGTTCAGCAGCTCGGGGCGGAACACCTTCTTCAGCTCGCCCATGATGCGCGTCTTCATGTCGTCGTAGGAGACGCCCATCTCGTCCTCGGTGACACCGAAGCCGAGCGTCGTGTTCTTCGCGATCGCGCCCGCCCCGATGTTCGAGGTCATGATCACGATCGTGTTCTTGAAGTCCACGTGCCGGCCCTGGGCGTCCGTCAGGCGACCCTCCTCCAGCATCTGCAGGAGGATGTTGAACACGTCCGGGTGGGCCTTCTCGATCTCGTCCAGCAGGACGACCGAGTACGGCTTGCGGCGGACGGCCTCGGTCAGCTGGCCGCCCTCGTCGTAGCCGACGTAGCCCGGAGGCGAGCCGACCAGCCGGGACACGGCGTGCTTCTCCATGTACTCCGACATGTCCACCTGGATCATCGCGTCCTCGTCGCCGAACAGGAACTCGGCGAGCGTCCGCGCCAGCTCGGTCTTGCCCACGCCCGACGGGCCCAGGAAGATGAACGAGCCTGTCGGCCGCTTCGGGTCCTTGATGCCTGCCCGGGCGCGGCGGATCGCCTTCGACACCGCCTCGATGGCGACGTGCTGGCCGATCACCCGCTTGTGGAGCTCCTCCTCCATCCGGATCAGCTTCTGGGACTCGGCCTCGGTCAGCTTGAAGACCGGGATGCCCGTCCACATGGAGACGATGTCGGCGATCTCCTCCTCGCCGATCTCGGCCTGGTCGGCCTCACCCGAGGTCTTCCAGTTCTCCTCCATCTCGCGCTTCTTCAGCGTCAGCTTGCGCTCGGTGTCGCGCATGTTCGCGGCCTTCTCGAACTCCTGCGCCTCGATCGCGGCCTCCTTCTCCTTGCGCACCTGCTCGATCTCCTCGTCGAGCTCCTTGTGCACCGGAGGCGCGGTCATCAGCTTGATGCGCATCCGCGACGCCGCCTCGTCGATCAGGTCGATCGCCTTGTCCGGCAGCTGCCGCTCCTGGATGTAGCGGTCGGACAGCTCCGCCGCGGCCTGCAGCGCCTCGTCCGTGATGCGGACGCGGTGGTGGGCCTCGTAGCGGTCGCGCAGGCCGCGCAGGATCTGCACGGTGTCGTCGATGGTCGGCTCCTCAACCTTGATCTGCTGGAAGCGCCGCTCCAGCGCGGAGTCGCGCTCGAGGTACTTGCGGTACTCGTCCAGCGTGGTCGCGCCGATCGTCTGCAGCTCGCCGCGGGCCAGCGCCGGCTTGAGGATCGAGGCCGCGTCGATCGCGCCCTCGGCCGCGCCCGCACCGACCAGGTTGTGCAGCTCGTCGATGAACAGGATGATGTCGCCCCGCTGGGCGATCTCCTTCATCACCTTCTTGAGCCGCTCCTCGAACTCGCCGCGGTACTTCGAGCCGGCCACCAGGGCGGCCAGGTCGAGCGTGTAGATCTGCTTGTTCTTGAGCAGCTCGGGCACCTGGTTCCCGGAGATGCGCTGGGCCAGGCCCTCGACGACGGCCGTCTTGCCGACGCCCGGCTCGCCGATCAGCACCGGGTTGTTCTTGGTGCGGCGGGACAGGATCTGCATCACGCGCTCGATCTCGTTCTGGCGGCCGACGACCGGATCGAGCTTGCCCTCGGTGGCGAGCTTCGTCAGGTTGCGGCCGAACTGGTCGAGCAGCTTCGAGCTCTTCTGCCCCTTCTCGCCCGCGGCGCCCGCGCCGGCGCCCTGCCGGCGGCCCGGGCCCGAGAGCATGCGGATGATCTCGTTGCGGATCTTCTCGGCGTCGGCGTCGAAGTCGAGCAGGATGCGGGCGGCCACGCCCTCGTTCTCGCGCACCAGTCCGAGCAGGATGTGCTCGGTGCCGATGTAGTTGTGTCCCAGCGAGAGGGCCTCGCGCAGCGCCAGCTCGAGCACCTTCTTGGCACGCGGCGTGAACGGGATCTGGCCCGTCGTGACCTCGTCGCCCTGGCCGACGATGCGGGCCACCTGGGCGCGCACCTCCTCCACCGTGATGTCGAGGGCGTCCAGCACGCGCGCGGCAAGGCCCTCCTCCTCACGGAGCAGGCCGAGCAGGATGTGCTCGGTGCCGATGTAATTGTGCTTGAGCGTGCGGGCCTCGTCCTGTGCGAGGACGACGACCTGGCGGGCACGCTCTGTGAATCGTTCGAACATTCCTCGTGCCCTCTTTCGGTCAGTCTCGCTCTCGATTGCGTCTGTTTCGGCGAATGCCTGAATCCGGCTCGTCAAATCGCCCGCATCGCGGAGGAGATGACGTTCCGGTGTTGGGAATGGACGGCTACGAGTATACCACCCGGTCCTCGCTGCTCCTCTCCGCGCGAAAGCGCGTCGTGGCCTCCTTTTCGGCGGGTCGGGGCGACCACTTGAGCGATTCCTCTCGAGCCAATTTCTGGCAATCGCCCGCGGGATGCGCAAGGATGTACGCATGCGCTACCGGGTGGAGCACTTCCGCGCCGTCGAGAGCCCCGACGCACCGCTCGGATACGCGTACACACCCACCGGCCGCGTGGACGAGGTGGACGCCCATGACGAGGCCGACGCGGCCGCGGCCGTGCTGGTCTTCGACGAGACCGAGGATCCGGACGAGCCGGTCGCGTTCGATCCCGGCAACGGGCTGTACGCGATCCCCGGCGAGGACGAGGCCGTCCGCGTCGTCGCCCTCTCGGGCTGAGCCCATCAGGACAGGGTCACGGAGGCGACCGGCGACCAGCCGGACTGACCGCCGGAGAGCTTGACGAGCCGCGCGCGGAACGTCCACGCGCCGGCCGTCCCCAGGGCGCTCTTCAGGCTCTGCGTGGTGGTGTGCTTGAGGCCCTTGAAGGTGTGGAATGCCGTGTCGCCCGGCCCCTTCGCCTGAACGTCGAAGGCGAACCCGGCCGCGGGCGCGGCCGCCGACCAGCGCACGGTGATCTGCGTCGTCGGGCTGCCCGTCGCCGGTGTTGCCAGGATCGGCACCTTGACGACGCCAGTCATGCCCAGCGAGACGTGGATCGAGCACTCGTAGTGGTAGGTGCCGGCGGACGGGAAGGCGTGCGTGAACTCCTCGCCCAGCGTGGAGATGCCGGAGTCCCACAGCGCCATCGCGGTGCTGTCGGTGGTGGTGTGACCGGCGGCGTTGAAGTGCCACTTGACGCTGTCGCCCTGCGCGACCTTCACGGTCGCCGGCGAGAAGCGCAATCCGAGGGCACCGCCGGCGTTCACGGTCTTCGTCGCGGCCCGAGCGTGGTGCGCACCTGCGCCGGACGCCGCCGGCACCGCGACGGCCACGGCAACGGCTGCGACCGCGGCCCCGATCAGCCATCCCCTCATGCGCGCCACGCTATCGCCCGGATCCGGGTCGTGCGGTAAGCTCGCGCACGTGGAAACCGTCGGCTTCACCCGCATGTCCGAGGGCACGCGCGAGGACTACGAACTGCTCGACCGCTACGAGGAGCAGTTCAACGCCGAGCTGCCCGACCGGCTGCTGCGCGCCCTCGACGGGCTGAAGCAGTCGCTGGCCGGCTACAAGGTGAGCCGCTACGAGCACTCGCTGCAGTCGGCGACACGCGCCCACCGCGACGGCCGCAGCGAGGAGTACGTGGTCGCGGCGCTGCTCCACGACCTCGGCGACGAGCTGGCGCCGCACACCCACGGCGAGATGTCCGCGGCGATCATGAAGCCGTTCATCGCCCCCGACATCTGCTGGATCGTGGGCCACCACGGCGTCTTCCAGATGTACCACTACGGCCCGCTCACCGGCGACGACCCGAACGCCCGCGACCGCTTCCGGGACAGCCCGTACTTCGACGGCTGCGCCGAGTTCTGCGCGCTCTACGACGAGAACTGCTTCGACCCGAGCTACGACTGGGAGCCGGTCGAGTTCTTCGAGCCGATGGTGCGGCGGGTCTTCGCCGCGCCGCGCTACCTGTAGAGACCCTCAGCCCTCGCGGTCGCGCATGGCGGGGAAGAGGATGACCTCGCGGATGGAGTCGCTCGCGGTCAGCAGCATCATCAGGCGGTCGATGCCGATGCCGACGCCGCACGTCGGCGGCATGCCGTACTCGAGCGCGAGCAGGTAGTCCTCGTCCATCGGCTGCGTGTCCTGGTCGCCGGCCGCGCGCAGCGCCGCCTGCTCGACGAACCGCGACCGCTGGTCGAGCGGGTCGTTGATCTCGCTGTAGCCGTTCGCGATCTCCATGCCGTTGCAGAACGCCTCGAAGCGCTCGACCACGGTCGGGTCGCCCGCCGAGCGCTTGGCGAACGGCGACAGCTCGACCGGGTAGTCCGTCAGGAAGACGGGCGTTGTCACGGAAGGCTCGAAGAAGTGGGACAGCAGGTGGTCGACGCACTGGCCCCAGGTGTGGTCGTTCGACGCGTCCACCCCGCGGTCGTGCAGGAAGCGCTTGACGCGCTCCGGGTCGCGGTCCTCCATCGGGTCGATGCCGGACGCCTCGGCGACGGCCTCGCGGAACGTGCGCCGCGGCCACGGCGGCGTCAGGTCGAGCGGGCTGGCGGCCGCCGCGCCGGCCGCCGCCACGACCTGCTCGGTCAGCTCCATCCCGTCCCTGAAGTCGGCGTAGGCCTGGTACCACTCGAGCATCGTGAACTCGGTGTTGTGCTTGAAGCTGACGCCCTCGTTGCGGAAGTCCTTGCCCATCTCGTAGACGCGCTCCAGACCGCCGACGATCAGCCGCTTGAGGTACAGCTCGGTCGCGATCCGCAGGTAGAGCGTGCGGTCCAGCTCGTTGTGGTGCGTGGTGAACGGCCGGGCCAGGGCGCCGCCGTAGATCGGCTGCAGCACCGGCGTCTCCACCTCGACGAAGCCGCGCGCGTCCAGCGTGCGGCGCATCGCCGAGATCGCCCGCGAGCGGGCCACCGTCAGCGCGCGGGACTCCTCGCTGGTCAGCAGGTCGAGATAGCGCATGCGGTGGCGCAGCTCGACGTCGCGCAGCCCGTGCCACTTCTCGGGCAGCGGGCGGAGGCACTTGGCGAGCAGCTCCCACGCCTCGACGCGCACCGAGAGCTCGCCCCGGCGCGAGCAGAACACCTCGCCGTCCACGCCCAGCACGTCGCCCAGGTCGAGCAGGTGGCTCAGCTGCTCGAACCGCGGCGTCGCGTCCAGCGTCGCGTGCAGCTGGATGCGGCCGCTGCGGTCGGCCAGGTCGAGGAACGCGGCCTTGCCGTGGCCGCGCCGGCCGGCGACGCGCCCGGCGATGCGGACGCGCTCACCGGTCTCGGCGCCCGCCTCGAGCTCGCCGAAGCGCTCGCGCACCGCGGCGATCTCGACGCGCCCTGGAAACGACGCCGGATAGGGGTCGTCGCCCGCGCTGCGCAGGCCATCGATCTTGGCCAGCCTGTCCGCCCGGATGTCGGACTCGGTGTCGTGTCTGGCACCCTCGGACATCGAGGGCGCAGTCTACGTCAGCCCGCTTTGATGGAGATGATCTTGAGCTTGATGGAGCCTGCGGGGGCGGCCACCTCGACCACCTCACCCTTCTTGTGACCGATCACGGCACGGCCGACGGGCGACTCGTTCGAGAGCTTGTTCTCCGTCGGGTCGGCCTCGGCCGATCCGACGATCTCGTACTCCTCGCTCTCACCGCCGTCCACGTACTTGACCTTGACCTTGGTGCCAACGCCGACGACATCGGTGCCGATGTCGGCGGTGTCGATGACACGCGCGGAGCGGAGCTGCTCCTTGAGCCGCGCGATCCGCGACTCCAGCAGCGCCTGCTCGTTCTTGGCGTCGTCGTACTCCGAGTTCTCGGAGATGTCGCCGAACTCGCGCGCCTCGCGGATGCGGTCGGCCACCTCCCTGCGCTTCACGGTCTCGAGCTCCTCGATCTGCTCCTTGAGCCTCTCGAAGCCCGCCTGTGTGAGGATGACGTCCTTCTCCATAACCACATTCCTTACCGTTGCTGTCCGGAGCTCCGTGCCCGTTCCGGTCTGGGGCGAAACGATGGTGTCCCTTCCGGCAAAATGGCTCGTTTGCAGGAGATTTCCTGCCCCGCCGACACCGTGGGACGCGGGATTTTAGCCGCGCCGACCTGCCCGGTCAAGCGCGCGGCACCGTTATCGGCGGCGGCGGCCCCGACTTGAGTCTCGCTACCCTACGGCCGACATGAGCGCGCTCACCTCGCCCTGGCGGATCGGCCCCGTCGAGATCCCCTCGCGGATCGTGCTGGCGCCGATGGCGGGCGTCTCCGTGCAGGCGTTCCGCCGGCAGGGACGGCGATTCGGCGCCGGCCTGGTGTGCAGCGAGATGGTGTCCTCCTGTGGGCTCTCGCATGGCAACGAGCGCACGCTCGGCTACCTGCGCATCGCCCGCGACGAGCATCCGCTGGCCGTGCAGATCTTCGGCTCGGAGCCCGAGCGGATGGCCGAGGCCGCGGGCATGGTCGTTGCCGCCGGAGCAGACATCGTCGACATCAACTTCGGCTGCCCGGTGCGCAAGGTGACCAAGACCGGCGCAGGCGCGAGCGCGCTGGAGGACACCGCCCAGGCGTGCGAGATCGCCGGCGCGGTGGTCGAGGCCGTGGGCGTGCCGGTCACCGTCAAGATGCGGCGCGGCCTGCGCAACGGCTCGCGCGCGGCGCTCGACCTCGGCCCCGCCCTGGAGGCGATCGGCGTCGCCGCCCTGACGCTGCACCCGCGCTCGGCCCAGCAGATGTACACCGGCCGCGCCGACCACGACCTGACCGCGGAACTGGTCGAGCGCGTCTCCATCCCCGTCATCGCCTCCGGAGACATCACCGACCGGGTTGAGGCCGAGGAGGTGCTGGCCCGCACCGGCGCCGCCGCCGTGATGGTCGGCCGCGGCGCCCAGGGCCGGCCGTGGGCGCTGAGCGAGATGGCCGGGCTGCCCAGCGCCAGCCCCGACCGTGCCGAGGTCGTCGCCGAGCTGGTGCGCTTCATGCGCGAGGTCGTGCGCGAGATGGGCGAGGAGCGCGCGACCAGGTTCCTGCGCAAGTTCTACGGCTGGTACGTCCGCGGCCTGGACGGCGCGCGCGAGCTGCGCGCCGCGCTGACGCAGGCGCCGTCCGTCGAGCTGGCCGAGCACGCGCTGCTGGAGGCCTGCCCCGAGGCGCTGCCGCTGATCCGCCGCCACGAGCAGGAGACGGCGCTGCTCCCCGACTCGGCCACCGACCGCCTGCTCGACCTCCCCATCTCGATCTACGGCGGCGGGTAGGCGGAGGTCCGGGGCGGACATCGCCCGCCCCGGACCCGTCGCCGTCAGCCGGTCTTGGTCGTCGCGGCGTCCATCACCGACTGCGAGACGTGCGGCCGGTGGCCGACGATCGTCCACCGCGAGTAGCCTCCGTCGCCCTCGGAGAGCAGCTGGCCGGTGTGAGGGTCGAAGATCAGGAACTGGCCCGCCGAGCGCACCTCCAGGCCGGGACGGCCCAGCGGATCCGTGACGCGGCCGACCAGGGTGATCCCGGGCAGGCGGCTGAGCACGGTATAGAAGGCCGCTGCCACCTGCGGGCTCAGAGGCGCCGCCCGCATGATGTCGCCGACGACCACGAACATCTCCGCGTGCAGCGGTACGCTCGTCCCCTCGGCGCGCGCCCTGACGATCGCCTCCAGGCGGTCGGGATCTCTGGGCAACGCCCGCACCTGGCTCAACGACATGCCGCCGAACGACCAGCCCGAGGTGCGGCCCGGCGGGAAGTACTCGAGGTGGGTCGGGAAGGGGTGCCGCGGCGTGGAGCCCGGATAGAGGCCCGCCGAGAGGTCGTGCTTCACCTGGGCGTTGCGGTAGACGACCCTCCCCACGGTGGTCGTCCGCACGGCCGAGCCGTCGGCGCCGATGAACATCTCGCTCGTGATCCGCGCCCTCACCGTCCAGTTTCGCGGCGGTGGCCCGCACGACGTCATGCACGACTCGGAGCCGATGGCGGTGCCGGCCGGGTGCATGCGCGCCATCCAGCCCATCTCGGTGTCGGTGAAGTGGTAGAAGTGCCCCGGGCCGGGGACGCCCAGCGTGGGCTGGCCGGCGGCGTTGATGGCCGCGCGCCGCAGCGCGGCAGCGGCGGCGGTGTCGCCGCCGCCCGACGGCAGCAGGATGGCGACCGCGGCCAGGCCGGCCGCGGCGACGAGCGCGAGGCCGCCGAGCCGCAACCGTCGCCGCGACCTGCGGGCGCGGCGCGTCTCGGCCCCCGCGGCGCGCATCAGATCCGTGCGGATCGCGATCAGGTGGGTGGGTGTGTGCTCCACGGTCATGCTCCCTGGAATCGGTGGTTGAGGGTGCGCAGCGCGCGTGAGACCCGCATCCGGGCGGCGCGCGGGGTGCACTCCAGACGAGATGCGATCTCGTCGTAGGCAAGCTGACCGACGACCCGCAACTCGAGCGCCTGGCGCTGATCCGGCGGGAGATCGTCAACCGCAGACAGGACATCCGGGCCGAGTTGCGCCGCGCAGATGCGGGCGTCGGCCTCGTCGTAGTCCGAGGGTGTGTAGCCGGCGAGGGGAACCCCGAGGCGCTCCCTGGCCTCGGTCTCCACTCGGCGGCGGTGCCAGTAGCGGCACAGCAGGTTCTTGGCGATGCCATACAGCCAGGGAGCGGCCGAGCCGTCCCGCTGGTCGGTGAACCTGCGCCTGCCCCGCCACGCCTGCGCGAACGTCTCGGCGGTCAGGTCGGCCGCCTCCGCGGGCTGTACGCCCTGCCGCCGGTACCAGGCGTCAACCGGCACGGCGTAGCGGTCGAACAGCTCGCCGAAGCTGGCGTGGTCGGTGCGGGCGGCCCTGATCAGCTGTGCATCGGTTCGCATGTCGGTTCATGCACCGGCGGCGGAAAGTGCCACACCCTGCGCGCACCGGTGGCCGCCCGCCACCCTATCGGGCGCGGGGCACGTGGCAGGATGCGGCCGTGGATCCGCCGTTCACCATCCGCGCCGAGCACCCCGGCGACGCCGATGCCATCGACGCGGTGGTGGACGCCGCGTTCGGCGACGAGGGCCCTGACGTCGTCCGGCTGGTCGCGGCGATCCGCGCGTCGGAGCACTACGAGGCGGAGCTGGAGCTGGTGGCGGAGGACGGCACCGGGATCCTCGGCCACGTCATGCTCAGCTGGGTCGGGCTGGAGAGCCCGGCACGCGACCGGGTGCTGATCCTGAGCCCGATGTCGGTGCGGCCAGATCGCCAGCGGCAGGGCATCGGCGGCGCGCTGATCGTGGCCGTGCTCGACCGTGCCGAACAGCGCGGCGAGCCGGTCGTGATGGTCGAGGGCATCCCCGCCTACTACCCGCGGTTCGGCTTCGAACGCGCGCCCGAGCTCGGGTTCGAGCCGCCCTACGCGGGCATCCCCGACGGTGCCTTCATGGCGCGGCGGCTGCGCTCGTGGGACGCGGCGATCGCCGGCCGGATCGTCTACCCGCCGGCGTTCGACGACGTCGCCCACGGCGACTGATGCATCCCGGTGAGCCGCTGCGCCGTATCCTCAGGCGATGCAGCAGCACGACGCCGCGACGGGGACCGCCGAGCTGGCCGGCCGCACGGTCGACCGGGTGAGCGTGGACTACCAGTTCCGGCTGGTGCTGCCGCCGGTGCCTCCGGGCCGCTCCGCCGACGTCGTCGAGGTCGTGATCGAGACGCCGTTCGCGTACCGTGACGCGCTCGGCAAGAACCACGTCCTCGATCCCCAGGAGGACCGGCCCACGCTGGGCATCGCGCTCGGGCTGTTCGGGACGACCGTGTCCGATGCCTCGGTCGGGGCGGACGGCACGCTGGCGATCGCGTTCGAGGACGGTAGCTCGGTGACGGTGCGGCCGCATCCGCGCTACGAGGCGTGGCAGCTCGCGTGGCCCGACGGCCGGCTGCTGGTCTGCCCGGCGGGCGGCGGCGAGCCGGCGGCGTGGCAGCCTCCGGGCTGAGCAGCCAGCTCGTTTCCGCGACGGGCGCGTCGGGTACGGTCCGGCGCATGGACAGCCACACGATCGTCAATCTGGCGGAGGTCGAGGACTCGGCGCCGAAGTTCGGCTACGGCGAGATCCACGAGGCACGCTTCGCCACCAAGCCGCTCGGGGCCGAGCAGACCGGCCTCGCGTACTACCTGATCAAGCCCGACCAGCGCCAGCCGTTCGCCCACCGGCACGACCAGCAGGAGGAGCTGTACGTCCTGCTGTCGGGCACGGCGGTCGTCCATCTGGACGACGAGGCGGTCGAGCTGAAGCCGATGGACGCCGTGCGCGTGGCGGGCAGCGTCACGCGCCACTTCGACGCCGGCCCGGACGGCGCGGAGATCCTCGCGTTCGGGGCGCCCGCGGTGACCGAGGGCAAGAACGACGCGGAGATGGTGCAGCTCGACGGCGGCGGCTAGATCCGCCGGTTCGCGACCAGGTAGACCACGACCGCCTGGATCTGGGCATCGGTCAGCTTGCCCTGGAACCCCGGCATCGTGCCGCTGCCGTTCCGCACCTGCTGCTCGGCGAAGAATCCGGGCAGCCGGATCGTATCGAGGTTCGGGCCGGTGGTTCCCCTCGCGCCGGCCGCCGCCAGCGTGTGGCAGCGCGCGCAGTTGGCCGTGAACACCTGGGCGCCCAGCCGCAGCCGCGCCTGCGTGGGCGGCGGCAGCGTGGTGACGACCGTCGAGCCACCGCCGGAGGAGCCGCCGCACGCCGCGGCAGCGATGGCCAGCAGGGCGAGCGCAGCACCCGCCCGCCGCATTTCCGAGCGTGGCTCGGCACGGGTCGGGGGCGATCCGTGAGGGTCGTGACGGGTTCGGCGCACTTCCGTGAGGTTGGTGTGACGGGGCCTGTCCCTCCGAGGGCCGAAAAAGGGGACAGTCCCGGTATCGTCGCCGATCGGGCGGCCGGCGCGCCCGCCGCGATCTACGATGCGCCGGTGCTCGACCAGGCCGTGATCGATGACTTCCGCCGGGACGGCGCGGCCTGCGTCCGCGGCCTGCTCAGCTCCGCGGAGATCGACGAGATCCGCGCCGGCATCGACCGAAACCTCGCCGATCCCAGCGACCGCGCACTGGTTGCCAGCCGCGAGGACGATCCCGGCCGCTTCTTCGAGGACTTCTGTAACTGGTCGCGGATCCCGGAGTTCGAGGCGGTGATCCGCGAGTCCGGCATCGCCCCGGCCGCCGCGGAGCTGATGGGCAGCCGCGAGGTGCGGCTGTTCCACGACCACGTGCTGGTCAAGGAGGCGGGCACGCGGCAGCGGACGCCCTGGCACCAGGACCAGCCCTACTACAACGTCGACGGCGCCAACACCTGCAGCGTGTGGATCCCGGTCGATCCGGTGCCTCGGGAGGCGACACTCGAGTTCGTCGCCGGCTCGCACCTCGGCCCCTGGCTGATGCCGCGCACGTTCATGGACGGTGACGCGAAATGGTTCCCCGAGGGCACGCTGGCCGACCTGCCCGACATCGAGGCCGACCGCGACGCCTTCCCGATCGTCGGCTGGGCGCTCGAGCCGGGCGACGCGGTCTTCTTCAACATGCTGACCCTGCACGCCGCCGGCGGAAGCCCCGGCCGCCGCCGCGCCTTCTCGGTGCGAATGCTCGGCGACGGCGTCACGCACGCGCCGCGGCGCTGGACGACCTCGCCTGCCTTCCCCGGCCTCGAGGACGAGCTGCCGGCCGGCGCGCCGATGGCGCACCCGCTCTTCCCCGTGCTCCTGCCCTAGCCGAGGTCGATGCGCCGGTCGGCGTGATCGATCAGGAGCGTGTCGTGGGTGGCGCAGACGACGGCGATGCCCCGCTCGTGCGCCGCCCGCGCCAGCAGCAGCGCGACCGGCCCGGCGCTCGCGCGGTCGAGGCGCGACGTCGGCTCGTCCACCAGCAGCAGGTCGGGCTCGCCCACCAGCGCGCGGGCGATGGCCGTGCGCTGCCGCTCCCCCGCCGAGAGGCGGGCGACCCGCTGGTCGGCCCGCTCGGTCAGCCCCAGCCCGGCCAGCAGCTCGTACGCCCGCGGCTCCGGATCGGGAACGCCCCGCACCGAGCCGGCCAGGGCAACGTTCTCGACCGCGCTCAGGAACGAGACCAGCCCCGGGTCCTGCCCGACCAGCGCAACGTGGCCGCGGCGCAGCGCCGCCAGGGCCGAGCGGTCGAGCGCCTTCAGCGATGTGCCGCAGACGACGACGTCGCCGGCCCCGGGCCGCTCCAGGCCGGCCAACAGGTGGAGCAGCGTGCTCTTGCCGCTGCCCGACCGCCCCACCACCGCCGTCAGCAACCCGCGCGGGAAGGTCGCGGAGAACCCGTCGAACACGGCCCGCGTGCCGTAGCCCTTGGTGACCGCCACCAGCTCTGCGACGGTCTCGCCCGCGCCCTGGGCAGGAGCGGGCGGCGGCGGCACCGGCTCGGGCGCCTTGCGCGCCGCCGCCTCGAGCACGAGCTCACCTTCCTCCTGGCGGGCCCGAACGTGGGTGATGCCGTCGAGCAGCTCGCCGGGCAGGTGCACCCAGCCGCCGCGGCCCACCACCAGCGCCTCGCCGCCGTCGACCGACTCCTGGCTGAGGCGGCCGTCGCGGATCCGCACCACCCGGTCGGCGATCTGCTCGCTGCCGGGATCGTGGCTGACCACGACCGCGGTGCCGCCGGTCTCGCGCACCAGCTCGCGGATCAGCCGGTACACCTCTGCCGCGTTGACGGCGTCGAGCTCGCCCGAGGGCTCGTCGGCGAGCAGCAGCCGCGGGCGATGCGCGAGCGCGGCGCACAGCGCGACCCGCTGCTGCTGTCCGCCCGACAGCTCGGACGGCAGCGCGCCGGCCGCGTCGCCGAGGCCCACCGCGTCCAGCAGCTCGTCTGCCCGCGTCCGCCGGGTGGCCCGGTCGACGCCGCGCAGCGCCTGCTGGAGCGCGATCACCTCGCCGCAGGGCAGGTCGGGCGGCAGCGCCCGGTCGTAGTGCTGATCGACCAGGCCCAGGTTCCGCGCGCGGAACTCGGCGGCGCGGCGGCCGCGCAGGTGCACGACATCCTCCCCCAGCACCCGGGCGATCCCGGCCGAGGGCGCCTCCAGCGCCGCGAGGATTCGCAGCAGCGTGCTCTTGCCCGAGCCGCTGGGCCCGAGCACGACCACGACCTGGCCGTCGGGCACCTCCAGCGTCAGCCCCTGGAGCGCCGCCGCGTCGCCCTCCGGCGTGCGGTGGATGCGGAAGACGTCGCGCATGCTGACCGCGCTCACGGCGCCACCCCACTCGGCCGCCGCGGCACCGCGCGGGAGAACGCCGACCGCGTCAGCAGCCCGACGCCGACGAACGCCAGCGCCACGAACAGCAGCAGGCCGGCCAGCAGCGGCAGCCATCCGGCCCGCGCGACCAGCGGCGGCTGGGCGCTGCCGGTTCCGGCGGCGACCTGCACCAGGTCTGCGGCGAGCCGGCTCAGCACGACGCCGACCAGCAGCCCGGCGGCCAGCCCGCAGCCTGCCACCAGCGCGGCCCGCAGGCGCAGCTCCGCCCGCAGGTCGGCCGGGCCGACGCCCTGCGCCTCGAGATCGAACAGCTCCGCGCGCTCGT
This sequence comes from uncultured Actinomycetes bacterium, assembly GCA_963797175.1. Lineage (GTDB taxonomy): Bacteria > Actinomycetota > Thermoleophilia > Gaiellales > JAICJC01 > DATLLN01. The sequence goes on from CAWCOL010000007.1 coordinate 20,602, forward strand.
CGCGGATCGAGCCGGCGACCGACACCAGCAGCCCGCCCAGCGCGAGCAGCAGCGCCAGCGCGGCGGCGCCCTCCAGCGCGAGCAGGATGCCGCGGGCCAGCGGATCCTCCTGCAGCCCGCGCAGGGTCCCCGCGTAGGTGGCCCGCGCCAGGTCGTCGTACGGCGGCTGGGCGAGGTCGTCCTCGAGGCGGGCCGCGCCGCCGGGGTGGCGCGCGACCAGCCACAGCTCCTGCGGCCGCACCGAGCCCGGGTCGTCGGCGCCGAGCGCCGTCGTCAGCCAGTTCTCGTCCGCCAGGGCGAAGGTCGAGCCGGCCACCGTGGGGAACCGGTCGGCGACGCCAACCACCCGGCCGGCCAGGGTCAGCCCGGCGATGGAGATCCCGATCCGCCCGTTCGCCGCCGACCGGGCCAGGTCGGCGCTCACGATCAGCGGCACCGGGTGGCCGTCGGTCGGCTGCACCGGCCGGATCAGCGTCGGCTGGACGCCGGGCACGCTGTAGCGGATGCCGCCGCTGGTCAGGGGCTGGGCGCCGCCCTTGCCGATCCACCCGCTCCAGTCTGCGACGGTCGCGCCGCCCTGCTGCAGCGGGCCCAGGGTCAGCGTGCCCCGCGGCGCGCTGAAGATCCCGCCCTCCCCGCCCTGGTGCAGCGATGAGCGCGCGCCCGCCTCGTCCTGGCCCAGCTCGACGGCGACCAGCCGCCCCGGCCCGGCGGCCCGGCCGTGCAGCACGCCGCGCCGCGGGCTGAGCCCGAGGCCGACCTGCTCGACACCGCCGTCGGGGTGGGCGAGCACCAGCGTGACGGTGACCGGGTCGCCGTCGCGGCGCACGCTGACGGAGACCGGACCGGCCCCGATCGCCGGCCCGGTCGGGTGCGGCTCCGCGCCGGGCGCGAGCGCCGATGCCGCCGGACCCGGATCGATGCCCGATCGCCCAAGCCGCAGGCTGCCCAGCCCCGTGGCGGGGATCCCGACCAGCTGCACGGCGCCGGTCGATGCGCCTCCGGTGGCGGCCGAGCCGGGCAGCCGCACGACCGGCAGCGCCAGCGAGCCACCGCCCAGCGACCCCCACCGGTCGAGGGGCGCCGCCTGGAGCGGCAGCTCCAGTGACGCGCCCTCGCGGACGACCGCATCGGCGGGCACGGCGTACGCCGCCTCGTCCACCTGCCCGCCCGTCAGCGTTGCCCGGTATGACGACGCGAGGATGCCGAGGCCAAACGCGACCGCCAGGAACCCCGCGGCGATCGATGCCGGACCGGAGTCGCGGGCCAGGGCCAGGGCGGCCAGCCGCAGGCGCAGCGGGCCGCGGCGCGCCGGCCGTTCGAGCCGCTGCATCGACCAGCCCAGCACGCGGGCGACCGCGATGCCCGCGACCAGGGCGGCGAGCAGCGGCAGCGCCGGCAGCAGCGGGTCGGCCCGGCGGGCGAGCGCGCCGGGATCGGCGCCGCCGCGGGCGAGGGCGAGCACCAGCGCGGCCGCCGCGCCCAGCGCCACCAGGTCGGCCGCGCGCCGCGCGGGCGCGCCGGACGGCACCAGCTGGACGGCCACCAGCACGCCGGTCGCCACGAGCCAACACAGTACGAGCCCGAGCAGCCCGCGCGGGCCGACGATCGAATGGGTCAGCAGATCCGCCGCGGGCAGCCCCGAGACTCCGGCGACGAACGCCCCCACCGCGACCGCGACGACGACGCCGAGCAGCACGCCCAGCCCCGCCACCCAGCCGCTGTCGGCGATCGAGAACACGGCCAGCTGCGAGGCGCGGGCACCCCGCCGCTCCAGCCGGCGGCGCTCCGCCAGCGCATCGCGGCGCAGCCCGACCGCGGCCAGGACGGTGAAGCCGAGCAACAGCGCCGCCGCCTCGCCGCCCACCAGCAGCATCCGCCGGCCGGCGACGCGACCCTCGGAGCGCGCCTCGAGCAGCGCCTGATCGGGGCCGGTCAGCAGCCAGCCGGTGTCGGTCTGCTGAAGCGACGTCAGCGTCCTGCCCTCGTCGCGCAGCAGGCCGTCCACCTTCCAGCTGCGGATGCCGGGCGGCAGCGGTTCGCTCCAGCTGAACGTGCGGTACGAGGTGGTGAGGCCCGGCATCAGCGCCATCGACCGCACGCTGCCGGCCAGCAGCGTCGGCGGCGGGCGGCGCGACCCGGCGCGCTCGCCCAGGTTCGCCGTCGAGCCGAACGGCAGCGGCGAGCGCAGCACGGCGGTGCCCACGCGGACAAACGATGCGCCCTCGGTCGCCGTGTGCGGCAGGGACGGGCCGTCCACCTGGAGCACCTCGCAGCGCGTCGGCAGGCAGCTGCGCGGCAGCCTCCCGGAGGTGAGCCGGACGTACCGGCCGATGTCGTCGACCCCACCCAGCAGGACGATGCCGTGATCGAGGCGGAGCGTGCGGTACAGCACCGACGCGGCCGGCCGGCCCGGGGCGATGCCGGCCAGGGCCGACCGCGCCCGGCGGTCGGCGGCGGCGTAGTTCTCCACCGGGCCGGCGTGCACCACCGTCAGCGCCCTCTGCGCCACCGGCAGCCGCTCCACCGCCCGGTCGAGGGCGCGCTCGGAGGCGACCGCGCCGCCCGAGGAGGTCGCGCCCAGCATCGCGACGGCCGCGCCCACCCCGACCGCCGCGAGCAGGCCCCGGCCGGGCCGGGCGGCGACGCGGGCGCGCACCAGCCGCAGCGGGGCCATCAGCGCACGCGCACGGGAGGCCGGCGAGGGCTTCATCAGAACCGATCCTACTAATCGGCTCGACACTGGTCAAGATCGTTCGCCTGTGTTCGAGAACGACAAATGAGGGTATGAAACACAGGTGTCTGCGGTTGACCGGTGTCGGGTTCGTCGCTAGGCTCGGATCCGTCATGGATCTCGGACCCGAGCCCTGGAAGTTCGACCCCGGCGATCGCGACCCGCCCCCGACGGACGCGCTGCGCACCGTGTCGGCGCTGGTGAACACCATCAACCACGGAGTGGACGACTCGCTCGACCGGCCGGGGACCCTGGAGCTGTGGCTGCGCGAGTTCGGGCTGCCGGGCGGCGAGACGCCGGCCAGCACGTCGGACGTCGCCCGCACGCGCGAGCTGCGCGAGGCGCTGCGGCTGCTGATGCAGGCCAACGACGGCCGACCGGTGGCCACGGACGCGGCGCTCCGCACCCTCGAGCGCACCGCCCGCGCCGGCCAGCTGACGATCGCGTTCCCGGCGGGCGGCGAGCCGGCTCTGGTGCCCCTCGACCCGGGCGTGGACGGCGCCCTCGCCCAGATCGTCGGGTTCGTCTACACGGCGATGGCCGACGGCAGCTGGCCGCGGATGAAGGCGTGCCGGCGCTGCGGATGGTCGTACTACGACCACTCCCGCAACCGCTCCAGCTCGTGGTGCTCGATGCGCTACTGCGGCAACCGCACCAAGACGACGGCCTACCGCCGCCGCCGCGCCGCCTGACCTCCGCGCGCCTATGATCGCGGTCGGTGGAACGCTGGCAGACGATCATCGAGCCGTTCCGGATCCACTCGGTCGAGCCGGTGCGCATGACCACGCGCGACGAGCGCCGGGCGGCGCTGGACGAGGCCGGGCTGAACCTGTTCGCGCTCCACGCGGACGCCGTCCTGATCGACCTGCTGACGGACTCGGGCACCGGGGCGATGTCGTCGGAGCAGTGGGCCGCTGTCCAACGAGGCAACGAGAGCTACGCCGGCTCGCCCTCGTGGTTCCGCTTCCGCGACGCCGTCCGCGAACTGTTCCCCTTCCAGCACATCATCCCCACCCACCAGGGGCGTGCCGCCGAGAAGATCCTGTTCTCGGTCGTCGGCGGCCCGGGCCGGGTGATCCCGAACAACACCCACTTCGACACCACCCGGGCCAACATCGAGTTCACCGGGGCGGAGGCGATCGACCTGCCGATCCCCGAAGGCCGCGTCCCCTCCTCCCTGCACCCGTTCAAGGGCAACATGGACGTCGAGGCGCTGGAGCGGCTGATCGCCGAGCGGGGCCGCGACGCCGTCCCGCTGGTGATGCTGACCGTCACCAACAACTCGGGCGGCGGGCAGCCGGTGAGCATGGCCAACCTCCGCGACGTGCGCGCCGTCTGCGACCGCCACGGCATCCCGCTCTACCTGGACGCCTGCCGGTTCGCCGAGAACGCGTGGTTCATCCGGTGCCGCGAGGAGGGCCACGCCGGCCGGCCGGTGCGCGAGATCGTCCGCGAGATGGCGTCGCTGGCCGACGGCATGACGATGTCGGCCAAGAAGGACCCGCTGGGCAACATCGGCGGCTGGCTGGCGCTGAACGACGACAGGCTGGCGGAGGCGAGCCGCAACCTGCTGATCCTGACCGAGGGCTTCCCCACCTACGGCGGGCTGGCCGGCCGCGACCTGGAGGCGATCGCGCAGGGCCTGGCGGAGGTCGTCGAGGAGGATTACCTGCGCTACCGCATCACCTCGACCGCCTACCTCGGCGACGCGCTGATCGCCACCGGCATCCCGGTGGTGCAGCCGATCGGCGGCCACGCCGTCTACCTCGACGCCCGTGCGCTCCTGCCGCACATCCCGCCGCTCCGCTACCCCGGCCAGGCGCTGGCCGTGGCGCTCTATCTCGAGGGCGGCATCCGCGGCTGCGAGATCGGGACGGTCATGTTCGGCATGCGGCCGGACGGCACCGAGGAGCCCGGGGCGATGGACCTCGTCCGCCTCGCCATCCCCCGCCGCACGTACACCCAGAGCCACATCGACTACGTGATCGAGGTCTGCACCTGGGTCGCGGAGCGGGCGGAACAGCTGGGCGGCCTGCGCATCGTCGATCAGCCGGCGCAGCTGCGCCACTTCACCGCGCGCTTCGCCCCCGCCGGCTGACGGTCAGCGGTGTTCGCAGTCCGCCGGGTGCGGCGGCGGCACGTCCAGCGCGGGGTTGCGGTCGAAGAACCCGACCGGCCGCAGGTGGAAGCCGCAGTAGGCCACCGGCATCACCGGCCAGTCCTCGAGCCGCGGCACGTGGTGCGCGCCGAACGTGTACCAGAGCACGACGTCCTCGCCGTCGAGCGCACGGTCGCCGGCCGTCCAGCGAGCCAGACCGTCGCCCCCAGGGTGCTGGTTCGGGTACTCGCCGGCCGGATAGCGCTCGTCGCGGCGGTACGGCGTAACCCACAGGTGGTGGTCGAGAAACCGGGCGCGGCGGCGGAAGCTCGAGCCGGGCTGCGCCATCGGCAGGACGTTGTCTCCGGGGACGAGCTCATATGACGTGCGCCCGCCCATGCGGTTCTCGCGGCGCGTGCTCTCGACCCGCCAGCGGCGTGCGGTCAGCGGCGAGACCTGCCGGGCCGCCGCCGACTCGGTGGCCAGCACGCGGCGGTCGGAGACGAAGGCGCTGCCGTCGGGGTTGTCGTCCCCGTCCGGGAGCGCGACCGCCTCGATCTCGACCGGCACGTTGGCCGTCCCGTCCACATCCATGTCCAGGCGCGCCGTGAAGAAATGCTGGTGGTAGCCGGAGGCGACGCCGGGCAGCACCTCGGTGGCGTGTCGCCCCGGCTGCCCGGCCGGGACGCCCGCGGTGTGCACGATGCCCGTCAGCTTGCCCTCGAACTGGATCGTCCCGTCCTGGTACAGGTACCAGAAGAAGCCGTACTCGTAGTTGCCTACGGTGGCGACACAGGAGACCACGAGACGCCGCGACCGGGCGACGTCGTGCCGCATCGAGTGGTCGTCCCGGTGCTTCCAGAGGATGCCGTAGTCCTCCTCGTGGATGCAGATCGTGTTGCCCAGTTCGACGACGTTGCCGCTGGTGTCGACGAAGGCGGAGTCCAGATAGCGGATCTCCCCCACGCAGTCGCAGCCGAGCTCGAGCTGGTTGACCAGCGGCCCCAGCCCGTACTCGCCGATGTCGAACACGTTCTTGAAGTGCACGGTGGGGTTGGGGTCGCCGTAGGGGATGACCAGCTCGGCGATCGACGCACGGTGGCAGATCGAGCGCGGCTCGGCGCCGTCCTGGTAGGCCAGCTCGTGCAGCACCAGGCCCTCGCGGTTGGAGAACCCCACGCGCATGCTCCACCGTTGCCAGCGCAGCTCGCGTCCGTCGAGGGTGAAGCTGGGGCCGTCGGGCTGGGTGATCTCGAGCGCCCGCTGGTCGTCGCGGTACGGCGAGCCGCCGCCATCGCGGTAGTCGCCGGACTGGTCGGGCAGCGGCAGCGGGTCGCCGTCATCCACCCGCACCACGGTCATCGAGCTCAGGTCGACGAGCGCCACCAGTCGCCCGATCGGCCGTGCGTAGGGGTTGGGGTCGTCGTCCGCCGCGCGCAGCCATGAGAGGCAACGGACGAGCCGGCCCGGCCCGGCCTCGAAGTCGCCGACCGTCCACGGCTCGATGTGCACCAGAGCCACGGCGTCGCCGGTGATCCCGCGCCGGGCGAGCGCCGCGAGGTAGCGCTGGTCGGTGCGGGCGGCCTCCGCCGCCTCGACGAACTCGTCCGCCGACACGGCCGGCTGCATCCCGCCCAGCGGCGTCCAGCGCGAGACCCGCTGATCGCCCAGGGCCACCACGCACTCGTACGCCGCGCTGTCCGCGGTGTCGAGCAGCACCAGCAGCGCCTCCCGCTCCGGCGCACGGCCGCCGTCACGCCACGCCGTCAGCTCGGCCTTGTCCGGCTCGAGCAGATCGACGCAGCAGAACCGCACGCCCTCGGACAGCTGCCGCTCACGCCGCGCGACCGACACGGCCAGCGCCAGCTCGGCGGGGGTCAGCGGATCGAGCGGGTGGGTCGTCATCGGGCGGCTCCTCGGAGGTGGGGATCGTCGCGCATGGCTCAGGCTCCGGGCACGCCGAACCCCGGCGCACCGTCGGGGTCGAGCGCGCGCACGACGTAGTCGTCGATCTGCGGCTCCCAGACATCCCAGAGCATTCTCAACTGGTTGATCGGGTCGTCATTCCAGTCCACGCGCAGGTCGACGACGGGCCACGACTCGCGGTCACAGACGACCAGCCCGGCCGAGCGCACCGGTCCCTCCTCGCCGCCCGCGTCGAGTCCCGCGCGCAGGCCGGCGAGCAGCCGCGCGCCCAGGTGGTCGCCGGCAGCCCGCGCGAACGCCTCGCCCATCGCCCGGGGCACGCCATCCGACGCGAGCAGGTTGCCCGCCGCTGCGAAGTCCTGACCTGCGAGATCGCCGTGACGGCCGAGCGTGCGCGCCCCGGACCGGCAGGCCGACCGGCCCGCGCGGTCGACCGCCGTCAGCTGGCGCCACTCGAAGCCCGGCTCTCCCCCGAGCGAGGCGATCGCCTCGTCAGGGGCATCGCCGGCGGCGAGCCGGTCGAGCAGCCGCGGGCCGAGCCGCGGGTCGGTCACGTTCTGGCTGCCGACGGCGCCGACCCCGGCGCGGACGTGCGCGCAGCGGGCGGCCACCGCGGGACTGGACGAGGACACGGCGATGCCGAGCATGCCGGTGCGCTCGCAGCGCCCGGCCAGCGAGAACGTCACGTCGAGCGCTCCTCCGGGATCACGGCCGTGGCGTCGATCTCGACCACCCACTCGGGCCGGGCGAGCGCGCTCACGACCAGGCCGGTCGAGACCGGGAACACGCCCTTCAGCCAGCGGCCCATCACGCGGTAGACCGGCTCGCGGTAGCGGATGTCGGTCAGGTAGATGACGACCTTGACCACGTCCTCCATGCGCGCGCCCGACTCCTCGAGCAGCATCGCGATGTTCGCCATCGCCTGCTCCGCCTGCGCCTCGACGTCTCCCGCGCCGACCGACTCGCGGGTGTCGAGATCCTGGCCGATCTGGCCCCGCAGGTACACCGTGTTCCCTGCGACGACGGCCTGGCAGAGATCGTTGTCCAGGTTCTGCTCGGGATACGTCTCGCGGGTGTTGAACGGGCGGATGCGGCGGTGGCTCATGCGGCGGAGTATCTCCTGGCTCTACCGGTTGTTGCGCTGCCAGATCAGGCGGAGGCCGTCGAGCGTGAGCCATGGCTCGACGCGCTCGACCGTCTCGCAGTGGGGCACGATCACCGAGGCGAGGCCGCCGGTCGCGACCACGCTGGTCGCGTCGCCCAGCTCGGCGCGGAACCGGCGCACCATCCCGTCCACCAGGCCGGCGAAGCCGAAGACCGCTCCCGACTGCATGTTCTCGGCCGTGTTCTTGCCGACGGCGGCCCGCGGGGCGGCCAGCTCGATCCCGAACAGCCGCGCGGCCCGCGCACCGAGCGCGCCGACGGCCACCTCGACCCCGGGGGCGATCGCGCCGCCGACGAACTCCCCTCCGGCCGACACCGCGTCGAAGTTGATCGCGGTGCCGAAATCCACAACGACCAGCGGCCCGGGCATCAGCGCCAGCGCGGCGACGCAGTTGGCGACGCGGTCGGGACCGACCTCGTGCGGGCTGTCCACCAGCAGCGGCAGCCCGGTGCGCACCCCCGGCCCGACGATCAGCGCCTCGTGCCCGAGGTGCGTCCGCGCCATCTCCGCCAGGCCGGCGGCGATCTGCGGCACGCCGGAGGAGGCCGCCGTCGCCGTCACGTCGGCGAACGACCGGCCGCGGATGGCGAGCAGGCCGGACAGCTCAACGGCCAGCTCGTCGGCCGTGCGCGACGGCACGCTGGTGGTGCGCCAGTGCTCCGCCAGCCGGTCGCCCTCGTAGAGGCCGACAACCGTCTGCGTGTTGCCGACGTCGAGGGCGAGCAGCATCGAGCGTTGCGCCGGGCTACTCGTCGTTCAGCTCGAAGCCGATCGGCAGGGTGGTGTCCACCTCACCGTCCGTCTTCAGCTCCTCGATGGTCACGTCCTGCGTGGTGTGCACCTCGGTGCGAGGAAGGATCCGGCTGGGACGGTTCTTGTCCCAGACCCACACGTCCTCCATGGTCAGGTGGCAGAGCGGGTAGGACGCCTGGTGCGTGTGCTCGACCTGGAGCCGGTTGCAGAGATACGTTGCCTCGGCGGTCAACACGCAGTAGCGGAACAGCCCGAAGACCGTGGCGTACTCGCGCTTGAGCCGCAGCTCCAGCTCGGCGTCGTATTCCTCGAGATCGTCGATGTGAGACATGGCTCGAAGTGTACGCCCTCAGCCGATCACTGCACGGGTTCGGCCCGGGCAAAGGCCGGGCGCGCCATCAGCGTGTCGCGCCAGCGCCGCAGATTCGGATACGGGGTCAGATCCATGCCCGTGTGCGTCGTGCGGTAGAGGGCCGGTGCGGCGGCGCAGTCGGCGATCGTGAACCTCCCCAGCGCGTAGCCGCCGGGATCCACCAGCCCGTCGAAGCGCCGCATCGTCTCGGCGACCTCGCCGGCCCGGCGCACCGCGGCCTCGGGATCGGGCGGCGCCCCGCCGAACCCCTCCTCCGGGGTGAACCCGAGCGCGAACACCTCGACGGAGAACAGCGCCGGCCGCAGCGTCAGCGAGTACCGGTCGAGCAGCTCATCGATCGGCGCGCGCAGCCGCGGGTTCGCCGGGTAGAGCTCCTCGCCGCCGTAGGCGTTCGCGAGATACCGCAGGATCGCGTTGGATTCGGTCAGGATGAGGTCGCCGTCCAGCAGCGTGGGGATGCCGGCGAGCGGGTTCAGCTCCACGTAGTCGGCCGGCCGGGGGCGGCGCATCGGCACCTCGCGGCGCTCGTAGGGCTGGCCCAGCTCCTCCAGCAGGAACCGCACCTTGAGGGCGTTGGACGAGATCGGGTGGTCGTAGAGAACCAGCACGCGGGCGAGCGTACACCAGCGCGATCGGTCAGAGCGTGCCCGCGGGGCGGACGCCCTGGGACGGCAGCCGCGCCAGCCGCGCAGCGACCGTCTGGCCGGCGAGGTCGAGGCCGGGATCGAGGTCGGCCAGCGGCCGCAGCGCGAACTCCCGCTCGGCGAGCCGCGGATGCGGCAGCGTCAGCCGCTCGCTCTCGCACTCGACCCCGGCGTACACGAGCAGGTCGAGGTCGAGCGTCCGCGGCCCGAACCGCACCGACCGCTCGCGCCCGAACCGCGCCTCGATCGCGAGCAGGCCGTCCAGCAGCGCGAGCGGCTCGAGCGCCGTGTGCAGGCGGGCCACGGCGTTCAGGAACGGCGGCTGGTCGAGGTAGCCGATCGGGTCGGTCTCGTACAGCGGGGAGACGGCCGCAACGGTGCCCAGCCCATCCAGTGCGGCGACGGCGCCGGCGAGGGTGCCGCGGGCGTCGCCCAGGTTGCTGCCGAGCCCGATGTACGCGGGTGTCACCCGGAGGGGTGGTCTTTCGTCCATGGCCCTTAACATTTCCTCACAAATAGCCCATGCTGAGGAACACTGGAGGGCGGCGTCCGACCCCGACGCCTCCCACGGTGTCTTCGCAAGGATGGATGGTGCCATGTCGACCCTCATGGAACTGACTGTCGTGCTCGTCGTCTGCCCCGCGTTGCTGGCGGCGTGGCTCGACTCCCGCTACCCGTGGCTGCGCCCGACCGAGATGCGTCGGATCGCGATCCACATCGGCCTCGGCGGCCTGCTCGCGTTCGTGCTGCTGAAGCCGATCCTGCTCGCCGTCGGCGCGCTCTTTCACGGCGCAGCCGGCCAGGGCGCCTCGTTCGCCGTCGCCTGCACGATCATCACCTACGGGCTGATCGTCTCGCTGTGGGCCATGCGCAACATGGCCGACCTGGCGCGCACGAACCGGTAGCTCAGCGTGCGGCCGGGGCCGCGCCGACCTCACGGAGGACGGCCGCGGCCTCGGCCCGTGTGCGCGCCCCCAGCTTCTTCAGGATCGCCTTGACGTGCCAGCGCACGGTCTCGGGCGAGAGGTAGAGCCGCTCCGCGATCTCGGCCGTGGTCGCGCCGGACGCGATCATCTGGAGGATCTCGAGCTGGCGCGGCGTCAGCCGCCGCCGGGCGCGCGGGGCCGCGATGGCCGAGCGGGCCGGTGTGCGGGCATCGCGCATCAGGTGGCCGACCATCCGCCGCGAGATCGCGGCCTGGCCGTCGAAGACGCCGCGGATCGCGCGTGAGAGGCCCTCGGCGGGCTGATCCTTGGTCAGGTAGCCGTCCGCGCCGGCGCGGACGGCCGCGAGCATGTCGGCGGGCTCGGTGGAAACCGTGAGGACGACCAGCTTCGGCCGCTCGCCGTGGCGCTCGCGGATGCGGCGGATCAGATCGACGCCGCTGCCGCCGTCCAGGTAGAGGTCGACCACCACGCCGTCAGGCGCGTGCTCCGCGACCATGTCCAGGCCCTCGAGCACGGTGCGGGCCGTCGCCACCACCGCCATCCCCCCGCCCTCGAGCAGCTGGACGAGCCCGCGCATGAAGAGCGGGTGGTCTTCGACGACGACAACGCGAGGCTGGCCCACACCTCCGTTGTACACCCACCCAGCCGGGTGGAGAACCCCCCACCTCACGCGGCGCTTCGCCGTGACCGAGAACCGGTCGCTGGCCCACCGTCACGGACACCCTGCCAACCGGCAGGGACGGAGAACCCCCCTCACCTCACGCGGCGCTTCACCGTGACCGAGAACCGGTCGCTGGCCCACCGTCACGGACACCCTGCCAACCGCCAGGGACGGAGAACCCCCCTCACCTCACGCGGCGCTTCACCGTGACCGAGAACCGGTCGCTGGCCCACCGTCACGGACACCCTGCCAACCGGCAGGGACGGAGAACCCCCCTCACCTCACGCGGCGCTTCACCGTGACCGAGACGTCGGCGAAGGGATGCGGGATCGGCGCCAGCGGTTTGTGCACGGTCACGCGCACCGCCGCCAGCGGGAACGTGGCCAGCAGATCGTCCGCCACCAGCGCCGCCAGCCGCTCCAGCAGCCGGTACGGGCCGCCCTGCGCGAGCTCGACCACGCGCCCGGCGACGGCCCCGTAGTCAACGGCGTCCGCGAGCTCGTCGGTGCGCTCGGCGCCGGTCGAGGCCGGCTCCAGCTCGATGTCGAACAGGAAGGGCTGGCCGTCGCGCCGCTCGTGCTCGTGCACCCCGTGGTGGGCGAACACCTCGAGCCCCTCGATGCGCACGATCAGCGGCGTCATCGGTCCTCCTCGATCGCGGCGGCGACGCGCAGCGCGTCCCGGTTCGGTCGCACGTCGTGGACGCGGAAGATCCACGCGCCCCGCTCCAGCGCCAGCACGTTGGCGGCAATCGTGCCCGGCAGCCGCTCGTCCGTGTCGGCCCCCGTCACCGCCGCCAGGAACCGCTTGCGGGAGACGCCGACCAGGATGGGCAGGCCGAGTACGCAGAGCGCGTCCAGCTCGCGCAGCAGCCGCAGGTTGTGCTCGACGGTCTTGCCGAATCCGATGCCGGGATCGACGCAGATCCGCTCCCGCTCGATGCCCGCGGCGACGGCCGCCTCGACCCGCTCCGCCAGGAACTCGACCACCTCGGCGACGACGTCCTCGTAGCGGGGATCGTCCTGCATCGTCCGCGGCCGGCCCTGCATGTGCATCAGGCAGAGGTCGGCGCCCGACCCGGCGACCACGCCGGCCAGCTCCGGATCGCCGCGCAGGGCGGTGATGTCGTTGACCATGCGGGCGCCGGCGGCCAGCGCCTCGCGGGCCACGACCGCCTTGGCGGTGTCCACCGAGACCGGGACGTCCGCGGTGGCCGCCAGCCGCTCGATCACGGGCAGCACGCGGCGCAGCTCCTCGTCGGCCGGCACCGGCTCGGCGCCGGGCCGGGTGGACTCGCCGCCCACGTCCAGCAGGTCGGCGCCCTCGGCGACCAGCCGCAGCCCCTGCTCGACCGCCGCGCCGCTCTCCAGGAACCGCCCACCGTCGGAGAACGAGTCCGGCGTGACGTTGACGACGCCCATCAGGGCAGGCCGCGGGAGGCCTCGCACGAGGCCGTTCATGCCGGGCCCAGCCTGTGCACCGCCAGCACGATCGTGGCAGCCAGCAGCCCCAGCGCCCCCGCCGTCCACCACCCCGCGCCGGTCGAGCCGGCGGCGATCGCGTTCCAGCTGCCGTGCAGGCCGACACCGGGAAGGATCGACCCGGTGCGCCGGCGCAGCCACGCCAGCACGATGCCGACGCCGGTGAAGATGACCAGCACCCCGGGGGTGAGGTGCAGCGACGCCCAGACCAGGGCCGAGATGCAGGCGGCCGGCCAGTGACCCAGCCGGCCGGCCAGGCCGGAGTAGAGGAAGCCGCGCATCGACAGCTCCTCCGTCCACGGCGCGGCCACGACGGTGAGGAAGGCGACCAGCAGCTTGAACCCCTGCGAGCGGGTATCGCTGTCGATCTCCGTGGTACCGGTCAGCCCCAGAACCTGTGTGATCACGCCGGTGACGATGACGACGCCGACCGTGATCGGCACGAACAGCAGCACCGACGAGACCGTGCGCCGCGACCGCCGCAGCCCCAGCGCCGCCCAGGCCGGCTGGGCCCGCCCCCGGAAGGCGAGCCACCCGCACGCCCACATCGTCGCCAGCGTCAGTGCGCCCACCGTCGCCGAGGTGGCGGCGCCGCCGGCGATGCGGCCGGCGCCGGCCGGGACGACCTGCCAGACGAGGAAACCGATGCCGCTGGCGACGAACGAGCCGAGCATGAGCAGCGCCGCCGCGGCGACGCCGCGGCGCCACTCAACCGGCTCCGGCTGCACGATCACGCCCCGAGTCTAGAGCGGGTTCTGCTACATTCGCCGCCCATGTTCGAGCCCGGCACGAGCGTCGAGGTGCTGTCGCAGGAGCAGCTCGACGAGATCCACGATCACGCCATGCGGATCCTGGAGGAGATCGGCACCGACGTCCGTGAGCCGCGTGCCCTGGCGCTGCTGCGCTCGCTCGGCCAGGACGTCGACGGCGAGCGCGTGCGCTGGGACCGCGAGTTCATTCGCGAGATGGTGGCCGGGGCGCCGTCCTCGTTCGTCCTGCGCCCCCGCAACCCCGCGCGCGAGGTGACGATCGGCGGGGGTTCGCTGGTGCTCGCGCCGGTCGGCGGCTCGCCCTTCGCCCACGACCGCGAGCGCGGGCGCCGCGACGGGACGATCGCCGACCACGTCGAGCTGGTGAAGATGGCCCATGCGACCGACCTGATCGGCTGCCAGCAGGGCGGCACGGTCGAGGCCACCGACCTGTCCGAGCACACGCGCCACATGGACATGGACTACTCGATCCTGCGCTGGTCGGACAAGCCGCACGTCTGCTACGGCACGTCCGGCCCCAAGGCGCGCGACGCCGTCGCGATGGCCGCCATCGCCTGCGGCGGCCGCGAGGCGATCGAGCGGACGCCCGCCGTGATGGGCGTGGTCAACCCCAACAGCCCGCTGGTGTGGGACTCGCTGATGGTCGAGGCGCTGACCGAGTGGGCCGAGGCCAACCAGCCGGTGATCGTCACGCCCTTCCTGATGGCCGGGGCGACCGCACCGGTCAGCGTCGCGGCCGGGCTGGCCCTCCAGATCGCCGAGGCGCTGTCCGGGGTCGCCCTGATCCAGGCGATCCGGCCGGGCGCGCCCTGCCTGTTCGGCTCGTTCTTCACCGCCGTGGACATGCGCAGCGGCGCTCCCGCTCTGGGCACCCCCGAGTCGGTGGTGGGGACGCTCGCCGGCGGCCAGATCGCCCGCCGCTACGGCCTGCCCTACCGCGGCGGTGGCGGCCTCTGCTCCGGCATCGCGATGGACGCGCAGGCGTCGGCCGAGACGCTGATGACGCTGTGGGCGACGTTCATGGCCGGATCGGACTTCGTCCTGCACGCCTGCGGCTGGCTGGAGGGCGGGCTGGTCGCCTCGTACGAGAAGTTCGCGTTCGACCTCGAGATCCTGCGCATGTTCCGGATCCTGGGCGGCGGCATCGACGTCGGCGAGGAGACGCTGGCGATGGAGACGCTGCGCACCGAGGGCCCTGGCGGCATGTTCCTGGCCAGCGACCACACGCTGCAGCACTTCAAGGAGTGGTCGTTCATGAGCCCGCTGTTCCGCGCCCAGTCGTTCGTCACGTGGCAGAAGCAGGGCGCGCCGGAGGCGGACGAGCTGTCCACCCTGGAGTGGAAACGGCTGCTGGAGCGCTGGGAGGACCCGGGCATCGACCCCGCGGTCGACGAGGAACTCCAGGAGTACATGGCCCGCCGCCGGGGCGAGGCGGACCCGGCCTGATGCCGCGCGAGGCGCGCCACGACATCCTGTTCGAGCCGGTGCGGATCGGCCCCAAGACGCTGCGCAACCGCTTCTACCAGGTGCCCCACTGCACCGGCTTCGGCGTCGAGAAGCCCTGGACGCAGGCGGCGTTTCGCGGGATGAAGGCCGAGGGCGGGTGGGCGGCCGTCTGCACCGAGTACTGCTCGATCAGCGACGACAGCGACGAGTCGCCCTACGTCTCCGCCCGGCTGTGGGACGACGAGGACATGCGGGCGCTGCGGCTGATGACGGACGAGGCGCACCGGCACGGCTCGCTGGCCGGTGTCGAGCTGTGGCACGGCGGCGTCTACGCCGAGAGCCGCGAGGCACGGCTGCCCCAGCTCGCGCCCTCCCAGATCGGCAGCGACATGGACAGCATCGTCGTGCCCAAGGCGATGGACCTGGCCGACATCCGCCGCGCGCAGCGGCAGTGGGTGGAGGCGGCGCTCCGCGCACGTGAGGCCGGCTTCGACATCATCTACGTGTACGGCTCGCACACGTACCTGCCCAGCCAGTTCCTCTCCCCGATCTACAACCGCCGCACCGACGCCTACGGCGGCTCGTTCGAGAACCGCGCGCGGTTCTGGCTGGAGGCGATCGAGCTGGTCAAGCAGGCGGTCGGCGACGACTGCGCGATCGCCGTGCGGATCGCCGCGGACACGCTCGAACTGTCCGGCGTGCCGATCGACGACGGCCTGGCGTTCATCCGCGCCGCCGACCACATGGTCGACCTGTGGGACGTCGTCATCGGCTCGATGTGGGGCGCCGGCCGGCTCGACTCGGGCCCGTCGCGCTTCTTCGACCAGGGCTACCAGCTCGAGTGGTCGGGCCGCGCCCGCGAGGCGACCGAGAAGCCGATCGTCGTCGTCGGCCGCTTCACCGACCCGGACACGATGGCAGGCATCGTGCGGGGCGGCACGGTCGACCTGATCGGCGCCGCCCGCCCCTCCATCTCCGACCCGTTCCTGCCGGTCAAGATCGAGGAGGGCCGCTACGACGAGATCCGCGAGTGCATCGGCTGCAACGCCTGCTACTCGCGCTCGATCTGGGGCCGCCACCTGGGCTGCACGCAGAACGCGACGGCGGGTGAGGAGTACCGGCGGGGCTGGCACCCGGAGCGCTTCACGCGGGCGGCCAACGGCGACCGCGGCGTGCTGGTCGTCGGCGCCGGCCCGGCCGGGATGGAGTGCGCGACCGTGCTGGGCAAGCGCGGGATGGAGCTGGTGCATCTGGTGGACGCCGACGAGGACATCGGCGGGTGCATGCGCTGGATCACCCGCATGCCCGGGCTGGGCGGCTGGGGCCACGTGATCGACTACCGGCGCGTGCAGCTCGACCGGCTGGAGAACGTCTCGCTGGGCATGGGCTCTCGCCTCAGCGCCGAGGACGTGCTCGGCTACGGGGCGCAGATCGTGATCGTCGCGACCGGCGCACACTGGTGCGGCGACGGCATGAGCGGCGTCACCCGGGCGCCGATCCCCGGCGCTGACGCCTCGCTGCCCCACGTGCTGACGCCGGAGCAGGTGATGGTCGAGGGCAAGCGGCCGCCCGGCAGGCGGGTCGCGGTGGTGGACTACGAGGGCTACTTCACGGCGACCGCGCTGGCGGAGCAGCTCCACCGGGACGGCCACGAGGTCGCCTTCGTCACGTGCCACGAGGCGGTCGCGCCCTACGCCGACCAGACGCTCGAGGCGCGTCCGGTGCGCCAGCGCCTGTTCGACCTCGGCATCGCCGTCCATCGCGCGGTCGTGGTGACGGCGATCGCGGCCGGCGGCATCGAGTTGGAGGGCGACTTCGGCGCCCGCTCCTCGCTCGAGACGGACGGCGTCGTGCTCGTCACCCAGCGCCGCTCCGACGACGCCCTCCACGCGGCGCTGACAGCCGATCCTGCGGCACTCGAGCGCGAGGGCATCGAGGCCGTCTACCGGATCGGCGACTGTGTGGCCCCGCGGCTGATTGCGGACGCGATCTTCGACGGCCACCGCCTCGCGCGCGAGATCGACGCGCCCGATCCGGCCCATCCGCTGCCGTATCTGCGCGAGCGGCCGCTGGTGAACGGATCCCCCCCTTCCGGGAGTTCGATTACCGCAAAGCGGTGAGGCCGGAGCAACCGCCGATGGGGCAGATTCCGGACGCAACGCGGAAACGGAACGGACTGCATGGGGTCGGCCGTTCCCCCCGCACGGGGTCCAGGAGGACACGGTGAGCGGAACCGGGCACAGTCATCGACGCACCAGGGTGATCGCACTGGTCGCGGCGGCGCTGCTCGCGGCAGTGGTGAGCACCGGGCGGGCCGACGCATCGGCCACGCCCACGGCCACCCTGTCCGACGGCCTGTACGACAACGCGGTCGCGAATCCTCAGTCCATGTTCCGTGTCGTGGTGCAGGCGGCGACCGGCTACAGCGGGGGCGACGTCGCCGGCGCCGTGAACGATGCGATCGACACCGCGCCCGACGACGGCGGCGCGATCATCGACCGCTTCGCGGTGATCCCCGGCCTGACGGCCAGCGTCTCCGGCGAGCAGCTGGTCGCGCTCGCGTCCGACCCTGCGGTCGAAGTGATCAGCAGCGACACCAAGGTCGTGCTGACCGGGTCGTCCGCGGGCGGCTACAGCAACGACCAGCAGTGGCCGGCCGTGACCGGGGCGACCAAGGCCTGGACGTC
This sequence comes from uncultured Actinomycetes bacterium, assembly GCA_963797175.1. GTDB lineage: Bacteria > Actinomycetota > Thermoleophilia > Gaiellales > JAICJC01 > DATLLN01. The sequence continues at coordinate 38,287 of CAWCOL010000007.1, forward strand.
CAACGCCCACCAGCCGACGATCGCGATCGTGGACTCCGGCATCCAGCCGGGCCGCGACGACTTCGCCGGCCACCTGATCGACTCGGTCAACCTGGCCACCGGCACCACCCCGAACTCCCCGGGCGACGGGTTCGGCCACGGCACCTTCGTGGCGTCGCTGGCCGCCGGGGCGGCCGACGGCCACGCCGGGTTCGACCCGAAGGCGCCGATCGTCTCGCTGGACGTGATGGACGACAACGGCATGGCCCGCACCTCCGACGTGATCGCGGCCGCGGACTGGATCTACCGCAACCGCGACGCGGACAACATCCGGGTCGCCAACTTCTCGCTGACCGGCTCGGTGGAGAGCAGCTTCCTGTACGACCCGCTCGACCGCGCCGTCGAGGCGCTCTGGTTCCACGGCATCGTCGTGGTGGCCGCCGCCGGCAACTACGCGACCGACGGCGCGGAGTCCGGCGTGCTCTACGCGCCCGGCAACGACCCGTTCGTGATCACCGTGGGCGCGAACGACACCGTCAACACGGTCAGCACCAACGACGACGCCGCCGCGCCCTGGTCGAGCTGGGGCCACACCGCCGACGGCTTCGAGAAGCCCGAGCTGTGCGCGCCCGGCCGCTACATGAACGGCGCCGTGCCCACCGACTCGACGATGGCGACGGAGCATCCCGAGCGGCTGCTGCTGACCGACCCCAACTACATGTGGATGAGCGGCACCTCGTTCGCCGCGCCGATCGTGTCCGGCTCGGCGGCCTTCCTGCTCGGGCGGCACCCCAACTGGTCGCCCGACCAGGTCAAGGGCGCGCTGATGCTGGCCGCGAAGCGCGGCGACGACCCGAACTCGATGGCCTGCGGCGCGGGCGAGGTCAAGGCGGCGGCGTCCGCGGCCCTCACCGGCCCGCCCAACCCCAACGCCGGCCTCGACCAGTTCATCATCAACGACACGCAGACGGGCCTGCCGCTGTTCGACGACCAGACCTGGATCGGCACCGCGTCCTCAGACGCGGCGTGGGACTCGGCGGCGTGGGACTCGGCCGCCTGGGACTCCGCATCGTGGGACTCGGCCGCCTGGGACTCCGCATCGTGGGACTCGGCGGCATGGGACTCGGCGTCCTGGGATCGGGCACGAACGCGGATGACAGCCTGCCGCTGACCTCCGACCTGACCTGGGTGCCGTGATCGCTCGACCCCACCGGCCACCGCTCAGCCGCGCAGCGATCGCGTGGCTGAGCGCGGTGGCCGCGGTGGCGCTGGGGTGGTCGGCGTACGCCATCGCCACGCTCTCGGCCGACCGCACCGACCTCGAGCGGTTCGTGCTGCTGGCCGCCGCCGCGGCGGCGGCGCAGCTCCTGGGCGTCCGCACGGTGCGGAACCAGCGCTACCACCCCTCGGTTGCGATCGTCGTCGCCGGCGCGTTCCTGCTGCCCGCCGGCCTGCTGCCGTTCCTCGTCCTGGCGCAGCACATGCCCGAGTGGGTGCGGCTGCGCCACCCCTGGTACATCGGCGCCTTCAACGCCGGCAACTACGTGATCGACCTGCTCGCCACCGCGGCCGTGACCGGCGCGATCCTGGACGTCCGCGACACGGACGCCCGCTGGCTGGCCGCCGGCCTGGGCGGCGCGGTCTTCTTCGTCGCCCTCAACCACGGCCTGCTCGCCATGATGCTGAAGCTCGCCCGCGGCCACTCGCTGCGGGCAAGCGGCCTGTTCTCGCCCGCGGGGTTCGCCACCGACCTGACCCCGGCCGTGCTGGGCGTGCTCACCGCCTGGTTCTGGCTGCACGCGCCCGCGCTGGTGCCGCTGGCCCTGCTCCCGCTGGCGCTGATCTACCGGTCGCTGGCGCTGTCCGCGCTGGGCCGCGCCGAGGAGGAGCTCGCCACCCGCGCCCGCCAGCAGGCCGCCGTGGCGGCGCTGGGCATGGAGGCGCTGGCAGGCGCCGGCCCGGACGACATCATGATCCGCGCCGTCGCGCTGGTCACCGAGGCGCTCGACGGCGACTACGTCGCCGTGTTCGAGCGCGGCCCCGGCGGTGCGCTGAAGCCGCGGGCGGCCACCGGCTGGGCGGCCGAGCTGGACGCCCCGCTGGGCGCGAACGGCCTCTCCTTCCCACCCGGCAGCGGCGAGCTCCCGCCGCTCCTGTCCGAGACGGGCCTGCGCAGCGGCACCAGCGCACCGATCAGCACGGACGACGGCCCCTTCGGCCTGCTCGGCGCCTACGTCTCGCGCCCGCGCACGTTCAGCACCGACGACGGCAACTTCCTCCAGGCCGTCGCCAACGTGATCGGCCTGTCGCTGATCCGCGAGGGCACCCAGCAGGCGCTCGCCGACAGCGAGGAGCGCCGCCAGCAGTTGCTCGACATGATGCTGCGGGCCGGCGAGGAGGAGCGCGTGCGGATCGCCGCCGAGCTGCACGACGACACCATCCAGGTGATGACGGCGTCCCTGATCGGCATGGACCGCGCGGCGGCCGCCGTCGAGGCAGGCGACGCCGGGCGCGCCCAGTCCGCCATCGGCAGCACCCGGCAGACGGTCGCCAGCGCGGTCGAGCGCACCCGCCGGCTCACGTTCGAGCTGCGGCCCCCGCTGCTCGAGGCCAACGGCCTGGAGGCCGCGGTGGCCGACATCGCCGAGCAGGCCGCCGCCGACGGCGGCTTCCAGGTGGAGACGCTGGTCGACGTCGGCCGCCACTCGGCGCCGACCGAGGATCTGATCTACCGGATCGTCCTGGAGGGCGTCACCAACGTCCGCAAGCACGCCTCTGCGTCCAACGTGCGGATCGTGCTGCGGGAGCGGCTGGGCGGCATCAGCGGCCTGATCCGGGACGACGGTCGCGGCTTCGACGCGGCGGGCGCGCGCGAGCGGGCGAGCCGGTTCCACGTCGGGCTGGACACGATGAACGAGCGGATCCGCGTCGCCGGCGGGCGCATGACGATCCGGTCAGCCCCCGGCAGGGGCACCGTGATCGGCTTCCACGTGCCCTCGGTCAGTTGTACCGAAGAGCAGTCGCGGACGGGATGATCCGCCCGCCGTCGCCGTTCGTCACCGAGCCGCTGCCGGCCCGGTAGAGCTCGGCGGCGCTGTTCGCGTCGAAGCCCATCGCCTGCGTGGCGCCCAGCGTCTTCAGCACGCGCGCCCAGTCGGGCGTGGTCAGACCGCCGTAGCTGTGGGGGACGCCGACGATGGCGATCCAGCCCGTGTTGCCGTTGCGGCCGACCGCGGTGCGGAAGCAGCCGTAGCCGACGCCCATGCAGCTCCACGGCCACATGTCCGACCAGGTCGGGCGGCCCGTCTGGGCGAGGCCGTTGTGAACGAGCTGGTACTTGCCATCCATCACGTCGTCCATGGTGCCCCAGCCGCTGTCGCTCATCGTCACCCGAACCGGCAGGTGGTAGGCGACGGTGTGCTCGAGCGCGTTGCCCGCGTAGGGGCCGCCGGTGCCGGTGCGCCCGACCAGCAGCATCTGGCCGGCCGCCAGCGTCACGTGCGAGCCGGCGGGGTACGCGCCGGCGATGGTGAGCGACTGGGTGACGGCCGCCGCCTCGGGCTCGACCAGCCGGAAGCTCTGCACCGGCTCCTTGTGGCCGAGGCCGTGCAGGCTCATGGGTGAGCGCGGCGTCGAGGTACGGAGCAGCGACGAGAGCACGGTTGCGTCCACCACCACGCCGTACGTGTTGGCGGGCAGCGTCTGGCTGCCACTGGTGTAGATGCCGATCTGGTCGTAGTTGCCCGTGGACGGCAGCGCGCCGAACTGGCCGACGGTGACGGCCATGCCCTTGAGCAGGAACTGCACCGGCGCGGCCGTCGCCTCGCCCATCACCATGCTGCCGCTGGGGCCGAACCCGACCTCGGGCCCGCGGACGCCGAAGTTGCGGATCCAGCGGTCGTGGACGAGCAGGCCGTGCAGGTGGCAGTAGCTGCACATCCAGCCGCCCGCGAACGTGTCGCCGTTGATGCCGGCGATGAACCCACCGGCGCCGGACAGGGCGCTGATCCGGGAGCCGCCGAACCCGGCGTCGCCGCTGCGGTACGTGCCCAGCGGCATCGCGTCGAGGCTGACGTGGCTGCTGCCGATCGACCAGGCGACGCGGGTGATGGTGCGCGGGCCGGAGTAGCCGGTGACCCAGACCTGCTTGCGCTGGACGTGGACGCCGGGGCGCGGTGTGGCGATGGTCGCCCATCCCGTCTGCTTCCAGACGGTGCCGGTGGACGCGCCCATCGAGGCCGAGCCCCCCGACAGCGCGAACAGCGCGACCGTGAGGCTGGCGGAGAGCAGCAGGCGACGGGGGAGGCCCATACCCTCATGGATCGTCCAGAAGGCGCAGACGGCTCACCCGCCTTCGGGTGGGAATCCCTCAACAGAAGGGGTGATACCGCGGCCCGCCGACCGTCAACGTGCTCGGTGCGCTAGGAGGGCTGCGGTGCGTCCGGCGGCTTGCTCTGCAGCGTGCCGGGCAGCGGCAGGCCGAGCGTGCGCGGGCGGCTGGGCTCCTTGCGGGGAGCCTCCTCCGGCGTGTCCGCCGGCGACGGGCGCCGCTCCGCGTCCTTGAAGACCTCTTCCGGCGGCTCGCCGGCGAGCAGCTTCAGGAACTGGCCGCGGTCGATCGTCTCGTACTCGATCAGGATCTGGGCCAGCCGCTGCAGCTCCTTGAGGTGCGCGGTCAGCGTCGTCCGGGCGCGCTCGTGCGCGTCCTCGACGATCGCCCGGATCTCGCCGTCGATCTCGCGGGCGATCTCCTCCGAGTAGTCGGCTTCGTGGCCGAAGTCGCGGCCCAGGAAGGGCTGGCTCGAGTCGCGGCCGAACGTCCGCGGGCCGAGCTTCTGCGACATGCCCCAGCGGGTGACCATCCGCTTGGCGGTGTCGGTCGTCTTGTTCAGGTCGTCCTCGGCGCCGGTCGTGACCTCGCCGAAGACGAGCTCCTCGGCGGTGCGGCCGCCCAGGTTCTTGGCCAGGGTGTCCATCAGCTCCTCACGGGAGCGCATGAACTTGTCCTCGCTGGGCAGGGTGACGACGTAGCCGAGCGCCATGCCGCGACCGACGATGGAGATCTTGTGCACCGGATCGTTGTGCTCGAGGTAGTGGCCCACCAGCGCGTGGCCCATCTCGTGCACCGCCGTGATCTCGCGCTCCTTGGGCGACAGCAGCCGGGTCTTCTTCTCGGGCCCGGCGATGACCCGCATGATGCCCTCTTCCAGCTCCAGCGTCGCGATCTGGCGCTTGCCCTTGCGGGCGGCCAGCAGCGCGGCCTCGTTGACCAGGTTGGCAAGGTCGGCGCCGGTGAACCCGGGCGTCTGGCCTGCCAGCGCCTCCAGGTCGACCTCGGTCGCCATCGGCTTGCCCCGGGTGTGCACGTCCAGGATCTTCTTGCGGCCGACGCGGTCGGGCCGGTCGACGACGACCTGACGGTCGAAGCGCCCGGGGCGGAGCAGTGCCGGGTCGAGGATGTCGGGCCGGTTCGTGGCCGCGATCAGGATGATGTTGTCCTTCATCTCGAACCCGTCCATCTCCACCAGCAGCTGGTTCAGCGTCTGCTCGCGCTCGTCGTGGCCGCCGCCCATGCCGGCGCCGCGGTGGCGGCCGACGGCGTCGATCTCGTCCATGAAGATGATGCAGGGCGAGTTCTGCTTGGCCTGCTCGAACAGGTCGCGGACGCGGCTCGCGCCGACACCGACGAACATCTCGACGAAGTCCGAGCCCGAGATCGAGAAGAAGGGCACGCCCGCCTCACCGGCGACGGCCCGCGCCAGCAGCGTCTTGCCGGTGCCGGGAGGCCCGAACAGCAGCACGCCCTTGGGGATGCGCGCGCCAAGGGCCTGAAACTTCTTGGGGTTCTCGAGGAACTCCTTGATCTCGTGCAGCTCCTCGACCGCCTCGTCCACGCCGGCGACGTCCTTGAACGTGATCTTGGGCGAGTCAACGGAGAGGCGCTTGGCGCGGCTCTTGCCGAAGCTCATCACCTTGCTGCCGCCGCCCTGCACCTGGTTCATCAGGAAGATCCAGAAGCCGAAGAAGAGGACGAAGGGCAGGATGTACGTGAGAATGCTCCACCACGGGGAGCCGCCGGTCGAGGTGCCGGCCACGTTGGCGGTGCCGCCGGAGACCAGCTGGCTGGTCACGTCGTCCAGGGCGCCCGGTGACGGGATCGCGACCTCGACGACGTCCTTCTTGGTGTCCGGGTTGGTCGTGTACTTGACGGTGTTCGAGCCCTCGTCGCTCTTGAAGTACGTGACCTTGTTCGCGTTGACGTCGGCGACGAGCTGGTTCCACGTGGGCGACGGCGCGCTGCTGCTGTTGTCGAGGATCAGGCGCTGTGCGAAAAACGCCAGGACGACAACGATGATGATCGGGAATGCCGCGCTCTTGAAAAACCTGCTCATGCGCCTCGTTTACCTGCCTCGGGTACTGGGCCGAACCTTACCACGGGCCCTGTTGGAGCCCTGTTTCCCCGGGTACGTGGGGAAGCATCGGCAGCCCCCGCCGCGACCTTGACCGCGCGGCCCTAAAGCAGGTCGTCGGGGATCTTCGATTCGTCCAGCGCGGCGACGTACGGCAGGCTGCGGAACCGCTCGCCGTAGTCCAGCCCGTAGCCGATCGCGAACCGGTTGGGGATCTCGAAGCCGACGTAGCGGCAGACGATGTCGGCCTTGCGCCGCTCCGGCTTGGTCAGCAACGCGCACACCTCGAGCGTGGCCGGGCTACGCGCCTCCAGGTTGCGCACCAGGTAGGAGAGCGTCAGGCCGGAGTCGACGATGTCCTCGACGATGACGACATGGCGGCCCTCGATGTTCGCGTCCAGGTCCTTGAGGATGCGCACGACGCCCGAGGAGTCCATGCCGCTGCCGTAGGAGGAGACCGCCATGAAGTCGATCTCGACCGGCACGGTGATGGCGCGAACGAGGTCGGCCATGAAGAAGACGGCGCCCTTCAGCACTCCCACCAGCAGCAGGTCGCGGTCGGCGTAGTCATGCGAGAGCTCGGCGCCCAGCTCGGCCACGCGCCGCGCCAGCGGGGCCGGGTCGACCAGCACCTCGCCGATCAGCCCGTCCGGGTCGAGCGCGGTGGGGGGAACGACGCTCACGGCGGGGGAGGATACCCTGCCGGCGGCCGGAAGCTGAGCCGCGCCCGGTCGCGCACGGCCTCAAGGTCGGCCGCCAAAGACAGCCGCTCCACCCCGCCCCGCCGCCCGGCCAGCGACACCAGCCGCGCGGTCAGCTCCATCGTCAGGCGTAGCGGGTGGCCCGCGGCGTGCTCGGCGGCCTCGCGCAGGACGATTGCCCGCAGCGCCTCCGGCAGCTCCTCGAGGCGGTCGAGGTCGAGCTCGTCGTCCACGTGCTCCTCGGCCAGGGTGCGGAGCAGCTCGTCCAGCTCGCCCAGCAGCTCGGCCGAGCGGACCAGGTTGCGTTCGGCGCCCGGATGCACGCGGCGCAGCAGCGGCATCACCTCGTGGCGGATCAGGTTGCGGCGGATCGCACGGTCGTCGTTGGTCTCGTCCTCGCGGACGGCCAGGCCGCGCTCGGCGCACCAGGCCCGCGTCTCCTCCGCCGTCACGCCCAGCAGCGGGCGCGCCAGCTCGCCGCTGCGCGGCCGCATCGCCCGCAGCGCCCGCGGCCCCGACGACGACGCCAACCGGTAGACCACCGTCTCCGCCTGGTCGGACAACGTGTGGCCGGTCGCGATCGGCCGGCCCGCGGCCAGCTCACGGGCGGCGGCGTAGCGCGCCTCGCGGGCGCGCGCCTCGAGGTTGCCGCCCTCGGGCAGGTCGACCGGGACGACCACGGCGCCCAGGGCCGCGCAGTGCGCCGCGTCGGCCAGGCCCGCCGCGCCGCGCAGGCCGTGCTCGACGTGCATCGCCTCGACCTCGTGGCCGAGCGTGCGGAGCACATCCCACAGGCAGACCGAGTCGGCACCTCCCGAGACCAGCGCCAGCACCGGCTCGCCCGGCGCGAGCACCTCGTGCTCGGCGACGAACCGCCCGACGCGCTCAGGAAGCGGCGCGCTCACCGCGGGCCACGAACCGCCGCACGTAGGTCGTGCCGAGCTCGATGTACCGCGCGTGCGCCGCCTCGGCCGCGTCGCCGTCGCCCACGGCCGTCGCGTGCTCGACCTCGTGCTGGAGCCGCTCCAGCTTCTCCTCGAGCCGCGCCCGCAGCACTTCCTCGCGCTCCAGCTCGCCCTCGCGGCCGAGCAGGGGCAGCAGCCGCGCCCGCCAGGGGCCGCGCAGCGCGGTCAGGCGCGGATCGTCCGTCGCCTCCAGCACCGCCCAGCCGCGCTCGGCGACCGGGCGCAGCAGGCCGGCGTCGAACCGCGCGCGGATCGGCGGCGCCGCACCGGGGCCGGGAGCGAGCGCACCGCCGCAGCCGCACGGGGCGAGCAGCGGGGCGACCAGCTCCTCGATGCCGGCGCTGCCCAGCTCGAACCCGGCCGTGCCGTGGCCGGCGAGGCGGACGACGCCGACCTCGGCGGCTCGCGGCGCCAGATCGGCCATCGCATCGCAGCCGGCGCAGTGCCAGCGATCGGAGCGTCCAGCCATTGCCCCAGGGTAGATGATCGGTTCGACCTCAGACGAAGCCGTCGAGTGCGACCCGGAAGGCGAACGGCGCCTCCAGCATCGGCATGTGACCGATCCGAGGCAGCACCCGGGCGTCGCAGCGCAGGGCCGCGGCGAGCCCCGGCCCGTTGAGGATGCCGTCGCGGTCGAGCGCGCCCCACACCACCATCGAGGGGCAGGCGACGGCCCGCGCGGCGACGGTCGCGTCGAGGGCGACGAGCGGCGGAATGATCGCGCGGAGCGCCGGCTCGGCGCCCGCGGCGGCGCGGATCAGCGCGGCGCCCAGCGCCGGCACAACCGCCTGCGGGCGGGCCATGCCGACGAACCAGCGGAACACCAGCTCCCGCCCCAGCCGCGAGGACGCGACCGGCACCGCCAGATGCGGGGCCGCCGCCGCGATCATCCGGCTGAACCGCAGCACACGCAGAGCCGGGCCCAGCTCCAGCGGGGCGACCCCGACCGGCGATGCCGCGACCACCGATTCGACCGCGTGCCGCGCGGCCCACGCGACGGCCACCGGCGCGCCGAACGAGTGGCCGAGCAGGCGCGGCCGCTCGGCGCCAAGCGCGTCGGCTGCCTCCGCGAGCAGGTCAGCCAGCGCGTCGAACCCGAACGGCTCCAGCCGGTCGGACGGGCCGTGGCCGGGCAGCCAGGGCACGATCGCCCGCCGGCCGGCGGCGGCCAGCACCCGCGCCAGGGGCGTCAGGTAGTGGGGCGATCCCAGCAGGCCGTGCAGCAGCACGACCGGCGGGCCCTCCCCCGCCTCGAGCACCACCAGGCGGCGGCCGCCGACGATCACGGTACGCTCGTCCACGATGGGCGACGCTAGCGCATACCGCGACCAGAGCCTGCGCTCGTGGCAGCAGGCGGCCGCCGGCTGGGAGCGCGAGGGTGGGTTGCTGGAGCGCGCCGCCGCGGCGCTCACGACCTGGCTGGTGGAGACGGCCGGCGCGCGACCCGGCGCCACGGTGCTCGAGCTCGCCTGCGGCCCGGGCGCCGTCGGCCTGCGCGCGGCGGCGCTGCTCCAGCCCGACGGCCGGCTGATCGCGACCGACCAGGCGCCGGCGATGGTCGAGGTGGTCGCCCGGCGCGCTGCCGAGGCGGGCCTGGAGGGCGTCGAGGCGCGGGTGATGGACGCCGAGCAGATCGACCTGCCCGACGACGCCGTGGACGGCGTGCTGTGCCGGTTCGGGCTGATGCTGATGGCCGACCCGGCGCGCTGTCTGCGGGAGGTGGACCGCGTGCTGCGGCCGGGCGGGCACCTGGCCGCCGCCGTCTGGGGCTCGGCCGCGGACAATCCGTGGCCGCGGATCCTCGGCGAGCCGCTGGTCGAGCACGGGCTGCTGCCCGCGGGCGAGAGCGGCGGTCCGGGCATCTTCGCGCTCGGCGACCCGGAGCTGATCGCCGAGCTCTTCTCCGACGCCGGCCTGGAGCGTCCGCGGATCGAGCCGTTCCCGGTGACGATGCGCTACGCCGACGCCGACGAGTACTGGCGCGTCCACACCTCGCTGTCCACCTCGGCGACGCGGGCGCTGGAGCAGGCCGCCCCCGAGGCTGCCGCGGCGGTGCGGGCCGAGGTCGATCGGCGGCTGGACGCCCACCGAGCCGGCGACGGGATCGAGCTGTCGGGGCTCGCCTACGGGATCGCCCACCCGGGTCGGTAGGCTGTCGCGATGCCGATCCACCTGCGCGCCGAGCCGGGCGACTACGCGCCCGCCGTGCTCCTCCCGGGCGACCCGCTGCGCGCCGCCCGCGTCGCCGAGGAGCTGCTCACGGACGCCCGTCAGGTCAACGGGGAGCGCGGGCTGCTTGGCTACACCGGCACGCATCAGGGACGACCGGTGTCGGTGCAGGCGACGGGGATGGGATCGCCGAGCGCGGCCATCGTCATCGAGGAGCTGGTGATGCTGGGCGCCGAGCGGCTGATCCGTATCGGCACGTGCGGCGGGCTCCGTCCGGAGCTGGAGCTGGGCGACATCGTCATCGCCCTGTCGGCCGTGCCCGCCGACGGCACGGTGCTGCGCTACACGGGCGGGGAGCCTCACGCGCCGACGGCGCACTTCGGGCTCACCCACGGCGCGATCCACGCCGCCAAGGGGCTGGGCGTACGCCCGCACGTCGGCGCCGTCGCCACCTCCGACACCTTCTACGACCCCGACCCCGAGCGGCACCGCCGCTGGGCGGCACGCGGCGTCCTCGCCGTCGAGATGGAGGCCGCGGTGCTGTTCACGATCGGTGCGCTGCGCGGCGTCAAGACGGCGTGCATCCTGACCGTCTCCGACCTGGTCGGCGGCGACGAGCCGGTGCGGATCGCCGACGACGCGCTGGCCGAGGGCGTGCGCAACATGACGGCGCTGGCGCTGGCCGCCGCGATCGACGAGAAGGCATGAGCGAGTCCCCCGGCCGGGCGGCGATGGTGGTCAACCCTGCCTCCGCCAACGGCCGGACGGCGCGGCAGTGGCCCGAGATCGCGCGGCGTGCGGCGGCGCTCGGCATCAAGGCCGACGTGCGGCTGACCGAGGGCCCGGGGCACGCCTCCGAGCTGGCCCGGGACGCGGCCGACGGCGGGGCGCCGCTGGTGATCGCCGTGGGCGGCGACGGCACCGTCTCGGAGGTCGTCAACGGCCTGATGCAGTCGCGCAGCCCGAGCGAGCTGGCCGTCGTGTGCCGCGGCTCGGGGTGCGACTTCATCCGCACGTTCGGGATCCCCAAGGACACCGACAGGGCGCTGGCGATCGCGGTCGGGGGCACGTCCCGGCCGCTCGACGTCGGCCGTGTCGAGTTCACCGGCCACGACGGCGTGCCGGCGCAGCGGCACTTCGCCAACGTCGCCAGCGCGGGGATGACCGGCATCGCCGCCGACCGCGTCAACCGCTCGCGCAAGCCGCTGGGCGCCACGGCCGCGTTCGCCTGGGCGGCGGTGGCGACGTTCGTCGGTTACCGCAACTCCGCGTTCACGGTCGAGATCGACGGCGAGGTCACCCACCTCGTCTCGAACAACGTGATCGTCGCCAACTGCCGCTACTTCGCCGGCGGGATGAAGATCCTGCCCGACGCCGATCCGGGCGACGGGCTGCTGGACGTGCTCGTGTGGGGCGACGTGTCCAAGCTCGACCTGGCCACGAACCTGCACAAGCTCTACCGCGGCACCCACGTCACGCACCCGAAGGCGCGCATCGTCCGGGCGACGACCGTGACGGTCACGCCCGAGGTCCCGCTGCCGATCGAGGTGGACGGTGAGGGGCCGGGCATCACCCCGGCCACGTTCACCGTCGTCCCGTCAGCTCTTCGGCTGCTCGTCCCCGCTGCGAGCGGCTGACCGGCGCGGCGCCGGCTTGATCGCATCCACCTTCGCGGCCAGGTGCACGAGCTCGGCCTCGATCCGGTCGAGCGAGGCCTGCACGCGCTGGACGTCCTCCCGCGAGGCCGGCAGCAGGTTCGATGCCGCCCGGCCCGCGGCCTGGGCGCGCTCGCGCGTCGCCGAGACGACCGGGCTGGCGGCCACCTCGCCCTGCACCCGCCGGGTCGCATCGTCCTTCACCTTGACGACGCGGTCCTTGAGGCCGCCGGTCTGCGTCTGCGGCTCTGTCTGGGTCTGATCCTCCATCCGAACCCTCCTTTCGCAGGTCGAATCACGCCCCACCGTATCAAGGGCGAGGTTCCAGTACCCTCACCGCGTCATGACCACCCACGAGACACGCCTGCGCGTCCGGTTCGGCGAGACCGACGCGATGGGCGTCGCCAACAACGCCGTCTACCTGCAGTACTTCGAGGTCGGCCGCATCGAGCACCTGCGGGCGATGGGCCACAGCTACGCCGAGGTGCACGACGGCGGGATCGACATGGTCGTGGTCGAGGCGTCGATCCGCTACCTGCGGCCGCTGCGGTTCGACACCGAGGTGACGGTCGAGACCTCCATCGAGGAGATCGGGCGGGCGTCGTTCCGGTTCGCCTACCGGTTGACGGCGGGCGGGGCGCTCCACGCGACCGGCTTCACCCGCCACGCGTGCGTGGACCGGCGGACGATGCGGCCGACGCGCGTCCCGGCCTGGCTGACCGGCGGCTGAGTCGGCAGCACCTGCGCCAGCAGCGACCGCATGCCCTCGGGCGTGAGGTCGCCCCACTCCGGCGGCCCGAGCGGGGTCTCGCCCCATTCGCCGCCGCCCGACGCCGCGGCCATGCCCAGGCAGCACCACAATCGAGCGTGCAGCTCGGCCGGGGCGACGCCGCGGCGCAGCGCCTCGGCGATGCCCGGCGGCAGCCCCTGGGCGGCCGTCGCGTCGACCGCGCCCACGGTCACCGGGCCGCCGGCGGGTCGGGCGACCGTCGCGACCGCGCCGCCGGCCGGACCACCGGCCCAGACGTAGTCGCCGGCGCCGTCCAGCTCCGCCTCGGCGAAGGCCGATCGGCCCACCCACAGCCCGTGCAGGAGGCCGCGGCCGCCGCGCACCAGGCGGCGCTCCGCGCGGGATGGGTCGAGATCCGTCACCTCGACCCACCCGTCCTCCCACAGGCGAACGCGCCTGTTGCCCACCAGCCTCCTCCATTCGTGCGCCCGTCCTCAGGACGCCACACGTACCCGGGATCTTCCGCCGCTAACCGGTGGAGGGCCAGGTGGCGCCGCCGTCGATGCTGCGCAGCAGGCGCCCGCCGTCGGCGGCGTAGGCGAGCCGCCAGTTGCGGGGATCGATGGCGACGGCCGAGGCGACGGCCGGCGAGGCCAGGTGGAAGGTGCGGCCACCATCGGCCGAGAGGTGGATGCCGTCCGCCCCGGCGACCAGCACGCGCCGCTGGTCGTCGGTCGTCATCGCCACCGAGCGCGCGTCGGCGATGCCGGCGACGTGGCGGAAGGTGGCGCCGAAGTCGGCCGACCGCCACAGCCCCGCGCTGCCGCACGCGGCCAGGATCGTGTCCGGCTCGATCACGTCGCCGCGCACGGCCGCGACGGCGGAACAGCCTGCCGGGAGGCCGCGGGCGACCAGCGGCGACCAGTGCAGCCCGCCGTCCACCGAGAGCCACAGGCGGCCGTTGCGGTCGAGCGCGTAGAGGCGGCTGGTCTTGTGGTACGGCGTGGCCAGGGCCACGAAGGACGCCGGAGTGGCGCGCACCGGCCCCGCCAGGGTGCCGCCGAAGTCGGCGCGCTGCGAGCCCGCCAACCCGACCAGCAATGCGGAGGCCTCGGTGAAGGCGATGCCCGAGCCTCCCCGGGCGCCGAGGACGCGCCGCCAGCGGTGCCCGCCGTCGCGCGAACTCCACGCGGTGGGGCCGTCCGCGGCCCAGATCGTCCCGGCGAAGTCGGGCGCAACGGCCATCTCGCGGGCGCCCGCCGGCATGCCCACCGACGAGGGCGACGAGCCGCATCCGGCGAGCGCCGGCAGCAGCATCAGCGCGGCACACCATTCAAGCCGTTTGCGCATGCGCCGACAACCGTAGATGATCGGGTGGAACCCTCCCGACGGCACCCCATGGCTCGAGACGACCTGGACACCCTTGCCCGGCTCCGCGGCCTGCTGCACGTCACGCGCGCAGTGCGCGACGAGGAGCAGCTCGACGACGTGCTCGCGGCGGTCGCCTACACGCTGGCCGAGTCGCTCGGCTACCGCACGGTCGTCGTCAACCTCTACCGGCCGGCCTGGAACGACTTCGTCGTGGCCACCGTGCACGGTGACGACCGCGCCCGCGAGCAGCTGCAGGGCACCGTCGGCACCCGCGAGTCGTGGGAGCCCCTCCTGGCCGAGCGCTTCGAGCGCCGTGGCGCGTACCTGCTCGGCCCCGGCGACCACGAGTGGGCCGGCGACGACCTGGCGTTCACGCCGGACATCGCGGTCAGCGAGGATCCGATGGCCTGGCAGCCCGAGGACGCGTTGTTCGTCCCGCTGCGCAGCGCGGACGGGGGCCTGCTGGGGATCATCTCGGTGGACGAGCCGCTCTCCGGGCGGAGGCCGACCGACGAGGAGATGGACGTACTGGTCGCCGTTGCCGGGCACGCCGCCTTCGCCATCGAGGGCGCCCAGGAGGCCGCGGCCGACGCGCGCCACCGGGCGGGCCTGGAGGAGCTGCTCGCCGTCTCGTCGCGGATCACCGAGACGCTGGCGGTGGACGCGATGCTGGGCTCGATCTGCGAGGGCATCCGCCGCGCCCTCGGGTTCGCGAAGGTGGGCGTCGACCTGGTCGATCCGCTGGACGGGCTGCTGCGGCCGCGGCACGCCGTCGGCTGGCGAGTGGACGTGCTCCAGGCCGGGGTACCGGTCGCGGTCGAGGATGTGCACCGGCTGCTCGACGCCGAGTTCGAGCAGCAGGGCTGCTATCTGCTGGGCGCGGAGGCCGCGCTGGCGCGGCTGCCGCTCGACCGGCAGGTGCACGCCTCGGAGCGAAACGGCGCCGGCCCGCTGGCGTGGAACCGGCACTGGCTGCTGGTGCCGCTGTGGGACCGCTCCGGCGAGCTGTCCGGCGTGATCTGGGTGGACGACCCCGAGGATCGGCTGCTGCCGTCCCGCGAGGCGCTGCAGGCGCTGCGCGTGTTCGCGAACCTGACGTCGGCCGCGGTGGTCTCGGCCACCCACTTCGAGGAGATGCGCTACCTCGCCGAGCACGATCCGCTCACCCGGCTCCGCAACCGCCGCGCGTTCACCCGGCGGCTGACGATCGAGACCGCCCGGTCGGGCCGCTACCACCGGCCGTTCTCGCTGGTGCTGTGCGACCTGGACGGCTTCAAGCAGCTCAACGACCAGTTCGGCCACCAGGCGGGCGACCTCGCCCTCCAGCGCCTGGGCACGCTGCTGGACGGCGCCATCCGCCGTTCGGACACCGCATTTCGCATCGGCGGCGACGAGTTCGCGCTGATCCTGCCGGAGACCGGCGAGGACAGCGTGCGGGCGGTGGTCGATCGCATCTCGTCGGGCCTCGAGGCGGCGAGCGAGCCGGAGCTGCGGCTGTTGCGGGCCAGCTTCGGCGTCGCCGTGTTCCCGCGCGACGGCGGCGACTCCGAGCGGGTGTTCCGGGCGGCCGACCTCGCCATGTACAGCGCCAAGCGCTGTGGCGAGCTTCTCCATTTCGCGGCATGATCCGGCACATCGACCTCCCAGGCGAAGCAGCCGTCCGATGACATCGGCCGACCGATCCGCATCCTCACGGCTGCGCGGCCTGTTGCGGATCACGCATCTCGTCCGCAGCGAGGCAGAGATCGAGGCGCTGCTCCAGGAGATCGCGTCCACCAGCGCCGAGGCGCTCGGATTCGGCGTCGTGGTGATCAACCTGTTCCGCCCCGAGTGGGACGACTTCCGCGTCGAGGCCGTCCACGGCGGCGAGCGCGCCCTGGAGGCGCTGGTCGGGGACGTCCGCGGATGGGACGTGTGGCGCTCCATCCTCGACCCGCGGTTCGAGCGACGGGGCGCCTACTTCGTCCCCCACGGGACGTTCGACTGGTCGACGATGACGCCCGACGCCTACATCCCTGAGATCCCGGAGACGGAGGGCGAGGCCCGCTGGAACCCCGAGGACATGCTGGTGGCGCCGATGCGGCACTCCGACGGGCACCTGCTCGGGATCCTGGGCGTGGACGAGCCCGCCGGCGGCCGGCTGCCCGACGACGACGAGCTTGACGCGCTGGTCGCGATCGCCGCCCACGCGGCGCTGGCGATCCAGAGCGCGCAGGAGGCTGCGAGCGCACGCCGCCACCGCGAGTCGCTCGAGCAGCTCCTCCAGATCTCGTCCCAGCTGACCGAGACGTTCTCGATCGAGACGATCCTCCAGTCGGTCTGCGTGGGCATCAACCGCGCGCTCGGCTTCGGCAAGCTCTGCGTCGACCTGCCACGGGCCGACGGCACGTTGCATCCGGGGGCGACGGTGGGCTGGGCACTCGACGACCCGACCCTGGACACCGGCCTGACAGTGGACGAGCTGCGGCGGATGATGGACGACGACGTCGAGATCGAGGGCTGCTACCTGCTCACCGCCGACCAGGCCGAGCGGCGGATCGACCCACGCCACGTGGGCCACAGCTCCGAGCGCAGCGGCCGCGGCTCGCGCGCATGGTTCGACCACTGGCTGTTCGTCCCGCTGTACGGCCGGGGCGGCGAGATCAGCGGCGTGATCTGGGCCGACGACCCGGAGGACCGGTTGCTGCCCGGCCCGCGCACGCTCCAGGCCCTGCGGGTGTTCGCAAACCAGGCGGCGACGGCGCTGGACGCGGCCTCGCAGTTCGAGGAGATGCGGTTCCTGGCCGACCACGACCCGCTGACGCGGCTGCTCAACCGGCGCGTCTTCAACGAGCGGCTCGCCGCCGAGGTCGCCCGCAACGTCCGCTACGCGCGGCCGCTGGCGCTGGTCGTGTGCGACCTGGACGGCTTCAAGCGGCTCAACGACACGCTCGGCCACCAGGCCGGCGACGGCGCCCTGGAGGCGTTCGGCGCGCTGCTGTGCGAGGGCCGCCGGGAGGTGGACAGCGTCTACCGCATCGGCGGGGACGAGTTCGCCCTGTTGCTACCCGAGGCAACGGCTGCCGAGGCGCAGGCGGTCGTCGACCGCGTGCATCAGGCGATGGCCTCGTCCGGCGACGTCCGGCTGGAGGCGCTGGGAGCCAGCTTCGGCATCGCCGCCTGCCCCGCCGACGGCTCCGAGCCCGACGACCTCTTCCGCGCCGCGGACCGCGCGATGTACGCGATCAAGAACCGCGGCCGCAGCTCCGCCGCCTGACGCCCCGGACGCGCTCCACCACGTAGGATCCCGCTCGGACCGACGTGTAGGAGAGGAGCGCTTCGCAGTGGATTTCGAACTGACCGACGAGCAGCGCGCGATCCAGGAGGCCGTGCGCGAGTTCGTCGATCGCCGCGTGCTGCCGGTCGCGCAGGAGAACGACATCAACCACCACCTCGACATGGGCATCATCGAGGGCATGGCCGAGCTGGGACTGCTCGGCCCGGTGATCCCGACCGAGTACGGCGGCTCGGGGCTGGACTACGTCTCCGAGGCGCTGATCTGTGAGGAGATCGAGCGGGGCGAGTCGGCCTTCCGCACGCTGATCTCGGTGCACGTCGGGCTCAACTCCCTCTCCCTCCTGCACTACGGCAGCGAGGAGCAGAAGCAGCGCTACCTGGTGCCCATGGCCAAGGGCGAGAAGCTCGGGTGCTTCGGGCTGACCGAGCCGGCGGCGGGCTCAGACGTCGCCGCGATGCTCTCCACCGCGATCAAGCAGCCCGACGGGACCTACCTGCTGAACGGGCAGAAGAGCTGGATCTCGTACGCGACCGAGGCCGCCTACTGCCTCGTGTTCGCCAAGACCGACCCGGCCGCCGTGCACAAGGGCATCTCCGCCTTCATCATCGAGCTGGACTGGGACGGCATCGAGGCCCGCCAGATCCCCAACAAGCTGGGGGTGTGGGCGGGATCGACCGGCGAGCTGTTCTTCCAGAACGTCCAGGTCCCGGCCGAGAACCTGGTCGGCGCCGAGGGCGAGGGCTTCAAGATCGCGATGCACTCGCTCGACCAGGGCCGGTTCACGGTCGCCGCCGGCGCCGTCGGCGTCGTCCGGGCCTGCCTGGAGGCGTCGGTCAAGTACGCCAACGAGCGCGAGACGTTCGGCCAGCAGATCGGCAAGTACCAGTTCGTGCAGGACATGATCGCCGACATGGTGATGGGCTACGAGACGTCGCGGCTGCTGGTGATGCAGGCCGCGTGGAAGAAGAACAGGGGCGAGCGCAACACGCGCGAGACCTCGCTGGCCAAGTGGCACGCGACCGAGTCGGCCTTCAACGCCGCCCACCTCGCGATCCAGGTGCACGGCGCGTACGGCTACAGCGCCGAGTACCCGGTCGAGCGCTACTTCCGCAACTCGCGCGCACCGATCATCTACGAGGGCACGACGCAGATCCACAAGATGTTGCAGGCGGAGCATGCGCTCGGGTACCGGAAGATGAACGGATGAGCGATGACGGCAGAGTCGTCGAGCTCGAGGACGGCGGCGCGCTCAACATCGTCGAGCTGGGATCCGGCTACCCGCTGATCGTGCTGCACGGCGGGCCCGGGCTCGACCACCACATGTTCCGGCCCTGGCTCGATCCGCTCGCGGAGCAGGGGCTGCGGCTGATCTACGTGGACATGCGCGGGCAGGGCACCTCGCCCCGCGTCGATCCCGAGACGCTCAGCATCAGCGTGTTCGCCCAGGACGTCGATCGCCTGGCCCGCGCGCTCGAGCTGGAGCAGTTCGCCCTGTACGGCCACAGCTTCGGGGCGATCGTCGCCCTCGGCCACGCGCTCGAGCGGGGCAGCGCGACGCACTACATCGTCTCCAGCGGCGCGGCCTCCAGCGAGGCGCTGATGGCCGACGTCGAGCGCGAGATCGAGCGGTTCGAGCCGGCCAGCATGCGTGACCAGATCAAGCGGTCATGGGACGACGAGGCCACCGTCAAGACGGTGGACGAGTCGCGCAACCTGCTCGCCGCCCAGCTGCCGTTCCACTTCTGGGAGATGGGCGACGCCTACCGCACGTTCAGCGAGCGCGACGACACCGTTCACTCGCCCGAGGTGCTGCGGTACTTCGCCGCGGCCGGCTACGGCGACTTCGAGTGGCTCGACCACCTGCGCTGGATCTCGAAGCCGATGCTGCTGCTGGTCGGGCGCTTCGAGCGCACCTGCACGGTCGCCCGGTCGGAGGAGATCCACAGCGAGGTGGCGGGATCGACGCTGGTGGTCATCGAGAAGGCCGCGCACATGACCTACGTCGAGCAGCCGAAGGTGTACCTGGCCGCGGTCCGCAAGTGGTGCATCGAGCAGGGCGTGATCGTCCTGCCCGACCAGCCGCTGGGCTGAGCCTCAGACGCCGACGCGGCGGTGCCGCAGCGCGGGCAGCCGCTCGCGCACGGCCCGCTGCGCGTCCAGGTCGAGCTCGGCGAGGATGACGCCGTCACCGTCGGGCGCCTCGGCCAGCACCACGCCCCATGGGTCGATGATCATGCTGTGGCCGTAGGACGGCTTGTGGCCGCCGCCGGGGAAGCCGTGCTGGCCGGCGGCGAGCACGAAGCACTGGTTCTCGATCGCCCGCGCGCGCAGCAGCGGCTCCCAGTGCGCCATGCCGGTCAGCAGCGTGAAGTTGGACGGGATCGAGAGCGCGAGCGCACCGCGCTCGGTCAGCTCCCGGTAGAGCTCGGGGAAGCGCAGGTCGTAGCAGACGGTGAGGCCGACCGGCAGTCCGCCGAGGTCGGCGACGACCGCCTCCGATCCGGGCGCGGTGCCGTCCGACTCGCGGTAGCTGACGCCGCCGACGTCCACGTCGAACAGGTGGATCTTGGTGTAGGCCGCGGCGATCGCGCCGTCCGGCCCGAAGGCGACCGAGACGTTGCCGACGCCCGGGCCCTCGCCGGCGCCTTCGACGGCGATCGAGCCGCAGATCAGGTGGATGCGGTGCTCGCGGGCCCAGCCGGCCAGCGCGTCCACGGTCGGGCCGCCGTCCAGCCGCTCCGCGTGGCGGGCCAGCTCGGGGCCGTCGGCGACGGCGTTCCACTTCTCCGGCAGCACGACCAGCGTCGCTCCGCGGGCGGCGGCGCGCGCGACCAGCGGCGCCATCCGCTCGATGTTCTCGGCCTTGTCCGGCCCGGCGACGAACTGCACGCAGGCGGCGAGAGGTCCGCTCATGAGGGGGAACCTACCGCGTCGTCGGCGAGCAGCGCGGTGAAGGCCCAGAACGCCGCGACGAACAGGATCGCGCTCTGCTCGATCGCCATCAGGATGCCGCCCAGCGACTGGTCGTCCAGCGGTGACAGACCCCACAGGTGCGGCGTCGTGTCGTAGTAGGGGTAGATCGTCGAGCTGCTGAGCGCGATCAGGAGCGCCACCGGCGATGCCAGGAAGAAGGCGATCGAGAGGTACACGACGCGGTTCCCGGGCCGCATCCGACCGGTCAGCACCGGCCACCAGAAGGCGAACCCGGCGGTGAGGAACAGCAGGTGTTCGAAGCCGAGCGGCCACTCGTGGTCGAGCGCGTAGCCGTACACCGCCGGCACGTGGACGACGTACCAGACCGTGAGCCACAGACAGAGGGCGACCACCGGCTGCGTGACCGCGAGGACGGCGGCCGGGCGTTCCGCGATCCGCGCCATCCGTGGCGTCAGGCCAAGGATCAGGAGGGGCGGCGCCCAGTCCGCCAGCATCACGTTCTGGAGCAGGTGGAACGAGAGCATGGAGTGCAGCGCGAGGTGCTCGATCGGCGAGAGCAGCGCCGTGGCGATCAGCAGCAGGCCGGCGAAGAAGCACGCCCGCCGCCACAGCGGCACGGCGAAGTGGCCGGATGCCCACGCGTACCAGGCGCCGAACAGCAGCACCGCGGCAGCCCACTCGACGTCCAGTACCGGCCGCCACGGGTCGAACGCGAGCAGCATCAGGCCGACGGCGTCAGGGGCGCCATCGTCAGGCCGAGGCCGGACAGCTGCTCCCAGTACAGCTCGGCCTGCTCGCGGTGCCCCGACCAGACGACCGCCTGGCCGCTCTGGTGGATGCGGTTTGCGAACGTCATGCCCCGCTCGAACGTGACGCCGGGCAGCGTCCGGGCCAGCGCGAAGGCCACCCCGTCGAACGTGTTGTGGCTGTCGTTCTTGACGATCACCAGCCAGGGCCGGTCGGAGCCCGACCCGGAGTCACCCGCCCGGGGCCTCGTCTTGCGGACAGGCGGCGCCACCGTGGACATGCTTCGAGTGTACCGGCCTCGGCGCGGCGTCCAAGACGCTGGCCGCATCCGTCCCGGCGACGCTATGGCAGCCGCTCGAGCCCGGGCCTTCGGGTACAGGCGACGCACCCGTAGTCTGGAGGCATGCGTTCCAGAGACCGCAAGCTATCCGTCGTCCTGCTCGTCGCTGCGCTGATCATCGGACCCGCGGCCTACTTCGATCTCGTCGGTGACTGGGGCCGGATCCTGTTCAGTGTCCTCCTCGTCGCCGGGTTCCTGACGTCCGTCCGAGAGTGGGTCGAGGCGAAGCGCTAGCTCTGGCTCGGGTCGCTCGAAAGGTGCTCAAGCCCGCCGCCCGACGCGCCGATGTGGGCAGCGTGAGCATCGTGATGACAGTGCTCGCCAGCCACTCAGGCAGCGATCAGCAGGCGCAGGCGATCATCGTCTGGGTGCTGGTGGCGCTCGTCGCCATCGCCACGCTGATCATGCTCGAACGGCACTAGATCGCGCCGTCAGCCGGCGTTCTGGGCGGCCCACTCGCGGTCGAGGATCGCGTAGACCAGCTCGCTCTGCCACTCGTCCTTGACCCACTCGTTCTCGATCAGATGGGCCTCGCGGCGCATGCCCAGCCGCTCCAGCACGCGAGCCGACGCGGCGTTGCGCGCCTCCAGCCGCCCGATGATCCGGTGCAGCCGCAGGTGCTCGAACCCGAGCTGCACCATCCGCCGCCCAGCCTCGGTCGCGTAACCGTTGCCATGGTGGGCAGGATCGAGGGTGAACCCAACCTCGCCCACCTGGTGCCGCTCGCTGACCCAGCGGAGCATGCTGATGCCAACCATGACGCCGGTCTCGCGCACCTCGATCGCGAGGGTGAGCGCGTCGTCCTCGCACTCGAGGACGGTGCTCGACATCTTGCGCTCCAGCCCCTCGCGCACCTCCTCCGGCGAGCGCGCGTCCCAGTAGAGATACCGCGCCACGTCGGGCAGCGACTCGAAGGCGTACACGGCGTCGAAGTCGTCGGAACGGAACGGCCGGAGGACGAGCCGTTCCGTCTCCAGCGGGAGTGTCAGCTGCCCGGGCACCGGCATAGGCTAGCCGCGCCCATAGCCGCCGCCACCGGGCGTGCGGATCTCGAGCACGTCGCCCGCGCGGAGCTCCAGTGCGGCCTTGGCGGGGATCCGCCGGCCGTTCAGCAGGTTGAGGCCGGTCGCGCCCGGGCCGCCGCCCGCCGCGCCCGCGGGCCGGTGCCTGCGCCGCTCCGTCATCACCGAGACGCGGCAGTCCTCCAGCACGCGATAGGCACGGATCACGCCGTCGCCGCCGCGGTGCCGCCCTTCACCGCCGCTGCGGCGCCGCACCGCATAGCGCTCCAGCCGGATCGGGTACTCGCGCTCCAGCGCCTCGACCGGCGTGTTCAGCGTGTTCGACATCGCGACGTGGACGGCGCTCGGCCCGTCCGCATCCGGGCACGCCCCCTGGCCGCCGCCGATCGTCTCGTAGTGCGTGAACCGCTCGTTGCCGAAGCTGACATTGTTCATCGTGCCCTGACCCAGCGCCGGCACGGGCACCGCCTCGCCGAAGGCCGCCTGGACGACGTCCACGATCCTGCTCGAGGTCTCCACGTTGCCCGCGACGACAGCGGCGGGGAACCGCGCGTTGACGAGGCAGCCGTCGGGTGCAGCGATCCGCACCGGCACGTAGGCGCCGCCGGACGCCGGGATGTCGGGATCGCAGACCATGCGCACGACGTAGTAGACCGCCGCGCGGGTGACCGCGATCGGGCAGTTGACGTTGCCCGGCTGCTGCGGCGCGGTGCCCGCGAAGTCCACCAGCAGCTCGTCGCCATCGATGGTCACCGCGACCTCGATCGGGATGTCGCGGGTGCCGATGCCGTCGCCTTCCATCACGTCGCGGGCCCCGAACGTGCCGTCCGGCAGGCGCGAGATCGCCTCCCGGATCCGCCGCTCGGACGCCGCGTGCAGCTCGTCCATGCCCTGCCGCAGCGGCCGCCGGCCGAACCGCTCCGCCAGCTCTCGCAGCCGCCGCGCGCCGGTGTCATGGCAGGCGATCTGGGCGCGCAGGTCGGCCCGGCGCTGCGCCGGATTCCGCATGTTCGCCACCATCAGCTCGACCACCTCGCCGGTCAGCCGCATCGGCGGGATCACCATCCCCTCCTGGTACAGCTCCCGCGCGCCCACCGGCAGGCTGCCCGGCCGCATCCCACCGACGTCCGCGTGGTGGGCGCGGGAGATCAGCACCCCGAGGTCGTCCACGACCGAGACCAGCGTGATGTCCGGCAGGTGCGTACCGCCCGTGTACGGGTCGTTCACGACCAGCAGCTCGCCGGGCTGCGGTGCGAGCGCGAGGCAGGCCGCGACCGCGTCCGGCATCGCGCCCAGGTGCACGGGCATGTGCTCGGCCTGGGCGATCATCCGGCCGTCCGTGTCGAACACGGCGGTCGAGCAGTCGCGCCGCTCCTTGATGTTGGCCGAGTGCGCGGCGCGCACCAGCGCCGCCCCCATCTCCTCGGCGACGCCGCGCAGCGCCGAGCCGAGCACCTGGAGCCGGGCCGGATCGATCACCGGGTCACCCGCCATGCGCCGTCGGCGGCGCGCCTTGCCGTCCAGCCCCTCGCCACCCACAGCGTCGCGCCGTCCAGGGCGACGCGCCGCGGGCCGCGGACGGCGGCGGTGCGCGGCACGCGCTCGAGCTCCAGCGCCGGGCCGGCCGAGACCACGGCCTGGCGGACGTTGACGAGCTCGATCTCGCCTCCGGGATCGCTGAACCCGAACCGCCGCTCATGCTGCTCTGCGAAGCGCCCGGCCAGCGTCCGCAGCGGCTCCAGCGGCACGTTCAGCTCGAAGCCCTGGCCGCGGTAACGCAGGTCGGCCGACGGCTCGGCCCGCGCGCCGCGCTCGCGGAGCAGCGCCGGCACGAGCTTGCCCATCTCGCCCGCACGCAGGCCGGACAGCGGACGCATCACGCCCTGGACGGCGTCGCGGCGGCGGTCGCACGCCGCGATGCCGAGCGCCGAGAGCACGCCGCCCGCGGCGGGGACGGCGATCCGGCGGATGCCGAGCGCCCCGGCCACCCCGCAGGCGTGCATCGGCCCGGCCCCGCCGAACGCGACCAGCTCGAACGCGCGCGGATCGTGGCCCTGCTCGACGCTGACCACGCGGATCGCCCGCACCATCTCCTCGTCGGCCACGGCGACGATCCCCTCGGCCGCCGCGCGCAGGTCGTCGAAGCCGCCGGCGACGGTCGCAACCGCGCGCTGGGCGGCGGCGCGGTCGAGGCGCAGGCCTCCCGCCAGCGGCTCGTCGGGATCGAGCCGGCCCAGCACCAGGTTGGCGTCGGTCACGGTGGGCAGCGTCCCGCCGCGGCCGTAGCAGGCGGGCCCGGGATCGGCGCCCGCGCTCTGCGGGCCGACGCGCAGCGCCCCGCCCGCGTCGATCCAGGCAACGCTGCCGCCGCCCGCGCCGACCGTGTGGATATCGAGCATCGGCAGCCGCACCGGGACGCCGGCGACGACGCGCTCGGTCGACCGGCCCGGACAGCCGCCGCGGATCAGCGAGACGTCGCAGCTGGTGCCGCCCATGTCGAACGCGATCGAGTCTCCGGCGCCGCCGGAGACGACCGCCGCGACGCCGCCGGCCGGGCCGGACAGCAGCAGCCGCGCCGGATGGCCGGCCGCCTCGTCGAGGGCGCAGAGACCCCCGCTGGACTGCATCAGCAGCGGCTCGGGCAGGCCGGCGCGTGCCATCCCGGCGCCGAGGCCCGCCAGGTAGGCGCCCGCGACCGGCCCCAGGTACGCGTCCACGACGGTCGTCGACGCGCGCTCGTACTCGCGGTACTCGGCGGCGATCTCGTGGGAGGCGACGACGAAGACCCCGGGCAGCAGGTCGCGCAGGATGCGCGCGGCCGCGGCTTCGTGACGGGCGTCCGCATACGAGTGCAGCAGGCAGACCGCCACCGCCTCGACGCCGGCCCGGCGCAGCCGACGGGCGGCGCGCTCGACGCTGCCGCGGTCGAGGGCGCGCAGCACGCGGCCGGACGCCAGCCGCTCGTCGACGCCGGCCGTGACGTCGGCCAGCGGCGGCGGTGCCGCGACGCACGGCCGGTAGAGGTGCGGCCGCGCCTGCCGGGCCAGCGCGAGCACGTCCTCGAAGCCCGCGGTCGCGACCAGGGCGGTGCGGGCGCCCGCCCGCTCGAGCAGCGCGTTAGTGGCAACCGTCGTGCCGTGGGCCAGGTGCGTCACGTCCGCCGCGTCGAGCCCGGCCCGCTCCAGGGCGAGCGCGACGCCCTCGCGCATGCCCTGCGCCCGGTCGGCCGGCGTCGTCGAGACCTTGGCCGTCGTCAGCCGGCCGCCGTGCACCAGCGCCACGTCCGTGAACGTGCCGCCGATGTCCACCCCGATCAACGTCGATGATCGAGCCATGGCGGGCAAGGATATGCTCCTGATGGTGGAGATACCGCGCCATCACTCGACCGAGGCGACGGCGCGCGACCGCGGCGCCGGGCTGGGACGGGCCCAGGCCGAGCGGATCGGCCAGATGTGCGAGGTCTACGACCGACTGTTCGAGACGGCCGCCGGCCTCGGCCCCGCCGACGTGCGCGGCCACGGCGGCCAGGCGATGGAGGTCATCGCCGGCTGGGCGCCCGAGCTGGCCGACGAGATCGAGGGCATCGCTGCCGGATCGGGCATTGACGTCGAGCGGGTCGCAGCACTGAACGCCCGCACCGAGCTGCTCGCAGCTGCACGAGGCCGTGGCGAGTGCTCGACCATTGCCTGCCTGGGCACCATCACGGCGGACGGCGAGCCGATCGGCATCCAGACCTGGGACTGGCACGAGGAGGTCGCCGGCTGCTGGATGCACTGGACGATCGACCACCCTGACGGCCGCCGGGTCGAGACGATGACCGAGGCCGGCATCGTCGGCAAGGTGGGTATGTCCTCCGACGGCGTTGGCGTGCTGCTGAACATCCTCGGCCACCGCCTGGACGGCCCGCCTGTCGGCGTGCCCGTCCACGTCATCTGCCGGCGCGTGCTGGACGAGGCGGACAACGCCGTTCGCGCGCTGGAGCTGGTCGCGGCCGCCGAGGTGTCTGCCTCCAGCGCCGTCACGATCGTCGCCGACGACGAGGACGGCGGCGCCTGCTGCACGGTCGAGCTGTCGCCCGCCGGCCCCGGCTTCGTCACGCCCGACGACCGCGGCGTGCTGCTGCACACCAATCACTTCCTGGCCGAGCCGGGACGCCCGGGCGACTCGATGGTGCGGCTCGGCCCTGACTCGGTGCTGCGCCTCGACCACGCCCGTCGCGGCACCGCGCGGCTGGAGACGGGGGCGATCGACGAGGACGCGATCCTCTCCGTGATGCGCAGCCACCGCGGCGGCAGCGGCGCGATCTGCTGCCACCCGGCCGAGGGCGCGCCGTTCGGCGAGCGGTGGCGGACGCTGGCCACCGTCACCGTGCGGCCCGCCCAGCGCGAGCTCACCCTGCGGCGCGGCGGCCCCTGTGGTCAGGCGTGGAGCACCGACGCGCCGGCGATGCAGTCGCTCTCGCGCCAGGGCATCCCCACCAGCTGAAGCCCGACAGGCAGGCCCAGCGCGTCCGTACCGCAGGGGACGGTGATGGCCGGCCAGCCCAGCACGTTGAACATGTGGGTGAGCCCGCACATTGCGCTGGTCACGTCCTCGGCCGGGTTGCCGGCGAAGGCGACGGTCTCGGTGCCGATCTTGGGCGGCGGGAATGCCTGGGTCGGCGTGGCGACCAGGTCGATGCCCTGGCCGCGCAGCCGCTCCTCGGTGCGGGCGCAGTAGTCGAGCCGCATCCGCAGCGCGTCGCCGGCGAACACGGCGTCCAGGCGCGACGCGGCCTCCAGGTCGCGGACGACGTCCGGGCCGAGCCGGTCGCGGTACTCGGTCCAGGACAGGCCGACCGCGGCGCTCTCCTCGGCCAGGTAGAACGGGCTTTCGCCCAGCTCCGGGTCGGGCCAGCCCATGTCCACCTCGACCACGGTGGCACCCGCCTCGCGCAGCCGCTCGATGGCGGCCCGCACGGGGGCGGCGATGTCGGGCTGGGTGTGCTCGAAGAAGAAGCGCTCGGCGACGCCGATCGTCATGCCGGCAACGCCCCGGCCCAGCGCGTCGCGGTAGCGATCGACCGGCACCGGCGTGGTGCGCCGGTCGCGCGGCGACGCGCCGGCCAGCAACTCCAGCGTCAGCGCGCAGTCGCGCACCGAGCGCGTCATCGGACCGCAGTGGTCGAGGCCCGGGCAGAGCGGGTGGATCCCGGCCAGGCTGACGCGGCCGAACGTGGGTTTCAGCCCGACGATGCCGCAGACCGAGGCGGGACAGCGGATCGAGCCGCCGGTGTCGGTCCCCGGCGCGAGCGCGACCGTGCCCGCCGCGACCGCGGCGCCGGAGCCGCCGCTCGATCCGCCGGGCATCCGCGACGTGTCGTGCGGGTTGCGGCACGTGCCGAACCAGGGATTGTCCGTGGTCGTGCCCCACGCCAGCTCGTGCGTCGCCAGCTTGGCCACGCACACCGCGCCGGCGGCAGCCAGCCGGGCAACGCAGTCGGCGTCGCGTTCGGGGACGTTGTCACGCCAGACGTCGCTGCCGTAGGTGGTGCGGATGCCGCCCGTGTCGATCAGATCCTTCCAGCCGACCGGGACGCCGGCCAGCGGGCCGGGATCGTCGCCACGGGCGAGCGCCGCATCGACGGCCGCAGCCTCGCGCAGCGCCCGCTCCTCGGTGACCAGCCAGACCGCGTCGATCCCGCGGTCGCGCTCCTCGATCCGCGCCAGCGTCTCGCGGGCGATCTCGGTCGCCGAGACCTCTCCGGAGTGGACGCGGGCGGCGATCGCCCAGGCGTCATCCACCGGCGAGCCGTCCCTCGCGGAACATCTCGCACTCGGCCGGCAGCTCGCGTCCCTGGGCGAGGTCGGCCGCGAGCCGCCCCAGCAGGGGACCGAACTTGAAGGCATGACCGCTGTCGCCGCCGAGCACCACGATGCCGTCGATCGTATCGAGGATGAAGTCGCGGTCGGGCGTCATGGTGTAGATGCAGGCCTCGGGCTGGATCGGCTCGGCCTCCAGGCCGGGGAACGTCCGCCCCACGTATGATGCCAGGCCGGCCAACAGGCGGGGATCGACCGGGCGTTCGGCCCGGTCGGGGTCGAACGGCCCGTGGCCGGCGTCGTCCTGGGCGACCTTGTAGCCCACGCCCGGCGTGGTCAGGCCGTACCAGACGCGCGGGTCGCGCTCGCTGCCGTGGTCGATGAAGGATGGGCGGTCGCCGGACATACCGGCGAAGTAGGCGACCTGCTCGACCTGCGTCAGCAGCGGCAGGTCGTACAGCTCGCCCAGCCACGCGCCGGCGCAGACGCACACCACGTCCGCCTCCAGCTCGCGCGGATCGGCGACCCGCGAGCCCTCGCGCACGTCCAGCCCCTCGCGCAGACAGGCCAGCGCGGCGTCTGCGCGGACGACGCCGGCATCCTGCGTCCACAGCACATCCCCCACGAACCGCGCCTCCGGCAGCAGCTCGGCCGCACGCTCGGCGCTCAGCCACTCGTGCGGCTCGCCGCATGCCTCCAGCGCCGTGGCGCTCTGCGCGGCCCCGTCGCCGGTCTCGAGCAGCCCCAGCCGCAGCAGGATGGCCGGGTCGAGCCGCGTCCACGCCTCGATCGCGAGCCGGGCCAGCCGGACGTATGCCGGCCGGTCGTAGCTCGTCCGGTAGATCCGCGAGCGGCCCGACGAGGAGCCCAGCGGCGTGCCCACCGCGTGCTGCTCGTGGACGGTGACCTGGAAGCCGTCCTCGGCCAGCGCGTGTGCGGCCGACAGGCCGAGCACGCCACCACCGACAACGGCAGCCCGGCTACGCCGCGGCAACCAGCTCCTGGAGCTTGCCGTCCTGGTACAGCTCGACCACGATGTCGCAGCCGCCCACCAGCTCGCCGTTCACGAACAGCTGGGGGATGGTCGGCCAGCCGGAGTGCGCCGAGAGCACCTGGCGGATCCGGGGATCGGGCAGGATGTCCATCGCGGCGTAGTCCGCGCCGAGCGCGTCCAGGCACTGGACGACCTGCATCGAGAAGCCGCAGCGCGGCGCCTCGGGCGTGCCCTTCATGAACAGCATCACACGGTGCTGGTTGATCGACTCCAGGACCTCGTCCCGGATCTGCTCCTCTGTGACGATCACGAGGCGACCTCCGTCTTGATCTTGAGTGCGTGGATGGGTTTCCCCGGGCCGAGGATGTCCTCGACGGCGCCGTTCACCAGCCGGTGCTGCTCGATCAGGGAGAGCCCGCCGAACTGTGGCGCGACAACGTGGGCGAACAGGTGGTCACCGCCGCCCAGATCCTGCACATCGACCCGCGCACCGGGCAGCGCCGTCTCGATCCGCGTCGCGATCTCGCTGGTCGATGGCATGCCGAGAACATTAGCGGCAGCTTTGTGCGGAGCCCTGGGTACGCCACGGACACCGTACAATGATCCGTATGTACTGGCTTGTCTTCCTCATCATCCCCATGGGTCTCGGCTTCCTTGCACAGGCCTGGGTCAAGAGCGCGTTCGCGAACGGGTCCAAGGTGCAGTCCACATCGGGGCTGACCGGCGCCCAGGTTTCCCGGCGGCTGCTGGACAGCGGCGGCCTCTCCAACGTCGGCGTCGAGGGCATCGCCGGATCGCTCTCCGACCACTACGACCCGCGCGCCAAGGTGATGCGCCTGTCGCAGCCGGTGGGCAACTCGAGCTCGGTCGCCGCGATCGCGGTCGCGGCCCACGAGACCGGTCATGCCTTCCAGGACGCGAAGGGGGAGGCCACCTTCCGGCTGCGGTCTGCGTTGGTGCCCGCCGCCAACTTCGCTTCCAGGGTCTGGATCTTTCCGTTCATCCTGGGCGCGTTCACCGGCGGTGCCGGCGCAAGCTCCGGGAACAACACGCTGATCTACATCGCCATCGCGCTCTTTGCCTCGGTGGTTGCATTCAGCGTCATCACGCTCCCGGTCGAGTTCGGCGCCAGCCGCCGGGCGATGCAGATGCTGACGGCACAGGGCATCATCACGCCGCAGGAGGCGCCCGTCGCCCGCAAGGTGCTGACCGCCGCGGCGTTCACGTACATCGTTGCAGCGCTGGTCTCGATCGTCCAGATCGTGTACCTGCTCGGCCTCGCCCGCCGCTAGACCTCAGCCGTCGAGGAGCTCGAGCACCAGTTCGGGCTCCTTGAACGGCGGCACCAGGTAGGCGCCCGCAGCCAGCTCGCAGGCACCGGCCAGCAGGTCGCGGGCCACCGCCAGCCCCTCGCGGGCCGCGTCGGCGCCGGCCCGCTCGAGCCGGTCGAGCACCGGCGCTGGGATCGTGATCCCGGGCACCTCGTTGTGCAGCCGCAGGGCGAGCGCGTGGCTCCGCACCGGCCAGACGCCAACCAGCAGCGGGATCGGCGAGACGCCGCCCAGCCGGGCCAGGAACCGCTCCAGGTGGCCGAGGTCGAACAGCACCTGGGTCATCGCGAACCGCGCGCCGGCCTCCACCTTCGCCACGAAGCGGCGCACCTCGGTGTCCAGATCGTCGGCGGCCGGGTTGACCGCGACGCCGCAGAAGAACGAGGTGGGCGCGTCGATCGCGCGCCCGGAGAAGTCGGTGCCGGCGTTCATCGCCGAGACGAGCTGCGTGAGGCCGATCGCGTCCACCTGGTAGACGCCGTCGGAGCCGCCCCGGTCGCCTGGCGGCGGCGGGTCGCCGGTGATCGCGAGCAGGTTGCGGATGCCGACGGCGTGCGCCCCCAGCAGCATCGACTCGATGCCGCGCACCGTCGAGTCGCGCGGCGTCAGGTGCGGGATCGTCTCGATGCCGGCCTGCTGCTCGATCAGCGCGGAGGCGATCAGCGAGTGCATCCGGGCCCGCGCCAGCGGGTTGTCGTTGACGTCCACCAGGTCGACGCGACCCGAGGCGGTCAGCGCCCGCGCCGCGGCGATCAGCCGGTCGGCCGTCGCACCCTTGGGCGGGTCGAGCTCGACCGAGATCACGGTCTCCCCCGCCGCCAGCTTGCGCGAGAGCAGCGTCTCGGCCGGGTGGGACACGCCGCGGGCCGGCGGCTCCCGCTCGGCCAGCGCCAGCGGCACGTGCGGCCGCCGACCCGCCGCCACCGCCTCGCGCACGGCCGCGATGTGCACCGGCGTGGTGCCGCAGCAGCCGCCGATCAGCACGGCGCCCAGCGCCACCGCGTTCGAGGCGAACTCGCCGAAGTACTCGGGCGTCGCGTCCGGATAGAGCACCCGGCCGTCCTGCGTGTAGGGGATGCCGACGTTGGAGAGCGCGGTCAGCGGCAGGCCGGTGGCGTCGCGCATGCGCGCCAGCCCGGCCAGCACCGAGTGCGGCCCCAGGCTGCAGTTGACCCCCACGGCAACCGCGCCGCTGTCCGTGCCGAAGGCGGCCGCCACCTGTGCGGCCGTGCTGCCGGTGATGGTGTCGCCGTCGTCCTGGACGGTGATCTCGACGATCACCGGGAGGCTCGTGACGGCGCGCACGGCGTCGAACGCCGAGCGCAGCTCGCCCAGCGACGTGAACGTCTCCAGCATCAGCAGATCGACGCCGCGCCCCTCCAGCAGCAGCGCCTGCGCGGCGTAGTGCTCCGCCATCGTGTCGCCCAGGTGCTCTCCGGCGACGCCCAGCGGCCCGATCGACCCGGCGATCAGCACGTCCCGGCCGGCCACCTCGCGCGCTTCGCGGGCGATCTTGACGCCGGCCTCGTTCAGCTCGCCGAACCGGTCGTCCAGGGCGTGGGCCGAGAGCTTCACCGGGTTGGCCCCGTAGGTGTTGGTCTGGATCACGTCGGCGCCGGCCTGGATGAACGCCAGGTGGCGGCGCAGCACCAGCTCGGGCGCCAGCAGGTTCGCCTCCTCCGGGCAGCGGGCGCGGGGCAGCGCGCCCGAGAGCAGCGACCCCATGCCGCCGTCGCCGACCAGGGGCTCCCGCCCGAGCCTGTCGATGGTCCTGGACATGTGGCGGCAGAGTAGTCTTGGCCTCGATGCGGCTGGTCTCCTTCGCAGACGACGGCGGCGCCCGCGCGGGCGTGCTGGACGGCGAGGTGGTGCGCGACCTGGGCGCCGGCATGCGCGAGGTGCTGGCACGCGGGCCGGCGGCGATCGATCCGGTTGGCGAGGTCGCGCTGTCCGCCGTGCGGCTGCTGCCGCCGGTGCCCGACCCCGGGAAGATCGCCTGCATCGGCCGCAACTACCGCGAGCACGCCGCCGAGCAGTCGGTCGAGGCGCCGGCGGAGCCGCTGATCTTCGCCAAGCTGGCGTCCGCCCTGGTCGCCCACGGCGAGCCGATCCTGCTCTCGCCGCTGACGGCCCAGCAGGACTGGGAGGGCGAGCTCGCGGTCGTGATCGGGACGCGCTGCAAGGACGTGGCGGAGGCGTCTGCGCTGGACGTGGTCGGCGGCTACACGCTGATCAACGACGTGTCCGCCCGCGACCTCCAGAAGGCCGACGGGCAGTGGACGCGCGCCAAGAGCCTGGACACGTTCGCGCCGATGGGCCCGGCCGTCGTCACGCCGGACGAAGTCGGCGACCCCGGCGACCTCGACATCCGCTGCTGGGTCTCCGACGAGCTGATGCAGGAGTCGTCCACGTCGCAGCTGATCCACCCGATCCCCAAGCTGATCGCGCACCTGTCGCGGGCGTTCACGCTGGAGCCGGGCGATGTCATCGCCACCGGCACGCCCAGCGGCGTGGGTGCGTTCCGCGATCCGCCCCGGTTCCTACGCGACGGCGACGTCGTCCGGATCGAGGTGGAGCGGGTGGGCATGCTCGAGAACCCGGTACGCAAACAGGGAGGCTGAGATGGGACGCGTCGTCCACTTCGAGATCCACGCCGACGATCCGCAGCGCGCGCAGGACTACTACACCGCGGTGTTCGGATGGACGATCACCGCCTGGGACGGGCCGGTGGACTACCGGCTGATCACCACCGGCGAGGAGGGCGAGCGCGGCATCGACGGCGCCATCGTGGGCCGCCGGGGGCCGTCGCCGGAGGACGGCGCCCCCGTCTCCGGCTACGTCAACACCGTCGCGGTGGACGACCTGGACGCCTCGCTGGCGTCCGCCCTGGAGCACGGCGGCAGCCTCGCGGTGGAGAGGATGGCCGTGCAGGGCGTCGGCTGGCTTGCCTACTGCAAGGACACGGAGGGCAACATCTTCGGACTGCTCCAGCCGGACGGCTCCGCCGCCTGACTACTCATCACCCAGGTCGCGGCGGACGAGCGACCAGCAGGTGACGTCGCGCAGCTCGCCGCGCACCGGCAGGTAGGAGCGGAGCAGCGCCTCGCGGGTGAACCCCGCCTTGGAGGCGACGCCCTCGGACGGGACGTTGCCCGGGAAGGTGTGGAGCACGATCCGCTCCATCTCCATTCCGGTGATCGCCCAGCGTGACAACAGGATGACGGCGCGCGTCGCCGCGCCCCTGCGGCGAGCCGGTGCGGCCGTCCAGTAGCCGATCTCGGCCGTCCGCTGGTGCGCGTCCACGCCGTCCAGCCCGCACGCTCCCAGCAGGGTGTCCGCCTCGGCATCCACCACCGCGAAGGGCGCCGCGATCCCGGCCTCGCGGGCGTGGTCGTGCCCCGCGATCCAGGCCAGTGCGTCGTCCAGTGTGTAGGGCGAGGGGATCTGCGACGTCCAGCGCGCGATCTCGGGGTCCTGGCACGCCTCGGTCACCGCCGCAATATCGTCCCGCGTGAACGCGCGCAGGGTGACCACACCATCCGTCAGCGGTGGGTCGGGAAGGACGATCTCCGGCATGGCAGCAGAGGGTATCCGAGTCGAGGGGCTGCGCCATCGCTACGGCGACCTGGCGGTGCTCGACGGCATCAACCTCGCGATCGCCCCGGGCGAGCGGGTCGCCGTCGTCGGCCGCAGCGGCTGCGGCAAGTCCACGCTGCTCTCGCTGCTCGCGGGCCTGGAGACACCGACCGGGGGGTCAATCGCGGGTGCCGGGCCGGGCCGGTGCGCGCTGATGCCGCAGCGCGACCTGCTGCTGCCGTGGCGCAGCGCACTCGACAACGCCTGCCTCGCGCTCGACCTCGCCGGCAGCTCCCGCGCCGATGCGCGGCGGCGGGCGCTGCCGCTGTTCGAGGAGTTCGACCTGGAGGGGTTCGCGAACGCCCGGCCGGCGGAGCTCTCGGGCGGCATGCGCCAGCGGATCGCCTTCCTGCGGACGCTGCTCTCGGGCCGGGCGGTGCTGCTGCTGGACGAGCCGTTCGCCTCGCTGGACGCGATCACGCGTGAGGAGCTCCAGGCCTGGCTGACGGCCGCGCTCGATCGCGAGCCTCGCACGGCGGTGCTCGTCACCCACGACGTGGACGAGGCGCTGCGCGTGTGCGCGCGCATCGTCGTGCTCTCGCCGCGCCCCGGCCGCGTCGTGCTGGACGTGCCGGCGGCGTCGCTCGACCGCGGGCGCATCCTGGAGGCGCTGCGCGGATGAGACGCTTCGGCTGGGTGATCGTGCTGGCGGTGCTGCTCCTGGCATGGGAGGCGCACGTCCGCATCCGCAACATCTCCGACCTGGTGCTGCCCTCGCCCACCCAGATCGCGCAGGCGCTGTGGGACAACCGTTCCGCGCTCGCCTCCCAGGCCGACGTGACGCTCCGCGAGATGCTGCTCGGGTTCGCGCTGGCGGTGGTCGCCGGCTGGCTGTTCGCGATCGTGCTGCACCTGGTGGCGTGGCTGCGGGGCGCCGTCTATCCCCTGCTGGTCGCCTCCCAGAGCGTGCCGGTGGTGGCGATCGCGCCGATCCTGGTCATCTATCTCGGCTTCGGCCTCGCCCCCAAGGTGCTGATCGTCGCCCTGGTCTGTTTCTTCCCCGTCACGGTCAATGCGCTGGACGGCATGGAGCGGATCGACCCCGGCTACGGGCGGATGTTGCGGACGCTCGGGGCCGGCCGGTGGGACGTCTTCCGCCGCGTCGAGCTGCCCTTCTCGCTGCCCGGCGTCTTCACCGGCGCCCGCATCGCCGCGTCCTACTCGGCGGTCGCCGCGCTCTTCTCGGAGTACGCGGGCGGCGAGGGCGGCCTGGTGGACTCGATGAGGAACGGCTACGACACCGCCCTGGTCGGTGCCGCGATCGTGGTGCTGGCGCTGATGGCGCTCGCGCTCTACGGCCTGGTCGCGCTGGCCGAGCGCGCCGCCGTGCCGTGGGCGCGGGGCGGCCGGTAGCCGGCCGCCCCGCGATGCCCGATCAGCAGTTCGCCATCGCGCAGCGAACGGCGTTGGCGGTGTCGTCGAAGTACGGCGAGTACATCGCCAGCGGCTGGCTGCCGTACTTGTAGTCGTTGTGGCCGTTGATCCAGCCGACCGTCGTGTTCGTCCAGCCGATGTTCCACGAGCCGCCGCTCGAGCCACCGGTCATGTCGCAGCCGATGCCGTCGGGAGCGGGCCCGGATCCACCGATGCCCGTGTCGTACACGGCCGTCGGGGCGACGCACTCGATCATCGAGCTGCCGTCGAACGGGGCGGCCTGCGGATAGCCGAAGTCCACGAAGTTCTGGTCGCGGGCCTGGTTCCAGGCGAAGCCGGCGGTGCCGACGCGGAAGGCCAGGGTGCGGCCCTTCTTGTCCGTCGCAACCTCCATCGCGCCCAGGTCGCGGCTGAAGTCGTGGCTCGAGTTCCACGCGCTCGACGTCGCGAACTGGACTGCCGGCCACTTGCCGTGGGCGGACGGGTGCGGCGCGTTGCCGTTGTAGCCGGGGACGAAGATCGCGTTCGAGTCCCAGATGCCTGCGCCGTTGTTGACGCAGTGGCCGGCCGTCCACACGGTGTCGCCGGTGGCCGAGGCGACCGAGGTGCCCGAGCAGACGAAGTTGCCGCCGTTCTGGGTGAAGAAGACCTTGCCGTTGACGCTCCACGGCCACGTCTTGTAGCGCTTGGCGGGCGCGACGGCGAAGCGGCTGAACGGGAACGGGTACGCGAACGTGAGCGGGTTCATCAGCCGGTCGAGCGGTGACGTCGACGCCGTGGCGCCCCCCGGGGCCAGCCCGTCCAGCGCATGCGGCCGGCCGGTCGCGACGCGAGCCGAGGTCGAGACGGCGGGCACGCCGGCCAGGCCGACGTCGAGCGGGATCGCGTTGCGCATGCGCGCCGCGGTCCAGTAGGTCGTCGCGTCGGCGCGGGCGCCGGCGGCGACCTTGTGCGACACGGCCTGCGTCGCGGCGGATGCACCGCCGGCCAGCGGGCCGCACACGGCGACGGCCGCAACCGCAAGCCCCGCGCACGTCAGTCGGATCTTCATGGTGGTTCCCCTCCCTCACCGGCCGCTCCGGGTGAGCGGCCGAACCGAGGACATGACGGCGCGCGGCGTTCGCGTCTTCCCACGGCGGATACACTGGCCGCACAACCGTTTGCCGGGGAGTCCATCCGACTGGGCTGAGAGGGCGCGCGAGCGCCGACCCGCCGAACCTGATCTGGGTCATGCCAGCGAAGGGATGCAACCGATGCCTCGACGACTGCTCCTCCTGATCGTTCTCCTCGCCGCGGGCTGCGGCAGCTCGAGCGGCACGCCCGGGCCCGCCTCGTCCGTGCCGCCGCCCGAGCAGCAGGTGACGCTCGCGCTGGACTGGTATCCGAACGCCGACCACGTCGGCCTGTTCACCGGCATCGACCACGGCATGTTCATGCGCCACGGCCTGCGGATCGACCCGCGGCCGCCGTCGGACGTCAGCGACCCGATCAAGCTGGTGGTGGCCGGGCGCGCCGACCTCGGCATCTCCTACGAGCCCGAGCTGTTCTTCGCGCAGCAGGAGCACGCGCCGGTGGTCGCCGTGGCGGCGCTGGTGCCACGCGCCCTGAACTCGATCATCGCCCGCCGCGACGAGGGCATCACCAGCGTCGCCGACCTGCGGGGCAAGACGATCGGCGAGGACGGCTCCAAGAGCACCGCTGCCTACCTTGACACCGCCCTGCGCCATGCCGGCCTCGATCCCGACCGCGATGTCAAGACGGTCAACGTCGGCTTCAACCTGGTGCCGGCGCTGGTCGGCAAGAAGGTGGACGCGGTGATCGGCGTGTTCCGCAACATCGAGGGCGCCCAGCTGCACGCGCGCGGCATCCCCATCTCGACCTTCCCGGTGGACGAGAACGGGGTGCCGTCATACGACGAGCTGGTGCTGGTGGCCGACCGCGACCGGCTCGCCGACCAGGCGTCCTACCGCTCGATGGTGAAGCGGTTCGTCGCCGCCCTGGGCGAGGCGACCGCCTACGCCAAGGCGCACCCGGCGATGGCGCTGGCGGCGATGCGAAACCACGTCACCGGTGACCAGGCGGCGGCGCTGGCGGACAGCGTCACGGCCACGCTGGGGCTGCTCGACACCACCCGGCTCGAGCCCTCGGCGTGGGAAGCGTTCGGCCGCTGGATGCAGGGTCAGGGGCTGCTCGACTCGCCCCCGGACGGTGCCGCCCTGGTCGCAGAGCCCTAGCAGGCACGCCGCCTCGGCCTAGACTTCACGGGGTGCCGGACGAGACGCTCAAGGGCTCCCTGCTGATCGCGACGCCGACCCTGCTCGACCCCAACTTCAAGCGGGCCGTCGTGCTGCTGCTGGAGCACACCGACGAAGGTGCGGTCGGGGTCGTCCTCAACCGGCCGACCGAGACGCCCACCGGCCGCGCGGTGCCCGACCTGGCCGACGTCGTGCCGGACAACGATCCCGTGTTCATCGGCGGGCCGGTCAGCCCGGGCAGCGTGATCGCCCTGGGCGACTACCACGACCCGGCGGGCCTGCCCGACGCCGTCTGCGGCTCCGTCGCCGCGGTCGAGTTCGGGACGACGCCCGAGGACCTGGCCGAGCAGGTGTCGCGCGTCCGCGCGTTCGCGGGGTACGCCGGCTGGGGGCCGGGACAGCTGGAGGACGAGATCGAGGAGGAGGCCTGGTTCGCGGCGGAGGCGACGCCCGACGACGTCTTCAGCCTCGACCCGCTGCACCTGTGGCCGACCGTGCTGGAGCGGATGGGCAGCCAGTACGCGCTGCTGGCGCGGATGCCCGACGACCCGAGCATGAACTGATCGGATGAGCGAACTTGCTCATTTGACCGTTCTCTGAAACACTTTCGCGCATGACCCGAATCGCCTTCATCGGCGCCGGCAGCGTGGAGTTCACCCGCAACCTGCTCGGCGACATCCTCACCTTCCCCGAGCTCGCGGACGCGACCATCGCCCTCCACGACATCGACCCCGAGCGGCTGGAGACCGCCGAGGCCATGGCCCGCTGGACGGCCAAGGCGCTCGACGCGCCGGCCAAGATCGAGGCGCACCTCGACCGGCGCAGGGCGCTCGACGGCTGCGACTTCGTCGTCAACATGATCCAGGTGGGCGGGCATGCGGCGACGCTGCTCGACTTCGAGATCCCGGCCCGGTTCGGCGTCCGCCAGACGATCGCCGACACGCTCGGCATCGGCGGGATCTTCCGTTCGCTGCGCACGATCCCGGTGATGCAGGGGATCGCCGCCGACATGGCCGAGCTGTGCCCGTCCGCGTGGCTGCTGAACTACACGAACCCGATGGCGATGCTGTGCTGGGCCGTCTACTCCGGCACGCCGGTGACCAACGTGGTCGGCCTCTGCCACTCGGTGCAGAACACGACCCGGGAGCTGGCCGAGCTGGTCTCGGTGCCGTTCGAGGAGATCACGTTCCTCGGCGCCGGCATCAACCACCAGGCCTTCATCCTGCGCTTCGAGCGTGACGGCGAGAACCTCTATCCGCTGCTCGACGAGGCGATCGCGAACGATCCCGAGCTGCGCCGCCGCGTCCGGGTCGAGATCTACCGCCGGTTCGGGCACTTCCCGACCGAGTCCAGCGAGCACGGCTCCGAATACCTGCCCTGGTTCCTGCGCAGCGACGAGCTGATCGAGCGGTTCCGGCTGGTCGTCGGCGACTACATCGGGCGCTCCGAGGAGAACCTCGAGATGTACGAGGAGCAGAAGCGGATGCTGGCCGCCGGCGAGCCGCTCGAGATCGAGCGCAGCCTCGAGTACGCCTCGCTGATCATCCACTCGATGGTCACCGGCCAGGAACGCGTCATCTACGGCAACGTCCGCAACTCGGGGCTGATCACGAACCTGCCCGAGGGCTGCTGCGTCGAGGTGCCGTGCCTGGTGGATCGCACGGGCGTGCGGGCCACCCACGTCGGCGAGCTGCCGCCGCAGCTGGCGGCGCTCAACCGGACGTTCGCCAACGTCTGCGAGCTGACCGTGCGGGCCGCGCTCGAGGGCCGCCGCGACCACGTACACCACGCGGCGCTGCTCGACCCCAACACGGCCGGGACGATCAGCCCAGAGCGTACGCACGAGATGGTCGAGGCGCTGATCGAGGCGCACGGCGACGCGCTCCCCGAGGGCATTCGCTCTGTGGAACACTCTCGGGTCTGACCCACCGCCGAGGGAGGCCGAGATGTCCGAAGGAGCAGGCTGGAAGATCGACGACGTGGACGCGATCCCGCCGGTCAAGCCGGACTGGCCGTCCACCTGGAAGTCGGTGCGCCACCACTTCGGGATCACCGGGTTCGGGATCAACGCCGTCACCAAGGACGCCGACAAGGTGCTGATCCCCGAGCACAGCGAGCAGGAGTCCGGCCAGCAGGAGCTGTACTTCGTCCACAGCGGCGCGGTGCGGGCCACGCTGAACGGCGAGGTGCACGAGGCCGGCGAGGGCGCGATGATCGCGATCGAGCCGGGCACGACCCGCAAGATCGAGTCCACCGCGTCGCCCACCACGCTGATCGTCGTCGGCGGCGCCCCTGGCAGGGTGTACGAGGTCGGCGAGTGGGAGAAGTGAGCTGATGCTCAGACGAGCGTGACGAGGACGCCGGCGTCGCGGATCGCGTCGAGTGCCTCGGGGTCGCCCTCGCCGTCGGTGATCAGCTCGTCGACCCGGTCGAGCTCGCAGATGCGGGCGAAGGCGACCTGGCCGATCTTGGAGCTGTCGGCGACCACGAGCACGCGCAGCGCGCGCTCGATCAGAGCGCGGTTGCTGTGCGCCTCCACCTCGTGGTGCGTGGTCAGCCCGGCCGCGGCCGAGATGCCGTCCACGCCGACCAGGGCGATGTCGAGGTTGAGGCTGTCCAGCGTCGCCTCGGCCAGCGGGCCGACCAGCTCGTAGGACTCGCTGCGGGCGACGCCGCCGGTGACGACCAGCTTGAGGTTGGGCCGCACCGCCAGCTCGGAGGCGATGCTGAGGGAGTTGGTGACCACGGTGACGCGGCGGCCGTCGGCCAGCTCGCGGGCCACCTCGGTGGTTGTGGTGCCGCCGGTCATCCCGATCGCCGCGCCGTCGGCCACGCGGGCGGCGGCCTCACGGGCGATCCGCGCCTTCTCCTCCTGGCGGCGGGCGCTGCGGTAGCGCAGCGGCAGCTCGTAGAGCACGCCGTGGGCGACCGCACCGCCGTGCGTGCGGGCCAGCAGGCGCTGCTCCTCGAGCAGCACGAGGTCGCGGCGGACGGTCGCCGGCGACACGCCCAGCTCGTCGGCCAGGTCGGTGACGCCGACCGAGCCGCTCGCCGAGAGCGACTCGACGATCCGGCTGAGACGATCGGATTGGCGCATCCCGCCAAGTGTACCGCCCGTTTCGGCGCGAACCACGTTGCTTTCTGATCGATTCTGTCCTAAAGTCGCCCGATATGAGCGCGATAGAGCAAGAGATCGCCAGCCAGCCGACGGTCTGGGCGCAGGCGGCCGCGCAGGCAACGGCACAGGAGGCGCTGCTGCCCCAGCACGGCAGCCGGTTGCTCGTGATCGGCTGCGGCACCTCGCTCTACATGGCGCAGGCGTTCGCCCACGCCCGCGAGAGCGCGGGACTGGGTGAGACCGACGCCTTCCCCGCCTCCGAGCTGCCGGCCGGCCGGCACTACGACTCGGTGCTCGCGATCTCGCGCTCGGGCACGACGACCGAGGTGCTGGAGGCGCTGACGGCGCTCGAGCCCGTCGAACGCACGCTGCTCACCGCCGTGCCCGACTCGCCCCTCGCTGCCGCGGCCACGCGCACCATCGCCCTGCCCTTCGCCGACGAGCGGTCGGTCGTCCAGACCCGGTTCGCGACCTCCGCGCTGGTGCTGCTGCGGCGCCACCTGGGCTGGAGCCCGGACGCCAGCATCGCGGCCGCCACGC
The DNA here is from genome assembly GCA_963797175.1 of uncultured Actinomycetes bacterium. Classification (GTDB taxonomy): domain Bacteria; phylum Actinomycetota; class Thermoleophilia; order Gaiellales; family JAICJC01; genus DATLLN01. The sequence continues at coordinate 79,636 of CAWCOL010000007.1, forward strand.
GCGTGATCGCGGCGCCGCCCCCGGCCGACCCCGACCGGTTCGACCGGTTCTGCTTCCTCGGCCACGGCTGGACGGTCGGCCTGGCCCACGAGGCCGCCCTGAAGATGCGCGAGGCGGCGCTCGCCTGGAGCGAGTCCTACCCCGCCCGCGAGTACCGACACGGCCCCATCTCGCTGGCCGACCCGAAGACCGCAGTCTGGCTGTTCGGCACGCCCGACCCCGCTCTGGTGGCCGACGTCGCCCGCACCGGCGCGACCGTCGTTCACGAACCCTCCGACCCGCTTGCCCTGCTGGTGGCGGCGCAGCGCACGGCTGTCGCCGTGGCCACCGCCCGCGGGCTCGACCCTGACGCCCCCCGCAACCTGACCCGATCGGTGGTGCTCTCATGAGACGACTCCTCATCCCGCTCGTGCTCGCCCTCGTGGCACTGACCGCCGGCTGCGGCAGCTCCAGCGGCGGCTCCAGCTCCGGCCCGGTCAAGATCGTGATGTGGCACGGGTTCGAGGACGTCGAGGCGAAGGCGATCAAGACCGAGGTGGCGAAGTTCAACGCCACGCACAAGGACATCCACGTCGATCTCCAGTACGGCGGCAACACCGACTACGCGCTGCGCAAGGTGCTGGTCGCCATCCGCGCCGGCTCCTACCCCGACATCGACTACCTGTACGGCTCGTGGGCGGCGAACATCGCCGGCAGCCCCAAGACGGTCGATCTCACCCCGTTGATCAAGGACGACCCGTCGGTCAACTGGAACGACTTCTGGCCGGCCGAGCGCAACGCCGTGCAGGTGGGGTCGAAGATCATCGGCGTGCCGTCGCTGGTGGACAACCTGGCGCTGGTCTACAACAAGAAGCTGTTCGACCAGGCGCACGTGCCGTATCCGACCGCGGACTGGACGTGGGCCGACTTCCGCGCCGCCGCCCAGAAGCTGACCGACTCGGCAACCAAGCAGTTCGGCTGGGCGTACATCGCCGACGGCGGGGAGGACACGGTCTGGCGGTTCGACGCGCTGCTCTGGCAGGGCGGCGGGGACATCCTCAACTCGGACAACACCAAGGCGGAGTTCAACTCGGACGCCGGCGTCCAGGCGGCGACCCTGCTCCAGCAGATGGCCGTCCAGGACAAGTCCGTCTACCTTGACAACGGCAATGGCAACTACGCCAACCTGTTCAACTCGGGCAAGATCGCGATGCTCTTCACCGGTCCGTGGGACCTGTCGAGCTTCCCGGACGTGAACTACGGCATCCAGATCCTGCCGGCCAACCAGACCCACGCCACCATCTCCGGGCCTGACCAGTGGGTGATGTTCGACAACGGCGACGCGCGCAAGAAGGCCGCGTGGACGTTCCTCAAGTGGTTCACCTCGGCGCAGGAGCACATGAAGTTCGCGATCGCGACGGGCGACCTGCCGATCCGCGCATCCGAGCCCTCGCTGCCCGACTACCACCAGTACACGACGAAGTACCCGGGCATCGAGACGTTCGTCAAGAACGAGGCGAACGCGACCAAGGCGCGGCCCGTGATCCCCAACTACGACGCGGTGTCGGAGGCGATGGGCCAGGCGATCCAGGCGGTGCTGCTGGGCAAGGCAGACCCGAAGCAGGCGCTCGATGACGCCGCCCAGCAGGTGGACACCATCCTGGCCTCCGGGCAGTGATCGCAAGGGCGCTCCGTTCGGAGCACACGGCGGGCTGGCTCTTCGTCGGCCCGGCCGTGCTCCTGATCGGCATCTTCGGCATCCTGCCGATCGGCTGGTCGCTGCTGTTGTCTTTCCAAAAGAACGATCTGCTCGCGCCGCCGACCTGGATCGGCCTGGACAACTACCGGACGCTGCGCCACGACCCACTGTTCGCCGACGCGATCAAGCGGACGATCCTCTACACGGCGATGTTCGTCCCGCTCTCGGTGGGCGGCGCGCTGGCGATCGCGCTGGCGCTGGACGCGCCGATGCGGCTCAGCAAGTTCTACCGCACCGCCGTGTTCATCCCGGTGGCAACGTCCACGGTCGCGACGGGGATCATCTTCAACTGGCTGCTCGAGCCGAACTTCGGCGTCGTCAACTACCTGCTGGGCAAGGTCGGGATCGGCCCGGAGGGCTTCTTCCAGGATCCCGACCAGGCGCTCTACTCGATCGTCGCGATGACTGTCTGGGGCTGGCTCGGCTTCGACGTGATCATCTACCTGGCGGCGCTCCAGAACGTCCCCGGTGAGCTGATCGAGGCGGCGCGCATCGACGGCGCCGGCCGGTGGGCGACGTTCCGGCACGTCGTCTGGCCGCTGATCGGGCCGGCCACGCTGTTCCTGGTGGTGTGGTCGACGATCAACGCGCTCCAGGTGTTCGACGAGATCTACGTGACGACGCACGGCGGGCCGCTGCGCGCCACCACGGTGGTCGTCTACTACCTCTACGACCAGGCGTTCAACCTGTTCCACGGCGGCTACGGCGCGGCGATCGCCTACGTGCTCTTCCTGGCCACGCTGGTGATCTCGGTGATCGAGCTGTGGTACGGCAACCGGCGGGTGCACTACAGCTCATGAGGCTGCGACTGCCCTTCAGCGCGCGCCATCTGTTCCTGATGCCGATGGCCCTGCTGATGCTGATCCCGCTTGTCTGGATGGTGATCACGTCGATCCAGACCCCTGCGGAGGCGCGCCACTTCCCGCCGCACCTGATCCCCGAAGGGATCCACTGGCAGAACTATCCGGACGCGATCAACGCGGCGCCGTTCGGCCGGTTCTTCCTGAACAGCGCGATCGTGACGCTCTGCTCCGTGGCCGGCAACGTCGTCTTCTGCAGCCTCGCCGGCTACGCCTTCGCCCGGCTGCGGTTCTTCGGCCGCGACGTCACGTTCGTCGCGCTGCTGGCGACGCTGATGGTGCCGTTCCAGGTCGTGATGATCCCGACCTTCCTGATCATCCAGCACCTTCACCTGGCCAACTCGCTGACGGCGCTGATCCTGCCCAACCTGGTCACGCCGTTCGGCATCTTCCTGCTCCGCCAGTTCTTCCGCACGCTGCCGATCGAGCTCGAGGAGGCGGCGCGGATCGACGGCTGCACGCGGTTCGGGGTGCTGTTTAGGATCGTGTTGCCGCTCTCGATGCCCGCTCTGGCAACGGTGGCGATCGTCACGTTCCTGTGGACGTGGAACGACTTCCTGTGGCCGCTGATCGTGACCACCTCGACCGACCAGAGCACCGTGCAGCTCGGCCTCTCCTACTTCCAGGGGGCGCACCAGACGCAGTGGACGCTGCTGATGGCGGGCAACGTGATGAGCCTGGCGCCGATGCTGATCGTCTTCATCGTCGCCCAGCGGTGGTTCGTCCGCTCGATCGCCACGGCCGGGGTCACGGGGTAGCGCGATGGCGGGCGTCACCTTCGACGGCGTGCGCAAGGTGTTCGACGGGAACGCCGTCGCCGTCGATCACCTCGACCTGGAGGTGGGCGACGGCGAGCTGATGGTGCTGGTCGGCCCGTCCGGCTGCGGCAAGACCACCGCGCTGCGGATGGTGGCCGGGCTGGAGACGCCGACCGCGGGGACGATCTCGATCGGCGACCGCGTGGTCAACGACGACTCGCCCGCGGCACGCGACATCGCGATGGTCTTCCAGAACTACGCGCTCTACCCGCACATGACCGTCGAGCGCAACATCGCGTTCCCGCTGGAGCGGCGCAAGATGCCGAAGCAGCAGCGGCGCCAGCGCGTGGCCGAGGTGGCGGAGATGCTCGGGCTCACCGACCTGCTGCGGCGCCGGCCGCGGCAGCTCTCCGGCGGCCAGCGGCAGCGCGTCGCGATGGGCCGGGCGCTGGCCCGCGACCCCGCCGTCTTCCTGCTCGACGAGCCGCTCTCGAACCTCGACGCCAAGCTGCGGATGGAGCTGCGCGCCGAGCTGAAGCGGGTGCACGCGCAGGTCGCCACCACGATGTTGTTCGTCACCCACGACCAGGTCGAGGCGATGACGCTGGGCAGTCGGATCGCGGTGATGCGCGACGGGCTGCTCCAGCAGCTGGGCGAGCCGACCGAGGTGTACGAGCGCCCCGCCAACCTGTTCGTCGCGGGCTTCATCGGCAGCCCGCCGATGAACGTGCTGGCCGCGCCGCTGCTCCGCCTGGACGGCGTGTCCGGCGAGGGCCTGATCGCCGGCCTGCGGCCCGAGTCGCTGACCGAAGCACCGGCCGAAGGCCAGCGCACGCTCGACATCGCCGTGGACGTGGTCGAGCCGCTCGGCAACGAGACCGTCGTCCACGGCACGCTCGAGGACGGCACGATCGTGATCGCCCGGCTCTCACCCCGCGCCCGGCCCGAGCCGGGCTCGCGACTCACGCTCGGCTTCGACTCCCGGGACGTGCACCTGTTCGACGAGGCGTCAGGCGCCCGCATCGACCGCGGAGCGTCGGGCCGCTAGGGGACCGTCCCCGCGACGACCAGCTCGCAGCGCTCAGACGCTCGGGTCGGGCAGGAACTCCCGCACCTCCTGCGTACAGCGACAGGCGACGGCGAACTTGGCAGCCCACTCGAGCGCCTGCTCACGTGAGGGCACGTCGACGACCGCGAACCCGCCGATCACCTCCTTGGTCTCCGGGTACGGGCCGTCGGTGACCGTCCCGTCGGTTGCCACGACGCTCGCCCTCTGGCTCTCGAGTCCGCCGCCGAAGACCCACGCGCCCGCGTCCTTGGCCTCATCGACCACCGCGTGCGCGGCCTTCGACACGTCGGGCAGGTCCTCCTCGGGGAAGGTCATCCAGCCGTCATCGAACGAGATCAGGTACAGCGCCATCCCAGTCCTCCTTGTCCCGGCGGCCTCCTCCGGCCGCCTCTCACCTGTTCTACGAACGCCCTGCCTCGGATCCGACACCTCGCCCGATGCAGTTCAGCCCGCGGCGACGACGGCCCGCCCTGCCAGCTCCTCCGCCCGCGCTCGCTCGAACACGGCCGGCCCCGGCACCTCCGCGTTCGCGGCACCCGCACCCGCCGCCAGGCGCAGCGCCCCGTCCAGCGGCTGGCCGCGATCGAGCGCGACGACCAGGCCGGCCAGGAAGGCGTCGCCACTGCCCACCGGGTAGGGGCCGCGGACGTCGAGCGTGACCCGCCAGGCACCGCCGCCGGCGTCGACGGCGATCGCGCCGTCCGCCCCGAGCGTGACCACGGCGGCGCCGCCGGCGCCCTCGGCGAGCACGCGGGCGGCGCGGAGCGGATCGGCCACGCCGGTCAGCCCGGCCGCCTCCTCCGCGTTCACCTTGACCAGCGCCGGGCGCGCCTCGACCCCGGCCTCGCTGCTGTCGAACGCGGTGCGGGCCCGGCCGATCAGCCGGAGATAGCCGTCCGCGGGCGCCCCCGGCGGGAGCGAGCCCGAGATCGTCATCCACTCGGCTGAGGCAGCCAGCCGCGACACCGCAGCGGCGAACTCCGCCCAGGCCGCCGCCTCCACCGGCTCGCCGTGCTCGTAGAACTCGGTCAGCGGCTCGCCGTCCGGCGCGACCGACAGCGAGCTCCGCGTCTCGCCCGCCGTCCACACCGCCTCCAGCCGGACGCCGTCCTCGACCAGCCGCTCGGCGACGAACCGCCCGGCATGCCCGGCGAGCAGCGCCACGGCGGCGACCTCCGCGCCCAACCGGACGGCGGAGCGGGCGACGTTCAGTCCCTTGCCGCCGGGCACCGCAACCAGCTCGCTGGGCCGGTGGATCGTGCCCGGCGCGAGGCGATCGACCCGGAACAGGCGGTCGATCGACGGATTCGCGGCGACGCAGAGGATCACAGCAGCGCCCGAGCCTGATCGAGCGTCGGCTGTCCGGCGGTGCCGCCCATCGCGCGCGTCGAGAGCGCGCCGCAGGCGCAGGCGAGGCGCAGCGAGTGCTCGAGCCCCTCACCGGCCAGCCGCGCCGCCAGGAAGCCCGCATCGAAGCTGTCGCCCGCACCGGTGGCGTCCACCGAGTCCACGCTGAACGCGGGCACGCGCAGCTCGCCGTCCGCCCACCGCACCGCCGCGCCCCGCTCGCCCATCTTGACCACGACCAGCGGGCACCCAGCGGGCCGCAGCGCGCGCTCCTCGTCCTCGTTCACGAACAGGATGTCGATCGCCGGGAGCAGCTCGCGCAGCCCGCCGCCCCACGCGCCGGTGGCGTCGCCCTGGGGGTCGATCGAGATCCCGGCGCCGGCCGTTCGCGCGACCGCCAGCAGCCGGGGCAGGTCGGGCCGCAGCCGGTCGAGCAGGTAGTACGAGCCGACGTGGACGTGGCGCGCGCCCGCCAGGAGCCCCTCGCTGAGGTGCTCGGCGGCGAGCGTGCGGATCGTCCCCGACGCCGTCAGCATCGCCCGGTCGCCGCCGTCGATCAGCGCCACGGTCAGGCCGGTGGGGACGGCCGGATCGACGGCGCATCCGGTCACGTCGACGCCCCGCTCCGCCAGCGAGTCGAGCATGAACCGGCCGAACAGGTCGTCGCCGACGACGGCGGCCATCCCCGTCGCCAGCCCCAGCCGGGCCGCCCCGCAGGCGGTGATCGCAGCCGACCCGCCGACCACCAGCCGCGCGTCGCCGACCACCTTCTCGCGCTGGCCGAATGCGGGGACGACGTCACCCCCGCTGACCAGCAGATCGGGGTTGCAGTCACCGATGACGAGCAGGTCGAGCACGGGCGCAACCCTACCGGGGGACGGTAGGATGCCGGGCGATGGACATCGCCACCCACGGCGAGGTGCTGCACCTGACGTCGCCGCCCATGCGGAGCGATGCCGTGCGCGTGGCGCAGGAGTTGCTGCGCCACAACGCCCACGGCACGTTCGAGCCGGGCGATCCGGAGGGCGTGTGGGGCGAGGGCAGCGCCGACGCCACCCGCCGCGCGCAGTACTGGCTGGGCTTCCCGGAGCGCGACGTGAACGGGATCTTCTCGCCGGAGCTGGCCGAGCTGCTGTCCGGGGCGCGCGAGCTGCCGCCGTCGTGCCGGTCGCTGCGGTCGCGCCGGATCGGCCGCGCCGATCGCGTGCGGCTGTGGACGGACGCGTTCGACTTCGCGATGTCAGAGCTGGGGTCGGCCGAGCAGCCGCCGGGCTCGAACGAGATCGAGTTCTCGGCGTGGTACGGCGTGCGCGGGCCGTGGGGCGTGATGTTCGTCGGCTGGTGCTACACCAAGGCCGGCTCACGCGCCTTCTCGCCGGGGCGCCGGTACAGCTACGCCCCGCACCTGCTGGCCGACGCCCAGCGCTCCGCCAACCGGCTCTCGATCACCCGCCGGCCTCTGCAGGGCGACCTGGTGGTCTACGACCTGGACGGCGACGGCGTCGCCGACCACGCGGGGATGTTCGACGCCTGGCGCAACGACGAGTGGACGGAGCTGCGCGCCATCGAAGGCGTCTCGTCCTGCTTCGGCGAGAACGGCGGCGAGGTCATGCTGCGCACCCGCGCCGCCGACCGCGTGCTCGCCTTCGTACACGTGCGCGGCTGACCGAGCGGGCCAGATCGCCGCACCCCTGCAACGATCCGGCCGGCCGGTTCCGCTCCTTCGGGACTGTCCCCTGGACCCCCATCCGGGGACAGTCCCTGTGAAGGACCCCTTGAGCCGGCGTCAGCCGGCGCTTCGCGGCGCGTTCGGAAAGAGCCGCGCCCCTGGACGGCGCGTGCGGCGCCGCACCGGATCGGTCGTGCTCCGCACCACCGGATCGACCTCCGGCTCGATCGCACCGGGAAGACCCCGCTCCCGCGCGATCCGGCGAACCATGTCGGCTGCCGTACCGTCCATCAGCTCTCTCTGCGTCATCCCTCTGCTCCCTCGCGACGTCCCATCACTTGTCATCTTTGCTTCTGTCTATGGTGATTTTGTGATCAAGATGTTCGATTTCAGGGTGACATGTGATGGACGGATCGGGCAGCGGCCGGGTTCCCGGTAGAGTGCGTCGCATGGGAAGCTTCGTCACGGTGACGGTCCGTGGCCGCGCGCGGGCGCGGCTCCGGCCGGCAGCCCGCTAGCGGCCGGCATCTCCTTCGCAGCGCGCGGCTCGCGGCCGAGCTGGTCGCGGCGGCGGGCATCGCCCGGGACGACCTCGTCGTCGAGATCGGCGCGGGCACGGGCCGGCTGACCGGGCCGCTGGCGGATGCCGCAGGCGGGCTAATCGCCGTCGAGATCGACCCGGCGTCGGCGGCGGTGCTCGAGCGGCGCTTCGCGCGGCGACCGACGGTGACCGTCCGCTGCACGGACATCCTCACCACGCCGCTGCCCCAGGGTCCGCACCGGGCGTTCGGCAACATCCCCTTCTCTGCGTCCACGGCCATCCTGCGGCGGCTGCTCGACGACCCCACCACCGGACTGACCGCCGCCGACCTGATCGTGCAGCACGGGCTGGCCCGCAAGCGCGCGTCCGTCCGTCCCTGCACGATGCTCTCGCTGAGCTGGCTGCCGTGGTGGCGGCTCGAGGTTGAGCGACGGCTCCCGCCGGCCTGCTTCGATCCGCCGCCGGCGGTGGACGCGGCCATGCTCTCCGTCCGACGTCGCAGCCCGGCGCTGCTCGACCCGGCCGACGCAGAGCCGTACCGGCGGCTGCTTCGCGGTGCCTTCGGCTCGGCGCACCTGCCGCTGCGGCGGTCGCTGCGTCTGCCGCCGCAGCGCTGGAAGCGGTTCGCGCGCGAGCGCGGGCTCCCGCTCATGGCCGGGCCACGTCAGCTGGACGTCTGGGAGTGGGTCGCGCTGCTCGCGCTCAGCTGGGCAGAGGACGCCGCTCGTCCCGGCGCACGAACTGGTCGTAGGTGAGGCCGCTGCGCGCGACCAGCTCGGCCAGCCGCACGCCCAGGTAGCGCAGGTGCCACGGCTCCGAGGCGTAGCCCGTGTCGGCCTCGTCACCGGGCGGGTAGCGGACGATGAAGCCGTAGCGCGGCGCGTGCGCCGCCAGCCAGCGGGCGGCGGGCGTCCCGGCGAAGCAGGCGGCCGCCGCGCAGCTCCCGTCCTCGCCGGTCACGTCCACGGCGAGCCCGGTCTGGTGCTCGCTGTGGCCGGGAAGGGCGCTCACCCGCGACGCCTCCGCCTGCCCCAGGCTGTTGACGGTCGCCTGGTACACGAACAGCTGGTGCAGCCACGAGCGGTAGCCGGAGACCGCCCGCAGGCCGATGCCGTCCCGCCCCGCACCGGCGAACAGCCGCTCCAGCGCATGGGCCGCAACGCCGCGCAACAGCCGCTTCTCGTCGGCGCCGGAGAAGACGAAGGGCACGTCCGGCGCGATCAGCCCTGCCGGCCGGTAGCTCTCCGGCAGCGCGACCTGGCGGTTCACCAGCACGTCGAGCGCGGCCGGGTGCCGGGCGATGCCGTGCAGCGACGGCCGGTCGCGCAGCACGGCCACGGGAGCGGAGGGCGCCCCCGCCGCGGCGGCGGGGTGCGGTGCGGCGGCCGGACGGGCTGTCCTCGAGGCTCGGTGTCCGTGGGGCGACGCGGCGGCCGACAGCGCGAGCAGGGCCGCGATCGCGACCGGGATGACAGCGACGGCGAGCAGGGTGGGATGAACGCGACGCACCATTGCCAGATGCCCGGAACGGCCCGGAGCGTTACACCAACCCCGGCCGGGTGAACGAAATGCGGCCCCCGCCCAGTTCGGACGGGGGCCGCATTTGAGAAGCCGAGTAGAGCCTACAGGGCGGCGGTGACGCTCGAGAGAACGCTCGAGATGGTGCCGCTGAGGACGGTGAGAGCGCCAACGACGGCGACGGTGATGACGCCCAGCACGACGGCGTACTCCGCCATCGTCTGGCCCTCCTCGTCGCTCGAGAACAGGCGATACAGATGATCGATCATGTGATTCACCTCCTCGGGGGGCGAGAAAAAACCTGACTCTCACCATCGGTGACGGAGGCGATCCCTGCATCGCCCAGTCGGGTCATCTTTCTGCAGATGTCGATATCCGCCGGGCAGCTTCGTCGTCGTGGTACGGCCGGTTCTGCGGCCACCACGGCGACGGCAAGGAGGAAGCGATGGCGGACATCACGGTCAGGCGCGTCGAGGAGTTCGACTCGCCCAACGGCGGCGGGTTCATGCGGGCGCGCGCAGGGCTCGGCGTCTCGTCCTTCGGGATGCAGGTGGAGAACTTCCCGCCCCACTTCGAGCACCACCCGGAGCACGACCACCGAGACGACGGCCAGGAGGAGGTCTACACCGCGCTGTCCGGCTCGGCGACGCTCCACGCCGGCGGCGAGGAGTTCCGGCTCGAGCCCGGCGTCTTCGTCCGCATCGGCCCCGGCGAGCGCCGGCAGGTGACGACGGGCGACGAGTCGGTGCAGCTGCTCGCGATCGGCGCGGTGCCCGGCCGCTCGTACGAGGCCCCGCCGTTCACGGAGGAGGGAGCGGCGCTCCCCGGCTGACGGCCGAGCGGATGGGGGATCGGCCGGGTCGTGCCGATCCCCCGTATCGGGGCGCCGAGATTTGAACTCGGGACCTCACCGACCCGAACGGTGCGCGCTACCAGGCTGCGCCACGCCCCGGAGAACCGGGAGTATCGCACAGGACCTTCGGGAAACCCCCCGCTATCGGGCGTCGCGGCGGGCGCAGTACGCGTCGAACCGCTCGAGCCGATCGAGCCACTCCTGCTGGGCGTCCAACTCGATCTCGAAGATCGCCCGGTCGAGCTCGAACCGCGCAACCAGGCACTCCAGATCGCTGAGAAGACGGGCTCGCAGGCCATGTGCATCGGCCGTGAGGAGCCGTCCGACCTGGCGGGTCGAGACGGCAGGCAGGTGAGGCGCGATGCGGCCTGCGAGCCGGTCCGAGCGGTTCACGACTGCCACACTCCACCATCGCGGCCGCCGGCGCAAGTGGGTGGGTGGCAGATCCACCCCACCCGGCGTGTGGCCTAGATGGTTGGTTCCACGGGATCCGTGGCTCTGGTAGGGGCCGTGAAGCTCGTGGAATCAATCATCTAGACTCGTGGGCCGATGGCCCACCGCGACGAGCTCGTCGAGTTCTGCAGCCGGCTGCTCGAGATCGAGCGCTACCCCGACGGGCTGCCGGTCGGGCTGCAGGTACCGGGCGCGGAGGAGGTGACCACCCTGGTCAGCGGCGTGTCCGCCTCGCTGGAGCTGTTCCGGCGCGCCGCCGACGAGGGCGCGCAGATGGTGCTCGTCCACCACGGGATGTTCTTCGGCTCCGGCCCGCGCCCGCCCATCGACCGGCGGGAGAAGGCCCGGCTGAAGGCGCTGTTCGACGCCGACCTCTCCCTTGTCGCGTACCACCTCGCGCTCGACGCCCACCCCCAGGTGGGCAACAACGCGATCCTCTGCCGGCTGCTCGACATCGGCCGGGTCGAGCCGTTCGGCGGCATCGGCATGATCGGTCGGCTCGACCCGGCGGTGACGCCGGACGAGCTGCTCGCCCAGGTGCAGGCGTCGATCACGCCCGAGCCCCTGATGTTCCGCGACGGCCCCGAGCGGATCGCGCGGATGGCCGTGATCAGCGGCGGCGCGGCCGGCTACGTGGCCGCCGCGGCGGACGCCGGCGCCGACTGCTTCCTCACCGGCGAGCCGCGTGAGCAGGTGATGAACGAGGCCCGCGAGGCACGGATCCACTTCATCGCCGCCGGCCACTACGCCACCGAGGTGTTCGGCGTCCAGGCGCTGGGCGACCTGCTGGCCGAGCGCTTCGGCGTCCGGCACGTCTTCATCGACCTGCCGAACCCCATCTAGAACCGCCCGAACGGGGGTGCGCCGGGAGGCCCGGGCGTGCCGATACGAACCGGGACGACCCCCTCTCCTGCTCCAAGGAGCCCCATGACCCCTCAGCCCGACCCCGTCCTCGACCTGGACCTGATCACCCTGCGCCTGTCCGCCATCCGCCGGCTGGAACAGCCGCGGCAGAGCGAGTGGCTCCCCAGCGGCGCCCGCCTCGTGCGCGGCGCCGTCGCGATGGAGCCGAACGGCGACCTCTGCAGCTGGGTCGCATACGCCAACGACGAGGCCGACCTCGAGCTGCCGGCATGGCCCGAGTGGACGAGCCCGATCCGCCTCGACGACCGGCTTCCGGCAAGCGCCGAGGCCGTCACGCTCTACCGCGGCGGCGAGTGGCGGCGCGCGGTCGGATCGGTCAACGCCCGGCTGGCGGAGGAGGCCCGGACGCGCTCGGCGATCGAGCCCGACCTGGTCGAGCGCGCCTGGCTGACCCTGTCCCAGCGGGACCGCGCGGAGCAGTTCCGCCGCGCGCAGTGGGAGTACCGGCACGGCTACGCGGCCTGACCGCGCGGCGCTCGCGGCGGGCGGTCCCGACACGTTGACGGTGTCCGGACCGCCCGCTACGATGGTGACATGGATTTGCGACGGGAGCGGGCCTGAGATGCCCGTTGAGACCACCGACGGAAGGGCCGATTGACCCACCTGGCGCGCGCGCCGGTGGGTTTTTTGTTGGCCGAACTCGTCCCGAACGAAAGGGAGACGCACGAATGGCGAATCACCTGACGCCCGAGGAGCTTTCCAAGGAGACAGACCTGAAGCGCGAGGACGTCATCCGGCTCTGCCACGAGCATCACATCCCGATCTATCACGGCAAGATCGACAAGACGCTGTTCACCGCGGTTCGCGAGGAGCTCTCGCTGACCTCTCGCTGAGCACCGCGCCTTCCGCAGCGGGCGTTCGGGACCTCCCGGCCGCCCGCTCGCGTACTTAAGGCGCCGTTTCCCGTTTGCCGCGAACACTCCGCATCGTCCTCGCCGCGCTGGCCGTCGGCGCCGCCGCACCGGCCACGCCGGCCGGTGCCAGCACGCTCGGTACCCACATCGCCGGGATCGTGGCCTCGTCCGGCTACACCGGCCTGGGCAACGGCTACGCCGTGTACGACCTCACCCGGCACGCCTGGGTGTACCGGCGGAACCCGCTGCGCCCGCTGAAGCCCGCGTCGAACATGAAGCTGACGACGACCGCCGCGGCGTTCGCCAAGATCGGCATCGGCACCCGCCTGGCGACCCGGGTCTACTACACCGGCACCCGCTCCGGCTCGACCATCGCCGGCAGCCTGTGGCTGGTCGGCGGCGGCGACCCGTCGCTCTCCACCAGCACGTACTCCCGCAACCGCTTCGCCGGCGTCTCGGCGATGATCGGCGACCTGGCCAAGGCGGTGCGCGCGGCGGGCATCCGCCACGTCACCGGCGCGCTCTACGGCGACGAGTCCCGCTTCGACACCGTGCGCACCGGCCCCTACTGGAAGCCCGCCTACCGGATCGACTGCTCGCCGATCTCGGCGCTGACCGCGAACGAGGACTGGACGGCGTACGGCTCGCCCTACTCCTACAGCAGCCCGGCGCTGCACGCGGCCACGCTGCTGCGCGCCTCGCTGGCCACGCAGGGTGTGACGGTCGCCGGCGGCGCGAGGACCGCGACCAAGCCGGCCGGTGCCGGCGCGGTGCTCGCGACCGAGACCTCGCCGCCGATGTACCGCCTGGCGCTGCAGATGAACCTGCCGTCCGACAACGTCTACGCCGAGATGCTGAACAAGGACATCGCCGTGGCCTCCGGCGCCCGCGGCACGATGGCGAACGGCCGCGTCATCACCCGCGGCTACCTGGCCGGTCTGGGCATCATCACCACCGGGTGGCGGCTGTACGACGGGTCGGGCCTCTCACCGGGCGACCGGCTGACCGCGCAGAGCCTGGTCAGCATCCTCACCCACTCCCAGGCCCAACCCTACGGCTGGTGGCTGCGCAACTCGCTGCCCATCGCCGGCGTGAACGGCACCCTGCGCACCCGGATGCGCACCGGCCCGGCGCACGGCAACGCCCGGGCCAAGACCGGCACGCTCGGCGACGCCTCCGCGCTGTCCGGCTACGTGCGGTCGGCGAACGGGCACACGCTGGTCTTCTCGATCCTGAACAACCACGAGCCGACGCTCAACATCACTGCCGCCCATGCGGTGCAGGACCGGATCGTGCAGGCGCTCGCGGGCTCACGCCCGAGCTGAGGCGGCCTCCGACTCGAGCTCCTCGAGCGTGACCACCGGTACGCCCAGCCGCTCGGCCTTCTCCCGCTTCGACCCGCCGCCCTCGCCGGCGACGACGTAGTCCGTCTTCTTCGACACGGAGTCGGTCACCTTCGCGCCCAGGCTCTCCAGGTGCTCGCGGATCGAGTCCCGCGTGTGCCCCTCGATCGAGCCGGTGACGACGACGGTGCGGCCGGCCAGCGGCCCCTCGGCGGCGGCCGGCGCCCGCCGCGGCCCGGTCAGCTCGACCCCGGCCGCGCGCAGCGCCTCGACGACGGCGCGGTGCTCCTCGTCCACGAACCAGCCGGACACGGACTCTGCGATCACGGGGCCGATGCCCTCGACCGCCTCGATCTCCTCCTCCGGCGCCGCGGCCAGCTCGTCCACCGACCCGAAGTGGTCGGCCAGCGCCTGGGCGGTGACCGAGCCGACGTGCTGGATGCCGAGCGCGAACAGCAGCCGCCCCAGCGGCCGGTCGCGGGACGCGTCGATCGCGGCGATCACGTTGTCCGCCGAGCGCTGCTGGAAGCCGTCCAGGCCGAGCAGCTGCTCGGCGGTCAGCCGGTACAGGTCGGGCGGCGACGCGATCATCCCCTCGTCCAGCAGCCGCCGGATCAGCCGCTCGCCGACACCGTCGATGTCCATCGCGCCGCGGCTGACGAAGTGCTTGAGCCACTCGTAGCCCTTCGCGGGGCACGACGGGTTGGGGCAGCGGTGCATCACCTCGCCCTCGGGCTTGACCACCGGCGTCCCGCACACCGGGCACTCGGCGGGCATCTTCCATGGCTTGCCGCGCTTGCCGCCGCCCTCCAGGTGCGGCCCCACCACCTGCGGGATCACGTCGCCGGCGCGCTGGACGATGACCAGGTCGCCCTCGCGCAGGTCCTTGCGGTTGATGTCCTCCTCGTTGTGCAGCGTCGCCAGCGACACGGTGACGCCGCCCACCACCACCGGCTCCAGCACCGCGTAGGGGTTGAGCGCCCCGGTGCGGCCGACGTTGAGGCCGATCCGCTCGAGCCGAGTGATCGCGGTGGTCGGCGCGAACTTGAAGGCGATCGCCCAGCGCGGGTCGCGGGACACCGTCCCCAGCTGCGCCTGCTGGGCGAAGCTGGACACCTTGACCACGGCGCCGTCGATGTCGTAGTCGAGCTCGCCGCGGCGGGCCTCCCACGACCGGCAGGCCTCCAGGGCCGGCTCGACCTCGTCGTGCAGTTCGACCTGGTCATGGACGCGCAGGCCCTGGCCGCGCATCCACTCCAGCGCCTCCCACTGCGATCCGAGGCCGAGGCTGTTCGCGCCCAGCGCGTAGAGGTAGATCTGGAGCGGCCGTGACGCGGTGATCGCCGGATCCTTCTGGCGCAGCGAGCCGGCGGCCGAGTTGCGGGGGTTCATGAATGTCCGCTTGCCTGCCGCCGCCTGCTCCTCGTTGACGCGCGCGAAGCCGGACAGCGACATGAAGACCTCGCCCCGCACCTCGACCTCCCCCTGCTCCGGGATCGTCAGCGGGATCGTCCGCACCGTGCGCAGGTTCGGGGTGACGTCCTCGCCCACCAGCCCGTCGCCGCGCGTCGCGCCGCGCACGAGCCGCCCCTCCCGGTAGAGCAGCGAGACGGCCAGCCCGTCCAGCTTGGGCTCGACCACCAGCTGGAAGTCCTCCCCGTCCAGCCCGCGGCGGACGCGCTCGGCCCACTCGCGCAGCTCGCCGTCGTTGCGCGCGTTGGCCAGCGACAGCATCGGCTGCGGGTGGGTGACCGGCGCGAACTGCGAGGACATCGGCGCGCCCACGCGCTGGGTCGGCGACTCCGGCGTGACCAGCGACGGGTCGGCGGCCTCCAGCGCCTGGAGCTCGCGCAGCAGGGCGTCGTACTCGCCGTCGGAGATCGATGGCTGGTCGAGCACGTGGTAGCGGTGGTTGGCCTCGTTCAGCAGGTCCCGCAGCTCCGCCGCCCGCTCGGCGCTCATGCCGCCAGCACCTGCAATGGGGTGTCGAACACGTGGTCGGGCCACAGCTCGAGCAGGTCGTCGCGCGGGTGGATCCCCCACGTCGCCGCCCCGGAGGCGACGCCGGCCGCCCGCGCGGCGAGGATGTCGTAGGGCGAGTCGCCGACGTAGATCACCGCGTCCGGGCCCACCCGCAGCCGCTCCAGCGCCAGCAGGATCGGGTCGGGATCGGGCTTGTGCCGCTCGGTCTCCTCCGCGGTGACGATCACCTCGAAGGCGGGGCCGTAGCTGATCTGGTCGAGCACGAGGTCGACCGTCGCCCGCAGCTTGGAGGTGACGATGCCCAGCCGGCAGCCGTCGTCGCGCAGGCGCATCAGCATCTCGGTGACCCCGTCGAAGGTGTCCACCTCGTCGGCGTGCAGCGCCAGGCTGTGCTCGACGTACACGTCGAAGAACCGGTCGGCGTGCTCGCCGGCCACGTCGGCGGCGGCGTGTCGGAGCGGTCGCGAGAGGTTGGCCTGCACCAGCTCGGCGGGCAGCTCCTCGCCCAGCACCTCGCGGGCCGCCGTCCGGTAGCACTCGAGGATGATCCATTCCGTGTCGACCAGCGTGCCGTCGAAGTCGAACAGCCAGACCGGGTGAGCCGTCATACGGCCGCATACTAGGCGTGTGATGGCGCGTACGAAACCGCCTCGGCAGGACCGCCCGTATCCAGGGCATGAAACAACGATCACTCATCTCCCTTGCAGCAGCCATTGTCATCGCCGTCACCGTGGCGGCGTGTGGATCATCCAGCGGCGGCGGGTCGAGCGCGGCCCCGGCGGCGGGCGGCGGCGCCTCCGTGCCCGCCACCAGCAGCACCCCGAGCAGCACCCCCAGCAACGGCACCAGCGCCACCGGCATGTCGATCCCGGTCACGCTGAAGGATTTCTCGATCACCGCGACCGGCGCGTCCGGCCTGACGCCGGGGACGTACACGTTCGCCGTCTCCAACCAGGGCCCGTCGGCACACAACCTGACCGTGAACGGGCCGGGCGTGGCCGACGCGGCGACCTCGACGTTCGCCGCCGGCGACACCCAGAACCTGACCGTCACCCTCAAGAAGGGCACCTACGACCTGTTCTGCTCCGTCCCCGGCCACAAGGCCGCCGGGATGGACATGCACATCACCGTCGGCTAGCCGGCGACGCCTGTCCCCGCGCTGCTCGTCGCCCTGGCGATCAGCGCGGTGGGCGGGCAGCGGACGCTGGCCGGCAAGCGCCGGATGGTAGGTTGCGCGCCATGGCCTACGTCATTCCCGAGGGCACGCAGATCGGCCACGTCCACCTCAAGGTCTCCGACCTCGACCGGGCCGAGACCTTCTACCGCGACGTGCTCGGCTTCGAGGTGCAGCAGCACTACGGCAACTCCGCCTCGTTCCTGTCCGCCGGCGGCTATCACCATCACATCGGCCTGAACATCTGGCAGAGCCGCGACGGCAGCCCGCCGCCGCCGGGCTCGACCGGGCTCTTTCACCTCGCCGTGCTCTACCCCACCCGCGGCGACCTGGCCCGCGCCCTCCAGCGGCTGCTCGAGCTGGGGGTGCCGATCGACGGCGCCAGCGACCACGGGGTGAGCGAGGCGATCTACCTGCGCGACCCGGACGGCAACGGCATCGAGCTCTACTGGGACCGGCCGCAGGCGGAGTGGCCGCGTGACGAGAACGGCGAGCTGGTGATGGTGACGGACGCGCTCGACCTCCAGGGCCTGCTCGCGCAGGCGTGAACCGCCTGATCCTGATCCGCCACGGCGAGACGGTCTGGAATGCGGAGCGCCGCTTCACGACGCGCTCCGACGTCGAGCTTGACGACGCCGGCCTGGCCCAGGCGGCGGCCGCCGCCGAGGCGCTGGCCGGGGAGACGATCGCCCGCATCTACACCTCGCCGATGCAGCGGGCGGCCCGCACCGCGGCGACCATCGCCGAGGCGCAGCGCGGCGCCTGCGCGGTGACGGCCGACGACCGGCTGGTCGAGATCGACGCGGGGCCGTTCGAGGGCAAGACGTCCGACGAGCTGGAGGCGGGGCCCCTGGCCGCGGCGTTCGCCGCGTGGCACACGGACGATGCCGAGCCGGTGTTTCCCGACGGCGCCGAGACGTTCGTGGATGCGCTGGCCCGCGCCTCGGAGTTCCTGGCCGAGCACGAGGGCGAGCAGGGCACGACGCTGATCGTCACCCACGGCTCGCTGGCCCGGTTGATCGTGTGCAGCCACTTCCTGGGCGGCCCGCCGCCGCTGCATCGCCGGCTCTGGCTCGACAACTGCCGTCTGGCCGTGTTCGAGGAGCGTTCGGGCGTCCCCAAGATGGTCGCCTTCAATGCAACAGGGGTAGGATGAAACCGCCCACCGAGGAGGACGGAACGATGTCAGCGGATGACCCGAAGCAGCACGCGGAGACGCTCGAGCAGATGGCGGCCGAGGAGAAGGAGCTGCACGAGCGGAGCAAGCTCGGCGAGCTCGAGGACAGCGCCAAGCGGCGACTGCACGATCTGCGCTGGTCGCTCGACCACGCTCACAAGGTGCTCAAGGAGCGGGAGGCGAACAGTCAGGGCACGATGAGCATCGACGAGGCCCGGATGCACATGGGCACGATGACGCCGGAGTACCTGGAGTAGCGACCAGGCGGCCGTCAGCCGCCGAGGTTCCACCCCGAGAGCTCGTCGATCGCGGCGGCGCTGGTCAGGTCGAGATGGATCGGCGTGACGGCGGCGAGGCCCTCGGCGATCGCGCGGAAGTCCGTGCCCGGCGCGTCGTGGTAGGACGGGTCGTCGCCGTAGATGCGGTACCGGCGGCGCCCCTCCTCGTCCGCCTCCAGCTCCAGCCGGTCGATGTAGATCCGCTTGCCCAGACGGGCAACGGCGGCACCGGTCGGCTCGGCGGGGACGTTGACGTTCAGGATCGTGCCCTCCGGGATCCCGTGCTCGAGCACGCGCTCGACCACCACTGCCAGGAAGTCGGCCGACGGCTCGAAGTCGTAGCTCTCGTGGCGGCGGAAGTCGCTGCCGGACGCGGTCGGCGCGCCCTGCGAGATCGCGATGCCGGGGATGCCGAGCAGGATGCCCTCGAACGCCGCGGCGACGGTGCCCGAGTAGGTGACGTCGTCGCCCAGGTTGTAGCCGTAGTTGATCCCCGAGACGATCAGGTCGGGCTTCTCCCCGACCAGGCCGAGGTCGGCGAAGCGGACGCAGTCCACCGGCGTGCCGTCTGTGGCGAAGCCGGTCGAGCCGTCGCGCAGCTCCACCTCACCGACGTGCAGCGAGCGATGAATGGTGATGCTCCGCGCCGAGCCGGAGCGGTTCGCGTCGGGCGCGATCACCGAGACGCTGCCGAAGCGCTCGAGCGCGACCTTGGCCGCGAACAGGCCGCGCGAGGTGATGCCGTCGTCGTTGGTGAGAAGGATGTTCACTGCTGCATCACGCCGGTGCGCGTAGCGTAGGCGATTGGCCTCTGGTCGCCGTCGCGTACGATCGCACGATGAGAGAAGGGGCCGACGCGTTCGTCGTCGATGCGGAAGGCAGAGTGCTGCTCGTTCGCCGCGCTGACGACGGGCGATGGGCGATGCCCGGCGGCTGGGTCGACCCGGGAGAGACGCCGGCTGAGGCAGCCATCCGCGAGACGTGCGAGGAGACCGGTCTCGTCGTCTCCGACCCACGGCCTGCCGGCACCATCCGCCGTACGGATTCCGTCCACCACACCTTCGCCTGCCGGGTGATCGGCGGCATGCTGCGCGTCTCACACGAATCTCTGCAGGTCGCGTTCGTCGACCCCGCGACGGTTCACGACTGGCACATCGACCACCGCGAGCGGGTGGCCGCGGGCATGGCGGCTCAGCTGCCGTAGTCCACGCCGGTGAGCATCAGCCCGTGCGGCGGGGCGGTCCTGCCGGCGTCCGAGCGCGGGCGGCCGTCCAGCAGCGGGATGAAGCCGTCCGGGTCGCGGGTCAGCAGCATCGTGCCGACCAGGATCCGCACCATGTGGCGCAGCAGTCCGTCGGCGGTGATGCGGAACTCGAGCCGGCCGCCGTCGCGCACCCACTCCGCCGAGACCACGGTGCGCTCGAAGAAGCGGTGCTGCGTCTCGGTCGGCGTGAACGCGCGGAGGTCGTGACGGCCGACCAGGG
Source organism: uncultured Actinomycetes bacterium (assembly GCA_963797175.1). Lineage (GTDB taxonomy): Bacteria > Actinomycetota > Thermoleophilia > Gaiellales > JAICJC01 > DATLLN01. The sequence continues at coordinate 99,659 of CAWCOL010000007.1, forward strand.
CGACGGCGCACCGCTGGAGCACATCGTCGTCCAGCCGCCGCGGGTAGTGCAGCTCGAACCTGCGCCGCAGCGGATCGCCCTCCGGCCGGTTGAGGATCCGGTAGACGTAGGAGCGCGATCGCGCGTCGGCCCGGGCGTCGAAGCCGTCGGGCGCCTCCTCGGTGGACCGCACGGCGAGGTCCACGGGCAGCCGCGAGTTCAGCTCGACGGCGGCCGGCACCCGGTCGGCAACGAACGAGACGACGTTGGCCGACGCGTGCACGCCGCGGTCGGTGCGACCGGCGACAACCAGCTCCGTGCGGGCCGCGCGGGAGAGCAGCTCCTCGATCGTCCGCAGCCCGGGCTGCCGAGCCCAGCCGTAGAAGTCCGTGCCGTCGTACGCGACGGTGGCCCGCACCGCCGGCACGTCACGGGCCGATCGTGAGCGACGCGGCGGCCGCGGCGAACACCGGCCGCAGGTCGTCGAACTCGGCGTCCGCGGCCGACGCGATCAGCGCCACCCCGCTGCCCTCCTCCACGACGCACCACAGCCGTTGACGCATCGTGCGGCCGTCCAGCGTCCAGCGGTAGGTGTGCCGGATCGCAGGCCGCCCGGCCAGCGTCGTCTCGCGCTCCTCCAGCAGCTCCACGCCCTCGATGCCGGCGCGGATCGCCGCGTCCTGCATCGCCGCGTACCGGCCCACCGAGACGCCGGCGTCCAGCGCGTCCCGGGTCAGCACGATCGACGGCGAGCCCGAGCCGTCGTCCGGGCCGACGTAGGTCAGCACCGTGCGGTCGGCCCAGCCGTCGGGCAGCCGGATCGCCGCACCCACGCCGAGCTACCTAGTCGACGAGCTCGATGTACGCCATCGGCGCGGCGTCGCCCAGGCGAGGGCCGAGCTTGACGATGCGCGTGTAGCCGCCCGGGCGCTCCGTGAACCGGGGCCCGACCTCGTGGAAGAGGCGGTGGACGGCATCCTTGCTGCGCAGGTAGCTGACCGCCTGCCGCTGCGCGGCGACGTTGACCGGATCCTTGCGCGCCAGCGTGATCAGCTTCTCGGCGATCGGCCGCAACTCCTTGGCCTTGGCCTCGGTCGTGCGGATGCGGCCGTGCTCGAACAGCTGCCCGGCCATGTTCGAGAACATCGCCTTGCGGTGGGCCGAGTCACGGCCCAGCTTGCGTCCCTGACGCTGGTGCCTCACTCCTGCCCCCGCAGGCCCAGCCCCTGCGCCGCCAGCGTCTCCTTGACCTCCTCGATCGACTTCTTGCCGAAGTTGGGGATCGCAGCCAGCTCGCTCTCGGACTTGGAGATGAGGTCGCCGATGGTCTCGATGCCGACGCGCTTGAGGCAGTTGTACGAGCGGACGCCGAGCTCGAGCTCCTCGATCAGGATGTTCTCCATCCCGTGCGCGCTGGGCGCCGCCGCCTCGACCGCCGCGCCGTCCTGGCGCAGGGCCAGCTCGGATGCGTCGATGTCGGTGAAGATCGAGAGGTACTTGATGAGCAGCTCGGCCGCGTCCTTGACGGCGTCCTTGGGCGACATCGAGCCGTCCGTGGTCACCTCGATGCGGAGCTTGTCGAAATCGGTGCGCTGGCCGACGCGAGCGGTGTCCACGTCGTAGGAGACGCGGCGCACGGGCGAGAAGATCGAGTCCACCGGGATCACGCCGATGGTGGTCTCCGGGCCCTTGTTGCCCTCGGCGGCGACGTAGCCGCGGCCGCGCGCGATCGTCAGCGTCATCTCGAATCGCGCGTTGTCGGTGAGATGGCAGATCTCGAGCTCCGGGTTGAGGATCTCGAGGTCGGCGGGCGCCTCGATGTCGGACGCCTTGACGACGCCGGGGCCGTCCTTCTGCACCTGCACCTCGACCTCGCCGGACTCGCCATGGAGCCGGCAGATCAGGTTCTTCAGGTTGAGGATCATGTCCGTGACGTCCTCGCGCACGCCCGGGACGGACGTGAACTCGTGGGCGACGCCCTCGATCTTCACCGACGTGACGGCCGCGCCCTCGAGTGAGGACAGCAGCACGCGCCGGAGGCTGTTGCCGAAGGTGTAACCGAAGCCGCGGTCGAGCGGCTCGACGACGAAGGAGCCGGTCTGGTCGCCGACCTCCTCGGACGTGATCTTGGGAATGAAATCAAGCATGGGGGTGCGTTCAGCCTTCCTGGATTACTTCGAGTAGAGCTCGACGATGAGCTGTTCCTGTACGGGCGTGTCGATGTCCACCCGATCGGGCACGCGCAGCACCTTGCCCGTGAGGTTGTCGTGGTCGGCCTGCAGCCACGGCGAGACGGACGCGGTCAGATCGGTCGCGTCGGCGACGACGGCCTTGGCCGGCGAGCTCTCGCGGATGCTGACGACATCGTCCATCGCCACCTGATAGCTGGGGATGTTGACGCGGCGGCCGTTGACCTCGAAGTGGCCGTGGCGCACGAGCTGCCGGGCCTGGGCGCGCGACGAGGCGAAGCCGAGCCGGTAGACGACGTTGTCGAGCCGCAGCTCGAGCATGCGCAGCAGGTTCTCGCCGGTGATGCCGGTGCGCCTGCTGGCCTTCTCGTAGTAGGTGCGGAACTGCCGTTCGAGGATGCCGTAGTAGCGCCGCGCCTTCTGCTTCTCGCGCAGCTGGAGCAGGTACTCGGACTGCTTGGTGCGGCCGCGGCCGTGCTCGCCCGGCGGGTACGCCCGGCGCTCGATCGCGCACTTCTCGGTGAGGCAGCGCTCGCCCTTGAGGAACAGCTTCATGTTCTCCCGCCGGCACTGCTTGCAGCGGGGACCGATCATCCTCGCCATTAGACCCGCCTCCGCTTGCGCTGGCGGACGCCGTTGTGGGCCTGCGGCGTCACGTCCTTGACGCCCAGCACCTCGAGCCCCGCCGCCTGGAGCGAGCGGATCGCGGTCTCGCGACCCGACCCCGGCCCCTTGACGAACACCTCGACCTTCTGGAGGCCGTGCTCCATGCCCTCGCGCGCAGCCGCATCGGCCGTCACCTGGGCGGCGAACGGCGTGGACTTGCGCGAGCCCTTGAAGCCCACGGCTCCGGCGCTCTTCCACACGATCACGTTGCCCTCCTTGTCGGTGAGGGCGACGAGCGTGTTGTTGAACGACGTCTTGATGTGCGCCTGGCCCACGGCGATGTTCTTGCGGGCCTTGCGGCGGACGCGGCCACGGGTGCCGCCTCTTCGAGGTGCAGGGGGCATTCAGTCCTTTCCGGCGATGACGAGGTCGATGGCGGTCGTCATCTACTTCTTGCGCTGCTTGCCAACGGTCTTCTTCGGGCCCTTGCGGGTGCGGGCGTTGGTGCGCGTGCGCTGGCCGCGGACGGGCAGGCCGCGGCGGTGCCGCAGCCCCCGGTAGCAGCCGATCTCCATCAGCCGCTTGATGTTCTGCGAGCGCTCGCGGCGCAGGTCGCCCTCGACCATGAGGTCCTGGTCGATGTGGTTGCGCAGCCGCGTGACCTCCTCGTCGGTGAGGTCGCGCACCTTGGTGTCGCGGTCGATCTTGAGCTCGTCCAGCACCTTCTGCGACGTCGAGCGGCCGATGCCGAAGACGTACGTGAGGCCGATCTCGACGCGCTTCTCGCGCGGGAGGTTGACGCCTGCGATCCGTGCCATCAGTCGATCACCTACCCCTGACGCTGCTTGTGTCGCGGGTTGCTGCAGATGACCAGCACGTTGCCGTGCCGGCGGATGATCCGGCACTTCTCACACATCGGCTTCACGCTGGGTCGAACCTTCACAGCATCCAACTCCTTGGAGAGGAACGGGGGCCTCGAGCGTCCGCACGCAGACGCAAAACCCCCGATCGGGCAAACGGGAACTCTATCATCCCGCCGCAGCCCTGGCGGCCGGTTCGCGCAACGTCAGAATCCGGGGCCCGTTCGCCGTCACAGCAACGGTGTGCTCGCAGTGCGAGGCGAGGCTTCCGTCGGCCGTGTAGATGGCCCAGCCGTCGTCGCCGGCGCGCACCTCCCAGTCGCCCGCGGTGATCATCGGCTCGATCGCGAACACCATGCCCGGCGACAGCTTGGGGCCGCGGCCGGCAGGCCCGTAGTTGGGGATCTGCGGATCCTCGTGCATCGAGCGGCCGACGCCGTGGCCGACCAGCGAGCGGACGACGCCGAAGCCGTGCGCCTCGACCACCTCCTGCACCGCGTGCGATACGTCGCCCAGGCGGTTGCCCGGCCGGCACTGCTCGACGGCCGCCGCCAGCGACCGTTCGCCGACACGGATCAGCTCGTCCGCGACGGCAGGCGAGCGGCCGATCGGGAACGTCACGGCGGAGTCGCCGACGAAGCCGTCCAGCGTCACGCCGACGTCGATCGACAGCACGTCGCCGTCGCGCAGCGCGTACGGCCCGGGGATGCCGTGCACCACCATGTCGTTGGGCGACGCGCAGATCGAGCCGGGGAAGCCGCGGTAGCCCTTGAACGTGGGCACGCCGCCGGCAGCGAGGATGTGCTCCTCGGCGATCGCGTCCAGCTGCGCCAGCGTGACGCCCTCGCGGGCCTCGGCCATCAGCAGGTCGAGCGTCGAAGCGACGACCTGGCCGGAGCGCGCCATCTTCTCGAGCTCGGCCTCGGTCTTGCGGACGATCATGCGGCCTCGTCATCGAAGCGCGCGAACACCTGGTCGATCTCCTCGTCCACCTCGGCGCGCGGCAGGGAGGCGTCCACGAACACGACCAGCCCGCGCTCCTCGTAGTACGAGAGCACCGGCCCGGCGGCGTCCACCCACTGCTTCTGGTATCGCGTCCGGACGACGTCCTCGTCGTCGTCGTCGCGCTGGTACAGCTCGGAGCCGTCCACGTCGCAGACGCCCTCGACCCTGGGTGGGTTGAAGATGACGTGGTAGACGTGCTGTGCCTCGCGGCAGACCCGGCGGCCGGAGAGCCGCGCGACCAGCGTCTCCAGGTCGACGGTGAACGTCGGCACGCAGGCGATGTGCCGGCCGATGCCGTCGAGCATCGCGTCCAGCGCCTCGGCCTGCGGCAGCGTCCGCGGGAAGCCGTCCAGCACGAACCCGGCGGCGGTGTCCGGCTCGGCCAGCCGCTCGCGGATCATGCCGATGATGATGTCGTCGGAGACGAGGTCGCCGCGTGCCATGATCGCCTCCGCCTGCCGGCCCAGCTCGGTGCCGGCCGCGACGGCGGCCCGCAGCATGTCGCCGGTCGAGATGTGCGCCAGCCCCCGGTCGGCGCAGACGCGCGCCGCCTGGGTGCCCTTCCCCGCCCCGGGGGGTCCCATGAAGATCAGGTCGAGCGCCATCGCGGGGCTACCGCAGGAAGCCCTTGTACGCGCGCATCGAGAGCTGGGACTCGATCTGGCGCATGGTGTCGATCGCCACACCCACGACGATCAGCACGGACGTGCCGCCCAGCGCGCGCGACACGGACGGGTCGAAGTGCGCGTACTTGATGAACAGGGTCGGCGCCTCAGCGACCAGCGCCAGGAACAGCGAGCCGGCCACGGTCAGGCGCACCAGCACCTTCTCCAGGTACTGGGCGGTGGGTCTCCCCGGTCTGATGCCGGGCACGAACCCGCCGTACTTCTTGAGGTTGTCGGCCTGCTCGATCGAGTTGAACACGACCGCTACGTAGAAGAACGTGAAGGCGAAGATGAGCACGCCCTCGCCGATGATGAACGCCCACGACTGGAAGCTGAAGAACGCGGCCAGGTCGTGCGTGGCGCTCGACGGCAGCAGCTGGAACACCGTCACCGGGAACAGCATCACGGCCGACGCGAAGATGACCGGGATCACGCCGGCCATGTTCACCCGAAGCGGCAGGTAGGTCGAGCCGCCCTGGGTCATCCGCCGGCCCACCATCCGCTTGGCGTACTGGATCGGGATCTTGCGGATGCCCTCCTGCACGTACACGACCGAGTAGACGATGCCGAGCACGACCAGGGGCAGCGAGAGTTTCTCGAAGGACGAGCCGTTCCACCAGGCCGAGATGCCGGCCGGTGCGCTGGTCAGGATCGAGGCGAAGATCAGCAGCGACATGCCGTTGCCGATGCCGCGCTGCGTGATCAGCTCGCCGATCCACATCAGCAGGGTCGCGCCGGCGGTCAGCGTGACGATGATCAGCACGACGTTTCGCACCGACACCTGGATCAGCGCGCCGTTGCCGCCGCTGCCGCCGATCGAGCCCGAGCCCTTGGAGAAGAGGTAGGTGTAGCCGGCCGCCTGGATCGCTGACAGCGCGACCGTCAGGTACCGCGTGTACTGGGTGATCTTGCGCTGGCCGAGCTCACCCTCCTTCTGCAGCTGCTGAAGGTTCGGGAAGACCGGCGTCAGCACCTGGAGGATGATCGACGCCGTGATGTACGGCATGATCCCCAGCGCGAACAGCGAGAGCCGCTGCAGCCCGCCTCCCGAGAACAGGGTGAGCAGGCTGATCACACCGGTCTGGCCGCTGAGCAGGTCGGACAGCCGCTGGGAGTCGACGCCCGGCGTCGGCAGGTAGCTGCCGAACCGGTAGACGCCGAGCATGGCAGCCGTGAACAGGAGCTTCGTCCGAAGATCCGGGACCCGCCATGCGTTCAGGAAGTTCTGGAGCACCTACTCGCCGTCGTCCTCGCTCGCGTCCTCGCCGCCGTCGCTCTCCTCTGATGCAGTGTCGCTCGCCTCGGGCTCGGCGTCCGTGGCCTCGGCCACCGGTTCCGGCTCATCAGCGACGGGCTCATCGGCGACGGGCTCATCGGCGACGGGCTCATCGGCCGCGGGCTCCGCAGCAGCGGGCGCGGCGGCCTTGGGTGCGCGCTTCGGCTTGGGGGCGGCGTCGGCCTCATCGACCGGCTTGCCGTCGCCGCCGAGGACGACCACGGTGCCGCCGGCGCCCTCGATCAGCTCCCGGGCCCTGGCCGAGAAGCCGTGGGCGTGCACGGTCAGCTTCGTGGTCAGCTCGCCGGTGCCCAGGATCTTGATCGGGTGGCGCAGCGTGCGCACGATCCCGGCCGCCTTCAGCAGCTCGGGCGTGACCTCGGTGCCGGCGTCGAACTTCTCCAGGCTGCGGACGTTGACGGGCGTCGTCCGCGTGCGGAACGGGCCCATCGGCATCGACATCCGGTGGTTCGAGCCGGGCAGCTTGCCCAGCCGCATGTAGAGCGGCATCTGGCCGCCCTCGAAGCCGGGGCGCATGGAGTGGCTGCCGGCCCGCGACTTCTGGCCCTTATGGCCGCGCCCGGACGTCTTGCCGTTGCCGGAGCCGTGCCCGCGGCCGACGCGCTTGCGATCCTTATGGCTGCCCTCGGCGGGCTTCAGCGTGTGCAGCGCCAGGGGTGTCGACTCCTCTGCCACGTCAGCTCACCTCCTCGACCTTGACCAGGCTGGCGACGCGCCGCAGCATGCCCTGGAGCACGGGCGAGTCCTCCCGCTCGACGGACTGGTTGATCTTGCGCAGACCGAGCGCCCGCATCGTCCCGCGGTGCTCCGGACGCGTGCGGATGGTGCCCCGCACCTGCGTGATGCGCAGCTTCGCCATCAACCCTCCGCCGCCGCGGCCAGCGCGGCCTCGGCCTCGGCGACCACCTCGGAGTGCGGCTTGATCACCTCGCGCACCTCCTTGCCGCGAAGCTTGGCCACCTCCTCCGGGCGCTTCAGGCTCTTCAGCCCGTCGACGGTCGCCATCAGCAGGTTGATCGGATTGGCGGTGCCCAGGGACTTGGCCAGGATGTCGCGCACTCCGCCCAGCTCCAGCACGGCACGGACGCCCGCGCCCGCGATCACGCCGGTGCCCTCGGACGCCGGCTTCAGCAGCACGCGGCCGGCGCCGTAGCGGCCGGTCACCTGGTGCGTGATCGTCGTCTTGTACTTGGGTACCTGGAAGAGGTTCTTCTTGGCGTCCTCGACAGCCTTGGCGATCGCGGACGGCACCTCGTTGGCCTTGCCGTAGCCGACGCCGACGCGGTCGACCTCGTCGCCCACCACCACCAGGGCGGTGAACGAAAAGCGCCGGCCGCCCTTGACGACCTTGGCGACGCGGTTGATCTTGACCACGCGCTCCTGCAGCTCGCGGTTGTCTCGCTGGTCTCGAGCCATAGCTCCTAGAACTCCAATCCCGCTTCGCGAGCGGCGTCTGCCAGTGCCTTGACGCGTCCGTGGTACAGATAGCCGCCGCGGTCGAACACGACTCGCTCGATCCCTGCGGCCTTGGCCCGCTCCCCGATCAGCCGGCCCACCTGGGCGGCGTGCTCGGAGCGCTTGCCCCCGGCGACGTCCTTGTCCAGGCTCGACGCCGAGGCGATGGTGCGGCCCTCGTCGTCGTCGATCAGCTGGGCGTAGATCCGTGCGTTGGAACGGTACACGGCGAGGCGTGGCCGCTCGGCCGAGCCTGTCACCTTCGAGCGGACGCGGCGATGCCGCCGCAGCCGTCCCTGCTCCTTCGTCTTCACTGCCATCGCGACATCACGCTCGCTTCCCGACCTTGCGCAGAACGACCTCGTCCGCGTAGCGGATGCCCTTGCCCTTGTAGGGCTCCGGCGGCCGCCACTTGCGGATCTGGGCGGCGGTCTCGCCGACCTGGTGCTTGCTGTTGCCGCGCACGATGATCTGCGTCGGCTGCGGCACCTCGAAGCTGATGCCGTCCGGCGCCTTGACGTTGACCGGGTGGCTGAAGCCGAGCTGCAGCTCGAGGTCCTGCCCCTTCAGCGCCGCGCGGTAGCCGACGCCCTGGATCTCCAGCCGCTTCTCGTAGCCCTCGGTGACACCGATGACCATGTTCGCGAGCAGGGAGCGGGTGAGACCGTGCAGCGCCCGGTGCGGTCCGCGGTCGGTCGGCCGCGTGACGACGACGGTGCCGTCTTCCTGGGCAACGGACATGTCCGGGTTGATGCGCTCGGACAGGGTGCCGCGCGGGCCCTTGACGGTGACCGTGCCGGTCGAGATCTGCACCTCGACGCCGCTGGGGATGGGGATGGGGCGCTTGCCGATACGACTCATGGCTGGCTCACCACACGTAGCAGAGCACCTCGCCGCCGACGCCGCTCTCCAGCGCCTGGCGGCCGGTGATGACCCCGGTCGAGGTGGACAGGATGGCGATGCCCATGCCGCCCAGCACCTTGTGCGGGCGGTCGCGCTTCGCGTAGACGCGGCGGCCGGGCTTGGAGATGCGCTTGAGCCCGCTGATCACGCGCTCGCGGTTGGGCCCGTACTTGAGCGTGACGACGAGCGTGTCGAAGGTCTGGCCGCGCTCGACGGCGAAGCCGTCGATGTAGCCCTCCTCGTTGAGGATGCGCGCGATCTCGCGGCGCATGCCGGAGCTCGGCATCGTGACGCGCTCGTGCAGCGCCAGGTTGGCGTTGCGGATACGGGTCAGCATGTCAGCGATCGGATCGGTAACCATGGTGCCTCACCAGCTGCTCTTGGTCATGCCCGGGATGACGCCCTGGTGGGCGAGCTCCCGCAGACAGATACGACAGACGCCGAACTTGCGGTAGTACGCCCGGGCACGACCGCAGCGCGAGCAGCGGTTGTAGTTCCGGGCCGTGTACTTCGCCGGCCGGGCCTGCTTGGACTTGAGTGCCTCTGTTGCCATCCCGTCCTTCTCGTCAGTTCGCGAACGGCATGCCCAGCTCCCGCAGGAGCTCGCGTGCCTCGTCGTCGTTTCGTGCGGTCGTCGTGATGGTGATGTTCAGGCCGCGGGTCTCGTGGATGTCGTCGTAGTCGATCTCGGGGAAGATGATCTGCTCGCGCACGCCCATCGAGAAGTTGCCCCGGCCGTCGAACGCGTTCGGGTTGATGCCGCGGAAGTCGCGGATCCGCGGCAGCGCGATCGTCAGCAGCCGGTCGAGGAACTCGTACATGCGGTCGCCGCGCAACGTCACCTTGCAGCCGAGGGGCATGCCCTCGCGGATCTTGAAGCCTGCGATCGAGTTCTTGGCGCGCGTCTGCACCGGCCGCTGGCCGGTGATGATCGCGAGCTGCGCGGAGGCGTCGTCCAGCGCCTTGGCGTTGGTCTTGGCCTCGCCCACGCCCATGTTGAGCGTGACCTTGACGACGCGCGGCACGGCCATCGTCGAGTCGTGCCCGAGCCGCTCCTTGAGCAGGTCGCGGATCTCCTCGTCGTAGCGCACCTTGAGGCGCGGCGCCGGGATCTCGGTCGTGCTCATCCGTCCACGTCCTTGTCGCAGGAGCGGCAGAACCGCACCTTGGTGCCCGCGGCGTTGATGCGCCGGCCGACCCGGGAGGGCTTGCCGCAGGCGGGGCAGACCAGCTGCACGTTGGAGATGTGCAGGGGCGCCTCCCGCTCGATCACGCCGCCCGGGATCACCTGCTGACCGCTGGCCCGCGGTGCCGGGCGCGGCTTGGTGTGCCGCTTGATCATGTTCAGCTTCTCGACCAGCACGCGGCGCTCCTCGGGGAGCACGCGCAGCACCTTGCCGCGCTTGCCGTTGTCCTTGCCGGCGATGATCTGGACGGTGTCGTCCTTCTTGATCTTGTACTTGGGTGCTGCCATTGCTAGAGAACCTCTGGGGCCAGTGAGACGATCTTCATGAAGTTGCGCTCGCGCAGCTCGCGGGCCACGGGGCCGAAGATGCGCGTGCCGCGCGGGTTGCGCTGGTTGTCGATGATCACCGCCGCGTTCTCGTCGAACGCGATGTAGGTGCCGTCCTCGCGGGAGTGCTGCTTCTTGGTGCGCACCACGACCGCCCTCACGACCTCGCCCTTCTTGACGCTGCCGTTGGGGGTCGCCTGCTTGACGGTGCCGACGATGATATCTCCGACCCCGGCATAGCGACGCCGGCTGCCGCCCATGATGCGGATGCAGAGCAGCTCGCGCGCGCCCGTGTTGTCGGCGACGCGCAACCGGGTCTCGACCTGGATCACCGGGCCACCTCGACGATCTCGGCGACGCGCCAGCGCTTGGTCTTGGACAGCGGCCGCGTCTCGACCACCCGCACCGTGTCGCCCAGCTTGGCCTGATTGGCCTCGTCGTGGCAGTGCAGCCGGATCGAGCGGCGCATCATCTTCCCGTACTTCGGATGCGGCTTGAGGATGTCCACCCGGACGACGACGGTCTTGTCCATCGCGTCCGAGACGACCACCCCGCGGCGCTCCTTGCGCCTCCCCCGCTCGATTGTGGTGGTGCTCTGCTCGCTCATGAGGTCCGTACCTTCCGGGCCTCGGCGGCCCGCTCGTGGCTGATGGTCAGGAGTCGCGCGATCTCGCGCTTCACCCGGGCCAGGGCGGCCGTGTTCTCGAGCGCGCCGGTGGCGTGCTGGAACCGCAGGTTGAACAACTCCTGCCGCTTCTCGTCCAGCGCGCGGACGAGCTCGTCATCGGTGGAGAGCTGATCTCGGAGGTCACTGGCCTTCAAAGGGATCCTCCTCACGCCGCACGAACTTCGACTTGATCGGCAGCTTCATCGCCGCCAGCCGGATCGCGTCCCGGGCCAGCGGCTCGGGCACGCCGGACAGCTCGAACATGACCCGGCCCGGCTTGACCACGGCCACCCAGAACTCGGGCGAGCCCTTGCCGGAGCCCATCCGCGTCTCGGCCGGCTTCTTGGTCACCGACTTGTCCGGGAAGATCGTGATCCAGACCTTGCCGCCGCGCTTGATCTTGCGGGTCATCGCGATACGAGCGGCCTCGATCTGGCGGTTCGTGACCCAGCCCTCCTCGAGGGCCTTGAGGCCGTACTCGCCGAACTGCACGCGGTTGCCGCCCTTGGACAGGCCGGTGCGGCGCCCCCGGTGCACCTTGCGGTACTTGGTTCGCTTGGGGAGCAGCATCAGCCGTCACCCTCCGCGGGCGTCTCGGGCGCAGCCGGCTCGGGAGCCGGAGCCTCCGGGGCCGAAGCCTCGGGAGCGGCCGTCTCGGGCGCAGCGGCCTCGGGAGCCGCAGCCTCCGGGGCTGCGGCTGGGTTCTCGGGAGCGGCCTTCTTGGGTGCCGCCTTCGCAGGTGCTGCCTTCTCCGGCGCCGCGGTCTCGGGAGCAGCCGTCTCGGCTGCCGGCGTCTCCGGCGGAGCCGGGGTCGCGGGCCGCGGACGGGCGCGCCGTCCGCCGCCGCCGGGAGCCGTGCCGTCCCCGGGCGTGCTTCCGCCGCCACCGCCGCCACCGGAGCGGGGCCGCCGCGGACCACGTCCGCCGCCGCCGCCTCCGCCACCACCGCCGCCTCCGCCACCGCGGCGCGAGGGACGCGTGGGGCCGAGCTCCTCCGTCGCGCCGGGCCGGCCGCCGCGGCGCCGCCGCGCGTCCACCTCGCCCAGGCGCGTGCCGGCGGCATCGCGCTCGAAGCCCTCGGGCATGATCTCGCCCTTGTTGATCCAGACCTTGACGCCGATCCGGCCGAACGTCGTCTTGGCCTCGGCGAAGCCGTAGTCGATGTCGGCGCGGAGCGTGTGCAGCGGCACCCGTCCCTCCGAGTACTGCTCGGAGCGGGACATCTCGGAGCCGCCCAGCCGCCCGCCGCAGCGGATCTTGACGCCCATCGCGCCCGACCGCATCGACGAGGACAGCGACCGCTTCATCGCACGCCGGAACGAGACGCGGTTCTGAAGCTGCTCGGCGATCGACTGCGCGACCAGCTTCGCGTCCAGCTCGGGCCGCTTGATCTCGGTGATGTTCACCTGGACGGCCTTGCCGGTCATGCCGTGCAGCTCCTTGCGCAGGGCATCGACCTCGGATCCCGACTTGCCGATCACGATCCCGGGCCGCGCCGTGTAGATGTCCACGGTGATCCGCTGCTTGTCCTTGCGGATGTGGATGTCCGACAGGCCGGCATGCGAGAGCTTGCCGTAGATGTGGTCACGGATCTTGACGTCCTCGGCCAGGTAGCCGGAGAAGTCCTTGTCGGTGGTGAACCAGTTCGACTTCCAGGTGTGGATGACGCCCACGCGCAGGCCGCCGGGATGGACTTTGTGGCCCATTAGGTGGTGGCCTCCTCATCGTCGTTCGGTGTCTCGTCGCCGGCGGGCTCGGCCTCCGGGGCCTCGGGCTCCGGCTCGGGCTCGGCTTCCGGCTCGGGCTCCGCCGCAGCCTCGGGCTCCGGTGCTGCCTCCGGCTCGGGCTCGGCCGCAGCTTCCGGCTCCGCCTCGGGCTCGGCGGGCGCTTCCGGCTCGGGCTCACCGCAGCTTCCGGCCCGCCTCGGGCTCCACAGCCGCTTCCGGCTCCGCTTCGGTCTCGGGCGCAGCCTCGGTCTCCGCCGCAGCCTTGCGCGACCTGCGGGCGCGGGCGGGCTTGGGGGCGTCCTCGGCGGGCGTTTCGACCGCCTCCTCCTCCTCGACGTCGGCCTCGACCGCCGCGGCGACCGCATCGGCCGCACGCGGCACCCGGGCGGCCCGCTCCCGCTTGGGGCGGATCTCGCCGGGCAGCGCCGGGCTGACAATGATCGTGATGTGGCACGTGCGCTTGCGGATGCGGTTGACCCGCCCGCGCGCGCGGGCGCGCCAGCGCTTGAGCGTGGGGCCTTCGTCCGCCGTGGCGGCGACGACGATCAGCTCCTCGGCGTCGTGCCCGGAGTTGTTCTCGGCGTTGGCGATGGCGGACTTCAGCACCTTGCCGGCGTCGCGCGCGACGGCCCGCGTCTGGAACTGGAGCACGGCCTGCGCGTCGGTCGCCGGAAGGCCGCGGATGTGCTCGAGCACGAGCCGCGCCTTGCGTGCGGACGAGCGCACGTACCGCGCCTGCGCGCGGATCAGCTCCCGCTCCTCGGTGGTCTGCACTGCCATCAGTTCAGCGACCCTTCAGCTTGCTCGTGCGGTCGTTGCCATGCCCGCGGTAGGTGCGCGTGGGCGCGAACTCGCCCAGCTTGTGGCCCACCATCGACTCCGAGACGAAGACCGGCACGTGCTTGCGGCCGTCGTGCACCGCGATCGTGTGGCCGACGAACTCGGGGAAGATCGTGGACGTGCGCGACCACGTCCGGAGCATGCGCTTCTGCTTGGTCTCGTTCATCTCCTCGACGCGCTTCAACAGCTTCGGATCGACGAAAGGCCCCTTCTTGCTCGAACGGCTCACCTGTTGCCCTTCCCTCGCTTGCGCGACCGAACGATGTCGTTGGTCGACGCCTTCTTCTTGTTCCGGGTGCGGAACCCGAGCGTCGGCTTGCCCCACGGCGTAACCGGGTGCGAGCCCTTGTTCTTGCCCTCGCCGCCACCGTGCGGGTGGTCGACCGGGTTCATCACGGTGCCGCGGACGGTGGGGCGCTTGCCCTTCCACCGCGACCGCCCGGCCTTGCCGCCGGACTCGATCTCGTGGGTGACGTTGCCGAGCTGGCCGATGGTCGCCCGGCACTCGGCGCTGACCCGCCGCATCTCGCCCGAGGGCAGCCGCAGCAGCGCCTGGCCCGACTCCTTGGCGACCAGCTGGGCCGAGCCGCCGGCCGAGCGCACCATCTTGCCGCCCTGTCCGGGCCGCAGCTCGATGTTGTGCACGGTCGTGCCGGTCGGGATCGACGACAGCGGCAGGGCGTTGCCCGGCCGGATGTCCACATTCGCGCCCGACTCGACGGTCGCGCCCACGGTCAGCCGCAGCGGCGCCAGGATGTAGCGCTTCTCGCCGTCGGTGTAGTGGAGCAGCGCGATCCGCGCAGACCGGTTGGGGTCGTACTCGATCGAGTGCACCTTGGCCGCGACGCCGTCCTTGCGCCGCTTGAAGTCGATGATGCGGTAGCGGCGCTTGTGGCCGCCGCCCTGGTGGCGCGTGGTGATCCGGCCGTTGTTGTTGCGGCCGCCCTTCTTGGAGATCGGGGCGAGCAGCGTCTTCTCCGGCTCGGAGGTGGTGATCTCGGCGAAGTCGGACACCGACATGAACCGGCGACCGGCCGACGTTGGCCTGAATTTTCTGACTGCCACCTAGACCCCCGGTCCGAACGCGTCGATGGTCTGTCCCTCGGCGACCGTGACGACCGCCTTCTTCCAGCCCGGGCGCGTGCCCTGGTGCATGCCGCGCCGCTTGGGCTTGGCCGGCATCTTGATCACGTTGACGCCGATCACGTCCACCGAGAACAGGCGCTCGACGGCCTGGCGGATCTCGGTCTTGTGCGCGTCGGAGTGGACGCGGAAGGTGTACTTGCCGCGTTCGCCGATCATGCCGTAGCTCTTCTCCGACACGACCGGTGCCAGCAGCACCGAGCGGGGATCGCCGTTCACGTCCGCTCACCGCCTTCCAGCGCGCTCAGGGCCGCCTTGGACACGAGCACCGAGCGCCCCCAGACCAGGTCGGCCACCTCGAGCTCGCCGATCTCGGCCACGTGCGTGCGGGCCAGGTTGCGGAACGAGCGGGCCAGCGCGTCCTCGCCGCGAGCGACGACGACGACCAGCGGGCGCTGCTCGCGCCAGCCCTCGAGCAGCCCGACGGCCGCCTTCGTGCTGGGCTCGGTCAGCTTGGAGCCGTCCACGGTGGCGATGCTGCCGCCGGCGACGTGGGCGGAGAGCGCGATCCGCAGCGCCTTGATCCGCTGCTTGCGGTTGACCTTGCCGACGTAGTTGCGCGGATGCGGGCCGAACACGACGCCGCCGCCCGCCCACTGGGGGGCGCGGGTCGTGCCCTGGCGGGCACGGCCGGTGCCCTTCTGGCGCCACGGCTTCGCCCGGCCGCCGGCCACGAGGCCGCGCGTCTTGGTCGCGTGGGTGCCCTGCCGGCGCGCGGCCAGCTCGGACTTGACCACCTGGTGGACGAGGGGATCGTTCCGCTCCAGGCCGAAGACCTCGGCGTCGAGCTTGGCGGCCGCGCCGCCGCCCAGGGTGGGTGCGCTCAGCTTGGCGGTGGCCATCAGGCGTCACTCCGGATCTCGACGATGCCGCCGACGGAGCCGGGAACGGCCCCCGCCACCAGCAGCAGGTTGCGCTCGACATCGATCTCGGCGACCGTCAGGCCGCGCTGGGTGACGCGATCGCCGCCCATCCGGCCCGCCATCTTCATCCCCTTGCGCACGCGGGCGGGCGTGGCGGAGGCACCGATCGAGCCGGGCTTTCGGATGTTGTGGGAGCCGTGGCTGACGGGGCCGCGGTGGAAGTTGTGGCGCTTGATCGTGCCGGCGAAGCCCTTGCCCTTGGACGTGCCGCTGACCTTGATCTGCTCGCCCGGCTCGAAGCTCTCGACGGTGACCGTGTCGCCGACGGCCAGGCCCTCGGCGTCGCGGATCTCGACCAGGTGCCGGTGCGCAGCGACGCCGGCCCGCTTCAGGTGCCCCGCCTCGGGGCGCGAGATCTTCCGCTCCTTGACGGCGCCGAAGGCGAGCTGCACGGCCGTGTAGCCGTCCGTCTCGTCCGTCTTCACCTGCACGACGGGGCACGGTCCAGCCTCGATCACGGTCACCGAGGTGACCTTGCCGGACTCCTGGTCGAAGAGCTGGGTCATGCCCAGCTTCGTGCCGACGATGCCTTTCACAGCTTGATCTCGATGTCCACGCCTGCGGGCAGGTCGAGCCGCATCAGCGAGTCGACCGTCTTCGGCGTCGGTTGATGGATGTCGATCAGCCGCTTGTGCGTGCGGATCTCGAAGTGCTCCCGCGAGTCCTTGTCCTTGAAGGGACCGCGGATCACGCAGTACACGTTCTTCTCCGTCGGGAGGGGCACAGGCCCCGAGACCGTGGCCCCGGTGCGCTGTGCCGTCTCGACGATGGACCGCGCCGAGAGATCGACCTGTGTGTGGTCGTATCCCTTCAGCCGGATGCGGATCTTCTGCTGCGCCACTTGGAGGTTGCCGTGCCTTCCTACTTGACGATCTTGGTCACGGCGCCGGCGCCGACGGTGCGGCCACCCTCACGGATGGCGAACCGCAGGCCCTCGTCCATGGCGATGGGCTGGATCAGCTCGACGGTCATCTCGGCGTTGTCGCCGGGCATGACCATCTCGACGCCCTCCTTCAGCTCGACCACGCCGGTGACGTCGGTCGTGCGGAAGTAGAACTGTGGGCGGTACCCCTTGAAGAACGGCGTGTGGCGGCCGCCCTCGTCCTTCGACAGCACGTAGACCTGCGCCTCGAAGTTGGTGTGCGGCGTGATCGACGACGGCTTGGCGAGCACTTGGCCGCGCTGGATCTCCTCGCGCTTGACACCGCGCAGGAGGCAGCCGACGTTGTCGCCCGCCTGGCCCTCGTCGAGCAGCTTGCGGAACATCTCGACGCCGGTGACGACCGTCTTCTCGGTCTCCTTGGCGATGCCGACGATCTCGATCTCGTCGCCCGTGTGGACGACGCCCTGCTCGATCCGGCCGGTGGCGACGGTGCCGCGGCCCGTGATCGTGAAGACGTCCTCGACCGGCATCAGGAACGGCTTGTCGATGTCGCGCTGCGGCTCCGGGATGTAGGAGTCCACCGCGTCCATCAGCTCGAGGATCTTCGGCGTCCACTCGGCGTCGCCCTCGAGCGCCTTCAGCGCCGAGACCCGGATCACCGGGGTGTCGTCGCCGGGGAACTCGTACTTGTCCAGCAGCTCGCGCACCTCGAGCTCGACCAGCTCGAGCAGCTCCTCGTCATCGACCGCGTCCGACTTGTTGAGCGCGACGACGATGTAGGGCACGCCGACCTGGCGGGCCAGCAGGATGTGCTCGCGCGTCTGCGGCATCGGGCCGTCGGCGGCGGAGACCACCAGGATCGCGCCGTCCATCTGGGCGGCGCCGGTGATCATGTTCTTGACGTAGTCGGCGTGGCCCGGGCAGTCCACATGTGCGTAGTGCCGGTTGGCCGTCTCGTACTCGACGTGCGCCGAGTTGATCGTGATGCCGCGGAGCTTCTCCTCCGGCGCCTTGTCGATCTCGTCGAAGTTGGTCGCCGCGGTTCCGGTCCCCGACTCTGCGAGCACCTTGGTGATGGCCGCCGTCAGCGTCGTCTTGCCATGGTCGATGTGACCGATGGTGCCGATGTTGAGGTGCGGCTTGTTCCGCTCGAACTTTGCCTTGGCCATGGTGTCTTCCTATCTCCTTTGTCTGGCCCGAACCGTGGTTATGCCCTGGTCTCGACGAGCTTCTCGGCGATCGACTGGGGGACCTCCGCGTAGTGGAGGAACTGCATGGTGTACGTCGCGCGCCCCTGGCTCATGGTGCGCACGTCTGTGGCGTAGCCGAACATCTCGGCCAGCGGGACGCGGGCGCGGATCACCTGGGCGTTGCCGCGAGGCTCCATCCCTTCGATCTGCCCGCGCCGCGAGTTGATGTTGCCGATGACGTCGCCCATGTAGTCCTCGGGGGTGACGACCTCGACGGCCATCACCGGCTCGAGCAGCACGGGGCCCGCCCTGCGGCACGCCTCCTTGAAGGCCATCGAGCCGGCCACCTTGAACGCCGACTCCGAGGAGTCCACGTCGTGGTACGAGCCGTCCACCAGCTCGATGTGCACGTCCACGACCGGGAACCCGGACAGAACGCCCGCCTCGGCGGCCTCGCGGATGCCCGCGTCCACCGACGAGATGTACTCACGGGGGATGGCGCCGCCGACGATCTTGTTGTCGAACAGGTAGCCCTCACCCTGCGTGTTCGGCTCGAGGTTGATGACCGCGTCGCCGTACTGGCCGCGACCGCCGGACTGGCGCACGAACTTGCCGCGCACGTTCTCGACGCGGCGGCGGACCGTCTCCCGGTAGGCCACCTGGGGGCGGCCGACGTTGGCGTCCACCTTGAACTCGCGCATCAGCCGGTCGACGATGATCTCCAGGTGGAGCTCGCCCATGCCGGCGATGATGGTCTGGCCGGTCTCCTCGTTGGTGCGGACGCGGAAGGTCGGGTCCTCCTCGGCCAGCCGCTGGAGGGCGCCGGTGAGCTTGTCCTGGTCGGCCTTGGTGCGCGGCTCGACGGCCACGTCGATGACGGGGTCGGGGAAGTCGATCGACTCCAGCACGACCACCGCGTTCTCGGCGCACAGCGTGTCGCCGGTGGTGGTCTGCTTGAGCCCGACCGCGGCCGCGATCGCGCCGGCGCCGATCTGCTCGACGTCCTCGCGGTGGTTGGCGTGCATCTCGAGCACGCGGCCGACCCGCTCCTTGCGCCCGGTGGACGCGTTCAGCACGTAGGAGCCGGAGTTGAGCTTGCCCGAGTAGACGCGGAAGTACGTCAGCTTGCCGACGTAGGGATCGGTCATCACCTTGAACGCCAGCGCGGCGAACGGCTGGTCGAGGGCGGCCGGCCGCTCGACCTGCTCGCCGGTCTTGGGATCGGTGCCGACGACCGGCGGCACGTCGATCGGCGCCGGCAGGTAGTCGATGACCGCGTCCAGCAGCGACTGGACGCCCTTGTTCTTGAACGCGGAGCCGAGCAGCACGGGCGTGATCGAGAGGTCGAGCGTGGCCGCCCGAACGGCAGCGCGCAGCTGCGCCTCCTCGATCGGCTCGTCCTCGAGGAACGCGATCATGATGCCCTCGTCGTGGTCGGCGACCGCCTCGATCAGGTCGTGGCGGTACTGCTCCGCCTGCTCGACCAGCTCGGCGGGGATCTCGCCCTCGTCCCACTTCTGGCCCAGCGAGTCCACGTAGCGGATCGCCTTCATGGTCAGCAGGTCGACGTGCCCCTCGAAGCCGTCCTCGGCGCCGATCGGGATCTGGACGGGCACCGCCGCGGCGCCCAGCCGGTCGACCATCGTGGCGACGGCGTTGAAGAAGTCCGCGCCGGTGCGGTCCATCTTGTTGATGAACGCGATCCGGGGGACGCCGTACTTGTCGGCCTGCCGCCAGACGGTCTCCGACTGCGGCTGCACCCCGGCGACGGAGTCGAACAGGGCGACGGCGCCGTCCAGCACGCGCAGCGAGCGCTCCACCTCGACCGTAAAGTCCACGTGCCCGGGCGTATCAATAATGTTGATGCGGCAATCGCGCCAGAAGCACGTGGTGGCGGCGGAGGTGATCGTGATCCCCCGCTCCTGCTCCTGCACCATCCAGTCCATGGTGGCGGCGCCCTCGTGCACCTCGCCCATCTTGTGGGTGCGGCCGGTGTAGTAGAGGATCCGCTCGGTGGTGGTCGTCTTGCCGGCGTCGATGTGGGCCATGATGCCGATGTTGCGCACCTTGTCCAGCTCGTCCATCCGGGGCACGCGTGCGCCCTCTTGCGTCTGCGTCACAGCCATCAGCTACACCTCACCAGCGATAGTGCGCGAAGGCCTTGTTGGCCTGCGCCATCCGGTAGATGTCGTCCTTCCGCTTGTACGCGCCACCCTGCTGGTTGGTCGCATCCAGGATCTCCGAGGCGAGCTTGTCGTGCATCTCCTTCTCGCGGCGCTGGCGCGCGAACGTCACCAGCCAGCGCACGGCGAGCGTGCGGGCGCGCCGCTGCGGGACCTCGATCGGGACCTGGTAGTTGGCGCCGCCGACGCGGCGCGAGCGCACCTCGAGCACGGGCGTGACCGACTTGATCGCGCGCTCCAGCACCTCCACCGGGCTCTGGCCGGTCTTCTGACCGACCGTCTCCAACGCCTGGTAGACGATGTGCTCGGCGGCGGACTTCTTGCCGTCCAGCATGACCCGGTTGATCACCTGGGTGACCAGCGTCGAGTCGTAGACGGGGTCGCGCAGCAGCGGGCGCGGCGAGATCTCTGCACGGCGCGGCATCAGGAAGCCCTCTTCGCGCCGTACTTGCTGCGGGCCTGCTTGCGATCGTTGACGCCGAACGTGTCCAGCGCCGCCCGGATGATCTTGTAGCGCACGCCCGGCAGGTCCTTGACGCGGCCGCCGCGGATCAGCACGACCGAGTGCTCCTGCAGGTTGTGACCGACGCCCGGGATGTAGGCCGTGACCTCCTCGCCGTTGGTCAGCCGCACGCGTGCGACCTTGCGCAGCGCGGAGTTCGGCTTCTTCGGCGTGACGGTGTAGACGCGCGTGCAGACGCCGCGCTTCTGCGGGGCGCCGCGCAGGTGCGGCGTCTTGGTCTTGGCCAGCGCCTTGCTGCGCGGCTTCCGGACGAGCTGATTGATCGTCGGCATGGAGAGGAGAAAACGTCCTTCTGATCGCGGGCAAACGAACGCAGCCCAACCGGGCCGCGACCGGGGACTCTAGCACAGCTCAGGAAGGGGAGTTGTGCACCTCAAAGATGGTGCGCGGCACCGGCACGGTGTCCGGATCGGCGTACACCTGAGCCAGCCGCGGGTCGCCGGCGAGCGCCGGCAGCACCGGCGAATCCGACTGGACGACCACGTAGCGGACGTGCCAGCGGTCGAGGATCGCGTCGCGGTCGGGCTCGGCCGTGGCGGGGTCCATGAACCGGGCCACCGCGGCGCGCCGCTCGACCGGCTGGTTCTTGGGCTCGGCCCGCATGTGGCCCTCGTTCACGGCGACCACGTACACGGCCGCCTCCCCGGACATCGTGTAGGCGGGGTCGAGGTCGGCCAGAACCACCGGGAACGGCGCCGACTCGTGCGCCCGCAGGAAGCCGATCACGCCGGGCGAGACGCCGGGCTTGCCGCTGCCGGGCTTTCGGTGGTAGTCGTGCGCCAGCGCCGGAACGGCCAGGATGCAGGCCGCCAGCAGCAGCGTTGGCAGCGTCCCCGCCGTCAGCGGCGCCGCGGGCCGCACGAGCCGGCCGCGGGCGATCAGCCACAAGGCGAGCGCCAGCGAGACGACGGCCGCCAGCACCGTCAGCGACGTCGCGTTGTCCGTCCACAGCCACGGCTGGCGCAGCCGCGTCAGGTAGGAGAGCGCGACGGCGGCGACGGCGGCGACCGCCAGCCACCGGCCGCGCAGGCGCGCCGCGATCAGCGCCAGGGCGATGGCGGCCACGAACTCCCAGGGCACGGCGATCCAGAACCGGCGCGCCTGGGCGAGGTTGACGATCGGCACCAGCAGCGCCAGGGCGCCGGGCAGCGCCACCAGCACGAACGGCCCCAGCATGGTCGCCGCGGCCAGCGTCCAGCGCCGGCCGAACGCGACCAGCAGCACCGGCATCGCGATCATCGCCAGCAGGAACGGCGCGCGGTGGTGCAGGATCGACGTGCCGGACAGCATCGCGGTGTGGTGGAACACCCGGCTGATGCCGGAGCGGTAGACCGGGTGGAACGCCTCGGCCCGGGGCGCCCCGGCCAGCGCCTCCCACCAGATCCAGCCCAGCACCGCCGCACCCGCGGCGTAGGTGGCGAGCAGCACCCGCAGCCCGCTCCGCGTCAGCAGGGCCAGCCCGGTGGTGACTGCCAGCAGCGGGAAGACGTACGTCGGATGCACGAAGGCGACGACCACCACCACGGCGACCGAGGCGCCCTGGAGGGCACGGTCGTCGGGCGTGCGGCGCAGTTCGTGGGCGATCAGCACCGCCAGCGGGAGCAGCACCACGAACGTGTAGGTGGGCGGCTGTTCGCTCCACTGGAGCGAGAACGGCCACTCGCCCGGCACCAGCGCGTCCCAGCACGCCAGCAGGGCCGCGGCCGCGCCCACGGGCGCCCCGCCGATCGCACGGCCGGCGCCGTACACGGCCAGCGGCACCATGGCGACGAAGATGGGCGCCAGGCTGAGGTAGGTCGAGCCGGGGTCGCCCCCGGCCAGCTTGACCGCCCCCGCCTGGGCGGCGTGGAGCAGCGGAAACGCGTAGCCGGCGTGCGGCGCGCCGTTCAGGTAGGTGGAGACGCCGGACAGGGAGAGGCCGTCCAGCTCGAGCAGCTTGCGGACGCGGCCGGCGTGGAACAGGGCGTCGCCCGCGCCCGGGCCGCCCTGGTAGTACCAGCCGACCGCACCGGCGACGAGCGCCGCGGCGGCCAGGCCGGCCGCCTCGCGGACGTCCACCAGCCGCCGGTCGAACGGCTCGCACGCGGCCAGCCCGCAGGCCGCCGCGGCCAGCACCACGACCTCGACCGCGAGGAAGGGGACGCCGGTCAGCATGCCCAGCGCAAGCGGCACCGCCCAGACCGTGAGGGCGGCGACCGGCACCACCGCGACCGCCTCGGCGGCACCCAGCCGGCGGTCGAGCCCGGCGAGCCGCAGGGCCGCCCAGCCGGGGATGCCGATCGCGACCACCACCGCCCAGGCCGCCGCCAGCTCCATCGGCAGCACCGCCGCCAGCGCGCGGGTGAGCAGCGCCGCGGCGGCCACGCCGGCGAGGTAGGCGGGGAGCCGGCGGCGCAGACGGCCGGCCGGCAGGGCGGAGACGGATGCGGTCAGGGAGTCGGCCACGCGCGGCACCAATCTCATCACGGACGGCGTGGCGGCGCGCAGAAGCGGCGCGCCGGGTTGGTGCCCGGCGCGCCGCCTGCGGTGCTTAGTCGTCCTCGACCGGTGGGATGAGGGGCTCCTCGGCGCCCGGCTTGGGCGTCAGGTCGAGCTCCTCGTCCTCGGCCACCGCGACCGCCGCCCCGTACACGTCCTCGCCCGCTCCCTGAGCGAGGATGGCGGGCGGCTCGTCGGTCGGCGAGATCGCCACCGAGCGGTAGCGGCGCAGACCGGTCGCGGCCGGGATCAGCTTGCCGATGATGACGTTCTCCTTGAGGCCGCGGAGCCCGTCGGACTTGCCCTCGATGGCGGCGTCCGTGAGCACCTTGGTGGTCTCCTGGAAGCTCGCCGCGGACAGGAAGCTGTCCGTCGCCAGGGATGCCTTGGTGATGCCGAGGATGATCGGCGTCCAGGTCGGCACCTCCTTCCTGGCCTTCTTCAGCTTGACCGCCTCCCGCTCCGCGGCGAAGCGGTCGACCAGCTCGCCCGGCAGCATCGTGTCGGACGCGCCCGCCGAGTCGATCCGCACCTTCTTCAGCATCTGGCGCACGATCAGCTCGATGTGCTTGTCGTGGATCTCCACGCCCTGGCTCTTGTAGACCTCCTGCACCTCGGCCACGAGGTAGCGGGCTGTCTCGGTCTCGTCGCGCAGGTCGAGCAGCTCGGCGGGAGCCAGCGGGCCCTCGTTGAGCGGCGTGCCGACGGTGATCTGCTCACCGGTGGAGACGCGCAGGCGGGTGCGGCGCGGGAACGCGTACTCGACCGTCCCCGGCTCGCCCTCGGCGTCCTTCGTGTGCAGGATCACGGCCCAACCGCGGTCGGTCTCCTGCACCTCGACGCGCCCATCCACCTCGCCCAGGGTCGCGGCCGCCTTCGGCTTGCGTGCCTCGAACAGCTCGACCACCCGGGGCAGGCCGTGCGTGATGTCCGCGCCCGCCACACCGCCGGTGTGGAACGTGCGCATCGTCAGCTGGGTGCCCGGCTCGCCGATCGACTGGGCGGCGACCGTGCCGACCGCGTCGCCGATCTCGCTCATCTCGCCGGTGGCCATCGACCAGCCGAAGCACTGGCGGCACACGCCGAACTGCGCCCGGCACTTGAGGGCCGTCCGCACCGGCACGTGGACGTCCGACTTCTCGGCCGCGGCCTCGGCGATCTGCCGCAGCCGCGCACCGTTGATCTCCTCCCCGCGGGAGAACTTGACCCGGCCGATCTTGAAGTCGGTCGCGATCACGCGGCCGATCAGACTGAACCGGTTCGGCGAGCCGTCCGGCAGGATCACCGGCACGTCCATCGCGTCCTCGGTGCCGCAGTCGTCCAGCCGGATGATCACGTCCTGGGAGACGTCCACCAGGCGGCGGGTCAGGTAGCCCGAGTCCGCCGTCCGCAGCGCGGTGTCGGCGAGGCCCTTGCGGGCGCCGTGCGTCGAGATGAAGTACTCGAGCACGGACAGCCCCTCCATGAAGTTGGACTTCACCGGCCGGGGGATGATCTCGCCCTTCGGATTCGCCATCAGGCCGCGCATGCCGGCCAGCTGGCGGATCTGCTTGAACGATCCGCGGGCGCCGGAGTTCGCCATCATGAAGACGGGGTTCAGCTCGCGCAGGTTGTCGAGCATCGCCTCGCCGACGTCGTCGGTGGCCTTGTTCCAGAGCGACACGATCTGCTCGTGGCGCTCCCACTCCGTGATCAGGCCCTTGTTGTACGAGGCCTCGGTCTTCTCGACCTTGCCCTCGTAGGAGGCGAGGATCTCCTCCTTGTTGGGCGGCGTCACGATGTCGTTCTTGGAGACGGTCACGCCCGCCCGCGTGGCGTACGTGAAGCCGAGCTCCTTGATCGTGTCCAGCACCTCCGAGATGGCGGACGCGCCGTAGCGATCGACCATGTCGGAGACGAAGTCGGTCATCTCGCGCTTCGTCAGGGTGTGGTTCTGGAAGCGGTAGTCGTTCTTGACGAAGGCCTCGCCGACGGCCTTGCCCAGCGCCCGCGAGACCTCGTCGTTGAAGATCGCGCGGCCGACCGTGGTCACCATCCACTCGCCCTGGTTGCGCAGGCCGATCACGGCCTGCAGGCTGACCTGCTGCTGGTCGTAGGCGATCTCGACCTCGTCCATGGAGCCGAAGTACGGCGCCTTGCGCTCCTTCAGGTCCTCCCACGTGACGTCCGTCAGGTCCTCCTCGGCGTACGTCAGGTAGTAGGTGCCCAGCACCATGTCCTGCGTCGGCGTCGCCAGCGGCTTGCCGTGCGCGGGGGACAGGATGTTGTTGGAGGAGAGCATCAGGATGCGCGCCTCGGCCTGGGCCTCGGCGGACAGCGGCAGGTGCACCGCCATCTGGTCGCCGTCGAAGTCGGCGTTGAAGGCGTGGCACACCAGCGGGTGCACCTGGATCGCCTTGCCCTCGACCAGCACCGGCTCGAACGCCTGGATGCCAAGGCGGTGCAGCGTCGGCGCCCGGTTCAGCAGCACCGGATGCTCGGCGATGACCTCCTCCAGCACGTCCCAGACCTCGGGCACCATCGAGTCGACCATCTTCTTGGCCGCCTTGATGTTCTGGACGAGCTTGCGCTCGACCAGCCGGCTCATGATGAACGGCTTGAACAGCTCCAGCGCCATCAGCTTGGGCAGGCCGCACTGGTGCAGCTTGAGCTGCGGACCGGCCACGATCACCGAGCGGCCGGAGTAGTCCACGCGCTTGCCGAGCAGGTTCTGGCGGAACCGGCCCTGCTTGCCCTTGAGCATGTCGGACAGCGACTTGAGCGGCCGGTTGCCCGGGCCCGTCACCGCGCGGCCGCGGCGGCCGTTGTCGAACAGCGCGTCGACGGCCTCCTGGAGCATGCGCTTCTCGTTGTTGACGATGATCTCCGGCGCGCCCAGGTCGAGCAGCCGCTTGAGGCGGTTGTTCCGGTTGATGACGCGGCGGTAGAGGTCGTTCAGGTCGGACGTGGCGAAGCGGCCACCGTCCAGCTGCACCATCGGGCGCAGCTCCGGCGGGATCACCGGGATCGTCTCCAGGATCATCCACT
Source organism: uncultured Actinomycetes bacterium (assembly GCA_963797175.1). Lineage (GTDB taxonomy): Bacteria > Actinomycetota > Thermoleophilia > Gaiellales > JAICJC01 > DATLLN01. Next base: position 125,715 of record CAWCOL010000007.1, read on the forward strand.
CGGCCCGGTTCTCGGACTTGAGGAAGGCGTTCACGACCTTCAGGCGCTTGATCGCCCGGGCCTGCTTCTGGCCCTTCGAGGTCTTGATCGTCTCGCGCAGCGATGCGGCCTCGACGTCCAGGTCACGGGAGCGCAGCAGCTCGCGGATCGACTCGGCGCCCATGCCGCCGGCGAAGAACTCGCCGAAGCCCCAGGGGCTGCCGAACCGGTCCTTGAGCTCACGGAACAGCGCCTCGTCGGCGATGATCTCCTGCACCTCGAGCTCCTTGAACTTGACCCAGGTGCGCTCCAGGCGATCGACGGAGTCGCGGGTGTGGTCCTCGACGTCCTTCTTGCGAGCCTGGATGTCGTTGTAGGTGTCGCGCACCTTCAGCGCCCAGGTCTCGACCGCCCGCACGTCCTCCTTGGTCATCTTGCCGTCCGTGCGCAGCGACAGGTCGTTCGCCGTCTCCCGCAGCTCCTTGGGATCGAGGCTCTCGCCCTGCTCGACGACCTCGCGCAGCAGGCCGGCGCCCAGCTGGCGGGTCTTCTCGAGCGCCGGCGCAGCGCCGGGGCCCTTCTCGACCAGCTGTGCGACCCACTGCTGGTCGGGCTCCTTGAGGGTGACATCGTCGCCCGCGAGGAACGCCATGCGCGCCTTGACGACGTTCTTGGCCTTCGTCTTCTCGGGGCCCTTGCTGGTCTCGATCGCCTCCAGCTCGCCCGCCAGCAGCTCACGCGCCGTCGCGGCCCAGCCGGAGACGTTGTCGAGCTCCTTGGCGCCCAGCTTGCGGTCGTCCCGCACCGCGGACTCGCGCACCAGCTCGCGCACCTTCTTCGGGTCCTCGCCGGCGATCCGCTTGGAGACCTCGGCCAGCAGGCCGCCCGCCAGGGTGCGGGACTCGTCGAGCGGCGGCAGGCCCTGCTCCTCCGCCCAGTTGTTGAGCGTGCGTGCCCAGTACTCGTCGTCCTCGTCGAAGTCCTTGTTCGCCCCGTCGATCAGGTACTGGCGGCGGCGCTGCATGCGCGTCTCCAGCGCGGCCAACTGCTCGTCCTTGTCGAGCGCGATCCGCTCCTTCTCCTGGACGACCTTGCCCTCCAGCTCGGGGACGGCGGCGTCGCGCGCCTCCTTGTCCACCGCGGTCACGATCGAAGCGGCGAAGTACAGCACCTTCTCGAGCTCCTTGGGAGCGATGTCGAGCAGGTAGCCGATCCGCGAGGGGACGCCCTTGAAGAACCAGATGTGGCTGACGGGCGCGGCCAGGTCGATGTGGCCCATGCGCTCGCGCCGCACCTTCTGGCGCGTCACCTCGACGCCGCAGCGCTCGCAGATGATGCCCTTGTAGCGGACGCGCTTGTACTTGCCGCAGTAGCACTCCCAGTCCTTCGTGGGACCGAAGATGCGCTCGCAGAAGAGGCCGTCCTTCTCGGGCTTGAGCGTGCGGTAGTTGATGGTCTCGGGCTTCGTCACCTCACCCGAGGACCACTCCCTGATCTGCTTCGGGGAGGAGAGGCCGATGCGGATTGCGTCGAAATCGTTGATGTCGATCAACGTGATGCCTTTCGTTCAGTCGTCACTCTTCGATCTCTCCCAGGGTCACGCCGGACTCCTCTTCGAGATCGTCGTCGTCCTCGTCTTCCAGGTCGTCCTCGCTCACCTGTTCGGGGAGCGCCTCGTCGTTGGGCAGCGAGAGCTCGCCGTCGGAGTCAACGCGGTCGTCGCCCTCCTCCAGCTCCTGTGCGTCCGGGTCGCGCGACACCGCGCGGCTGGCGGTCTGCCGCAGGTCGATGCCGAGCTCCTCGGCGGCCCGCAGCAGCTCGTCGTCCTCCTCGCGGACGGCGACGTCGCCCCCGTCCTCGGACACGACCTTCACGTCAAGCGCCAGGGACTGCATCTCCTTCAGCAGCACCTTGAAGCTCTCCGGGATGGACGGCTCGGGGATGTTCTCGCCCTTGACGATCGCCTCGTAGGCCTTGACCCGGCCGACGGTGTCGTCGGACTTGATGGTGAGCATCTCCTGGAGGGTGTAGGCCGCGCCGTACGCCTCCAGCGCCCACACCTCCATCTCGCCGAACCGCTGTCCGCCGAACTGCGCCTTGCCGCCCAGCGGCTGCTGGGTGACGAGCGAGTACGGGCCGGTCGAGCGGGCGTGGATCTTGTCGTCCACCAGGTGGAGCAGCTTCAGGATGTACATGTAGCCGATGGTGATCGACTGGTCGTAGGGCTCGCCCGAACGTCCGTTGAAGACGCGCAGCTTGCCCGAGCAGCGTGAGCCGGCCGGCTGCTTCTTGTCGATCTTGAAGCGCACCTGATCCTTCGGGTTCGCCTCCTGCCAGTCGATCAGCGCCTGGTCGACGTCCTGCGGCGTGGCGCCGTCGAACACCGGCGTGGCGACGAATTGGCGGTCGCCGTTCTCGCCGCCGTGCGCCGCCGCCCAGCCCAGGTGCGTCTCCAGGATCTGGCCGATGTTCATCCGCGACGGGACGCCCAGCGGGTTGAGGATGATGTCCACGGGGCGGCCGTCCTCGAGGAACGGCATGTCCTCCTCGGGCACGATCTTGGAGATGACGCCCTTGTTGCCGTGGCGTCCGGCCAGCTTGTCGCCCTCGGCGATCTTGCGCTTGGTCGCGACGTACACGCGCACCAGCTCGTTCACGCCCGGCGACAGGTCGTCGCCGTTCGCACGCGAGAAGGTCTTGACGTCGATCACCTTGCCGCCCTCGCCGTGCGGCACCTTCAGCGAGGTGTCGCGCACCTCGCGCGCCTTCTCCTTGAAGATGGCGCGGATCAGCTTCTCCTCGGCCGTCAGCTCGGTCTCGCCCTTGGGCGTGACCTTGCCGACCAGCAGATCGCCGGAGCCGACCTCGGCGCCGATCCGGACGATGCCGTTCTCGTCGAGGTTGCGCAGCGACTCCTCGGAGCGGTTGGGGATGTCCCGCGTGATCTCCTCATCGCCCAGCTTGGTCGAGCGAGCATCCACCTCGTACTCGTGGATGTGCACCGAGGAGAGCACGTCGTCCTTGACGATGCGCTCGGACAGGATGATCGCGTCCTCGAAGTTGTAGCCCTCCCAGGACATGAAGGCGACGAGCAGGTTGCGGCCCAGGGCCAGCTCGCCCGTGTCCGTGGACGACCCGTCGGCCATCACCTGGCCGGCGGTCACCTTGTTGCCCATGTAGACGATGGGCTTCTGGTGGATGATGGTGCCCTGGTTCGAGCGCCGCCACTTGATCAGCGGGTACTCGTCCAGGCCGTCCTTCGCCTTGACCACGATCTTCTCGGCGTCCACGTACTCGACGGTGCCGGCCCGGCGGGCGAGGACGACGTCACCGGTGTCCACCGCGGCCCGGTACTCGAGGCCGGTGCCGACCAGCGGCGCCTCGGTGACGAGCAGGGGCACGGCCTGCCGCTGCATGTTCGAGCCCATCAGCGCGCGGTTGGCGTCGTTGTGCTCGAGGAAGGGGATCAGGGCCGTCGCCACCGACACGATCTGCGCCGGATCGACGTCCATGAAGTCCACCTCGGTAGCGTCCACCTGGACGGGCACGCCGTCGCGGGTGCGGCACAGCACCGGTGAGACCAGCTTGCCGTTCTTGTCGATCTCGGCGTTCGCCTGCGCGATCGTGTAGCGCTCCTCCTGGAGGGCGTCGAGGTAGCTGATGTCCTCCGTGATCTTGCCCTTGACGATCTTGCGGTACGGCGTCTGCACGAAGCCGTGCTCCGACACCTTGGCGTAGGAGCCGAGCGAGCCGATCAGGCCGATGTTCGGACCCTCCGGGGTCTCGATCGGGCACATGCGGCCGTAGTGCGTCGGGTGCACGTCGCGCACCTCGATCGGCGCGCGCTCGCGGGTCAGGCCGCCGGCGCCCAGGGCCGACAGCCGCCGGCGGTGGGTGAGGCCGGCCAGCGAGTTCGTCTGGTCCATGAACTGCGAGAGCTGCGAGGAGCCGAAGAACTCCTTGAGCGCCGCCGCAACCGGCCGGATGTTGACGATCGTCTGCGGCGTGATCGCGTCCTCGTCCTCGGTGGTGAGGCGCTCGCGGACGACGCGCTCCATCCGGTAGAGGCCGATCCGGAACGCCTCCTGGATCAGCTCGCCGACCGTGCGCAGGCGGCGGTTGCCGAAGTGCTCGTACTCGTCCAGGTCGTGCTCGATGGCGTCGCGCGGCATCGCGGCCGCGTCGGCCGCGTAGTCCTTGCTCTCCTCGGGCACGCCCAGCTTGACCGGGAGGGTGACCAGCCGCCGCACCAACTCGACGATGTCGTCGGTGGTGAGCACACGGGTGTCCTCGGGGATCTCGAGGCCGAGCCGCATGTTCAGCTTGTAGCGGCCGACGCGCGTCAGGTCGTAGCGCTTGGGGTCGAAGAAGAGGGCCCGCACCAGGTTGCGCGAGTTGTCCACCGTCGGCGGCTCGCCCGGCCGCTGCTTCTTGAACACCTCGACCAGCGCCGCCTCCTCGCTCTGCGCCGGATCCTTCTCCAGCGTCATGCGGATGAACGGGTTGTCGTTGAAGAGCGCCAGCAGGCCCTCGTTCGACTTGTCCAGCGTGAAGCCGGTGTTCTCGTCGGTCGCCGGCAGCGCCCGCAGCAGGGTCGTGATCGGGAGCTTGCGCTTGCGGTCGATGCGGACGTTGACGAGGCCCTTCTTGTCGATCTCGAGCTCGAGCCACGAGCCGCGGGACGGCATCAGGTTGGCGGTGAAGACCTGCTTGTCGCGGTCCTTCGGCTCCATGATGTAGGCGCCCGGGGAGCGCACCAGCTGCGTCACGACGACGCGCTCGGTGCCGTTGATGATGAACGTGCCCTGCTCGGTCATCCAGGGGAAGTTGCCGAGGAACACGGTCTGCTCGCGGATCTCACCTGTATCCAGATTGGTAAACGCCACCTTGACGTTGACCGGCACCTCGTAGGAGAGGTCCTTCTCGCGGCACTCGGTCTCGGACACGACCGGGTCGCCGATCGTGTACTCGCCGAGGCCCACCTCCAGCCGCTCCGAGTAGTCGCGGATCGGTGAGATGTCGTCGATCGTCTCGCGCAGGCCGGACGCGGCCAGCGACGATGGGTCCCCGGGTGTTCCCATGAACCACCTGAAGGACGCCTTCTGGATGTCGATCAGGTTGGGAACGTCGAGAATCTTCTCCAGCTTGGAGAAGGTCCTGCGGACTCGGGGCGAGGTGGTTTCAGGCAAAGCGAACGCCTCCCGCGGGGCATCTAGGGGATCGATATGGCGTGGGCGTGGTTCCGGACCAACGGCGCAACCGAGAACCCTAGCAGCCGATGCTGTACCACGCAAGCAGGGAGCGGCCTCCCGTCGGATGCGGCAAGGCTGCCGCGCGGGTAATGCCTTCGGTCACTATACCGACGACACCGCGGAGGTCAAGGACCTTCGTCCCCGGCCGGCAGCGGCGCCAGAGCCCTTCGGTCGATGTCTACCGAGACAACGACGGGTCAGCCGAACTTCCAGGACCCGCCCGCCACGTACGAATGGGCCTCACCGGCGACCGTCGCGAACGACACACCCAGCGCGGCGCGGAAGGCGCGGTCGAGCTGCGCCGTCGAGTACCTGCCGCCCGCGGCCGGCAGCCTGATCGCCTTGAACCGCTTGCCCAGCCTGATCACCGCCGCCGGGCCGCCGTGGCTCGCCTCGATCACGTGCGCGATCGCCAGCGCGTCCTCGAACGCGAGCTGCGAGCGACTGCCGGTGACGCCCCAGCCGCGCCGGGTGACGCGCCAGGTGGCGGCGCTCGCGTAGCCCGGGTAGGCCGCCGCGATCCGATCGAGCGGAACGATGTAGCCCTTCGTGTTCAGGTACGCGTTCTGCTCGTACGCGGCGACCCCGGTGACCAGGCTCTCGGGCGCGTGGAACAGGTTGAACCGGGCCGCCAGCAGGGTCATCAGGTAGACGATCGAGCCGTTGCGCTCGAGCGCGGAGCCCTGCTGGTAGGGGCGCAGGAAGACGTAGGTGAAGTTGCCGCTGACCGTGCCCAGCGGCGTCGTCGACCCGTCGATGCGTGTGCCCGAGAGCTGCTCCCCCTGGGCGCGGCCGTTGACCAGGAAGATCAGCGGGCGCTCGGCGGCCGGCCCGCCGCCGTACCGGGCGACCATGCCCGGTGCGACCCGGTCGGCCTCGGCCACGATCTGCCGTGCCGCGCCGCGGGCCGTGCCCGGCCCGAACACGACGGTCGCGTGCTGCCCGGAGATCAGCGCCGGATGGGTGTAGAGGAAGAGGCCGGTGGGAGCGATGCCGATCTGGCTGGTCAGGTCGCCGGTCACCTTCCAGGCGCCGGCGCTGCGGTGCAGCAGCAGCACGCGCCGGCCCAGCAGCACCCACTCGGACGGCGCGGCCCGCGACAGCCTCGCCCGCAGCTCGAGCGCCACGGCGGCCTCGTCGGCGCCGTCGTGGCCGGTCGAGGACGGGAAGCTCGGCGTCGCCCTGGCGGCCGCGATGGGCAGGCCCCGGAGGCGCGCGCCCAGCGCCGCCAGCGCGCTCCCCGCGGCGCCGCCCGGATCGGCCAGCGCACCGGCGGCGGACGACCGGCCGAGCGCCAGCGCGCGGGCGTAGCGCACGGCGGTCGGTGCGGCCAGCCGGTAGCGGTCGAACGGCGTCTCGGCGGGCGCCCTCGAGGCCGGCCCGCTCGACCCCGGCGCCCCGCCGCTCGACGAGCCGCCCGAGCATGCCCCCGCGACGAGCATCACCAGCACGAGTGCCGCGAGCAGCGGCACGCGCCGTCCGTGTCTCACGCCGTTCCCCCGATCGTCCTGTCACCCGGGCGAGCTCCGCCCCACCCACGATGGTGCACCGCGGCGCGGACGTCAACCGTCGCCGAACACCGCCAGGGGGTGGTGGCAGGCGGCCATGTGGCCGTGGCCGTGATCGACCAGCGGCGGCTCCTCCTGGGAGCAGATCTCCGTCGCGTACCGGCACCGGGGGTGGAAGCGGCAGCCGCTGGGCGGCGTCACCGGGCTGGGCACGTCGCCCTGGAGCACGATCCGCTCCCGCTGCTCGGCCAGCTCGGGGTCGGGGATCGGCACGGCCGAGAGCAGCGCCTCCGTGTAGGGGTGCACCGGCGTGCGGTAGAGCTCCTCGGCGACCGAGACCTCGACGATCTTGCCCAGGTACATGACGGCGATGCGGTCGGACACGTGGCGGACGACCGCCAGGTCGTGGGCGATGAAGAGGTAGGTCAGCCCCAGCTCGTCCTGGAGGTCGTCGAGCAGGTTCACCACCTGCGCCTGGATCGAGACGTCGAGCGCCGACACCGGCTCGTCGGCCACGATCAGCTTCGGGTTCAGAGCCAGGGCCCTGGCGACGCCGATGCGCTGACGCTGGCCGCCCGAGAACTCGTGCGGGTAGCGGTTGAAGTGCTCGGGGTTGAGGCCGACCAGCTGGAGCAGCTCCTGCACGCGGCGCTTGATCTGGCCGCGGTCGCCGGTGTGGTGGATCCGCATCGGGTCGCCGATGATCGTGCCCACCCGCTTGCGCGGGTTGAGCGAGGCGTAGGGATCCTGGAACACCATCTGCATCTCGCGGCGCAGCGGCCGCATGTCCTTGCGCGACAGCGAGGAGATGTCCCGGCCCTGGAACTCGACGGTGCCGCCGGACAGCTCGTAGAGGCGCAGCACGCAGCGGCCGAAGGTGGACTTGCCGCAGCCCGACTCGCCGACCAGCCCGACCGTCTCGCCCGGCAGCACGTCCAGGCTGACATCGTCCACCGCGTGCACGCGGGCCACCTCGCGCTGCAGCACGCCCTTGCGGATGGGGAAGTACTTGCGGACGCCGCGGGCGGCGAGCAGCGGGGCCGGCCCCGAGCCGTTCGTGCTCACGCCGACTCCTCGAGGGTCGGGCCCATCGCGACGGCGCGCTTGGCAGCCCGCTCGTCCAGCGGCAGGTGGCAGCGGTCGGGGTGCTGCTCGGAGAGCTTGGCCGTCAGCTGCGGCGTCTCCGCGCAGCGGTCGAACCGGAAGGCGCAGCGCGGGGCGAACCGGCAGCCCGGCGGCGGATCGAGCAAAGAGGGCGGCGCGCCGCTGATGGTGGTCAGCCGCGTCGGCTTGGGCCGGTCGAGGCGCGGGATCGACCCCAGCAGCCCCCAGGTGTACGGATGCTGCGGTGCGCGGAACACCTCGCGCGTCGTGCCCGACTCGACCACGCTGCCGGCGTACATCACGTTCAGGCGGTCGGCGGTGTCGGCGACCACGCCCATGTCGTGCGTGATCAGCACGATCGCGGAGCCGAAGTCCTTGCGCAGCCGCTTGATCAGCTCCAGGATCTGGGCCTGGATCGTCACGTCCAGGGCCGTCGTCGGCTCGTCGGCGATCAGCAGGTCGGGGTTGCAGGAGAGAGCCATCGCGATCATCACGCGCTGGCGCATGCCGCCCGAGAACTGATGCGGGTAGTCGTTGACGCGGCCTTCGGCATTGGGGATACCGACGGCGCGGAGCAGCTCCACGGAGCGGTTCAGAGCGGCCTTCTTGCCGACGTTCTCGTGGGCGCGGATCTGCTCGCTGATCTGCCACCCCACCTTGTAGACCGGGTTCAGCGAGGTCATCGGGTCCTGGAAGATCATCGAGATCTCGCGGCCGCGCACCTGGCGCATCTCGTCGTCGCCCAGCGTCATCAGGTCGCGGCCCTTGTAGATCACCTGGCCCTCGAAGATCGCGTTGGGGTCGCGGATCAGGCGCATCACGGTCATCATCGTCACGCTCTTGCCGGAGCCGGACTCGCCCACGATCCCGAGCACCTCGCCCCGCCGCAGCTGGAACGAGACGCCGTCCACCGCGCGGACGATGCCGTCCTCGGTGCGGAACGACACGTGGAGGTCCCGGACGTCGAGGAGGATGTCCGGGTCGATCGGCGGCTGTTCGCTCATGCCAGCCGCACCCGCGGATCGAGCAGGGCGTACGCGACGTCGACGAGGGCGCTGCAGATGACGATGAAGATCGCGCCGTAGATCACGGTGGCCATGATCACGGGTAGATCGAGGCTCGTCAATGAGTGATACGTCAGCAGGCCGACGCCGGGCAGGCCGAACACCACCTCCGCGAGCAGCGCGCCGCCGCCGACCAGCACGCCGAAGTCGAGGCCGAACAGGCTGACGAAGGTGATCATCGAGGTGCGCAGCGAGTGGCGCAGCAGCACGCGCTTCTCGGTCAGGCCCTTGGCCCGCGCCGTCCGCACGTAGTCCTCGCTCTGGGTCTCCAGGATGCTGGCCCGCAGCACCCGCGCGTAGAGGCCGATGTAGAGCACCGAGAGCACCAGCCACGGGATCACCAGCGACTTGAACCACAGCCACGGGTCGGTCGTGAACGGGGTGTAGCCGAGCGGCGGCACCCACGAGAACAGGAAGGTGTCGTGGTAGCGGCTCTGGGTGATCAGGTTCGCCATCTCGCCCAGCCAGAACACGGGCATCGAGATCCCGATCAGCGCCAGGATCATCAGCAGCGGGTCGAAGATGCTGCCCTTCAGCACCGCGGCCGCGAGGCCCATGATGATCGACACGACGACCCAGATGATGGCCGCCCCGAACACCAATGAGAGCGTGACCGGGGTCGCCGCGACGATCTCGGGGATGACCCGCTCGCCCTGGTTCGAGTACGAGGTCAGGTCGCGGGTGATGAACAGCTTCTTCATCAGGATCAGGTACTGCACCGGCAGCGGCCGGTCGAGGCCGTACTGGTGCCTGATCAGCTTGATCGTGCCGGGCGAGGGGTTGCGGCCGGCCAGCTGGCGCGCGGGATCGACGCCCGGGGTGTGGAAGAAGATGACGAACACCAGCACCGTGATGGCGACGACCACGAACAGGGCGCCGAGCGTGCGGCGGATGACGAACGTCAGCACGCCGGCCTACTCCTCGATCCGCAGCTTGGCCCGCGGGTCGAGCGCGTCACGGACGCCGTCCCCGAGCACGTTCAGCGAGAGCACGGTGAGCACGATCATGATGCCCGGGGCGATGGCGACCCAGGGACGCGTGTAGAGCAGCTGCTGCCCGTCGTCGATGACGGTGCCCCAGCTGGCCTGCGGCGGCTGGACGCCGATCGACAGGTAGGACAGCGCCGCTTCGGTGAGGATCGTGGTGGCGATCATCAGCGGCAGCAGGACGACCACGACGGTGATCACGTTGGGCAGGATCTCGTTCAGCATCAGCCGCCGGCTCGAGGCCCCCTGGGCGATGGCCGCCTCGATGAACTCCTTCTCGCGCACCGACAGCACCGAGCCGCGGATCGGCCGGGCGACGTACGGCACGTAGACGAAGGCGATGATCAGCGTCGGCAGCCAGAGGCTGGTCGCGCTGATCGACACCGGCCCGAAGGCGAGCCCCTGCGTGAGCAGCACCGTGGCGATGGAGATGGCGAGCAGGTAGACCGGGAACGCCCAGACCACGTCGAGCATGCGCGAGATGACGCTGTCGGCGAACCCGCCGAAGAAGCCTGCCAGCAGCCCGACGACGATCGCGATCAGGCTGCAGATCACGGCCGAGCCGATCCCGATCAGCAGCGAGCTGCGGCCGCCGTAGAGCACCCGCGCGGCGACGTCGCGGCCCTGGTTGTCGGCGCCCAGGAAGTAGTGGGCCGACCACGTGGGCCCGATCGGGATCACGCCCAGCTTGAGAGCGCCGCCTCCCTGCTGCATCACGTTCACGGTCTTGCCGTCGACCGTGGTCGTGCCATTCAGGTTCGGCGTGAACGGGTCGGTGTCGGCGATGTGGTTCGCGTAGAGCGGTGCGGCGAAAGAGATCGCCACGATCACCAGGAACATGACCAGGGCCCCCATCGCGACCCTGTTCCTCAGCAGCCGCCTTCCGGCCAGCGCCCAGGGATTGCGCCCCGGGACCCCGCCGCTCTCGATCTCCTCCGGGAGCGGCTCGATGGGCTGGTCAATCGCGGCGATCTCGGCCATCGGACTTCAAGGTTACCTCCGTGGGGGCGGGCTCGCAGGCCCACCCCCACGGAGGTGGTTGTCCTTACTGAACCGAGGCCGACCCGATGAGGAAGTACCACTGCGGGCTGAACTGGTACCCGGTGACGTTCTTCGCCACGAAGTCGATCAGCTTGGGGTTGAACATGGTGATCCACGCGGCCTGATCGGTCACGTCGTGATCGACCTGCGCCCAGATCTTGTTGGCCGCTTCGGGGTCGGTCTCGCCGAGCGTCAGCGCCTGGTCCATCTTGTCCTGGATCTGCTTGTTGCAGAACCCGGAGATGTTCGGACTGGCATCGCTGCCGGGATGGAACGACCCGCACCCGAGCAGCACGTTCAGGAAGTCCGAGGCCGCCGGGTAGTCCTGGTACCACTGCGAGTACCCGACCTGGACCTTGTTGTCGGAGTTCTGGATGTAGGGGTACTGGATGCCGCCGGCGAGCAGCTTGGCGGTCGCCTTGTAGCCGATGCTGTTCAGGTCGGCCACGACCTGCTGCGTCAGGGCCTTGCCGACCTCGTCGTTCGTGCCGACGACGGCGACCTTCTGGCCCTTCGTGCCCGACTCGTCCACGAGCTGCTTGGCCTTGGCCAGGTCAGGCGCGGTCCACTTGGTCGTGTCCCCGCCCGAGGTGTACGGGCAGTAGGGCACGTAGCCGGGGAAGTTGGGCGGCAGCACCTGGCAGGAGGGCTGCGCGAGCGACGGGCCGCCGTAGATCTTGACGTAGGCGGAGCGGTCGGCCGCGTAGTTGATCGCCTGCCGGGCCTTGAGGTTGTTGAACGGCGGCACGTTCACGTTCAGCGCCATGTAGTAGTCGGCGGTGAGCGGGTTGACGTGCGCCTGGTCGGCGTACTTCGTGCTGATCTCGTTCAGTCGGTCGGCGGGCGGCGGGTCGAAGACCCAGCTGGCCTGGCCGTTCTCGACCTCGGTCACCTCGGCCTCGACGGTGAGCCCGAACTTGTACTCGATCTTGTCCGGATTGCCGTCGGGGGCGGCGTCCGCGCTCCACTGCTTGAAGTTCGGGTTGCGGACGAGGGTGGCGCCCTTGTTCGGGTCGTAGGTCTGCCACATGTACGGCCCGGTGCCCGGGGGCACGTTGTTGCCCGTGTCCTTCATCGGCGTGTTGCCGGGCACGACGAACATGAACGGCAGCGCCAGCTTGTCGAGGAACTCCGGGTCGGGGGCGGTCAGGTGGAACGTGACCGTGCCGGCCGCGTCGTCGGTGACGACGCCCTTGGACAGATCGCAGGTCTTGGCGTTCTTGATGCAGTTGTCCGCACCGACGACGCTCGAATAGAAGCCGTTGGCCGGGCCCGGCACCGTGAACTGGCGGAGCAGGGTGTGGGCGAAGTCGCTCGCCTTGAGGGGCGTGCCGTCGGAGTATTTGATGCCCGGGCGGAGGGTGAAGGTGTAGGTCTTCCCGCCGTCCGTGGGCTTCGGCACCGCGGTCGCCAGATTGGGGACGATCTCGGTGCCGGCCGGACCGCCGGCGATCTTGAAGGACACAAGGCCGTCATGCGACCAGATCAGGAGCTGCCACTCCTGGAGCGTGTAGTTCTTAGCCGGGTCGGCCGTGCCCCAGTTCGAGTTGGCGAGGGCGATGAACGTGCCGCCCTTCCCACCCGCTGCGGGCGTCGACGAGGCACCGCTCCCGGGGGAGCTGGAGGAGGACGATCCTCCGCCGCAGCCTGCGGCGATGGCCAGCGCGGCGAGCGCGAGCATGAGGATCAGAGGACGTCGTGACGGCATGGGCTCACCCTTTCGAAGGACCGACCTGCGAATGTCCTCTTTGACGCCGAGCCGGCGCCGAAGTTGGCGATCAGTCTTCGCCGTCGAAAACGCGCCGCACGGATCGCAGCCGCTTTCGCAGCTCCGGCGGATGCTCCTCCTCGAGCACCCGGCCCGGATCCTTGCTGGCGTGCACGATCCGGTCGTCGCCCAGATAGACGGCGACGTGGTCGCCGTAGCAGAGCAGGTCGCCGGGGCGGGCCTGGTCGTACGGCACCTCCTCGCCGGCCTCCTGCTGGAGCTCCGCATTGTGCGGCAGCAGCGTTCCGAACCGGCGGAACACGGCCTGCACGAGGCCCGAGCAATCGAGCCCCTCCACCGTGACGCCGCCCCACTCGTAGGGCGCGCCCAGGAACATCAGCGCGGCCTCGGCGATCGATTCGCCGGACGCCTTCCGCCGGGCCGCGGCGAGCGGCTCGGTGCGTAGGCCAGGAGCGGGCAGCCACGTGCCCATGTAGCGGTCGGCCGCCTGCGGGACGACGACCACGTGGGCGCGGTCCTTCTGGAGAGGCTCGCCCAGCGCGTCGGCCTCGAGATAGCCCTCGTAGCCGTCGGCGAGGACGACCTTCGCCCAGCCGTTGTCGCGCTCGACGACGTCGACGGGATCGCCGAAGAGCGTCTGGGAGCGCTGCTCGGCGTCATGCGACGGCTTGCCGCGGAGCGACGAGAAGGGACGGATGCAGGATGCCTTGTCCACCTGGAGACGAATTTCTACAAGCCCGAGGGCCGGGACCTCGGGGGACCCGGCCCTCAACGCCTATCGCTACTTGACCTCGACCGAGGCGCCGGCCTCTTCGAGCTTCGCCTTGATCTGGTCGGCCTCGTCCTTGGCGACGCCCTCCTTGACCGGGGCGGGTGCCTCGTCGGCGACCGCCTTGGCCTCCTTCAGGCCCAGGCCGGTCAGCTCGCGGATGACCTTGATGACCTGGATCTTCTTGTCGCCGGTGCCGGTCAGCACGACATCGAAGGAGGTCTGCTCCTCCTCGGCCGCGTCTCCGCCGCCCCCGCCGCCCGCGGCGGCGACCATCATCGGCGCCGCTGCGGCGGCGCTGACGCCCCACCGCTCCTCGAGCGCCTTCTTGAGCTCCACGAGCTCGAGGACGGACATCTCCTCGAGCTGTTCAGGTGTGACTGCCATGTGCGTGTCCTTTCTAGGCGGCAGCCTCGGCTGCCTGGCGTTTCTGGATGTACTGGTCGAGCACGATCAGGAACTCGCGCAGCGGCGCGGCGATCACGTTCACCGCTCCGGTGACCGGGCCGGCGATGGCGCCGACAACCTGCGAGTTGAGGACGTCCCGTGGCGGGAGCTCCCCGAGCGCGCGGACGTCGTCCGCGCTCAGCGTGGTGCCGTTCATGACCCCGCCGCGGACGGCCAGGATCCTGGTCGTCCGGGCCACCTCGGTCAGCCTCTTGGCGACCGGCGCCGGATCCTCGGCGACGAAGGCGATCGCGGTCGGCCCCTGGAGGAACTCCAGCAGGCCCGGCCGCTCGGCCTCCTCGGCCGCCCGGCGCGCCAGCGTGTTCTTGGCGACCGTGAAGGTCGCGCCCGCCTCGGTCAGCGATCGGCGCAGCTCGGCCGTCTGCGTCACGGTCAGGCCGCGGTAGTCGGTCACGATCATCGAGCCGGCCGACCTGATCTTCTCGACCAGGCGCTCGACGGACTCGCGCTTCTCGTCTCTGTTCACCTGTTCACCTCCTCTCGTCGCGGTCGTGCGTCCGCCATGAGGGCGGACGCAGCGTGGCGACGAAAGGCGCCTGCTGTTCCCGCGGCCTCGGTCGGGTTCATGGTTTGAGCCCCGTGGGGCCCCGACGGTCTTCGGCGCGGACGCGCAGTGGAACTGGTGGGACTCTAGTTGATCGCTTACGCGACCCCCGCCGTCTCCTCGAGCAGGTCGCGGGTGCGGGTGGTGTCAACCTTGACACCGGGGCTCATCGTCGAGGCGATCGTGATCGAACGCAGGTAGCGGCCCTTCGAGGCCGACGGCTTCGCGCGCAGGATCTCGTCAAGCACGGCGCCGTAGTTCTCGACCAGCGCGGTCTCCTCGAACGACTTCTTGCCGACGGCGACGTGGATGATCCCCGTGCGGTCGGTGCGGTACTCGATCTTGCCCGACTTGACATCGCCGACGGCCTTGCCGATGTCGAACGTGATCGTGCCCGCCTTGGGGCTCGGCATCTTGCCCTGCGGGCCGAGGATACGGCCCAGCTTGCCGACCGTGCCCATCATGTCCGGCGTGGCGATGGCGACGTCGAAGTCGGTCCAGCCCTCGGTGATGCGGGCCGCGAGGTCATCGCCGCCGACCACATCGGCGCCCGCCTCCTCGGCCTCCTTCGCCTTCTCGCCCTGGGCGAACACGGCGACGGTCACGCTCTTGCCCAGCCCGTGCGGCAAAAACAGCGTCCCGCGCAGCTGTTGATCGGCGTGGCGGACGTTGACGCCGAGGCGCATGTGCACCTCGACCGTCTCGTCGAATTTGGACGTCTGCAGCGACTTCAACAGCCGCACCGCCTCGAGCGGCGAGTAGACCCGCTCGCGATCGACGGCCGACCGCGCCTCGGTGTAGAGCTTGCCCGGCATCAGGACCGCACCTCCACGCCCATCGAGCGCGCCGTGCCGGCGACGATGTTCATCGCCGCCTCGACGTCGTTCGCGTTCAGGTCGGGCATCTTGCGCTCGGCGATCGAGCGCAGCTGGTCGCGGGTCAGGGTGCCAACCTTGGCCCGGTTCGGCTCGCCCGAGCCGGACTTGAGGTTGAGCGCCTCCTTGATCAGCACCGCCGCCGGCGGGGTCTTGGTGATGAACGAGAACGAGCGGTCCTCGAACACCGAGATCTCGACCGGGGTGATCTGGCCGGCGTTCGGCCCCTGCGTCGCGGCGTTGAACGCCTTGCAGAAGTCCATGATGTTGACGCCATGCTGGCCCAGCGCAGGGCCGACCGGCGGCGCCGGGTTGGCCTGCCCGGCGGGGATCTGGAGCTTGATGATCTTGATGACCTTCTTGGCCACCGGCTACCTCCTGTGGTTCGAGCGCCGGGGTCTCAGCCCGCGGCTCCCACTCTGTCTTGGTCTCGGTCTTGGTGCTTCGGGGATGTCAGGTTTGACTCCGCCCCTGGTAGGGGCCGAGTCACAGTTAAATCTTTTTGACTTTGTCGAACTCGAGCTCCACCGGCACCTGGCGCTCGAAGATCGAGACCAGCACCTTGAGCTTGCTCTGGTCGTGGTTGATCTCGGCGATCTCGCCGTCGAAGTCGGACAGCGGGCCCGAGATCACCTTGACGCTCTCGCCCAGCTGGAACTCCGCCTTCTGCTTCGGCACGACCGTCGTTGTTGCCTGTGAGTGCAACATACGGTCGACCTCGGTCTGGCTGAGCGGCACCGGCTGGCCGGACGCGCCGACGAAGCCGGTCACGCCGGGCGTGTTCTTGACGAGGCCCCAGGCCTCCTTGTCCACGTCCAGGTCCATGTTGACCAGCACGTAGCCGGGCCACAGGCGCCGCTCGGCCTGCACCTTCTGGCCGTCCTTCGTCTCGACGACGGACTCGGTCGGCACGACCACGCGCCGCACCGTCATCTCCTTGCTCATCGACTTGATCCGGTGCTCGAGATTGGCCTTGACCTTGTTCTCGTGGCCGGAGTAGGTGTTGATCACATACCAGCGAAACATGGTGTCCTTGCGTCGTTAGTTCTGCAGCTCGACGAGCTTCTGCACCATACGGGCGAAGACCTGGTCGAGGCCGTACAGATAAAGGCCGACGATCAGGCAGGCCGCCAGCACGACCGACGTCGACTGCCATGTCTGGTGCCGGTTCGGGAAGTCCGTCTTGGCCAGCTCCCCGCGCACCTCACCGGTGAATCCGATCACCCGGCGAACGAATCCCGGCCGCTCGACGGGCTCGCCGCCCGACTGGCTCTTCGGCTTGCCGGCGACCGGCGATGTCACGCTGCGGCGGCCTCCCGCCTGCTGCTGTCGGTTCCTGCGCGCCAACGCGGTGCTCCTACCGGGTTTCCCGGTGCAGTGTGTGCTTGCCGCACCAGCGGCAGTACTTGTTGAACTCGATCCGGTCGGGCGAGTTTCGCTTCGATTTGTTCGTCTGGTAGTTGCGGCGCTTGCAGTCGGTGCAAGCCATCGTCACCAGGACTCGGACTCCAGTGGCCACGCGTAAACCTCTCGTCGGTGAGCCGACCAACGGTAGCACAGCGCCCCTCGCCGGCAGCCCGCCGCAGGCGCTCCCGGGACGGCCGACCCGGCGCTCCGCGACCCCTCCCGGATGGGCGGCGGCTACAACGTGCGCGACGACCAGAGCACGGCCGAGAGCACGACGCTGGTCGTCGCGACCACCAGGCCGATCACCCACGCCGCGACATCCTGAGAGCCCAGCACCGCGGCGATCGCGACGGCGATGCCGACCACGCCGCAGGTCGCGATCAGGCGCACCAGCAGCGACTCCGCCGCACGGCGGGGACGCTCCCGCCGGTCGAGGAACGGCACCGCAGGAGCGTCGAGCTCGCCGCGATCCTCAGCGGCGGGCTCGACGTGCTCACCCTCGGCGGGTGGAAGCGGCTCCCGGTCCTCGTCCACCGCCATTACCGCTCGATGACGTCCTTCGCCTTGTCGACGACCTTGTCGACGCCGCTCTTGACCTTCTCGCCGGCCTGCTCGGCCTGGCCCTCATGCTTGAGCCGGTCGTCGCCGCCGGCCTCTCCCGCCTTCTCCTTGAGCTTGCCCTGCATGTCCTTGGCGCTCTCGGGCATCCCTGCCACCTCCGGTCGGTCGTTGTGTGCGACCTGCCGTTCCCGGGTGCCCTCGGCCGCAAACGACCGCCTCGCCCGGTGGTACCGTCGTAGCATGGCACACCACCACCACGCACACGCGGGGCACACCCACGGGCACATGCCCGACCGGTCGGCATCGCGCCGTGCGCTCTCGATCTCGCTGGTGCTGACGGTGGCGTTCGGCCTCGCCCAGGTGGCCGCAGGCATCGTCTTCCACAGCCTCGCGCTGCTCGCCGACGCCGTCCACAACGTCTCCGACGGCGCGGCGATCGGCCTCGCCCTGGCGGCGGTCTGGGCAGCCGGGCTGCCCGCGGCCGGCCGGCGCACGTACGGCTGGCGCCGCGCCGAGATCCTCGCCGCGCTGGTCAACGGGCTGGCGCTGGTCGCCGTCGGCGGGTGGATCCTCTACGAGGCGGTGCGCCGCTTCCAGGACCCGCCCGCGGTGGCCGGTGGCGGCGTCCTGGTGGTCGGGCTGCTGGGCATCGTCGCCAACGGCATCCCGGTGGTGCTGATGCTGCGAGCCGGGACGGCGAACGACCTCAACCTGCGCGGGGCAATGCTGCACGCGCTGGGCGACGTGCTCGGCTCCGCGGGCACCGCGGTGGCCGGCCTCGTCATCCTGACGACCGGGTGGCGCGCCGTCGACCCGCTGGTCGGTGGCCTGATCGGCCTGCTCGTCGTCTTCACCGCATGGACGCTGATCCGCGACTCGCTGCGGATCCTGATGGAGGCCGCGCCCCCCGACTGCGACCCCCAGGAGATCGGCCAGGCGCTGGCCGACGCCGAGGGCGTCCTCGAGGTGCACGATCTCCACATCTGGACGATCACGAGCGGCTTCCCGTCGCTCTCGGCGCACGTCGTCGCCGAGGCCGACGCCGACCATGACCGGCTGCTGCACACGCTCGAGCATCTGCTCGACGAGCGGTTCGGGATCTCGCACACGACACTTCAGATCGACCGCGATCATGGCCAGGGGCTGCTCCAGATCCACCGCCCCGGCTGCGAGCACTCCCCGGTGCGGCGCACCGGCCCGGTGCGCTCCGGCCACGAGGGCTGAGCGGCCCTCAGCCAGGGTCGGTCCGCGCCAGGTCGTCTACGGCGTCCCTGATGGTGGGGTAGACGTGGCCCTCGCCGATCTCCTGGATCAGGCCGGCGCGCCGCGCCGTCTCGGCCACGGGCGTGCGCACCTCGGCCAGCGCCAGGGCGATGCCGGCGGACTGCAGGGCCCTCGCCAGGTCGTCGAGGGCCTCGGCGCTGGTGACGTCGAGCCTGTCGGTCGCGCTGATGTCGAGCACGACCGCCGAGGGCGTCGCGGCCGCCCCGCCCACCAGCTCCTTGACGCGACCCGTGACCATGGCCGCGTTGGTGTAGACGACGGGTCCGTAGATGCGCAGCACCAGCACCCCCGGCACCTCGCGGGCGTCGGCGCGGCGGCGGACGTTCAGGAACGCATCAGGATCGCCGGGCATCTGCCCGACCTCTCCGACCCGCGGCCGGCTGGCCTGGTAGATCAGCAGCATCAGCATCGAGACGACGCCGATCGCGAGCCCCGGCAGCATGGCCGTGCGGCCGCGGCTCAGCCCAGGTGCGGGGATCGACGGGTGCCGCCACGGGGGCGATCATAGGCGGCGGCCAACTCGGCCCGGGAGGATCAGTCGGGCAGCAGCGGGACGGTCATCCCCTGGTCGCGGCCGAGCAGCACCGCGCGCGTGATCGCGCCGGTGCCGAAGCGCGCCCGCACCTCGTCGACGGCGGCATCCAGCGCCGCGGCGGCGTCGCTGTCGAGCGGCAGCGTCAGCTGAACGGCATCCGCGTTGTCAAGATTGGTGACAGCGATGCCGAGCAACGTGAGGCCGCGCAGCTCGATCCCCGGCATCGCCGCCGCCAGCAACCCGCGGCCCGCGGCGAGCACGAGGTGGGTGTCGGCGGTGGCGTCGGGCAGCGTGTGCGAGCGCGTCGCCCGCGAGAAGTCGGAGAAGCGGAAGCGGAGGATGACGGTGCGGCCGACCCGCCCCGCGGCGCGCATCCGCCGGGTCACGCGGTCGACCAGCCCCACCAGCACCGCGTCCAGCTCGTCGGCGGAGCGGCGGCGGCGGCCCAGCGCCCGCTGGGTGCCGATCGACCGGCGGCGGCGGCGCGCCTGCACCGGACGCGGGTCGCGGTTGTGGGCGAGCGCGTGCACCTGGCGGCCGGACGCCCGCCCCAGCAGCTCGACCAGGTACGGCTCGTCCAGCCGGGCCACCTGCCCGACGGTGAAGATGCCGCGGCCGTGCAGCTTGCGCGCTGTGACCTTGCCGATCCCCCAGATCTTCTCCACCGGCAACGGGTGCAGGAACTCGAGCTCGCGGTCGGGCGGGACGCGCAGCAGGCCGTCCGGCTTGGCCACCCCGCTCGCGACCTTGGCCAGGAACTTCGTGCGGGCGATGCCGACCGTGATCGGCAGGCCGACGCGCTCGAGGACGGCGCGGCGCAGCCGGATCGCGATGTCGAGCGGGCTGCCGGCGATCCGCCGCATCCCGCGCACGTCCAGGAAGGCCTCGTCGATCGAGAGCCCCTCGACCAGCGGGCTGGTGTCCTCGAACACCCGGTAGACGTCCTTGCTGGCCTGCGAGTAGGCCGCCATCCGCGGCGGGACGACGATCGCGTGCGGGCACAGCCGCCGCGCCCGCGAGCCGGTCATCGCCGTGCGCACGCCCAGCACCTTGGCCTCGTAGCTGGCGGCCAGTACGACGCCACCGCCGACGATGACGGGCCGGCCGCGCAGCCGCGAATCGTCGCGCTGCTCGACCGACGCGTAGAACGCGTCCAGATCCGCGTGCAGGATGGTCGCCTCACCCGACACCGAACGTATGTTCGCACAGATCAGGCGGACGCGGGCTGCGCCGTGAGCGCGCGGTCGACCAGGCGCCCGTCGCCTGCCTGCTCCGCCCAGGCGGCCAGCTCGGCCGTCGGCCCCCGCCAGCGCCACTCGTCAACCGATCCCACCACGTCGGCCTCCGCGCGAAGCGTGGCCAGATCCTTGAACAGCAGGGCCAGGCCACGGTTCTCCTCGCCCAGCACGTCGGCCGGGAAGTCCTCGATCGGCCCGTGGCGGTTGAGCAGCCGGGCGGCGCCGACCTTGCCGATGCCGGGGATGCCGGGATAGCCGTCCGCCGAGTCGCCGACCAGCGCCAGCAGGTCGGGGATCAGCGGCGGGTCGACGCCGAACCGCTCGCGCACGGCGGCCTCGTTGCGGACGGCGTTCGCCCGCCGGTCGACCTGCACCACCCGGTCGCCGCGCACGCTCTGGGCCAGGTCCTTGTCCGGCGTCCAGATCCGCACCTGCGCGACCTCGCCGTCCTCGTCGCCGACCCGCGCGGCAGCCGCAAGCGCATCGTCGGCCTCCAGCTCGATCATCGGCCAGACGGCCACGCCCATCGCCGCCAACCCCTCCTCGAGCGGCACGAACTGGGCCATCAGCGCACGGTCGACGCCGGCGCCGGTCTTGTAGCCCGGCCACAGCTCGTTGCGAAACGACTCGATCACGTGGTCGGTGGCCACGCCGATGTGCGTCGAGCCGTCCTCGACCATCTTCAGCACCGAGTGCAGCACGCCGGATGCCGCCCCCAGCGGCCGGTCGCTGCCGGCGCCGGCGCGGCGGCGGCCGTGGAACTGGCGGAACAGCTCGTACGTTCCGTCGATGAGATCGATGACGGCCATGGCTCGAGTCGGGGAATGCTACAGGGGAGACCGATGAGTCACCGCGGCTCTGGCGGTCTGAGGTACTGACAGCGGGCGGGCGCTGACCCCTGCCCGGTCACGAGCGAACGGAGGAGCGCATGCCCGGCAAGATCGTGCACATCGAGATCCCGGCCGACGACACGGGACGGTCGAAGGAGTTCTGGGGCGGCCTGTTCGGGTGGGAGTTCCAGAACTTCCCCGGCCCGTCCGAGTACCACATGGCCCGCATCAGCGACGACAGCGGCCTGGCCATCACCAATATGGAGCCGGGCAAGAAGGGCACGCGGCCCTACTTCGACGTGAACGACGTCAACGCCGGCGCGGCGAAGGTGAAGGAGCTCGGCGGCACGGCCGACGAGGTGATGCCGGTGCCCAACATGGGCTGGTTCGCCACCTGCACCGATCCGCACGGCAACGAGTTCGGCCTCTGGCAGACGGACCCGTCCGCCTCGATGCCGTCGTAGGCTCATAAGACAACGCAGGTCGCGGCGCCAGGGTGGCCTGGCGCCGCGACCCCGGTGTGGCACACTCGGGGCATGTCCACCTCCCCCACCTCCGGCCGATCAGCCGCCGAGCCCCGCGGCATGCGGTGGGTACCGGACGGCGAGTTCGCGATGGGCTCGGAGGGCTTCTACCCGGAGGAGCGGCCGGTGCGGCGGGTCGGCGTCGAGGGCTTCTGGATCGACCGGCACGCCGTCACGGTCGGGGACTTTCGCCGCTTCGTGGACGCGACCGGGCACGTCACCGTCGCCGAGCGTCCGCTCGACCCCGCCGACTACCCGGGCGCCGATCCCGAGCTGCTCGTGCCCGGCTCCCTCGTGTTCCAGCCGACCACGGGGCCGGTCGACCTGTCCGACTTCCGGTCGTGGTGGGACTACGTGCCGGGCGCGCAGTGGCGGGCGCCGGGCGGGCCCGGGACCAGCGTTGACGGCCGCGCCCGCCACCCCGTTGTGCACATCGCCTACGAGGACGCCGAGGCGTACGCGGCGTGGGCGGGCAAGGCGCTGCCGACCGAGGCGGAGTGGGAGTACGCCGCACGCGGCGGCCTGGACGGTGCGGTCTTCGCGTGGGGCGACGAGCACCATCCCGGCGGCCGGCCCGCGGCGAACGTCTGGCAGGGCGAGTTCCCCTGGCAGAACCTGGTGCTGGACGGCTTCGCAGGCACGGCGCCGGTCGGCTCGTTCCCCGCCAACGGCTACGACCTGTTCGACATGTGCGGCAACACCTGGGAGTGGACGACCAGCTGGTTCACCGCCGCGGGCACCGCGCCGGCGCCCTGCTGCGCCCCGCCGATCCACCCCGGCGAGCGGTTCCCGCGGCGGGTGATCAAGGGCGGCTCGCACCTGTGCGCGCCCAACTACTGCCTCCGCTACCGGCCCGCGGCCCGCCAGGGCGAGGCCGTCGACACCTCCACGACGCACATCGGGTTCCGCTGCATCACGCGGTCGCCCGCAGCTCCGTAACGATCCGGGAACGGACGGCGTGGGACACTCTGCGGAGATGAGCGGACGTGCTGCGCACCGGCTCGCCCTGGCGGTATTTGCGGCCGTCGCCGTGCTGCTCGCGCTGGGCCTCGTGCTGGACTGGGCCACGCGCGACGTCGCACACTCCGAGGGGTTCGGCGGCGACGGCGTGGGCGGCTTCGCGGTGGCGCTCTTCGTCAGCGTCAGCTTCCTGACCTATGCGGTGGTGGGCGTGCTGATCGCCAGCCGGCGGCCGCGCAACCCGGTCGGCTGGCTGCTGCTGGCGATCGCGCTCGGCTGGAGCATGGTCGCGAGCGCGATCCCCTACGGCGACTACGCCTTCAAGGTGCATCCGGGAGGACTGCCGGCCGCGGCGCTGATAGCGGCGGTCAGCCTCTGGGCATGGGCGCCGCCCGTTGGCTTCACCGGCGTGTTCCTGCTGCTCGTCTACCCCGACGGGCACCTGGTCGGCCCGCGCTGGCGCTGGGTCGCGTACCTGTGCGGGCTCGCCATCGTCGTCTGCATCGTCGTGGACGTGCTTGCGCCGGGGTCGATGGCGGCCACCGGATTCCCACACCAGCAGAACCCGACCGGCGTCGAAGCGCTGCGCCCGGTGCTCGAGCCGCTGCAGCTCGCGGTGCTGCTGATCCCGCTCTGCTCGGTGGCCGCGATCGCGAGCATGGTCGTCCGGTTCCGCCGCGCGGGCGCCGTCGAGCGGCTCCAGATCAAGTGGCTGGCCGCCTCCGGCGCCCTCTGCGGCATCCTCTACTTCGCGGCGCTCGCACTCTCGGGGCTCTTCGGGAATCCCGGCGGCGGCGACCCCGCCTTGGTCTCGGCGATCCAGGACGTCTGGTTCCTCTGCCTCGCGCTGATCCCCGCGTCGATCGGCGTGGCGATGCTCCGCTACCGGCTGTTCGAGATCGACGTGATCATCCGCCGCACCCTGATCTACGCCGCGCTGGTCGTCTCGCTGGCGGCGATCTACCTGGGCGCCGCCGTCGCGATCGGGTCGCTGCTGCGCGGCCTCACCGGGTCATCGGGCACGCTCGCCATCACCGTCTCGACGCTGGCCGTGGCCGCCGCGTTCCAGCCTCTCCGCCACATCATCCAGCGCGCCGTCGACCGCCGCTTCTACCGGTCGGGCTACGACGCCCAGGCGGCCGTCAGCGGGTTCAGCGACCGGCTGCGCGAGCAGATCGACCTGGACGCGTTGTGCGAGGAGCTCCGCACGGTCGTCACCGGCACCGTCCAGCCTGCACACGCCAGCGTCTGGCTGCGCGCCGGCCCGGAGGACGCCGACCGGCCGTAGCGGCCATCAGGTCGCTCGCGGCTCCGGCCGCCCGGCCTGGCGGGGGATGCGGAGCGCGGCCAGCAGCCCGAGCAGGGCGAACACGATCAGGACGATCATCGCGACGACGTACGACGTCGTGCCCAGCGAGATGGCCGAGACGAGGATCGTGCCGGCGATCGCCGTACCGAACGACGAGCCGAGGTTGGAGACGCTCCGCGAGAGCCCCGAGATCTCGCCCTGGAGCGCCTCGGGGAAGCTCGACTGGACGACGTTCACCGAGGGGGTGAGCATCGCGCCGACGCCGAGCCCCAGCAGGAACAGGCCCACCAGGAACGCGATCGCCCGCTGGGAGGTGTCCACGAACGGGATCATCAGCACCAGCCCGGCGACCGCGGCCAGAAACCCGGTGGCGATCAGCACGCGCTGGGAGTAGCGCGCCGCCAGGCCGCGAGCCGCAAACGAGGAGATGAGGATGCCGGCCGTCGCCGCGGTGAAGATCAGGCCCGGTCTCGATCGGGCTGTAGCCGTGCACCTCCTGGAGGTAGACGGAGACGACGAACGACGTCCCCATCATGATCAGCCACTGCAGGTTCTGGGTGACGAGCGCGAGGTTGCAGACCCGGTTTGCGAACAGGCCGGTGGAGAGCAGCGGCTCCCGGCCCGCGCGCTCCAGCCGGCGGATGTAGACGAAGAAGGCGAGCAGCAGCAGGACGCCGATCACCACGAGGGCGATGCACAGCGTGTTGCGGACGCCGGCCTGGAGGATGCCGGCCACGATGAAGAACATGCCGACCGCGGACAACACCGCTCCCCCGACGTCGAAGGGGCGGCTCGGATCGGCGGGCAGCGGGTCGCTCAGGCCGCGGCTGAGCAGGACGATGATCGCCACGATCAGCGCCTGGAAGACGAACGCCGCCCGCCAGTCGATCCAGGTCGCGATCACGCCGCCGATCAGCGGGCCCGCCGCGGCGCCGACGCCGCCCATCCCGCTGATCGCGCCGAAGGCCCACGCCCGCGAGGTCGTGTCGGTGAACCAGAGCGTCGCAAGGATGTAGACCGGCGGGATCAGGAGCGCCGTGCCCACCCCCTCCAGGACCGAGTTGCCGATGATCAGCACGCCCAGCCCGGGCGCGATCGCGCTCATCAACGCGCCGACGCCGAACAGCGCCAGCCCTCCGGTCAGGCACCGCTTGCGGCCCCACCGGTCGGTCAGCTTGCTGCAGGGGATCATCAGGATCGCCATGATCAGCAGGAACAGGGTGATGACCGTCTGCACGCCCTTCACGTCCGTGTTCAGGTCGTGGCTGATGTCCCCGATCATCACGTTCATGTTCGAGCCCGCGAAGCTGCAGATGAACTGGGCGAGGGCGAGCGGCGCGATCAGCCTCCGCGAGCTGCGGAGCGCGTCGCCCGAGGCAACGCCGTGGGCCGCCGCCGAGCTCACCGGTGCGTCCGATGCGCGCGCGGGGCCGGGAACGCGATGCGAGGTTGTGCAAGCGACACGGGCCGCCCCTTCAGTCGGGCCCCCACCCTAGCGCCGCGCCGTCGCGCGGATCACGGCGTCCACGCCGGCGCCGCCCGCCGGCCGCGGACGCTCCTCGGCCACGATCAGCTCCCATCGGAGCGGATCGAGTGCGGCGAGCGCGGCCTCGACGGAGACCTGCACCTGCCCGACCGCGGCGGTCGCGGCGCCGGTGGCCGGATCGACAGGGCGGTGGCCGGCCAGGAACAGCGTTCCGCAGGGAGCGACGCCGGCGGCCATCCGCCCCACCAGCTGCTCGACCGACCCGGCCACGTGGACGTACAGGCAGAGCACCAGGTCGTACGCATCCGGCCGCGGCGTCCACGTCGCCAGATCGCCCTCCACCCAGTCGATCCGGCCGGCGACGTCCGCCCCGATCGCGTCGGCCGTGGAGCGAGCGTGCGCCAGCGCCGTCGCCGCGAAGTCGACGGCGGTGACCCGCCAGCCGCGGGCGGCGAGCCACAGCGTCTCGGCCCCGTGGCCGCAGCCGGCATCGAGTGCCCGACCGGGAGCGAGGGCGGCCAGCTCGGTGGTGAGGTGGGCATTCGGGGGGCGCTCCGCCAGGCGGGCGCCGTGCGTCTCCAGGGCCTGCGCCCAGCGCCGTTCCCAGGAGGCTTGGTCGAAGTCGCTCATAGCGGAGGAGGGACTCGAACCCCCGACACGCGGATTATGATTCCGCTGCTCTAACCGACTGAGCTACTCCGCCAGGAAGCAGCGATCTTAGCTCAGCCACCCCTCGAGAACGTCGACGCAGGCGGCGATCGAATCGAGGTGGGCGATCTCGTAGCCGTGGGTGTTCTGGGTCGCGAAGCCGAGGCAGGCTGTGCGGGCGACGCGGCCGGTGGTCAGCGCCGTGGAGGCGTCCGAGCCGTAGCGGCTGACGACCACGTTGCGGACGTCGTGGCCGGCCGCGGCGGCGGCGTCGGCGAGCTCGTCGGAGAGGCGGTCGTCCAGCGGCCCGCGGCTGTCCGCGCGGATCAGCACCGGCCACGGCCCGGTCTCCAGGGCATACTCCTTCGCCGCCGGCACGACCTCGAGCGCAACCGCCGCATCGGCGTCCGTACGCCGGGCGTAGTACTGGGCGCCGTGACAGCCGATCTCCTCGCGCGCGGTGAAGACCAGCTCGGAGTCGTGGAGCGGCGCCGTCAGCCTCCCGGCCAGCAGCAACAGCGCGGCGACCGACGCCTTGTCGTCCAGCGCATGGCCGGCGAGGTACTCGCCGTCCGCGCCGAGGCGGACCGGACGCTTGCGCTCACGGCTGGGCACGATCCTGCTGCCCGGGTCGATGCCGGCCTCGGCGAGGCGCTCTGCGCTCAGCTTGGTCTCGACCACGACGTCCTTCCAGCGCACCGGCTCGTCGTCGAGGTGCTTCTCCTGTGGCGACTCGTCGGTGACGTGGCGCGCGCCGAACGACATCACCCCGGCGACGGAGCCGTGCCGGCCCAGCACCTCGACCGGGCCCTCGCCCCAGATCCAGGGGTGGGCATCGCCCAGCCGCTGCGCGACCAGGCGGCCGCCGTCCTCGACCCGCTTGACGATGGCGCCGATCTCGTCCTTGTGCGCGAGCACCGCCCGCAGCGGCCCTGGCTCACGCCCGCCGATGCGGAGCACGATGTTGCCGACCGCATCCTGCGTAGGCTCTCCGAACGCTGACAGGCGCTCGAGCAGCAGCTCGTCCACCGCCCCCTCCGCACCGCTCGGCGACGGCCGCTCGGAGAGCTGGGCGAACGTGTCGAAGATCGTGTCGCGGTCCATGCCGCCTCGACGCTATCAGCCGGTGGAGCCGGCGGTGGCCGGGGGCCGCGAGGGCGGCTCGTCCACCACGCCGCCACCGGACGGTGGCTCGATCGTGAGGTTGGGCAGCACCTTGTCAAGCCAGCGCGGCATGTACCAGGACTTCTCGCCCAGCAGCGTCAGCAGCGCGGGCACCAGGGTCAGCCGCACGAACAGCGCGTCGGTCACGATCGCGATGCCGAGCAGCAGGGCGAACTCCTTCGACACGCGGTCGGGGTTCAGCAGGAAGGCGAAGAACACGGTCGACATGATCAGCGATGCGGCCACGATCACGCGGCCGACGCCGGCGACGCCGTCCTTGACCGCCGAGACGGTGTCGGAGCCGTGGACGTGCTCCTCGCGGATCCGGCTCATCAGGAAGACCTCGTAGTCCGTCGAGAGGCCGAACAGGATCGCGAACGTGATGGGCGGGACGAAGCTCTCGATCGGCCCGGTGCGGTCGAGACCGATGAAGCCCATGCCGTGGCCGAGCTGCACGATCAGGACGAGCATGCCGAAGCCGACCAGAGCCGAGAGCAGCGTCGTCAGCGCCGCCTTGAGCGCGATCACAACCGAGCGGAACGCCATCGCCAGCACCAGGAAGGTCACGCCGATCACGTAGAGCAGGAACCAGGGCGCGTTACTGATGATCTTGTTGCCGATGTCAGTGAACGCGGCGTTCTGGCCGGAGACGTAGGCCTTGGCCGACGAGCCGTCCAGCGTCTGCGGGATCGTCGTGTTGCGCAGCGTCGAGACGATGTCGTCGGTCTTCTGGTCCTGCGGCGCGTACTTCGAGTACGCGTTGACGATCGCGACCGTCGCCTGGTCGGGCGTCTTGGCGTTGTAGATCGGTGCGACCACGTGCGCGACGCCCGGCACCTGCTTGAGCGCGTCCGCGACCTTCTGCGCCGCCTGGTGGTCGGACTGCATGTCGATCACGACCGGGATCGGCGAGGTGAAGCCAGGGCCGAAGCCCGCCGACAGCAGGTCGTACGCCTTGCGCGTCGTGTTGCTCTTCGGCGCCGTGCCGGCGTCCGCGAGCCCCAGCCGCACGGCGATCACCGGCGAGGCGAGCAGCAGCAGCCCGACCAGCACGATCGGCAGCACGACCTTCGCGTTCCGACTGACGAACCGGCCCCAGCGCGCCACCCACGTCCTCGCCTGGCCCTCGCGCGACTCGTCCGTGGGCTTCATGCCGAGCCGGCCGCGATCGATCCTGTGGCCCAGCAGCGCGAGCACGGCCGGGAGCATCGAGTTGGCCAGCAGCACCGCGGTGAGCACGCCCAGCGCGCTGCCGATGCCGAGCTTGGTGATGAAGTCGATGCCGATCAGCGCGAGGCCCGTGATCGAGATGGCGACCGTGGTCCCGGCGAAGATCACGGCACGGCCCGCGGTTGCGCCGGCCGCGGTCGCGGCCTCCTGCGGTTCGAGGCCGTCGTGCAGCATCTGCCGGAATCTGGTGACGATGAACAGCGTGTAGTCGATGCCCACGCCGAGGCCGATCATCGGCACCAGCAGCGTGACGATGCTGTTGAAGTTGGTGAGGTTCGTCAGCAGGTAGAGCAGCAGGAACGCCGTCATCACCGCTGCGATCGCGAACAGCAGCGGGATCATCGTCGGGACCAGCGCCCGGAAGAGGACGAGCAGGATGATGAATCCGGCGGCGAGGCCGAGGATGATGCTGAGGAAGTCCTCCGGCGGCGGGCTCTCGGCCTCGCCGGTGAACTCCACCTGGAGGTTGGCCGGCGCGCCGGCAGCGCGGAGTGAGTCCTCGAGGTTGACGATCTTGCTGCGCGGCAGCTCGAACCCGGTCTGGTCGAACTGGACGTCGAAGAAGCCGATGCGGCCGTCCTTGGAGAGCTGACCGGCTTCGGAGTCCAGCGGGCTCGTGATCGTGCTGGCGTTCGCCTTGTTGTCGTCGAGGTTCTTCTCGGACACCGCCGACAGCGCGAGCATCTTCTCGATCGCCGTCCTGCCCTCACCAGAGTCCAGACGCTGCCCCTCGGGCGCCGCCACGACCACGCGCAGCGCTGCGCCCTTCTGGCCGCCGAACTTCGCGTTGATCAGGTCGGTCGCCTTCTGGAAGTCGGTGCCCGGCACCTTGAACTCGTTGACGAGCTTGCCGGGGAATGCGACGTTCAGGACGATCAGCAAAAGCACCGCCGTGAGCCAGGTCGCGACGACCCGCCAGGGGTGCGCCGCACAGGCGCCGACGAAACGCGCGAGCCCGCCCGAGTGCGCGGCCGCCCGCTCCTCCTCCACCCTCTGCCTGTGCTCGTCCACGCCCATCGAAGTCCGGATCCTAGCGGCGCCTCTTGCCGGTCCCTGGCGGTTCCACGAGCCTTTACAGGATCGACACCAGGTCACGCTCCTGATCGGAGCAAGCGTGTTCCTCCCCATCGGAGCATGACCGATTGCCGCCTGCGATGCTGCCTGCGATGCGCCGGCCGGTCGTCCTGCTGCTGTACATGGCGCTGTTCGTCGGCGAGGTGATGTGGAGCGCGATCGTGCCGCTGGTGCCGGCGTTCTCCAACCGGTTCCACCTCTCGACGTTCGAGGCAGGGCTGCTGCTCGCCTCCACCAGCCTCGCGATCCTGCTGGTCTCGATCCCGGCCGGGATCGTCGTCGACCGGATCGGCGCGCGGCGGTTGACGATCGCCGCGGTCGTGGTGATGGCGGTTGCCGACCTCGGGCAGGGGCTGGCCGGCAGCTTCTGGGTGCTGGTGGCCGCGCGCACGCTCTTCGGCGCCGGGTTCGGCGTGCTGTGGACGACCGGGATCGCCTGGCTGAGCGAGGCGGTCGGCGACCGCGAGGCGCAGGCGCTCTCGCTGACCGTGACCACCGCCGGCTTGGGCGGGGTCGCCGGCCCGGCGTTCGCCGGCGTGCTGGTCGACCGGTTCGGACTGGGCGCGCCGTTCTTCATCTCCGCCGCCATCAGCGCGGCGCTCGCGGTCGGCCTCGCCGTCGAGTCGTCGGGCAGCGGCCACGCCGCGCCGTCGGGCAAACCGGTGCTGAGCGTCCTGCGCCTGGCGGGGGCGGAGCGGCGGATCGTCGCCGCACTGGTGCTGATGACGCTGGGCGGCCTGATGGGCAGCAACGTCAACCTGCTGGTGCCGCTCCAGCTCCACGAGAACGGGGTGGACACGGCGTCGATCGGCGTCGCCTTCGGCATCTCCGCCGGCGTCTTCCTCGCCTCCAGCGCGGTGGTCGCGCGGTTCGGCGAGCGGGCGGCGCGGCTGGAGGTGGGCGCGATCGCGACGGCATGCGCCGGCCTGACCTTCGTCGTGCTGATCGCGAGCGACTCGACCGCAGCCCAGGTCGGCTTCCTCCAGCTCCGCGCACCCTTCACCGCGACGATGTTCACGATCACGTTCCCGCTGGCCGTGCTCGGCGCGCGGGCGGTCGGCATCGGGGTCGGCGCGGTGGCGGCGCTGCTGAACATCGCCTGGGCACTCTCCGTGCTGGTCGGCCCGCTCGTCGCCGGAGGGCTGGCGCAGACCGCGGGGTCACAGGCGTCCTACGCGATCGTGATGGTCGCCGCGGCTGCGACCGTCGTCTGGATGACCACCACCGCACGCCAGGTGCGGGAGGCCGGCGGCGTCCCCACCGCCGGGCGGTGACGACCGTCACCGGGGTCTTTGCAACAGGGCGGTCCGCGCGTACAGTGGCCGGGTCGGACTGCGGGCGGGCACCGGCAAGCCACTCGCGGACGTAGCTCAGCTGGCAGAGCGCCGGCCCCACCAGGCCGGAGAGAGGGGTTCGAGACCTTTCGTCCGCTTCGCTGCCTACAGCGTCTGCGCGGTCCACGTATCGCACCGCCGCGCGTCGCCCGTTCGATAGCCCATCGTGAACCACCGCTGGCGCTCCGCCGAGGAGCCGTGCGTCCAGCTCTCCCGATCGACGCGGCCCTGGAACTCCTGCTGGATACGGTCGTCGCCCACGGCCGCCGCCGCGTCCAGGCCGTCGGCGATGTCGGCGTCGGTCACCTGGGTGAGGAAGCCGGTCTGCACTGCGTGGGCCGCCCAGACCCCGGCATAGCAGTCGGCCTGCAGCTCCGAGCGCACGGATGCGCCGGTCGGGCCCTGGTCGTTGCCACCCACGCGGTTCAGGATGCCCTGGAGATCCTGCACGTGGTGCCCGTACTCGTGCGCGAGCACGTATGCCTCGGCGAACGAGCCGCCCCGCGCGCCGAACTTCGACTTCAGCTCGTCGAAGAACCCGAGGTCGATGTAGACGTACCTGTCCGCCGGGCAGTAGAACGGCCCGACGTCCGTGGAGGCGGCGCCGCAGCCGGTCTGCACCTGGTCGGTGAAGAACGTCGTCTGGGCAGGCCTGTACCGGCCGTTCGGAAGCGCCGACGCCCAGAATGCCTGGATGCTGTTGACGTCGCCGACGATCCGGCAGTCGGCGTTGTCGTTCGCGTCCGCGCCGGTCCTGCAGCCGCTCAGCGAGCTGCCGTCGCCGTACGTCTGGCCGTCCAGTCCGCCATAGGGATCGCCGCTGCCACCCGAGACGGGGTTGACGCCCAGCAGCACCGCGATGATGAGAATGACCAGCCCGGCCCCGCCCCCGCCGATCGCGAGCCCGCCGGGACGGCCGCCCATCCCCCGGGCACCGCGGACGTCGCGGATCTGGCCGGGATCGAGCCGGGCGTTACGGCGGAACTTCACCTGTGCCTCACTACCCTCACGGCCGCGCGCTGTACCACGGTTGCCCGCCCGGCAATCGGCTGACAGGGGCGCGACCACGGGCGAGAGAGGATCGAACCGGCGCTAGGCTCGGCCGGTGACGACCCTGGCGACCCTGGTGGAGACCTCGAGTGCGGTCGCGGCGACGCGCTCGCGCAAGGAGAAGACCGACCTGCTGGCCGCGACCGTCGCCGGGCTGGAGCCGGCCGAGGCCGCCCCGGCCGCGGGGATGCTCGCGGGCAAACCGCGCCAGCGCCCGCTCGGCGTCGGCTGGGCGGCGCTGCGCGACCTGCCGCCGCCGGCCGCGTCGCCCAGCCTCACCGTGCTCGCGGTGGACGCCGCGCTGGACGCCATCGCCGCGCTCGCGGGGCCCGGCTCACAGGCCGCCCGGCGCGACGCGATCGTGCGGCTGTTCGGTGCGGCGACGCCCGACGAGCAGGCGTTCCTGCGCGGGCTGATCCTGGGCGACGTCCGCCAGGGCGCGCTGGAGGCGCTGGTCGTCGACGGGGTCGCCCGTGCGGCCGGCCTGCGCCAGGCCGACGTGCGGCGGGCGCTGATGCTGCTGGGCGACGCGGGCGAGCTGACGCGGCTCGCCCTGACCGAGGGCGAGGCGGGGCTGGCCGCCGTCACGCTCCGCGTCGGCCGGCCGGTGCAGCCGATGCTGGCGGGCACCGCCCCCGACCTGGACGCGGCGCTGGAGAAGGTGCTGCCGGCGGGGATCGAGTGGAAGCTGGACGGCGCCCGCATCCAGGTGCACCGGAACGGCGACGAGGTCGGCGTCTACACGCGCAGCCTCGACGACGTCACGGCGCGCGTCCCCGAGGTGGTCGAGCGCGTGCTCGCGTTGCCCGCGCAGACGCTGGTGCTGGACGGCGAGGCGATCGCCCTGCGGGAGGACGGCCGGCCGCATCCGTTCCAGGTCACCGCGTCGCGGTTCGGCAGCCGTGACCCCGGCGAAGAGCTCCGCCGCTCCCTGCCGCTGACCCCGCTCTTCTTCGACCTCCTCCACGCCGATGGCGACGACCTGCTGGGCGAGCCGGGCGCGGAGCGGGCGCGCCGCCTCGCCGCCCTCGTACCCGAGGATCTGCGGGCGCCGCGGATCGAGACGGACGACCCGGAGGCGGCGCGGGCGTTCCAGCGAGACGCGCTCGACCGCGGCCACGAGGGCGTCATGGTGAAGTCGCTGGAGGCACCGTATGAGGCCGGCCGCCGTGGCGCCGGGTGGCTCAAGGTGAAGCCGCGCCACACGCTCGACCTTGTCGTGCTGGCCGCCGAGTGGGGTCACGGCCGGCGCAGGGGCTGGCTCAGCAACCTGCACCTGGGCGCGCGCCACGGCGAGGAGTTCGTCATGCTCGGCAAGACCTTCAAGGGGCTGACGGACGAGCTGCTGGCATGGCAGACCGAGCGGTTGCTCGCGCTGGAGACGAGCCGCTCCGGGATCACCGTCCATGTCCGCCCCGAGCTGGTCGTCGAGATCGCCTTCGACGGCGTCCAGGCCAGCACCCGCTACCCCGGCGGCGTCACCCTGCGCTTCGCCCGGGTGCTGCGCTACCGGCCCGACAAGACGCCGGCCGAGGCGGATCTGCTGGAGACCGTGCAGAGCCTCGGCTGATACCCTCGGAAGCATGAGCGAGGCCGACCGGGACCGCTCCGGGGTTGGAGGAGACGGCCCGCTCCAGGGGCCGCGCGTCGTGCTGGTCCTGAGCGAGAACTGGACGCTCACGCCGCCCCGCGACCTGCCGGCCCTGGTGGACATCGCCGTCGAGGCCGAGGCCGCCGGCGTGGACGCCGTGATGCTGTCCGAGCACGTCGTGCTCGGCCTCGCCGCCGGCGCCGCGGGCCGGATGGAGAACCCCCGCGACTACGCCGCGCCCGGCAACCAGGATCCGGCCACGCCGTGGCCCGACTCGATCGTGCTGGCATCCGCCATCGCCGCCGCCACGACCCGGATCCGGATCGCGCTGGCCGCCATCATCGCGCCGCTTCGGCATCCGCTGCTGCTGGCCAAGCAGCTGGGCACCCTCGACCTGCTCGCCGGCGGCCGCCTGGTGGTGCAGCCGACGGTGAGCTGGGCCGAGGACGAGTACCGCGCGCTGGGCGTGCCGTTCCGGCACCGCGGCGCAATCCTCGACGAGCAGCTGGTCGCGATGCACGAGGCCTGGACGTCCTCACCCGCCTCGTACCAGGGTGTCCACTTCCACTTCGCCGACGTCTGGGTCGAGCCCAAGCCGTACCGGCCCGAGGGCCCGCGCATGTGGTTCGGCGGGCAGACGCTGCACGACGCCCTGGTGCGCCGGATCGTCCGCTACGGGCACGGCTTCCACCCGTTCGGCACGCCGACCGAGGAGGAGCTGCACCGCCTGGAGGCGGCGATGCGCGACGCCGGCCGCGACCCGGCCGAGCTGGAGCTGGTCGGCGGCATCCGCGGTACCTTCGCTGCGCCCGACGCGGTCGCCGATCTCGAACTGGCGCTGGAGGCGGTGCCCGGCCTGGTCGAGCGCGGCTTCACCTCGATCTGCTTCAAGCCGTCGATGTACACCGACGACCGCGCCGCGGTGCCGGAGCTGTGCCGGCGCGTCGTCGAGCGCGTGCGGGAGGCGGCATGAGCCCGATCCGCGTGGCCGTCGTCGGCTCGGGCCCGGCCGGGTTCTACGCCGCGGGCAGCCTGCTCAAGGCCGGCGCCGAGGTCGACATGTTCGAGCGCCTGCCGACCCCGTGGGGACTCGTCCGCCTGGGCGTCGCACCCGACCACCCCAACATCAAGGCCGTGTCCCGCGTCTTCGAACGGATCGCCGGCGACGAGAAGTTCCGCTTCTTCGGCAACACCGAGATCGGGGGCCACCTCTCCCGCGACGACCTGCACCGCCACTACCACGCCGTGGTCTGGAGCGTTGGCGCGCAGGTCGACCGGCGGATGGGGATCCCCGGCGAGGACCTGCCCGGATCGCTCTCCGCCACCGCATTCGTCGCCTGGTACAACGGCCACCCCGACTACCGCGATCTCGAGATCGACCTCGACGTCGAGCGCGTCGTCGTCGTGGGCAACGGCAACGTCGCGCTGGACTGCGCACGGATGCTGGCGCTGACGCACGACGAGCTGCGGGTGACCGACACCACCGACCACGCCATCGAGGCGATCGCGGCGTCGCCGCTGCGCGAGATCGTCGTGCTCGGCCGGCGCGGGCCGGCGCAGGCGGCGTTCACGACGCCCGAGCTCCAGGAGCTGGGCGAGCTGGCCGGCGCGGACGTGGTCGTGTTGCCCGAGGAGATCGAGCTCGACCCCGCGAGCGCCGCGTCCCTCGACGCCGAGGGTGCCGTGATCCGCCGCCGCAACGTGGAGGTGCTGCGCGAGTACGCCGTGCGCGTTCCGGAGGGCAAGCAGCGGCGCGTGATCCTGCGCTTCGGCGTCTCGCCGCTCGAGCTCCAGGGCGAGGGGCGCGTGGAGCGCGTGGTCGTCGGCCGAAACCGGCTCGAGGCCGGGCGCCGACGGCGCGCTGCGGGCCGTCCCCACCGGCGAGACCGAGACGATCGACGCCGGCCTGGTGCTGCGCTCGGTCGGCTACCGGGGCACGCGCGCTGCCGGGCGTGCCGTTCGACGAGGGCCGCGCCCTGATCCCCAACGACTGCGGCCGGGTGCTGGACGCCGACGGCGCCCACGTCCCCGGCGAGTACTGCGCGGGCTGGATCAAGCGCGGGCCGAGCGGCGTGATCGGCACCAACAAGAAGGACGCCACCGAGTCGGTCGGCGCTGCTGCTGGCCGACGCCGAGGCGGGGTCGCTGCCGGCGCCGGCCGAGCCCGACCCGGCGGCGATCGAGCAGCTCGTGTTCGAGCGGAACCCGGACGCGGTCGAGTACGCGGGCTGGGAGGCGATCGACGCCCACGAGCGGGGCAGCGGCGAGCCGCACGGGCGCCCGCGGATCAAGCTCGCCTCGTGGGACGAGCTGCTGCACCACGGCGCCCGCTCGCGCAGCTCCTGACCGTTCCGGGCCTCGTGCGCTAGCGTGGCGGCGTGAGGTACGGCATCATCCTCCCCGGCGGCACCGCCACCCGACAACTCGCGCAGGCGGAGGCGGCCGAGCGCGCGGGCTGGGACGGCGTGTTCGTCTGGGAGGCCGCCTACGGCGTCGATGCCTGGACGCTGCTGGCAGCCATCGCGGCGCGCACCGAGCGCGTGCGGCTGGGAACGATGTTGACGCCGCTGCCGTGGCGGCGGCCGTGGAAGGTCGCGAGCCAGGTGGCGACGCTCGACCAGCTCTCCAACGGGCGGGCGGTGCTGGCGGTCGGTCTGGGCGCGGTGCACTCCTCCCTGCCCGCCACGGGTGAGGAGATCGGCATGCGCGAGCGCGCGGACCTGATGGACGAGGGCATCGACCTGATCCGCGAGCTGTGGGCGGGAGAGTCGCACTTCAGCGGGAAGCACTACACGTACTCGTGCGAGCAGGACGACCTGAACCGGGTGGGTCGGCCCGTGCAGGAGCGGATCCCGATCTGGGTGGTCGGCGTGTGGCCGCGGCCGCGATCGATGCGGCGGGTGCTGCGCTGCGACGGCATCATCCCCCAGTACGGCGACCAGGGCGGCCCCGAAGAGCTGCGCAAGCTGCGCGCCTGGCTGGAGCAGCGCGGAGTCACCGAGCCGTTCGACGTGCTCGCCGAGGGCGAGACGCCGGCCACCGACACCGAGCAGGCCGCTGCGATCGTGCGGCCCTGGCGGGATGCGGGCGCGACCTGGTGGATGGAGACCCGCTGGGAGATGCCGCACGAGTCGGACGAGCGGATGCGCGAGGTCGAGGAGCGGATCGCCGCCCGCCCGCCGTCGGGCTGAGCTCAGCGCGATCCGCGCAGCCGGCGCCACCACGACTCGGGCCGCGGCTGCGTGGCCATCCACTCATCGCGCAGCGGCAGCCGTCCGGCGGCGCGTGCAGCCTGGACGCACTCGGTGTGCGCGTGACGGCGGCGGTCCATGTTGCCCTCGGGGGCGATCAGCATGTGCGGCGTCATCGCGTGCAGGTGCAGGCCGCAGAGCGGGCAGCGGTAGTTCGCCGGCGAGCGGTTGCTTGCCGGGCGCACCGACCACCAGCGTGCCGGTTCGAGCTTCGCCACCCGGCGGATGATTGCAGCTACTTGGCGTGTTTCGGCTTCTTGGACGCGGCCTGGTACCCGCGCTGGAAGCCGGTGGCGATGCCGTCCTGCATGCCCTGCTGCTTGCCGGTGGCGAGGCCGCGCGAATACCCGTCGCGAAAGCCTGCGGCCCGGCCCTGCTTGAACGAGCGCGGCGCCTGGGCCCTGGCACCCAGCACGCGACCGCGCGCCGTGCCCTGCTCGACGCCCCGGTCGTAGGCGGCGTGGGCGCTGCGGCTGAGGTCGGCGGCGCCGTAGCTGCCGTCGGTCGCGACCGTCCAGGCGACGGCGGCGGCGACGGCCGACGAGGTGAGGGCGAACAGCACCATCGCGACCGCGGCGGCCAGGCCGAGGCGCGACCGCGTCCGCGGCGGCGCGGGGGTGGTGCCGAGCGGGACGGCCGGCATCGCCTGCAGCTGTGCGGGCAGCGGCGGCAGGATCTCCGTGGCCGGCTCCTCGGCAGCGGTCGTTCCGAAGCCGGGTGCGCGGATCGCGACGCCCGCATCGACCAGCAGGCCGCGCACCGCCGTGACGGTGCATCCGTGAAGCCGGGCGAGCCTCTTCAGGCCCATTCCCGAGCGGTACTGGGCCGTCAGCACGGCCATGTCCGGGGTGACTCCTGCCATCGCTACTCCTCTCCAGGTGGGGCGACGGAGGCATGTATCGGACGGTTGTCCTCAGGGGTTGAGTCCCGGCGTCGGAGCGGGGTCTGGCACGGGGTCTGGCACCGTGCCAGACCCCTCTCACGGCCGATCCGGTGTTCCGTGACGGTCCGTTGTCGAAGCCGTGACAGGGTCGGGATAGGCGGTTTGCCGTCAACCAGGCCGAAACCGGAGGGTGCCCGGTACGGTGTCCGGCACGGTACCGGACACCAAACACAACCGGTCCGGAGTTCCGTGACGGTCGGTTGACGAAGCCGTGACGCAACCGTCAGGAGCCCGACCTCGGACACAGCGAGGGCCGCGGCGCGGGCGAGTTGCCCTGCGCCGCGGCCCGGCGGGCCTCAGCCCGCGAAGCTGTGGAAGTCCCCGAGGTGCGTGGGGAGGTGCGCCGTGAACGGCTGGAACTGGTAGCTGCGGCTGGTGTCGAACCCGGCCTTGGCCGCCGCCGTCTTGTCCACGAAGGGCGTCAGGGCGTCCACGGCCTGGCTGATCTTCGTCCAGAGCAGCGTGCGCTCGTAGCCGTTGTTGTTCGGCGGGTCGACCGACTCCGACACGCCCTGGATGCCCTTGATCGCCTCGATGGGGCCGCCGTCCGACCGGGCGACGCCCGGGCCGACGACGCGCGCCAGCGTGCGGTGATCGCTCTCGATGCCCATGATCCGAGCCGCGGTCACCCGCAGGTCGGCCGTCGAGAAGTTGCGAACGCCCACCAGGTAGGCGGCGATGAACGCGTCCTCCAGCGTGACCAGCGTGTTCAGCGTGGTCTGGGCGTCGGCGAACATCTTCTTGGGGTAGTAGAACCACGTGAACGGCGAGGGCTTGCCGGTCACGGACATCTCCAGCGCGTAGTGCGACATCTCCTCCTGACGCGCGGCCAGCAGGTAGCCCTGGTCGTCGTCAGCGAGATGCTTGAAGAACGGCGCCGAGAAGATGATGTGCGAGTACGTCGTCACCGCCAGAGCCTCGGCGATCTCCGCCGCGATCAGGATGTCGGTGTCGCCCTGCGTGATGCCCGACGCCTTCGCGGCGCTGACATCGAGCAGACCGCCCAGCGCGAGCCCGGCGCCGGCCGCACCGGCCGTCTTCAGCAGCCCCGCGCGGGTGACTCCTCCGTCGATCGTGCCTGCCATGAACCCGTCCTTTCGCTCGCTCGTCGGCCGGCGACGCGATCGCCGGCACCCCGTTGTCCCCCGCCATTCGGCGGTCGGGGAGGGACGGTTCGAGCGACGTGTCCGGGGACACAAACGCCGGCGGGCGGTCAGCCCAGGTCGACGGACACCTCGGCCGGCGGCTCCCGGTCGAGGCGGAACTCGGCGCTGCGCATCGGCCAGTGGTACGTCAGCGTCCCCTCGGCGGGCCGGTAGGCCGCGGTGTACAGCGTGGCGAAGCCGCGATCCCAGTCACGCGCGAGCAGCGGCGGTTGGGTCATCGCCGCCACCACGTCCGCGGCGACGTCGCCCTCCGCGAGCATCCCGTCCAGCTGCTCCAGCCGCTCGACGCTCCGCACCCAGCGGGCGTGCTCCGGCCACTCGACCCGGCCGGGATGGTTGGTCGTGGCGCGGCCCTCCGTCACGTTCGCCGGCCGGTCGGGCGCGACCATCACGGTGCGCACGCCGCCCTCGCGATCGCACAGCGTGATGTTGTAGGAGAGCTGGTGGGGCAGCCGCTCGAGCGCCGCCACGGCCGGCTCGATGGTGTCGCACGTCTCCAGGAGGTAGCGGATCACCAGCGGCACGCCGAAGCCGTCGCCCACCTCGCGGCGCCCGCCGAACGTGAGCGACACCGCCAGCCCCGCGTCGTTGACGCCGTCCACCAGCCCCCACAGGCAGTCACCGGTGCCGAGCACGCGGCCGGTGCGGTAGACGGTCGCCTCGAACAGCCGCGGGTCGTAGTCGTAGTTGCGGATCAGCACGGGGGTGCCGGTGTTGCCGTCGGGGACGACGATCTGCGAGCAGGCAACGATGAACGGCGGCGGGTTCCAGAGCGTGAGCATCGCGGCCACCTCGTCGTCGCCGTCCGCCCGCTCGACCAGCTGCTCCCACACCCCGACCAGCTCCGGCATGTGCTCTCGCAGGGCGCGCTCCGCCTCGGCCCGGTCGGGCCTGGTGCCGCTGCCGCCGCGCCACCAGCTCCGGTAGGCCGGCCACGTCTCATCGAGCAGCGCCCTCCAGCGGTCGCCGGGCTCGGCCTCGTCCACCGTGACCATCCGCAGCGACCGGCCCTGCGGGCGCGGTGCCGGCGACTCCTCGAACCAGCGCCGCCACTCCGCCGGCACGTGCTCGCGCCAGTCCGCGACCGGGGCGGCGGCTGCCGAGGGCAGGTAGCGCCGCACCGCCGGCGGCACCCAGCGCCACCAAGCGGGCTCCGACGGCCGCGGCTCGGATCCCTGAGGGTCGGCCGTCATCGGCGGTACGGTACCGCGCCGGCCGCGCGCCCAAACGCGCGGACGGTTTCCCGATGGCCGTTTCCGGGTAGAGAACACCCGTGGACGGCCGGCCGGACGACGAGGCGGAACGCATGGGCGTGCCCGGCGCCGACGGCTGGCGGTATCTGCCGTTCCAGGAGGGAGAGGACGGTACGGCACTGACCGTGACGGCCCTGCGCGACGAAGACGGGGCCGAGGTCTCGTTCACGGTCCCGGCAATCGTCAGCCGGGGCGCCGAGCTGGGCGCCGTTGCCCGCGTGGTGATCGGTGCCCATGAGCGAGTCGAACGAAGCGAGGGGCTGGGAGCATGAGATCTGGTGTTGTCGAAGCAGGATCGCCGGGGAGCGGCGCGAACTCTGCGCCGATGCCCGACGCCGAACCACGACTGGCAGGAGAGCAGGCCCGCGGCGGAGCGGCCGAGGGGGTGCCCGAGATCGTCATGGCGGCGCCGCTGCACCCGGCCGGCGAGCACGCATCCGAGCCGGCGCTGATGCTGGGCGGCATCCTGTTCGCCCTGCTCGCCATGGGGCTCGCGATCCTCGCGGTCGCGGTCTACCTGTTCGCCTGACCGCCTCTCAGGCGGGCGAGCCCGCAGGCGCGAGCGCCATCACCTCCCGGCGGAAGGGCGGCTCGTCGTCGCCGTCGCGCGGCTCGTCGAGCTCCTCGGCGTAGCGCCGGCCGTCCCAGACCGCCGCGGCGATCGTCCCCGGGCTCCACGCGTCGCCGACCGGGCGAACGGTCATGCCCGCCTGCGCCTCCAGCTCCAGCGCGAGGCCGTCCTGCGGCAGGCGCGCCGTCACCAGCACGAGGCTGTCGCACTCGATGTCGTGCTCGCGCTCGGTGTACGCGCACGCCACGCGGACGCCGCCCGCCGCAGCCGACACGACGGCGTGCGAGGTCGCCGTCGTCACGTCCAGCTCGAGCAGCTTGCGGGCGATGCGGTGCTGCTCCATGGTGTTCACCGTCCACTCCGACACGCGCGCCTCGGGCGTGACCAGCGTCACCCGGTGGCCCTCGCCGGCCAGCAGCTCGGCCAGCACCCCACCCATGTAGTAGTGGTCGTCGTCGAACAGGACAACGCGCTCGCCACGCGGGCGCGCACCCGCCATCAGGTCGTCGGGCGTCAGCACCTGCATGCCGGCGTCGATCGGGATCGGGCGGACGTGCCAGCGGCCGGCGCCGTCGTCACGCCATCGCGCGCCGGTCGCCACGGCGACGTGCTCGAAGCCGTAGGAGACGATCTCGTCGGCCGTCAGCCGGCTGTCGAACGCGAGCTCGACGTTGGACAGCCGCTCGATCTGGCTGCGGCGATAGTCGAGCACGCGGATCCACGCCGCCAGCCCCGGCAGCCGGGTCTCCCCCAGCAGCCGCCCGCCCAGCTCGCCGCCGGCCTCCGCCAGCACCACCTCGTAGCCGCGCTTGCCCAGCGCCTGCGCCGCCTCCAGCCCGGCCGGGCCGGCACCGACGACCAGCACCCGGCCGTCGCCGGTCTTGGGGCGCATCCGCTCGGGGTGCCATCCGCGCCGCCACTCCTCGCCCATCGTCGGGTTCTGGGTGCAGCGCAGCGGCGTCTTGACCGCGTCGTGGGCGACGCAGATGTTGCACCCGATGCACTCGCGGATGTCTTCCCAGCGGCCCTCCTCGATCTTGACCGGCAGGAACGGGTCGGCGATCGAGGGCCGCGCAGAGCCGATCAGGTCGAGCACGCCGTCGGTGACCATCCGCACCATCGTGTCCGCGGACGTGAACCGGCCGACGCCGACCACGGGCTTCGTGGTGAGCGCCTTCAGCCCGCGTACGTACGCCTCCTGCGCGGCCTCGTCGGCGAACCGCGACGTGATCGAGTCGAAGTCCCACTCCCCGACCATGAAGTCCCACACGTCGGGCAACTCGCCGACCATCCCCAGCACCTGCTCGATCTCGTCGCGGTCGATCCCCTCGTCGCCCAGCAGCTCGTCCACGCAGATGCGGCAGGCGACGGCCGCCCGGCCGTCCACCTCCTCCAGCGTGTCCTCGAGGATCTCGCGCAGCAGCCGCGCCCGGTTGGCGAGCGGGCCACCGTAGCCGTCGGTGCGGTCGTTGTAGCGGCGCGACAGGAAGTGCTGGATGGTGGTCAGGCCGTGGCCGGCGTAGACGTACACGAGGTCGTACCCGGCCCGCAGTGAGCGGCCGACCGCCTGGCGGTGCCAGCGGCGCAGGTCGGCGATGTCGGACAGCCCCATGCGGCGGGCCTGCACGGGCTCGATGCCGGGGACGGGCAGGTTGGCCGGCCCCATCGGCGACGTCCGCACGTACTGGTTCGCGGCGATCATCCCGCTGTGCACCAGCTCGATCCCGGCCAGCGAGCCGTGCTCGTGCACCGCCTCGGTCAGCCGCTGGTGGGCGGGGATGTCGGCGTCGTCCCAGATCCGCCCCTCGATGTAGGGCGCGACGTCCGTGGTGTGGTGGATCTCCACCTCCTCGGTGCAGACCACCGCCCAGCCGCCCTCGGCCTTGACCCCGCGCATCGCCGCGTGCGACGAGGGGTAGATGTGGCCCATGCCGTTGCAGTGCGGCACCTGGAAGAACCGGTTGCGCGCGGTCACCGGCCCCATCGGCACCGGCTCGAAGAGGATGTCGTAGCGGGCGTCGCGCATGCCGCTCAGCCGGTCGTTGCCTGGAGAGGCTTCGCCGGCCGCTCCTTGCGCGGATCGACGAAGGGGATGGCCGCGGTGTGGCCGACCATCGGCCCGTGCTCGGAGTCGACCTTGATCCGGTTGCCAGGGGAGGCGAGGTCGATCGGCACCCAGACGTAGCCGATGTTCTTCTCCAGGCCCGGCGACCAGACGGCGTCGGTCACCGGC
Organism: uncultured Actinomycetes bacterium; assembly: GCA_963797175.1. Lineage (GTDB taxonomy): Bacteria > Actinomycetota > Thermoleophilia > Gaiellales > JAICJC01 > DATLLN01. The sequence continues at coordinate 168,676 of CAWCOL010000007.1, forward strand.
CCGACGTTGCGGCCGCCGCTGGACGCGGGCCAGCTGGCCGAGATGCCCGGCAGCGGGTCGCTGTCCTCGAACTCGATGCCGACCAGCTTTCGGTCGACGCCCTCGGCGCGGATGCGCTCGAGCGCCTGCTTGCCGATGTAGTCCTGGGGCTGCTCTTCGACCAGCCGCTCGAGGCCCATCACGTGGAACGGCGTGTCCTTGAGCGTGATGTCGGAGCCCCAGTTGAAGATGCCCGCCTCGACGCGGCGCGCCTCGTTGGGGGCGATCGGGCGGATGGCGAACTCCTCGCCGGCGGCCATGATCGCGTCCCACAGGTCGGCGCCGCGGGAGCCGTCCAGCAGGTTGACCTCGAAGCCCGGCACGGCCGACCAGCCGGTGCGGCTGATGACGACGGGGATGCCGTTGATCTCGAAGTGCTCGGTCCAGTAGTAGCGGATGTCGAAGATCGCCTCACCGACCAGCTTGGCCAGCGTGCGGCCGGACAACGGGCCCTGCACCTGCACCGGGTGGACGTCCGGGTAGGTGACCTCGGCATCGAGCCCGGACTGGGCGAGTACGCCCAGCGTGTACAGCCCGGCGTCGCTGTCGGCGAGCTGCATCCACCACGTGTTCTCGGCGACGTGGAGCAGCACGGGGTCGTTGACGATGCCGCCGTCGGGCGCGATCACGAGCATGTACTTGCCCTGCTTGACCGCGCACTTGGTGAGGTCGCGGCAGGTGACCATGTCGATCAGCCGGTCGGCGTCCGGGCCGCTGACCTGGACGGTGCGCTCGACGCCGACGTCCCACAGCGTGACGCCCTCCTGCAGCGCCTGGTACTCGACCGAGACGTCGTCGTACTCGGCGGGCAGGTACATCTTGTTGTAGATGTCGTACGCCTTGCAGCCCGCCCGCCGGGTGGACTCGAAGTAGGGCGAGCGGCGGTACCACGGGCCGAAGTAGAGCTTGGTGGTGAGGTCGGACATGTGCGCCTTTCGGATCGATGCCGGCGTTCGGGTTGACTGATCGGTCAGTCAACCAAATGCCGGGAGCCGGCGTCAAGCCTCCGCGGCGCTCAGCTCTGGTAGCGCGCCAGCGCCATCTGGGCCGTCGTCGAGCCGCGCTCCTGGCCGACCGCGACGATCCTCGAACTCGCCGTGACGGCGACGCCGTTGATCCCGGAGTCGAGCCCGCCGCCCGCGCCGAACGGCGTCGTCGTTCTCCAGTCGAGGGTGCCGCTGATGGTGTACTGGGCGATCGCGAACTCGTCCCTGCCCGCCCCGGGAACGAACGCCTCACCGCCCTGGACGATCCGCCCCGACGGGAGCACGGCCAGCGAGGTGCCGAACTGCTGGCTGCCGCCGAAGCCGGTCAGGCGCTTGCCGTCGCCGCTGAAGGTCGGGTCGGGCGAGCCGTCGGCGTTGTAGCGGGCGACGGCGAAGTTGGTGGAGTCGCCGATGCCGCCGACCATGATCCGGTTCCCCGGGTAGAGGGCGATCGAGTTCCCGTAGTCCGGCCCGCTCGACCCGCCGAAATCGGTCTGCACCTTGCCGGTGCCGCCGCCGAAGCCGCTGTCGAGGTCACCTTCGGGGGTCAGCTCGAGCAGCCCGAAGTCGGTCTCGAGCGAGACGCCCGTCCCCGCGTAGCCGGCCGCCACGATCCGGTTGCCGTGCAGCGCCACGGCTCCGGCACTGTCGGCGTCGCCGTGCCAGTCCACCGTCACCTCGCCGTCACCGCCGCCGAACGCCGGGTCGAGCCTGCCGTTGGGCTTGTAGCGGGCGATCGCGAAGTCCAGCGAGGGCGTGCCCCATGCGTCGCCGGCGACGACGATCTTGCCGTCGTCCTGGATGGCGACGCCCTGCGCGCCCTGGTAGCTGCCGGCCGGGAAGCTGGTGGTCAGCTTGCCATCGCCGCTGAAGCTCGCGTCCGGCGTCCCGTTCGCGGTGTAGCGGGCGATCGCCCACTTGCCGGGCGAGACGCCCGTCGTCCCCACCACCACGATCTTGCCGTCCGACTGGACGGCGAGCGCCCGCGCGCGGTCGTACTTGGTGCCGAACGACGTGGTGACCAGACCGCCGCTGCCGAACCCCGGATCGAGCGCCCCGGCGGCGGTGAACCGGGCGACGGCGAAGTCGCTGTTGCGGCCGTAGTTGCCAGCGACGACGATCGTGCCGTCGCTCAGGATGACGACGGCGTTCGCGCCATTCTGCTGGGAGAACGACGTCTCCGCCTTGCCGCCCGTGCCGAACGCGGTGTCGAGATCCCCCGGCGAGGCCATCGCCGGCCCCGCCAGCGCCGCGGCCCCCACCGCGACCGCGGTCATGATCGTGCCCGCCGTCCGCCTGCTCCGGTGACGCATCGTCCCCCCCTTGGTGGCGAAGCACGATCCTAGATGATCGGAGCTCAGCCCACCCAGCGGCCGCCGGCGAGCCGCCACGTGGACTCGGCCGGGCCGAGCACCGGCAGGCGGATGCCGTCCGGCACCGGCGTCGTGGGCACGGCCCGCACGCTCACCGCCGCCGCGGTCACGTCCAGCACCAGGCACTGCCAGGGGGGCTCGATCAGCGCGGGCACGAGCACCTGCAGCACGGGGCCGGCGGCCAGCATGCCGCGGACGTGCAGGTGGCCGCTGAGGACGATCGCGGGCGCGCGCTCCACCAGCTGCCCGGCCAATGCCTCGCGGTTCATCACGCCGCCCGGATGGGCCAGGCCCGCGGCGGCGAGCGCTCCCTCCGTCGCCAGCAGCGGGAAGTGGCTCAGCACGACGCCGTCCGGGTCGACGTCGCGGGGGAGCGTCCCGTCGTGCTCGTCGTCGCCCGCGTCGGAGAGCACGACACCGGCGACCTCCGTGCGACGGCCCTCGACGGCCTCGCGCAGCGCCGTCACCCGCTCCTCGCAATCATGGTTGCCCATGCAGGCGACAACAGGTGCGGACGACGCCTCCAGCAGGTCGAGCGCCTCCGCCAGCGATGCCTGGTCGCCGTCGTCGGCGAGGTCGCCGAGCACGACCAGCCGGTCGATGCCCTCGGCGTCGAGCGCCGTCACGGCGACGCGCACCCGGTCGCGCACGCCGGCGTGGTCGTAGTCGTTGTGCCACCTCCCGCGGCGCGGCTGTGGCGCGAGGTGAAGGTCGGAGACGAGGCCCAGTCGCACGCGCCGCAGGCTAACGGCTCGCTAGCTGCCGCGGCGCTGCTGCTCGGCCAGGCGGTCGCGGATCTTGCCCAGGCCGCGCTCCGCCGCGCCCAGTGCGGCGGGAAGGATCTCGGGGGCGGCCGGCCCGCTCGCGTCCGAGCCGGTGCGGCGAGCGACCCTCAGCCGCGTCCACTCGCCGGCCACCTTGCCGACGGTGCGGGTGGCGCTGCGGCGGCCGGGGTCGAGCATCCAGACGGCGGATGCGACCATCGCCCGCCGGCCCACCCGGTTGCGGCCCAGCGGGACCCGCGCAAGCAGCAGCTCGGCCGCCATCAGCTGGACGACCTCGCTCTGGGCGGCCCGCGACAGCCCGTCCAGCGCCGTGCGGAGCTGCCGCGTCGAGTGGCGGCGCTGCGCCTTGCGAGCAGCGTCCAGCTCGTCGAGCCCGTCCACGAACTCACCGGTGCCCTTCGACTCGCCGACGGTGCTGACGATGGCCCGCCAGTGCCCGTCGCCGCGGGAGAACAGCTCGAGCTCCAGCTCGCGCTGGGCGAACCAGCGCTGGATGTCGGCGAGCTCCTCGGCGGGGTCGATCCAGCCCATCGCCGAAGGATAGACGGCCTGCGTCACGCCCCTTCGCCGACAAGCAGGAACTCGACCAGCTCGGCAAGATCCTCGTCGCCGGCGGCGCGCTCGACCGCCCCGCGGCCGAGCGACTCGACCAGGTCGGCGGCGCGGTGCAGCTCGGCCAGCCGGGCCGCGAAGGCGGCCGGGTCGGCCATGCCGGGGTCGTGGCCCTCCAGGGCGACGACGGGCTGGTAGCGCTCGACGCGGTCGAGCAGCCCGCGCACGCCGGCCACGGTCAGCAGCGGCTCGGGTGCGTGGAGCTTCTGGTAGAGGCAGTCGCCCAGGAACAGCACGCCGTCCTCGGGCACGTGGATCACGCTCGAGTCCGGGGCGTGGTCGCCGCCGACGTGCTCGATCACCGCCCGCACGTCGCCCAGCGCGACCACCCGCCGGTCGTCGAACGTCTCCTGAGGCACCACGATCCGGAAGTCCGAGCGATCGGGCATCTCGACCCGCATCATCTCGCCGCAGAAGGCGAGCTCGCGGCCGTCCGCCACCCGCTCGTCCAGCTCGGCGTCCGACCAGCCGTACCCCGCCTGCACTGTGAGCTCCGCGGCGGTCTCGCGGTGGGCGATCACCGGCACGTCGAGCGCCGCCGATCCGAAGCTGTGGTCCCAGTGCCAGTGGGTGAGCACGATCGCCACGGCGGGCGGGCGGCCGCGCTCGTCCAGCTCCGCCAGGAACGCCTCGAGGTGGGCCGGCGACGCGCCCGACTCGACGAGCAGTGTTCCGCCCTGGCCGTGGACGGCGCCGAGCACCGGCCGGTCGCTGCGATCGTCCGGCGTGAACCGGTCGACGTGGGCGGACAGCTGCTCGAAGCGCGCGGCGGGCATGGGCCTACAACCCCAGCAGAGCCGCGTCGTAGGGGAACGTGCAGAGCGGCTCGGCGCCGTGCTCGGTGACCAGTACCTCGTCCTCCAGCTTGACGCCGTAGGGGCCGCCCACCTCACCGACGTAGCACTCGAAGCAGAGCGCCATTCCGGGGACGATCTCGACGTCGGTCGGGTTCGGCGCCTGGCCCGGATAGTAGATGGTCGGGCTCTCGTCCTCCAGGCCCGCCCCGTGCACCATGCACTCGTATTGCTGGGCCCGGAACCGCTCGGGCAGCGGCGGGATCGCGCGGGCGAAGGCGTCGTAGCTCATGCCCGGCCGCAGCGTCTCCCGCATCGCGATCATCTGCTCGTGGGCGACCCGGTAGAGCTCGACCTGGCCGGCGCTCGGCCAGTCGCCGCAGAGGAACGTGCGGGAGATGTCGATCATGTACCCCTCGTAGCCGTAGGCGTCGGTGTCCACCGCGACCAGGTCGCCGGGCATCACCGCCTTGTCGCGCGCCTCGCTACCCCACGGGTTGGTGTTGCGGCCGGACGAGACGAGCCGCGTGAACACGTACTCGCCCTGCCGCCGCACCAGCGACTCGGTCATCACGGCCAGCAGCTCGTGCTCGCGGACGCCGGGCTCGATCGCCTGCTCGAAGTCGTGCAGGATCGCGTCGCCGATGGCGCCGGAGATCTTGAGCAGCTCGATCTCCTGCGGCGTCTTCACGTCTCGGGCGGCGGCCGTGATCGCGGCCGAGTCCACCAGCCGGATGCCGGCGGCGGTCAGGGCGAGGAAGCCGTGGGTGTCGAGCCGGTCGAGCCCGAGCGGCCCCTCGGCGACCCCCAGCTCGCGCAGCAGCGCGGCCATCTCGGCCGCCCACTCCTCCACCACCTGCGCCGCCCGCGACGGCATGAACTGCCACGTCACCGCCGGGCGGACGTCGCGCACGTGGCGGGCGGACACCTCGCGCGACGTGTGGCACTCGAACAGCACGGGGTCGCCATCGGCCGGGACCACGCAGTGCCGGGCAAACGTCTCGGCCGCCCACACATCCATCACGCTGGTGCCGGTGGAGTAGCGGATGTTCGCCGGGTGGAAGAAGAGGCAGGCCGGAACCCCGGCGTCACGCATCGCCGCCTGGAGCCGGGCGAGGCGCTCGGCGCGCAGCCCGGGCATGTCCACGTCCGCGGCGTTGGGCACGCGCAGGCCGGAGACCGGCTGCACCTGAAGGTGGTCGGGCACGGCGACGGAGTTAACCAGATCGCCGTGCCCGGCGGGCCCTGCCTACGGCGTGACGCGCGGCTCGTCGGCCGGGTACACGGGCCGCTCGGTGGCGTACGGATCGCCGACGCGGCGGCGCGTCGACGCCATCCAGACCAGCGTGATGATGAGGCCGACGACGCCGACAGCCATCAGCACGTCGCCCACCAGATGCCAGTTGATCGTGGTGGAACCGATCGTCGAGTCGAGCGTGACCGCCCAGCGCAGGATGGCGCCGACGGCGATGAGGACGAGTGAGCCAGCGATACTCATGTGGCACGTTCCTTCCGGTCGTTGCGCCGCACCCGTGCCCAGTGGAGCCGCCCTGCCAAACGTGGATCGTGCTAGGGATCGATTGAGGTCGCCATGAGGAGCAGGCAGCAAAGACACAGGTCTGGTGCGGCACGACCGGGTCCGGGGCCGCTTCCGTCTTGCTGCTGTTCCTCGACCCGCCGATCGGTCACACGCCGACAGGCGGCGGAAGCGACCAGCGGCGCTGCGCGTGCCAGCGGTGGAACGTCCTTGGGCTCGGTGGGTGGGCTGGGCAGCCCTCGAGGTGGTCGCGGAGCCGTGTTGCGACGATGGTCGGGTGGTGGCCGGCGGCGTAGGCACGCTCGGCGCGCCGTCGCAGCTCCGGCCAGGCGTACGAGCCGGGCAGTGGCCTGTTCGGCGTGGGTGTTCGCAGCCGTGCTTCGTGCGCGGCGAGGGCCTTGTGGCGGTTGGCGGTGAGGCAGCCGTGGGCCTGCCAGAGCCGCATCAGGGTGAGCACGAAGTCACGGCCATTGCGGCGCTGCTGGAACTCGGGGTCGGCGTGGCCGGCGCAGAGGTTGACCGACACGCCGTAGCCGAGCTCGACCCGGACGGTCCTCCCCCGGGTCCGCTCTACGCAGATCGCGCAGACCGGGCTCTTCACCGGAACGTTCCGAGCCTTGTAAAGCGTCGCCAGGTACATGCCGCCAGCCTGCCAGCGACTCTGCGCGCGGCTCAACACCGCACCCGTGGCGACCCGCACCCGGATCGGCCTCGACCATCGCCGATTCCCTCCATCCAGGGCCGATTCCGCCCGGTTCCTCAAGAAATCCGCGCGTTCTACTCGGGACGGTCACGAACCTCAATTGTCATCCACCGGAACGACAAGTGGCGGGGAGTGACCAGCCATGCGTAGCCGCTCCCCGGGGTGTCGACCATGAGAGATCCTGCTCGTCCTTCTCCTGGGAGGACGAGCAGGATCGGTCGCGGCCAGCCAGTCCTGGCCGTGGCGGGTCGGCGGACGCGTCACATGGGTGTCACGGAGACCACATGTCATTCATCGGAACGACAAGTGGCGGACTGGCAGCGCGGGAAGATCGGTGTGCCGACCCGCGTCACGCCCTGGTAGATTCGCCGGCGATGACGCATGTGGTGGACGCCGAGAGCTTCGCGGTCGCCTTCGACGCCTCGATCGCGCCGGCGCTCGAGATCGAGCCGGGCGAGACGGTGACGTTCCGCACGTCGGATGTCGCATACGAGCGGCTGTCGAAGGGCGAGGCGGTCGAGGACATCGGGCTGGAGAACTTCAACCGCGTCACCGGGCCGGTCGCCGTCCGCGGCGCGATGCCGGGCGACGCGCTGAAGGTCGAGATCCTGGACGTCAGCGTGCGCCGCGCGTGGTCGGTGTGGCTGCCCGGGTTCGGCGGCCTCGGCGCTCGGACGGACGCGCCACGCGTGATGGAGGCGACGGTCGAGGGCGACCGCGTGCGGATCGGCTCGCAGACCGTGCCCGCCCGGCCCATGATCGGCTGCATCGGCACCGCTCCCGCGGAGGGCAGCGCGTCCACGTTCATGCCCGCCTACCCGCACGGCGGCAACATGGACCTGCGCGAGATGGAGCCCGGCACGACGCTCTTCCTGCCGGTCAACGTGCCGGGCGGGCTGCTCAGCATGGGCGACCTGCACGCGGCGATGGGCACCGCCGAGCCGACCTGGGTGAGCCTGGAGGCGGCCGGCGAGGCAACGCTGCGGATCGGCGTCGACCGGGGCCTGACGCTGCGCTTCCCGCGGCTGCGGCGCGGGTCGGAGACGTTCTTCCTGGGCATGGCCGACAGCTATGCCGACGCCCACCAGCTCGCCCTGGACGACGCCTACGACCACCTGGTCGGCGCCCTCGGCATGGAGCCGTTCGAGGCCTACGCGTACGTCAGCGCCCGCGTGGACATGCGGCTGGGCGGACCGGCCACAACGATCGTCATGGCGGTCGTGCCGGACGCCTCCTAGAACCGACGGGCCGTGGGCCGCGTATCCTGCCCACCGATGCCGCTGTACCGCCTTGCCGACGAGCTACCGCCCCTGACCGACCCGGTGCTGATCGCCTCGTTCGACGGCTGGGTCGATGCCGCCGAGGCGGCATCGCAGGCGGTGGCCCAGGTTGCCGAGGGAGGCGACGTCGTCGCCACCTTCGACGGCGACGCGATCTTCGACTACCGCTCGCGCCGGCCGGTGCTGGACGTCGAGGACGGCCGGCTGTCGGAACTGCGCTGGCCGGAGCTCGCGATCCGCCACGTCACCGCGTCCGGCCGCGACCTGCTCGTCTTCTCCGGCGCCGAGCCCGACCTGCGCTGGCAGGAGCTGACCGAGGACGTCGCGCGCCTGTGCCGGATGCTCTCGGTCTCGCAGTGGGTGAGCCTGGGCGCCGTGCCCGCCGCCGTCCCGCACACCCGACCGGTGCCGATCATCGTCACCGAGTCCCAGCCCGGGCTGCTGGGCGGCCCCGAGCGGCCCGGCCCCAGCGGCCTGCTGCGGGTGCCGTCGGCGGCCGTATCGGCGATGGAGATGGCGGTCAGCGCGCTGGGTACCCCGGCGGTCGGATTCTTCGCGCAGGTGCCGCCCTACGCCAGCGTCGGCTACGCGGCGGCCAGCATCGCGCTGCTGGAACGGCTGGCCGCGCACCTCGAGGTGCCGCTGGACGTGGGCGCCCTCGTCGAGGAGGAGCAGGAGCAGCGGGCGCGGTACGACGCCGCCGCAGCCGGCGACGCGATGCTGCGCGAGACCGTGTCCCGGCTGGAGGCGATCAGCGGAGAGCTGGGCGAGGAGCAGCTGCCCAGCGGCGACGACCTGGCACGCGAGATCGAGCGCTTCCTGCGCGGTCACCCCGGGTCCGACGCCGAGTAACCAGCGGCACCTCCCGGTTGACAGCGCCGCGCCCTCGACTTAGGGTGCCCTAAGTGAGTCCTGAACGAGCAGCTGTGCTGGGCGCGATCGCCGGCTTCACGATCTTCCTGGGACTGCCCGTCGGGCGGCTCGAAGGGCTGTCCGCGCGCACCCGCGCCTTCCTCTCGGTGCTGGCCGCCGGGATCCTCCTGTTCATCTTCTGGGACGTGCTGTCGGCGGCCCACGACATCCTCGAGGAGGCGCTGCTGACCGCCAAGGACGGCGGCGGCTGGTCGGAGTTCGCCGTGCGTGGCGTGATGATGGTCGCCGGGTTCTCGGTCGGTGCGCTGGGGCTGGCGGCGGTCGAGCGTACGCTGATGCGCCGGCGCCCGTTGCCACCGATGGCCGGAGGCAGCGCCGGGGCGGTCTCGGCGGGCGCGCCCAACTCGGGCGAGCTGCTGAACGAGGCGCAGAAGGCGTCGCTGACGCTGGGCATGGTCATCGCCTTTGCGATCGGCCTGCACAACTTCTCGGAGGGCCTCGCGATCGGCGTGTCCGCCCGCGCCGGCGAGGTCGCCCTGGCGACGACGCTGATCATCGGCTTCGCACTGCACAACGCGACCGAGGGCTTCGGCATCGTCGGCCCACTGGGCAACGTCCGCCCGTCGTGGCGCTGGATCCTGGCCGCCGGGCTGATCGGCGGCGGCCCGACGTTCCTGGGCACCCTGGTCGGCTATCGGGTGACCTCGCCCGTGCTCGAGATCTGCTTCTTCGCGCTCGCAGCGGGCGCCATCCTGTACGTGGTCGGGCAGATCTGGACGAGCGCGTCCCGCAGGCTGAGCACGCAGTTCGTGCTGACCGGCCTCGTGCTCGGCTACCTGCTCGGGCTCGCATCGGATCTGGTCATCACCTACGGCGGCGGCTGACCGCTGCTGCACGACATCCCCTTCGAGCGGGCCGCCGTCCACGGGCACTTCTCGCGGGATCTCGAGCCCGTGATCACGATCGACCCGGGCGACTCGATCCGCTTCCAGGCGCTCGACGCGCTCTGGAACTGGGAGCGGGTCGCGCCGTACTTCGCCGAGGTCGATCCGGAGCTCGACAGCGGCCACCCGCTGGCGGGCCCGGTGGCGGTGCGCGGCGTCCGCGCGGGCGACACGCTGGTGGTGCGCACCGACGAGGTGCGGCCGCGTGAGTGGGGCGCCACCTACCTGGACGAAGGGCCGCTGGTCTGGGAACTCGACGCCGAGCGGGCGACGGGGACGGACGACCACGGAGTCGAGGTCGCGCTGGCGCCGTTCCTGGGCGTGATCGGCATGCCGCCGGCCGGGCCCGGCATCCACTCGACGATCCCGCCCCGCCGCTGCGGCGGCAACATCGACTGCCGCGACCTGGTCGCCGGGACGACGCTGTTCCTGCCCGTCGAGGTGGACGGGGCGCTGCTCTCAGCCGGCGACGCGCACGCGGCGCAGGGCGACGGCGAGGTGTCCGGCACCGCGATCGAGACGCCCGTCGCGGAGGCGCGGCTGACCGTGGACGTGCGCCGCGACCTCGGGCTGCGGATGCCGGTGGCGCGCACGGCGGACGCGTGGATCGCGTTCGGGTTCGACCACGACCTCGACGTCGCCGCCGACCTCGCGCTTCAGACGATGCTCGACCTGATGGAGCGCGAGCATGGGCTCGGCCGCAGCCACGCGCTGGCGCTGGCGAGCGTCGCCGTCGACCTCCACGTGACGCAGATCGTGAACGACGCGAAGGGCGTCCACGCGATCCTGCGCGACGGCGCGCTCAGACTGCCACGACGTCCGTGACCTCGCGGCCCGCCGCGGCAAGCGCGGCGGTGAAGCGCTCCATCTCGGGGTCTCCGTCGGCCGGGTAGCGGGCGACCAGGTAGCCGTCGTCCAGGAAGGTGACGACCTGCTCGACGATCGGCACCAGCCAGGCCGCGGCCACGTCCGGCTCGAGGGCCGGCGGGCACAGCGCGACCACGCCCCAGCCCGCCTCGGCCAGCTCGGCCAACCGGTCACGGTCGCCTGGCGCCGGGTTGACCACCGCGTCCGGCACGACGGCGACCCGGCGCGACCGACGGTCACCCCGCACCGGCCACCGCACCGCCCAGCCTGGCCATCTCGGCCGGCTCGTCATAGTCGAACAGATCCTGGCCGATGCCGACGACCCGCACACGGGGCCGGAGGTCGGCCAGCAGCCGCAGCAGCGTCTCGGTGAACAGCCCCGGGCCGGGCGTGACCGGGTAGTCCTCGTCGCGCGGCTTGTCGGGTCGCCCGCCCCACTCGTCGCTGGCCGCCGTCACCTCCACGCCCATCGAGGGGCTGCCGTCGATGCCGACGATCAGCACGCGGCGCCCCGCCGCCAGGTCGACCCGGATCTGGTTCGCGATCGGCCCCGCCAGGCGCTCGCAGTGCGCGCGGAAGGCCGGCGTGTCGTACTGCTCGCGCACCGCCCAGAACCGGCGTGTGCCGGCGAACGCCAGCTCGGGGCACGGCATCTGCCGGATCGTGCAGCCGTGCTCGCGCAGCACCTCGACGACGGGCGAGTAGACCCCGGCGCAACGGGCGCCCTCGTCCACCTTGGCGTTCGCGTTGAGCAGGCAGTGGGCCAGATAGCAGACGGTCACGGCCGCACCAGCACGATCTTGCCGACGTGCCGCCGCTCGTCCATGTAGGCGTGCGCCGCGGCCGCCTCGGACAGGGGGAACGTGCGGTCGACCGGCACCGTGATCCGGCCCTCCAGCGCCATCCGCAGGGCGTCGCGGATCTCGTCCGGCGTGGCGACGCGGAAGCCGAGGATGCGGTGGCCGTGGCGGAAGAGCTCGATGATGTCCAGCGGGACGACCTCGCCCGCGTGCGCTCCGCACGTGACCAGCCGGCCGTCCGCCGCCATCGCGGCCAGGTGCTCGCTGAACCGCGGGCCACCCGTGGTGTCCACCACGGCGTCCACGCCGCGACCGTCCGTCGCCTCCGCCACCGCATCGGCGACCGGCGTGTCCCGGTAGCAGAAGACGACGTCGGCGCCCAGCGCGCGCACCGGCTCAACCTTCTCCGGCGTGCCCACCGAGGCGATCACGCGGGCCCCGGCGATGGCGGCCGCCTGCACGGCGGCGCCGGCCACGCCGCCGGAGGCGGACGGCACCAGCACCGTCTCGCCCGGGCGGATGCACGCGACCGAGACGACCATCGACCAGGCCGTGCTGACGACGCATTGCGCCGCCGCGGCGGTGACGAAGTCATCGGCGCCCTGCAGCGGCAGGATCGCCCGGGCCGGCACGGCGACCAGCTCGCCGTAGCCGCCCCAGCGGTCGGTGCCGAACACCGTGAACCGCTCGCACAGGTCGGGGCGCCAGCGCATGCAGGCCGCGCACGTCCGGCAGGCGTACTGCTGGTGCGCCGTCACCGGGTCGCCCACCGCGACGCCGTCCACCGTCGCGCCGATCTGGGCGACCCGCCCGGCGAACTCGGCGCCGAGCACCCAGGGCATCGCGAACGGCCAGCGCGACGTGCCGGCCCGCGAGTCGAGATCGCTGTGGTTGACGCCGCAGGCGTGCACCTCGACCAGCACGTCGTGCGCGCCGAGGGGCGGATCCTCCACCTCCTGCCAGCGCAGCACCTGCGGGCCGCCGTACTCGCGGAACGCGGCGGCCCGCACCGGTCAGCCGCCGAACCCGGGCATCCCGACGTAGTCGATCGGCTCGGGCCAGCCGTACGCCCCGGCCTTGCTCGTGCGAAGCCCGCAGCTCCACAGCGAGAACGCGAGCATCGCGCCGAAGGACACGCCCTCGCACACCGGCACGGCGACGGCCTCGCTGACCACGTCGGCGACGTCCGCCATGCTGCCGCAGGCGAGCACCAGCGAATCGGCCGAGCGCTCGGCCACCGCGCGGCGGCCGGCCTCGATGATCGCCTCGGTCGTGGCCGGGTAGCCGGCGCCCTGCTCGGCGACGGCGATGCCCAGCGGGACGACGCCGACGCAGCGCGACCCCACGCCCTGGCGGTCGAGCGAGTCCTCGATCGCGGGGATGCCGCGCGACAGCGTGGTGATCACCGCGAAGCGCTTCCCCACCATCATCGCCGCCTGGTAGGCCGCCTCGCCGATGCCGACCACGGGCGACTCGGTCAACTCCCGCGCCGCCTCGAGCCCGGGATCGCCGAAGCAGGCGATCAGGTAGGCGTCCTGGTCGGGCAGCGCGCGCATCAGCGCCACCACCTCGGCGGCGGCGACGACGCTGTCGACCTCGCTCTCGATCGAGCACGGGCCCCGCTCCGGCGACGCCGCCGACACCTCGCAGCCGTCGGGCAGCGCGGCCAGCGCGACGTCGCGCATGGCGGTCGTGTAGCGCAGGTCGGTGTTGGGGTTGAGCAGGCCGAGCCTGAACATGCGTGCCTCCGTCATCCTGTCGCCGCTGTCCGGCGGTCGCCCGCCAGCGAGTAGTCGTCGTGGCACGAGAGGAATCTGCCCGAGCCGGGGGTGGCGAGGATCTCGCCGTCCGCGAACACCGTCTCGCCGCGCACCATCGTCCGCACCGCCCGGGCGCGGACGCGGCGCCCGTCGAACGGCGACCACGGGTTCTTGGAGAACTGCTGGGAGCTGCTGTCGACGACCCACTCGGTGTCGAGGTCGTAGAGGACGAGGTCGGCGTCGGCGCCGGGCAGAAGGCTGCCCTTACGCGGGTGCAGGCCGGCGATGCGGGCCGCGTTGGACGAGGAGAAGCGCACGAACCGCTCCAGCGGCATGCCCCGGCGGTGGAACGCCTCGTCCAGCACCAGCGGCACGGTCTCCTGGATCACCTGGCAGCCGAGCGGCGCCAGGAAGATGTCCTGCCATCCCGGCTCCTTCTCCTCGAGCGTGTACGCGGCGTGGTCGGAGACGAGGCAGTCGGCGGTGCCGTCCAGCACCGCGTCCCACAGCCGCTCGACCAGCGCGCGGTCGCGGAGGGCCGGGGCGCAGACGCCGTACGGGCCGAGGCGGACGAGGTCGTCCAGGTCGAGCAGCAGGTGGTGCGGGCAGATCTCCATCGTCGCCGGCCGCCCCTCGGCCTTCTCGCGCCGCACCAGGTCGGCGCTGACGGGGCTCGACACGTGCACGATCTGGATGCGGACGCCGGCGTGCGCGGCCAGGTAGAGCGCGCGGTGGACCGCCTCCTCCTCGACGAACGGCGGCCGCGACTCGTGGTGGGCCATCGGGTCGCGTCGCCCCTCGGCCCGCATCCGGGTCAGCCCGGCCTGCAGCAGGGAGTCGCTCTCGGCGTGCACCAGCACCAGGCCGCCGACCGCCAGCACCTCGCGCATCCCCTCCAGGAACTCGGCGTCGGTCACGTTCGGGTAGGAGGGGTCGGAGATCGGCATGAACGCCTTGAAGCCGCCCGCGCCCTCCCGCCACTGGGCGGCGATCTCGGGGATCGACGGAGGGGTGAGCGCGCCCCACAGGCCGAAGTCGATCACGACCTTGGCCTTCGCCATCTCCCGCTTCTCGCGGTAGAGCTCGGCCGTCGTCACCGGCGGGTAGGTGAGCGGGTGCTCGATCACGGTGGTGATGCCGCCGGCGGCGGCCGACATCGTGCCGGTGGTGAAGTCCTCGCGCTCGGTGTGGCCGGGGTCCTCGAAGTGCGCGTGGGGATCGACCGCGCCGGGCAGGATGACCAGCCCGGTCGCGTCGATCAGCTCGTCCGCCCCGCCCTCGGCCGTGCCGCGGTCGGCGATCTGGGCGACGCGCCCGTCCTCGATCACGAGATCGGCCGCGAGCACCGCGGCCTCGGTGGCCAGCGTCCCGCCGGCGATGATCGTGCGCCGCTCGCTCATGCCATCCCTCCGCCGCTCGTGGGCGCGGGCTCGCGCATCCGCTCCAGCACCTCGTCGGCGACGCCGAGCGTCGCGACGTGCCGCACCAGCAGCAGTCGCGCCTCGTCCCAGCGCCCGGTCAGCCAGGCACGCATGCCGAGGCCGTCCACCAGCCGCGCGAGCAGCGCCGTCTCCGCCGCGACGTCCACGTCGCGAATCACGCCCGCCGCGCGCGCGTCCTCCAGCACCGCGGCGATCTCAGCCTCCCACCGGGCGTCGGTCGCCACCACCTGCGCGGCGAACTCGGGGTCGCGGCCGGCGTACGTCCACATCTCCGACCACACCCGCCACTCGGCGCGCCGTGCGTCGCTCGCGGGCAACGCGACCGCGACCAGCTCCACCAGCCGGTCGGTCGGCGAGGAGGCGCCCCGCAGCCGCCGCCCGGCCTCGGCGATGAAGTCGTCCGAGACGGCGGCGAAGGTGGCCGAGATCACGGCCGCCTTGTCGGGGAAGTGATGCATGAGGACGCCGGTGGTGAACCCCGCCTCGCGGCCGATGTCGCGCAGCGTCGTCACCTGGAGGCCGTTGCGGACGATCACGCGGACGGCGGCATCGCAGGCCTCGCGGCGGCGCTGCTCGGAGCGGGCCGAGGGCAGGCGGTCCGGCGTGCTCACGCCAGCCGCCCCAGCGTCGCCGTCAGCACCGCGATCGCCGCCGCCACGTCTGCCTCGTCGGTCAGCTCGTCCGGCCGGTGGCTGACGCCACCGTTGCGGCTGCGGACGAACACCATGCCGCTGTCCACGCCGGCCGCCGCCAGCACGCCGGCGTCGTGCCCGGCACCCGACGCGAGGTCGAGCAGTCCGATGTCAAGCCCGGCGGCCGCCGCCCGGGTCGCCTCCTGCACACGTGTCGAGAGCGGTACCGGCTCGTCGCGCCACGCGCACGAGACGTCCACGCCGCAGCCGTGGCGCAGCGCGGCCGAGGCGGCGGCCGCGGGGACGGCATCGCACAGGGCGGCCAGTCTTGCCCGATCGGGCGCGCGCACGTCGGCGGTCGCCTCGACGGCGCCGGGAATCCTGTTCGAGGCGGGATCGGCGATCCGCACGTCGCCCACCGTGGCAACCGCATCGGGGATCTCCACAGCGAGGTCGCGCAGGCGCAGGGCGAACGAGGCGCAGGCGGCCAGTGCGTCGCGGCGCTCGTCCATCGGCACAGTCCCGGCGTGGCCGGAGACGCCGTCGAAGCGGACGATGAACCCCGCCATGCCGGCGATCGTGCGGACGGCGGCCAGCGGCACGTCCTCGCGGTCCAGCACCGGGCCCTGCTCGATGTGCACCTCGACGTATGTCGCCGGTGGCTCCGCGGCCGCCGCGACGCCGGCGTGGCCCAGCGCCGCCAGCGCCTCTCCCACGGTCACGCCGTCGGCGTCGGTCGCCCCCAGATCGCGGTCGTCCAGGTCGCGGCAGACGGCGCGGCTACCGAAGCAGCCCCGGCCGAACCGCCAGCCCTCCTCGTCGCGGAAGACGACGACGGTCGCGTCGGTCCCGTCGGCCTGAGCGGCGACCGCCTCCAGTGCGGCCAGCACGCCGAGCGGCCCATCGAACGCGCCTCCGCTGGGCACCGTGTCGAGGTGCGAGCCAGCCCAGATCCCGCGGCCCGCGGCTCCGGCACGGCGCCCGAACAGGTTGCCGGCGCCGTCGGTCGAGGTCTCGAGGCCGGCCTCGCGCATCCACGCTGCGACCAACTCGCACGCCTCCTGCTCGAGGGCGCTGAGACCTCCGCGGGTGGTGCCGCCACCGGGCGCACGGCCGATCCGGGCGAGCTCTTCGAGCCGCTCCATCGCGCGCGTCGCGCCGGGGGAACTGGTCTGCAGGGGCATCGATTCGGTCCGGTAGACTCGCGCCATCATAATGGTTGTCATGGACTGAGGGGCGGCGTGGATCTGGGTCTGCAGGGGTGCGTGGCGATCGTCGGCGGAGCCTCGTCCGGCATGGGCAGGGCGTGCGCGACGGCGCTGGCCGCGGAGGGGTGCAGCGTCGCCCTCTTCGCGCGGCGGGCCGAGCTGCTGGACGAGGCGGTGGCGGAGATCGAGGCGCTGGGGACGGGCGCCGGCGCGCTCGCGGTCGCCGGCGACGCGACCGACCCGGCCGCGCTGCGGACG
The DNA here is from genome assembly GCA_963797175.1 of uncultured Actinomycetes bacterium. Taxonomy (GTDB): domain Bacteria; phylum Actinomycetota; class Thermoleophilia; order Gaiellales; family JAICJC01; genus DATLLN01. Next base: position 185,569 of record CAWCOL010000007.1, read on the forward strand.
CTGGTCGACCGCACGGACGAGCGCTTCGGCAGGCTCGACATCCTCGTCAACAACACCGGCGGGCCGCCCGCGGGCGGGTTCGAGGACTTCGACGACGACGGCTGGCGGGCCGCCTGGGAGCTGACGATGATGTCGGCGCTGCGCCTCACCCGGCTGGCGCTGCCCCGGCTGCGCGAGAGCGGCCGCGGGCGAATCGTCAACATCACCTCATCGTCCGTCAAGGAGCCGAGTGAGGGGCTGCTGCTGTCGAACGCCTACCGTCCCGCGGTGACCGGCTGGGCCAAGACGCTGTCGCAGGATGAGGGTCCGAACGGGATCACGGTCAACTCGATCGCGCCCGGCTTCATCGACACCGAACGGATGACGAACCTCTACGCGTCGGGCGACGACCCGGCCGCCGCGCGGCACAGCGACGAGGCGATCATCCCGGCGCGCCGGTTCGGCGAGCCCGAGGAGATCGCGGACGCGGTCACCTTCCTCTGCTCGACCCGCGCGGCGTACATCAGCGGGATCACGGTGCTGGTGGACGGCGGGCTCGCGAAGGGGCTGCTGAGCTGATGCGTGGGATCGTGGTGCACGAGCTGGGTGCCACGCCGGTCTTCGGCGACCCGCCCGATCCGGTGCGCGGCCCCGGCAAGGCGCTGATCGAGATGTGCGCGGCAGGGATCAACCCGGTCGACCTGACAATCGCCTCGGGCTCGTTCTACGGCGGCCATCCGCCGCTGCCGTTCGTGCCCGGACGCGAGGGCGTCGGGCGGGTGATCGAGGGCGAGCGGTTCGCCACCGGGACGCGGGTGTACGCGCTCATGTCTGACGGCTCGATGGCAGAGCGGTTCACCTCGGGCGAGCCGGTGATGTGGGCGCTGCCCGATGGCGACGACGACGCGGTCGCGGCGGCGCTGGGCATCGCCGGGTGCGCGGGCTGGACTGCCGTCGAGTGGCGCGGTCGCATAGCTCAGGGAGACAACGTGCTGGTGCTGGGGGCGACCGGCACGGTCGGCATGGTGGCGGTGCAGGCCGCCCGGCTGCTGGGCGCGGCGCGCGTCGTCGCCGCCGGCCGCGACGCGGGTCGGCTGGAGCGCTGCCTCGAACTGGGCGCCGACACCGCCGTCCACCTGGGCGAGGTCGACGACCTGGCGGAAGCGTTCCGCGATGCCTTCCCCGACGGCCCGCCGAACCTGGTCGTCGATCCGCTCTGGGGCCCGCCGGCGCTGGCGGCGATGGCCGTCGCGGCGCCCGGGATGCGGCTGGTCAACCTCGGCCAGTCGGCCGGCGCCGAGGTCTCGCTGAGGTCGGCCGCCGTGCGCGGCAAGCGGCTCGACATCCTCGGCCACTCGGTGTTCGAGACGCCGATCGACGAGATGGCCGCCGCCCACCGGACGATGATCGAGCACGCCCGTGCCGGTCGGCTCCAGGTCGACATCGACGTCTACCCGCTCGAGCGCGCCGCCGAGGCGTGGGACCGCCAGCGCACCGGCACGCACCGCAAGCTCGTCGTCACGTCCTAGAGAACCAGCGCACGCGCGTGCGGCCGCAGGCAGTGGGTGCTGCTCATCGCCTGGTGGTAGCCGCCGACGTCCATCATCGCCAGGATGTCGCCCTCCCGGACATCGGGCATCTCGTGGCCCTCGGCGAACAGGTCGTCGCCCTCGTTGATGTGCCCCGCGACCGTCACCGCAGCGGCAACAGGGGCGTCCACGGCACGGCACAGCACGATGTCTGGTGAGACGCCGTAGACGAAGCGGTCGGGCATCACGTTCCAGCCCGCGTCCAGGCCGACGAACGTCGTGCCCAGCCGGTCCTCCACCGTAATCGCCTCGCACAGCAGGATCGCGGCGTCCTTGACCAGGAAATCGCCCGGCTCGCAGCCCACGGCGACGTCCAGGGGACCGAGATGGCGGGCGAGCACGGCGGCGTACGCGTCCAGGTCGAGGGGGCGCTCCCCCGGCGCCTGCGGCACGCCCAGGCCGCCGCCCGTGTTGACCTCGCGGATCGGGCAGCCGGCCTCGACCAGCCTGCGCGCCAGCGCCGCGGCCCGCTCCACCGCCTGCTCGAAGCCGGGCAGGCCGTCGTCGAGGAAGCCGTCCCCGACGTGGATGTGCACGGTGTCGATCGTCAGCCCATGCCCACGGGCGATGGCGACCGCCTCGTCCAGCCCCTCCTCGTAGATGCCGAACTTGGTCGGGCGATCGCCGCTGTACAGCGTCTCGCCGCCACCGCCGTAGGCACCGCCCGCGCGCGGGTTGACCCGCAACCCGACCGCGGTGCCCGGGGCGCGGCGACCGTAGCGGCGCAGCTGGCTGAGCAGGTCGAGGTTCATGTGCACTCCGCTCGGCACCAGCACGTCGAGGTCGCGGTCGGAGACGTTGGTGCCGGTGAAGCTGATCTCGCCGGGTGAGAACCCCTCCGCCAGTGCGAACTCGACCTCGCCCGGGGAGCTGGCGTCGATGCCCACGCCCAGCCCGCGCAGCACCTCGAGGATCTCGGGCGCGCGGTTCGCCTTGAGCGCGAAGCGGACGGTCGGGCGCAGCCCCGCGCCGGCCAGCGCGTCTCGCAGCGCGGTCGCCTTCGCGGTCACCCGGCCCAGGTCGTAGACGTAGAGCGGCGTCCCGTGCTCGCGGGCCAGTCCCTCGGCGTCGCGGCCGGCGATGCGCAGCCGGCCGCCGTCGATCGCAAGCCCATCGCGCAGCCAGAAGAACCGGCTCATCAGTAGGCCATCCAGCCGCCGTCGACCATCAGGTTGATCCCGCTCACGTAGCTGGCCTCGGTCGCCAGGAACGCAACGGCCGAGGCGACGTCCTCGGCGCGGCCCAGCCGGGCAAACGGCGTCCGCGATCGCACGTACGCGAGCCCGGACTCGTCGGCGCTGAGATCGCCGGCGGCGCCGGTGACGATCTTGCCGGGTGCGACCGCGTTGCAGAGGATCCCCTGTGGGCCGTAGTCCACGGCGATCTGTCGCGTCATCTGCACCAGGCCGCCCTTGCTCGTCGTGTAGCCGAAGTGCCCTGGGCACGCGACCATCCCGTGCTGAGAGGTGATGTTGACGATGCGCCCACGGGCGTCGCCGACCAGCGGCTGGGTCAGCATCTGCCGCACCGCCGCGCGGGACAGCAGGTACGGCCCGCGCAGGTTGACGGCCATGATCGCATCCCAGTCCGCGGGCTCGGTGTCGAGCAGCGACTTGGAGCGAACGCCGGCGATCGCCGCGTTGTTGACGACCACGTCCAGCGAGCCGGTGCGGCGCACGGCCTCGTCGACGAGAGATTGGCAGTCGCCTTCGGAGGCAACGTCGGCGTCGACGTGCACGGCGCTGCCGCCACGGCTCTCGATCAGGGTGGCCGTCGGCTCACCGCCGGTGATCGGGTCGCGGCGCACGTCGGCCAGGACGACGTCGAATCCATCGTCCGCGAGGCGCACCGCGATCGCCCTGCCGATGCCCGACGACGCCCCCGTCACGATCGCGCTGCGGCTCATTTCGCCTCCCATCCCGCTTGTAGACTGACCGGATGCCCGGTGTCGCCTTCGTCGCCCACTGCCTGCTCAACCAGAACTCGAAGACGGACGGCGGCGCCCGCTGCCCCGGCGTCTACTCGCCCCTGGTCGAGGAGCTTCGCGAGCGCGGGTGGCGGATCGAGCAGATGCCCTGCCCCGAGCTGGCCTTCACCGGCCTGCACCGCTTCTGGGCGGTCAAGGAGCAGCTCGACACCACCGCGTACCGCCGCCACTGCCGGCGCATCGCCGCGGCCGTCGCGGGCGCGATCGAGGTGCACGTGCGCCGCGGCGACGATGTGATCCTGGTCGGCATCGAGGGCAGCCCCTCGATGGGCGTCCACATCACCAGCTCCGACCCGAAGCGCGGCGGCAGGCCGGAGTGGCCGGACGACGCCTCCGAGCTGTCGCCCGGCAGCGGGATCTTCATGGAGGAGATCACCGCCGAGCTCGCCGAGCGCGGGATCGACGCTCCGCGGGCGATGGGCATCTCGCACCAGCTCCCCGATTTCGATCCAGCCGCCGAGCGGGTCGCGCTGCGCGCGCTGATGGACGGCTAGGTGGACGGCGACCTGCGCGGGTTCCGGGTGGCGCTGGTGGCGGGCGAGCTGCTGAACCCGGCCGCCGGTGGGCTGGACGCGCTGGCCGTGCTCCAGGACGAGGACTGGGGCGCGATCCAGCTGCCCGCGGCGGACTATCCCGACGAGGTCGCCGGCCCGCTGCTCGACCAGGCCGCCGAGCAGGCCGAGGAGTTCTCCCGCCACGGCTACCGGCTCGCCGTGGTCGGCTCGCACCCCGGGCTGGCCGAGGCGCTCGCCCGCTACGGCGTCGCCCAGCCGCCCGCGCTCGATCCGGCCGACGCCGGCGAGCTGCGAGCCTTCCTGGCCGGCGCTGCAGGGGAGTGAGCGCTTCTCGTCTCGGATGCGACGCCGGTCGTGCAACGCCAGTATTTTGACACACCACTTCTGGGGCGGAAGCCTCCGACCGAAAGGATTGTGCCGTGGAAGGGACGCTGCTCGCCTCGAACCTTGGATTCCCCGAAGGCCCCGTGATCATGAGCAACGGCTCCGTCGTTCTCTGTGACGGAAACACCGGGGAGCTGCTCCGGTGGAAGGACGGGGCGATGTCCACCTTCGCCACCACCGGCGGATCGCCGTGGGGCGCGGTGCTGGGCAGCGACGGCGCGATCTACGTCACCCAGGGTGGGAACGTGCCCGGCAGCCCCGACCAGAGCGCCGTGGCCGGCATCCAGCGCGTCAGCACGGACGGGTCGGTGGAGCTGCTCTCCGCGGCCATCGGCGGCTACGACCTGGCCGGTCCCAACGACCTCGCCTTCGGTCCCGACGGCCGGCTGTGGTTCACCGACTCGGGCACGGAGCAGGACGATCGCTTCGAGGTGCGGGCGCCGGGCCGGCTGTTCGTGCTCGACTCGACCGGCGGCGAGTTCGTGATGGAGCGGCCTGAGGTGTACCCCAACGGCATCGCGTTCGACGCGCAGGGGCGGATGTACTGGACCGAGTCCATGGGTCATCGCGTCTGCCGGCTCGACGACGGCACGGCGACCACCTTCTGCCAGCTCAGCGACGACCACGTCCCCGACGGCATGGCGTTCGCGGCCGACGGCCGCGCGTTCGTCTGCACCACCATCTCGGGCGGCGTCACGGTGTTGTCCGCGGAGGGCGAGGTGCTGGAGGAGATCGTGCTCGGCCAGCACGCCACCAACTGCATCTTCGACGGCCCGACGCTCTACGTGACGGCCACCGCGGTGGCGGAGATCCACGCCGACCAGCGCACCGGCACGTTCTGGAGCGTCGAGACCGACGCGACGGGCGGGCTGCCGCTGCTTCCCGGCCGCCTGTAGGCGCTAGCTGTAGTGGAGGATCAGGGTGCCGCTCTCGGTCCAACCGACGGCCCACAGATTCTGCGGGCCGAGGGCGGCGATCCCCGCCACCACGGTGTAGGCGCCGTCGTGGGGGTCGACATCGGGTGGGAGCCCGGCGGTCCATGATGTTCCGTCCCAGTGCTCAAACAATCCTTCGCCGTCGGCGTCCTGGAAGTCCGCGCTGCCGACGGCCCACACGTCGGCACTGCCTGGCACGGTCGTAGCGTTCGTGAGGTAGGAGGCGATTGTGCCCGGGTACAGACCGAGCGTCTGACCTGTCCAGCTGGCACCGCCCGCCCAGTTCGCGACGTACGGAAGAAGCCCGCTGGGCCCTCCGGGGTCGGTGTAGCGCACGGCGCCCACACCCCAAAACCCGGCCGACGTCGCGGCCATGCGCCCGACCGGCTTGACGGCCGCGGGCGCGTCCGTCACCGTCCACACGCCGTCGTCGTCGGTGGCGACAAACCTGTACCCCGAGCCGTTCACGGTGGCGTGTCCGAGGGCGACCAGCCTGCTGGTGCCGGGCACGCGGGCGAGCACGGTGAGACGCTCGCCAGTGGCGCCTTCGATGTGCGGCAGCGCAGCCGACCTCCATGCCGTGCCGTCCCACTGGTAGAGCCGCCCGTTGGCAAGCGTCCACGCGCTCGTCGGGGAGGTGGCGGCGACGACCTCCAGCGCCAAGTTGCGGTGCGGTTTGCTCGCCAGCTTTGTGGTCTGCCACGACGAGCCGTTCCAGATCAACGCCAGGGGCTGCCACAGACCAAACTTGTTCACGTGGTAGCCGACCGCGGCCGCGAACGAGGTCGAGTAGGCGCTGACCGCGTCCAGGCGATCGCCTCGGCCCTGACTCGGACTCGGAACCAGCGCCCAATGCCCGCCGCTGAGCAGCGCCGTCACCGTCTGCCCCTTCTCAGTGCCACCGACCGCCCATACCTGCTTCGCCCCCGGGACGGCCGCAGCGGCACGCAGCATCGTGCCTGCTCCCAGCGCGTCGGGGCTGACAACCACCTTCCAGGAGGGCCCGGTGGCGCGGGCGATGGCCGCATTGCCGACGACGATGACCGCCAGCCCCGTCAAGGTGGCGATGAAGAAACCGCAGGCGAGGATACGTCGGAGCACAGTCGCCGCGGGGAAGCGTGCCGCGGGACGGGTGGGCGTTGCCATCGTGGGACCGACCCTACACAACAGGTGAGGCGTGGGCCTCTCCGGCGTGGCATGATATGTTACGAATGTTGCAAGCGGGTGGGCCGGATGGGGCTCGCACCACGCGGCCCATGTCACGGCTCTCAGGAAGGACGGCTGCCGTGGGCCTGTTGGGAGCGATCCGCATCTGGAAGGTGGGAGCGCTGCTTGCGGTCGGCGCGCTCGCCGTCATCACCGGTTTCATGCTTCACGGGACGCCGAGCCACATCACCTACGCGTACGGCGTTGAGGCCGACACCAGCTCGATGCACCCGGTCGACTACGCGATCCTGGGCCTGCGCCTGGTTGGCGGCCTGGTGCTCATTCTCGGCGTGCTCGCGGCGATCGCCTATGCCCGGGGCGAGATGAACCTGCCGGACGAGGCGCCACCGCACTCTCGAGTCCACGACGACCGCTTCCAGGAGCTCGGCGGCGGGTCAGACCGCCAGCGAGACGGCTACATCCCGCCCTTCTAGGCGGCGCAACAACGTCACCGGCAGGCCGGTGGCGATGGGTGATCCGCCTCAGCACAGCTCCACGCGCCCGCCCGACTCGAGTGCGCGCTCGCAGGCCAGCGCGACCGCGAGCGTCCGCGCCGCGTCCCCGGGTCGGCAGAACACCCGGTCGCGGTCACCGCGCTCCACGGCCTCCAGGAAGCCCGCGATCGAGCGCGCCATCGGGTCGCCGTGCACGGCCTCCACGGCCGAGCCGCGCGAGCGCCCGCTGATCCGGAACCGCTCGGGGCCCAGCTCGAGGGCGAGGGTGGCGTCGGGGGCGACGATGTCGGCCGCGTACAGCTCGGGCTGGTCGTCGCGCGTCCACGCGGAGTGGATCGTGCCGAGCGCGCCGTCCCGGAAGTGCAGGAGCAGCACGATCGTGTCGTCGATGGACGCGTCGCCGTCCTCCTGCGCGAGCGGCACTCTGCCTGCGACCGCCTCGACCGCCGCCACCTCGCCCGCGAGCGCACGCTGGAGGTCGATGTGGTGGCTGCCCCGCTCCAGGATCTGCCCGCCGCCCTGCGCCTGGTCGACGAACCACGGCCGCCCGGCGACCGGGCCGAAGTTGCGGCCCACCAGCAGCGCCACCGGCTGTCCGGCCAGCGCGTCGCGCGCGGCGTCCAGCAGCTCGCTGGCGTGCCACTGATAGCCGACGGCGCAGACCGCGTCCGACCGGGCCGCGGCCGCGACGATCGCCTCCGCATCCTCGGCGGTGCGGGCGATCGGCTTCTCCAGGTAGACATGGACGCCGGCCGCGAGCGCTGCCACCACCGGCGCGCGGTGGTGCAGCGGCGGCGTGCACACCCACAGCGCGTCCAGGCGCTCACGCACGAGCATCTCCTCCCACCCGCTGTACGCGGCAGCGCCGCGAGGTCCCGCGATGCCCCGGCAACGCTCCATCGAGAGGTCGCAGACCGCCACCAGTTCGACATCCGGTGCGGCATCCAGGGCTGGGACGTGGACACGGGCGATCCAGCCGCCGCCGACGAGGCCCACGCGCAGCGGCACCACCGTCAGGACTCCGTCGCGGGGCCGACCTCGAGCAGCACCTTGCCCAGCTTGCCCGGCTCGCCGACGTAGTCGAGCGCGTCCGCCGCGTCATCCAGGGGGAAGACGCGATCGACGATCGGCGCGATCGCACCGGTCGCGAGCAGCGGCACGACCCGCCGTCCGAACGCCTGCACGAGCGCGCCCTTCTCTTCGGCCGGCCTCGTGCGGAGCGTGGTGCCGAACAGCCGGGCTCGGCGCTGCATCAGCTCGCGGAGCTCGATCGAGACCTGCTCGCCCGGTTTCGAGCCGACCACCACCAGACGGCCGCGACGGGCGAGCGCGGTCATGTTCGCCGTCATGTTGGGCGCGCCGACCAGCTCCAGGATCACGTCCGCGCCGCCCAGTTCGCCGACCCGGCGGAAGGACGCCTCGGCATCGCCGGTGTCGGCGCCCAGCCCCTCGACCCGGGCGCGGTGCTGATCCGATCGTACGCTCGCCACCACCGTCGCACCCATCGCGTGGGCGATCTGGACGGCCGCGGTGCCGACGCCGCCGCTGGCGCCGTTCACCAGCAGCACATCGCCCGACACCAGCCCGGCCTGCATCACGATCGCGTCGAACGCGGTCAGGAACGCCTGCGGGGTCGCAGCCGCGGCCTGGTCGTCGAGCGCCTCGGGCACCCGCACCACCTCGCGTTCGTTGGCAACCACCCGCTCGGCGTAGCCTCCGCCGCCGACGAGTCCGAACGCACGGTCACCGACCGCATGAGCCGTGACGCCATCGCCCACAGCGACAACGCGGCCGGCCGCCTCGAGACCGGGCACGTCCTTGGGCGATCCCGGCGGCACCGGATGCTTGCCCTCGCGCTGGAGCACGTCGGCCGGGTTGACACCCGCGTAGCGCGGCGCGAGCACCACCTCGAACCGCCCCGGCGCCGGATCCGCCCGGTCCTCGACGGCGACGACCTCGCGGCCGCCGACGCCGGTGAAGACAACGCACCTCATCCCGGCGGGTACGTGTCGAGCCACCAGCGGGCGATGTCGCAGCGGCGCATGAATGCGACCCCGGGCTGGCGGCGCGCGTGCTCGACGAACGCGCGCACCGCGGCGGCGCGCGCGGCCTGGCCGCTCCAGCGGGCGTGGACGGCGACGGTCATCATCGTCTTGCGGCGATCGCCCTCCCGGACGAGCTCGTCCAGGCCCATGATGGTCGTCTCGACGAAGTCGCGCGGGCTGGCGAAGCCCGGGTTCATCAGGTACCGCGAGTCGTTGTAGGTCTTCGAGTAGGGGACGACGAGCATCGCGCTATCGGCCGCTCCCTCGTAGTACGGCACGTCGTCCGCGGAGCCCTCCGAGTGGTAGAGAAAGCCGCCCAGGTCGAGCAGGACGCCGCGCGTGTTCTCGCTCGGCCAGCCACGCGAGTTCCAGCCGATCGGGCGGGCACCGAGCACCCGCTCGTACGTCTCGATCGCACGCGCGATCAGGGCCTTCTCCGCGTCGCGCCCGTACGTCCAGGCCTCGGTCCAGCGCCAGCCATGGCCCATCAGGTCGTGGTCGTGCTCGCGCATCCACTCGGCGACGGCGGGGTTCAGCTCGAGGGCGACCGCCGTGCCGGACACCGTGACGGGCACGCCGGCCTCATCGAAGATCCGGGCGAGCCGCCAGACGCCGGCGCGGCTGCCGTACTCGTAGTGCGATTCGGTGCCGGGGTCGCGCTGCGGCGGCTGCACCCCCGGGTCGGCGTACTCGCCCCACCCGTCGTTGCGGTCGTCGCCCCACATCACCGAGTACTCCGACCCCTCCTCGTAGACCAGCACCAGGTTGACGACGACGTTCGCGCCGTCCGGCCACGTGAACGCGGGCGGGGTGCGGCCGTAGCCGACCAGATCGCGCGCCCGGACGGCGTCCGGGATCACGCGGCCCCGCGCCCGGCGCCGGTCGTGACGACGTCGGCCGATAGGCGCAGCGCGACCCGCCCGGCGATCGCCTGGCAGATCGGGCAGTGCGCTCCGGCGTCGGCGATCAGCGCCCGGACGTCCGCCGCCGGGGCGGGGGACTCGACGCGGGTGTGGAGCTCGGCGTCGGACAGGTGATGGCTCGATCCGTCGCCCCAGGCGAGGCGCATGGCAACGTGCGTCTCGATACCGCCCAGGGGGATCTCGCGGACCCTCGCCATGCCGGTCAGCGTCGACGTGAAGCAGTTCGCAAGCGCCGCCGAGAGCAGCTCCTCGGGGTTCGACGCGCCACCGGGGCCGCCCAGCTCGGACTGGGTCGCGGTCGCCACCGACAACGCCCCCGAGCCGCCCTCGATCTGGCCCAGGAAGCCGCTCCAGCGAAGTGTTGCGGAGGCGTCAAGCGAGCCCATCGCCGGCGAGTCTAGCCGACCCTCCGAGACGGATCGGCCGGGCAGGCGGGCCCGTCACGGCCCACTGTTCACCGAAGCGACCGCGGCAAGGATCTCCGAGGCCGCGCGGCGCATGACCGGTTCGCGGGCGACGGTGACGCGCAGGTGGCCGGGCAGCCCGAACTCGCCGCCGCCGCGGACGAGCACCCCCCGCCGCAGCACGATCTCGCACACCGCGGCGTCGTCCACGGGCAAACCCACGAGCACGAAGTTCGCCTGGGATGGATGCACGGTCAGGCCGCCAGCGGCGAGCAGTCCGGCCAGCAGCTCCCGCGCCTCGGTGACCTCCGCGCGGCGCCGCTCGACGAAGCCCTCGCAGGCAACGGCCGCCCGTCCGGCCGCCAGGGCGATCCGGTTGACGTTGAACGGCTCCTGCACGACGTCGAGCAGCCGGCCGACGCCGGGATCGGCGACCGCGTACCCCAGCCGTAGCCCGGCCAGGCCGAACGTCTTGGAGAACGATCGCAGGGCGATGACGCGACGGCCGTCCCGCACGTCGTGGAGCCGGTCGGCCCGCAGGGCCGGGTCGGCGAAGTCGATGTACGCCTCGTCGGCGACGACGACGCAGTCCTCCGGCAGAGCGTCGAGGAACGCCGACCACGCGGCCGGATCGAGCAGCGCACCGGTGGGGTTATTGGGATCGGCGAGCCACACGATCCGCGCCCGCCGCGACCGTGCCGCGGCGGCGACCGCGTCCAGGTCGGTCGCGAGCCCGGCCGGCGGCACCGTCGTCACCTCCGCGCCGGCCGCCGCCGAGACCTGTGCGTAAAGGCCGTATGTCAGCTCAGGCAGCACGACGGCGGTGCCGGGGTCGAGGAACGCGGTGGCGATCGTCCCGATCATCGACTGCGCGCCGTGCCCGGGGATGACCTGGTCCGCCGTTACGCCCAGCCACCCGGCCACCGCCTCGCGGAAGTCGGCGTACGCCCGCTCGGGGTAGAAGCGGGCGTTGGCCAGCTCCGCCGCGGCGGCATCGAGCACCACCTGTGGCGGGCCGAACAGATCCTCGTTCCAGTTGAGCGGCTCCAGCACGTCCACCCCGTGCCGCTCCCGCATCGCATCGCGGCTGGGGCCGGGGTCGTACCGTTCCAGGCCCCGCAGGGACGGCCGGGCCAGTGCCTCCCAGTCGGTCACGCGCCGGCCAGCTCCCGCAGCGCCGCCTCCAGCGCGCGAGCACAGAGGCCAACCGCGTCCGCGCCCGTTGCCTCCTCGGGCGCGTGGCTGAGCCCGCCGGCGTCGCTGCGCGCGAACAGCATCGTAGAGGGAATCCCCGCCATGCCCATGATCGCGGCGTCGTGGCCGGCGCCGGACGGCAGCTCGACCGGATCGAGGCCGAGCGACGCGACCGCCCGCCGCACGGCGCCGGTCGGCCCGGGGTGCATCGGCACCGGCTCGTAGCGCCAGCGTTGGTCGACGGCGACCTCGCATCCGGCGCCGTCCGCCGCCTCGGCCGCCGCGGCGACCACCCGGGAGAGGAGCGACTCGAGCCGGTCGGCATCGGGCGCACGGACATCGGCGAACAGCTCGGCGCGACCCGGGATCGTGTTTGTTGCCCCGGGCGACACCGACAGCCGGCCGACCGTGGCGACGACACCCGGAATCTCCGTTGCGATCGCGTGCGCGCGCACGACGAAGGCGGAGGCGGCGGCCAGAGCGTCGGCGCGCAGCGCCATTGCGACCGTCCCGGCGTGGCCGCGGCGGCCGGTGAACGCGATCTCGATCCCGGCCATCCCTGCGATCGAGGTGACGACGCCGAGCGGCACGCCGGCCGCGGCGAGCGTCGGGCCCTGCTCGATGTGCGCCTCGACGAAGCAGGCGGGCGGCGGGCCGAGCGGGCCGGCGGGCAGATCGCCCAGGCCCAGCTCTGCGAACGCGTCGCCCAGCGTGACACCGTCCGCGTCGCGCAGGGAGGCTTCGTCGTCCTCCAACTCGCCCAGCACCGCCCGGCTGCCGAAGCAGCCGCGGCCGAACCGACAGCCTTCCTCCATCCGAAAGGCGACGACTGCCAGGGCATCGCGGGCACCGCCGGTGGAAGCGATCGCCTCGACAGCGTCCAGTGCAGCAACCACGCCGAGCGCGCCGTCGAACCTCCCGCCGTCCGGCGGGGTGTCCAGGTGCGAGCCGCTCCACACCTCGCGGTCCGAGCCGCGAAGTCGGCCGAACGTGTTGCCCACTTCGTCAACATGGACGGAGAGCCCCGCGTCCGCCATCCACCCCCGCACCACCTCGTGCGCGCGCTCCTCGCCGGCTGCCAGCCCGGGCCGGTTCGTCCCGGTGTTCAGCCCGATCGCGAACAGCTCGTCCAGACGGGCGAGGATCCGCGCCGCCCGCGGGTCGGTCGCCGCCGGCACGGTGTCGGGGCCGGTCATGGCGGGGGAGTATGCCACCCGTGACTCCGGCGTGAAACCTCCGCGAGCCGGCCGTGACGGTCGGGTGCCAGAGTTACATCTCTGCAACGACCGCCGTGCGCGGCAACCAGGCGCCCCTCTGTGCCGACTTCGCACGCTTCGCGCCGCCTTCGCAACAGGTTTACGGGACGTTGGAACGACTCCGGCACCGAGTCTGGCACCGAGCCGGAGTCGGTGCCGGGCTTGGTGCCCGGTACCGTGCCGGAGTCGATGCCCGGCACCGGCGGCATCGAGTCAGCCGGCGGCGTCCGCGAACAGCCGGTCGAGGTCCGCCGGGTCGCTCAGGCGCTGGAAGGGATCGGCGAGCGGTGTCACCGCGCCGGTGGCGAGATCGACGTCGACCGGGCCGTAGCGCGCCGGCGCCGGGCCGGCGCGGACGTGGCGGTCGATCAGGTCACCCTTGCTGTAGTGCCAGAACTCGAAGGGAAACGGGACGAAGCCGCGCTCGGCCATGGCCGAGGTCACCAGCTCGCGCACCTCCCGTTGCTCGGCGGTCACGAACGGCGAGCCCATCGGCGTCCGCTCCGAGATCTCCAGATACGGCCCACCGCGTTCGAGCTCCGCGCCGGTGGCGCGATCGACCACCGAGACGTCCACGGCGCTCGCCGACATATGCGTCCCCACCACCGGCATCGCCGCGACCATCACGCCCAGCCGGCGCTCGAGCAGCTCGCGCGGCGGCTCGCCGCCCACCTCCCAGCGCGTCCGCTCGTAGACCGCGCCGATCACTTCCGGCAGCTGCGCCAGCGCCCGCTGCATCACCACCGTGCGGAAGCCGTCCTCGACGACCAGGCGGACACCGCGATCCTGAAGCGACGCCGCGACCGCGAGCAGATCGTCCATCAGCGACCGGCGCAGCACGAAGATGCGCGGTCTCCCACCCGCGTGGGGCCGGTCGGTCAGCGCAAGGTCGACGCCCGCGCTCCGTGCTGCCTCGCCGATGTGGGCAACGGGCTCGCCGCACTCCTCGACCGGCCCGGCCGCGGCAGCGGCGCTCCAGACGGCCGCTTCCTCCATCTGTGCCGCCCAGTAGCTGCGGCGGGCCTCCCCGTCAGCCACGCGGGTGCACGGGCAGCACGACGTGCGACGGCAGCATCGCCGAGTGGTGGACTGCCTGCTCGGCCACGACCGTGGCCGCCGCCCGGCCGAACGGCTCGCCGGTGTTCGGGTTTCGGTCGAAGCGATCGAAGCAGCTGCTGGAGACGTCCACCCGCAGCCGGTGGCCCGCCGCGACCACGTAGCTCGTCGCGAACAGGTCGATCCGGTACTCACATGGGCGATCGGGCTCGATCGGCGCCGGGGCTGAGAGCCCGTTCCGGTAGCGGGCGCGGACGATGCCGTCGGCGATTGGGTTGACCGTCCCGTCCGCGAAGACGTCGCACAGGGTGACGGTGAAGTCCGTGTCGGCCGCACTCGACGACGCGTGCAGCACGGCCGTCACCGGGCCGCTCAGCTCGAGGTCGACCTCCAGCACGTCGCCCGCGTAGCGGAGGATGTCGTCGCGGCCATCCAGCCGCCGCCGGTCGCCGAGCGCGGTGCAGAGCGCCCAGCAGTTCTCGCCCACGGTGTCCGCGACGGGATCGGCCGGGTCGTAACGGTACCGGTCCGCCTCCTCGTCGCCTTCCGGAGCAACGCGGCTGAGGCTCCCGCCCGCCCGCAGGTACACCGGCGTCGGCACGGAGGCCGGCGGCGGCCAGGCCGGCTCGTGGCGCCAGGTGTTCGGGCCCAGTGTGAACAGCTCGACCGGCCCCTCGCTCCCGAAGCCGTTGTCGATACCCATCAGATAGCGGTCGAAGAACGCCTGGTAGACGTCCCAGCGATGCTGCGACGTCGGCGGCAGCTGGATGCAGACCGCGCGGTCGGTGTAGTCGCCGCTGCCCTCGTGATCCCACGGCCCGATCATCAGGTGCACGGTGGCCGGATCGGGATGGGCGTCGCGGATCGCGACGTGGTCGCGCAGCTGCGGGCCGAGGTAGTTGTCCCACCAGCCGCCCCAGGAGAGGATCGGCACGCGCACCTCGGAGAGCCGATCGAGCAGCCCGCGCCGGCCCCACCACTCGTCGTCCTCGAGGCGGTCGAGCAGCTCCCGGAAGTAGGCCCCGTCCAGCCCGGCCGTCGCAGGCATCTCTGCCAGCGGCAGGCGCCACGGATCCACAGCGGTGACGTCGGCGTACTCCTGGTCGTCCATCGCCATCGCCCAGTAGCCGGTCGTGTTCTGGAGGAATGCGCCCTGCCGGAACCACGCCGCCCGGCGGTCGACGCCGATGTCGCCCGGCGCGATGCAGGCGATCGCGGGGTGGCCGCTGATTGCTGCCGCCAGGGACGTGTAGCCGTAGTACGACTCGCCCCACAACCCCACGCGGCCGTCGCACCACTCGCTCGCGGCAATCCACTCGACGGAGTCGTAACCGTCTTCCACCTCAGCAACGCCAGGATCGAACGACCCCTCGGACGAGAACTTGCCGCGGACGTCCTGCACGACGCAGGCGTAGCCCTTGCGGGCGAAGAAGCCGCCGACCACGTCCATCGACATGTCCTCCGTGCGTTTCCCGTACGGTTGGCGGATCGCCACCGCGGGCACCGGCCCAGCGCCCGCTGGCAGGTACACGTCGGCCCCGAGGCGGACGCCGTCGCGCATCGTGGCGGTCTGATCCCCCAGCAGCTCGACCTGGTCGAACCGGTCGGGCGTGCCCGAGACGATCGACCACTCGACGTGGACGTCCTCGGAGGCGGGGTGGTAGCTCACCGGGCCAGCATACAAAGGCCCCCGCTCATGACGCCCGGCGGCGCGCGCTCCGCGCCAGGTGCTCGCGGACCACCCGCTCTGCGTCGCCCTCACGCTCGACGACGGCCGCGTGGAGCCGCTCGAACCAGGCGTCCCGGCGGACGATGGCGACCTCGAGCACCAGATCGTCGTAGTCGCGCGCGCCACCGGCGCCGTTCCACGCAACGGTGCTGAGCGTGCCGTGCTCGAACACCGCCTGGCTGTGGCCGACCGACGCGGCGGGCTCCCACACGAGGCTGACCGGGTCGCGCAGCTCCGCGCTGAACCAGTACGCCATCTCGCCCGGCTGTGGCGCCAGCGCTGCCCACCGGCCGACGGGCACCGGGTCGTCGCCGCCGAGGACGGCGTCCGGCATCAGGCCGGCGAGGATCAGCGGATCGAGATCGCGCCTCGCCCACACCTTCGCGCGGGCGTGGAGCCCGGAGCGCCCCGCCTTGACCCTGGCGTAGACCTGGTGCGGCAGGTGGCGCCCGCGGTCGCTGGGCGGCAGAGCGTTCCACAGGTTCACGTCGGACAGCACGCGGAAGCCGTGGCGGCGCCCGGCCGGCGCGCCCAGGTCGGGGGCGGACGGGATGGCGAAGAGCAGCTCGATGAACGGCGGGCGGGGCGTGGCGTTCTCCTGCGGTGGGTGCAACCCATGACGGCCGCAGCGCGGCCCGTCTTCCCGCCCTGTGCGGACGCTCACACCGCGGCAAGGCGGCTGCCGAGCGCACGCAGGCTGGCCCGCAGCTCGTCCGGACGGCGCACCGTGAAATCGCAGCCGAGGCCGGCGAGGATGCCGGCCGTCCAGTCGAGCGACCCGACCCGCATCCGCAGCAGCGTCGAGCCGCCGGCGTCGGTCAGCTCGGCCAGCGTGGCCGGGATCCGCTCGGCGGCGCGCTCGATCGGCAGCTCGAGCAGCACCTCCACGTCCCACTCCCACGGAACGCGGGTGAGGGCCCGGCTGACGTGCGCGACCGTGTCGAATCCCTCCGGCGGCGGCGCGGCGGCCTCCTCGCACACCAGCGTCCGCCGCATGCGGTCGACGCGGAAGGTGCGCAGGTCCTCGCGGCCATGGTCGTAGGCGGCCAGGTACCAGCGTCCCGAGTGCACGACGAGTCCGAACGGGCTCACCTCCCGCCGTGTCGCCTTCCCCGAGAACGCCCGGTAGCTGATCCGCACCCTGCGCCGGCGGCGGACGGCATCGGCCAGCGCCAGCACGGCGGAGCCCGGCACCGGCGCGCCGGCGGTGGCGGAGTCGGTGAAGCCGAGCGTCTCCTCGAGCGCCTCCACCTGGCGCCGCAGCGTGTCCGGCAGGACGCGGTGCACCTTCGCCAGCGCCCCGTCCACCGGCGCCGCGGTGCCGTCCAGGCCGAGCCGCCGCGCGGCGATCAGGCCGAGCACGACGACGACCGCCTCGTCGTCGCTCAGCATCAGCGGCGGGAGCCGGAAGCCCGGCCGCATGCGGTAGCCGCCGCCGACGCCGCGCTGCCCCTCCACCGGGATCCCCAGCTCCTGCAGCGCCGCCACCGAGCGGCGGACCGTGCGGGGATCCACGTCCAGCCGGTCGGCGATCTCACGGCCGGTGACGACGGGCCGGGACTGGAGCAGCTCGAGCAGCGTGATCAGGCGCGCGGTCGGTGTGGACATGTCGCAAGTGAAGCACAGATAGCGGGCGGAAACCGCCCTATTTCGACGATAGCCTTGAGGCATCGGAGCAACCGAGGGAGGAGCGAGATGAACGGGATGAGCGAGATGGTGCTGATCCGGGACGGATCGAAGGACTTCGACTTCCTGCACGGTCGCTGGAACGTCCACAACCGGTACCTCCGCGAGCGGCTGGCCGGGTCGGACGAGTGGGCCGAGTTCGCGGCGACGGCGGTCACCCGCCCGCTGCTGGACGGGATCGGCAACGAGGACGAGTTCCGCACCGACCACGAGGGCGGGTTCATCGGGATGGCGTTCCGGTTCTACGACCGGGAGAGCGGGCGCTGGTCGATCTACTGGGCGGACACCCGGCGGTGCGGCGTGCTCGACCCACCCGTGTCGGGCTCGTTCTCGGGCGACATCGGGCTGTTCTACGGCACCGACCGGCTGGACGGGCGGCCGATCCTCGTCCGGTTCACGTGGACCGGGGTGACGACCCGGACGCCGCGGTGGGAGCAGGCGTTCTCCGATGACGACGGCCTCAGCTGGGAGACGAACTGGGTGATGACGTTCACACCCGCGGGAGCCGGGTCGTGAGCGCCGCCGTCCACGAGGTCGCGCCGACCTACCACCATGCCGAGAAGTGGATCGCGCCGGCGGCCGGCATCGAGCTGGCCGGCGCCCGCCTCAAGTGGTACGACATCGCACCGGCCGATGCGCCCGTGCCCGTCGAGATCCGGGAGCTGGCCCGGCGCTCGCTGGCGGACGGCGCGGCTGCCGGCACGCTGGACTTCGCCGGCCAGCTCGGCTTCGTCATCCTCCACCGCTGCGGCGAGAGCTTCTACTTCCTCATCGTCTGCACCTGGCGCGGCAACAACGAGGTGTGGGAGACGGTGTGGGCCAAGGACGGCGCCGCCGATCCGGCGTTCCGGCCGTGGCCGGCGCAGGGCGCGCACCGGCCGACGTTCTGCGTGTGGGAGCTGGGCGCGGTGTGGGCCGAGCAGCAGGCGTGGACGCGCTACCTGCGGACGGAGCGCGGCGAGGACGCGGTGGAGGCGTATCTGGCGGACGTCCACGAAGGGCCGGTCTGACCCGGCACCGCTCGTGGCGGGTCGGTGCCGGTGCGGATACGCTGGGCGGGTGCCGACCCTCTACGTCCTCCGCCATGCGAAATCGAGCTGGGACGACGACTCGCTGCCCGACCACGACCGGCCACTGGCGCCGCGCGGGATCCGCAACGCGCAGACGATGGCCCTCTCGATCCGATGGGCCGATCCTCTGCCAGAGCTCGTGATCTGCTCGGGCGCGCTTCGCACCCGCCAGACACTGGAGCTGGTGGCCTCCGCCCTCGGCGACGCCGACGTCGTGGTCGAGGAGGGCCTCTACGGCGCATCAGCGGACGAGCTGCTCGGCCGCGTCCGCGAGATCCCGGACGACGTCGGCGCGGCGATGCTGATCGGCCACAACCCGGGGATGCAGGAGCTGGTCGTGCGCCTGTCGCAGCCGGGGGACGAGCGGGACGCGGCGGCAGAGAAGTTCCCGACCTGCGCGTTCGCCTCGATCAGGCTCGCAGCGCCGTGGGCCGCGGTCACCGACGGCGGGGGCGTCCTCTACGAGCTCGCAACTACCCGCTGAGCCGGTCGCCCCACGCGCTGTCGACCAGCGCGCGGTGCGCGGCGACGAGCGGCTCGATGGTGGCGTAGAGCAGCATCGAGATCAGCCACGGCTGCCGCTGCTCGGGCAGCACCGCCACCTTGGAGAGCAGCACGAGCGACTCGCCGTGCCCGGCCACCACCCGCAGCGCGTAGGTGTAGGGGACGCGGTCGAGCTGGTCGCTGACGGCGAGCGCGGACGCGACCAGTTCGGGCGGCGGCGCCGGCTGGTAGAGCGCCGCCACGCTGATCGTGCGGTCGAGACACGACACGGCCAGGCGGACGCTGTGCCGGCGCCGGACGACCGTCAGCTCGAGGTGGTCGTCGTGCCGCTCCGGCCCGAACTGCCCGAGCACCTGCTCCGCCAGGTCGAGCAGGCGCCGGTCCTCGTCGGCCTGCGCCGGCCCGGGCAACAGGAACGTCTGGGCGGCCGCCGGCGCCGACTCGTCGACCAGCACCTGCAGCGGCCCCGTCTCCCGGTACCCCTCGCGGAACGTGCGGACGACGTGCTCGGCCAGCTCGCGGTAGTGGCGCTTGCGCTGCGGCCGGAAGTACTGGAACCAGTTGGGGATGTGCTCGCCCGGCGGCCGCCAGCCCAGCCGCTCCATCCGGGCGGCGCCGCGCTCGCCCAGCCGTCCGCGCTCGACGAACCGGTCGGCGACGGCCTCGCCCCAGAAGATCCCGGGGTCGGCGCTGAACTCGACGAACCGCTCCGCGCCCGGGTCGGCCGGGCGCACGATCACGCGGCGGACGTGGCGCTCGTCCACCCAGCGGAGCGCGCAGGCGATCTCGCGGAGCAGCTCCGATGCGGCCGGCTCGGGCGGGCTCATCCCTCCTGCCCCCCGTGCACGGACAGCGCGACCAGCTCGTCGCCGGCGAGGATCCCGCTGCCGAGGACACCCGGCGCCTCCAGGTGCACGCCCGTCCCCTCGCCCGCGGCGGGCCGGTGCTCGACCGGCGTCGCGAGCACCAGGCCGATCGCCTTGGAGGCGGTGGCGGCCTGGCCGGCGGCGTCCAGCGCGTCGAAGGCGTAGCCCGCCAGCAGCTTCGAGTGCAGCGTCGCGAACACCTCCGGCCGCGAGACCAGGTCGAGGCACCAGCCCTGCCCGGCGACCGCGGCGATCGCTCCGCACTGGCCCGGCTCCAGCGGGAACCGTCCGGCCAGTGCGGCCAGCCGGTCGCCGCCGGCGGCGAAGGCGTCGGACGCCGCCTCGGTCGGCGAGTGCACGCCCCGCGCGTCCAGCTGGAGGGCGACGGTCGCCCACACCGCCTGCTGCGCCGCGCCGCGGGCGAGCTCGTCGGCGCGAAGCGCCCCCGCCTTGCGGCGGCGCAGCTCCGGGCCGGCCACGTGCCGGGCCGCCCGGAAGCCGCCGCGCGGCGACCAGCGGCCGCGCTCCACGCACGAGACGGGGATGCGGGTCGTGGAGCCCGCGCCGAGCAGCACCGCGACGTTCACGATGCGGTTCTGCAGGGCGCCGACCAGCTCCTCGCCGTCGTAGAGCAGCACGCCGCGGTCGAGCGGGTTTCGCACCGCGAGCTCGCCCACGTCTCCGCCCTCCACCTCGCCGATCGCGAGCCCTCGCTCCAGCGCCTCGTCCAGCGACACGTAGTCGCAGACCGGGTTGCGCCGCGGAAAGAGCGGCGTGAGGGTGAGGCCGCCGTGCGTGCGCGGCTCACCGAGCTGAACGGGCAGATCGAGCGTGGTGGTCATCGGGCCTCCTCGGGGTGTGTGCCGAGGATGTCCGCGAGCCGCCCGCCGACCTTACTGCCAGGCCCTCCACTGCTCGTCGAGATCGACCGGGAGCGCCTCGAGATGGCCCAGGTTGACCAGCCGGAAGCCCATCGCGATGTCCGACACCGCGAACATCGGCGCCAGCACGATGGGGTCGGGGCCGATCCGCGCGACCTCCTGCTCGACCAGCGCCTCGGGCATCAGCAGCTCGGCTGCGAACCGGTTCGCCTCGCGCTCGCGCAGCCGCTCGGGGCTCTCGGGGTCGGGCCGAAGGTCGCCCGCGCGGCAGTAGACCGCCGCCTCGTCCTCGCCGGTTGCGTGCAGCAGGAAGTGGCCGACCTCGTGGGCGACCGAGAACCGCCGCCGCTCCCAGGTCTCGTGCCGGCTCACCCAGATCTCATGCCGCCCCGGCAGCAGCATGCCGGAGAGCGCCAGGCCGGACGGCGCGCCGGGGACGAGCGAGAGGTCGTCGGCGCGGCGGACGCGCAGGCAGCACAGGCTCTCTGCCAGCTCGTCCACGTCCACCGGCGGCGCCGGGCGCCGGTACGCCGCGCCGAACCGGTCGAGCGCCGAGCGCGCCGCGCCGACCTCATCCACCGGGACCGCCGCCGAACAGGTCGTCCACGCGGGCGTCGGGCGCCGGCTCGTCCGCCAGCAGCGTGAGCGGGTCGCCGTCCGGCTCGGGCCCGGGCCGCGCGAAGACCGCCACGGCGGGCGCCGACGGAGCCGGCGGGAGCCCGCGGCCCGCGTCGAGCAGCGCCGCGGGGACGCCCAGCACGGCCGCGAGCGCGGCCACGACGGCCGGCCGCACCGCCATCGGGCTGCGCTGTCCCGTCTCGAGCTCGTGGACGTACCCGGCGACCTGCGGCTCGCATCCGGCGAGGCCAAGCTGGGCCGCGAGCCGGCGGACGAGATCGCCGCGCGTCGTGTGGGTGCGCGCCCGCAGGTCGGGGAGCAGCTGGGTCCAGGGTTGGGGCGGCGCGAGCTCCGGGCGGCGCGCCGCCTCGAGCACGTCGTCGTCGGAGAAGGCCTCGGCCGGGTGGGTCGCGAGGTACGCGGCCAGCATGCCCGAGAGCGCGTCGGCGTCGTCGCCCGCCTCGGCGATCAGGTCGGCCGGGTCGGGCTCGCGCCCGGCATCGCGCTCCTCCAGGAACCGCGTGAACAGCTCGACGGCTCGGTCGCTCATCGCGCCTCCTCCTGCAACCGGCGCAGCGACCGGTGGACGATCACGTCGATGTTCCCCGGCGTCGTCCCCATGCTCTTCGCCACCGTGCCGCTCGGCTCGCCGTCGATGATGCGGCGGCGCACGACCTCACGCTGCCGCTCGGTGAGCGGCGCCAGCAGCTGGTCGATGCACTCCGCGGCCCCGACGTCGTCCAGGCCGGCATCATCCGCGCCCCCCGACCATTCGTCGAGCGGCGACGTCTCCACGTCACGCCGGCCGAAGTGGTCGGCCCGCACACGCTGGGCGATCCGCATCAGGAGGCCGGCCGGGTTCTGGATCTCGGCTCCGCGGTACGCGGTGCGGGTGAACCGCGCCCACACCTGCGCCGTGACGTCGTCCGCGGCCTCACGCGGCACCTTGGCGGCCACCACCGCGCGCACCAGGTCGCTGCGGCGGAGGTAGACGACGGCCATCGCGCGGTTCGCGGTCTCCCGCTCGGCGCCGCCGCCCGTAATACAGCGCCGGGCCAGCCGGACGAGCGACGCGTCGTCGAGCGTCCGCAGGTCGTCCGGGGAGCGGGGATGGTCGGCCATCCGCTGACATCCTACGAAGCTTGCGCACAGAGGGCCAGACGGAGGGCGGCGGAGGCATCCAGGTACGTCGCCCGCGACGCCACACGACTTACGGCGTACACTCCCCGCGATGGTCGGATTCCTCGATCGCCTGATGGACACGCTGACGAAGCGCAACGCCAAGCTCGTCGGCTCCGGCCATGCGCCCGACGACACGTCGCCGCCGACCGGCTCGCCCGAGCTCTCCGCCGAGCTCGAGGCGGACTACGGGCCGGACTCGCCGGCCGCGGAACCGCCCGTCGACGACGCCACGCGGTAGCTGACCGGCCGCTGCAAGGTTCGCGCCGCGATGCGCGACACTGCACTCGATGCGCCGCTTCGACGACCGCCTGCTGCTCTCCCCGTCCGACCTGAACAGCCTGCTCGAGTGCCGGCACCTGATGACGCTCGAGGTCGCGCGGTTCCGCGGCGAGCCCGGTCCGAAGCCGGTGCAGGGCGCGCACACCGCCATCCTCGTCCGCTACGGCGAGCAGCACGAGGCCGAGGTGCTGCGGCGGATGGAGGCCGAGGGCCGGCAGATCGTGCGGATCGAGACCGGGCGCACGCAGGACGAGCTGCGGGCCGCCATCGCGCAGACGGCCCAGGCCATGCGCGACGGGGCGGAGGTGATCCACCAGGCGGCGCTGGTCGCCGGATCGGTCGGGGGGTACGCCGACTTCCTCGAGCGCGTCGAGCGGCCCTCGGTGCTGGGTGAGTGGAGCTACGAGCCGGCCGATGCCAAGCTGGCGCGGGTCACGAAGCCGTACTTCCTCGTGCAGCTCTCGGCGTACGGGCTGGTGCTCGAGCAGCTCCAGCAGCTCGCGCCCGACGAGCTGGCCGTGCTGCTCGGCGACGGCACGCGCGATCCCTACCGCGCGAACGACTTCGCCGCGTACGTGCGCCGCCTGGAGGGCCGGGCGCTCGGCCTGGCCGAGGCCGGCCCTGGCGAGACGTACCCGCTGCCCTGCGCGCACTGCCCGATCTGCGGCTACCGGCACGCCTGCGAGGCCCGCCGCGAGCGGGACGACCACCTCTCGCTGGTCGCCGGCCTGGCTCGCGACCAGGCGCGCAAGCTGGAGGAGGCCGGCGTGCCCACGCTGACGGCGCTGGCCGAGCTGCCCGAGGGAAAGCGGGTGCCGCAGCTTGCAGGACAGACGCTCGCCACGCTGCGCCGCCAGGCGACGCTCCAGCTGTCCGAGCGGCGCACCGGGACGCCCCGCTACGAGCTGCTCGACACCGAGGACGGGCGCGGCCTGGAGCTGCTGCCGGAGCCGGCCGAGGGCGACCTCTTCTTCGACATCGAGGGCGACCCGTACATCGGCGACAAGGGTCTCGAGTACCTGCTCGGCGTCGGCTGGCTGGAGAACGGCGAGGAGCGCTACACGGTGCTGTGGGCGCACGACCGCGAGCAGGAGCGGGTCGCCTTCGAGCGGCTGATCGACCTCTTCGCCGGCTGGCGCGCCGCGCATCCGGGAGCGCACATCTACCACTACGCCTCCTACGAGGAGCAGGCGCTGAAGGCGCTCGCGATGTACCACGCGACCCGCGAGGCCGAGGTGGACGACCTGCTCCGCACCGGTGCGCTGGTCGACCTCTACCGGGTCGTCCGCCAGTCGGTCGCGATCTCCAAGCCGAGCTACTCGCTCAAGCAGGTCGAGGACTTCTACCCGTTCGCGCGGGAGGCGAAGGTGAAGGAGGCGGGCGGCTCGATCGTCGCCTACGAGCACTGGCTGCTCGACCGCGACCCGGCGGCGCTGGAGGAGATTGCCCAGTACAACCGCGAGGACTGCCACTCGACCCGCCGTCTGCGCGACTGGCTGCTGGGGCTGCGCGACGAGCGGATCGCCGGCGGCCACGAGGTGCCGTGGCGACCCGATCCGGAGCCGCAGACGAGCGAGAAGCGCGAGGCCGAGGACGAGCAGACCGGCCGGCTGCGCGAGGCGCTGCGGGCCCGCGGCGACGACGAGGCGGTGCTGCTCGCCGAGCTGCTGCTCTACCACCGGCGCGAGGCGAAGCCTGGCTGGTGGTGGTGGTTCGAGCGGCTCCAGAAGAGCGACGAGCAGCTGCGCGACGACGACGCCGAGGCGATCGGGTCGCTCGAGCCCGCCGGCCCGGAGACGCAGCACAAGCAGAGCAGGCTCGTGCCGATGCGGTTCCCGCCCCAGGTGTTCAAGCTCGGCCCCGGCGACGACATCGCCGACCCCGTCACCGAGCGCGCGATCGACGTCGTGGAGATGGATGCCGACCGGCGGACGCTCACGCTCCGCCTGGGCAGCAGGGCGTGGGGCGATGCGGTGCCGCGGTCGCTGATCCCGGGCGGGCCGTGGATGACCGAGGCGCAGCGCGCGGCGCTCCGCACGCTGGCGGCGTCCGTCCTGGCGAGGGACGGCGCGTACCCCGCGAGCGAGGCGCTGCTCCGCGGTGACGACCCGCAGGTGACGGCCCATCCGCCGGGCACACCGCTGCTGGCGCCCTACAGCCCGGACGGTGCGGTGGACGTCGCGCTCCGGCTCGACCGCAGCGTGCTGCCGATCCAGGGGCCGCCGGGCACGGGCAAGACGTACTGCGGGGCGCGCATCGCCCTGGCGCTGATCGCCGCCGGCCGCCGGGTCGGCGTCACCGCGCCCAGCCACAAGGCGATCCACAACCTGCTCGAGGAGATCGAGCGGCTGGCCGGCGCCGCCGGGGTCCGGTTCCGCGGTCTCAAGGCGAGCAGCTCCAAGGAGCACGCCTACGCCTCGCCGCTGGGCGACGCAGGGATGATCGAGACGGTCGGATCGGCGGACTGCGAGGGTGCGGAGGGCGACGTGCGGCTGATCGCCGGCACGGCGTGGCTCTTCTGCCGGGCAGGGATGCGCGGCGCCCTGGACACGCTGATCGTCGACGAGGCGGGGCAGGTCTCACTCGCCGACACGCTCGCGGTCAGCCTCGCGGCCCGGAACCTCGTCCTGCTCGGCGATCCGCAGCAGCTCGCCCAGGTCGCGCAGGGCGGCCACCCCGAGGGCACCGCGGTGTCGGCCCTCGGCCACCTGCTCGGCGAGCTCCGGACGATGCCGCCCGAGCGTGGCCTGTTCATCGACATGAGCCGGCGCATGCACCCCGATGTCTGCCGCTTCGTCAGCGAGATCAGCTACGCCAGGGAGCTGCACAGCCTGGCCGAGTGCGCCAACCAGCGGGTGATCTCGCCCGGTCTGACCGGGTCGGGTCTTCGCGCCCAACTCGTCGCCCATCGCGACAACCGCCGGGAGTCGATCGAGGAGTGCGAAGTCATCGCCCGCGAGGTCGCGCTGCTCGCAGGCGGCACCGTCGTCACGGCGAGCAACGAGGAGATCCCGATCGAGCGCGCTGGCGTGATGGTGGTGACGCCCTACAACGCCCAGGTGCGGCGGCTGCGGGCCTGCCTGCCGGAGTGGGTGAACGTCGGCACCGTCGACAAGTTCCAGGGGCGCGAGGCCGCCGTCGTGTTCTTCTCGATGGCAACGTCGAGCGGCGCGGACATCCCCCGCAACGTCGAGTTCCTGCTCTCGCGCAACCGGCTGAACGTCGCGATCTCGCGGGCGCGCTGCATCGCCGTGCTGGTCGCGAGCCCCGAGCTGCTCGCGATCCCCTGCCGCACCGTCGAGCAGCTGCGGCTGGCGAACGCGCTCTGCCGCTTCGTCGAGCTGGCGGAGTGAGCCGAACCGGCGATTGCGACGCGGATCATGCGGGTACGGGGGCCGCATGGCGAACGCGCACCACGACCGCGGCATGGTCGATCAGACGATGCTCCAGCAGATCAGAGAGGACGCCGGCGCCAAGCACGACCCCGATGCGGAGCCCGCGGCGAGCTCGCCCGCGCGAGCGGTGGCCACGTGGTGGGTGCGGCGCCATCCGCGCCAGACGCTGAAGGCCGCCGCCCTGGTCGCGCGGCATCCGCGGCGCTCTGCCCGTGTGGTGTCGGAGGTGCGGACGGCACAGGAAGCCGCGCAGGATCCCCGCGTCGGCGCGGCAGCCGGACAGGCGAAGGACGTGCTGCGCGACGCCGAGCCGCGCGACGCCGTGGATCCCGAGGTGT
Organism: uncultured Actinomycetes bacterium; assembly: GCA_963797175.1. Taxonomy (GTDB): domain Bacteria; phylum Actinomycetota; class Thermoleophilia; order Gaiellales; family JAICJC01; genus DATLLN01. The sequence goes on from CAWCOL010000007.1 coordinate 212,045, forward strand.
GGCTGGCGCTCGCGCAGGCCGCGACCGGCATCGTCACGGGGTACGCCGGGGTGCGGACGCGGCGCGTCCGGCGCAGGCGACGCCGGACCAGGGTCGCCGCGGTGGCCGGCCTGCTCGGAGCCGGCGCGCTGGCCGGCGTCTGGGCATCCCGGCGCGCCGATCGCTCGCCGCAGGTCTGAGCCCGGAGTTCACGAGCGGCGCCGCCGGGGTATCATCGAGGGCCGGGATAGAGCGGACTTCGAGGCTGGACCACGGGGGTCGGGTCGCCGTCCGCCGAGCGCCGGTGGCACGTCGGTGCGATGACACGGATCCAGATCGACGACATGGACGCGGAGCCGCCTGGGCCCGACGAGCCGCGGACGGTCGGCGCGCTGCTGCGGGAGACGCGCGAGCAGCACCACCTGGGGCTCGACACGATCGAGGCGGCGACGCACATCCGGGCGGCGCAGCTGCGGGCGATCGAGCAGGATCAGTTCGACGCGTTGCCGGCGCAGGCGTACGCGCGCGGGTTCGTCCGGAGCTACGCGGAGCAGCTGGGGCTGGACGCCGACCGGGTCGTCAGCAGGTTCAACTGGCAGTGGGCGGAGACGCACCGGCCGGAGGTCGTCGTCGCGCCTCCCCGCTCCGCGATGCGCCGCGCGAACCCCGAGGGAGCTCCGCTGACCCGGTCGCTGATCATCGTCGGCGCGCTGTTCCTGATCTCCGCGGGACTGCTGGCGGCGGCGTACCTCTCGCGGTCGGGCGGATCGCACCAGACGCAGCCTCCGGCATCGACGCCGGCCGCGACCCACACCGCCGTGGCACCGCCGCCCGCCGGCACGACGACGCCCTCGGGCACCGGGCCGGCCGTGCATCGCATCGTGTTCGCGGCGGCGGGCGGGCCGTGCTGGATCGAGGTGCGCCGCGGCTCGGCGACCGGTGCGGTGATGGAGCTGACCACGCTCGAGCCGGGCAACGGGCTGACCGTACGCGCCCGGCGGGTCTGGGTGCGGCTGGGCGATGCGGCCAACGCGACGCTGCGGGTGGACGGCCGCGCCGCGCATCTGCCTGCCACCGCCGGTCCGGTCAGCCTGATGGTCACGTCCTCGGGCGTCAGCCAGGGGTGAGCCTCCGCGGTTTGCCCCACCCGGCGGGTGGGAACGATCTGCTCCACGATGGCAGAGGAACGAGAGGATCGTGAACGCTGGAAGCTGCGTGGCGACGGCGTCGAACTCGAGCCCGACGACGGCACCGAGCCGGACATGGAGGGCGACGGCGCCCATCCCGAGCCGCGCCCGGACGAGGAGCCGGTGATGACGGGCGAGGGCGCCGAGGAGCGCCCGCGCGAGCGGCCCAAGCCGCGCATGACCGGAGAAGGCGCCGAGCTCGACGAGACCGACGATGCCGGCGACCCGCCGGCCAGGTGAGCGGCATCAGCCCTCGGCTTCGAGGGCCAGCCGCTCGGCCCGCGCCTCCAGCAGCTCGCTGAAGATGGTGTAGAGCGTCCCCGCGACCGGGATCGCGACCAGTGCGCCGATGATGCCCAGCAGCGACGCGCCGGCCAGCACGGCGATCAGGACGATCAGCGACGGGATCTGGATCGTCCGCCGGTAGACGATCGGCTGGAGCACGTGGTTCTCGATCTGCTGGTAGACCATGATCACCACGAACACGATGATCGCGTCGGTCGTCCCGGCGGTGAAGTAGGCGACGGCGACGACGATGATCGACGCCAGCGTCGCGCCGACCAGCGGGATCAGGTCGCCGATCGCGACCACCACTCCCAGCGTCAGCGCGTATGGCACCCCCACCAGCCACAGCAGGATGAACGCAACGACTCCGGCGATCACCGAGATCAGCAGGTTGCCGACCACGTAGCCGCCGACGTTGCGGTTGATGTGACCGCCGATCTGCCGCGCCCGGTCGGCGCCGGCGGGCCGCAGCTGGCTCAGCACGACCTCGCCCATCCGCGGCAGTTCGAACAGGATGAACGCGGTCAGGAACAGCACGGTGATGGTCGCGGTCACCCCGGACACGATCGACCCGGCCGCGCCGAACGCGATCTTGGGCAAGTCGGACGCGTGCTCCCTGGCCTTCTCGGCCAGGTGGTACTGCTGGTCGAGCCGGTGGACGAGCGGATTGCGGGAGACCGTCTCGGCGGCGTGCGGCGCGTCCGCCACGATGTTGTCGATCTGGGAGACAAACGGTTCGACGAGCAGTCCGATGACCACCAGCAGACCGACCACGAACGTCGCGAACACGAGCAGCACCGCCGGCACGCGCGGCATGCGACGTTCGACCAGCGCGACCGCCGGGTTGAGCGCGATCGCCAGGAACATCGCGATGCCGACCCAGATCAGCACCGTCCGCACGGACTCGAGCAGCGACAGCCCGACGGTGAACACGAAGAGCAGGGCCAGCACCTTGGCCACCGTGCGCGCCTGGACGTCCACCACCACCCGCTGCTCGGGCGTCTGGGGGCCGATCCGCTCGGCGAGGACGCCGGTCGAGGTGTGCGGCGACGGATCGCCCGCGTTGCCGGTGGAGGATGTGGTCACGGCGCGACCCTCGTCAGCCGCCGGCGGGCCCGGCCGCGTGCTGCTGCCGGCTCCGCTCCGCCTCGGCGTTGATCTCGCCGCCGATCAGCAGCGCGACGGCACTCAGCCAGAGCCAGACCAGCATCACGATCGCGGCCGACAGGGCGCCCCAGGTCTTGTTGTAGGACGAGAAGCCGTCGGCGTAGAGCGCGAAGCCGCCCGACGCAACCAGCCAGATCGCCATGGCCACCAGCGCACCGGGGCTGACGAACGTCCAGCGCCGCGGCGTCAGGTCAGGGGCCAGCGCGAGCACCGCCGCGAACGCCGCGAGCAGGCCGACGATCAGGATCGGCCACTGCGCCGTCCACCAGGCCCAGCGGACGGCGGTCGGCTGGCCGGTGCCGCGGCCGATCCAGTCCGAGACGAACGGGCCGAGGATGAGCAGCCCGAACACGAGCGCGACCGCGATCATCAGGCAGACGATCATGGCCAGCGCGATCAGTCGCTGCCGCACGAAGCCGCGACTGTCCTCGCGCTCGTAGGCGAGGTTGACCGCCCACATCACGGTCTGCATCGCGCCGGAGACCGACCACAACGCGAGCGCGACGCCGACCACGATCATGACCAGGCCGCCGTGCTGCGTCTGCGTTGTCCGCGTCAGGCTGGAGTCGAGCAGATCGATCGCGCTCTGCGGCATCACCGTGGAGAGGCGGCGCATCAGCGAGTCCACGGTGGACGGGCCGGCCAGGATGCTGAACAGCCCGAGGCCGACCAGCAGCGCGGACGGGATCGCCAGGAACGCGCAGTACGCGACCGCCTGCGCCAGGTTGGTGACGTGGTTCGCCCTCGCCGCCTTGAAGCCGCGGACGATGACGCCGCGGTACTGGCCGCGTGTCAGGCCGCTCGGTCCGGCGCCGGCGGCGGCCGGAGCCCCCGCCGCAGCCGCCGACATCTGATGCTGCTGGGCGCCCATCCTGACGCCGCCACTACCCCTGTCGCGTGTACGGCAAACGGCCGGGCGTCAGTCCTTCTTGGCCCGGCTGGGCGCGACCCGCGGCGGCTCGTTCGGCATCTTCGGGTAGACGGGCGGCCACGGGGCGTCCATCATCCCGGCCGCCATGTCCCGGCGGCTCATCTCGAGCAGGGGCTCGAGGTCCTGGGGCGCATCGGCCATCTCCTGCCAGGGATCGCCCGCCTCCTCGACCCTGGCAGGGACATTCGCGATGGTCAGCGCCTCCGGGTCGATCGTCGCCAGCTCGTCCCAGCGGAACGGCGTCGAGACCTGGCCGCCGGGGCGCGGCCGCACGCTCCACGCGCCGATCACGGTCTTGTGCGGCGCGTTCTGGTTGAAGTCGACGAACACGCGCGTCCCCCGCTCCTCCTTCCACCACGCGGCTGTGGCGAGGTCGGGCCGGCGCCGCTCGAGCTCGCGGGCGAGGGCGACGGCGGCGGCGCGCACCGCGAACGAGTCGTGCTCGGGCCGGAGCCGGACATAGACGTGGATGCCGTTGCGCCCGGTCGTCTTCGGCCGGCCGTCGATACCCAGTTCCTGGAGCAGGCTCCGGGTCTCCTCGGCGGCCTCCCGCACCATGGCGAAGGTGACGCCGGGCGAGGGGTCGAGGTCGATGCGCAGCTCGTCGGTGTGATCGGGGTCGGCGGCGAGGTACGGCCACACGTGGACACCGAGGCAGCCGAGGTTGACCGCCCAGGCGATGTGGGCGACGTCCGCCACCACCAGCGCATTCGACGGTGTGCCGTTGGGCGTCTGGACGGTGACGGTCTGGAGCCAGTCGGGCGCATTCTTGGGCACACGCTTCTGGAAGAACGACGGGCCGCCGGCGCCGTCGGGGTAGCGCTCCATCAGCATCGGCCGGCCGCCCAGGGCGCGCATCAGCGGCCCCTCGATTGCCAGGTAGTAGCGGACCAGGTCGAACTTTGTCTCGCCCCGCTCCGGAAAGAACACCTTCTGCGGGCTGGAGATCTGGATCGTCCGGCCGGCGGCATCGACCGCGACCTTGGCATCCTCGGCTGCCATCGCGCGGATGATAGGCCGGGGTGCGCTAGCCGATGGTGAGGATCGCGTCCAGGTCGATCCGCGGCCGGCCGGCGGTGGCCTGGTTGGCGATGCGGATCGTGTGCGTCCCGGCGGCCAGCTGCCGAACCCAGAGGATCTGCCGCGTGTGCAGCGTGGTGGTGCGGGTGTCGAGCGTGACCGCGGCGCCGTCGATCGTGACGGTCGCCTTGCCGCGCAGTCCGGCGCGGGTCATCACCAGGCCCACCGACCGGCCGGTGAACGTGAGGGTGGCGGAGGCACCGCGCCCGGTCGTGTACCGGGCGGAGCCGCCCAGCAGCGTCGAGCTGGAGGTGCCGATCCACGTGCCGGTGTAGTGGATCGCCGTCGAGTACTGCTGGGTGACGACGACGGGCTGGGCGGGCGTCGCGTCCCAGTCGCTCGTGTTCCGCGCCGGATCGGTCGCGCGGACGCGGAACTCCTGGGCGCCGCCCGGCACGGTCAGATCCCTCGTGGTGGCCGTCCCGGCCGTGCCGACCGCCGCCCACGTCCCGCCGGCCAGCCGCTGCAGCTCGTAGGAGGCGATGCCGCTGGGATCGGCCGCCAGGTAGCTGACCTTGACCGGGATGGTGGTGCCGGCGGTGCCGTTCAGCAACGACATCATCGTTGCCTGCTGGGTGATCACCGGCGGTGTCGTGTCGGCGTTCAGGTTGAGCTGGTAGACGCCGTCGCCGGAGGCGAGGAAGTGGGTCGGGTTGGACGGATCGGCGACGATGTTGCCTCCGTCGGCGAACAGGTTGATCCCGGCCGAGACGTCCTGCCAGTGGGCGCCGCCGTCCGTCGTCACAAACTGGCCCATCCACTGGTCGTACTCGACCGCCGTGTCCGGGTCGGTCGGGGCGACGGCGATCCGGTCGGGATCGACGGTGAAGTGGCCGAAGCTGACGGGCAGCGAGCCCGAGACGTTCTGCCAGGTGGCGCCGCCGTCGGTCGTTCGCCAGACGCCGTCGTCGGCCGCGTCCTTCCCGCCGCACGCCATCCAGATCACCTGCGGGTCGGACGGGCTGGCGGCGAAGCCGGTGGGGCAGTCGGGGCCCGTGCCCGCCGAGATCCGGGCGAAGGTCGCGCCGCCGTCGGTGCTGCGGAGCAGCGACCAGACGCCGGACGAGACGCCGGTGGCGTAGAGCGTGGTGCCGACGCCCTCGAGGTCGCGGCTGCGGTCGTCGAGCGCCGAGGTCGCGAGCGTCCACGTCGCGCCGCCGTCGGTGCTGGCGAAGAGGCCGTCCGACGTCGTCACGTACGCGGTGTCGCCGGCGAAGGCGATGCCGCCCGTGGTGACGTGGCCGTGATGGTTCGGGTCGAGGCCGGCGACCGCGCTCTGCCAGTGGGCGCCGCCGTCCGCCGAGCGCAGCACGGGCGCCGCGCCCACCGAGGCGAGCGCCAGCATCCGCGACGGATCGACCGGGTCGATCGCGATCTGCTGCGTCGGCCCCGCGGCCGGCACCGTCGTGTAGTGCGCGCCGGCGTCGATCGAGTGCCACGTGCCCGTCGTCTCCGAGGACAGCCAGATGCTGTGCGGATCCGTGGGGTCGTAGGTGATGTGCGTGATGTCGGCGTTCTCACCGAGGCCGTCGGGAGGAGCGAACACACGCGACCACACGCCGACACCGCCGTCCGCGACGGTGGGGGTGAGCACGGCGACGAGGATCGCCGCGGCAACGACAGGGGTGCGAAGCATTGGACTGACCTGACCTTTCCCCCCTGTTGTCGACACAAGCGCGAGATCGCACAAGCCTCCAGGTGGGGGGTATCGACCGCCTCGTTCAAGGGAGGACGAACGGCCAGGTTTGCCCTCCGCCGGTGCGGGGCACGGGCCGTCACATGTCAACAATAGGTTGGATCATCGTTGTCGTGATCGTCGTTGTCGTCGTGGTGGCCGTGGTGGCATGGCTGCAGGCGCGCCGGCGGGCACGCGATCTCGAGATGCGCCGTACCGCCGCGTCCGCTCACCGGGACGAGGCGCAGGCGCGCGACAGGACCGCCGCGGCCGCAGAGGCCGAGGCGAAGGAGCAGGCGGCCCGGGCCGAACGCGCTCGGCTGGAGGCAGAGGAGAAGGCCGCGCGGGCGAACCAGGAGCGTCAGCAGGCGGACGAGCACAGCGCGCTTGCCGACGAGATCGACCCGGACGTCGAGGCGGACGAGTCGCCTGCGCCGGACACCACGGAACGCCACCCGTAGGCGTCTCATGCCGGCCAACGACCCTCACGAGCACGACGTCAAGCCCAGCGAGCAGCGGGGCGGCACCACGCCCGACGACGCGGAGATCCGCGAGAAGGGGCCGTGGGCGGCGACCGCAGCCGAGGGGCTGGTGCCCGCCGAGCTGGGAGGTTCGGACGCCGACCGGGCGGTGCTCGCCGACGATCCGCAGCTGGGCAGCGATGTGCTCGGCGAGACCACCGGCTCGGACGAGCCCGCCACCGAGGACGGGATCGACCCCGCCGGCGGCGACCGCGCGGATGCGACGACCGACGGCGGCCCGGCCGTGACCGGCCAGGGCGAGCCGGACCTGAAGGACGCGCCCGCGGCTGCCGTCCGCCGGGACGCCTAGGCCGAACGCGCGGGCGCGGGCGGCAGTGACGCCGCCAGCAGCGCCTGCGCGGCCCAGGCCGACACCTCCTCCGCCTCGGCCGGGGTCAGACCCCGGGTGTCGCGGAGGATGAAGAGCGCCTCCCAGCCGACCAGCAGCGTCAGGGCCGAGACCAGCCGCTCGAAGGTGGCCGCGTCCATCGTGGCCCGTGTGGGCGCCAGCGCGTCCTCGATCCACTGGACGCGCCGGTAGCCGCGGCGCGGCTGATCCTCCGCCATCCCCCGGGCGTCGATCGTGTGCTTGATGATCGTCCGGCCCAGCTCCTCGCTGTCGCCGGCGTTGCCCTGGATGGCCCGCACCAGCCCGTCCAGTCGCTCCTCGGCGGTGCCGGCCGGCTCGAACCGCGGCTCGACGGTGCCCCGGGTGGCCTCCAGCGCCGCGTCGGCGAGCAGGTGCTCGATCGAGGCGAAGTAGAGGTAGACCGTGCGCCGGGAGACGTCCGCGGCGACCGCGACCTCGCCCATCGACGGGCTGTGCCCGGCGCGGAGCAGCCCGGCCGCCGCGGAGATGATCGCCTGGCGGGTGCGGCGCCGCTGGCCGTCGCGCTTGACAGTGGTCATGAGCTTTAGTATACATCCGTGCAGTAGTTACACACTTGTGCAATATGATGGAGGAACGACGATGACGATGTTCACGCTGGCAGCCGGTGAGGGCGAGGCCACCTGGTTCCTGCAGAACCGGATGACGCTGAAGGCGACCGCCGAGAGGACCGGGGGCGCGTACGGCCTGATCGAGTCGGTGATCCCCGCGGGGGCCTCGCCGCCCCTGCACATCCACCGCCGCGAGGACGAGGCCTTCTACGTGATCGAGGGCGAGATGACGTTCCGCTACGGCGACGAGGACGTCGCCGCCGGACCGGGGACGTTCATCTTCCTGCCCCGCGACGTCCCGCACACGTTCGTTGTCGAAGGAGACACGCCCGCCCGCGTCCTGACACTGATCAGCCCGGGCGGCGGCGAGCGGTTCTTCGTCGACGGCGGCCGCACCCCCGAGCACGAGGGCCTGCCGGCCGCCGGCCCGCCGGACATCGACCGCCTGCGCGGGGCGGCCGAGCTGCACGGCTCAGAGATCATCGGGCCGCCCATGGCACCGCGCGGACGGGCCGCCGCGACCGCCTGACCCAGGCCCTCCGCCGCCTCCTCCAGGAGGCGGCGGAGCCGGGTTTGCCTCCCCTCGGCGGCGGGCATTGTCACGGTGCGCACATGCGTTGTCACCTGTGCGCGTCCGGCCACCGAGCACTCAGGAGGGGACGATGGCGCAGGCAACCGGCACATCCGCCGAACCGACGCGGGGGCTGCGCCACGGCAGCCTCTCGCTGTGGGAGGCGGTGGGCATCTCGATCGCGCTGATGGCGCCGTCGATGGCGGCGAACATCAACCCGCAGGGCACGGTCGGCCTGGTCGGCCGGGCGGTGCCGCTCGCGTTCGTGTTCGCGACGGTCGGCGTCCTGCTGGTCTCGTACACCTTCGTCCGCCTGTGCCAGATCTACAACCACGCGGGCTCGGTGTTCGGCTTCGTCGGGGCGACGCTCGGACCTCGCGCCGGCGTGCTCGCGGGCTGGTCGCTGATGGGCACGTACACGTTCTATGCATGCGTCACCAGCGCCGCCGCCGGGATCTTCAGCACCACCTTCCTGGATGAGATCGGGATCTGGAACAACCACCCGCTCTGGTCGGAGTTCCTGTTCGCGTTCATCGCGCTGTTCGGCGCGTTCGCGGTGGCCGGCTTCCCGGCGCACACCGCGACCCGGATCCTGCTGTCGATCGAGGGCATCACGGTGCTGCTGATCATCGTCGTGGCGACCGTCGTGCTGATCAAGGTGATCAGCGGCGACACGCCCGGCAACCAGACGTTCACGCTCAAGGTGTTCTCGCCGCCGGCCGGCACCGGCGTGGGCGACATCTTCAAGGGCGCCGTGTTCGGCTTCCTCTCGTTCGCCGGGTTCGAGGCGGCGGCGACCCTCGGCGAGGAGACGCGCGAGCCGCGCCGCGCCATCCCGCGGGCGATCCTCGGCACCGCGATCTTCGGCGGCATCTACTTCGTCTACGTCACCGCGGTCGAGATGATGGGCTTCGGCACCGACGCGAAGGGCGTCGCCGCGTTCGGGGCGTCCGGCTCGCTGCTGGGCGACCTGGGCTCGACGTACATGACGTCGTCGATCGGCGACATCATCACGCTGGGCACCGCGGTCAGCGCCTTCGGCTGCACGCTCGCCTGCGTCGTCGGCGGCTCGCGCATCCTCTACACGCTCAGCCGTGACGGCCTGGGCACGTCCGCGCTGGGCAACGTCCGCCCCGAGACGGGATCGCCGGTGCGCGCGCTGGCCGTGGTCACTGCCGTCGCCGCGCTGATCGTCCTCGGATGCCGGATCTTCTTCACCAGCTCGGTGTTCGACGTGTTCCTGTGGTCGGGCGTGATCGGGACGCTGATCCTGCTGGTCGCGTATGTCCTTGCCACGCTCGGAGCCGTTCGGATGCTGTGGTTCCGCGACCGCCCGCGGGTGCCGCTGTGGCAGATCGTGATCCCGGCCGCGGCGCTGGCCGTCCTGCTGGCGACGCTCTACTACAACGTCGATCCGGACGCGGCCAAGGCGACCCGCTGGAATTACTACACCGCCGGCATCTGGGTGCTCGCCGGCGCCGTGCTGGTGCTGGTGTTGCCCGGACTGGCCACGCGCGTCGGCCAGGGCCTCGCCCGCCACGAGGGGCTGTCGGACACCTCCGCCGGAGACTGAACCGGGAGGCCCCCTGGCCCTCACATCTGCGGCGACCCGCCGAGGAGTATCCTCGCGGCGGGTCGCCGCGCAGCCGTGCGGGGCGCATGACAAGGGGGTTCTCGAGATGTTGCGGATCGCGTTCGTCGCGGCGGTGGCCGCGGCGCTGCTGGCCGTGTTCTCCTCACAGGCACTGGCCGCCACCACTCCCGGCTGGGAGTGCATCCCGACCACCGCCGGACAGGCCGTCGTTTCGGGTGGCACCGGCGCATCGCCATCCTGCGGCGCGGGCACGACGTCGGTACTGGCGCCGACGTTCGTGTCGTCCGGCGTCGGCGGCAAGCCGACCGTCCAGTTCGCGGCGGTCAACGTCCAGATCGTCTCCGGCTCGGGCAGCACCGACGGCGCGGTCAACGGCAAGGGCAACCTCGTCATCGGCTATGCCGAGAACGCCGACAGCTTCGCCCGCACCGGCTCGCACGACCTGATCGTCGGCAAGGACGGCGGCTGGACCGGCTTCGGCCAGGTCGTCGCCGGGCTCGACAACCTCGTCCAGGGTGACTGGGCGGCGGCGTTCGGGCAGAAGAACACGGCGAGCGGCGACTCCAGCCTGGTCGCCGGCGGCACCAACACCGCGTCGGGCGCGCACTCCACCGCCATCGGCGGCGAGAGCAACACGGCCAAGGGCGCAGGCGCAACCATCGGCGGCGGACAGTTCAACCTGGCCCGGTCGCCGCTGGCGTTCATCGGCGGCGGATGCGACCTGCTGGCCGGCACCGGCGGCCTGCCACACTCGACCTGCAACACGAGCGGCGGCCAGGCGATGCTGGGCGGCCAGCGCAACCAGACCAGCTCGGCGTACTCGAGCACCGTCGGCGGGCACTTCAACCTCGCCGCCGACCTCTACTCCTCGATCCTCGGCGGCTGCGAGAACGTCACCGGGACGGCGGGCACGCTGACCGGCACGTGCATCGGCGGCGCGCAGGCCGTGCTGGGCGGGTTCGAGAACACGGCATCGGGTATCGAGTCGACGGTGAGCGGCGGTGAGGTCGGGCAGGCGACCGGCGGATCCGCCTCGGTGGCCGGCGGCCAGTTCAACATCGCCTCGGGCGGCGGCGCCTCCGTCGCCGGCGGCGACGAGAACACCGCCAGCGGCTCCTTCGCATCGATCCTGGGCGGGTTCTTCAACTCGGCGACGACGTTCGACACGACCGTCGCCGGCGGCGAGTCCAACACCGCGTCGGCCAACGGCGCGTCGGTGTCAGGCGGCCACGGCAACAACGCGTCCTCCAACTGCCAGGCGATCCCGGCGGCTCCGGGCACCTGCTAGACCCCTCCGCGGCCGGGCCTCCCAGCGCGACCGGGAGGTCCGGCCGCCGCGTCGGTGCGGAGCGCGGCGGTCTGGGGTAGTGTCAGCCGGTCGAAGGAGGGTCCCTAATGGCAACACGAAAGCTTCCGGCCGCACAGCCGCATCCCCAGCGCAAGGAGATCGCCCGTTACCTGCTGGCCCGAGGGGCGGACGAGGACGTCGTCGATCCCGGCCCGATCGTGGCGTTCGTCCCGCCGGACACGCCGGGGCGGCGGACGATCCACCACATCCCTGAGGTCGAGTTCCCCGACGGGCTGGCGCCGGTCGCGCAGCCGCTGGCCGCGGAGCCGACGGACGCCGACCTGTTGCCGCAGGCCGATGTCGTCGTCATCACGTGGACGGCCGACGAGGCGCGCGCCCTGGCGCACGTGCTGACGCCCGGGTACAGCGCGAGCAGGTCGGCGCGGCACCACTGGCACGCCTACACGCACAACTTCGCGGCCTTCGAGCCGCAGATCCGCGGCGGCGCGCCGGCGCACGCCAGCAAGCGGCTGGCGAGCTTCCTGCCGGTCACGATCGGCGCCACCAGCGTGCTGGTCATGAAATCGGAGCTGCACCTGAACCAGGACGGGATCCGCACCGGCGACGGCACCGCCACGCTGCCGGTCAAGGACATGTTCAAGCAGATCATCACCGAGGCCCAGCCGAAGCTCGTTCTCACGATCGGCACCGCCGGCAGCGTCCACGACGCCTTCGGGCTGGGCGACGTGGTCGTCACCCGGGCGGCGCGGTTCTGGCTCGGGCAGGAGCTCAAGAACGAGCCGTACAACGGCGTCACCTACACCAGCGACTGGGAGATCCCCACGGCGTACCTGGCGAAGGCCGAGCAGATGATGACGCCGTTCACGGCGGAACTGGCATTCCCGCCGATCGGCTTCCCGACCGTCAACTACGCCCATGCGGACACGCTGACCAACCCGCTCTCGCAGCCCGCGCCCGCGATCCGCCGCGACGGCGTCGGCGACCTGCCCGAGTTCCACCCGATCCTGACGACGGACTGGTTCGAGTACGGGACGAGCGAGAACCGGCTCGACCAGTGGGGCGCGGGCGTGGAGATGGGCGACGCCGCGCTGGGGCTGGCAGTGGAGGAGCTGGACACCAAGCCCGACTGGGCCGTCGTCCGCAACATGAGCGATCCGGTCATCAACGGCGCCCTGCCGTCCACCACGTACCACCTGAACGAGCAGACGACGTGGGCGGTCGGCTACTACACGGCGTACGGCATCTACACGAGCATCAACGGCGCGATCGCGACCTGGGGGATCATCGCCGGGCTGAGCTGAGATCCGGCCCGGCCGATGAGTTCCCGGGCGGGCGGCGGTCTACCCCGGCATGACCACACTCGCCGAACTCCTCGAGAGCGCCGTCGCTGACGGCACCGCGCCCGGCGCGACCGCGCTTGTCGCCCATGGAGACGACACCGAGATCGCGGCCGCCGGCGAGCTGGCGCCGGACGCGATCGTCCGCGCCGCCTCGATTACGAAGCCGATCACCGCCGCCGCCCTGATGACGCTGGCCGAGGACGGGACGCTGGCGCTCGAGGATCCGATCGCTCGCTGGCTGCCCGAGCTCGCTGGGCCACGCGTCGTCCGCACCCCGCAGAGCCCGCTCGACGACACCGTGCCAGCCGCCCGGCCGATCACGGTCGAGGACCTGCTCACGTTCCGCGCGGGCTGGGGCTTCCCCTCCGACTTCTCGACTCCCGCCGCCTCCGAGCTGTTCCAGAAGCTGCCGGTGTTCGGGGTGACCGAGACGCCGGACGAGTGGCTGCAAACGCTGGCCGGTATCCCGATGGTTGCCCAGCCAGGCGAGGCGTGGCTCTACAACACGTGCTCGGACATCCAGGGCGTGCTGATCGCCCGCGCGTCGGGGCGGTCGTTGCCCGAGTGGTTGGCGGAGCGCATCTTCGACCCACTGGGCATGGCCGACACCGGCTTCCACGTCTCCGCCGCCAAGCTCGTCCGGCTACCCGGCTACCACCGGCCCGAGGGCTGGCCGTCCGGCGAGCTGTGGCAGACGCCGCCGGTCTTCCCGTCGGGCTCGGGCGGGCTCGTCACGACGCTCGATGACTGGCACCGCTTCGGCCGGATGCTGCTCGCCGACGGCGGCGACGTGCTCCGGCCCGAGTCTGTGCGGTTGATGATGACGAACCACATCACGCCGGAGCAGAGCGAGGCCGCGGCGCTGTTCCTGGAGGGCGCCGGCTGGGGCTTCGGCGGCTCGGTCGAGGCCGACGGCCGCTACGGCTGGGTCGGCGGCACCGGCACCACCGCGCACGTCCACCCGGCCTCGGCGACGGTCGGCCTGCTGTTCACGCAGGTACAGATGACGGGGCCGACGCCGACGCCGCTGATGCGCGCGTTCTGGGAGTACGCCTTCGGCCGTTAGCATGGCCGGCGTGGACTTCCGCCCCGCGCCGCCGGACTCCCCCGACGCCCGCCGCCTGCTGAACGAGTACCTGGACGACCTCCAGCTCCGCATGGGCGACGGGTGGTCGCGGGCCGGCTACGTGGACGCTCCGGACGAGGAGTTGCTGCCGCCCCAGGGTGCGCTCCTGCTCGGATACGACGACGGCCGGCCGGTGGCGTGCGGCGCCGTGCACGTGATCGCGCCGGACATCGCGGAGGTGAAGCGGATGTTCGTGGCGCCGAGCGCCCGCGGCCGCGGGCTGGGCCGGGCGCTGCTCGACGCGCTCGAACGAACGGCCCTCGAGCTCGGCTGCGCCGTCACACGGCTCGACTCGGCGGAGACGCTGGCCGAGGCCGTGGCGCTCTACCGCAGCGCGGGCTACGTCGAGATCGACGACTACAACCAGAACCCGAACGCCACGACGTGGATGGAGCGCCGGATCGGCTAGGTGTTGCGAACGTCGAGCACGACGCGGCCCCGGCCGTGGCCGCGCTCGATCCGGTGGTGCGCGGCGACGACCTCGTCGAGCGGAAACGCCTCGACCGGTGGCGGCCGCAGGCGGCCGACGGCGACGAGCGCCGCCAGCTCGATCAGGCGTGCGCCGCTCGGCCTGACCAGGACGCCGTGGAGCGTGATGTTCCTGTCGACCGCCGGCTCGAAGTTGCCCGTCATGGCGCAGATGGACGCCACCCGGCCGCCGTGGCGGACGATCGCCAGGCTCCGCTCGACCACGTCGCCTCCGACCAGATCGGCGACGGCGTCGACCGCGCCCAGCTCGTCGGCGACCGCCGAGAGCACGTCCTGCCCGCGATAGTCGAGCGTGAGGTCGGCGCCCAGGTCTCGCAGGTACTCGTGGTTGGCCGCGCTCGAGACCGCCGCCACCTGGGCGCCCCGCGCCTTCGCGATCTGGACGAGGAACGAGCCCACGCCGCCGGCCGCCCCGAACACGAGCAGCCACTCCCCCGGCCCGACGCCCAGCCGCCCGGCGACCTCATACGCCGTCCCGCCGGCCAGCGGCACCGCCGCGCTCTCCAGGTGGCTCAGCGTCGGCGGCCGGTGGGCGACGATGTCCGCGTCGACGGCCTGGTACTCGGCGTAGCTGCCGTGGCGGGTGCCGAGGAAGTCGCTGAACGAGAAGACCTCGTCGCCGACCTGGAATCCGCCGACCCCGGGGCCGATCGCCGCGACAACGCCCGACGCGTCGCTCCCAGGGGTGTACGGCGGCTCCAGCCCGGCCCAGCTGCCGTCCGCCCGGTTTGACGCGTCCACCGGATTCACGCCGGCCGCGCGCACCTGGACGAGCACCTGCCCATCGCTCGGCTTCGGCCGGTTGACCGTGCGCACCTGCATGACCTCCGGCGGTCCGAACCGCTCGACGATCACGGCCCGCATCGTGCTCGGCAGCGAGGCATCCATGCGGCGGAGGCTAGCGAGCGCACAGGCAGTGATCGACCGGGTCGGCTACGGTTCGGCGCGTACCGTTGACTGACTCGGGAAAGGGCTGCCATGTCCGAGATGCTCAAGGGAACGTGCCTGTGCGGCGGCGTCGAGTACGAGCTGCGCGAGCCGCAGGGGCTGGGGTACTGCCACTGCTCCAGATGCCAGCGCTGGACCGGGTCGAGCCTGGCCGGCGTCGTGGTCGCCAAGGAGAACTTCCGGTTCACCAAGGGCGAAGATCTCGTCAAGACGTACGAGAGCGAGCTGGCGCCGCGGAACTTCTGCAGCAACTGCGGATCGAGCCTCTACGACGACCTCGGCGACGTCTACTTCGTCGCGGCCGGTCTGATGCCCGACCTTGACCTGCGACCCAGCTTCCACCAGCAGGTCGCGTACAAGGCGGCCTGGCACGAGATCGGCGACGACGCCCCGCAGTACGCCGAGATGCCTTGAGTCAGCCGGTACCCGGCGGCGTGGTGCACGAGCTCCCCGCCGACCTCGGCACGGCCCTGGCCGGCAACGCGACCGCGCTGGAGGCGTGGAGGGACATCACGCCGCTGGCGCGCAACGAGTTCATCTGCTGGGTCGAGGACGCCAAGCAGCAGACGACGCGCGAGCGCCGCATCCGCCGCACCCAGGAGGAGCTGGAGGACGGTATGCGCCGCCCGTGCTGCTGGCCGGGATGCAAACACCGCGAGCGCAACGGGTCGGCCTGACCGCTAGGCCGGATCGCGGCCGAGGAACGTCTGCTCGAGCGTCCCGGACTCGTGGATCGAGACGACCAGCAGCGGGTGCTCGGACGTGTTGCGGAAGCCGTGCGGCGTGTCCGGCGGGACGACCAGCATGTGGTTCGCCTCCAGCTCGACGACCTCGTCGCCGGCCGTCCAGCGGCCGCGGCCCTCAAGCAGGACGAACGTCTCCGCGTAGGGGTGCACGTGGAGCTCGATCGACGCGCCCGGCGGCGTCCGCACGACGAACACCGTGATGCCGATCCCGGCGCGCGGCAGTCCCTCGAACAGCGCGGCGGTGGGGCTGAACTTCAGCTGGTCGAGGTCGAAGACGTTCATTCGCCCGCGCTGATCGCGATCTTGAGGTCGAGGATCGGCGTCCCGTCGATCGCCTCCAGCGCACCGACCCGCAGCGTGGTCCCCTCGCGTGCGGCGACGGTCAGCCGGTGCACCCCGATCGGGTTCGGCCGGTCGGGAGAGCGCGTCCGGAAAACGCCGGTCAGCGGGATCCGCTCGTCCCCCATCGGATGCGTCTGCAGGACGCCCCGGTCGGCCAGATGCAGCCAGGTCAGGACGATCAGCTCGTCGCCGGGCTCGACGCGATGCAGGGCGTCGGCGAGCGCGGGATCGATCTCGAGCACCGCCTCGGGTGCTCCCGCGAACGCCTGGTTCGGGGCGTCGGCCCTCGCCCGCAGCGTCGAGCGGACGACGCCGATCGGACGGATCAGGTACTCATTGGCCTCCATGCGCAACCGAGTTTCGCACGACCAAGACCGGGGCGACGGCGATGAGTTTCACCGTGGTGTCCGGTCTGTCTTCCCGTGCGCCATATCTCCCGACTCTCGAGGAGCGCGTCATGACCGCTACGTCCAGGAGGCACGCGTGAGGCTGCTGCTCACTTCCGCGGGTGTCAAGAACCCGAGCATCCACAATGCGCTGATCGGCCTGCTGGGCAAGCCGATCGCCGAGTGCGATGCGCTCTGCATCCCGACCGCCCAGTACGGCCACCCCATGTGCGGGCCCGATTCCGCCTGGCGCTTTGTCACCGGCCAGGGGCCGCTCCCCATGTGCGATCTGGGCTGGAAGTCGGTCGGCATCCTCGAGCTGACAGCGCTGCCCAGCATCGACCAGGAGCGGTGGGTGCCCTGGGTGCGGGAGGCCGACGTCCTGCTGGTGGCCGGCGGCGATGCGACGTACCTGTGCCACTGGATGCGGGAGTCGGGACTGGCGGATCTCCTGCCCTCGCTGCCCGACACAGTGTGGGTGGGTTTGAGCGCGGGGAGCATGGTGATGACACCCAGGATCGGTCGCGACTTCATGAGCTGGACGCCGCCCGACGGGAGCGACACCACCCTGGGTGTCGTCGACTTCTCGATCTTCCCGCACCTCGGCATGCTGCCGGACAACACCATGGAGGGCGCCGAGAAATGGGTGGCCGAAGTCGGCTTTCCGGCCTACGCCATCGACGACGAGACGGCCATCAAGGTCGTCGACGGCACCGCCGAGGTCGTCTCTGAGGGGGAGTGGAGGCAGTTCCCCTGACATCGCGGAACTCCGCAAGCCCTCTAACGGACTCGAACCGTTGACCCCTTCCTTACCATGGAAGTGCTCTACCAACTGAGCTAAGAGGGCGAGACCGCAAGGATAGCGGCATCGCTCCGTCATCGGCCGAGGGGCCGCCCGGCTTGAAGGCGGCCGCTCACCACTCGACCAGCTTCCAGATCTCCGGCTGCATCTCGCCCTGCCGGCCGCCCACCTCGGCGAAGATCGCGACGGCCTCCTTGAGGTGCGCCATCGAGGCCTCCTCGCCGCCCCGCTCGGTGGTTGACGTCGGCCAGGTTGTTGCGGAGCGCCGCCTCGCGGTGGCGGTCGCCCTGCTCGCGGCAGATCGCCAGCGCCCGCTCGAACAGCGCGATCGCCGCGTCCGCGTCGCCGTCGCGCGCCCGGGCCAGCGCGAGGTTGTTGAGCGCCGCGACCAGCACGCTGCGGTCGGGCAGCCGCTCGGCCAGCTCGGCGCTGCGCTCGAGGTGATCGGCGTCGCCGGTGAGCATGCCGAGGATGTTGTGCGCCTGGGCAACGGCTTCGGCGTCGTCCCGCTCCTCGGCCAGCGCCAGCGCGCGGCCGGCCAGCTCGACGGCCTCGGCGTCGTCTCCCCGTCGATGGGCGGTAAGGCTGCGGTCGGCCTCGACGCGGGCGGACTCGCCGCCCAGCCGCAGAGCCTCGGCCAGGTGACGCTCGGCCAGGATCGGATCGCCGCGGCGGTCGTGCACCCGCCCCAGCTTGTGCTCGATGCGGGCCACGTCCTCCGGGTCGGCCAGCGCAGCGGCCGCCTCGTAGCCGGCCAGCGCCGACGGATACTCGCCGCGCAGCGTGTGCAGGTCGCCAATCGCCTCGTGCAGCGCCGCCGTGTCGTCCGACCCCAGCGCCAGCGCCGAGCGGTACGCGTCCAGCGCCTCGGCGTAGGCATGCAGCGCCCGGGCGCGGTCACCGGCCTCGCGGAACGCCTCCGCCGCCTCGTCGTCACGCCCGGCCGCCTGCAGGTGGCGACCGATCAGCGCCGGATCGCCGCGCCGAGCCGCCAGCGCCTCGGCCACCCGCCGGTGCAGCAGCCGCGTCCGCGCCAGGCTGGTGCGCGCCTGCACCAGCCCCAGCAGCTTCTCGTGCGAGAAGTCGTACCCCGCCTCGTGCTCGGCGATCAGCCCACGCCGGGTCAGCTCCTCGACGCCCGCAACCGTCTCCTCCTCGCCGCGTCCGCTGGCAGCCCGCAGCGTCTCCAGGTCGAACGACCGGCCGATCACCGCCGCCGCGGCCAGCAGCTGCGTGGCCGCCTCGCCGACACGGTCGAGCCGCGAGGCCAGCAGCTCGCGCACGCCGCCCGGCAGATCACCGGCGTCGGGATCGGCTCCCAGCGCCGCCAGGTACTCGACCACGAACAGCGGCAGCCCCTCCGTCTCCGCGAACAGCCGGTCGGCCTGATCGCCCATCCCGGCCTCGCCGGCCAGCACCGCCACGTCGTCTCGGCCCAGCCGGCCCAGCCGGACGGCGCTCGTCGCCTGGCGGCGCAACGGTGCCAACCCCGGCCCCGCGTCCTCCGGCCGCCACGCCGCGACGACGAGCATCGGCCGCTCGGCCAGCCTGCGGGTGAGGTAGGCAACCAGCCCCAGCGACGCCGGGTCGGCGAACTGGAGGTCGTCGAGGAACAGCACGCCGGTCGGCTCGCCCGCCAGCAGCGCTCCCAGCACCTGCGCCAGCCCCTCGTGCAGCCGCTGCTGCGCCGCGACGCCGTCGGATTCGGCCGGGCCCGCCTCGCCGCCCACCTCGGGCACCAGCCGCGCGGCCTCTGCGCGCCAGTGGTCGGGCACGTCCGCGAGCGGCCCCGGCCCGGCCGCCTCGAGCGCGCCGCGCAGCGCCGCCGCCACCAGCCCGAACGGCAGGCCGGCCTCGCCCTCGTGGCTGCGCGCCTCGACGGCCACGGCGCCGTCCGCCCGCGCGGCGGCGAGCAGCTCCTCGCCCGAGCCGCGTCTTGCCGACGCCGGCCTCGCCCTCCAGCACGACCATCCGGCCGCCACCGCGACACGCCTCTCGCTCGGCGGCGAGCAGCCGCCACTCCGCCTCCCGGCCCACCAGCGGTGCGATCCCGGCGGGCGCCACGATCTCGACCGGTGCGCCGCCGGCGGCCGCCGGCCGGCCCTCGTTGACGGCGTCGTACAGCTCGCTCGTCTCCGCCAGGGGGCGCACCCCCAGCTCGCGGTCGAGCACGCGCACGCAGTCGCGGTACTGCGACAGCGCCTCCGCGCGCCGGCCGCTGGCGGCGTAGAGGCTGATCAGCGAGCGGTGCGCCGGCTCGTGCAGCCGGTCGAGCGCCAGCCGCCGCTGGGCGAACGGCACGGCCTCGGCGGGTCGCCCGGCCGCGGCCAGCGCGGCGACCAGCCGGTCGAGGGCGAGCTCCAGCTCGGCCCGCAGCTCCGCCGCGGCGGCCCGCTGCCAGTCGTCGAAGACGATGCTGTCGCGCAGGCCGAACCCGGCCAGGAGGTCGTCGCGGTGCAGGGCGACGGCGCGCGTCAGCGGCTCGATCGCCCCCCGCCCCTCCCCGGCCGCCGCGGCCAGCGCGCGGAACCGGCGGACGTCCACCGCGTCGTCGTCGACGTCCAGCCGAGCGGCGGAGCGGTCGACCACGAGGAACCGCCCACCCAGCGCGGAGCGCAGCGTGGAGAGCGTGCGGCGCAGCGCCGCCCGCCCGCGGTCGCGGCCGGCGTCCGGCCAGAGCAGGTCGGCGATCAGCTCGCGGCTGTGCACGCCGCCGCTGACGGCCAGGTAGGCCAGCATCGCCGTCGCCTTGCGCGTGTCGACCGCCAGCGGCGCACCGTCCACCTCGATCCGCGGCGTCCCCAGGAGCTCGATCGTCAACGCCATCCGCCGCGAGTATGTCAGACGATCGTGACGATCGCCGCGCTTTTCACCATCGCCGTAACGCCGACCCGTAACCACCTCGGGACCCCGGGTGCGAGAAACTTGCAGCATGACGGCTCCCGCCGCGTTCCGACACTCACGCAAGCAGCCCGCTTGTGCCGGCATCTGGTTCCGAGCCGTAACGATCCCGGAACGGCCGACCCGGTACAACGGAGGTGCAATGACGACCATCGCCCACAACCTCCGCCGCGTCCTGCTCCGCGGCCGCACGGCGCCCGGCGTCGCGGCGTCCGTCGAGGAGCCGGCCCTCGCCCCGCCCGCGAAGGCCGAGCCGGCGCCGATCGAGATCGCGCCCAACGACCCGATCATCGCGTTCTTCCAGAGCGCGCCGGGCGCGGTCGACATCGACGGCCTCGAGCTGGAGTCGCCCGCGCTGCGAGAAGCTGCGCGCGGCCGGCGTCAAGCTGGTCGTGCCGCTGGTCACGCAGGGCGAGCTGATCGGCCTGCTCAACCTCGGCCCGCGGCTCTCCGACCAGGAGTACTCGGGCGACGACCGGCGGCTGCTCGAGAGCCTCGCGGCGCAGGCGGCGCCGGCCGTGCGCGTCGGCCAGCTGGTGCGCGAGCAGGAGGCGGAGATCCGCAGCCGGGAGCGGCTCGAGCAGGAGCTCGCCGTCGCCCGCCTGATCCAGCAGAACTTCCTGCCCCGCCACGTGCCCGAGCTGGCCGGCTGGGGCGTCGCCGCCGACTACCGCCCGGCGCGCGAGGTGGGCGGCGACTTCTACGACTTCATCGAGCTGCCCGACGGCCGCCTCGGCATCGTCATCGGCGACGTCACCGACAAGGGCGTGCCCGCCGCGCTGGTGATGGCGGCGACCAGGAGCGTGCTGCGCGCGTCCGCCCAGCGGCTGATCGAGCCCGGCGCCGTGCTCGACCGGGTCAACGAGCACCTCTGCCCGGACATCCCCGAGAACATGTTCGTCACCTGCCTGTACGGCGTGCTCGAGCCCGCCACCGGCCGTCTGGTGTTCGCGAACGCCGGCCACAACCTGCCCGGTCGTCAGCGTGGCCGGCGAGGTCAACGAGCTGCGGGCGCGCGGGCATGCCGCTCGGCCTGATGCCGGACATGAGCTACGAGGAGGCCGAGGCCGTGCTCGAGCCCGGCGCGCAGCTGCTGCTCTACAGCGACGGCCTGACCGAGGCGCACGACGCCGACGCGCGAGATGTTCGGGACGGCCCGGCTGCGCGACCTGATGGCGACGCCGGGCGCGGCGAGCCGGCTGATCGGCACGCTGCTGGAGGAGCTGAACAGCTTCACCCGCGGCGGCGTCGGCGCCGAGCAGGAGGACGACATCACGCTGGTCACGCTCCGCCGCAGCGCGGCCGACCGAGGCGGTGCTCGCCGACTTCAGCGTCGCCAGCGCGCCAGGGCAACGAGCGCGAGGCGATCGACCGGATCGCCGAGGCGCTGGACGGCGCCGGCATCGGACTCCGGCCCGGCTGGAGCGGCTGAAGACCGCCGTCGGCGAGGCCACGATGAACGCGATGGAGCACGGCAACGGCTTCGACCCCGAGCTGCCGGTGCACGTGCGGGCCGTGGCCGACGACGGCGCGGTGCACGTCCGGATCACCGACCAGGGCGGCGCGCGCGACGATCCCCGACGCCCCGGTGCCCGACCTCGAAGCGAAGCTGGCCGGCGAGCAGACGCCGCGCGGCTGGGGCCTCTTCCTGATCCGCAACATGGTGGACGAGATGCACGTGAGCGGCGACGAGCGACCACCACACGATGGAGCCTGATGCGTCCGCCTGGAAGGAGACAGCCGATGCCGGCGACGCTTGAGGCACGCGTGCACGGCTCGCCGACGCGGCGCGACGATCGACCTGGCCGGCGACATCGACGGCAGCGGCCCGGGACGGGCTCGACCGGCGCCTACGGCGAGGCGGCGCAGGGCGGCGCCACAGGCGGTGCTGCTCGACTTCGCCGACGTCGAGCTACATCAACTCGACCGGCATCGCCCTGATCGTCGGCCTGCTCGGCCGGGCCCGGGCCGACGGCGTGGCGGTCGCCGCCTGCGGGCTGTCCGACCACTACCGGGAGATCTTCGAGATCACCCGCCTGTCCGACTTCATGGCCATCTACGCGGACGAGGCAGCGGCCCGGTCCGCACAGGAGGGGAGGCGATCGATGACCGAGGCAACCGTGTCCATGGACGTGCGCACGCCGACGGACGCAACCAGCGTGATCGACATCGAGGGCGAGATCACGGCGACGTGCGAAGGCGGTGCTGATGGACGCCTACGGGCGGGCCGGAGGGAGCGGACGCGGTTCATCGTGCTCAACTTCACCGGGCTCGAGTACATGAACTCGAGCGGGATCGGCCTGCTGGTGACGCTGCTGGTGCGCGCCAACCGCAACCGGCAGCAGCTGCTGGCGTTCGGCCTGACCGAGCACTACCGCCAGATCTTCGAGCTGACGCGCCTCGACGAGGCGATCGGCATCCACGACGACGAGGCCGCCGCGCTGGCAGCGGCCGGCCTGAGGGGAGGAGCGACGTGTCCACCGAGTCGAACACGAACGCGACGGCGAGGCCTGGGCGAAGCCGGTGCGAGCGGCTCGAGGTGGCCGGCGTCGAGCCCGGGTCGAGCGGCGATCAACGTCGCCGGCAGGCGGCCGACCTCGCCGGTGCAGGGCTTCGGCCGGATGTGGCAGAAGACCTACCGCGTGCCCTGGTGGGCGGCGAGGCGACGCCGGCGCGAGGTGATCGCGGTCTGGAAGCGCGACTTCCCGCACCTTCTGGCCCGAAGCAGAGCCGCTTCTTCGCACCGCTGGCCGGGCATCCAGCCGGGCGAGGTCGCGGTGCTCAACCTGGGCATGCCCGGCGGGCTCAAGCTCTCGACCGGCGTGCTGGTGATGTACGCCGACGACGAGTCGTTCACGCTGATGACGCCGCAGGGCCACATGTTCGCGGGCTGGATCACGTTCAGCGCGTTCGAGCACGGACGGCGTCACCGTCGCCCAGGCGCACGTGCTGATGCGCGCGTCCGACCCGCTCTACGAGATGGGCATGACGTTCGGCGGGCACGGCCAGGAGGACCGGCACTGGGAGCACACGCTGCGCTCGCTGGCCGCCGCGTTCGGCGTGGAGGGGGAGGTCGAGCACCGAGTCGGTGTGCGTCGATCGGCACCGCCAGTGGGTCAATGCCGGGAACGTGTGGCACAACGCCGGGATCCGCTCCGGCATGCACATGGCCACCGCGCCCGCGCGCTTCGCGATGAAGCCGCTGCGGCGTGGCTGACGCGAGGGTCGGACGCGATCGTCGTCGGGTCGGGCCCGAACGGGCTGGCGGCGGCGATCGCGCTCGCCCGCGCGGGGCGCTCGGTGCGCGTGCTGGAGGCGGGCGCCGACGATCGGCGGCGGCACGCGCACCGAGGAGCTCACGCTGCCCGGCTTCCTGCACGACGTCGTGCTCGGCGATCCACCCGCTGGTGCTGGGCTCGCCGTTCCTGCGCCGCGCTGCCGCTGGCGGCGCACGGGCTGCGGTTCGTCCAGCCCGACGTGCCGCTCGCCCACCCGCTGGACGGCGGCCGGGCGGCGGTGCTGCACCGCTCGGTGGACGAGACCGCCGCCGGCCTGGGCCGCGACGCCAAGGCCTACCGCGCGCTGATGACGCCGCTGGTGGAGGGCCGCGAGGCGCTGCTGGGCGACCTGCTCGGGCCCGCTCCGCCCGCCCCGCCATCCGCTGCGGGCCGCGCGGTTCGCGCCGCTGGCGCTGCGCTCGGCCGCAGGGCCTCGCCCGCGCGGTTCGGGAGCACGCAGGCGCGGGCGCTGGTCGCGCGGCAACGCCGCCCACGCGATGCTGCCGCTGAGCAGCCCCGGCACGGGCGCGTTCGCGCTGATGCTGCTGCTGCTCGGCCACGACGTCGGCTGGCCGATCGCCGATCGGCGGCTCGCGCGCGATCGCGGACGCGATGGCGTCGCTGCTGCGCTCGCTGGGCGGCGAGATCGAGACCAGCCACGAGGTCGGTCACGATGGACGACGTGGCGGACGCGCGGGCGGTGCTGTTCGACATCTCGACCGCAGACGCTGCTGGCGGTCGCCGGCGACGAGCTGCCCGGCCGCTACCGCCGCGAGCTCCGCCGGTTCCGCTACGGCGCCGGCGTCTTCAAGCTCGACTACGCGCTCAGCGAGCCGGTGCCGTGGACGGCCGAGGAGTGCCGGCGGGCGGGCACCGTGCACGTCGGCGGGACGCTGGCCGAGGTCGGCGGCGGCGGAGGGCGAGCGTGGCGGCAGGGCGGCATCCGCGCCGCCCGTTCGTGCTGGTCGCACAGCAGAGCCTGTTCGACCCGAGACCCGCGCGCCCGCGGGTGGGCACACGCTGTGGGCGTACTGCCACGTGCCCAACGGCTCGGGCGTCGACATGACCGACGGCGATCGAGGCGCAGATCGAGCGCTTCGCCCCCGGCTTCCGCGACGTGGTGCGTGGCCCGCCACGCGATGGGGCCGGCCGAGGTGGAGGCGCACAACCCGAACTACGTCGGCGGCGACATCAACGGCGGCGCGGCCGACCTGCGCCAGCTGTTCACCCGGCCGGCGGTGCGGCCGGTGCCCTACACGACGCCCAACCCGCGGCTGTTCCTCTGCTCCTCCTCGACGCCGCCCGGCGGCGGCGTGCACGGCATGTGCGGCTGGCACGCCGCGCGGGCGGCGCTGCGCGGCGTGCTGCGATAGCGAGCGGGGTCAGACCCCAATCATTCCCCGGTGCGAGAGGCGGCACGGAATCGTGACGAGTGTCAGGCCAGCGCGCGCTGGAGGGCGGCACGGTCGGTCGGCGCACCGTGGGTCGGCAGCACCAGCTCCACCGGCAGGTCGAGCAGCGGGCGCAGCGACTCCAGGATCCGCTCCGTCGAGATTCCCTTGTTCGCCCAGCTCGCCGGGAAGACCAGGCCGTTGCCGTCACCGCGGTCGATCAGCGTGTCGCCGGCGAAGAGCGCGCCGTGGCTCTCCAGCCAGAGCACCAGGTCGTTCGGCTCCATGCCGGGGAACGCCTGGACGCCGGCGAGCGGCCGCTCGCCCGCGCGGAACACCTCGGCCGGCAGCGGATCCGGGTCGCGCTCGTCCGGCGGCGGCGCGAACAGCGACGCCCCCAGCCGCCCCACCAGATCGCCGGCGTCACGGGCATGCCACGGGCAGGTGAGGACGATCGCGGACTCGCGAGCCGCGGCCAGCTCATCGATCGCAGCGGGCGGTGTCAGCGGATCGATCAGCAGCAGCCGTTCGCCGTCGTCGATCGCATAGGACGAGACCTCGGGGCCCCAGCCGTCGGGACCGCCGTCGCTCGGCTCCCACCCCGGATACGGCGACTCCCAGTGCCACAGGCCGGTGCGCAGCTCCCGCATGCACGGGATGCTACCGGCGCAGCGGACTTGCATCCCCGCCGCCGGTCGCGTGTACTCCGCCCATGGCGGGTGACGGAACCAGGCGGGTGGCGGTCGTCACCGGCGCGGCGAACGGGATCGGGGCCGCGGTCGCCGAGCGGCTCCGGGCCGACGGCATGCTCGTCGTCGGCATCGACCGCGAGCCGTGCGACCATCAGCCGTCCCTGATCGCGGACGTGGCGGACATCGACGGCCACACCGCCCGGATCGACGCGATCGCGGCGGAGCGCGGGCCCGTCTGGGCGCTCGTCAGCGTCGCCGGCCTGCACGTCGCCGAGCCGGTCGAGGAGCTGACCGTGGACGCCTACCGGCTCCAGCTCGGCGTGATGCTCGACGGTCCGATCTGGCTGGCCCGGGCCGCCGGTCTGCACATGGCGGCGCACGGCGGCGGCCGCATCCTCAACGTGACCTCGATCCACGCCGCCAACTCCGAGCGCGGCTCGGTCGCCTACGACGCCGCCAAGGCGGGGCTCGAGGCGGCCACCCGCACCCTCGCCATCGAGCTCGGCGACCGCGGCGTCCTCGTCAACAGCCTCGCCCCGGGCTTCGTCCGCACCCGCATGTCGATGCACGACGGCGAGGACGAGCTGGCGAGCGAGTGGTTCCGGCGGAGCTACGGTGAGGGCCACCATCTGCCGCTGCGGCGAGCGGCGGAGCCGGCGGAGATCGCAGCCGCCGCCTCCTTCCTCGTCTCCGACGACAACACCTACACGACCGGCGCCCGCCTGGTTTGTGACGGAGGGCTGACGATCACGTTTTGAGCGATACGCGCCTGATCCGCTTCCTGGAGGCCGCCGGTGGCGACCTGCTCGTCTCGGCCGATCCCGGCCTCGTCCGGATGCTGACCGGCCATGCGCCCGACCTGCGCACCGGCCCCTCGCCCTTCGCCCTGCCGGCGGTCGTCGTCGCACCCGGCGACGGTCCGGCGCGGTTGGTCTGCGCCGCCGAGGAGGCCCCGGCCTCTCCGACCACGCACACCTACACCGGCGCGACGAGGGGGCCGCTCAACCCGATCGGCGGCGCGACGGTCGCGCTCCACGCCGCCCTGGCGGCGGCGGCGAAGGGCCGTGCGCTGATCGACACCGCCACCCTCCCGGCCGCGCTCGCTGCCGCCATCGACGACACCGCACCCGCCGGGCCCGCCCTCGCCCACCTCCCCGCGGTCAAGTCGGATCAGGACATCGTCGCCGTCGAGGCGGTGATCCGGCTGAGCGACGCCGGCCACGCGGCGGCGCGGCATGCGAACGTCCCCGGCGCGACCGAGCTCGACCTCTGGGACGCGGCGCTGGGCGCCGTCGAGCGCGGCGCCGGCGCACCGACGATGCTGGCCGCCGATATGGTCTCGGGCCCACGCACCGAGCAGATCGGCGGCTTCGCCACCGCACGGCGGATCGGCGCGGACGATCCCGTGCTGTGCGACCTCGGCCCGCGACACGACGGCATCTGGGGCGACTCGTGCGCGACGTGGGTGATCGGCGAGCCGGAGGAGGACGTTCGCACGATCCACGCCGCGGCCAGCGCGGCGCTCGAAGCGGGCCTGGCGGCGCTCCGGCCCGGCGCGGTCGCCGGAGAGATCGACGCGCGGGTGCGCGGCGTGATGGCCGACGCCGGCTGCTCCTACCCGCACCACACCGGCCACGGCGTCGGCTTCCACCGGCACGAGGAGCCGCGCATCGTCCCCGGCGGCGAGACGGTGCTGGAGCCGGGCATGGTGATCGCGCTGGAGCCGGGCGCCTACCGTGACGGCCACGGCGTGCGGGTCGAGCAGGTCGCGCTCGTCACCGCCGACGGGTGCCGCGTGCTGTCCGGACACTCGCTGGCGCTCGCCGCCGACGAGTAACGGTCAGCGCTCGTGCAGGCGGTCGGCCGCCGCGCGCAGCCGTCCGCGCAGGCCGATCGGCTGGGTGTCCTCGAGCGAGTCGTGCTCGGTCCGGTCGATCACCGGCGCCGGCTCGAGCTCGAACTCCTCCTCGACGTCGTAGTCGACCGTCGGCTCCGACGGCCGCGTCGACAGCTCGCGCTCCAGCTCGTCGATGCGGTCGAGCAGCATCAGCATGGCGCGCCCCATGGCCCGCCGTTCGCCGGCGTCGGCGGCCGCGAGCGCCTCGGCCCAATCACGCAACTCGCGTTGCTGAATACCGTCCATGCCCGCATCATCCCAGACTTCCGGGTGATTCCGCCAACCGCGACCGGCCCGGGGTGCTACCTTCCCCGCCGTCGGCGCCGATCAGGGAGGCGAGCAGATGCCGCAGACGGGAGACACCCAAGCGCTGCGCGACGCCTCGATCGTCGCGTTCGCCGCGACCGCGGATCTGGAGCGCGCGGACGCGTTCTACGCCGGCGTTCTGGGTCTCGAACGGCTCCAGCGCCTGCCCCACGTGAACGTCTACGACGGCCACGGCTCGCCGCTCTGGGTGATGCAGGTCGAGCACCCACCCGGCACATCGCACACGGTGGTGGGCTGGGCCGTCCCGGACATCGACACCGAGGTCGCCCGCCTGGCCGGGCGCGGCGTCGAGTTCGTCCGGTACGACGGATTCGACCAGGACGAGCAGGGCGTGTGGACGGCGCCCAGCGGGAGCCGCTTCGCCTGGTTCCACGACCCGGACGGCAACGCGCTCTCGCTGCAGGAGGAGCCGGCCCGGCCTGCCCCGATCGGCCGCGACGAGCTCCAGCTCGCGGCACGCAACCACGGCATGCCGCAGGAGGCGCTGCGCTTTCCCCTCACCCCCGCCGGGATGCACTATCTGCTCATCCACTTCGACGTGCCGCGGGTCGATCGCGATGCTCACCGGCTGGCGGTGGACGGGCTCGTGCGAACGCCGCTCTCGCTGTCGGCGGACGAGCTGCGGCGGTTCGACCGGGTCGAACTGGAGACGACGATGGAGTGCGCCGGGAACGGGCGCACCCTGCTCGAGCCGCGCGCGATCAGCCAGCCGTGGGTGCTGGACGCGGTCGGCAACGCTCGCTGGGGCGGGGTCCGCCTGGCCGACGTGATCGAGCAGGCGGGGCTCGAGGACGCGGCGGACGAGCTCGTCTTCACCGGGCTCGACGAGGGCGTCGAGGGCGGCGTCCGCCAGCGCTACGCGCGCAGCCTGCCCGTCGCCGAGGCGCTGACCAGCGGCGCGGTGATCGCATTCGCGATGAACGGCGAGCCGCTCCCGCCGCAGCACGGCTTCCCATTGCGGCTGGTCGTCCCGGGCTGGTACGGCATGACCAACGTCAAGTGGCTGGCGTCGATCACCGCCATCGCGGGCACGTTCGACGGCTACCAGAACATGCAGGCGTACCGCTTCCGGCGGACGCCGGACGACGCCGGCGAGCCGGTCACCCGGATCGCGCCGCGCTCGCTGATCGCGCCGCCGGGGATGCCCGAGTTCATGTCACGCGAGCGGACCGTGGTCGCCGGGCCATGCCCGATCGAGGGGCGGGCATGGTCGGGACGAGCGCCGATCGCGCGCGTCGAGGTCAGCACCGATGGGGCCGAGACCTGGCGCGACGCGGCCATCACGGAGCGCGGCGGCTCGGACTGGGCCTGGGTCGGCTGGCGGTACAACTGGGACGCGTCACCCGGCCGGCACACCATCGCCAGCCGGGCAACCGACGCCGCCGGCAACACCCAGCCGCTGGTCGCCGAGTGGAACGTCGGCAGCTACGTCAACAACGCCGTCCAGCGCCTCGAGGTCGTCGTCTCGGAGGAGTAGACAGCTAGTCCTGGATCAGGATGTTGTCGCCCGGGCCGCCGTCCAGCACGTCGAAGCCGGGGCCGCCGATCAGGACGTCGTCGCCGTCGCCTCCGGACAGGGCGTCGTTACCGGAGCCGCCGACCAGGACGTCCGCCCCCTCGTCGCCGATCAGCGTCAGCGGGGGCGCTGTCGCGGCGACTCCCGACCCGTCGATCGCGTCGTCGCCGGCCAGGCCGTTCAGGGTGAGCCCGTCGTTCGCCGCCTCGCCGCCGGTCACGTTCACGGTCGTCGCAAGGCCGGTGACGCTGACCCCGGAGGAGTCGCCGGCCGCGGTGATCGAGTCGGCCACGGCGGTGCCCTCGACGACCACCCGGTCGGCCTGGCCGTCGCCCGTGCCGCCGCCGGGGACCGCGGCCAGATCGACGTTGAGCGCGGCCAGCGAGGTGCCGGTCAGGTCGTTGACGATCACCGTGTCGGCGCCGGCCACCGCCGTGAGGTCGAGCCGCTCGATCTTCGACATGTCCATCGTCACCGAGGCCACGTCGCGCGTGAGGAGCACGTGCGACCCCGAGGCCGACAGCTCGAAGCGCTCCGAGACGTTGGCGCCGGTGAAGCGGACCTCGTTCGCACCCGACCCGCCCTCGACGGTGTCGCTGCCGTCGCCGGGCTGCCAGGTGAGCGTGTCATCGCCGCCGCCCATCAGCACCCGGTCGGTGCCTGGCCCGCCGCTGATCACATCGTTGCCCGACCCGCCGCGGAGCGTGTCCGGGCCGGAGCTGCCCGTCACCGTGTCCTGCCCCGCCTCGCCGTTCAGGGTGGTCGGGATCGTGTCGGTGAAGACGCCGTTGCCGTCGTCGATGCGGAGGTGGTCGTCGCCGCCGCCGGCGGCGACCACGATCCGCGTGATCTTCGCCCGGTGGAAGCTGAAGTCGGCGGTGCCGTCATCGCCCACGTCCACCTGGACGATGCGGGCGTTGCCGGTCTGGAGGCGCAGCGCGATCGCATCGGCGCCGCTGGTGCCGGTGACGGTCAGCACGCCGTTGTGCACGACCGGCCTGGCGATCAGCGGCTGAGAAGCGGCCTGCGCGGCCGCAGCAAAGCCGAGGGAGAGGCCGGCGACAAGCGCGGCGGCGCGGACGATGGTACTCATGGCGGACCCTGCTTTCGGAGCGATCGGTGTGCCCAGCACTACGACGCGACGGTGGCAGCGGATCTTCCATGAACCGGCTGAGTGGGAGGGACAGGATTCGAACCTGTGTAGGCGTAGCCAACGGGTTTACAGCCCGTCTCCTTTAACCACTCGGACACCCTCCCGTGGAGCGCGCAGTTTACCCCGAGGCGGACCAGGCGGTGAGGGTCCCGCCGTCCGCCCTTTCGGCGGCGGGACCCTCGGGGGAGGAACACGGGAAGAGGCTGATCAGGTGCCGTCGTCGAACAGGCGCGACGTGCCCTGGGCGATGTCGCCGGAGATCCGGACGAACACACCGGACAGGTCGCTGGCGGCGGGGTGGTCGTAGAACCCGCCGGGACTGGCGATCTGGCTGAGGGCGTCATAGGTGGTGATCGTGGGCGACTCGTCGCTACCGGTGTTCGCGTTCTGGCAGCGGTTGTCGCCGTTCACCGTCGAGTTCAGGTCGTAGCCGATCGAGTAGACCAGGAACTTCTCGTTCTTGGCCGCCAGCGCCGACGTGATGGCGGCGTGGCACGGCTGCGTCCTGTAGGGCGAGTTGGTCGTGTAGTAGCTGGGCGCGGTGTTGGCCGCACCGTCCGTGAGCAGGATGATGACCTTCCAGGCGTTCGGCCTGCCCGTCGTCTCGAGCTGCGTCCGTGCCTTGTCGAGCGCGGTCGCGTACGCGGTGCCGCCGCCCGGCTGCACGCAGCTGATGGTGGACACCAGCGTCGAGTTCGAGTTGATCGCACCGGTCGGGCCAGGCGCCTTGTAGTCCGTGGCCAGCGGCACGACCACGTAGGCCGCCGACTGCGTGTTGTAGTTGTAGTTGTTCGACCCTTGCGTTGGCGTCGTGCAGCGCTTGCTGGTGCTCGCCGCCGGCGGGAAGACGGTCAGGCCGACCCGGTCGATGGAGGAGTCCATCTCGCCCAGGAAGGCCATCATGCCGGACTTCGCGTTGGTCATGTCCGGGCAGGTCGGATGCTGGTCGTTGCCGTTCGAGTCCTGGCACATCGATCCGGTGCGGTCGAGCACGAACATCACGTCCAGCGGCACGGCGTTGCACGGCGAGCACGCCGTCGCATGCACCTTGACCGAGATCGAGTGGATCCCGACCAGCGACAGGAACGTGGTCGGCACGGCGGCGGACTCGTCCACCACCACCGTGTTCGCGCCGATGCAGCCCGGCAGCGTCTTCGAGCACACGGTCTGGACGTTGACCGCCACGTTGGGGACACGCGGGATGGCATTCTTGGCGCCGTTCCGCGCGCTGTACCCGTAGGCGGTGGACGACGCGTTCGCGGCGTCCGGGAACATCGCGGCGCCGGCCAGCGACGCGGCGTCGGCGGACGCCTGCAGCTGGATGCGCGTGCGGTATGCCTGACCGAGGTCGATCACCGTTCCGGCGATCAGCAGCAGCACTGTCATGAAGAGGAGGACCAGCGGCAGCGTCTGCCCGGCCTCCGAACGCAAGCGTCGTTGCGTAGTCATCTCCGACCCCCGTCGAGAGACATCGTGAACCCGCACTCACCGTAGGCGGGTGTCACGCGCGCGGCCATGCCCCGCCCGATGCAGGGGGGATGACCCGGCCGGGGGATCTTCGGCTACGCGGAGTTACTCGGCGTTGCGGAGCGCCTGGGCCTCGGGGAGGCCCTCGAGCTTCTTCAGCGTGTTGTTCTCGATCTGCCGGATCCGCTCGCGGGTGACGCCGAACGCGCGGCCCACCTCCTCGAGCGTGCACGGATGCTCGCCCTTCAGCCCGAACCGCAGCTCGATCACCTTGCGCTCACGCTCGGGGAGCGAGTCGAGCGCGCGCTCGATGTCCTCCTTGCGCAGCGTCATCGTCGCAGAGTCGAACGGGGAGACGGCCTGCTCGTCCTGGACGAAGTCGCCCAGCTCGGACTCCTCCTCCTCGCCGATCGGCTTCTCCAGGCTGACCGGGAGCTGCGCCATGCGCAGGATGTCGCGCACCTCGTCGGCGGTCATGTCGAGCTCGGCGGCGATCTCCTCCGGACGCGGGTCGCGGCCCAGGCGCTGCACCAGCTGGCGCTCGATGTGGACGACGCGGTTCAGCTTCTCGACCATGTGCACCGGGATGCGGATGGTGCGCGCCTTGTCCGCAATTGCGCGGGTGACCGCCTGGCGGATCCACCACGTCGCGTACGTCGAGAACTTGTAGCCCTTGCGGTAGTCGAACTTCTCGACCGCGCGGATCAGGCCCAGGCTGCCCTCCTGGATCAGGTCGAGGAAGGAGAGGCCGCGGCCCAGGTAGCCCTTGGCGATGGAGACGACGAGGCGCAGGTTGGCCTCGATCATCTGCTGCTTGGCGGTCATGTCGCCGCGCTCGATCCGCTTGGCCAGGCTGACCTCCTGGTCGGCGGTCAGCAGCGGCACCTTGCCGATCTCGCGCAGGTACAGGCGCAGCGAGTCGAGGCTGGGCTCGACGGTGAGGTCGAGCTCCGGCGGCTTCTCCCCATGGATCAGCCGGTGCTGCTGGGCCTGCTGCTTGGACTCCCCATCGAGCAGCTCGATGTTGTGGTCGAGCAAGTACGTGTAGAAGTCCTCGAGCTGCTCCTTGGTGAGCTCGATCTCCTCGAGCGCCTGGGCGACCTCGTCGAACGTGAGATAGCCCTTGTCCTGGCCTTCCTGGACGAGCGCCTTCAACTCCTCGATGTCGGGCAACGAGATCTCGACCGTCAGCATGGGCGCCCTCGCACTCATAATGTTTGGCGAAAAAGACAACTCGTCCACACCGCTCGTGCCCGGAGATTGCAGGAGCCCCCGAAACCGATCGGACGTGGATGAAGCGCAGACCTCCGGCAGTATACCCCCGAAATTTGGGGTCGAGAACTCCGATTTTCCGACTTTGCAGTTTGCCGTCCGATTCGGGACGGAGTTGTGGAGCGACCTGAACGATCGGCTTGACTATCCGGTCAACCGGTTCTCCCGGCGTCCACCGCTTGTCCGCTTTCGCCGCCCGGTACCGTACGTGCATGCCGGAACTCCCCGAGATCGAGGCCTTCGCCCGCGCCCAGCGCGACCGGCTGACGGCCGATCCGATCGAGTCCGTCCCGGCCGCCCACTTCGCCACGGTGAAGACGATCGACCCGCCGATCGGCTCGCTCGCCGGCCAGCGCTTCACCGACGTCACGCGCCGCGCGAAACGGCTGCTGCTGCCCGCGGACGGCGGATACACGCTGGTCATCCACCCCATGTCCGCGGGTCGCATCACCGTCGCGGACAAGCACACGAAGTCGGCGATGCTGGCCGTCCGCTTCACGTCGGGCACCGAGCTGGTCCTGTCCGAGCCGGGCAGCAAGCGGCGCGCCGCGGTATGGCTGCTCGACCGCGAGGCGCTGGAGCGCGAGTTCGCCGCCACCGGCCCGGAGCCGCTCGACCCCGGCTTCACCGTCGCCGCGCTTGCCGACGCGATGCAGCGGCGGCCCGGCCAGCTTCACGCGTTCCTGCGCGACCAGCGGGCGGTCGCGGGGATCGGCCGGGGCTACGCGGACGAGATCCTGCACACGGCCAGGCTCTCCCCGTTCGCGCGCACGGCAACGCTGGATGACGAGGAGGTCGCACGCCTGCACGCCGCCATCGTCGGCGAGCTCTCGTCCGCCGTCGAGCGGATGGTGCCGCTCTCCACCAAGGGGCTCGCCGGCCACGGCAAGCGCGGATACCGGGTGCACGATCACGCCGGCGACCCGTGCCCCGTGTGCGGCGACGCGATCCGCATCGTCTCCTTCGACGAGCACACCGTCCACTACTGCCCCACCTGCCAGACGGGCGGACGGGTGCTGGCCGACCGGCGGCTCTCGCGCCTGCTGCGGGAGTGAGCGGCCTGACGGACGGGCGCCGGCCGGGCGCTACGATTCCCGACATGCTCGAGGGCGCAACCTTCAAGCAGGATCTGCAGGCCGAGGAGCCCGACGTCCACCTGGCGCTGACGCGGGCCGGCGTGACCGGCGTCCACAAGGTCATCCGGATCACGCACGCCGGCAACGAGCTGCTCTACTACGCCGACGTCGACTGCATGGTCGATCTCGACCCCGCCCAGAAGGGCGTCCACATGTCGCGGTTCCCCGAGACCGTGGCCGAGGCGATCGACCAGGTCGTGATCGGCGAGTCGCTGCACGTGGAGGACCTCGCGCAGCGGATCGCCGAGCGGATCGTCGAGCGGCAGCGGGCCGTCCGCTCCGAGGTGACGATCCGGGCCAAGTTCCCCGTCACCCGCACGACGCCGGTGTCGCAGCTGCCGACGCAGGAGATCTACCACCTGATCGGCCGCGCCCTGGTCAACGGCGCCGGCGCGCGGCGCCTGGTCGGCGTCGAGGTGCGCGGCATGAACGCGTGCCCGTGCGCGCAAGGCCTCGTCCGCGAGCGCGCAGGGGTCCGGCTCCAGGAGGCGGGCTACGACGAGGGCCAGATCGGCGAGATCTTCGAGATGCTCCCCGCGGCGACGCACAACCAGCGGGCCGAGGCGACGCTGATGATCGGCACCAAGCGCGAGATCGACGCCCGCGACCTGATCGCGATCGCCGAGAACGGCATGAGCGCGCCGGTGTTCGAGCTGCTGAAGCGGCCCGACGAGCTGGCCGTGGTCGAGCAGGCCCACCTGCACCCGCGGTTCGTCGAGGACTCGGTACGGCTGATGGTCGCGGGCACGCTGGAGCGCTACGACGACCTGTCGGACGGCTGCTTCGTGCTCGCCCGCCAGGTCAACTTCGAGACGATCCACAACCACGACGTCGTCGCCGAGCGGCACGGCGTGGTCGCCGAGCTGCGGGCCGAGCTGGCGGGCACGCGGCCCGACAGCCGCCACACGACGGCCGACGCCTGGCTGCACAACGGCAGCTGACCACACCGGTCAGTCGACGACGGGCACCAGCACTCGCACCAGGTAGCTGACGCTGCCGTGGCCGTTGCCGGCGTCCACCTCGAGCAGCCCGTCGCGGGGCACGTCCACCGCCACCCTGCTGCTGTGCGAGCGGACGAGCACCTGCGAGCCGAGGCGGATGACGACGCCGTGCGTCGGCACGAAGCCGAGCTCGATGGTTGCGCGGCCGCCGCCCAGGCCCACCTGCGGGACGTCCCGGCGCAGCTCCGGCGCCACCTTGTCCACGCAGCGGGTCGTCCAGCAGTAGCTGCCGTAGGCCATCCGCACGGCGCCGAACGGACCGGCCACGCGCGCGGGCGGCGGACTCCCCGGCGGCACGACCCCGCCACCGCCACCGGGGCCGCCGCCGAAGCCGGCGCCGGGAGGGGCACAGGCCGCCGCCGCGAGCAGCAGCAGGAGGGGCAGGAGACGGCGCATCGCCGTTCCGACAGCCCCGACGGCGCGCGGGTTCCCACGCCGGTCAGTAGACGACGACGCTGCGCGCGCCCTCGCCGCGGCGCATCCGCGCGAAGGCGTCGTCGATGCCGTCCAGGCCGATCCGCTCCGAGATCAGCCGGTCGATCGGCAGCTTGCCGGCCAGGAACAGCCGCGCCAGCCTCGGGAACTCCTCGGCCGGGCGGGCGGAACCGTACGTGCAGCCGAGCAGCGTCTTGCCGGCGGCGGTGAAATCGAGCGGGTCGAAGCTCACGGTCTGTCCCTTGGGCGTCATCCCCACCAGCGTCAGCGTGCCGCCCTTCGGCAGCAGCGAGAGCCCGAACTCGATGGTGGACGTGAGGCCGATCGCCTCGAACACGTGGTCGGGGCCGTCCGGCAGGATCTCGGCCAGCACCGACGGCGCGCCGTCGCCGCGCACGGCGTGGGTCGCGCCCAGGTCGCGGGCGAGGTCAAGCTTCGCGTCCGCCAGGTCGACCGCGATGATCGGGTCGGCGCCGGCCAGCGCCAGACCCAGCACGACCGAGAGACCGACGCCGCCGCAGCCGATCACGACCGCGCTCGATCCGGGCTCCACGTGGGCCGTGTTGACGACGGCGCCGACGCCGGTGGTGACGCCACAGCCGATCAGCGCACCCACCTCGGGCGGCAGCTCGGCGGGCACGGGCACGGCAGCCGCGGCGGCGACCACGGCGCGCTCGCCGAACGAGCCCACCGCCAGGTAGGCCCGCACGTCCTCGCCGCCGCCCCGGTGCAGCCGGGTGGTGCCGTCGCGCATCAGGTGCTCGTCCGAGCGGCTCGACTCGCAGATCCACGGCCGGCCCTGGGCGCATCGCCGGCACGACCCGCACGGGGCGTACCAGGACAGCACGACCGGGTCGCCCTGGGCGAGCCCGTGCACCCCCGCTCCGACCTCCTCGACGACGCCGAAGCCCTCGTGGCCGAGCACCATCGGCGGCCGCTCGGGCCACTCGCCGTCCACGACGTGCAGGTCGGAGTGGCAGACGCCGGACGCGCGCATGCGCACGGCCACCTCGCCCTCGCCGGGCGCGTCCAGCTCGAGCGTCTCCAGCTCGAGCGGCCGGGAGGGGCCGGTGTAGACGGCGGCGCGCATCGCGGCCGAGCATACTGCGCCGGTGGATCGGGAGCGCATCGCACGGCTGCTCGGCTCCGAGCCGGTCGCGTGGCGGCCGGTGACGGCACGCGGCTACTCGCTGATCGAGCGAGGCGTCGTCACGCTGGACGACGGACGCACCGCCTTCGTCAAGCGGGCGGTGAACGACGACACGGCCGGCTATCTGCGCGACGAGCGTCGGATCTATGCCGCCGTCGAGGCATCCTTCCTGCCGCGCCTGCTCGGCTTCGACGACGACGGCGACCGCCCGCTGCTGGCGATCGAGGATCTGAGCGACGCGCACTGGCCGCCGCCCTGGCGCGACGGTGACGTCGGGGCCGTGCGCGCGGCGCTGGCGCAGGTTGCGGCGACCTCGCCGCCACCGGGGCTGGCCGGCGCCGAGACGCTCCGTGCCGAGCTGCTGCGCTGGACCGACGTCGCCGCCGACCCCGGGCCGATGCTCTCGCTGGGCCTGTGCGACGCCGGCT
Organism: uncultured Actinomycetes bacterium; assembly: GCA_963797175.1. Classification (GTDB taxonomy): domain Bacteria; phylum Actinomycetota; class Thermoleophilia; order Gaiellales; family JAICJC01; genus DATLLN01. The sequence goes on from CAWCOL010000007.1 coordinate 249,506, forward strand.
GGCTCGACCGCCACCTCGATCGGCTGAGCGCGGCGGCCGCGGCGGCGCAGCTGGGAGGCGACGCCCTGCTCCACCTGGACGTGCGGTCGGACAACCTCTGCATCCGGTCGGGGCGCGCGGTGCTGGTGGACTGGAACTGGGCCGTGGTCGGCAACCCGCTGCTCGACCTGGCGGGCTGGGCGCCCAGCCTGGCATCGGAGGGCGGACCGCCGCCGGAGGCCGTCGCGCCGGACGCGCCCGAGCTGGCGTCGCTCGTCGCCGGCTACTTCGCATCGCAGGCGGGGCTGCCCGCCCCGACATTCGCACCCCGCGTCCGCGAGGTGCAGCTCACCCAGGCCCGGGTGGCCCTGCCGTGGGCGGCGCGGGCGCTCGGGATCGCCGAACCGCGCCCGGGTTGAACCGGGGCTCGGTGCCGTTGCGCAGCCGCACGATGTTCGCCCGGTGCCGCCAGATCACCAGCCCGGCGCCGAACACGGTGAAGGCGGTCACCGCCCACGGCTGCCCGCTGATCACGCACAGCGCCCAGTAGCAGAGCGCCGCCGCGATCGACGCGACCGAGACGTAGCGCGTGATCAGCACCAGCGCGATCCAGGTGAAGAACACCGTCACGCCGATCCACGGCACCAGCGCCATCATCGCCCCGGCACCGGTGGCAACGGCCTTGCCGCCACGGAAACCGAGGAAGACCGGGAAGGCGTGGCCGATCACCGCGGCCGTGGCGGCCACCACGGCGCCGTTGGTGCCGCCCAGCGAGTCGCCCACCACGACCGCCACGGCGCCCTTGGCGATGTCGAGGGCGATCACCGGCACGCCGTAGCGGGCGCCCAGCACCCGGACGGCGTTCGTTCCCCCCGTGTTGCCGCTGCCGGCCTTGCGCAGATCGACCCCGCGCAGCCGCCCGGCCAGGTACCCGAACGGCACCGCGCCGATCAGGTAGCCGACCACGAAGGCGAGGACGAGGTCGTTCATGCCGGCGCCCGCAGCACGTCGCGTGACGAGATGAAGTAGTCGATCCCCGACCAGATCGTGGCGGCCACCGCCAGCGCGACCAGCACGGTGGTGGCCGTGTGGGGCGGGTCGTCCACGATCAGGGCGATCACGGCGACGACCTGGAACGTCGTCTTGATCTTGCCCCAGGGCGACGCGGCGATGACGACGTCCTGGCTGGCCGCGATCAGGCGCAGCCCGGTCACGGCGAACTCGCGGGCGATGATCACCATCGCCACCCACGCCGCCAGCCGGTCGAGCCCCACCAGCGAGATCAGCGCGGCCGAGATCAGCAGCTTGTCGGCGAGCGGGTCGAGCAGCTTGCCGACGGTGCTGACGGAGCTGCGGGAGCGGGCCAGGTACCCGTCCACCGAGTCGGTGGCCGCGGCGAACGCGAAGACCACAACCGCCAGGTCGTCACCGCCCGGCACGGAGCCCAGCAGCGCCACCATGAACACCGGGATCAGCATGATGCGGCCCAGCGAGATCCAGTTGGGGAGCGTCACGGTCGCGTCAAGCGTCTCATATCGGGTGGCGGCGCCAGAGCTCCGCGGCCAGCAGCTCGGCCACGACCGTCTCGGTCAGGCAGGCCGTCAGATGATCGCCGGCGCCCCCGATCGGGACGGTCATGGAGCAGCCCTCGACCTCGCGGCCGGCGCAGACGACCTCGAAGCCGCGTTCGCGGCGCCACTCGATCACGCCCGCGTCGTACGGCGAGCCGGGGAGCAACAGCAGCCGGTAGCCGGGCCGCTTGGTCAGGTAGACGTCCACGTGCAGCCAGTCGCCGGTCTCGCACCCGTCCGCCACGATCCGCGGCGCCTCGCGCAGCATCAGGGCGGACTGGAGCGCCGAGCCGATCCGCTCGGCCGGCGCGGCCACCCACACCCCGGCCCCGCCGTCGAGCAGGTCGGCCAGCGGCGACAGCCAGGCGTCGCGGGCCTCGATCAGCCGGCTGGACGCCACGGCGGCGCGACCCACGGCCGCGGCGTCGCCGCCGGCGAGCAGCAGCAGCACCGCCAGCGTGCAGGCGTAGGAGCGGCAGGCGATGCCCCCCTCCTCCGGCCCGGCCAGCACCGGGACGACGCCGTCGGCCGCGCCCGCGATCGCGCTCTCGGCGTCGTTCGTCACGGCCACCACCTCGCTGCGGCCGCGATGCCGGTCCATCGCCTCCAGCGTCTCCTCGGAGCCGCCCGACGCCGAGATGGCGAGCACCAGCGTGTCGCGGCCGGGCGGCTGCGGCATCCCCGTCGAGGCGAGCTCGACGTGTGCGTCCACGCCGCGGGCGCGGAGCACCGCCGCCGCCGTGCGCGCCGCGTAGACCGAGGAGCCCATACCCAGCATCAGCACCCGGCGGTCGCCGATCGCGGGCAGCAGCGCGCCGCCGGCGTACGCCGCCGCGACCCGCTCGAGCGCCTCGGGCTCCCTGAGGATGTCCGCCTGGAACCCCTCGACGTTCATGCGGCGTCCCGCATCAGCCAGCGCATGCCGCCGGCCGCGGCGTACGTCCAGTCGGGCATGAAGGTGGCGGCGTAGACGTACTCGTAGGTCTCCTTCTCGACCTCCAGCGCGCGCAGCAGCACGGCGTCGCAGCGCCCGTAGGCCTCGAGGAACGCCTCGCGGGCGCCCTCGATCCACTCCTCCACCTCGGCCAGGTGCCCGGGGCGCACGTCGCGCTCCACGTAGCGCCCCAGGTGGTCGAACGAGCGGAGCATCGCCGCCACGTCGCGCAGCTGCGTGCCCGGCAGCCGCCGCTCGGCCAGCGGCCGCCCCGGCTCGCCCTCGAAGTCCACCACCCGCAGACCGTCTTCCGAACGCAGGATCTGGCCGACGTGGTAGTCGCCGTGGACGCGCGCCAGCACCGGCGGCGCGCCCGGGTGCTCGAGGCCGGTCAGCTCTGAGCGGATCCGCGGCACGTACCCGCGGAGCTCCTCGCCCTCGGCGCCGCCCACGGCACCCAGAGCGCGGTCGAGCTGGAGGTCGGCCGCGGCCCGCCACTCGTGCAGCTCCGCCGGCGTCGCCTCGCGCGTCCCCATCCGGCGCAGGGCCGCGTGCAGCGACGCGGTCTGCGCGCCCAGGGCGGCGAACGGCGCGCTCTCGCCGGCGAGTACGCACTCCACCGCCCACTGCCAGCCTCCCTCGGCCCGCGGCACGTAGGCCTGCGCCATCGCCAGCGCGTGGTCACCCCACAGCACGGCGCCGGCGAAGGCCGGCGCGAAGGCGACGTGCTCGTGCTCGGTCAGATGCCGGCCCAGCTCGATCTCGGGGTGCTCGCCGGCCTCGATCCGGCGGAACAGCTTGAGCACCAGGCGCTCGCCGAGCACGATCGAGGTGTTCGTCTGGTCCTCGGTCAGCCGCCGCTGGTCGCCGCCGGGCGGGATCAGCCCGCGCAGCGCCGCGCCCGGAAGGAACCGGAACGGCGCCCGGCGGCCGGGCAACGTGCGGCCCTCGGCCAGCGCCTGCACCAGCGGCGGCGCGACCCGGGCCTCGTCGTCGATCCACAGGTAGCGGTCGAACGTGCCGTCCGCGCCGGTGACCGCGAGCACCCGCACCGCCCCGCCGCCGTCCAGCTCGAGCACGTCCTCCTCTTCGAGGTGCGCGATCGCGGCCTGCTTGCCGCCGTACCAGCGGGCGCCCGCGACCTGCTCGGCGAGGGCGCTGGGATCAGGCGGCGGCGACACGCTCGATCAGCTCGGCGGCGCGCGCGCTCCCCGCTCCGCCGTGGAGGCGGTGCGAGATGCCGGCCAGCCGCTCGGCCAGCGCCCGGTCCGCCAGCAGCCGGTCGATGGCACCGGTCATCTGCTCGGCCTCGAACGCGTAGGTGTCGAGGCGCACGCCGAACCCGGTCTCGTCCACGCGCTGGGCGTTGTCGTGCTGGTCCCAGAACACCGGCATCGCGATCATCGGCTTGCCGTGGTGGAAGCACTCGGTGGTCGTGTTGTTGCCTCCGTGGGTGACGACCAGGTCGACCTGCGGCAGGATGGCCGCCTGGGGCAGGAACTCGGCGCCCCACATGTTGTCCGCCAGCTCGTAGAGGTCGGCCTGCGGGCCCTTGGAGACGATGAACCGGTGCGGGATCGTCCCCAGCAGCTCGACCACGCGCTCCATCAACGGCACGTCGGCCGAGGCGAGCGAGCCGAGGGACAGGTAGATCAGCGCACCGGGCCCGTCGCGCAGCTGCTCGGGCAGCTCGAAGCCGCCGGCCTCGGGCCGGCGCACGCAGGAGTCGAGCCGCTCCCAGCCGGTCAGCGGCCGCGCCCGCCGGTAGTCCGCCTCGTGCGGGTAGAGGTAGAGGTTGAGCGCCGGCGAGGTGTGGATGAACTCGAGGTCGGGCAGCGCGGGAGCGCCCTGCTCGCGCACCCACTGGTTGAAGCCGTCCCACAGCTCGCGATGGCTGCGGTCGTACTCGGTGCGGAAGGCGTCCCAGCCGGTGCGGTCGTCCACCGGGTAGCCGCTGAACACGGGTGGCAGCTCGGGGTCGGGCATCTCCAGCGGGTTGCAGGAGGCGATCCGCACCCAGGGCGCGTCCGCGGTGACAACGGCAGGGAAGCCGACGACGTTGTCCTCCACGATCACGTCCGGCCGCAGCTCGGCGAAGATCTCGTTCAGCCGCGGCTCGACGTAGCGGCTGCCGTCGGTCAGCGCCTCCCAGGTGGGCTGGATGAAGCCGGCCAGCTGCTCGATCGTCGGCTGCCGGAAGATCGGCGCGGTGTCGCGGATGAAGTCTTTCCAGAACTGCCCCGGCGCCTCCTCGACCTCCGGCCGCGGGCCCAGCCGCATCAGCCGCTCCTCGAAGCCGCGCTCGGCCAGCGTGCCCTCGAATGACTCCTCGATCACGAACACGACGCGGTGGCCGTGCTCGAGCAGGTGCTCGCCGATGCCCACGCAGTTGTTGGTCGGGCCGTAGGCGCCCTCGGGGAAGAAGACGATCGTCTGTGCGCTCACAGGCGTCCTTTCACATGAGCGAACGGGGACGGGTGCGCGCGGCACCCGCCCCCGCGGGAGGCGAAGATCAGGCGGCGGTCAGACGGCGGCCGCGGACGCGCGGGCGCTGGCGTAGCGCTCGGCGACGGCGGACCAGTCCACCACGTTCCAGATCGCGGCCAGGTAGTCGGGCCGGCGGTTCTGGTAGTTCAGGTAGTAGGCGTGCTCCCACACGTCGATCCCCAGGATCGGCGTCTGGCCGTCGGAGATCGGCGAGTCCTGGTTGGCGGAGCTCGTCACCTTGAGCTGCCCGTTGTCCACGACCAGCCACGACCAGCCGGAGCCGAAGCGGTTCACGCCGGCGTCGACCATCTGCTGCTTGAAGGCGTCGAAGGAGCCGAACGCGTTGTCGATCGCGCTCGCCAGGTCGCCGCTCGGGGTGCCGCCGCCGTTCGGGCCGAGCACCGTCCAGAACAGCGAGTGGTTGGCGTGGCCGCCGGCGTTGTTGCGCACCGGGCCCTGCTTGTCGGCGGGGAGGCTGGAGAGGTTCGCCAGCACCTCCTCGACCGGGCGATCCGCCCACTCCGTGCCCTCCAGGGCGGCGTTCGCCTTGTCCACGTACGCCTGGTGGTGCTTGTCGTGGTGGATGCGCATCGTCTGCTCGTCGATGTGCGGCTCGAGCGCGTTGTAGTCGTACGGCAGATCGGGAACCTCGTATGCCATGTCATGGCCTCCTGTCCGTCTCGTCAGTCGGGGGTTAGCATACCCGGCCATGGCCGGATCTCGAGTGGCGTTCCTGGGGATGGGCGAGATGGGACGGCGGATGGCAGCACGCCTGGAGCGACGCGGGCATGAGGTCACCGTGTGGAACCGCTCGCCGGGCGCGACCGACGGGTTCGCGCGGGCGGCGGCGTCGCCGCCCGAGGCCGCGGAGGGCGCCGACCTCGCGCTGGTGATGGTGACCGACGCCGCCGCGGTGGCCGAAGTCACGGCGGCGCTGCCCGCGGGGCTGCCGCTGGTGGACATGTCGACCAGTGGCCCCGCCTGCGCGCAGGCGCTGGGCGAGCGGTTCGCCACGGTCTGCGACGCCCCGGTGGGAGGCAGCCTGAGCGAGGCGGAGAGCGGCACGCTCGCCGTCTACGCCGGCGGCTCGGCCGCCGCCGTCGATCTGGTCGAGCCGGTGCTGCGCGACTTCGGCACCGTCCACCGGATGGGGCCGTTGGGCAGCGGTCAGGCGGTCAAGGTGATCGGCAACCTGCTGATGCTGTGCAACGTGGCGGCGCTGGGCGAGGCGCTGCGGATGGCCGAGGCGGCCGGCCTCGACCCGGCGCTGACGCTGGAGGCGCTCGACGCCGGCCCCGGCACCTCCCGGGCGATCCGGGCGAAGGGCGCGAAGATCGTGGCCGGCGACTTCGGGCCGCCCGCCCGGTTCAAGCTGCGCCACGCGCACAAGGACGCGCGGCTGGCGCTGGAGATGGGCGGCGGGGACTTCGCGGCGCTGGTGGAGGGGCTGCTGGAACGGGCCGAGGCCGACGGGCGGAGCGAGCAGGACTACTCAGCGGTGGCGGCGACGTGAACCTCGACGGCGCACGGATCCTCGTCGCCGGCGGCGCCCAGCGGGTCGGCCGCGCGGTCGCCCTCGACCTGGCCGAGCACGGCGCGGACGTGGCGATCAGCTACCACTCCTCCGCCGCACCCGCCGAGGAGACGGCGGCGAGGATCGCCGAGCTGGGCCGGCGCACCGCGGTGATCCAGGCGGATGCGGCGCAGCCCGCGCAGATGCGGGCGATGGTCGAGCAGGCGGCGGCCGAGCTGGGCGGGCTCGACGCCTATGTCCACGGCCCGTCCGGCGGCTTCGTGCCGATCGACCCGCAGGACATCGACGAGGCGCTGTGGGACGCGGCCATGGACAGCACGGCCAAGGGCTTCCTGTTTGCCGCCCAGGCAGCGTTCGAGGCGATGCTGCCCGAGCGCCGCGGCGTGATCGTCGCCATCAACGACGTCGCCGCCATGCAGCCGTGGCCGCGCTTCGCGCACCACTCGGCCGCGAAGGCGGCGCAGGCCCAGCTGGTCAAGTGTCTGGCCGCGGCGTGGGGACAGGACGGCGTGCGCGTCTGCGCGGTCGCTCCCGGCCCGGTGCTGATGCCCGACGGCGTCGCCGGATCGGTGGACGAGACCGCCCTGCGGCGGCTGGGCAGCCCGGACGACGTGGCCGGGGCGATCCGCTACCTGCTCGAGGCCGAGTTCGTCACGGGCGCGATCCTGGTGGTGGACGGCGGGCGCCTGCTCCGACCGTGAGGCGACGTATCCTGGAGCGATGGGCGTGATGGAAGCCGCGGCGCAGGTGGGTGACACGATCGAGCTGCTCGACCACGGGTTCGTCCGGCTGGACGGCGCCCTGGCGGACGACCTCTCGGTAGTGAACGCGGCCCGGGTCTCGTTCGCGGCGCGGGTCGAGGAGATGTCCGAGCGGGACGAGGGCCTGGTGCGCTTCCTGATGCGGGAGCGGCACGGCACGCCGTTCGAGCACAACGCGTTCCGCTTCCACGTCAAGTGCCCGATCTTCGTCGCCCGCGAGTGGATGCGGCACCGCACGAACTCGTTCAACGAGTGGTCGGCGCGGTACTCGCAGCTCGAGCCGGAGTTCTACCTGCCTGCCGCCGAGGACGTGCGCACGCAGATCGGCAAGCCGGGGGCCTACACGTTCGACCCGGTCGACCCGGCGCTGGCGGAGGAGACGCGCGATGCGCAGCAGGCGGTGTACGAGCAGGCGTACGCGACCTACGAGTCGCTGCTGGCGAAGGGCGTCGCCAAGGAGGTCGCGCGCAACGTCCTGCCGGTCGCGATCTACACCCAGTTCCTGTGGACCGTGAACGCCCGCAGCCTGATGAACTTCTGCTCGCTGCGCAACGCGGAGACGGCCCAGCGGGAGATCCGCCGTTACGCGGAGGCGGTCGAGCGCTTCTTCGCCGGCGCGATGCCCGTCACCCACGCAGCGTTCGTCGCCAACGAGCGCCGCGCCCCGTAGATGGTTGGTTCCATGGGATGCGTGGCTCTGGGGGCCCCCGACAGGGACGCGCAGCTTGTGGAATCGACCATCTGACACCCGCACCCGCCCGGCGACGGCCGACGACATCGCAGCGATGCGCGACATCGCCGAGCGAGCCTACGCGCCGTACATCCCGCGGATCGGCCGCCGCCCGGCGCCGATGGACGCGGACTACGAGGCCGCGGCCGCCGAGGGCCGCGCGCACGTCGCCGAGATCGGTGGCGTCGTCGCCGGCCTGCTGGTGGTCGTGCCCGCCGCGGATCACCTGCTGCTCGAGAACGTCGCCGTCGATCCCGACCGCCAGGGCCAGGGCATCGGCCGAGTGCTGATCGACCTGGCCGAGCAGCTCGCCCGCGATCTCGGCGTTGCGGAGATCCGGCTCTACACCAACGTTGCCATGACAGAGAACCTGGTGATGTATCCGCGGCTCGGCTACGTCGAGCGAGAGCGGATCACCGAGCACGGCTTCCAGCGCGTCTACTTCGCCAAGCCGCTTCGCTAGAGCCCGAGCGCGACGCCGTCGCGGCGCGGCTCGCTCCCGCCGCGCAGCACGCCGGCCTCGTCGCGGACGATGACGTGGCCGTTGCCGAACCCGATCTCGTCGTGCAGCACCCGCGCCGGGCGGCCGAACGTCTCCGCCAGGTCTGCCAGGCCCGGCTCCAGCGTGACCGAGCCGTCGTCCTCCATCAGCCGGTACCGGGGCGCATCGAGCGCCGCCTGCGGGCCCATGCCGTGGTCGAGCATGTTCACCATCATCTGCATGTGGCCCTGAGGCTGGAACTGGCCGCCGGTCACACCGAACACCGACGTCCACCGGTCGCCGTCCCCGAGCACCGCGGCGGGGATGATCGTGTGGAACGGCCGCTTGCCCGGCGCGAACGCGTTGGGATGGCCGTCTGCGAGCACGAAGCCGGAGCCGCGGTTCTGCAGCATGAAGCCGAACCCGGGCACCAGCACCTGCGAGCCGAAGCCGTAGAAGATGCTCTGGATCAGCGAGACCGCCATGCCCTCGCCGTCGGCGGCGCAGACGTATGCGGTGTCGCCGCCGATCGAGGCGTAGCCGCGCTCGTAGGCGGCGGCGAGCGCGCGCACCTGGTCGGCCGGCGCGGGCGAGGCGAGCGACTCCAGCGCCCAGCCGGCGATCGAGCCCTGGCCGTTGGGCGGCAGCTCGAGCAGCGTCCGGTCGCGGTAGGTGAACCGCAGCGGCTCGACCCAGTCGTGGTCATGCGAGGCGAGGTCGTCGGTCGAGAGCCAGCAGGCCGAGACGATCGCCTCGGCCACCGCACCGGTGTAGAACCGCCCGGCGGCCGCCTCCTCCAGCGCCAGTGCGATCTCCGGGTTGCGGAACGGCGTGGTCAGCGTGAACTGACGAGCGGCGTCGCCGGCGAGGTCGGGCCAGTCGCTCATCCAGCAGTTCACCGCCTTGGGAGGCAGCACGAAGCCGTCGCGGGCGAGCCTGATGCCCGGGTCGAGCGCGGCGTCGATGCCGAGCCGCGAGTGCCGCTCGGCGAGCGCCTGCCAGCCGTCCACGCAGCCCGGCACCGTCACGCTGGTCGGGCCGAACAGCGATGGCAGCGCGTCACCCGGCTCCGCCGGGGAGCGGCCGCTGGCGTTCAGCGCCTCGGGCGGCTCGCCGTCGCGGACGACGATCGCGAACAGGTCGCCGCCGGGCCCGCACTGGTTCGGCTCGGTGACGGCGAGGACGCCGGCAGCGGCAAGGGCCGCATCGACCGCGTTGCCGCCGCGCTCCAGGGCTCGGATCCCGGCCATGGCCGCCAGTGGCTGGCTGGTCGCCACCATGCCGCGCAGCCCGACGGCGTCGGGGCGTGAGGGCGTCGTCGTCAGCACGCCGCGAGTCTATGCGAGCCGTCGCGCGGGGCCGGTCAGCGAGGCACCGCAGTGCTCAGTTCGTCGGCGTGGTCACGCACCGGTAGGGGAGGCTCAGGGAGTAGGTCACAACGTCGAAGGAGATGCTGCGTGAGGTGTTCTCGCTGAGGGCCCCTCCGACGAAGCTGCTGGGACCATCCGGGACCGGCACCTGGTCGACCCACTGGTCGGCCTGCGGAGCGCTGAGGTTGTTGAAGGCCAGCGCCAGTTCCGCCGCGGTCGGGAGACGGCGCTGGGCGCTTGAGCAGATCCCGACAGCGGTGATCACGTCGGTCGCGCTTCGCGTCGTCGGCTCGAAGCAGAGCCCGCCGCCCAGCTGCGTGTCCGCCGGACAGTGCACCTTGACGGATGTCTTGTACGTGGCGGCGAGATCGGTCGCGTTGACCGAGCCCTTGATGAGATTCGAGTGACTGCCACTGGGCGGAGCGTGGCCGGAGATCGTGTCCTTGGCGACCTGGGCGTTGGAGGTGATGATCACGGCGGCGATCGCCGTGCTGGTGCCGCCGAGAGCGACGACGACCGCGACGGTCGCCATCACGTTCGCGTAGGTCAGCCTGCGCCGGAAGCGCTCCATGAGACGAGAGTGCACGATTCCTCCTCGAGTTCGTGACGTCGACGGACCACGTGTTGTCCGCGGGGAGCGTGACTGATTCTGCCCGATCCGGCGCTCGGTCGTGCAGCATCGCGCCCGGCCCGGAGGCCGGGCGCGATGGAGCGGAACTACACCTCGACCATCGTCTGCGGGGCGCCCTCGGGCGACTCGGCCGGAGCGTACGCCGCGCGCGTGCCGCGCAGGCCGAAGAAGGCCGTCAGCGCGGCGGCGAGGGCCAGCCCCGAGCCGACCAGCATCGCGCCCTGCACGCCGTGGACGAACGACACCAGCGCCGCGTGCTGCGCGCGCGCACCGGCGACCGCGCCGGCCTGGCTGCCCACCACCTTGCCGACGAGCGCTCCCTGGCCGCCGATCACGAGCTGGCTGAGCTGCGCCGCATGCGCCTGCGCCCCGGCGGGGAGCGCCGCGATCTTGTCGTTCCAGGAGTTGTTGGCAAGCGTGGCACCGATCGAGCCGAGCACCGAGATGCCCAGCGCGCCGCCCACCTGCCGTGAGCTGTTGACGACGCCCGACGCGACGCCCGCCTTGGTCTGTTCGACGGCGCCCATCGCTGCGGACGACACGGACGGCATCGTCATCGAGATGCCCGCGCCCATCAGTACGTAGAACGGCCAGATGTGCGAGTACGGCGTCCCCACGCTGAGCTGGGACAGGCCGAGCAGGCCGCCCGACATCATCAGCATGCCGATCGACATCAGCGGCCGCGGGCCGGTCTTCGTGTTCAGGCGTCCCGCGATCGGCGCCACCAGGATCACCATCATCGTCAACGGCAGCGACCGCACGCCCGCCTGCAGCGGCGAGTAGCCCTTCACGTTCTGGAAGTAGAGGGTGATGAAGTAGATGACGCCGAACATCGCGAAGCCGGTCATCAGCACCACCGCGTTGGAGATGCTGAACACCCGGTTGGCGAAGAACGAGAGCGGCACCATCGGATCGCGCTGGCGCAGCTCCCACCAGATGAACGCGGACACGAGCACCGCGGCCGCGAGCAGGAAGCTGAGCGTGTAGACGGACGTCCACGAGTGCGACGTCGTCTTGATCAGCGCCCAGGTCAGCGAGAACAGCGCGCCGGTGATCAGCACGGTGCCGACCACGTCGAGCGTGCGCGCCGACGGGTCGCGCGACTCGATCACGGCCCACAGCGTCACGCCGGCGGCGATCACGCCGATCGGCACGTTGATCCAGAACACCGCCGACCAGTCCACGTGCTCGGTCAGGAAGCCGCCCAGCAGCGGGCCCAGCGCGAGGCCGAGCCCGGAGATGCCGGCCCAGATACCGATCGCCTGGGGCAGCTGCTTGCGCGGGAACGCGGCCACCAGGATCGAGAGCGACAGCGGGTTCAGCATCGCGGCGCCGACGCCCTGCACCGACCGCGCCGCGATCAGCTGCGTGTCGGACTGCGACAGCGCGCAGGCCGCCGACGAGAGCGTGAAGATCGCGAGGCCGAGCAGGAAGATGCGGCGCCGGCCGAACCGGTCGCCCAGCTTCCCGCCCAGCAGGATCAGCGCGGCGAACGAGAGCACGTAGGCGTTGACCACCCACTCCAGCGACGCCGGCGACGTGTGCAGGTTCCGCTGGATGCTCGGCAGCGCGACGTTCACCACCGTGTTGTCCAGCATGATCATGAACAGTGCGAAGCACATGGCGAACAGCGTCCACCACTTGTGGTTCGGGTGATCCTTGGGCATCAGGTCACCTCCTGAGGGTGGGGTGTGAGCATCAGCAGCAGCGTCTCGGGAATGGCCGGCAGCGTGGCCCGGCCCTCGTCGCCGTTGGCCGCCAGGTGAACGCCGGCGGCGACGACGATGCCGAACCAGAGCCAGGCGACGTGCACCGGATCGACGTCCGGCCGCACCAGGCCCAGCTCCTGCTGGCGGGCGATCATGCCGGCGACGCGGGTGCGCATGCGGGTGGTCGTCTCGGCCAGGGCCTCGCGGATCTCGGGATCCTCGGCCGCCAGGGTGACGGCGAGGATGCGGAGGCGGACGATGGCGAGCACGGCCGGGTCGTCGCGGAGCATGTCGAAGATCCGCGGCAGGTGGCCGAGCTGCTCGCCGTGGGCCTCCTCGGTCATCGCGTCCACCCGCCGGCACATGTCCTCGCCGGCGTCGATCAGGACGGCGGCGAACAGCGCCTGCTTGGACGCGAAGTGCTTGTAGAGCATCGGCTCCGAGCAGCCGGCCATCGCGGCGATCTCGGCGGTGCCTCCACCGTGGAAGCCGCGCCGCGAGAACACGTCCCGGGCGGCGGCGAGAATGGCGCTGCGGCGGTCCTCCGCCGAGAGGCGCCGGCGCTCGAGTGTGACGTCCACGGCCATCGAGGGCCGGAGGTTAGTGAATCCTCACTTCTCGCGCAAGGACGACCCGCACCAGGCTAGGCGGCCGACTCCTCGCGCAGCTGCTCGACGTGGACGCCCTCGTCGAAGCGGCCGAACGCCTGCGGCCACGCGAACCCGGGCCAGCGGTACTCGGCCTCCCCGGTGAGCGGCCGGTAGAGCGCGGTGTAGAGCGTCCCGAAGCCCTTGGCGTAGTCGGTCGAGTAGAGCGGCGGGTCGAGGAAGGCGTCGGCGAAGGCGTCGGCGTCGAGTGCCGGGTCGTCCAGCAGCGCGTGCAACCGCCGCTCGCGCTCCAGCGACCGCGTCGCCGCCGCGTGCTCCGGCCACTCCACCACTCCCTGGTGGTTCGTCGCGGCAGGGCTGCGCTGGAACCGCACCGGCCGATCGGGCGCGAGGTACGCGGTGGACACGGCGCCGCCCCGGTCGACCAGCGTCAGCGTGTGGGCGAGGTGGTGCGGAATCCGCGCCAGCGCCGTCTCGGCCTCCGCCACGGTCTCGCAGGTCTGCAGCAGGTAGCGGACGACCAGCGGCACGCCGAAGCCGTCGCCGACCACCGGGCGCCCGCCGAACGCGAGCGAGACCGCCAGCCCGGCGTCGTTGATCCCGTCCAGCAGGCCCCAGAGACAGTCGCTCATGCCGATCACCTGCCGCCCCTCCCAGGCGGTGGACAGGATCACGCCGTCGATCCGGTCGGGGGCGAAGTCGTAGTTGCGGACGAGCAGCGGGCCGCCCGTCCACACGCCCTGCGAGCAGCCCGACAGGTAGGACGGCGGCCGCCACATCGAGAGCATGCGGGCCGGCACGTCCCCGCCCCCGGCCAGGTCGACCAGCCGCTCCCACGTCCCGGCCAGCTCCGGCATGTGCTCGCGCAGCATGCGGCGGCACTCCATGTAGGTCGGCCGGCGGGCGTCGCCCTCGTGCAGGTACCAGCGGCGATAGGCCGGCCAGCGCTGGTGGAACAGCAGCTGCCAGCGTGGGCCGGGGAGCGCCTCCTCGACCGCCTCGAAGCGGAGCGGGATCGTGGTCACAGCATCTTGAAGGAGAAGGGCTCCGGCGTCGGCACCAGCTCGGTGGCCTTGACCGGCTGGCCGGCGAACTCGGACTTGATGGCCGAGATCCAGCTGTGCGCCCGGTCGGTCAGCTCACCGTCGTCGTCCATCAGATTGCCTCGGGTGACAAGGATGCCGAGATCGGCGCCCGGGTAGCGGTAGTTGCCGGCGTCGGCAATGCGCAGGTAGAAGGAGTGGTCCTCGTCCGCGATCGTGTGCCAGTCGGTGTCGCGGCGGGCGAAGCCGATCGAGCCGTCCCGCTCCATCCGCCAGATGCCCGAGGCGGGCGCCCGGGTCAGCAGCTCCACCTCCTCGTCCGTCTCCTTGAGGATGAACTGGCTCCAGGCGTCGATGTTGTGCGGGTGGGCCCACCGTTCGTTGAGATCGGCGATGTCGATCTCGTACTCCACGTCCATGAACTCGAGCAGGTGGAACAGGAACAGCGGCATGTCGCCGTAGGCAACGGCCGTGACGTTCGTCATCGAGCTGGCCCCGGTGACGCGTGGGTTCATCTCGCCCAGGTACATCTCGCCCGTCTCCACGTCGGCCAGGAAGTCGAGCTCGAAGTAGCCGCGGTAGCCCTCGCGCCGCAGCCGCTCGCCCATCCGCATCGTGCGGTCGCGGGCGACGGCCCGCAGCTCCTCGCTGAACAGCGAGCCGTGCACGTCGTTGCCGCACCAGCCGCCGCCGTAGGGCGTCAGCTCGGGGAACCCCGCCAGCTCGGTCATCAGCGGCCCGACCAGCGTGCCGTGGCGGGTGATGACGCCCTCGATCGCGGCCTCGCGACAGACGATCCGCCGCATCACCTTGAGATCCTCGTCCACCAGCTTGCCGCCGTGCTCGTCCCAGGCGGCCCGGCCGGCGATGAAGAACGTTGTCTGGCCGGAGTCGCCGTACGGCGTCTGCACGACCAGGTCGGTGCCCAGCGCGGCCGACGCGGCCAGCGCCCCCAGCTCCTCGAACGAGGAGGCGCGGCCGAGCACGTTGGGCACGCTGGGCACGCCCGCCTCGTCCGCGATCCGGGTGGTCTCGATCTTCGAGTCGAGGCGGTTGCGCAGCGCCGCCGGAGGGAAGGCGACCTGGAGGCCCAGCTCACGGGCCAGCGTCTCCGTCTCCTCGTCGAACATCAGGAAGACGGCCTTGCCGCCGTCGCCGGCGGCAACCAGGTCGGCCACCTCCTTGTGGCCGAGCAGGTAGTTGCAGATCTCCTCGATCGACTCGAAGGCGCGCGGCGATCGCTCGCTGGGCACGAACACGTTCGGGTGGTGGCCGTCGAACGAGTCGTAGTAGTTGACGTAGCGCAGATTCCGCACCCACCGGTCCATGCCGAGCAGGTTGAACGCGGTCGCAGAGACGAAGTACACCGGCGTGCGGTTGGTGCGGAAGAACCGCCTGATCTCGGAGATGCCCCGGAGCGGGGTGCTGGTGTGCGACACGACGTCCTCCTGCTTGCCGTTGCCTGTCGATCCTCCACCAGGCTTGCGCGATTGTCCAGTCAGCCGGATACCCGGGTCAGACCTCGCCGGACGCTACCAGCAGCCGCGGCCGGCGATCCGGCCGAGCACGGCGGTAGCGTGGTCCGGTGCCCGAGCGGCCCGAGCACGAAGAGCATCCGCTGTTCCTGGACGAGCTGACCGAGCAGCTCGGCCGTACGATGCGGCTGCTGTCGGGCGATCCGGACGAGGCGGCGCTGCGGGCGTTCGCCGAGATCGGCATCGACACCCACGCCGAGGCGCTGCTCCTGAACGAGCTCGCCGCGCGCGGGCCGCTCGCCCACCCCGACCGCTTCGAGGACGCGCACCGGCTGACGATGCGGGCGCTCGAGGTGATCGATCGGCAGGGCTGGAAGCACCCGCGCCTGCGCAGGCTGGGCCCGCTCAGCGGGATCGCCCAGTCCGGCGTCGAGTACGTGGCCAAGGC
The DNA here is from genome assembly GCA_963797175.1 of uncultured Actinomycetes bacterium. Lineage (GTDB taxonomy): Bacteria > Actinomycetota > Thermoleophilia > Gaiellales > JAICJC01 > DATLLN01. The sequence goes on from CAWCOL010000007.1 coordinate 265,267, forward strand.
GATCGTCCGCAGCCACGTCGCCGACGTCGTGCGCACGCTGTCGCGCCTCTACGCGCGCCGGGAGAGCCAGGCGCCGACGGGCAGCACCGAGCGGCAGATGCTGGCGCGGGCCCGCATCCAGGCCGACCGGCTCTCGATCGGCTTCGGCGGAGGCGGCAGTGGACTGCGCAACGTGCTCGTCGGCGGCGCGGCCCTGCCGGTGCTGGCCTCCGTCGGCCGCCAGGCCGGCACCGTGTCGGCAGCGGGGCGCGGACCGCTGATCGGCCTCGGCGTGCTGCTCGCGCTCGTCTTCGCGGCCCTGTCCTGGGTGATGCTCCAGGGCGCCGCGCTGGCCCACCGGCGGATCACGGTCGGCCTGCTGCCCTCGCTGAAGGCGCTCTACCAGACGATCGGCCACTGCGGCGACCCGCCGGAGGACGACTCGCCGACGCTGGCGGCGATCGCGATCGGCCTCACCTTCGTCGCCTGGTTCGTGGTGCCGCTGGCGATCGGCGCCGTGATCGCGCTGTTCTGAGCCGCTACGCGGAGGAGCCGGAGCCCGTGCTGGTGTTGGCGGTGCCGAGCAGCGCCGACATGTCCGCCACCTGATTCGCCGGCGGCGCCTTGACGCTGACGTGCGTGCCGAAGTCGAAGTAGTCGAACGACATGTTCATCGCGACCTTCTGGCCCTGGATCGCCATCGGCATGTTCATGGCGATGCGGGCAGCGCGGTTCTGGCCGTCCAGCCAGACGTCCATCGGCACCTTCGAGGTGCCCATCACCTGGATCGCCTTCTTGACCGCGGCTGCGGCCGCCGGGCTGACGGATCCGGCCATCTTCGCGTAGTCCACGACCGCCCGGTAGTGCGTCGTCTCGACGCCGCGCACGCGCTCGCTGCCGACGCGCTGGATCGACGTGGACACCGACCGCAGGTAGCCGAGCACCTGCGTCGGGTCGGACGCACCCGAGCCCGACAGGTCGCTCGCGCCGGGCACGAGCTGGTCGAGGGTCATCTTCACCCATGGCTTGCCCGCCCGGGCGGTGAACAGCGGTGAGCGCAGGTAGAGCGAGGAGCCGTAGAGCACCTCGGTCATGCGCATGCCGTTCAGCTTGCCCAGCATGGGCGAGGCCTTGTAGCGGATCGTCGTCAGCGACCGGCGCGGGTGGAACTGCACGACGCCCGTGCCGTCCATGGTCATCAGCGGCAGGCCGGCGGCGCTCATCGACACCGTCATCGCGATCTTCGCCGACCCCGCGCTGGACGTCGCGCCGGCCGCGCTGATCAGGGTGTCGCGGATGTTCGCGCCGGAGCCGTCGTGGGTGCTCTGAGCGGACTGCGTCGAGCCGCACGCGGCGGCGAGCGGCAGGGAGAGGAGCACGGCGACGACCAGACGGCGCATCGCTCACACCTTACCCGCCGATGGTCCGATGTAAAGCACCAGGGCCGCGCGGCCGATAGAACGGTCAATGACCGCCCTCACCCCCGAGGACGCCTTCTCGCTCCTGCTCGCCGACGGCAGCGCCGACCTCGAGATCTCGGCCGGCGCCTACGTGCACGTGGACGTGCAGGAGGTGAACGGCCGCCGCGCCACCGTCACCGCCCCGCGGCTGAGCGTGGCCAGCGGCATGCGCCTGACCGGCCGCGTGATCGGCCCCGACGAGCGCCCCTGGGAGATCGCGATCACGATCGACAACGCCAGCTACCACTCGCCCGACCTCGCGCTCGTCCGCCTGCGCGCCGTGTCGGCCGAGATCGACACCACCCGCCGCACCGCGGAGCGCGTGCCGATCGGCGGCGTGGTCTGGCTGGAGGCCGTCAACTGCCGCGACATCGTGGACGGCGACCGCGTGGACGGCACGCTCGAGGATCTCTCCAAGACCGGCGTCGCCTTCAGCACCCGCCGGGTGCTGCGGATCGGCGACCGCCTCCAGTTCCACGGCCGCTTCTTCGCCGACGAGATCACCGGCGAGGTCCGCGTCGCCTCGGTGCGGCCGGCCAGCGCCCCCGGTCACACGATCGTCGGCGCCCGCTTTCTGGGTTTCGACACGGAGAGCGAGATCCGCATCGACCGGATCCTCTCCGGCGGCCGCTCCCATCCGGAGACGCCGCGCACGACGGTCGACCTCGGCTCGCTGCGCGAGGCTGCCGCCGGCTCAGCCCCGCCGCCCGACGAGGACGGCCCGGGCTGGCGCAAGATGTTCCGCCGCTCGTAGACCTCGGGCGCACGCGCGAACGCGACCGCCAGGGCGAGCAGGAGGCCGGCACGGCCCCACACCGCAACGCGTGCGACGTCGTCCGCCGTCCCCAGCGAGAGCCCGGCCCAGCCCACCGCGAACGTCGCCTGCCAGCGCACCCACTCGACCGCGGTGAAGGCGATCCACCAGCCGAGCCGGACGCGGAGCAGCGCGAACAGCGGCAGCACCCACAGCGCGTACTGCGGCGAGCCCAGCTTGGCGACCGCCACGGCGACGCAGAGGGTCGCGGCGGCAGCCCCCAGGTAGCCGCGGCCGCGGCGCAGCGCGACGGCCAGTGCGACCGCCCCGCAGGCGACGACCAGCGCCAGGGCCAGCACGTCCACGACACGGGTCGAGAGGTGCGGCAGCCCGCGCGACCAGACGGTCGCGCTGGTGTCCGGGGCGCGGTCGCCCTGGAAGCGGAAGGGCGCCCACCACCCGGACGGGTCGGCCAGCGCGAGCGGCAGGTCGACGGCGAGCGCGACGACGGCCGCCGCAACGCCGGCGCGCACGGCGCCGCGCCGGTCGCCTGCAGCCAGCCGCTCGGCGACCAGCGCCGGCAGCAGCAGCGCCGGGAACAGCTTGAGGCAGGCGCCGACGGCGAGGCTCGCGCCCGCCCAGCCAGGCCGCCCTCGCGCCCAGCACCAGACCCCGGCGACCATCGCCAGCACCGCCGCCAGGTCCCAGTTGTGGAATGCGTAGAGCGCGAGCACCGGCGACGCCGCGAACAGCAGCGCGCGGCGGTCGCCCAGGTCGCCGAGCAGGCCCGCGGCCAGCAGTCCGGCGAGCCCCAGCACGAGCATGTTCACGTCGAGATAGGCCTGTGCGCCGCCCACCGGCAGCGAGGTCAGCCACATCAGGCCGCCCGTCAGCGGCGGGTACTCGTTGAACGCGTCCAGGTAGGGCACCTGGCCGCGGTCGAGGCCGCGGATCGCGTACAGCGGGTAGATGTCGGTGTAGCAGACGTCGGTCCGCCAGCGGACGCCGTCGCCACAACCGGCAACACCGCTCTTCAGGCAGGAACCGGCGACCAGGGTGACCGTGCACACGGCCACCGCGAGCGTCGCGCCGCGCAGCTCAATCCGGCTCATACGGCCGCCCGGGGGTGCCGCCGACGCACAGCACCACGGTCGGCGACTCCAGGGCGACGGCCTCGCGGCGCACCTCTGCGGTGATCAGCACCATCCCGCCGGGGGCGAGCTCCACGTCCTCACCATCGCAGGTGAACCGGGCCCGGCCGCGGAGCACGATGTAGAGCTCCTCCTGGCCGCCGTAGGAGACCTCGTCGTGCGGCACGATCAGCTCGCGGCCGGCGTCGGCGGTGTTCGCGTTGACGCCGAAGCCCTCGATCCCGAGGTGGTCGCCGATGCTGTGCCAGCCTCCGCCGTAGTCCTCCTCGCGCGCCCACGTCCGCCACCAGCCCGGCTCGAGCGAGCTGCCGATCTCGTCGATCGCCGCCGCCTGCCAGCTCACCGGGCCACCCGGGAGCCGCCGGTGATGGCGTCCGAGCCATCGGGGAAGCGCACCCAGGCCTTGTTCGTGCCGTCGTAGTCGGGCGCCCACAGCACCAGCCGCGCGGGATCGCCGCCGACCGTGCACGGCTCGTCGCCCTCGGCGTCCAGCCCGCGCCAGACGCGGACGAAGGGGTTGGTCTCCCACTCCTCGCCGATCGTGGTGGGCAGCGTGTGGCCGGGGTGCACGGCGGTGGACGGGTCGAGCGTCATCAGCCGCTGCATGATCGAGTGGCGGATGTCGGCGAAGCCGGTCGGGCCGCCGCCCGCCGTGCCTCCCACCGTGCCCTTGAACAGGACGTCGGCGGTGAAGCAGTCGGTGCCGTTGACCAGCAGGGCGACGTGGTCACGGCAGTGGCCGGGCGTGTAGAGCGCCTCGATCGTGAGGCCTCCGCTCTCGACGGTGTCGCCGTCGCCCAGCTCGGGCCAGGCCAGCACGGGCACGCCGAAGCGGCTGCCCAGCTCCTTGACGCCGGCCACGTGGTCGTGGTGGGAGTGCGTGACCAGCACGTGCGTGATCGTGATGCCGTCGCGCTCGATCCGCTCGAGCAGCGGACCGGCGACGTCGTTGCCGTCGATCAGGACGCCGGTGCCGCCCGGCTCGTCGGCGACCAGGTACGCGTTCGACAGCCACTCGGGGTGCTCGGTGCGCTCGACGATCACGGCGCGCCGAACCCGATCACGCTGCGGATGCCGTCCTGCGCCTCCATCAGCTCGAACCCGTGGTTGACCTCGTCCAGGGTTATGCGGTGCGAGATGAACGGGTCGACGTCGATCTCGCCGGCCAGCCAACGTTCGATCAGCGCGGGCACGCCCTCGCGGCCCTTGACGCCGCCGAAGGAGGAGCCGGCGATGCGGCGGCCGGTGATCAGGAAGCGGGGGATCACGTCCAGCGTCTCGCCCCGCCCGGCGACGCCGGCCACGGTGGCGAGGCCCCAGCCCATGCGCGCGGACTCGACCGCCTGTCGCATCACCTTGACGTTGCCGGTGGCCTCGAACGTGTAGTCGGCGCCGAAGCCGCCGGTCATCTCGACGATCCGCTCCACCGTGTCGTCGCCGCCCGTCATCGTCTCGGTCGCGCCCTGGCCGCGGGCCAGCTCGAGCCGGGCGTCGGACAGGTCGACGCAGATGATGCGCTCGGCGCCGGCCAGCCGGCAGCCTGCCACGGCCCCCAGGCCGACCATGCCTGCGCCGAAGACGACGCACGTCGAGCCGGGCTCGACCTTGGCGGTGTTGAGCGCCGCGCCGAGGCCGGTCGAGAGGCCGCAGGCGAACAGGGCGGCGCCCTCCAGCGGGGCCTCGGGGTTGACCTTCGCCAGCGCGATCTCGGGCATCACCGTGTACTCGGCGAACGTGCTGGTGCCCATGAAGTGGCGGATCGGCTCGCCGTCGCGGCTGAGGCGGGCGGTGCCGTCGGGCAGGAAGCCCTTGCCCTGCATGTCGCGGATGGCGAGGCAGAGGTTGGTGCGCGGGCTGAGGCAGTGCACGCACTCGCCGCACTGGGGGGAGAACAGGGTGACGACGTGGTCGCCGGGCGCCACCAGCGTGACGCCGTCGCCGACGCGCTCGACGACGCCCGCGCCCTCGTGGCCGAGGACGGTCGGCGCGTAGCCCGAGGGATCGGCGCCGGAGGCGGTGTAGAGGTCGGTGTGGCACACGCCGCAGGCGACCAGGCGGACGAGCACCTCGCCGGCGCGCGGCTCGGCGAGATCGATCTCCTGGACGGCGAGCGGGGCGCCGAACTCCTCGAGGACTGCTGCACGGATCTTCATGGTCGGCGAGCATAGCCGGATGGATGTGGAACAGGCGATCCGCACGCGGCGGACGAACAAGGTCTACGACGCGACCCCGGTGCCGCGGGAGACGATCGAGGAGCTGCTCAGCCTCGCTCGCTGGGCGCCGAACCACCACCTGACCAACCCGTGGCGGTTCCGGGTGATCGGCCCCGAGACGCTGCGGCGGCTGAAGGAGGCCGATCCCAAAGGCGCTCCCAAGCTCGACCGCGCGCCGACGCTGATCGCCGTCTCCGTCGTCCAGACCGGCGACGCGGAGCAGGACGAGGAGGACGTCTGTGCTGCGGCCTGCGCCGCCTACATCGTGCTGCTGGCCGCGCACGGGCGGGGGATGGCCGGCTACTGGCGCACGCCGGTCGTGCTGCGGATGGACGAGGGCCGGGCCGCGCTCCGCCTGCCGCCGGAGGAGCACCCGATAGGGCTGCTGCACCTGGGCTGGTCGGATCGCGAGTGGTCGCCGCCCGAGCGGGCGCCGCTGGGCGAGATCGCCCGCTTCCTGGAATAGCCTGCCTGGCGATGAGCGCGACCCGCACCCGCATCGAGCAGATCGCCCAGTCCGGCCTCGCCGAGCTGCACACGCACCTGGGCGGCGCGGTGGACTCGGCCTCGATGTGGACGCTCGCGCACGAGCAGGGGATCGCCCTGCCGGTGAAGGACTACTGGGAGTTCGACAGCCTGGTCACGGTGTCCGACCCGCGCGGCGTGCCCGACCTGGACGCGCTGGATGCGATCTACCACTGGACGGAGCTGATCCAGTCCTCGCCGATCGCGGTCGAGCAGTCCGTGCACGGTGCGATCTCGGGTGCGTACCGCAAGCAGAACATCACCACGCTGGAGGTGCGCTTCAACCCGATGAAGCGCAACCGCGGCGGCGAGCGCGACCTCGACCACATCCTGCTGGCGGCCGCGCGCGGGCTCGACCGGGCCGCCCTCGAGTACCCGCAGGTGCGGGCCGGGCTGCTGGTGATGATGGACCGCACGTTCACGCCCGAGCAGAACGCGATCATCATCGAGAAGGCGATCGCCTTCAAGCGCCGCGGCGTCGTCGGCGTGGACATCGCCGGCCCTCGCCCGGGCGGGCAACGATACGACTACGCCGCGCTGGCACCGATGGTGGCCCGCGCCCGCGAGGCGGGGCTGGGCGTGACACTGCACTGCGGCGAGGAGGGCGGCGGCGACGGGGTGGACGAGATGTGGGAGACCGTCGAGACGCTGCGGCCGGAGCGGATCGGCCACGGCATCCTGGCGGTGCGCGACCGGGAGCTGCTGGCGCGGCTGGGCGAGCTGGGCACCGTGCTCGAGCTCTGCCCCACCTCGAACCTGCTCACCCGGGCGCTGGCCGGGGAGGCGGAGCTGGCCCGCACGGTGCGCACGATGTCGGGTGCGGGCGTTGCCTGGACGGTCGCCACCGACGGGCCGGAGATGATGCGGACGCGGCTCAAGGACGAGTACGAGCTGCTGCTGTCATCCGGCGCGGCGACCGCGCCCGAGCTCGAGCGCGCCAACCGGCGCGCGCACGACGCGTCGTTCGTGCCGGTCTAGCGCCAGCCGACGGAGCGGGCCCACTCGGCCGCCTCGTCCAGCCGCCGGCGGGGGTCGGCGGGCGGGTGCTCACGCGTGTCCTCCATGCCGCCGGCCTGCTCGGCCAGCGGCGGCAGGCCGACGTTGGCCCGGCGCTCGTCCACGCCGTCCTCGTCCTCGATCGTCCACGGCCGCAGCTCGCCGTCCTCGTCCCAGTCCCACATCGTGCCGTACACCTGCGGCCGGCCCTCGTAGAAGCGGATGCCGTCCAGCAGCGTCGCCGCGTGCCAGGGCGGCGCCTCGCCCTGGGCGACGGCCAGCTCGACCAGCGGCAGCATCCGCCGCTGGAGGTCGGGCTGCGCGATCGCGTGCTTGCACAGGAGCCACGCGGCGTCCGCGCCCTCCTCGCCGACCAGGGTGAACCCGGGCCAGCCGAAGGCGTCCACGATCTGATCGAGGCGGTCGCCGTTGCGCCGGTGGACGATCGCCATCAGGCTGTTGTAGCCGTCGAACAGGCTGCCGTCGGCGGCCAGCTGGGCGCGCACCTCGCCGTCCTCCCGGGCGAGACGGACGAGCTCGTCCCGGAGCTCCTCGATCAGCATCATCGTTAGGGTATCGGCATGCGCGTCTTCATCGTGAGCGACATGGAGGGTGTTGCCGGGATCACCAACTGGCAGCAGGTGTCGGGCGGGGAGTCCCTGTACGAGGAGGGGCGCGTGCTCTACACCGAGGAGATCAACGCCGCCGCCCGCGGGGCCTTCACCGCCGGGGCGGACGAGGTGGTCGTGATGGACTGCCACGGCGCCGGCAAGGGCTGGTCGTTCAACTCGCTGCTCCCCGAGAAGCTCGACCCGCGGGTCGAGTTCGTGGTGCAGCGCGAGTGGACGGAGTACACCGGCGTGCTCGAGGACGGGTGCGACGCCGCGCTCTTCGTCGGCATGCACGCGATGGCCGGCACGACCGACGGGCTGATGAACCACACCGTCTCCGGCACCGAGTGGCGCAGCGTGCGCTTCAACGGCGTCGAGGTCGGCGAGACGGGCATCAACGCGGCGCTGTGCGGCACCTGGGGCTGCCCGGTGGTGCTCGTCACCGGCGACCAGGCCGCCTGCCGTGAGGGCCGCGCGCTGCTCGGCGACGGGCTGACGACGGTGCAGGTGAAGACCGCGCTGGGACGGTTCAGCGCGCGCCACAAGACGCCGGCGGTCGCCCGCGAGCTGATCGAGAAGGGCACGCGCGACGCGCTCGCCGACCTCAAGGCCGTGCCCGTGTACGACCCCGGGCATCCGTGCGAGATCCGCGTCGAGCTGGCCTCGTCCGACCACGCCGAGCAGTACCGGTACCGCAGCGACGTCGAGATCGAGGACGCGCGCACGATCGTCTCCCGTGCGGATGACTGGTGGCCTGCGTGGCGCCAGTTCTTCTTCTCGCACGTCTGGCCGGAGTGACCGCCGCATACCGGATCGAGACCGAGCGGCTGGTGCTTCGCTGCTGGGAGCCGCGCGACGCGGCGATGATGAAGGATGCGGTGGACTCGAGCCTGGAGGCGCTCTTGCCGTGGATGCCGTGGGCCGAGGACGAGCCGGAGTCGGTGGCCGAGAAGGTCGAGCGGATCCGCGGGTTCCGGGGCAGGTTCGACCTGGACGACGACTTCGCCTACGGGATCTTCGAGCACGGCGAGGCCCGTGCGATCGGCGGCACCGGCCTCCACACGCGAGCCGGCGTCGGGGCGCGCGAGATCGGCTACTGGCTGCGGCCCGACGTGCACCGCCGCGGCTACATGACGGAGGCGGTGGGCGCACTCGTCCGCGTCGCCTTCGAGGTGCTCGGCGTCGAGCGGCTGGAGATCCGCTGCGCGCCCGACAACGACGCCAGCGCGGGCGTCGCCCGGAGCGCCGGCTTCCGCCACGAGGCCACGCTGCGCAAGCGCTTCCGGTATCCCGCCGGCGGCCCGCACGACGAGCTGCTGTTCACGCTGTTCGCCGACGAGCTGGCGGAGTCCCCGTCGGCGGCGGTGGAGTGCCGGGCGTTCGACGTCGTCGGCGAGCGGCTGCTGTAGCTCGCGGCCGATGACGCTCGCCGACCTGAGCCGTCTCGCCGCCCAGCTCGAGGGGGTCACGGAGCGGACCCGGGACGGCTTGCGCCAGTGGCGGTACCGCGGCCGGGTGGTGGCGCGGCAGCTCGACGACGGCCATGTGGTCATCCGCGCCACGTTCGACTCCCGCGAGTTCCTGCTCCGCTCGTTCCCCGAGACGTTTTCGGTGCCGCGGCGCTTCGCCGAGCACATGATGATCGTTGCTGATCTAGACAACGGCGATGAGGATGCCATCGCCGACGCGGTGATCGGCGCCTGGGAGCTCCAGTCGGGGCGATCGGCACGGTGATCCGCGACGATCCCCCGCGAGCCGTCGTGCTGGTCGAAGGGGCAAGCGACCGGCACGCGGTGGAGGCGCTGGCCGAGCGCCGTGGCCGCGACCTTCATGCCGAGCGGGTCTCGGTCGTGCCGATCGGCGGCGCACAGGCCATCGGCGGGTTCCTGGCCCGCTTCGGTCCTGCGGGACTCGACATCACGCTGGCCGGCCTCTGCGACGCCGGCGAGGAAGGCGTGTTCCGGCGCGGACTCGAGGGGGCGGGCCTCGGCTCGGGACTGACCCGCGCCGACATGGAGCGGCTGGGATTCTTCGTCTGCTCGGCGGACCTGGAGGACGAGCTGATCCGCGCGCTCGGCGCCGCCGGGGTGGAGCGGATCCTCGACGCGCAGGGCGACCTGGGCCCGTTCCGCACGCTGCAGAAGCAGCCCGAGTGGCGGGGTCGCGCGACCGGTCAGCAGATCCGGCGCTTCCTGGGCAGCGGCAGCGGCCGGAAGGTCCGGTACGCGCGGCTGCTTGTCGAGGCGCTCGACCTCGACGCGATCCCTCACCCGCTTGCCGGCGTGGTGGATCACGTCTCGCTCTGACCCCAAACGTCCTAGAGTGTCGGTGTGCTGAGAGGACGTTGTGGCTGTCGCGCCGTCGAGTTCGAGGTGCCGGACGAGTTCGTCGAGGCGTACATCTGCCACTGCTCGAACTGCCGTGCCATGACCGGCTCGGCGTTCCTGCCATGGGGCGGGATCGAGGCGGAGAAGTTCGCCGTGACGAAGGGGTCGGCGTCGTTGACGGCGCTCGGCGGCGAGGGGGCGGAGAAGGAGATGCGGTGCAGCGAGTGCTGGTCGCTCGTCTACTGGACCGCCCGCTCTGGCGCGGTCGTCCGGGTGCCGTACGGCACGCTCAGCGACGAGCCGGCGCTGCGGCCGACGGCCCACGTCTTCGTCGGCTCCAAGGCCCCGTGGTACGAGATCCTGGACGACCTGCCCCAGTACGACGAGTACGCCTGGTCGTGACCAGCGCGGGGATGATGCGGACATGCGCAAGGGTCTGACACCAGATCGGCTGGGAGACCTGCTGGAGCTGCCGCTCCTGGCGGTGCTGGCGACGCGGCGGGGTGACGGCACGGTCATGCTCTCACCGGTCTGGCACGAGTGGCGCGACGGCGGCTTCAGCGTCGTGACGGGGCATCGCGACGGGAAGGTCGGCCACCTGCGCCGCGAGCCCCGCGCGAGCATCGTGGTCTGCGACGACGCTCCGCCGTACCGGGGCCTCGAGGTGCGGGCGGAGGCAAGGCTGATCCCGCTGGACGACCGGTCGGTCGTCAGCCGGATCGCCGGGCGGTACCTCGGCTCCGAGGCAGGCGAGGAGTACGCCGAGTCGGGGCATGACGATCTGCTGATCCGCCTCGAACCGGGCGAGCTGCGCGGCTGGGATTTCGCCGACGTCTACACCTGAGTCTGTCCGGGTGCTCTGCCCTGGTTCCCGGCCGTACGCGCTAACAGACACCGGGGGTGAGCGGGACGGCGGCGTCCCTGCCGTCTCCGGTATCTCAACCGTAGCCGGCAACCCGTGCCGTGTCCCGCTCCGAGGCGTGCCGGATTGGTACCGAGAGCGTCCCGGCGGGCCCGACAGGGGGTCAGACCCCGATCGGGTGCCCACCGGTCGCCGGAGCCTGTGCCGGATCGCCCAGCATCGGGTGCCGATTCCGTGCCAGGACCGTCACGGCGAAATGATTGGAGTCTGACCCCAATCGGCGGACGATCCGGCGCGGCGGGCCGGCGACGGGGTCAGCTGACGCGGCCGCGGGCAGCGACGGGCACGATGCCGACGCGGCGGTCGCCGCGGTGGAGCAGCACGCTGTTGTGCATGTTGACGGTGGAGCAGACGTGGTTGGGCAGGATGCTGACCACCTCACCCACCTCGGGCTGGCGCGCGCAGGCGGAGACGTCGGCGTTGCCGTGCTCCTCTGAGAATCCGTAGATGACGGCCTCCGGGTGCTCCAGCACGTAGCCGAAACCGGTCTCGTCGGCGGAGACGGTGGGGTCGCTCGAGAGCGACTTCGAGCCGGAGTCCAGGATCGCGCGCTCGCGCGTCGGCCGGCTGACGACGGTCGCGCGCAGGAACGCGGCACACGACTCGAGCGACACGGTCTCGTTGGCGACGCAGGAGCGATCGCCGTACACGTACGTGCCCACCCGCACCTCGGTGATGACCGGCACCTCGTGCGTGTGGAAGGCGAACGGCGTGCCCCCGCCGCTCACGCGGCCGACGCTCATCCCCGCCGCCTCGATCAGCGACCGCGCCTCGGCCAGCCAGGGCCCGGCGCCGGCCGAGGTCGGGAACGTCATCAGCCCGCCGAACCGCAGCCCGGGCGACCGGTCGGCCAGCGCCGCCAGGTCTGCCGCATCGCGCGGCGTCTGCACGCCGGCGCGGCCCATGCCCGTGTCGCACTCGACCAGGAATTCGAGCTCCAGCCCCGCCGGCCCGAGCGCCGCCGACAGCCCCTCGACCACGGTCGCCGAGTCACCGACGACGCTGATCCGCGCCTCGCGGGCCAGCGCGACCAGCCGCCGCATCTTCGCCTCGCCCACCAGCGGGTAGGTGATCGTGATGTCCTCGACGCCCGCGTGCGCCATCACCTCGGCCTCGCCCAGCTTCTGGCAGGCGATGCCCACCGCTCCCGCGCCCAGCTGGAGGGCCGCGATCGACGGCAGCTTGTGCGTCTTGATGTGCGGGCGAAGATCGAGGCCGTGCTCGTCGCAGTACGCCTGCATCCGCGCGATGTTCGCCTCGGCGCGGTCGAGGTCGATCGTCAGCACCGGGGTGTCCAGCCCGCTCGGATCGAGGCCGCCCATCAGTACGTGCACCTGCCGCCGGAGACGTCGAGCGTCTGGCCGGTCGTGAAGCTGCCCTCGCCGACCAGGAAGCTGACCGCCGCCGCCACCTCGTCCACCGTCCCCGGCCGGCCCAGCGGGATCCGCGAGAGCATGTACTCGACCTGCGCGTCGGTGATGTCGCGCAGCAGGTCGGTGTCGATCACGGCCGGCGCGACGGCGTTGACCAGGATGCCGTCGTGGGCCACCTCCTTGGCCAGCGCCTTGGCCATGCAGATCATGCCCGCCTTGGCAACGGAGTAGGGAATCAGGTTGGGATTGCCCTCCTTGCCTGCGACCGACGCGATGTTGACGATCCTCCCCCACCCCGCGTCGCGCATCGGCGGCACGACCGCCCGCGACCAGCGGAAGGCTGCCGTCAGCATCGTGTCGATCACGACCTGCCAGTCCTCGTCCGTCTGCTCGCCGATCGGACCGGTGCGGCCGGCGACGCCCGCGTTGTTGACGAGCACGCCGATCGTCCCCAGCCCTGCGGCCGCGGCCAGCGCGCGGCCGAGATCGCCGTCGTCGCGCACGTCGCCTTCGACGGCAACGCCACCGCCACCGTCCATGCCCTCGGCGACCGCGGCGGCCGTGGCGCCGTCACGGTCGAACACGACGACGCCGTAGCCGTCGGCCGACAGCCGCTCGGCGACCGCCCGGCCGATGCCCCTGCCGGCTCCCGTGACGATCGCTGACCGCTGCATCGACGCCACTCTATGTCACAGCACCACGCCGAACTCCCGCTCCAGCGCGGCGTGCCACTCGTCGTCGCCGGCCAGCTCGCGGTCGCTGCGCACACCGTTCCGCCACTCGCTCAGCACCAGGTCGCGCAGCGTCACCCGCCCGTCGGGCCGCGCCAGCGTGATCTTGCGCACGCGCACGAATCCGGACTCGGGCGACGTCTGCTGGTAGCGGCACATCTCCCAGAAGTTCTCGAGCGTGCGCGGCGGCAGCGTGAAGACGACGCGCTGGTGGCCGTGCTCGCCGCCGGTGATGACGCCGTCGGGCAGCTGATCGAGTGGGATCGGGTCGAGCGACGACTCGCCGAAGCCGACGTCGGCGATGTACGGGCGGTCGAGATCGACCCGCAGCAGCAGGTGGGCGAAGTCGTGACCGGCGCCGTCGGCGCCCTCCACCCGCGAGCTCAGCAGCGTCACCCGGAACCCCAGCTCCTCCAGCAGCCAGCTGAACAGCCCGTTCAGCTCGTAGCACCAGCCGCCCCGGCGGCGGCGCACGATCTTGTCGAAGTTGACCGAGCGGTCGAGCACGAGCCGGCGGCCGAGGTGGATGTCGAGGTTCTCGAAGGGCACCGCCAGCATGTGCGCCCGCTGGAGCCCGGCCAGCGTCTCTGGCGAGGGCTCGAGCGGCCCGTCGTAGCCGATCCGCGCCAGGTACTCGGCCGCGTTCACGCCACGGCGGAGCGGCCGGTGTTGTTCTCCTGCACGCGCGCCGGGAACACCATCCCCGGCTGGGCGTCGAAGGAGAGCAGCGCGATCAGCCGGTCGCGGCCGCCCGACACCGGGCTGACCCGGTGCAGCGAGCGCCGGCCGCGGAACAGCGCCAGCGTGCCCGGCTCGGCGCCCGCCACCTCGACCTCGTCCGAGGTGCCGGCGAACACGGAGCGGGCCCGGTCGAACGCCTGGTCGCCGTCGCTGCGCAGCATCGGCGCGTACTCGAACTCGCCGCCCCGCTCCGGTTTCTGGAGCAGTAACGAGACGACGTAGTCGTTGTCGTCGAAGTGCCAGCCCTGCTCCTGCCCGTCGCCCATCGCCGTCACCACCAGCGAGATCAGCGGGTCCGCGCACGTGTACACGCGCGGCTCCTCCAGCACCTCGGCCAGGAACGCGCACATGCCGTCCCACTCGTACAGCTGCCGCAACGGCGAGCCGTCGGCGATGCGGTCGTAGGCGATCACCCGCATCGAGTGGCGGTGGGCCGTCCGCACCGGGTCGTCGGCGGCGAGCGACGGGTCGTAGTCGTCCTCGTCGTACGCCTGGATGGCGCGCTCCTTGACGAACGCGTCGCCCAGCCCGGAGCGGGCCTCGGCCGCCGCCTCCTCCACCGCCTCCGCCGTCAGGAATCCCGGCAGCAGACAGAGCCCGTCATGCCGAAGCAGGCTCCGGCAGCGGTCGATCAGCTCCCGCGCCTGGCTCGACGAGAGGTCCGCGATCGGATAGCGCTCGAGGTCGATGGGCAGGTTCGTCATGCGACGCGATGCTACCCAACCAGACCGCCGCCGCCATGCCGATCATGTCCAGCCAGCCGTAGCCGCCGGCGATGCCGCTGGGCGGATTGCCCAGCGCGGTGGCGCTCAGGAAGTCGTGCCGCGCCCACGCCCAGGTGCCGATCGACGTGCCCGCCAGCTCCAGGTACGCGGTCACGAAGAACGCCGCGGCGTACACCGTCGGCTGGCGGCCGCGCAGCAGGAACCCGGCCAGGAAGCAGAAGAGGATCGCGCCGCCGGTGTCCCGCCGCGACGCGATCGTGATGCCGTACGTGGCCCAGACGGCGCCCAGCACGAGGGCGGCGCCGACGATCGGCCGCTCCAGCCGCGTGCCCAGGACGGCCCGGCCGACGGTCAGCGCCGCCAGGTAGACCAGCCCGTGGCCGGGCGGCACGAACGAGGGCACGTTGTGCAGCCGGTAGGTGTAGAGCCCGAGCAGCGGCGACGCCGTGTACTCGAGCATCGTCGCCGCGACCACCACGGCCGCGACCTGGATCCGCACCGACCGGTTCTCGCCGCGCAGCAGCGCGATCAGGACGATCCACGTGCCCAGGCCCAGCAGCCGCTGGAACCAGATGCCCGCGCCCGCGTCCGCCAGCAGCACGACGCCGATCCAGCCGCACACCACCAGCGGCACGAGCACGGGCCGGCGCAGGCTCACGCCAGCGTCGCCTCCAGCCGGATCGTGGTCCCCGCGCGGACGAGGTTCGAGATCGGGCAGCCCTGCTCGCCCGCCGCCGCCAGCCGCGAGAACTCCGCGGCGTCGATGCCGGAGACATGGCCGGCGACGGAGAGGTCGATCTGCCTGACCCCCTCATCGGGCGTGAAGTGCACAACCGCCTTGACGTCGAGACGTTCGGCCGTGTGGCCGGCCTCGGCCAGCGTATGGGAGAGCGCCATCGCGTAGCAGCCCGCGTGGGCCGCCGCGATGAGCTCCTCGGGGCTGGTCGCCGTCGCGGCCGTGTCGGGCCGCTCGGTGCGCGCCGCCCAGGTCAGCTTGGCGCCGGTGAAGAGCCCGCTGTCGGCGCTGACCTCGCCGCTGCCGCCTGCCAGGTCGCCCTGCCAGGTCGCTTCCGCTCGTGAGACTGCCATGGTGAAACCCCCGTGGTGAGAGAGCCGGGTGACCGGACGATGGTAGCCGTCCGGTCACCCATCCCGTGGGGGGGATTCGCCAGTGAGCGCTACACGGTTGCGGCGGGAGCCGGCACCGGCTCGAGCGCGACGTCCAGCACCTCGCCGATCGTCATCACCGGGTGGAAGCGCATCGCCTCGCGGACGCCCTCGGGGACGTCCTCCAGGTCGGCGCGGTTCCGCTCGGGGAGGATCACGTCGGTCAGCCCGGCGGCGTGCGCCGCCAGCACCTTCTGCTTGAGCCCGCCGATCGGCAGCACCCGGCCCTGCAGCGTGACCTCGCCGGTCATGCCCACCGTGTGCTTGACCGTGCGGCCGGTCAGCAGCGACGCCAGCGCGGTGATCATCGTCACGCCCGCGCTCGGCCCGTCCTTGGGGATCGCGCCGGCGGGGACGTGGATGTGGAACCCGCGGTTCTCGAACGCGCTCGGGTCGATGCCCAGCTCGGCCGTGTGGCCCTGGACATAGGAGAGCGCGATCCGCGCCGACTCCTTCATCACGTCGCCCAGCTGGCCGGTCAGCTCCAGGCCCTTGCCGCCGGTCACCCCGGTCGCCTCGACGAACAGCACGTCGCCGCCGACACCGGTCACCGCCAGCCCGGTGGCCACGCCCGGCACCGCCGTGCGGATGGCCGCCTCCTGGAAGAACTTCTGCTTCCCCAGGGCGTCACGGGTCGCCTCGACGTCCACGTCGATCGGCGCCTGGGCGGTACCGGACGCGATCTTGGTGGCCGTCTTGCGCAGCACGGTGCCCAGCTCACGCTCGAGCTGGCGGACGCCGGCCTCGCGCGTGTACTCGGAGACCACGGTGCGCAGCACGTCGTCCGTGACCGCCACCTCGTCCTCGCGCAGGCCGTTTCGCTCCACCTGCCGCGGCCACAGGTAGCCGCGGGCGATGGCGACCTTCTCGTCCACCGTGTAGCCGTCGAAGCGGATGACCTCCATCCGGTCGAGCAGCGGGCCGGGGATCGTGTCGGCCATGTTGGCGGTGGCGATGAAGAGCACCTCGGACAGGTCGAGCTCGACGTCCAGGTAGTGGTCGCGGAAGCTGTGGTTCTGGGCCGGATCGAGCACCTCGAGCAGGGCCGATGCGGGGTCGCCGCGCCAGTCGGCGCCGACCTTGTCCACCTCGTCCAGCATGATCACGGGGTTCATCGTCCCGGCGTCGCGCAGGGCCCGCACCAGGCGGCCCGGCATCGCGCCGATGTAGGTGCGGCGATGGCCGCGGATCTCGGCCTCGTCGCGGACGCCGCCCAGCGACATGCGCACGAACTCGCGCCCCGTCGCGCGGGCGATCGACTCGCCGATCGAGGTCTTGCCGGTGCCGGGAGGGCCGATCAGGGTGAGGATCGCGCCGGAGCGCTTGTCCTCCTCGATGCCGCGGTCCTGGCGCAGCTTGCGCACCGCCAGGTACTCGGTGATGCGCTCCTTGACGTCCTCCAGGCCGGCATGATCGGCGTCCAGCACCTCACGGGCGTGCACCGGGTCGAGCCGCTCCTCGCTGCGGTGGGACCACGGTACGGCGATCAGCCAGTCCAGATACGTCCGCACCACGGAGGCCTCGGCGTTGCCGTCGCCCAGGCGGTCGAGCCGGGAGAGCTCGCGCTCGGCCTGCTCGCGCACCTCGTCCGGCATGCCGGCCTCGGCGATCTTCTCGCGGTATTCCTCCATGATCGACTGGTCGTCCTCGCCCAGCTCCTTGCGGATCGAGTCCATCTGCTTGCGCAGGAAGTAGTCGCGCTGCTGCTGCTGCGCGCCCGACTCGACGTCGTCGCGGATGCGGCGGCGCACCTGGGCCTCGGCCAGCGCCTCGCGCTGGAAGCCCAGGGCGAGCCGCAGGCGCTCGACCACGTCGAGCTCCTCCAGCAGCTGGAGCTTCTGCTCGAAGCCGAGGTCGGGCGAGTAGCCCGAGCTGTCGGCCAGGGCGCCGGGGTCGGAGATGGAGCGCAGGAAGGCCGCCACGCGGCCGTCGTCGCCGCGCAGCTCGAGCTTCTCCTCGATCACGGCGCGGTACTCCTGCTGGAGCTCGCGGGTCTTGACGGGCGCGGGCACCTCGTCCTCGTGCTCCTCGACGGAGACGCGGAGGCGCCCGGCGGTGTCGGTCTCGGCCGCGCCGAGCACGGCGCGGTGCTGTGCGATCAGCGACACGGCGTTGAGCCCGCGCGGCAGCTGGGCGCGCTCGACGACGTCTGCGACGACGCCGACCTTCGCGTACTCGCCGTCCTTGGTGGGCACCAGGAGCACGCGCTCGGCGTCGCCAACGTCGACGGGCAGGGTGATGTTCATGTTCGGGAAGACGACGGCGTCTTCCAGCGGGATGAGCAGATACGTAGGCATGGAAAGAAGCGTGCCACCAATGCTTGAGGTTGTCAAATATCCGAAGGTTCCATTATGATGATCGCATGAGTAAAGACGCCACCGAGGCCTGGGGCCTGCTCTTCCGCCTGTTCGTCTCCCAGCGAGGACGGATGCCGGCGGTCGCCTCCGAGTTCGCGCTCTCGCCCATGCAGGCCCACGTGCTGCGGCTGCTGGAGCCCGGCCGGCCGGTGCCGATGCGGGCGCTGGCGGGCGTGCTGCGCTGCGACGCCTCCAACGTCACGGGCATCATCGACCGGCTGGAGGAGCGCGATCTCGTCCGCCGCGCGGTGTCCACCACCGACCGTCGCGTGAAGATGCTGGTGGTCACCGACCAGGGCGTGCGGCTGCGCCGGCGGATGCTGGAGCGGCTGTCCGAGGCGCCCGAGCCGATCGCCAAGCTCTCGCCCGACGACCAGCGCGCGCTGCGCGACATCCTGCGCCGGGCGATGGAGCCGGTCGGCTGATGGCGTCGCCGCAGACGCAGCGGATCTTCGCCCTGTTCCGGCCCTACCGGATGGCCCTGGTCGGCCTGCTGGGCATGATCGTCGTCTCCGCCGGGCTGGGCATGGTGCCGCCCTTCCTGCTGCGCGACCTGCTCGACAACGTGCTCTCGCAGGGCCCGAACCTGGACGAGCAGCGGCTCGCGCTGCTGGTCGCCGGCATGGTCGCGATCCCGATCGTGACCGGCGCCATCGGCGTCGCCCAGGCGTGGCAGAGCAACAAGATCGGCCAGCAGGTGATGCACGACCTGCGCGCCGCGGTCTACCGCCACCTCCAGCGGCTCTCGCTGGCGTTCTTCACGCGCACCCGCACGGGCGAGGTGCAGTCGCGCATCTCCAACGACATCGGCGGCGTCCAGACCGTGGTCACCACCACGGCGACCTCGATCGTCTCCAACGTGACCACGGTGCTGGCGACGACCATCGCCATGGCCATCCTCGACTGGCGGCTGACGCTGGCCTCCTTCGCGATCCTGCCGCTGTTCGTGTGGATGACCCGGCGGGTGGGGCGCGTCCGCCGCGCGATCACCGCCACCAAGCAGGGGACGCTGGCCGACATCTCGACGCTGGTCGAGGAGTCGCTCTCGGTCTCCGGCGTGCTGCTGGGCAAGACGATGGGCCAGTCCGACGAGCTGGCCGGCCGCTTCCAGGACGAATCGCAGCGGCTGGCCGACCTCGAGGTGCGCCAGCGGATGGCCGGCCGCTGGATGATGGCCACCGTCCAGACCACCTTCGCCGTGATGCCCGCCCTGATGTACGGGATCGCCGGCGCGACCATGGTGCGCGGCGGCGGCGCCATCTCGATCGGCACGCTGGTCGCCTTCACCACGCTCCAGACGCGGCTGCTGTTCCCGATCGGGTCGCTGCTGGGCGTGCAGGCCGACCTCCAGACCTCGACCGCCCTCTTCGACCGCGTGTTCGAGTACCTCGACCTGCCGGTCGAGATCGACGAGGCGCCCGGTGCAGTCGCGCTCGATCCGACGACGGTGCGGGGCGAGGTCGAGTTCCGTGACGTCGGGTTCGCGTACGACCTGGACGGCGCGCCCACCCTGTCCGACATCTCGTTCGTCGCCGACCCGGGAATGAAGGTGGCCGTCGTGGGCGAGACCGGCAGCGGCAAGACCACGCTCGGTTATCTGGTGGCGCGCCTCTACGACGTCAACCGCGGCGCCGTCCTGATCGACGACGTGGACGTCCGCAACCTCTCGTTCGAGTCGCTGCGGCGAACGGTGGGCGTCGTCTCACAGGAGACGTACCTGTTCCACGGCAGCGTCCGTGAGAACCTCCGCTTCGCCCGGCCGGACGCGACCGATGCCGAGATCGAGGAGGCCGCCCGGGCCGCGCGCATCCACGAACACCTGGCGTCGCTCCCCGAGGGCTACGACACCGTGGTCGGCGAACGCGGCTACCGGTTCTCAGGGGGCGAGAAGCAGCGCATCGCGATCGCCCGCGCGATCCTCCGCGACCCGCCGGTGATGGTGTTGGACGAGGCAACCAGCGCCCTCGACGTCGAGACCGAGCGGGCCGTCCAGGAGGCGCTCGACGGCCTCTCGCAGGGACGGACGACGATCACGATCGCCCACCGGCTCTCGACCATCCGCGACGCCGACCTGATCCTGGTGCTGGACGCCGGCCGGCTGGTCGAGCGGGGCACGCACGCCGAGCTGGTGGCACAGGGCGGGCGCTACGCCGCGCTGGTCGAGCGCGACGCGCTCGTCGCTAACTGATGCAGGTGCGCGCGTCCGGATCGTTCGGGTCGGACTCGAGGCTCTGGTTCTGCGCGGCGTCGTACACCCAGAACGACACGGCGTAGTGCCCCGGATCGCTGATCGTCACCTGGTCGCCGAGGAAGATGTAGGGCGGGATCAGGTTGCCGGTGTCGGTATCGATGATCATCGAGTACCAGTGCGAGCTGAGGCCTGACAGGCCGTCGCCGGACGAGGCGGTGAAGGTGACCGGCCCGGCGACGCAGCTCCCGCCGGTGCCACCGGTGACGGTCGGCCGGTCGGGCGGCGTGGTGTCGATCTTCATCTCGGTCTGGGCCAGCGCGCCGTCCGAGCAGTTGCCGACCGCGTCGCACGCTTCGTGCTGCACGAGCCAGTCGCCCTCGCTGCTGATGCCGGCCGAATCGCCCGCCGTCCATGCGCTCCAGCTACCGCCGCCGTCGTCCGACGCGCGGTAGAAGTACTGGACCTCGCCCGACTCGCTGTCCTCCGAGCCCGACGCGGTGTCGAAGTCGCTCATCGTCCAGCCCGGGTTGTCGTTCATCACGGTGGGGACGGTGGGGGCGGTCGTGTCGGTCTCGACCGTGATCGGCCACGTCTCACCCGACGTGTTGCCGATGCCGTCGATCGCCCGGTACTTGATCATCGTCGTCCCCGGGCCGCTGACGGTGACGGCATCGCTGGGATCGGCGAGAGCCGTCCAGCCGGCGCTCCAGGTGAGGCCCTCGTCGGTCGAGGTCTGGTACTCGACCGTGATCGGGCCGGTCTGATCGGTGTAGGGCGGCGTCGCCACGGCGAGGTCGGAGCTGCCCTTCCAGAGCACGTATCCGGTGCCCACGGTGTCGTTCGCCGGCGGCAGCGAGTCGAGCACGACGTGCACGTCGGCAGACCAGGCGGAGTGGTTCCCGGCGTGGTCGACCGAGCGGCACCCGACGGCGTGGTCGCCGTCGCCGATGACGACGCCGTCGCCCTGGCTGCGATCGAGCATCATGTAGTCGGCATCGCCCGGCAGCTTCGACCGGCACTCGTAGTACGCGAAACCGGACTGGACGGTGTTGACGGGGCCGTCCTGGTCGTCGCCGCCGGTGACGCTGGGCTCGTCCGACGCCTCGGCGAGCGCCTGCCCGTCCTGGGCGAACGTGACCGACGGCACGCTCGGCGCCGTGCGGTCGATGTCCACCTCGGCGACGTCCGACCACGCGGACACGTTGCCGGCGCGGTCGCGGGCGCGCACGAAGACCAGGTAGTCGGCCGCCGCGGTGAGCGACTCGGTCGGCCCGAAGACCTCGCCCGGGGAGGAGTACGCCCCACCGTTGGTCGAGACGATCCACTCGTACAGCCGGCCGTCGACCCCGGCTGCGGCGTCGGTCGATCCGCCGGCCGTCAGCAGCGTGTTCACGTTCGTCCACGCGCCGTCGGGCGCGCCGGAGATGGTGGGCGCGCTGGGGGCCGTGCGGTCGAGCTTGACGGCGGCCGGGGCTGCGAAGGACGAGACGTTGCCGGCGCGGTCGCGGGCGCGGATCCGCACCAGCGTCTCGCCCTCGCGGCCGACGGTGACGTGGCCGAGGCTGGTGGAGAGGATGCCCGACCAGTGCGCGCCGCGATCGATGCTCGTCTCGTAGTCATAGGTGAGGACGCCGGAACCGTTCGCGTCCGTGGAGTGCCCCGTGACGGTCTGGCTGGCGGCGTTGTGCCAGTCGACCGGGCTGCTCATCGCCGGCAGCGTCGGCCTGATCGTGTCCACCCGCCAATGGGCGACGGCGGTGCGGCTGACCGAGCCGATCGTGGCCTTGACGGTGAACGTGTGGGCGGCGTTGCGCAGCTTCGTGTAGGTCTTCGGCGAGCCGCACGCCGCGTAGGCGCCGGCATCGAGCTTGCAGAAGGTCTTTGCGGTCTTCGACGATTTCGTGAACGAGAACCTGGCCGTCGTGCTGGCGCTGTTCGCGGCCGGCCGGGCCGAGATCCTCACGGTCGGCGCGGCGCTCGCGGGCGTGTAGGCGCGCGCCTGCGCGACGCCGCTGATCAGCACCGGCGCAAGCAGCACGACGCTGCTGACGACGACCCGTCGAAGGACAACGACCAACATCCGGACCTCTTTCAATGGGAGGAGCGTCGACGGCATCAGACCTGCGCGCCTTCTCAGGTGATCGGCATTCTCAGCCGCCGCGTGAGCCTGCGGCCGGCGATCGCCGGTGGCATCATGCGGGTATCACCTTGGATCCAAACTCGCCGATGCCCCACGCTCCTCGCACAGCCGATCCCTACCGCGACCTCGACGTGATCGACGAGCGGGCGCCGCGCACCAACCAGGCGGCCGTGGGGACGGTGGCGCTGATCGCGGTGCTGACCGGCTTCTGGCCGCTGCTGGCGCTGGTCGCGCTGCAACTGGCCGTCGGCCTCACCCTCGGCCGGCGCTGGTGCCTCGCCTGCGTCGCCTATTTCGAGCTGCTGCAGCCGCGACTGGGCGAGGGGCCGCTGGAGGACTCGCGGCCGCCCCGGTTCGCCAACATGGTCGGCGTGGTCGTGCTCAGCGCCGCCACGCTCGCCTACCTGCTCGGGTTCCCGACGGCCGGCGCGATCCTCGGCCTGCTGGTGGCCGCCCTGGCGCTGCTGGCCGCGGCCACCGGGCTCTGCGCCGGGTGCGAGATCTACCGCATCGGTGCGCGCCTGCGCGGCCTCGGCTCGAGCCACATCGCCCGGGTCGATCCGGCCGACTTCGGCGCCCTCACCGACGGCTCGGTGGTGCAGTTCACGCATCCGCTCTGCTCCGACTGCCACCGCCTGGAGCGCGAGCTGCGCGCCGAAGGGCGGGACGTGGTGGTGGTGGACGTCCGCAGCCGCCCGGAGCTGGCCCGAAAGTACGGGGTCGGCGTCGTCCCCACCGCCGTCGCGGTGGACGCGGCCGGCGCCGTGCTCGCCCGCCTCGCCTAGCGGATCGCCGGCCATAACGAGTCGTCAAAAGTCCCCCAGGTAGGGGACGCAGAAGTCCTCCGGAAGAAGCACAATGCCTGGTGTGCGTCGCCCCCCCGGGGTGCGCACGGGAAACGCGCTGTGTGCGCTCCTGGGGTCAGATCCAGGACTTCGCGCAGATTCGCAGTGCGGCCGAGGCCCCGGTTGGAGCCCCGGGGTCTCGGCTCCCTACTCCGGTGCTGGGCGGTCCCGGGGCCGCCCGGCACAGGACCTCCCCACAGGCTGCGGCGACGGTACGATGCCGCCGTGCCCCGCTCGTACCCGTCGGTGCTCGATCTGGTCGGCAACACGCCGGTCGTGCGGCTGGAGCGGATCACCCGCGGCCTGGCGCCGACGGTGCTGGCCAAGCTCGAGTACCTCAACCCGGGCGGATCGGTCAAGGACCGGATCGGGCTGCGCATGATCGAGGCGGCCGAGCGGGACGGGCTGCTGCGCCCCGGCGGCACCATCGTCGAGCCGACCTCGGGCAACACGGGCGTCGGGCTGGCCATCGCGGCCACGCTCAAGGGCTACCGCTGCATCTTCGTGATGCCGGACAAGATGAGCAAGGAGAAGATCTCGCTGCTTCGGGCCCACGGCGCCGAGGTCGTGATCTGCCCCACGGCGGTCGAGCCGGACTCGCCCGAGAGCTACTACTCGGTGTCCGACCGGCTGGCCGAGGAGATCCCGGGCGGCTTCAAGCCGAACCAGTACGCCAACCAGGCGAACCCGCAGGCCCACTACGAGACCACCGGGCCGGAGATCTGGGAGCAGACCGGCGGCGAGCTGGACGCGGTCGTCATCGCCCTCGGCACCGGCGGCACCGTCTCGGGGGTGGCCCGCTACCTGAAGGAGCAGAACCCGGGCGTGCGCGTGATCGGGGCCGACCCGGAGGGCTCGATCTACTCCCAGCCCGACGACGTCCACCCGTACCTGGTCGAGGGCATCGGCGAGGACTTCTACCCGCAGACGATGGACCTCTCGCTGATCGACGAGATGGTGACCGTGTCCGACCGGATGAGCTTCCTCACCGCCCGGCGGATGGCCCGCGAGGAGGGCCTGCTGGTGGGCGGCTCCGGGGGCACCGCGGTGGCCGCGACGCTGGAGGTGGCGGCGGGCCTCCCGGCCGAGGCCACCGTCGTCACCCTCATCCCCGACAGCGGCCGCGCCTACCTCTCCAAGTTCTACGACGACAACTACATGATCGAGTACGGCATGCTCGAGCGCGAGTCCGCGCCCACCGTGGGCGAGGTGCTGGCAGCCAAGCGGGCCGAGGACCACGGCGTGCCGGAGCTGGTGGTGATCGGCAGCGACCGCAAGCTGGGCGAGGCGATCGAGCTGATGCAGCGGTTCAGCATCTCCCAGCTGCCGGTGGCGCGCAGCGCGTCCGCCGACTCGATCGCCGACCTGATCGGCTCGCTGCACGAGCGCGGGCTGCTCGACCGCGTCTTCCGCAGCGCCGACGCGCTGACCGAGGACGTCACCGGCGCGATGCAGCCGCCGCTCCACGTCGTGGACTCCGGCGAGTCGATCGACCGCGTCTACGCCGACCTGACCGCAGGCAGCCCCGCGGTGGTGGTCGCAGCCGGGACGCGTCCGACCGGCGTGCTCACCCGCTCCGACCTGCTCGAGTATCTCGCCCACCGGCGTAACGGCTCGTGACGCGCACGATCACGGCGGGCGAGCTGCGAGCGCGGATCGTGGCGGCCCAGGGCTACGCGTCGCGATCGAGGCGCGGCCGGCCCGCCGAGGTGCGGGCCGTGATCGGGTGGCTGGGCGCCGTCCAGCTCGACTCGATCACGACGGTCGACCGGGCGCACCGGCTGACGATCGGCTCGCGGGCCGGCACGTATCCGCCCGGCACCGTCCCGAAGCTGCTCCGCACCGGCCGCATCTTCGAGTACTGGGCGCACGAGGCCTGCCTGCTGCCGTCGGAGGCGTGGCCCGTCTATCGGCGGATCATGCTGGACAACCCCGACCACCCCTGGTGGGGGCCGGTGCTGCGCACCGAGTCGGAGCTGGCCGACCGCATCCTCGGCGAGATCCGCGAGCGCGGCCCGCTCGGCTCGCGCCACTTCGAGGGCGAGCGCAGGAGCGGCATGTGGGGCAGCAAGCCGGCCAAGCGCGTGCTGGAGGCGCTGTGGTCGTCCGGGCAGCTGACCGTCGCCACGCGCCAGGGATTCCAGCGGCTCTACGACCTGCCCGAGCGGGTGCTCCCCGAGGAGGTGTTGGGCGCGCCGCTGCCGGACACGGACGAGGCGCTGCGCTGGCTGATCTGCGACGCGGTGCGTGCCCGGGGTGCGCTGACCGCATCCGGCGTCGTCGAGCACAACCGGCTGCGCGGCGGCATCGCCCGGATCCGGCCGCACGTGGACGCGCTGATCGCCGCGGGCAGGCTCGAGCAGCTCGACGTGGACGATGGCGGCCCGCCGGTGCTGGCGGTGCCCGGCCACGAGCCGGACGGCGGCGCGGCGGCCGTGCTGCTGTCGCCCTTCGACAACCTGCTCTGGGACCGGCCGTTCGCCGAGCGGGCGCTCGGCTTCCGGCACCTGATCGAGGTCTACAAGCGGCCCCACGAGCGGGTCTACGGCTACTACGTCCTGCCCTTCCTGCACGGCACCCGGATCGTCGCCCGCTGCGACCTGAAGACCGATCGCGCCCAGGGCGAGCTGCGGCTGGTGGCGCTGCACCCGGAGTCCGGGGTGCGCTGGGGCTCCGGTCGGCAGGAGGCGCTCGAACGGGCGCTGGAGCGGCTGGCGTCGCTGGTTGGAGCCGAGCGCGTCGTGCGCGCTGACCTCGGGGCCGCTGCGTCGTCTTAGCCGACGATGCAACTCTTCGCCTCGCCCGATCTCGAGCTCGCCACCTTCACCCTCCCCGCCGGATCGCCGCGCTGGGACGAGCTGAACGCGACCGGCGACGACCGGCCGCTGATCGCCTTCCCGGGCACGCCCGTCGAGATCCGCCACGACCGCCGCTCGCCGATCGTCGCCACCCGGAACCACGCCGTGCTCTACGCGGCGGGCGCCCGGTACCGGCGGGCGCGGATCGACCCGGCCGGGGACCGCTGCACCTACCTGGCGCTGAGCCCGGCGCTGGCGACGGAGATCCGGGGCCGGCCCCTGGACGAGAGCGGCTTCGCGGTGATCGACCCCGGCGCCTTCCTGCTGCACCGCGCCGCACTGCGCGCCGCGCGTGGGGGCGGCGACCCACTGGCGATCGAGGAGGCGCTGCTGCGGGTCGCCCAGGCGGCGGTGGGCGGCCACCGGCCGAGCGGGCCGGAGCGGCGCGACCGCGGCGTCGCCGGGCTGGCCGCACAGGCCCTCGCCGACCACTACGCCGAGCGGCTGATGCTGGACGACGTCGCCCGGATGGTGCACACCTCGCCCTTCCACCTGGCCCGCAGCTTCCGGGCCGAGACCGGGTACACGCTCCACCGCTACCGCATGCAGCTGCGCCTGCGGGCCGCCGTCGACCGCCTCTGCGAGGACGACCCCAGCTCATTGACCGGCATGGCGTTCGACCTCGGCTTCGCCGGCCCCAGCCATCTCAGCACCACCATGCGCCTCGCCTTCGGCGCGCCGCCGTCCGAGCTACGCCGCCGGCTGCATCGCCGAGGCGGCGGCGAATTGCGCAAGATCCTGCAAGCCGCGGAGCCGGCGGCTTCGTAGCCTGGGGGCGTGCGGCGCGCCCTCCCGACCGTCCTCGTCCTGCTGCTCGCGGCGGCCTGCGGCGGTGGCTCGGCAGCATCGGGCCCCTCGCCGGCCGCCGCGAGGGGCCCGAAGGTGCTGGCGCATCTCCACGTCGGCGCCGGCCCCTGCGCGCTGACGTCCGGCGCCGGGCGCATCTGGGTGACGAACTACACGGACGGCACACTGTCCGCGATCGACCCGGCCACGAACCGCGTGACGATGACGGCGAAGCTGGGCGCGGGGACGTCGCCGTGCGGCATCGCGTTCGCGGACGGCGCGCTGTGGGTCGCCCGCCTGGGCACGACCGACCTCGTCCGCGTCGATCCGGCCACCGGCCACATCACGCGGCGGATCCCGATCGGCGGCCAGATCTGGGACATGGAGGCGGCCGGCGACGTGGTCTGGATCAGCGACCAGACGCAGGGCCGGGTGCTGCGGCTGGACGCGCGGACGGGCCGGATCACGGCCCGACGGCCGGCCGGCGCGATGCCCAGCGGCATGGCCGTCGCCGATGGGCAGGTGTGGATCGCCAACACGGCGGAGCGCACCGTCTCGCGGCTCGACCCGACGACGGCGAAGGTGGTCGAGACGGTGCACGTCGGCCACGCCGGGCCGACCTGGTTCGCGGCCGACGGCAGCGACCTGTGGGTGACGAGCCCGGGTGACTCGACCGCGCAGCGGATCGACACGGCCGGCGGCTCGGTGGCGGCCAGCGTGCACGTCGCCGCCGTTCCGCGCGACCCCGGCCTCGCCGGCGGGCGGCTGTGGATGCCGAGCTCGTCCGGGCTGCTGACGCTGCGCGACCCCGCCAGCGGCCGTCTCGAGTCGAGCGTGCACCTGGCCGCGGGGATCTTCGTCGCCCAGGACGCCGCGGGGTCGATGTGGGTGCTGAACTACGGCGGGAACGACGTGTGGCGCCTCTCCACCGCCGGGTGACGGGTATCCTCCGCCCGGCATGAGCGGGTTCGAGACGCGCGCCATCCACGACGGGCAGGAGCCGGACCCGAGCACCGGGGCGGTGACCGTGCCCATCTACCAGACCTCCACGTACGTGCAGGAGGCGGTGGGCGTGCTCAAGCAGGGGTACGACTACTCACGCACCGCGAACCCGACCCGCCGCGCACTGGAGACCTGCCTTGCGTCGCTGGAGAGCGCGAGCCACGGCTTCGCCTTCGCCTCAGGGATGGCGGCGTCCACGACGGTGATGCACCTGGTCGACCCCGGCCAGCGGGTCGTCTCGGTCAACGACGTGTACGGCGGCACCTACCGGCTGTTCTCGAAGGTGTACGAGCCGAAGGGCTACCGGTTCGGCTACGTCTCCGCCGAGCAGTGCAACCAGCGGCTGGACGAGCACCTGGACGAGAACACGCGGCTGGTGTGGCTGGAGTCCCCGACCAACCCGCTGCTGAACGTCGTCGACATCCGCGCCGCTGCCGACGCCGCCCACGCGGTCGGCGCGCTCGTCGTGGTGGACAACACCTTCGCCTCGCCCTACCTGCAGCGCCCGCTGGAGCTGGGCGCCGACCTGGTGCTGCACTCAACGACGAAGTACCTGGGCGGGCACTCCGACCTGGTCGGCGGATTCGTCGGCACGTCGGACGACGCACTGGCCGAGCGGCTCGGCTTCCTCCAGAACTCGCTCGGCGCCGTGCCCGGCCCGCTGGACGCCTGGCTCGTGCTGCGCGGGCTGAAGACGCTGGCGGTGCGGATGCGGCAGCACTGCGCGAACGCCGGGGCGGTCGTCGAGCTGCTGCGCGAGCACCCCGCCGTCGAGCGCGTGCTGTGGCCTGGGCTGCCCGACCACCCCGGGCACGAGATCGCCCGCCGCCAGATGAGCGATTTCGGCGGCATGGTCTCCTTCCTGTCCGCCGACGAGCGGACCGCGGTCGAGCTGGTGGCGCGCACCCGGATCTGGTCGCTGGCCGAGAGCCTGGGCGGCGTCGAAAGCCTGATCGAGACGCCCGCACAGATGACGCACGCATCCACCGCGGATGCGCCCTTTGCAACGCCGCCGAACCTGGTTCGGCTGTCGGTCGGGATCGAGGCCGCGGACGACCTCGTGGCCGATCTGGCAACGGCGCTGGACGCGTAGCCCCCGGTCAAGGAGTCGGCTCGCCGGCGTGGAACACGTCGCTGGACTTTTTCCATACCGGTTGGTATAGACCAACCCTCTTCTGCGTCGAAGGAAAGGGGAAGGACATGCCTGAGGGCATCGCGCCCGAGGTGCTCGACGAGGACGCAAAACGTCTCAAGGAGCTGGGGTACAACCCCGAGCTCGAGCGTTCGTGGGGCCACTTCACGAACTTCGCGATCTCGTTCTCGATCATCTCCATCCTGGCGGGCTGCTTCACCACGTACGGCCAGGCGTGGAACAACGGCGGCCCCATCGCGATCTCGTGGGGCTGGCCGATCCTGTCCGGATTCATCCTGATCATCGCGTTCTGCATGTCCGAGATCCTGTCGGCGTTCCCGACGGCGGGCGGCATCTACTACTGGTCGCTGCGGCTGGGCGGCCCCGCGTGGGGCTGGTTCACCGGCTGGTTCAACCTGGTCGGGCTGATCGGCGTGGTCGCCTCAGTTGACTACGGCGCCGCGCTCTTCGCCTCGTACACGATCGGGCTGTTCGACAACTCCTACGACGCGTTCAGCCTGACGCACATCTTCACGATCTACACGATCTTCCTGATCTGCCACACGATCCTGAACCTGTTCCCCGCGCACATCCTGCGCTACTGGAACGACTCGTCGGCCTACTGGCACATCATCGGTCCGACGATCGTCGTGCTGATCCTGATCTTCTGGACGCAGCACGGTCACCAGAGCATCTCCTTCGTGTTCACGGAGAAGATCAACAACTCCGGGTTCTTCGACGGCAAGAACGGCGGGATGGGCTACTGGTTCTACGTGCTGCCGCTCGGCTTCCTGCTGACGCAGTACACGATCACCGGGTACGACGCCTGTGCCCACCTCTCCGAGGAGACGCGGGGCGCATCGCACTCTGCGGCCAGGGGCCTGTGGCAGGCCGTGTTCTACTCCGCCGTCGGCGGCTGGATCCTGCTGCTGTGCTTCACCTTCGCAGCGACGAACACGGACTTCATCAACAACGTCAACGGCAACAACCCGTACGGCGCGGGCTACGTGGTGGGCATCTTCGCCTCGTCGCTCAGCCTGGCGGCGTTCAAGATCATCATGGTGATCGCAACGATCGGCCAGTTCTTCTGCGCCGGTTCGGGCATGACCAGTGCGTCGCGGATGACCTTCGCGTTCAGCCGCGACCGGGCGATCCCCGGGCACCGGATCTGGTCGACGGTGAGCAAGTCGCACGCGCCGGTCAACGCAACGCTGCTGGTCGCGGTGACCTGCTTCATCGTGGCGCTGCCGGCACTCAAGGGCAACTCTGCCAACGTGCCGTTCGCCTTCTACGCGCTCACGCAGATCACGGTGATCGGCCTCTACATCGCCTACGTGATCCCCGTGTACCTGCGCTGGCGCATGGGTGACGCGTTCGAGCCGGGCCCGTGGACGCTCGGGTCGAAGTACAAGTGGATGTGCCCGATCGCCGTGCTCGAGGTGATCGTCGTGTGCATCTACTTCTCTCTGCCGTTCAGCCCGGCCGGTATCCCCGGCCGCACGGGCTTCGCCCTCGACAACGGCGCGGTCAACTACGCGCCGGTGCTGGTGTTCGGCGTGGTGATCCTCGCCGGCATCTGGTGGTTCGTCTCGGCGAAGAACTGGTTCACCGGGCCGGAGATCCCCGAGGCCCGAGCAGCCGAAGCCGAGCTCGGCGGCTGATCGTCCCGGATCAGGGGACTGTCCCTCAGCGGGGGTCGCTGGGGGACAGTCCCCGTGCCGCGCCGGTCGGGATGAAGCGGGCCGAGATCGTGCGGATCCGCACCCCCGGCCTGTCCCTCCAGAGGCCCTCAACGGGGACAGTCCCCGGAGAGCTGGAGGTTAAAAGGATTCGCCGCCCCGGCTTGCCTTTTGTCCCCCGGTCGAAGGAACGTTCGAGTCGCCTCTACGATCCCTCCGCCCGGCTTCGTCCTACTCGGCTGCCCTGAGCGGCGCAGGAGTGAATCTAGGTCACCGGGGGCCGCCGCGCAAGCAGGAAATTGACGCTGTTTGCGAGGTTCCGGCAGCGGTTGCGTCGATCAGCGCCTGGAGCAGGCGCTGGGGATCCTCGGCCAGCCGGTTGCACACGTACAGCCACCACTGCTCGCCGAACACGACGTAGGTGCGCGTCGCCACGCCGCCGGCGCGGGCCCGGTCGAGCAGCCCATCGTCCAGCCCCATCAGCACCTCGAGCTCGCCACCCGAGGCGAGGGCGCCGCCCAGCCGGTCGACGAACTCCTCGTCGTGGGTCGCGACCGAGAGCGGCCGCCCCGCCTCGGCGACGCGCTCCGCAAGCGCCACGAACGCATCGGCGAGTGCTGGGTCCTCACGCCGCAGCGCCTCGGACTCCGGCTCGTCGTAGGCGCCCTTGACGATCCGCACCCGACCGCCCGGCCGGCGCAGGATCGCGTCGAGGTCGCCGCCGGAGCGGCGCAGTCGCGCCTGCACCGTGATGCCCACGTTGGCGTGCCGCTCGCACAGCTGCCGGTACAGGTCGAGGACGAGGCCGGTGCGGTCGGAGCCCTCGGCCGAGATCATCACGTCCTGGCCGATCGCGGCCGCCGCGGCCGCGATCCGGCCGGTGTTGCGCAGGCAGAGCTCGGGATCGATCAGCGAGCCGACATGCGAAAGGTCGAGCGAGATCGAGCAGTCGAGCCCGGCGTCGCCGATCCGCCGCGCGAGCTCCAGGAAGGCCTCCGTCTCGGCGCTCGCCAGCGCCGCGTCGCGGCAGCTCTCGCCCATCGCGTCGGCCGTGCAGCGGTGGCCGGCGGCGACGATCCGGGCGATCTCCGGCAGCGCCTCGTCCGCCGTCGTCCCCGCGATGTAGCGGCGGGCGACCCGTCCGACGGCCGTTCGCAGCGCCGGGTCGGCCGCGACCCGCGCCTTCAGACCCTCGTCGAGGGCGAGTCGGCGAAGCGCATCCGCGGCGCCCGTTTCGAGGTCACGCACGCGCGTAGTACGGATTCGCGCCGGCGGCGTGATCGGTCACGTCCACCACCCGCGCGATCTCGGGCACGCTCGAGCGGATGGCCGCCTCGATGCCCTGCTGCAGCGTCACCCGCGACATCCCGCAGCCCTGGCAGCCGCCCAGCAGGCGCACCGACACCTCGTCGCCGCTCACCCCGACCAGCTCACAGGAGCCGCCGTGGCTCGCGATTGCCGGGTTGATGTGCAGGCCGATGACCTGCTCGACCCGCTCGGCCACCGAGCCGGACAGGCTCTCCGGCGGCGCGCCGTAGGCCGGCGTCGGCATGTTCGGGTTGTCGATCACCAGGCCGCCGCCGAGCGCCGCGTCCAGCGCGATCGTCGCGCCGTCCAGGTCGTCCACGCTCTGGGCGGGCATGACGATGGTCAGCTCGCCGTGCTCGCTGAGGACGTCGGTGGGGTCGATCTCGTCACGGCGCAGGAAGGCCATGTCGTACGTGAACGCGGTGCCGGCGACGCCGGCCACCTCGACCCAGAGGGCCAGGCCCTGCGGCTCGGGCTCCCGCGAACGGGTCTCCAGCACGCGCTTCAGCGCCTGTTCGGTGATGCTGATCGCCACGCCCGAAGGGTAGCGCGACCCCGGTCGGGCTACGCCGCGCGCCGGCGCTCGCTGTGGAGCTCGACGATCCGTTCGGGCGGCACGGCCCGCGAGTAGAGGAAGCCCTGGCCGAGCGTGCAGCCGCGGGCGACCAGGAAGGCGTGCTGCTCCTCGGTCTCGATTCCCTCAGCCAGCGGCTGCAGGCCGAGGTTCTTGGCGAGCTGCACGATCGAGGTGACCAGCACCGCGGCGCTGCGGTCGGCCGGCAGGTCGGAGATGAAGGAGCGGTCGATCTTGAGCGTCGTCACCTGCATCTGGTTCAGCCGCGAGAGCGACGAGTGGCCGGTGCCGAAGTCGTCGATGGCGAGCCGCAGGCCGCGCTCGTGCAGTTCGGCGATGATCGGCTCCGAACGCAGCGTGTCGGCCATCACCGTGGACTCGGTGATCTCGATCATCATCCGCTCGGCCGAGAGGCCGAACGACTCGATCGTCTCCAGCACCTGGCGCATCGCGGTCGGCTGCCAGAAGATCGCGGGCAGGTTGACGGACACATAGATGTCCATCCCCTGCTCCCGCCAGCGGGCGCCCTGGCGGCAGGCCTCCTCGATCACCCAGTCCGAGAGCGGTGCGATCAGCCCGGTGCGCTCGGCCAGCGGGATGAAGTCGCCGGGCATGACGATGCCGCGCTCGCCGTCCGACCAGCGCAGCAGCGCCTCCACGCCGACGATCTCGCCGTCGCCCAGCGAGACGATCGGCTGGTAGTGCAGGATCAGCTCGTCGCGCTCAATCGCGCCGCGCAGCCGCCCGGCCATCGAGAGCTGCGCGCGGGGGTCGCGGCCGGTGGCGGTGAACACCTCGTAGCGGTTGCGCCCCGCCTCCTTGGCCTTGTACATCGCGATGTCGGCGTGCTTCAGCAGG
The DNA here is from genome assembly GCA_963797175.1 of uncultured Actinomycetes bacterium. Classification (GTDB taxonomy): domain Bacteria; phylum Actinomycetota; class Thermoleophilia; order Gaiellales; family JAICJC01; genus DATLLN01. The sequence continues at coordinate 298,672 of CAWCOL010000007.1, forward strand.
CTGGTCATGTCCACCGCGTCCTGCGGGTAGACGCTGATGCCGAGGCTGGCGCTGGTGTAGATCTCCGTCTCGGACAGCACCATCGGCCGGGCCAGCGCCTCGCGGACGCTGTCGGCGACCCGCCGGGAGATCTCGGTCGCGTCCAGCTGCTCGTCGTTGTCCACGTCGGCAATAAGGATGAGGAACTCGTCGCCTCCCTGGCGGGCGACGACGTCCGAACCGCGGACCGCCATCCGCAGCCGGTTCGCCACCTCGCACAGCAGCTGGTCACCGGCGACGTGGCCGAAGCTGTCGTTGACCAGCTTGAAGTCGTCGAGGTCGACGTAGAGCACCGCCACCCCAGTGTCCGACCGCCCGGCGCGGGCCAGCGCGAGCTCGAGATGCTCCTGGAACAGCGTCCGGTTGGGCAGGCCGGTCAGCGAGTCGTGGTAGGCCAGCCGCACCAGCTCGCGCTCGGCCTTGCGCCGGTCGGTGATGTCGTCGCCGATCCACGCGCTGCCGGTGACGGTGCCGTCGGCATCGCGCAGCGCCGTCGCGTTCCACGAGAACAGCCTGCGGTCGCGCGAGCGGGTGAGGATGGCGCTCTCGCGGTGCGGGATGACGTGGCCGCGCGCCAGCTCGGCGAAGAACGCGCGCTCGTCCTCGACGACGTCCTCGGGGACGAACGCCTCCAGGAACGAGCGGCCCAGCAACTCGTCCTCCCACCAGCCGCACAGCTCGGCGAAATACTCGTTGACGAACACGATGCGGCCGTCCAGGTCGGTCGTGATCGCGGCCAGCCGCACGTTCTCGAGCAGCTCGCGGAACCGCTGCTCGGACTCGCGCAGCAGCGCCTCCGACGCCTTCTGCTCCGTCACCTCGAAGATCACGCCCTGGATGAAGCGCGGCTCGCCGGCCTTGTCCGTGACGGCAACGGCGTCGTCGCGGAACCAGCGGATGCGGCCGTCGAGGTCGAACAGCCGGTACTCGGCGCTGTAGGGCTCGCCGGTGCGCACCGTCTCGGCGTAGCGCTCCGCCGCCTCGCGGTCGTCCGGATGCATCCGCCGCGTCCAGCCGTCGGCGCCCTCCAGCCAGTCCTGCTGCGGCACGCCCAGCAGGCTCTCCAGCTGCGGGCTGACATAGACCGGCTCGCCGCTGCCGGCGACGTCGACATACGTCACCGCCGGCAGGTTCTCGACCAGCGTCCGGAGCAGCAGCTCCGACTCGCGGTGGCGCTCCATCAGCTGGGCGTTCCGCACCGCCGGGGCGACGACGTCGCACAGCGACCGCAGGAAGGTGAGGTCGTCCTCGCTCCACTCGCGGTCGACGACGTCGGCGATCTCGAACAGCCCGATCGTCTCGTTCTGGGTGATCAGCGGCAGCATCAACAGGCTGCGGTGGCCGGTGGTCTGCAGCGCGCGCACCTCGGCCGGGTCGGCGGCGGGATCGGCCACGCGGACGGTGACGGTGATCCGCTCCTCGAGGACGCGGCGCGACAGCGGATAGTCCGCCAGCGGATACTCGACGTCCGCCTCGGCCAGCTCGCCGACGATGCGGCCCTCGAAGTCCGTCAGGGTGACCAGCACGTCGCGGTCGGTGTCCCAGGTGGACACCGCGACGCCCGCGGCGGACGTGAGCCGGCTGGCGTCGCCGGCGAACCGGCGCAGCACCTCGCGCAGGTCGAGGCTGGACGAGAGGGCGCGCGACAGGTCGACGAGCGCGTTCAGTCGGTCTGCCGGGAGCATCCAGGGAGTCATCGGCAACTGACGGCCGATGATTGAGCGGGAACCGCGACGCCGACGGCACCCTGATTGACCGGTCAGTCAGGACTCCGGTAGCATCGCCGCGATGCACGATCTGATCGTCATCGGCGGCGGGTTCGCCGGGGTCACCACCGCACGTCAGGCCGCCCTCGCCGGCCGCTCCGTGCTGCTCCTGGAGGCGCGCGACCGGCTGGGCGGGCGGACCTGGACGTCGTCCTGGAACGGCGACCCGGTCGAGCTGGGCGGCGGCTGGGTGCACTGGCACCAGCCGCACACGTTCTCGGAGATCACGCGCGGTGGCTTGCGCGTGAAGCTCTCGCCGGGCGACGAGGAGGCGGGCTGGTATGCCTCCGGTCACCGGCACTCGGGCACCATCGAGGAGCGGGACGCGATCGCCGAGCGCGGCTGGAACCGCTTCGTCACGGGCGTCGAGGACGTCCTGCCCAACCCCCACGACCCGCTGCTCGAGATCGACCGGCTGGCCCGGTTCGACCGGCTGACCATCGCCCAGCGGATCGCCGAGCTGGAGCTGAACGACGAGGAGCGCGACGTGCTCTGGGCCGAGCTGGAGTCGCTCGCCCACGGGCCGCTGGACGACGCCGGCGCCGTCAGCGTGCTGCGCTGGCACGCGCTGTCCGGCTACAGCCTCGCGCTCACCCAGTACACCGGCGGCCGGGTGACGCTTGAGCACGGCACCGTCAGCCTGCTCAGCGCGATCGCCGACGCCGCGCCGTTCGAGCGGCGGCTGGAGACGCCGGTGGCGGCGGTGCGGGCCGGGGCCGACCGGGTCGAGGTCGAGACCCGCGCAGGCGAGCTGCTCGCCGCGAGCGCCGTCGTCGTGGCGGTGCCGCTGAACACGCTCGGCCGGATCGCGTTCACGCCGGAGCTGTCCGAGGGCAAGCGCGCCGGCATCGCGCTGGGACAGGCGTCGCGCGGCATCAAGATCTTCATCCGCGCCCGCGGGCCGGAGCTCTCCCACAACGCGATCCGCCCCGGACACCCGTTCGGCTACCTGGCCACCGAGTGGGAGAACGCCGACGGATCCCAGGTGCTGATCGGGTTCGGCTACGACGCCGAGCTGTGCGACGCGTCCGACACCGCCGCCGTGCAGCGGCAGATGGACGAGATCATGCCCGGCTTCGAGGTGCTGGACGCGACGGCGCACGACTGGCTGGCCGACGAGTTCGCGGACGGCACCTGGGCGATCCACCGGCCCGGCTGGTACCAGCGGCACCACGCCGAGATGCGCCGCCCGGAGGGCCGGGTGCTGCTGGCCGGCTCCGACCTCGCCAACGGCTGGTCGGGGTTCATCGACGGCGCCATCGAGTCGGGCCTGACGGCCGGCGCCTGGGCCGTCGCGCACACGGGCTGAGCCGATGGGAGCCGGGCCGATGCCCGACTCCCACCAGGGGAAGGCTCAGTTGCGCTACAGGGCGCCGCAGGCCGACGCGGACGTCGACCACGGCCAGTAGCCGCGGACGCGCACCGCGCGCATGCCGACGGCCATCTGGTCGCCGGCCGTCCAGTAGCGGGCGTCATGCCACCCGTACTTGCGCAGCTTGTCGGCGCCGTAGGCCCGCATGAACGACCAGTCCATCTGCAGGCCGCCGTAGTAGCCGGCGGGGCTGTAGGCGTTCCAGGCTCCCTCGCGGGAGTGGATGCACATCAGCTTCGGGTAGTTCGCCCGCCAGTAGAGGTACCAGACCCGGCTCCGGGCGTTCCAGACGCCGACCAGGTACCGCAGGTAGCCGGGGCTGGTGGAACGCAACTCCCAGCGCACCCAGACGGGGTTCGCCCCGACCATGTGCGCGTGGATCAGCGCCCGGTACCGGGCGTAGGCGACCCGGTGCCGCCACGCCACCACTTCGGGGGACGGCGCTGTCGCCGTCGCCGCCTGCGCGACCGGTGGCACTGTCGCGCGGACGGTTGCCGCGGATGCGGCGGCGATCACAAGGATCGCGGCAAGGACCAATGGCTTCCTCAGGGCTCTGAGACCTCCACTCGGGAACACGGACGGCCTCCCGGGAGCGCGCACGACGGCCCTCTGCGGGCCGGTGGCGGGAGGCGGGCGCGGCACCGGTCGAGCATGCCGCTGCTTGTGCGTTGAAGTCACAAGGTAGCGCGACTTGGCAGATTCTGCGCCGGTGGCCGCGCGGGTCTGTACACTTGGGAGCGGACTACAAGGCGCACGAACGACCGCGAAGGAGGTGGGGACATGCCTGAGATTCGAATCAGCGAGCGGCACAACGCCCTGCCCCTCCGCACGTTCCCGCGCCGCTGAGCGGCCGCGGCCGACGGAGGGGATCAACCGTCTCCGGAGGTCAACCTTGACCGCTTCCCCCTGGTGGCCGGCCGATGCGCCGGCCGACCATGATGCCCGCCTCGCCCTGATCGGCTGGGACGCCGAGCGGGCCGAACAGTTCGAACCGCACGCCGCCGCCGGGCTGATCCCCGGGCGGGTCGCCCGCGTGGACCGCGGCACCTGCACCGTGATGGCGGGCGACGGCATGGAGCGCGCGCTCGTGCCCAGCCGCGACCTGACGCCCACCGTGGGCGACTGGGTGGCGGTCGAGCCACGCTCGACCCAGTCCGACCCCCTCGTCCGCGAGATCCTGCCCGCGGCGCACCCAGTTCGTCCGCCATGCGGCCGGCGAGGAGACGCAGGAGCAGGTGGTCGCTGCGAACGTGGACGTCGCCTTCATCGTCAACGGCCTCGACCAGCGCGTCTCGCTGCGGCGGGTCGAGCGGTCGCTGGCGCTGGCATGGCAGAGCGGCGCGCTGCCCGTGGTCGTGCTGACCAAGGCCGACCTCGCCGAGGACGTCGTCGCGACCACCGCCGAGGTCGAGTCGGTGGCGTTCGGCGTGCCCGTGCACGCGATCAGCGCGGTGGACGGCCAGGGCCTCGAGGCGCTGGACGCACACGTCACGCCCGGCCGCACCGTGGCGATGATCGGCCCGTCGGGCGCCGGCAAGTCCACGCTGATCAACCGCCTGCTGGGCGAGGAGCGGATGGCGACCCGGGAGATCCGCGAGGACGGCCGCGGCCGCCACACCACCACCCACCGCGAGCTGGTGCCGCTGCCCGGGGGCGGCGTGCTGATCGACACGCCCGGGATCCGCACGGTCGGCATGTGGGACGCCGGCGAGGGGCTGGAGCAGGCCTTCGCCGACATCGAGGAGCTCGCCGCTCAGTGCCGATTCTCGGACTGCTCTCACGAGCACGAGCCGGGATGCGCCGTGCAGGCGGCGATCGAGGCCGGCACGCTGACCGCGGCGCGGCTGGAGAGCTACGAGAAGCTCCAGGCCGAGCTGCGCTTCCAGGAGCGCAAGGTGGACGCGCGGCTGCGCAGCGAGGAGCGCAAGCGGTGGCGGACGCTGAGCAAGGCGATGCGGGCGCAGAACCGCGGCGGAGGCGGCTGAGCGAGGCGCAGGCGGCGGCCGACCGGGGCGATACGCTGCGCCCGTGCGGATCGGGGTGATCGGCGGTGGCTCGTTCGGAGGCGCGATCGCGTCGCAGCTCGCCGCGGCCGGTCACGAGGTGACCGTCGGCTCGCGCGATCCCGCCCGCGGGCCCTCGTACGCATCCGTGTCGCGCGACGCCGACGCCGTGGTGCTGGCCGTGCCGTGGCAGGCCGTCCCCGCGGCGATCGAGGCGGCGGAGATCCCCGATAACACGATCCTGATCGACTGCTCCAACCCGTTTCTGGACGACACCTTCGACGGCACCGGGGCTCGCTGGTCGCGGATGGAGGCGTTCCCGGAGGGCGACAGCGGCGCGCTGACGGTCGCCCGGCTGGCGCCGCAGGCGCGGGTGGTGCTCGCGTTCAACACGCTCTACGCGGACGCGGTGCGGGAGGGGCCCGACCCGGCGCTGCCCGCCCCCGCGGTGTTCCTGTGCGGCGACGACCTCCGGGCGAAGGCGACCGTCGCCGCGATCGCCCGCTCGCTCGGCTACGACCCGGTGGATGCCGGGAAGCTGGCGGTCGCCCGCTACGTCGAGCCGCTGTGCGGGCTGATGGTCGAGCTCGACGATCCCCAGCTGGTGCTCTCGGTGGCCCGGCCCCGCACGGCGTGAATGACCTCGAGCTCTGCTACCTGCTGCTCGCGCCCACCGAGGAGCCGCCGGCCGGGGCGGTGCTGCCGGCGCTCTCGCCGCGCGACGCTCCCGAGTTCTTCGAGGTGGATATCGAGGTGCGCGCGGCCGAGCGCCTGACCCTGGACGTCGACGGTATCGAGGTGACCGTCACCAGCGAGGTGTTCGACGGCCGCGTGCTCGTCGCCGACTGCCGCTACCGGCTCGCCGACCCGTTCGGGCCGGGCGCGGTGGAGCGAAAGCGCGCCGTCGAGCGGCGGCTGCGCGAGGAGCTACTGGAGCGGATGAACGCCGTCGGCTCGCCCTGGGAGCAGTACTCGCTGGTGCTGGTGTCGACGCCGCCGGAGGGCCCCGACCCGCTGGTCGAGCGGCACGGACTCGAGCTGGCGTGGCTCCTGCGGACGCTGCCGAAGCGCCCGGACGAGGTGCAGGTGGACGAGATCCTGCGCACCCGTGCGCACTACTCGGAGCAGGACCTGACGCTGGTGGACAGCACCGGGGCGATCATCATCGCCGAGGGCGGGCACTACGAGTCGGACATCGCGCTGTGCAAGATCGGCGCCTACCAGCTGCTGCGCTACCGGCTGCTCGACCAGGCCATCGAGGAGCACCTGCGCGAGCTGCGGGCCGAGCTCTCAGACCCGCGCGGACGCTGGCGCCCATCCAGGCAACGCATCCTGGCCAGCGTGATCGACCAGCGCCTGGAGCTGCTGCTCCAGTTCGAGCACACCTCGCAGTCGCTGCTGTTCGTCGGCAACTGGTACTCCGCGCGCGTCTACTGGCTGATCGTCCAGCGCCGGTTCCTGGACGACTGGCGCCGGCTGGTCAGCGACAAGCTGGCCAGCCTGGAGGCGATCGACGCGACCGTGCGCCAGAGCCTGACGTTCTCCTGGCGGCGCGTGCACGACATGATCACAGCCGTCGGCTGGTCGGTGCTGATGATCGGCTACTTCGTGCTGTTCTATCTGAACAACATCAGGTAGCGATCTAGCGGGATTCCGGGCATACTTGTGGCGGCTCCTGGGGTATTCCGCAATCGATGGAGGGTCAGTGACGCGGCGAAGGGCGACTCGGATGGCCGTGCCGGCGGTTGTGGCGGCGATCGGCCTGGCGGTGCTTATGACCATGCCGGCGGCGGGCGCTGCCTCACACATCGCCCGCGGCGTGGCCCCGCCGGTCGCCGAGGGCTCGCTCCAGATCACCGGTACCGCTCGCGACGGCGCCGAGGTCCGCGCCGCGGGCCTGCACTGGCATCCCGGAGCGCTCCTTCCCGGCCAGCAGCTGCTGAGCTTCCAGGTGGCCTACGAGTGGCGCGCATGCACGACGGTGGGTGGCTCGTGCAGGACGGCGTCCGACAGCACCGCGACGCCGTTCGCGGCAGCCCGGTACGTGGTCGGTCATCGCGACGTGGGTCGGCACCTGCGGCTGGTCGAGACCGCGACGGAGGTGGTCGAGACCGATCCGGCGACCTTCAGGTTCCGGGTCGTGCGCGTCTCGCGCCGCGTCACCTCGCCGCAGATCGTCGGCGCCTACGCGCGGGGGCGAGCGCCGAGGCTGGAGTTTCTGAACGGGCTGCCCGAGAAGACCACCGGCTCGAACGCGGAGAACTTCCAGGTCACGCTCCCGCACTTCAACGCCGCGGACGGCAGGCCCGTCGTGCAGTACCGGGTGGACGACCAGCGGTGGCGGGCGCTGCGGACGACGCGTTTCTTCGGCACGGGCGAACTGGGCGTCGGGAACCACCGCGTCAGCATCCGCGCGCAGAACCGCGCGGGCACGACGACGCGGACGTACGGGTGGCGGGTCGTCCCGCTGCCCGCGCCGGCAGCGTGCACCGCGCGTGAGTCGCAGCCGTGCTGGTACCCGCCGCACGACGACAGCACGGGCAGGCCGATGCGCTGGGACTGGCAGATCGGACGCGTCACCCCGCTCGAGCGCACCGGCGCCGATGCCGTTGACTTCTACGACATCGACGGCTTTTTGACCACCCCGGCCGAGATCAACGACATCCACACGGCCTGGCAGGCGAGCACGCTGGCGCACCCCAAGACGGCCTGCTACCTCGACCTGGCCTGGGAGAACTACCGCCCGGACGGGAGCACGACCGACCGCGGTGGGGCGTTCCCCGGCAGCACGCTGGGCAAGATCTACTACGGCTACCCGAATGAGCGGTGGGTCGACTTCCGCCAGCTGCACGCGCTGGAGCCGATGCTGGACGCGCGGATCGCGATGTGCGCAGCGAAGGGGTTCGACTCGGTCGAGCTGGACGACATCGACAGCTTCGACCCGCCGCGCACCACCGGGTTCCGCCTGACCGCGGGCGACGCGCAGAACTACCTTGCCTGGGCGTTCAACGACATCCACCGGCACGGGATGACCGCGCTGTGGAAGAACTCGGGCCTGCTCAGCTGGTGGGGCCGCAACTACACCGACGGCGCCGTTGTCGAGGAGTGCTACACGTACGGCGGCTGCTTCTCGTCCGATCAGGCCGGCAGCACGCAGTACGGCTGGACGTGCACGGCGGTCTCCGGGCCGACGCCGTGCGGCTACGACGACTTCACCACACAGACGACCGCGAACCAGCCGAACGGCAAGTGGGTGGGCGAGGACGAGTACCAGGAGGACAGCTTCGTCTGCGCGCCCGGGGAGAGCTGTGCGCCGAAGCGGCTCTACTCGACCTACTGCAACACGGTCTGGGCGCCCGCCGACGGGTTCGCAGCGACCAGGATGACGGACGAGCTCGACGGCTCGGTCTTCCAGCCCTGCCCGAGCGGGGATTGACCGGCGGCTTCGTGCCGTTCTCCGTGAGCGCCGTCGGATGGTTCCGGCGCACTCGCGGCGCAGTCGGATGACGATCGGGGTCAGAGTCCAATCGTTTTGCGGTGCGCACGGCGGCACGCATCCGGCGCCACATCGCGCTGCTTCGTGACGATCCGGGCATCTGCGGCTGCGTCACCGCAGGCCATCGGCGGCCGTTCGCAACGACGCGGCGACGAGGCACGACGGAATCGCGCCGAGTCTCGCCGCGCCAACCGATTGGAGTCTGACACCAATCGTGTCGACGCGTTGCCGAGCGAGTGCCGGAACCGTCGCGGACCGTGCACGCCGGAATGATTGGAGTCTGACCCCGATCGGCTGTCCACAACCGGCAGGATCAGCCGGCCCACCGGCATACACTCGCGCCGCCGTGTCCGCATCCGTCCGCAGCCAAGGCCGCACGTGAAGGTCGCTGTCATCGGCGCCGGGTTCGCCGGGCTGGCGGCCGCGGAGCGCCTGGCCGAAGGGGGCCACAAGGTGGTCGTGCTGGAGGCTCGGGACAGGGTCGGCGGACGCGTCTGGTCGCGGACACTGGCGAACGGCGCACCCGTCGAGATGGGCGCAGAGTTCATCACCGAGGGCTACGAGGTGCTGCCGGAGACCGCGAAGCGACTCGGCATCGAGCAGGCGCCGATGGGCATCAGCTTCGGCGACCGTGAGCCGCGCGGCGGCGGCCAGGTCGACCGCGCGCAGCTGCTGGCCGACGGCGAGCGCGTCGCGGCGGCGGTCGAGGCGGGCGAGCGCGACGGCCTGACCGTCGCCCAGCTGCTCGACCGGCTGCCGATCGCGCGGGGCTCGCGTGAGCTGATCGCCTGCCGCGTCGCCGTCTCCTACGCGCACCCGGCCGAGCGCGTCGCGGCGAGTGCCGTCCGCGACGTCGCCCACCTGTTCGAGCAGGAGGAGACGCACCGGCTGGCGGGCGGCAACGACGGCATCGCCCGCGCGCTCGCGCACGGCCTGGATGTGCGCCTCTCGTCTCCGGTGTCGACCGTCGAGCACGACGCGGACGGCGTCCTCCTCGACGGCGAGCTGCGGGCGGACACCTGCGTCGTCGCCGTCCCGGCGCACGTGCCGCTCCGGTTCCGACCCGCGTTGCCTGAGTGGAAGATCGAGGCACTGCACCGCGTCGTCTACGGCCAGGCTGCCAAGCTGTTCGTGCCGCTGGCCGCACCGGCGCAGCCCAGCGCGGTGATGTCGGTGCCGGGCCGCTTCTGGACGTGGACGGCGACCGGCGAGGACGGAGTGGTGCAGCCGGTGCTGAACGCGTTCGCGGGATCCGGCCCGGCGGTTGAACGACTGACGGCCGGCGGCGCCTACCTCGCGGCTGTCCGCACGCTGCGGCCCGACCTCAGTCTCGAGGACGACGGAGCGCTCCTGTCGGCCTGGCCGGAGGGCGCCTACTCCACCGTCGAGACGGGACGCCCGGACGGCGACCCCGAGGCGCTGGCCGCGCCGGTCGGCCGGCTCGCGTTCGCGGGCGAGCACACGGCCGGCCACTGGTTCGCGACGATGGAAGGCGCCCTTCGCAGCGGCCACCGTGCCGCCGCGGACATCCTCACAGCGGCAGGTCCCTGACCGCGAACTGGATCGCCTCGGAGAACGTCGGGTAGGGCTGGATCGTCTCGCGCAGCACGTCCACCGGCACCTCGGCCCGGATCGCCAGCGTCAGCTGGCCGAGCCACTCCCCCGCCTCCGGGCCGACGGCCACGGCACCGACCAGCACGCCCCGGTCCGGGTCGGCGGCGACCGTGAGGAAGCCCCTGCGCTTGGGACGCTCGTAGGTGGACGTCCGCGAGACCTGATCGATGCGGCGGCTCCCGAACACCAGACCGTCGCTCGAGGTGTCGCCGACGGAGGCAACCTGCGGGTCGGTGAAGGTCACCGCCGGCACCGCCCGGTGATCGGCCTTCGCCGGCCGCCCCGCCATGTCCGCCGCCACGACCCGCGCGTGGTACTTGCCGACGTGGGTGAACATCGCGATGCCGGTGACGTCCCCCGCCGCCCAGACACCCTCGGCGGCGCGCATCCGCTCGTCCACCTCGATGCCGCGCTTCGAGATCTCCAGACCAAGGTGCTCGAGCCCGAAGTCCTCGACGGCCGCCTTGCGTCCCGCCGCGACCAGCAGCCGCTCGGCATCGATCGACGCGCCGCCCTCCAGGCGCAGCCGGATCCCCGGCTCCACCGAGGCGATGCCGCCGCCCAGGTGCAGCGCGATGCCCTCGCCCTCGAGCACCTCGGCGAGCAGCGCGCCCGCCTCCGGGTGATCGCGGGGCAGCAGGCGATCAGCGACGTCCACGATGGCAACACGGGCGCCCATCCGCCGGAAGAACTGGGCGAACTCGCAGCCGACCGGCCCCGCGCCGACCACGGTGATGCTGTCCGGCACGGTATCGATCTGCGTCGCCTCGCGGTTCGTCCAGTACTCGACCCGGTCCAGGCCGTCGATCGGCGGGATCGACGGCACCGACCCGGTGGCGATCACCAGCCTCCCGTGGCGGATCTCGCGATCGCCGACCGTGACCAGTCCCGGCTCGCGGATCTGCGCTTGACCCCGAACGAGCTCGGCGTCCTTCGACTCCAGCCACTCCACTTGGGACGAGTCGTCGAGCTTGCCGGTGATCTGGTCGCGGTGCCAGAACACCCGCGCCGCATCCAGCTCGCGGGTCATGGCCTCGGCCGCGCCGGGCACGCGGCGGGCGGCCGCCAGCGCCTCCGCCGGCCGCAGCAGCCCCTTGGTCGGCATGCAGGCGAAATACGAGCACTCGCCGCCCGCCAGCCCGCGTTCGGCGATGACGATCGGGGTGTCCGGTTCCAGCTCGCGCAGCGCCGAGACAACGGCCTCGCCGGTCGATCCGGCGCCGAGCACGAGCACGGTGTCGCTGTCCGGCATGGTCGCTAGTCTCGCACGCGCATGGTCGGTATGGGTCTCATGCGCGCTCTGCGTACCCCGCTCGCACTGGCGGCAATCTGCATCGCTGCGTCCGCGTGCGGTGGCTCCAAGGGCGTGTCCTCGGTGATGACCCCGGTGACGACAACGGCGAACGGCGCGCAGATCTTCCGCCCCGGCGGCGCCGACTACCGGATCACCGTGCCCGCGGACTGGAAGACGGTCGATCGGCGAGCACTGGCCGGCGGAGAGGCGGCCTTCGCCAAGGCGAACCCCGACCTCGCGAAGGCCACGGGGCCGGTCATGAACAAGGTTGCCCAGACAGGCAACTTCGTCGCTTACGACCTGACGGATGCCGGCAAGCGGGAGGCGTCCACGACGGGACTGGTGAGCAACGTGCTGATGCTCCGCGTGGACACGCACTCGTCCGGCCTCGACGATGACATCCGGCAAGAAGCAGCCAACGAGATCGAGGACTCGGTCAAGTCGCTGAGGCTCGGAGTTCTCCGATCGGACGACGCGGCAATGGGGCCGCTCACCGCCAGTACGGTCGAGTACGTCTTCGATATCAAGACGAAGGCGGGCACGCAAAAGGTGACCGAGCGCGACTACGTGGCTGTGCGCAACGGGGTCGTCTACCGCCTCGCCTGCACGTCCAGCAAGGCCCGGTTCGACAGCTTCAAGGCCTCCTGCGACCAGATCGCAGGCTCGCTCGAGTTCCTCTAGCCTCCGAGCAGCTGGTCCAGGCGCGCGAGCTCCCGCAGCGCTCCGGCTCGACGCAGCGCGGGCGTCGCCGCCTCCAGCACGGCCGCAGCCTCGCCGTGCCGATCCAGCGTGACCAGCGATTCGGCCAGGTCGAGCCCCGAGACCGCGGCCTCCCACTCGGCGCCGACGTCCGCGAACCCGCCCACCGAGCGCTCCGCCAGCGCAGCGGCGGTCGCCGGGTCGCCGCGGACGAACGCCACGGCGCCCTCCAGCCGGTCGGCGGCCGGCCACCCGGAGCGCCAGCCGATGCGGTCGGCCCGGGCCCGGATCACGGCGCAGTGCTCCACCAGCTCGTCCCAGCGGCCGGCCGCCCGCAGCAGCTCGCCCTCGACGACCATGCCGAAGCTGCGCCCGTCGCTGATCAGCGCCGAGGGCACCTGCGCCAGCGCCTCGTCCAGGCGGCCCTCGGCGAGCAGCCCGAGTGCTCGGAACCCGAGCCGCATCGGCGTGCCCAGCTGGACGACGCGCAGCTCCTCGGCCGTCGCGATCTCCCCGCGGGCAGCGAAGACGAACTCGGCCGCGGCCCACACGAGGCGCAGGAAGCCTGCGGGGGCGATCCCGTACCGCTCGCGGATCAGGGCGTACTGCTCGAGGACGGGGTCCCACTCGCCCATCAGCATCCGGGCGAGCGCCGCCGTGGAGGCCGATCCTCGCGGCTCCCCTCCCAGCGCCGCCACTCGGGCGATCCCCTCCTCGGACACGGCCAGCGCCTCCCGGTAGCGCCCCTGCTCGTAGTAAGTCTGGGCCGACATGTAGAAGATGTCGTCGAGGTCGATGATCGCGTACACCCGGTCGGCGAGGGCCTGACGGCGCTCCACCGAGGCGGCCAGTGCGGGGATGTCATCGTCGAACATCGCCGCGATGTAGGCGACGTCGAGCGCGAGCGAGAGCAGCTCGGGGCGATCCATCCGCTCGGCGATGGCGACCGCCCGCGCCGAGGCCGCGCTCATCCGAGCGATCATCGCCTGGTCGGGGGGCGGCGTGGGGAAGCCGAAGGCCCAGCCGCCCTCGGCCAGCAGCAGTTCAACCAGCGCCTCGGACTCCTCGTCGCCGGCGGCGGCGTAGCCGAGCTCGAGGTAGCGGCGCACCTCGTCCGGATCGACGACGACGTTCGGCATCAGCCCCGGCGCCCGCGTCGCCAGCAGGCAGACCCTCCCGCAGAGGGTGGCGACCAGGCCGGTGGAAGCCGCGACGTCCGGCTCCAGCAGCCGCAGCGCCTCCCGCCAGAGCTGCCAAGCGTCGTCGCCCTCTCCCAGCTGGTAGTGCACCTCGCCCGCCACCGCCAGCGCGGCGGCGCGATCGGCCGGCGCCTGCGACAGCTCGGCGGCCCGGTTCGCGAAGGCGAGCGCCTGATCGAGCGCAAGCGTCCCCAGATCGCGGCGCGCGGCCTCCAGGGCATAGCGGCGGGCCCGCTCGCGCTGCCCCGCCATCTCGTGGTGGTGCGCGAGCAGCTCGGCGACCTCCACCCGCCGCTCTCCGTACGCGCCCTCGATCCACTCCGCCACGCAGGCGTGCGCGTGCGGACGGTCGCGCCGCGGCAGGCTCTCGTAGGCGACGTCGCGCGTGAGGATGTGCTTGAAGATCAGCTCCCGCTGGCCGGCCATCGCCGACGTCATCCGGGTCAGCACCAGGTCTCGCCGCTCGAGGGCGTCGAGCAGCTCCTCGACCCGCTCGGCCTCGCCGTTCAGGAGCCCCGCGACCGCGCCCGGCCAGAACACGCGGCCGACCACCGCCGCCGACTGGATCGCCCGCTTCTCCTCGACCGGCAGCAGGTCGATGCGGGCGGCCAGGACGCCCTGCACGGTGTCGGGAATGGCAACGCGTTCGATCCCGGCGACGGCCCGCCAGCGCCCGCTGTCCTGGACGATCAGCTCCTCGTCGATCAGCCGCCGGACGATCTCCTCCAGGAAGAACGGGTTGCCCTCGGCCCGCTCGAGGATGCGCGCGCGCACCTGCTCGCCGAGGTCGTCCACGTCGAGCAGCAGGCGAACCATGCGATCGGCCTCCGCCGGCCCCAGTGGGTCGAGCGCCACGCTTGACACGCTCAGCCTGCCGCCGCCCCAGCCCGGGCGGCGCGCGATCAGGTCGGCCCGCGACGGGCAGAGGAACAGCACCGGAGCAGGGATCCGGTCGGGCAGCGCCTCCAGCAGATCGAGCATCGCGCCGTCGGCCCAGTGGATGTCCTCGATGACGACGATCACCGGCCCCGACCGGGCGAGCCAGGCGAAGAACGCGCGCCAGGCCTGGTGGATCTCGGCGATCACCGCCCGCGGTGTCATGTCGCGCAACGGCGAGGCGGGATCGTCGAGGCCGATCGTATGGGCGATCGCCGCCGTCGCGCCGGCGAGCTCGGGCGCACGCTCGCCCAGCGCGTGGACCTTGGCCAGCGCGGCCGCGGTGTCGTCCGTGTCGAGCACGTTCGCCTCGGCCTTGGCGATCTCGACCAGCGGCCAGAAGGTAATGCCGTCGCCGTAGGGCAGGCAGCGCCCGCGCACCATGCGAGCGTCGGCATTCCTGGTGAACTCCAGCACCAGCCGGCTCTTGCCGATCCCCGGGTCGCCGTAGATCGTGACCAGGTGCGCCCGTCCCTCGCCGACCACGCGCCGCAGCTGGCTGTCGAGCAGCTCCAGCTCGCCCTCGCGGCCGACGATCGGCGCGCGTAAGCCGGGTACCCCGCGCTCCGGCTCGTCGCGATCCCCGGCCAGCATGAAGGCGACCACCGGATCGGCCTTACCGCGGACGTCGAGCGACCCGCCGGTGGGGACGAGCACGAACCCGCGCACCGCGGCGGCGGTGCGCTCGCCGACCAGCGTCGTGCCCGGATCGGCCAGCTGCTGCAGCCGGGCGGCGAGGTTGACCGGGTCGCCCGTCGCCATCGCCTCGCCCGGGCGCGGAGCGGTGGACGCCATCACCTGGCCGGTGTTGACGCCGATCCGCATCCCCAGCCGCACGCCGTACTCGGCCTCGAGCTCGGTGTTGAGATCCTCGAGCCGCCGCTGCATGCGCAGGGCGGCGCGCAGCGCCCGGGCCGGGTCGTCCTCGTGGGCAACGGGGACGCCGAACGCCGCCATCACGGCGTCGCCGATGAACTTCTCGACGGTGCCACCCTCGGCCTCGATCTCGATGCGCATCGCCGCGAAGAAGCGGTTCATCAGATCCTTCAGCGGCTCGGCGTCGAGCCACTCGCCAAGGGCCGTCGAGCCCGCCACGTCGGCGAACAGGACGGTGACGAGCTTGCGCTCCTCACCCGCCGGGGGCGGCGCGGCCATCGGCGCCCCGCATTCGAGGCAGAACTTCGCGCCCTCCGGGTTCTCGGTGCCACACGTGTCGCAGACCGCCATGGTGCCGAGCAGTCTACGCGGGGCCGATCACGCCCAGCAGCCCGCGCGCGACCTCCGCGGCGTCCGCCACCACGCCCACGTCGGCGTGGTCGTAGATCCGCGCGGCGCCGTCCGTGTTGACGGCGACCACCGTCGAGCTGCCGTCCATGCCGGCCAGGTGCGGGAGCGCCCCCGAGACGCCGAAGGCGATGTAGAGCCGGGGCGTCACCGTCGCCGACGATGCGCCGACCAGCTCGGTCCTGGCCGCGCGGCCGGCCTCGACCTGCGGCCGGGTGACCGCAAACCGCGCACCGTGGCGCGCCGCCAGCTCGCGGAAGGGCGACAGGTCGGCGCCGGCGCCGCGTCCGGCGCAGACAACGGCGTCACCGCCGCTTCCCGCCAGCAGCTCGGCGATGCGGCCGACGCCGCCGTCGTCGATCAGCTCGACCGTCCGCCGCCGGAGAGGCGCCCGGGCCGGCAGCTCGACCATCGGCTCCGGTTCGGGACGTCGCGGCGGGTCGTCCGCGGGCCGCTCGCGCAGGTAGGGCAGCGCGACCTCCGGGTCGGGCGCGTCGATCTCACGCGCCAGCCGGTGGCCGTCGAACACCGCCTCCGCCAGCAGCCGCGGCGCGACGCAGTCGCCGATCCGGTAGAGCGCGGGCAGCCGGCCGTCCAGCTCGTGGTAGAGCGCGTCACGGCTGACGCGCTGCGTGACCAGCACGACGCCGCCGCAGGCGATCTCCAGCGGCTCGCCGAACTCGTCCTCGCAGGCGAGGCGGCCGGGCTCGATGCCGTTCAGGGCAACGCCGCGGCGGATTCGGACACCGAGCTCGTGCAGCCGGGCCTTGATCAGGTCGGCCTCGAGCGTCTCGTCGCAGAACGGCGCCACCGTCCCGTGGCCGGTGACGTACTCCACCTCGGTAGCTTCCCGTGCCAGCAGCTCGGCGATCGCGGAGGCCATGAAGTAGCCGTCGCCATCGTAGACGACGACCCGGCCCGCCGGCCGCTTGCCCTCGAGCACGACCTGCTCGGGCGTCAGCACATCCGCCCGCGCCGGGTCGGCACCTGCGACCGGGCCACGGGTGAACCCGTTCAGCCCGTCGTGCGCCCACGACGAGCCGGTCGCGAGCACCGTGATGGCGGCCCCGGCGGCGCGGATCGCGGCCGCGTCCAGCTCCTGGTCGGTGACCAGCTCGACCGCAGGCAGGCGCCGCAGCTGCACCATCCGGTGGGCGACCACTCGCCCCCACTCGCCCAGCCCAGGCAGCCGCGTGACCAGGCCCAGGTGCCCGCCCGGCTGCGGGGCACGATCGACCAGCCGGACGCGGCCGAAGCCGCGCTTGGCCAGCGTGATCGCGCACTCCAGGCCGGCAGGGCCGGCGCCCACGATCAGCACGTCGTCGGCGGCGTTGGCCGCCCGAGAAAACCGCTCGGGGTGCCAGCCGCGGCGGAACTCCTCACCCGCGGTCGGGTTCTGCGTGCAGCCCAGGTGGCGGCGGCTGTCGGCCTTGCTGATGCAGACGTTGCAGCCGATGCACTCGCGCAGCTCGTCCACCCGCCCCTGGTCGATCTTGCGGGGCAGGAAGGGGTCGGCGATCGACGGCCGGGCGCCGCCGATCAGATCCCACACGCCGCTTCGGACGATTGCGGCCATCAGGTCGGGATCGGTCAGCCGGCCGACGCCGACGATCGGCTTGGCGGTGGCCTCGCGCACCCGCGCGGTGCTGGACGTCTGCCAGCCCTCGGCGTAGAAGCGGGACGGCCCCGAGTCCTTGTGCCACTCCGAGATCGACCCGACGTTGACGTCCCACAGGTCGACCAGGTGGTCGGCCAGGCCGACGAACTCGAGCCCCTCGTCGAGGTCGACGCCGAGCGCGTCCAGCCGGTCGACCGCGACGCGGCAGGCGATCGCGCAGTCGTCGCCGACCGCCTCGCGCACCGCCTCCAGCGTCTCCAGCCACGCCCGGGCGCGGTTGGCGAGGGTGCCGCCGTACTCGTCCGTCCGCCGGTTGTAGTGCGGCGAGAGGAACTGGCCCATCAGGTAGGTGTGGCCGCCGTACACGTAGACGATGTCGAACCCGGCGTCGCGCGAGCGCCGCGCCGCCGTCGCCCAGTCGGACACCAGCCGCCGGATGTCCCGCTTCGTCATCTCCTTGGGCACGAGGTTGACCGCGAAGTCGCTGGCGATCTGCGACGGCGCGGAGGCGGGCAGCCGCGACTCCGCGTTCTCCGCCTGGACACCGGTGTGCCCCAGCTCGATGCCGGCCAGGGAACCGTGCTCGTGGGCCTCGTCACACATCAGCGAGAGCATCCGCAGGTCGTGGTCGTCCCACATCCGGGCGGCGACGTACGGCGTCTCGTCCGAGTCCGGGCTGACGGCGGCGTACTCGGTGCAGACGGCGGCCCATCCGCCCTCGGCCTTGACGGCGCGGTGGCGGGCCTGCGACCACGGCTTTTCGACGCCGAACCCCGTGCAGTGGGGCACCTGGTAGAACCGGTTGCGCAGGGTCTTCGGCCCGATCCGCACCGGCTCGAACAGGATGTCGTGGCGGGGGTCGCGCGGCATCCGGCGGAGACTCTACCGGTCCGCCCGGAGGCCCCGACCTACACTGCGGAGCATGGCCCTGCCGACGATCGAGCTGCTGTGGTGGGAGGGCTGCCCCTCCACCGAGGCGGCGCTGGCCGACCTGCGCGCCGCGCTGGACGAACGCGGGATCGACCCCGCCACCGTCACCCTGCGCGAGGTGGCCGACGACGCGGCCGCGGCCAGCGAGCGCTTCGTCGGCTCGCCCACGATCCGCGTGGACGGCGAGGACCTGTTCCCGCCCGGCCCGGACGAGCCGGTCGGCCTCACCTGCCGGATCTACCGGCGCGCCGACGGCCGCATCTCACCGACACCCGACCCCGCGCTGCTGCGCGAGGAGCTGACCAGGAGGATCGCCTCATGACCCTGGGTATCGCCGCACCGCCCTTCGAGCTGACCGACACGACCGGTGCAACGCACCGGCTGGCCGACCGCGCCGGGACACCGGCCACGGTGATCGTGTTCACCTGCAACCACTGCCCCTACGCCCTGGCCTGGCACGACCGCATCGGCGCCGTGGCGGACGACTACGCCGACCGCGGCGTCGAGGTGCTCTGCATCAGCCCCAACGACGCAGAGCGCTACCCGGCGGACTCGCCTGAGGCGATGCGTCGCCGCGTCGAGGCCGAGGGCTGGCGGATGCCGTACCTGTACGACGAGACGCAGGAGGTCGCCCGGGCCTACGACGCGAAGACGACCCCTGACGTCTACGTGCTGGACGGCGATCTGCACGTGCGCTACCGAGGCGCGCCCGACGCCGACCACGACGACCCGGCCCTGGGAGCGGCGTGGCTGCGGGGTGCGCTGGACGCGGTGCTCGACGGCGGCGAGCCCGATCCGGCCGAGACGAAGCCGGTCGGCTGCTCGATCAAGTGGCGCGCCTGACACCGGTTCTTCGCCACCCCGACCCCGCATGGCCACCCCGGCGACGGGATCGCCGGGGCATGATGCAGCCATGAGCGCCCGAGCCGTCGCACCGCAGCCGCTGCTCTGCGAGTTGCACTGCCACTCCACCTGGAGCGACGGCGACCTGACGCCGGACGAGCTGGTCGAGCTCTACGGCGCGGCCAGATTCGACGTCCTCTGCATCACCGACCACGTCGTTGGGCCGGACGATCCGGATGGCCCGCTGATCGACGCCCGCAACCACGGCGCCTATCTCGACGCCGTCGGCGCTGCGGCGCAGGACGCCCGGTCGCGATTCGGCATGCTGGTCATCCCCGGCATCGAGCTGACCGACTCGAACGCCGACGCCGACCTCGCCGCGCATGCCGTGGCGATCGGCCTCGACCGGCTGGTGACGCTCGACCACGGGCTGCCCGAGGCGCTGCGCGAGGCCCGCTCGGCCGGCGCGGCACTCGTCGCAGCCCATCCGCATTCGACCGGGGACGATCCGATCCCATTCCGCACGACCCGCCGCTTCTGGCTCGAGCGCGACCGCTTCCGGCCGCTGCTCGACCGCTGGGAGCTGATCAACCGCACCGATGTGTTCTCGTGGGTCGCGGGGGCGGGGCTCCCCGGCATCGCATCGGGTGACTTCCACCGGCCCGAGCACCTGGCGACCTGGAAGACGGTGCTGCCCTGCGAGAAGGACCCGGCGGCGGTGGTCGCCCACCTGCGCTCCGACCGGCCCGCGTTCGTCACGCGCTACGCGCCCGCCGCCGACGTCGCCGCGTAGCTACGATCTGCCCATGAGTCCGGCGATCAGGTAGCGGCAGCGGCGCGGCGAGAGCCGCGCGTGATCATGCAGGCACCGAGGCCGCGTTGACGCGGCGCGCCAGGCCTGCCACCGCTACGAGCTGGAGGTACACGACATGCTTCGTCAAAACCTGTTCTCCGACGCATGGGACGGCGACGACAAGGACGAGGGGACCCGACATCGGGTCTTTTGGCGGCCGGACGACGCCAGGATGGGAGCCACGCTGTACGAGCTGGCCCCCGGCGCGCCGGGGATGCGGATGCACATGCACTTCGGCGCCGAGGAGATGTTCTTCGTCCTCAGCGGGCGCCCCGTCTTCCGCCTCCAGGGCGGTGAGGAGCAGGCCGCCCCGGGCGACGTCATCTTCTGCCCCGACGGACGTGCCGGGGTCCACGCGTTCAGCAACCCGACCGACGAGCCGGCACAGATCCTCGCGATCAGCGCCGGGAGCTTCCCGGACGTGGTCGCCTACCCCGAGCACGGCTACGCATGGGTGGCGACCCGCGACCCCGATCCCGAGCTGCTCGCGCGCGGCGGCGACCCTGGCATCATCGCCCGCTTCGAGATCCCGATCGAGTAGACCGGCTAGGAGCTCGGCGGCCGGCTCTCGTCGGTGGACGACGACGTCGGTGCGGTGACCGTGACGGTGTCGGTCTCGGTGACCGTCTCCGTGACCGTGCCGCCGGGCTCCGACTCGGTCACCGTCTGAGTAACCGTGACCGGCTCGGGCACGTACACGGTCAGCGGCGCGATCGAGTCCGACGTGCCCGACGATGTCAGCGCGTCGGACTCGGCCACCGGCATGTACGCGACGATGTCCTGGCCGTTGGCGTGGACGACGACGACGCGCGTCGGGCCCAGGCCCGGCACGCGGACGATCCGCGTGTGGTTGTTGACCACGGTGCTGACCACCGGATCGGTGACCGTGATCAGCCGGAGCTGATGGTCGCCGAGCCGCGTGACGACGCGGGTGGAGGTGGACGCGGTCGGCGACCCGCCGGCCTCGACGCCGATCACCCATCCACCGAGCAGCAGCACGACCAGACCGGTGCCGATCAGAAAGGCCCGCACCGGGTGCTGGAAGCTGCCGTGATACTCGGAACGCCGCATGGAAAGGACGCTATCACGCGTCACGCAACGGTCGTAGGATGCCTCGGTGCACGAGATCGCATGGTTCCTGCGGGAACATCCGCCCTTCGACACGCTCGACGAGCCCGAGCTCGAGGCGGTGGCCGCCACGTGCGAGATCGAGTTCGCCGCCGCCGGCACCGTCCTGACCGAACAGGGTGCGCCGCCGGCGACCGAGGTGCGCGTGATCCGGCGGGGCTCGGTCGCGCTGATCGACTCGGGCGTCGTCATCGATCTGCTGGGCGAGGGTGAGATGGTCGGCCACACCTCGATGCTGGCTGGCGCGCCGTCACAGCTGACCGTGAAGGCCCACGAGGACTCGCTGTTCTACCGCATCGCCGAGGCGGCGATCCGGCCCGTGTTGGGCCGTCCGGCGGCGCTTCGCTTCGTCGTCCGGTCGGTCGGCGGCCGCTACGAGATGCGGAGCCGCGACACCGCGTTGCTGGACGCCGCTGCGGCCGATCCGGCCCGCCGTGACGTGGGCAGCATGGTGCGCTCGCCGCCGCTGATGGTGGAGCCTTCGACCTCCGTCCAGGAGGCGGCGCGGCGCATGGTGGCGGCCGGCCAGAGCAGCCTCCTGATCGACCTCGACGACCGCCTCGGCATCGTCACCGACCTCGACTTCCGCGGTCGCGTGGTCGCGGCGGGGATCCCGCCCGAGACCGCGGTCTCGGAGATCATGACGGTGCCCGCGCGCACGGTCAGCGCGGACTCGTCGGCCGTTGACGCACTGATGGAGATGCTCGACCGGGGCATCAGCCACCTGCCGGTGCTGGACGCGCATCGCCGGGTGGTCGGTGTCATTGCCGACACGGACCTGCTCGCAGTCGAGACCCGCACGCCGTTTCACCTGCGCCGCGCGATCGGCCGGGCGACCGGCCGGGGCGAGCTGGCCGACGTGGCGGCGGCGCTTCCCGGCGTCGTGGTCGGGCTGCACGACGCCCGCGTTGCCCCCGGCACGATCGAGCGCGTCATCACGACCGTTCACGACGCACTGCTCCGGCGGCTACTCGAGCTGGCAGAGCGCGAGCTCGGGCCTCCGCCGGAACGGTTCACCTGGTTCGCGCTGGGCAGCCACGCCCGCCGCGAGGCCGTGCCCAGCTCGGACGAGGACAGCGCGCTGGCCTGGGCGGGGTCATCGGAGCAGCCCGAGCTGCGGACGGCGATGCTGGAGCGGGCGCGCTGGGTGACCGATGGCCTCCGATCGGGCGGGATCCCGCCCTGCGATCAGGGCGCGGTCGCCTCGATGCCGCTGTTCGCCCGGTCGGTCGCATCCTGGACAGCCGCTGCCGACGCGTGGTTCAGCGATCCCACCCGGGAGAAGGCGCTGATCCTGGTGTCGGTGCTGGTGGACGGCCGGGCCGTGTGGGACGGGGAGGTTGCGGTGACCGCCCTGGCCGGCGCGCTCCAGCAGGCGCCGCGCCACCCCGCGATGCTGCGCGGCCTGGCGCGGATGGCGCTCGCCCACCGGCCGCCAACCGGCTTCTTCCGTGACTTCGTCGTGTCCCAGAGCGGCGAGCGGAGCGGGACGCTCGACATCAAGCGCGGCGGGCTGCTGCCCGTCGTCGACCTGGCCCGCTGGGCCGGCATGGCGGCCGGCGTGGCATCCGCATCGACCCCGGAGCGGCTGCGGGCCGCCGGGCGCGCGGGCACCCTCTCCGACGACACGGTCTCGACCCTGCTGGTCGCGTTCGAGCTGTTCAGCGGCCTGCGCATCAGCCACCAGGTCGAGGCCCTGCGGCTGGGCGCGCCGCCCGACGACCGTCTCGACCCGAAGCGGCTCGACCCGCTCACGCGCCGCTACCTGAAGGACGCGTTCCGGGCGGTGGCCGTCGTTCAGCGAGGCATCGCCACGGAGCTCGAGATCGGCGCCCTGTGAGGGCCCGCCGATCCTGGCGGGAGTCGCGGCTGGTGGTCGTGGACGTCGAGACAACGGGGCTCGACCCTCGCGTGGACGAGCTGGTCTCGTTCGGCGCGATCCCGATCGAGCAGGGCCGGGCGCTCCCGGCCCAGGCCGTCTACGGCCTCGTCCGGCCCGCCCGCACCGTCCCCGCCAGCTCGATCGAGATCCACGGGATCACGCCGTCCGACCTGGAGAACGCCCCCCAGGGGCCGGAGGCGCTGGAGCCGCTGGCCGACGCGGTGCGCGGCCGGTTCGTGATCGCCCACGCGGCGTGGGTGGAGCGCAGCTTCCTGCGCGCCCCGCTGCGCCGGCAGGGCGTGCGCCTGCCGCGCAAGCTGATCGACACGATCAAGCTGTGGCGCCTGCTTTGCGTCGACCGCGATCAGCCCGATCCGGGCTTCGTCACGCTCCAGTCCCTGGCCGAGAGCCTCGGCCTGCCCGAGCACCAGCCGCACCACGCGCTGGGCGACGCGCTGACCACGGCGCAGGCCTTCCTGGCGCTCGCCACCCACCTCGAGGCACACGGGCGCACCCGGGTCTCGGCACTGCTCCATGCCGACCGGCCCCTGCTCACCCACGGGCTGCTCCACGGCCGCGCCGATGCAACCGCCCGCTACGCCTCTTCGGGGAAGCGCAGCTGAACGCACGCCTGGGGCGCGCCGATCACGGGGTACCACGCCCGCAGCACCACGTTGCCCGGCACCAGCCGTGGCTCGTGCGACGCCAGGTCGGGCTCGACGACGCCGACCACGACCCGGCCGGTCGCGGCCTCACGCAGCCCCAGCAGGTTCGTCCGCTCGGCCTCGCCGAGGTAGAAGGCGGCCAGCGCCAGCGCCGCGAGCAGCGGATTGCCGTCGCGGCGGGCGTAGCCGAGCAGCGCGTGCGCCCGGTCGGCCGCGTCCGCGACCAGTGCCGCGGCCTCGGGGGACGGATGGCCGGAGCGATGGCGCGGCGCCGCCAGACCGTGGGGGTGGTCGAACACGGCCGCGGCCGGCTGGCCGCTGACCGGGAAGTGCCCGGGCTGCGAGAGGTGCTCGATCGCCGGGTGCAGTTCGCAGGTGAGGGCGACGGTGCGCTCGAGGATCGCGGCCGCCAGCCGGTCGGCGTCGTCGGTCATGACGGTGCAGCGTATCGGGGCGGTTGGCCTCGATCCGGCGAGGGAGGATCGGGAACGGGCCGCCGGCTGTGTCAGAGTGTCGGGCGTGACAGGTCCCGCGATCCCGTGGACGCTCCCCGCCTCCGGCCCCCGCCGGCAGGTGTACGCGGGGCTGGCCAGCGTCGGCGCACTGGTCGTCGTCACGCTGGCGATCGCGGCGCTGAAGCCGTTCGTACCGGTGATCAGCCTCGGCATCCTCTACGTGTTCGCGGTGCTGCCGGTGGCCGTGCTGTTCGGCGCGCGCTACGCCGTCCCGGTCTCGATCGCGGGGATGCTCGCGTTCAACTGGTTCTTCCTGCCCCCGATCCACACCTTCACCCTCCAGGACTCCGAGAACTGGTTCGCGCTGGCCGTGTACGTGGTCACGGCGCTGGTCGTGAGCGAGCTGGCCGCCCGGGCCCGGCGCCGCGCGACCGAGGCGGAGCAGCGCGGCACGGAGATGGCGCTGCTCGCCGAGATCGCGACGTCGCTGCTTCAGGGCACCGAGGTCGCGGCCGAGCTGGAGTCGATCAACCGCCGGGTGGCGGACGTCCTGCACGCCCGGTCGGCCTCGATCGTGCTCGGTGGCGGCGACGAGGCCGCGGCGGTGGCCGCGCCGATCGAGCTACGCGCCGGCAACCGCCACGTCGGCACGCTGACGCTGCTCGAGGGCAGCGAGGCGAGCCTCGCCACGCGCCGCCGGCTGCTCCCCGGCCTCGCCTCGCTGCTGGCCGTCGCAGTCGATCGCGAGCGCCTCGCCGCGGAGGCGTTCGATGCCGAGGCGCTGCGCCGCAGCGACACGATCAAGACCGCCGTGCTGCGCGCCGTCAGCCACGACCTGCGCTCGCCGCTGACGGCCATCCGCGCCGCCAGCGACGGCCTCGCGGACGCCTCGCTGTCGCTCACCGAGGACGATCGCCAGGAGCTGTTCGACACGATCCAGGTCGAGGTGCGCCGCCTGGAGCGGGTGGTGGACGACCTGCTCGCGCTCTCGCGCCTCCAGGCCGGCGCGGTCGAGCCGCGGCTCGAGGTGTGGACGGTCGAGGAGCTCGTGTTCCGTGCCCTGGACGAGGTCGGCGACGTCGAGGGGCGGGTCGGCGCGACCGTCCCCGACGACGTGCCGCCCGTGCATGTGGACGCCGTCCAGATCCAGCGCATCCTCGTCAACCTGCTGGACAACGCGCTCAAGTTCTCACCGCCGGGCAGCCCGGTCACGGTGCGCGTCACCCGCACCCGCAAGGAGGTGATCGTGCGCGTCACCGACCAGGGCCGCGGCCTCGCCGAGAGCGAGCTGGAGCACGTCTTCGAGCCCTTCTACCGGGGAGCGCCGGCGCAGGACCGCACGGGCACCGGCCTCGGCCTCGCGATCGCCCGCGGATTCGCCGAGGCCAACGGCGGGCGGCTGTGGGCCGAGTCGCGGAGCGGGCAGGGCGCGTCGTTCGCCCTGGCGCTGCCGGCCGAGGAGGCGCCCGAGTGAGCCTCGGCGCGATCCTGGTGGTGGACGACGAGCCGCAGATCCTGCGCGCCCTGACCACCAACCTGCGGGGCGCCGGCTACGAGGTGTTGCGGGCGGCGACCGCCGAGCAGGCGCTGGCCGAGGCGGCGATGAGGCCGCCGGACGCGGTCGTGCTCGACCTGATCCTGCCGGACGGGTCCGGCGTGGACGTCTGCCGGGAGCTGCGCACGTGGACCGAGGTGCCGATCGTGATCCTCTCCGCGGTGGGCGAGGAGGAGCAGAAGGTGCAGGCGCTCGACGCGGGCGCGGACGACTACGTGACCAAGCCGTTCGGCATGGAGGAGCTGCTGGCGCGCCTGCGGGCGGCGATGCGCCGGGCGCAGCCGCGGCCCGAGGAGCCGATCGCGATCGGCCGGGTCTCGATCGACCTCGAGCGGCACCTGGTGACGGTGGACGGCGAGCCGGTGCAGCTGTCGCGGATCGAGTTCGACCTGCTTTCGCTGCTGGCCCGCAACGAAGGCAAGCTGCTCACCCACCGCGCGATCCTGCGGGAGGTGTGGGGCCCCTCGTACCAGGTGGAGTCCCACTACCTGCACGTCTACATCTCGCGGTTGCGCCAGAAGATCGAGCCCGACCCGCGCCACCCGGCCTACCTGATCACGGAGCCGGGAGCGGGCTACCGGCTGGTGCGTCCGCACGCCGTGACGGAATCGTGACGTTTCGTTGAGGCGCGCGGCCCTAGGCTGAGGGGCGAGGTGCAGCCGATCGACCAGCGTCAGCGCGGGATGCCGCCCGAGACAGACCCCTTCGGCCGGGCGTTGAGCGGCATCATCCCGCCGATCGCCCTGCTGGCGGCGCTCTCGATCGTGCTCTTCCCGTTCCGCGACGACCTCGGCTCGGGCACGATCGCGTTGGTGCTGCTGCTGCCGCCGCTGCTGGCGACGATCGGCGGCCTGCGCGTCGCCCTGGGGATGGCCGCCCTCTGCGCGCTGACCTTCAACCTCGTCTTCACGCAGCCCTACGGCTCGCTGCGGATCGAGTCGTCGGAGAGCGTCGCCGCCTTCGTCATCTACCTGCTGGTGGCGTTCGTGGTGGCGCTGTTCTCGAGCCGGCTGCGCGACACCGAGCGCGCCGCCAACCGCCGCGCGATGGAGGCCGGGTTCCTGCACTCCGCGACCGTCGAGCTGCTGACCGCGGACGACCCGCTGCCCGCGCTCCGCCACGCGCTGGCCGGGCTGCGCGAGACGCTCGCCCTCATGGGGGTGCGCCTGCACGCGGAGGCCGCGGGGCTGGGCGCGGTTGACGAGTGCGCCGGCGCGATGCCGGCGGGGGAATCGGCCACATCGTTCCCGCTGCTGGGCGGAGGCTCGGCGCTGGGCGTGCTCGAGATCGCACCGGGCCGCGACGGCCTGACGGACGACGAGCGGCAGCTGCTCCAGGACTTCGCCGACCTGACGGCGATCGCGCTCGGCCACGCCCTCACGCGCACGGCCTGACCGCCTCCGTGATGCGACGTTGAGGCCCGCGGGCGCAGCCTTGAGCGCCGGTTGAGCCGACCGCTCCTACGGTGATCGCATGCGACCACCGCTCTCACCGGCACCACGAAAGGCGACCTGATGTACGACGTCTACTCCATCCTTCTCATTGTTGTCTGCATAGGCGCGATGCTCGGCCTGGTCTGGGCACTGGAGCGTGTGTGATGAGCGCCGGTAACGCCTTCGGCCTGATCGTCTCGCTGCTCGCCTTCGCCTACCTGTGTTACGCGCTGTTCCGGGGTGAGAAGCTGTGACCCCCCAGGGTGTGCTGCAGATCAGCGCGTTCGTCGCCGTCCTGGTCGTGGCCGCACGCCTGCTCGGGAACTACATGTACTGGGTGTACTTCTCGCCCGGGGTGCGCTCGACGCGGATCCTCGGCGCCGGCGAGCGCGGACTGCTCCGGATGCTTGGCTATCGCGAGGGCGAGGAGGAGCAGGACTGGCGTTCGTATGCCAGAAGCATCGTCGTCTTCAGCCTCGTGTTCGTCCTGGTGCTGTACCTCCAGCTGCGGATCCAGGGCCACCTGCCGCTGAACCCCGACGGGATGAAGGGCGTCGATCCCGGCCTGGCGTTCAACACGGCGACCAGCTTCCTCACCAACACCAACTGGCAGTACTACCTGGGCGAGACGACGATGTCGTACCTCACCCAGATGGCCGGGCTCGCGGTGCAGAACTTCGTCTCCGCGGCGGCCGGCATGGCGGTGCTCGCGGCGGTCGTGCGCGGCTTCTCGAAGCGGAACATGCACACGCTGGGGAACTTCTGGGTCGACCTCTACCGGTCGCTCGCCTACCTGCTCGTCCCCCTGGCGATCGTCGGCGCGATCGTGCTGATCTCGCAGGGTGCGGCGCAGACGTTCTCGGGGCACGCCGTCGCGCACACGTTGCAGGGCGGCACCCAGGAGATCGCCCGGGGGCCGGTCGCGTCGCAGATCGCGATCAAGCATCTGGGGACGAACGGCGGCGGCTTCTTCAACGCCAACTCCGCCGCCCCACTCGAGAGCCCCTCGGCCTTCACCGGCTACTTCGAGCTCTTCATGGAGCTGCTGATCCCGATCGCCTCGGTCTTCATGTTCGGCCGGGCGATCGAGTCGATGCGCAACGCCTGGATGATCTTCGCCGCGATGTTCGCGATGTTCGCCGTCGCCGTGGTCATCGTGCTGGCGGCCGAGCAGCGTCCGACGGCGGTGCTGAGCAAGGCCGGCGTGGATACCGCCGCCGGCAGCAGCCAGAGCGGGGGCAACATGATGGGCAAGGAGACCCGCTACGGCATCGCCGAGACGAGCGTCTTCGCGGTCGGCACCACGATGACGTCCACGGGCGCCGTCGTCTCCAGCCACGACTCCTTCTCGCCCGTCGGCGGCGGCACGCTGATCACGGACATCTTCATCGGCGAGGTCGTCTTCGGCGGCGTCGGCGTGGGAATGAACGGCATCCTGCTCTACATCATCATCGCCGTGTTCATCGCGGGCCTGATGGTGGGCAGAACGCCCGAGTACCTGGGCAAGAAGATCGGAGCGCGCGAGGTCAAGCTGGCAACCGTCGGCACCGTGCTCGTCCCGATCATGGTGCTGGTGATGACCGCGATCGCCGTGGTCACCCACGCCGGGCTGATCTCGATGTACAACACCGGCGCGCACGGGTTCAGCGAGGCGCTCTACGCCTACACCTCGCAGGACAACAACAACGGCAGCGCGTTCGCGGGCTACACCGGCGGAGCCGGGTACAACCTGGCCAACTACATGGGCGGCACGGGGATGCTGATCGGCCGCTTCGTCACCATCATCGCGACGCTCGCCGTCGCCGGCTCGCTGGCCGGGAAGCGCGTGCACCCGGCGTCGGCGGGCACGTTCCGCACCGACACGCCCATGTTCCCGGTGCTGCTGACCGGGGTCGTCATCCTCGTCTCCGCGCTCACCATCCTCCCGGCGCTCTCGCTGGGACCGCTGGTCGAGGCGCTCTCCAACGGGAGGTTGTTCTGATGCGGCGCGAACTGCTGCGATCGCTGATCGTGGTCGTGCTCTCGATCGCGGTGCTCGGCATCGCCTACCCCGTCATCATGACCGGCTTCGCGCAGCTCGCGTTCGCCGGCAAGGCGGACGGCAGCCTGATCAGCCAGGGCGGCCACACGGTCGGATCGGCGCTGATCGCCCAGTCGTTCACGGGCCCGGGGTACTTCCACCCGCGACCGTCCGCCGTCGACTACAACGCGATGGGCACCGGCGGGTCGAACCTGGGCCCCAACAGCAGGGACAACTACGACCAGGTCGAGAAGGACCTGCGGGCGGTGCTGAAGCTCGAGGGCCCCTACAACCCCGGCCTGACGGCGGCGGGCGTGCCCGTCGATGCGGTCACGTCGTCGTTCTCCGGCGTCGATCCGCAGATCTCGATCGCCTACGCGCACCTGCAGGCGGCCCGCATCGCGGCCGTCCGCGGCCTCCCGCTCGGCACCGTCGAGCACCTCATCTCCCAGAACACCGACGGGCGCTTCCTGGGCCTCTTCGGAGAGTCCGGCGTCAACGTCCTGCGGCTCAACCTCGCACTCGATCGGAACGCCTCATGAGCACCCAGCTGCACGAACCCTCCCTGCCCGGCCCCGATGTCGCACCGCGCGGCAGGCCGTCGGCCAACCTGTTCACGCGGGAGCTCGCGGCCCAGGCCGTCTGGGGCTCGTTCCGGAAGCTCAGCCCGCGCTACCAGGCGCACAACCCGGTGATGTTCATCGTCGAGATGGGATCGATCATCACCACCGGCATCGCCGTGATCGCGGTGGTGCAGGGTCAGGGATCGACGCTCTGGTTCACGACCGTGATCGCGATCTGGCTGTGGCTGACCGTCCTGTTCGCCAACTTCGCCGAGGCGATCGCCGAGGGGCGGGGCAAGGCGCAGGCGGACGCGCTGCGCGCGACCCGGACGACCACCCTGGCGCATCGCCGCACCGCGAGCGGCTCGATCGAGGAGGTCGCGGCCCCCGACCTGCAGCGCGGCGACACCGTCCTCGTCTCCGCCGGTGAGGTGATCCCCGCCGACGGCGACGTGATCGAGGGCGCCGGGTCGGTGGACGAGTCCGCCATCACCGGTGAGTCCGCCCCGGTCATCCGCGAGTCGGGCGGCGACCGCTCCGCGGTCACCGGCGGCACGCGGCTCCTGTCCGACCAGCTCGTCATCCAGGTCACGCAGGAGCCGGGGCACTCGTTCCTCGACCGCATGATCTCGCTGGTGGAGGGCGCCGAGCGGCGCAAGACGCCGAACGAGATCGCGCTCAACATCCTGCTCGCCGGGATGACGATCGTCTTCCTCGCAGCCACCGCCACCCTGGCGCCGTTCGCGGCGTACGCCGACAGCCCGCAGTCCACCACCGTGCTGATCGCCCTGCTGGTGGCGCTGATCCCGACCACGATCGGCGCCCTGCTCTCGGCGATCGGCATCGCCGGGATGGACCGGCTGGTGCGCCGCAACGTGCTGGCCATGTCCGGCCGCGCCGTCGAGGCGTCCGGCGACATCGACGTGCTGCTGCTCGACAAGACCGGCACCATCACCCTCGGCAACCGCCAGGCGTCCGAGTTCATCCCGGCGCCCGGGGTCGACGAGCACGACATGGCCGAGGCGGCGCAGCTCGCGTCGCTGGCGGACGAGACGCCGGAGGGCCGCTCGATCGTCGTGCTGGCGAAGGGGTTCGGCATCCGCGAGCACGAGCTGAGCAAGGTCGAGGCGGACTTCATCCCGTTCACCGCCCAGACGCGGATGAGCGGGGTGGACATGGACGGCCACCAGATCCGCAAGGGCGCCCCGGATGCGGTGAAGCAGTTCGTCGAGGCCATCGGCGGCCGGATGCCCGCTGAGGTGGACGCGGCCGTGCACCGGGTCGCATCCAGCGGCGGCACGCCGCTCGTCGTCGCTCGCGACAACTGGGTGCTGGGCGTGATCCACCTCAAGGACATCGTCAAGGGCGGCATCAACGAGCGTTTCCAGGAGCTGCGGCGGATGGGCATCCGCACCGTCATGATCACCGGCGACAACCCGGTCACCGCGGCCGTGATCGCGGGCGAGTCCGGCGTGGACGACTTCCTGGCCGAGGCGACCCCGGAGGCCAAGCTTGCGCTGATCAAGGAGGAGCAGGGCAAGGGGCGGATGGTCGCGATGACCGGCGACGGCACGAACGACGCGCCCGCGCTGGCCCAGGCGGACGTCGGCGTGGCCATGAACACCGGCACGCAGGCGGCCAAGGAGGCCGGCAACATGATCGACCTCGACTCCAACCCGACCAAGCTGATCGAGATCGTCGAGGTGGGCAAGCAGCTCCTGATCACCCGCGGCGCCCTGACCACGTTCTCGATCGCGAACGACGTCTCCAAGTACTTCGCGATCCTGCCGGCGATGTTCGCGTTCGCCTACGCCCCCAAGCCGGGCGAGCACGGCCCGCTGTGGTCGCTGAACGTGATGCAGCTGGGCACGCCCCGCAGCGCCATCATCTCGGCGATCATCTTCAACGCGCTGGTGATCCCGTGCCTGATCCCGCTCGCCCTGCGCGGCGTGCGCTACCGGGCTGTGGGTGCGACCGCGCTGCTGCGGCGCAACCTGCTGATCTACGGGCTGGGCGGCATCATCCTGCCCTTCCCGGCGATCAAGCTGATCGACCTCGTCGTCCACAACGTGCTCGGGGCGTAGCATCCGGCCATGCGCGGCCGGTACCGGATCCTGCTCGGCGCCGCCGCCGGCGTCGGCAAGACGTACCGGATGCTCCAGGAGGGACGCCAGGCCGCGACGGAGGGCACCGACATCGTGATCGGCTATCTCGAGCCCCACGACCGGCCGGAGACGAGCGCGCTGGCCGAGGGGCTCGAGACCGTGGCGCCGCGCATCGTCTCCTACGAGGGGCTGCGGCTGCGGGAGCTGGACGTGGAGGCCGTCGTGCGCCGCGCTCCCGAGCTGGCCCTGATCGACGAGCTCGCGCACAGCAACGCACCCGGATCGACGCACGGCAAGCGCTACCAGGACATCGACCAGATCCTGGACGCCGGGATCGACGTCATCTCCACGGTCAACGTGCAGCACCTGGAGAGCCTCAACGACACCGTCTTCGAGGTGACCGGGGTGCGCGTGCGGGAGACCTTCCCGGACCGGATCCTGGACGAGGCCGACCAGGTGGTGCTGGTCGACCTCGCGCCCGAGGAGCTCCAGGACCGGCTGCGGGCCGGCAAGGTGTACCCGGCCGGGCGGATCGACTCCGCCCTCGAGAACTTCTTCCGGCCCGAGAACCTGGGGGCGCTCCGCCAGCTGGCCCTGCGCGAGCTGAGCGAGGACGTCGAGGCCCGGCGGGAGGCGCGGGTGATCGATCCGATGGCCCAGCGGGCCATCCTCGAGCGGCTGCTGGTGCTGGTCGAGCCGCGGCCGGCGTCGCAGCGGCTGCTGCGCCGGGCCTGGCGCAGCGCCCAGCGGCTGGGCGCCGACATCGACGCGCTCTGGGTGCGCGCGCCCGACGAGCGGCTGGACGACGAGGCCGCCGTCGCGCTGGCCGCGCTGCGCCGGCTGGCGTCCCTGCTCGGCGTGCACTTCCTGGAGGAGGAGAGCCGCGACGTGCCGGCCGCCGTGCGTGCGGTCGTCATCGACCGCGGCTCGACCTACGTCTACATGGGCACTCCTGCGCGGCGGCGGCTGGAGGAGCTGACGCGGGGGCCGCTGGTGATGCGGCTGGTCGAGGCGCTGCCGGGCGTGGACATCCGGATCGCGGCCGACCGGTCGCGCCGGGCGGAGCTCGGCGGATGAGGCTGCGCCGCAGGGCACGCGCCGCCGCCCATCCCGGAGGGCCGCGGCTGCTGGTGCCGTTCGCGGGCGCCGAACTCGACCCGGCCGTGCTGGCGGCGGCGCTGCGGATCGCGCGGGCCGACGGCGCCGTCGTCGTCCCGGCGTATCTTCTCGTCGTGCCCTACGAGTACTCGATGGAGTCGCCGCTCACGTCCGAGGTGGAGGTGGCGCTGCCGATGCTGGAGGCGGTCGAGATGGAGGCGCTCAAGGCGGGCGTCGCCGTGGACGCGCGGCTCGAGCGCGGCCGCTCGCTGCGCGACGCGCTGCGCCGGCTGTGGGACGCCGAGTCGTTCGACCGGATCCTGGTGCCGGTCATGCCCGAGCTGCGGCAGGGCTTCAGCGAGCAGGAGATCGCCTGGGTGCTGACCCACGCGCCGACCGAGACGCTGGCGCTGCGCCCCGCCTCGCACGCGGTGCCCGAGCCGGCGTGAACCTCGTCCTGTTCCTGGTGTCGCTGGCGGCGACGCTGGTGGCGGCCGGCATCTTCGTCCGGCGGCTCGACCGCCTGGCGGTGCGCCACGGCCTGCCCGAGGCCGCGGTCGGCATCCTCACGGCGATCGCCGCGGACGCCCCCGAGCTGGCCTCGGCGGCGACGGCGATGATCCGGGGCGACCACGACGTCGGCATCGGCGTCATCCTCGGCTCGAACATGTTCAACCTGGCGGCGATGATCGGCCTGGTGGCGGTGGTGTCGGCGCCGCTGGTGATCGACCGCGGGACGCTGCTGATCGAGGGCGCCGCCGGCCTGGCCGTGCTCGGCATCGTGATCGCGATGATCGCCGGCGGCCTGAACCCGTGGGTCGCCGTGGTGCTGCTGGCCGTCGTCCTCGCCGTCTACGTGCGCTCGCTCAACCGCGACCCCGAGGTGCACGGCCCGCGCACCGCCGCACCCAGCGAGGATCGGGGCTGGCTGGTCGCCGAGCTGGTGCGCGAGCTCCCCGCCGTCGCCGTGATCGTCGTCGGCGCGATCGGCATGGTGTCGACCTCGGTCGCCTTCGCCGAGGACCGCGGCTACTCGAAGGCGCTGATCGGGCTGCTGCTGCTGGCGGTCGTCACCAGCCTGCCCAACGCCTACACGGCTCTTCGCCTGGGACGGCAACGGCGCGGTGCGGCCGTGGTGTCCGACGCGTTCAACAGCAACACGATCAACCTCGCCGGCGGCATCATCATCCCGGCGCTGGTGGGAACGGTCGATCGCGGGACGGTGGCGTCGCAGAGCCTGATCTGGGTCACCGGCATCACCCTGCTCTGCATCGCGGCGCTGGCGCGGCCGGGGGGCGCCGGCCGGGTGGCCGGCGTCGCCATCATCGCGGTCTACGTCGCCTTCGTCGTTGTGCGGCTGTCCTAGACGGTCAGCGGCGGGCGGTGAGCGCGTACACGATCGGGATCCACCGGCCCTGGACCTCGACCCGGTGGCGGCCGTCCGCCCCCTTGACGGCGAGGCCGCGGCCGTCGTGGTCGGCGTCCGGCGGCTCGAGCAGGCGCGTCACCGTCAGCCCGGCCGCCGCCGCCGCGGTCACGATCTCGCCCAACGAGTGGGAGAACTCGATCGTCACGTTGGCGGTGGTGGGCAGGTCGGGGTCGGCGTACGAGCCGGCCGACTCGAACCGCTCGGGGGCGCCGCCGCCGTAGTCGAAGCCCAGCTCCAGCGGCTCCAGCTTGTCCATCATCCCGTACAGCGGGTGGTAGTCGATCAGGATCAGCCGCCCGCCCTCGCGCAGCGCGGCCGCCGCGCCGCCCATCCACGCGTCCAGATCGCCGATCCAGCAGAGCACGCCGTAGGTGGCGACCACCAGGTCGAAGCGTCCGGCGAGGTCGGCCGGCAGCGCCTGCGTGTCGGCCTCGACGAACGTCGCGTCGACGCCCGTCTGCGCGGCCAGGGCGCGGGCCCGGTCGACCGCGACGGGCGAGAAATCGACGCCGGTGACGCGCGCGCCGCGCCGCGCCCAGCTGATCGTGTCCATGCCGAAGTGGCACTGGAGGTGGAGCAGGTCGAGCCCGGCCACGTCGCCGGCCAGCTCAGCCTCGAGGTCGTGCAGCGTGTCCTGCCCGGCGAGGAAGGCATCGACGTCGTAGACAGCGTCCTTGCCGTGCATCGCCGCCAGCTCGTTCCAGAGCGCGCGGTTCAGGTCGAGTGCCTCGCCCTCCATGCTGGGAGGGCATGCTACCGCGGTGGACGCCGAGCTGACCGACCTCGGAGGCGGGGTGACCCGGGTGACGATGCCGCTGCCGTGGGCGCTCGACCACGTCCATTGCTACGCGGTCGCCGACGGCACCGGGTGGACGATCGTGGACGCCGGGCTGGGCGACGCCGGCACCGAGCGGCGCTGGGATGCGGCGCTGGCCGCGCTCGGCCGGCCACGGGTGCGGCGGCTCGTGATCACGCACTACCACCCCGACCACCTGGGCGCGTCGCGCGCGCTGGCAACACTGACCGGTGCGGAGGAGGTCGTGCAAGGCCGGCTCGACGCGCGCCTCTCCGACCTCGCCTGGGGGAACGGCGCGGACGACGAGAGCTTCACGGCGCACCTGGAGCTGCACGGGATGCCGCCCGAGCTGGCGGCCCGCTCGACCGCGGCCGAGGAGGGCACGCCCGTGTTCCCGGCCGCGCCGACGCGGCTCGTGGAGGAGGGCGCCGAGGTCGAGATCGGCGGCGAGGCGTTCCGGGTGCTGCACCTGCCCGGCCACGCGGACGGGCACATCGTCCTGCTCGGCGCCGACAGCGGCCGGCTGTTCGGCGGCGACGTGCTGCTCGAGGAGATCACGCCCAACGTCGGCCGCTGGCCGGACACGGAGGTCGATCCGCTCGGCCGCTACCTGGCCAGCCTCGGCCGGATCGACGAGGAGGGCCCGGCCGTGGTCTATCCCGGGCACGGGCCGGTGATCGAGAACGCCACCCGGCGGACGGCGGAGATCCGCGGGCACCACGTGGAGCGGCTGGACGCCCACCACGATGCGCTGCGGCGCGGCGCGGACACGGCGTACGCGGTGTCCCTGATGGTCTGGGAGGCGGACGGGCTGGGCTTCCACGAGCAGCGGTTCGCTCTGGTCGAGGCGCTCTCGCACCTCGACCGGCTGGAGGCCGAGGGCCGCGCCCAGCAGGTCGCCCCGGGTCGCTGGCGCCCCCTCTGAACGTCACGACATAACCGCCACACCGCTGCGCGCATTCCGGCACGGCTCGGCGGCCGCGGCCGGGCCGCCGCGGGCCGCGCCGTCTCCATCACGCGTGCCGCGCACCTTCCGGCGCCGTTCCGCCGGCGAATCGTGACGAACCGCCGATCGGGGTCAGACTCCAATCGTTTCCGCAGGACGGAGGCGGCGCGAAATGGTGACGCGCCCGTGGCCGGGCCGTCACGTCCGGGCGGCGGGGAGGCGCGGGCGCGGCCGGTGGCCACGCGGCGGGGGGTCAGACCCCGGTCGGCTTCCGATGCGTCTCGCGGCGCAGGTCCGGCGCCCTTCCGCACCGTTTCGGCAGATCCCGCCCGGAGGCTACGAGTCGAAGCCGAGCCCGGCGCGGTCGAGCGCCCGCAGCCACAGGCCGCGACGTCCGCCGTCGCGGTCGGCGTGCTCGAGCGCCCGCCGGGTGAGCTGGATGCCGGCCCAGCGCAGCGGCTCGGGCGGGAACGGCACCGGCTTCTGGCGGACGAACCGCAGCCGGGTGCGCTCGGTGTCGAGGCCGTCCACCAGGTCGAGCGCGACCCGTGCGCCGAAGCGCGTCGATGCGACGCCCAGCCCGGTGTAGCCGACGGCGTACGCCATCCGCCCCTCGAGCCCGGTCCCCCACATCACGCAGAAGCGGCTGCACGTGTCGATCACGCCCGCCCAGCGATGGCTGAAGCGCAGGTCCTCCAGCTGCGGGAAGGTGTCGAAGAAGTGGTCGGCCAGCAGCGCGTGCGTCTCCTCGCGCAGCTCGAACTTCCGGCCGACCCCGTTGCCGAAGTTGTAGACAGCGTCGTAGCCGCCCCACAGGATCCGGTCGTCGTCGCTCAGCCGGTAATAGTGGAACTGGTTGGCCGCATCGCCGATCCCCTGCCGGTTGCTCCACCCGATCGCCGCCTTCTGCTCGGCCGACAGCGGCTCGGTCATCAGCACGTAGTCGTAGACCGGCACGACGTAGCGGCGGATCGCGCGCACCAGCGGCCGAAAGCCGTTGGTGGCGAGCAGGACGCGCCGTGCGCGCACCGTGCCGCCCCGCCACCGCAACTCGACGCCGCCCGGCGTCCCCCGCAGGCCCGTGACCGGCGTGCCCTCGTGCACGCGGACGCCGAGCTCCTTCGCCGCCGCCGCCAGGCCCCAGCCCAGCCGCGCCGGATCGACGATCGCACACCCCGACCGCTGCCACAGCCCGCCCAGGTAGGTCGGCGAGTCCACCTCGGCGCGCATCGCCGCGCCGTCCAGGAACTCCGCGTCGATGCCGTACGCCCGCATCTCGTCCACCGCGCCCGACAGCTCCTCCACCTCGTGCTCGGCGCGGGCGACGGTGACCATACCCGTGCGCTCGTAGCCGGCGTCGATGCCGAACCGCTCGAGCGCCGCCTCCATGCCCGCCAGGTTCTCCGCGCCGAGCCGCTCGAGCTCGTCGATCTCGTCGGGGAAGCGGGCGATCCCGTTCGGCAGCCCGTGGGTCAGCGACGCGTCCACGAACCCCCCGTTGCGGCCGCTCGCGCCGGAGACGACCCGGCCGCCCTCGAGCACCATGATGTCGCGGCCGGGATCCTCCTCGGCCGCCAGGATCGCCGCCCACAGGCCGGTGAACCCGCCGCCCACGATCGCGAGATCGCAGGTCGCGTCGGCGGCCGGCGGCGGCTCCGGCGACGGGGCGCCGTCGCGGTCGAGCCAGAACGGCACGGTGCGCGCGCCGGCGAACGCGTGGGCGTGGCCGGCCGCCAAGGCTATGCCGTGGTGATCTGGTACGTCTTGCGCAGCGTCTCGTGGATCGTCCACACGGTGCGGGCGCCCTCCTCGAGCACGCACACGTCACCCGGCCCCACCTCGAGCGTCGGGCCGCCCTCGATCTCGATCGTCGCCCGGCCTGACACCACCACGAACACCTCGTCCGCCTCGACGTCGCGGACGACGCCCTCCGTGCACTGCCAGATGCCGCGGACGACCCTGCCGTCGGCCGACTCGTGCAGCACCAGGTCGGACGTCTGCGGATCGCCCGACACCACGCTCGCGGGATCGAGCGGATCCGGCTCGAGCGCGGCGCCGGCGACGTGAACGGTGAAGCTCGTCATCCGCGGCATGCTATCCGGTGAGGCCGCGCGGTACCGTCCCTCGCCGTGAGCACGCTTCGCCGCCTGGTCGCAACCATCGCCCTCGACGTCGGGCCGCTCCGCCGGCACCGTGACTTCCGGCTGCTCTTCGCGGGGCAGATGGTGACCTTCTTCGGCTCGATGATCACCTACGTCGCCCTGCCGTTCCAGGCGTACCAGCTGACCGGCTCGTCGCTGGTCGTCGGCCTACTCGGCGTCGCCGAGTTCGCACCGCTGATCGCGATGGCGCTGCTGGGCGGTGCGCTGGCCGACGCGCACGACCGCCGCCGGATGGTGCAGCTGACCGAGCTCGGGTTCGCGGGCATCTCAGTCGCCCTGGTTGCCAACGCGATGCTGGACGACCCCAAAGTCTGGGTGCTGTTCGTCTGCTCCACCCTGATGGCGGCGCTGGACGGCCTCCAGCGGCCCTCGCTGGACGCGCTGGTGCCGCGCCTCGTCGGGCGCGACGAGCTGGCGGCCGCGGGAGCGCTCGCCTCGTTCCGGATGACCATCGGCATGGTCGTCGGCCCGGCCATCGGCGGCGTGCTGATCGCGACCGTGGGCCTGCCCGTCACCTACGGCGTGGACGTCACCACCTTCCTGTTCTCGCTGGCGATGCTGCGGATGATGCGCGCCGTGCCGCCGCCGCCCGAGGCGGAACCGCCGTCGCTCCGCCGGATCAAGGAGGGCCTGAGCTACGCCGCCGGCCGGCAGGACCTGCTGGGCACGTACATCGTGGACATCATCGCCATGTTCTTCGGCATGCCGATGGCGCTGTTCCCCGCGATCGCCGCGAGCCACGGCGGCGCCGGCGCGCTGGGCCTGCTCTACGCCGCGCCCAGCGTCGGCTCGCTGCTGGCGACCGTGTCCAGCGGCTGGACGGCGCACGTCACCCACCACGGCCGCGCGATCTGCCTCGCCGCCGCCGGCTGGGGGCTCGCCATCGTCGGCTTCGGCCTGGCCGGGTCGCTGGGGCTCGCGCTCGTCTTCCTCACCATCGCCGGTGCGGCCGACATGATCTCCGGGCTGTTCCGCTCGGTGATCTGGAACAGCACGATCCCGGACGAGCTGCGCGGGCGGCTGGCCGGGATCGAGCAGGTCAGCTACTCGACCGGGCCGCTGCTGGGCAACGTCGAGTCGGGCGTCGCCGCGTCGCTGGTCGGCGTGCGCGCCGCGGTCGTCTCGGGCGGCATCCTCTGCGTGGCGGGCGTCGCCGTGGCCGCGGTCGCGCTGCCCGTGTTCTGGCGCTACCGGGCCACGCCGGCGGCGCCCGCCGAGCCCGCTACGAGCTGACCATCCGGCGGAAGGCGAACACCGCCGCCGGCAGCGTCAGCGCACCCACGACCAGCGCGGCGGCGAACCCCTCGGCCACGCGGCCCGTATCCCAGCCGGTCAGCATCAGCGCCCGCACCGCGTCGATCAGGTAGCTGATCGGGTTGACGTCGTTGAGCGTCTTCAGCCACTCCGGCAGCGCGGCCTTGGGCACGAAGGCGGTCGATGCGAAGTAGAGCGGGAAGACGATGATGCCCGCTGCCGCGGTCGCCTCCGGGTTACGGGTGCGCAGCGCGACGTTCAGCGAGATCCCGGCCCAGCAGGCGCCGAAGAAGCCGCACAGCACGATGATCACCACGGCGCCGCCGATGCCGGTCTCGACGTGCGCGCCCATCAGCAGGGCGACGAGCAGCACCACCGTGGCGTGCACCGACAGCCGGCAGGCATCGGTGATGAGCAGCCCGAGCACGATCGCGGTGCGCGACACCGGCGAGACGCGGAGCTTGTCGAAGAAGCCGGAGTCGATGTCCTGCACCATCTGGAAGCCGGAGCCGCCGGCGCCGACCATCACCGACAGGGCGACCTGGCCGGCGGCCAGGAAGTTGAGCGACGAGCCGCCGCCGGCGACCTTGAGCAGGGCGACGTTGGCGAACACGCTGGCGAACAGCACCAGCTGCATGATCGGGATCAGCAGCGGGAAGATCAGGCGTGTGGGCACGCGCGGGATCTCGCGGCCCGCCCGGCCCGCCAGCACCAGGCTGTCGGAGAGCAGCTTCACTCCGCGTCTCCCTCGCGGCCGCCGATGGTCGCCCCGGTGTAGCGGAAGAAGACATCGTCCAGCGTCGGCCGCGCGACCGTCACCGCGCGCGGCCTGATCCCCTCGGCCGCCAAACGCTCGACGATGCCGACCACTGCCGCGGCGCCGTCCGGTGTCTCCAGAGACACCGTCGAGTCCTCGGCGGGCCGCAGCGTGCCCAGCGCCGCCAGCCCACGCCGCGCCGCCTCCAGCTCGGCGTCCGCGACCGTGACGGTGACCACGTCCGCGCCGATCTCGCCCTTCAGCCGCTCCGGCGTGCCCTCGGCGACGATCACGCCGCGGTCGATGATCGCCAGCCGGTCGCACAGCCGGTCGGCCTCCTCCAGGTAGTGCGTCGTCAGCAGCAGCGACGTGCCCTCCCGCTGGAGCCGGCGCAGCTCGTCCCACAGCGCGGCCCGCGACGTCGGGTCGACGCCGGTGGTCGGCTCGTCCAGGAACAGGATCCGGGGACGGTGGACGAGCCCGCAGGCGAGGTCGAGCCGGCGGCGCATGCCGCCCGAGTAGGAGCGGACGAGCCGGTCGGCCGCCTCCACCAGGCCGAACAGCTCGAGCAGCTCGTCGGCCCGCTCGCCGGCCCGGCGCCGCGACAGCCCGTGCAGCCGGCCCATCATCTCGACGTGCTCGCGGCCCGACGAGTACCGGGCCAGGCCGGTCTCCTGGAGCGCGACGCCGATCGACCGGCGCACCGCGTCCTGGTCGCGGGCGACGTCGTGCCCGGCGACGATCGCCCTCCCGGCGGATGGCCGCAGCAGCGTCGCGAGCATCCGGATCGTGGTCGTCTTGCCGGCGCCGTTCGGCCCCAGCAGGCCGAACGCCTCGCCCTCCGCCATC
Source organism: uncultured Actinomycetes bacterium (assembly GCA_963797175.1). GTDB lineage: Bacteria > Actinomycetota > Thermoleophilia > Gaiellales > JAICJC01 > DATLLN01. The sequence goes on from CAWCOL010000007.1 coordinate 339,715, forward strand.
CCGAAGGACACGCCGCGGACGGCCTCGACGCCGCCCGGGAACACCTTGGCCAGCCCCTCGGCCTCGAGGATCACCCGACCGCCTCGGCCTCGCAGGCCATCGCCGTGCGGACGAACCCGACGCGCTCATACACCCTGGCGACGTCGTCGTCGGCCGCCGAGAGCCAGACGAGGTCGACGCCGCGCTCGACGGCGTCGCCGACCAGCACCGCCGTGACGGCCGCGGCCAGCCCGCGCCGCCGGTGGGTGGGCAGCGTGGCGACCCCGACCACCTCGCACACGCCCGCGACGGGCTGGTAGGCCCCGGCGCAGACCGGCAGCCCGTCCTCGTAGGCGGCGGCAACGCGCAGCAGGCCGTCGGCGATCCGCTGCCGCTCGAAGGCCTGGCGGCCGGGCGACTTGATCAGCGCGGCCTCCTCCAGGCCGGAGATGCCGGCCGTACCGACCGCCGTGCCGGGGTTGCTGAACCCGATCTCCTGCACGGCGCCGGTCGCGCGGAGGTCGTCGTCCGGCGTCAGCATCCGCACCTCGATGCCCTCCGGCCGGGAGACGGAGCGAAGCCGGTCGAGCACCAGCAGCGGATGCCGCACCACCTCGAGGCCTGCCTCGGCCGCGGCGTCCCAGAGCCACGGCGCGCAGTCGGCGATCCACTCGAAGCTGCGCGGCTGGCCCAGCTCCCGCTGCCGGACGACCACGGCCCGCACGTCCTCGGCGGTGCCGGGAGGGCCGTCGGGCACCGGTCTCGCGTAGTACCGCCAGCCGTCACCGTGCTGCACGAACAGCACAAACGGCCCGTGCAGCTCGGCGTCCGCGGCGGTGCGCGGGACGGCGTCGCAGTAGCGGTCGAGACGTTCCAGGACGGACACAGGGCGCACCGTACTTCAGTAAGCTGGGCGGATGGCCGCGAACCTCTCGACCACCTCCTATGCGATCCTCGGGCAGCTCAACCTGCGCCCGTGGACAGCGTACGAGCTGACCAAGCACCTGCGCCGGAACCTGCACTACTTCTTCCCGCGCGCCGAGAGCGGCATCTACGGCGAGTTCAAGAAGCTGGTCGCGCAGGGCCTCGCCACGGGCGAGGTGAGCGCCCGCGGGAACCGGCGGCGGACGACCTACACGATCACCCCGGCGGGGCGCCAGGCGCTGGCCGCGTGGCTCGCGACCAGCCCCGACCGCGCGTTCGCGCTGGACTCCGAGGGGCTCCTGCGGGTGATGTACGCCCCGGCGGGCACGCTGGCCGACCTGCGCCGGACGGTGGCGCAGTTCGCGGCGGACGCCGACGAGATGATCGAGTACGGCATGCCGGTGCACGACGCCTTCCTGGCCGGCGAGGACGTCGCCCAGCGCGACGCGTACGTGCGGGCGCTGCTGGTGGACTTCACCGTGGACTACCTGGAGGCGGTCATCCGCTGGTCGGAGCGCACCGGCACGGCACTCGAGCGCTGGGACAGCATGGGGCCCGAGGGCAAGGAGACCGAGACCCGCCGCCGGTTCCAGCAGGGCCGCAAGCGCCTCCGCGCGCTGCTCAACCGTTCGTAGCGGACAGGGCTCGCAGCTTCGACGGGTCGGTGCTGACGACCGTCAGCCGCCCGGCCCGCTTGCGCCGCGCGAGCAGGTCGGAGCGGCGCAGCGTGCGGAGGCACCGCTCCAGGACGATCTCGGCGCAGTCCACCACGGCGATCCCCCGGGCGGCGCGCTCGACCGCGGGCCGCACGGATGCGGCGTGAGGACAGGCCAAGAGCACGGCGCCGACGTTCGCCGCCCGCAGCCGTTCGAGCCGCTCGGCCGCCAGGGCATCCGCCTCGGGGGACGCCGACCGCCCGGCCTCGACCAGCTCGGCCAGGCCGGCCCACGGATCGCCGGCCGCCGCGGCGCCGCCGCGCTCGCCCCGCACGGCCCGCCGCTGCTGGAGGCCGCGGACGCAGCCCGCCCCGGTGACGAGCGCCACGGGACGGCCCCCAGCGGCGGCCGCAGCTGCCGGGGTGAGGTTGTCGAGCCCGACCACGGGGACGCCGGCCCGGCGGCGCAGGGCCGCCAGCCCGTCCAGCGTGCCCTGGGCGGACGCCAGGACGACGAGCTTCGGCCCGTGCGCCAGCAGGTCGCCGGCCAGCGAGTCCACCCGCATCAGCACCGCCCGGGCCGGCCGCCGGCCCCACGGCGACCAGGCGTTGTCGCAGAGCAGCACGACGTCCTCGTGCGGCAGCGCCGCGGCCAGCCGTCGCGCCACCGCCAGCCCCCCGCCCCCGGAGGCGAGGACGGCGATGGGCGCGTCGCTGCTCATGAACGGGGTCGGGACTTCTCCGGGTCGTAGATCGGGAGGGTGTCCACCAGCGCCGGCACCAGCCGCCCGTCCGGCATCGTCACCTCGACCTGCGTCCCCAGCGCCGTCAGCTCGGTCTCGATCGAGGCCATGGCGATCAGCTTGTCGACCGTCGGCGAGCGGCCGGCGGAGGGCGACAGCAGCTTGCCCACGCCCCGGCCGTTGGACAGCACGGGCGACCCGTAGTCGGGCGCCTCCTCGCCGGCGATCACCAGCGTCACCATCCGGTGCGTGATGCCCGCGGCCAGCTCGGCCTCCAGCGCCGCCTTGCCGACGAAGTCCGGCTTGTCCAGCTTGACCATGCGGTCGAGGTTCACGTGGAACGGCGAGGTCACGCCCTGGAAGTAGTCGTAGCCGAGGAAGATCAGGCCGGCCTCGATCCGCAGCGACTCGACGGCGGCCAGCCCGTAGGGGCGGATCCCCATCGACGCGCCGTGGTCGAGCAGCCCCTGCCACAGCCGCTCGGCGCCCTCGGGCGGGCAGTAGATCTCGTAGCCGATCTCCCCCGAGTAGCCGGTGCGGGCGATCGTGCAGCCCTCGACGCCGGCAACGGTGACCGGCTGGGGCAGCCAGCGGAAGTACCGCAGCGAGGCGACGTCGGCGTCGGTCACGGCCGACAGCAGCTCGCGCGACCGCGGCCCCTGCACCTGCAGGTGCGGCAGCTCGAACGTGCGCTCGGCGAAGGCCACGTCCATGTCCGCGCAGGCCTGCCGGAAGTGCAGGACGTCGGTGTCGAGGGCGGTGACCACCAGTACGCGCGCATCGTCGTTGCCTCGGAAGACGACGCCATCGCCGAGCATCTTGCCCTGCTCGTCGCAGAACGCGCCGTAGCGGCACTGGCCGGCCTCCAGGTTCGCCATGTTCGAGGTGAACAGGTAATCCGCAGCGCGGAGCGCGTCCGGGCCCTCGAACGACCACTTGCGCAGGGGTGACTCGTCCCAGATCGCGACCGCCTCGCGGACGGCGTGGTGCTCGGCGATCGGGTCGCCGAAGTCCGAGATCCAGTCCCAGCCCTCCCACTCGCCGAAGGTGCCGCCCATCCGCCGCTGGACGGCATCGAACGCCGTGCGCAGCAGCCCGTCGGGATACACGCCCGACGGCGCCGGCTGCTCGACGACCAGGGCCGCAGCGGCGGCCGTGTCAAAAGGGGCGGCGTCGGCCTCGGCGGCCGGCATCGGCATCTCGACCGGGATGATCGTGGTCGGCGTCGCACGCCGGGTCAGCTCCTGGTGGCCCGGGGGCAGCACCTGGGTGACGCCGAGCAGGGCCCGCGCCGCGGCCGGGGACGGCAGCGTGCGGTACTCCTCGACGGGCGCCTTCTCCTCGCGGTCGAGGTTGCGGCGCAGCCGGCGGAGCTTCGCCTGGAAGCCCGCGTCGAGGCCGGGGGTCGAGAAGATCGCCTGCTCGACATAGCTCTCCACGATCTTGTTGCCGACCAGGGCCACGTCGGCGTCGCGCGCCCGGCCGGTGCGGGGCGAGTAGGTCATCACGGTCTTGACGTGCGACAGGTACGCGTTCCAGGTCGAGAGGACGACCTCGCCACGGCAGCGGGCGCCGGTCTCGGGGATCGCGAGCAGGTTGACCTTGCGGTCGTTGACCGCCTCGAGCAGCGCCTCCGTGGTGGGCTGGAGGATCGTCACCCACTTGTGCAGCGGCCAGATGTCGAGCTGGTTGAAGTCGCCGGCCTCGCAGCCGACGCCGAACAGGTAGGTGTCGCAGTAGCGGAAGAAGTTGCCCGTGCCGAGCGTGCTCCGCATCAGGTCGTAGAAGAGCGTGATGGTGGCGCAGATCAGGTTGGAGCAGCCGACCGCGTCCATCGGCTGGGCCAGGACGATCCCCAGCCGGTCGCCCGGCTGGTAGCCGCCGGGCCAGAGATCGGCCAGCGGCGCGGACGCGCCGTCGCGCTCGACGGCGAAGTCCTCGGAGGAGAGGGCGTAGGAGGAGTGCATGGCCTCGATCTTACTGGTTGGGCCGAGGCCGGCGCCGCCCCGCCTGCCGGCGAGCGCGCGGCTCTTGCAGCCGTGGAACGAAGCGGAGATAATGCGCCACCGTCACCGATCCGCCCAATCGGCATGCAGGGTGACCGACCAGACAGGAGGCTCGGGATGGCCGCTTCGGAACAGTTCGTCGAACACACAACCGCGGCTGCGCTGGAGGAGAAGGCGAAGCTCCAGAAGCACTTCAGCCGGTTCGACATCTACTTCTTCCTGATCTGCACGATCGTCGGTGTCGACACCCTCGGCCAGGTCGCCCAGAACGGCGCCCAGGGATTCCTCTGGCTGTTGGTGCTGGCCGTCTTCTTCTTCGTCCCCTACGCACTCCTCACCGCCGAGCTCGGAGCCGCCTTCACCGAGGAGGGTGGGGCCTACGTCTGGACGAGGATGGCGTTCGGGCGGCTGGTCGCCGCCGTCAACGCCGTCTTCTACTGGTTCTCGAACCCGATCTGGATCGGCGCCACGCTGGCCCTGCTCGCCTGCGCCTCGATCCAGAGCTACTTCTGGTCGTTCTCGAACGGCTCCGTGCCGTACTACCTCGTCGGGCTCGCCTACATCTGGTTCTCGGTGTGGTCGGCGATCCTCTCGTTCGGCGTCGGCAAGTGGATCCCGACGATCGGCGCCTGGTGCCGCATCGTCGTCATCGGCCTCTTCTCCGTGACGACGATCGTCTACGCCTTCGAGCACGGGCTCCACTTCCCGGCCGCCCACCAGTTCAGCCCGACCTGGACGGAGTTCATCGCGCTGGCCCCGCTGCTGTTCTTCAACTACGTCGGCTTCGAGCTGCCAAATGCGGCCGGCGACGAGATGGAGGACGCGCAGCGGGACGTCCCGGTCACGGTGCTGCGCGCGTGCGTGACCGCGATCCTGCTGTACGGCCTGCCCATCCTCGCGATCATCTCCGTCGTGCCGCCCTCGGAGATCCACGGCAAGGGCGTGTCGGCGTTCCTCGACGCCGTCGCCACGGTGTTCACGGTCTACGGCAGCGCCGCGGACACGATGATCAAGATCGCGGCGGTCATGTTCATCCTGGCGCTGGTCTCCAGCGCGTGCACGTGGCTGATGGGATCGGACCGGAGCCAGGCGGTCGCCAGCTACGACGGTGCCGGGCCCCGCATCCTGGGCACGTTCTCCGCGCGGTTCGGCACGCCGATCAACGTCAACTTCCTGTCCGGCGTGCTCTCCACGATCGTGTTCGTGATCGCCTCGGTGCTGACCTCAGGCAGCGCCGCCGACGCCTTCAACGTGATGATCGGCGTGGTGCTCACGTTCACGACCATCTCGTACATCGTCATCTTCCCGGCGCTTGCCAAGCTGCGGATGTCGCACCCCGACGTCCACCGCCCGTACCGGGTGCCGGGGGGCATGACGGGAGTCTGGGTCTGTGTCGGCCTGACGACGTCCTGGGCGGTCTTCGCCTCGATCGTCGCTGTCTTCCCGGGCTTCCTCGACGGGCAGCTCCTGAACAACGCCGACCTGCCCACGAACGTCTCCCGGCTGAAGTACGAGGCGATCTCGCTGATCGCCATCGGCGTGACGTTGGTGGTCGGACTGCTGTTCTACTGGGCCGGCGCGCCGACCCGGGCGAAGTCGGTCACCGTCGCGCTGGAGGGCAACGAGGACATCGGCGGTCTCGCCACGGCGACCGGAGACTGATCGCATCGCGCAGCCGATGAGCGCGCGGCCGCGCCGGATCGGTCCTTGACAGACCGGGGGCGGGTCGGCTGGAGTACGGGCGTGCCCGATCGCACCGTGCTGACGACCTGCCCCCGCGACTGCTACGACGCCTGCGGGATCGTCGTCAACGTGCGCGCGGACGGGAGCATCCACAACGTCCGCGGCGATCCCGACCACCCGGTCAGCCGCGGCAAGCTTTGCCGCAAGTGCACGATCGGCTACAACGGCGCCTTCCTCGACCCCGCTCAGCGCGTCACCGAGCCGCTGCTGCGCGACGGCCCCAAGGGCGAGGGCCGCTTCCGCACGGCGACGTGGGAGGAGGCCCTGGGGACGGTCGCGCGCCGGCTGGGCGCAGTCGCCGACGGCCCGGCGGGGGCGGCGGCGATCCTGAACGCGCACTACACCGGCACCTGCTCGCTGATCGCGAACACCTTCCCCAGCCGCTTCTTCTTGCGGCTGGGCGCGACCGAGGTCGATCCCGACTCGGTCTGCAACAAGGCCGGGCACGTCGCCCTCGACTACGTCTGGGGCAGCTCGCTGACCGGGTTCGACCCGCGCACGGCCCGCGATGCCCGCTGCATCGTGGTCTGGGGCGCCAACCCCTCGGCGTCCGGGCCGCACCAGCACGAGCACTGGCTGGGCGAGGCGCCGGGTGAGGTCGTCGTGGTCGATCCGATCCGCACCGAGACGGCCGCCTCCGCCGCTCTCCATCTCCAGCTCTTCCCCGGCAGCGACGCGGCGCTGGCCTTCGCGCTGATGCACGTGCTGCGCCGCGACGGGCTGCTCGACACGGCCTTCCTGGCCGACCGGACGGTCGGCTGGGACGAGCTCGAGCCGCTGGTCGAGCCGTGCACGCCGGACTGGGGCGAGCGCGCAACCGGCGTCCCGGCCGAGCTGATCGAGCGAGGCGCACACGCCTACGGCGCCGGGCCGGCGCTGCTCTGGATCGGCCAGGGGCTGCAGCGCCAGCCGATGGGCGGCAACGTCGTCCGCGCCGTCTCGCTGCTGCCGGCGCTGACGGGCAACATCGCCCGCCCCGGCTCCGGGTTCCTCTACCTGAACGACCAGCTGCCGATGGACGACGGCCTGCTCGTGCCCGAGGACCTGGGTGAGCCGCCCGAGCCGGTCAGCCACATGGACCTCGCCGCCCGGCTGGAGGACGCCGAGGCGTCGCAGGCGCTGGTCTGCTGGAACATCAACATCGCGGCCTCGAACCCCGAGCAGGCGCGGCTGCGGCGCGCGCTGGAGCGCGAGGACCTGTTCACCGTGGTGGTCGAGCTGTTCGGGACCGACACGGCCGACCTGGCCGACGTCGTGCTGCCGGCGGCCAGCTTCCTCGAGTTCGACGACATCGTCGCGTCGTACTTCGACCTGACGCTGTCGGCCCAGGTGAAGGCGGCCGAGCCGCCCGGCAGCGCGCTGCCCAACCAGGAGATCTTCCGCCGGCTGGCCGCGGCGATGGGCTTCGACGAGCCCGCGCTCCAGGAGAGCGACCGCTCGATCCTCGACCGGATCGTCGCCGGGTCGGGTGCGGTCGAGAGCTTCGAGGCGCTGGCGGCGGTCGGCACGGTGCCGATCACGCCCGAGCCCGTGCCGCAGTTCGCCGGGCCGCTGGACACGCCCAGCGGGAAGGTCGAGATCGCGTCGGCGGCGGCCGAGGCGGACGGCTTCCCCCGCTGCCCGCAGCCGCTGGCCGACCCGCGGCCGGCCGGCGGGCGGCTGCGGCTGCTCAGCCCGGCGTCGGGCTGGACGCTGAACGACACGTTCGCGAACGACGACAAGGTCGCCCGGCAGCTGGGACGCGCGACCGTGACGCTGCACCCGGCCGACGCCGCCGAGCGCGGCCTGCGCGCCGGCGACCGCTGCCTGCTCGCCAACGAGTCCGGCCGGCTCGAGGTCGAGGTGCTGCTGGGCGAGATCGCGCCGCGCGGCGTGGCGCTCTCCCCCAAGGGCCGCTGGCCCAAGCGCGAGCGGGAGAGCGCGAACGTCAACGTCCTCAACCCCGGCCACAAGTCCGACATGGGAGGGAGCTCCGCCGTGCACGCGATCGAGGTCTCGGTGACGGCGGTGGCGGGATGAGCGACAGGCCGCCGCTGCCGCCCTTCACCGAGGAGACCGCCCGCACCAAGGTGCTGGCGGCCGAGGCGGCCTGGAACACGCGCGACCCCGACCGCGTCGTCCTCGCCTACACCGAGGACACGGTATGGCGGAACCGCGACGAGTTTCTCACCGGCCGCGAGGAGGTGCGGGCCTTCCTGGCGCGCAAGTGGGAGCGCGAGCTGGACTACGTCCTGCGCAAGGACCTGTGGACGTTCGCCGGCGACCGGATCGCCGTCCGCTTCCAGTACGAGTGGCACGACGCGGACGGGCGGTGGTGGCGGTCGTACGGCAACGAGAACTGGGAGTTCGACGAGCACGGACTGATGCGGCGGCGCGAGGCGAGCATCAACGACGTCGCCATCGCCGAGTCCGACCGGCGCATCCACGGGCCGCGGCCCGAGGGCGACACCGGCGGCATCCCGCTGCGCTGAGTGCCATGATCCGCCCCGATGCGGGCGCTCGTGAAGAGCAGGGCTGAGCCGGGGCTGTGGCTCGAGGACGTGCCGGAGCCGGACTTCGGCATCAACGACGTGCTGATCCGCGTGCGGCGCACGGGGATCTGCGGCACCGACGTGCACATCGAGCGGTGGGACGCGTGGGCGCAGCGCACCGTGCCGGTGCCGCTGGTGATCGGCCATGAGTTCGCCGGCGAGGTGGTCGCCGTCGGCTCGAACGTCACCGACTTCCACCCTGGCGACCTGGTCAGCGGCGAGGGCCACGTGGTCTGCGGGCGCTGCCGCAACTGCATGGCCGGGCGGCGGCACCTGTGCGCGCACACGCAGGGCGTCGGCGTCGACCGGCCGGGCGCGTTCGCCGAGCTGATCTCCCTGCCGATGACGAACATCTGGCACCACTGGCCCGGTATCGACGAGGACGTCGCCGCGATCTTCGACCCGTTCGGCAACGCCGTCCACACGGCCCTCGCCTTCCCGGTGCTGGGCGAGGACGTGCTGATCACCGGCGCCGGCCCGATCGGCTGCATGGCGGCCGCGGTGGTGCGCCACGCCGGCGCCCGCCACGTGGTCGTCAGCGACCCGAACGAGCACCGCCTGCATCTGGCCGCGCGGCTGGGGGCGAGCGTCACGGTCGACCCGACCCGGCGCGACCTCGAGGACGTGCAGCGCGACCTGGGCATGACCGAGGGGTTCGACGTCGGACTGGAGATGTCGGGCAGCCCGGACGCGCTCCACGCGATGATCGCTGCGATGGCGCACGGCGGCCGGATCGCGATGCTCGGCATCCCCACGTCGGAGTTCGCGATCGACTGGTCACGCGTCGTCTTCAACATGCTCACGCTGCGGGGCATCTACGGGCGTGAGATGTACGAGACGTGGTATCAGATGACCGTGATGCTGCAGTCCGGCCTCGACATCGCCCCGGTGATCACGCACCGCCTGCCCTACACCGCGTTCGAGGAGGGCTTCGCGGCGGCCGGCTCCGGCGAGGCCGGCAAGGTCGTGCTCGACTGGACGGCGGCGTGACCGGCGCGGGGCTCTCGGACGACGTCCGCGCCCGGCTGGAGGAGCTGCGCGGCGACGGGCTCTACAAGCACGAGCACGTGATCCAGACGCCGCAGTCGGCCCACGTGCGGGTGGCTGACGGGGACGTGCTCAACCTGTGCGCGAACAACTACCTGGGCCTGGCCGACCATCCCGAGATCGTCGCCGCGGCCCACGAGGCGCTCGAGCGGTGGGGCTACGGGATGGCGTCGGTGCGGTTCATCTGCGGGACGCAGCAGGTGCACCGCGACCTCGAGGTGGCGCTTGCGCGGTTCCTCGGCAGCGAGGACGCGATCCTCTACAGCTCGTGCTTCGACGCCAACGGCGGGCTGTTCGAGACGCTGCTGGGGCCGGAGGACGCCGTCATCTCGGACGCGCTCAACCACGCCTCGATCATCGACGGCATCCGGCTGTGCAAGGCGCGGCGGCTGCGCTTCGGCAACGGCGACATGGACGAGCTGGAGGCGCGTCTGGTCGAGGCCGGCGACGCCCGCCACCGGCTGATCGCCACCGACGGCGTCTTCTCGATGGACGGCTACCTGGCGAGGCTCGGCGAGATCTGCGACCTGGCGGAGCGGCACGATGCGCTGGTGATGGTGGACGACTCGCACGCCGTCGGGTTCGTCGGCGAGCACGGCCGCGGCACCCCCGAGCTGCACGGCGTGATCGACCGCGTGGACATCATCACCGGCACGCTGGGCAAGGCGATGGGCGGTGCCAGCGGAGGCTACGTCGCCGCGAGCGGCGACGTCGTCGAGCTGCTGCGGCAGCGGTCGCGCCCGTACCTCTTCTCCAACAGCCTGGCCCCGCCGATCGCGGGCGCGACGCTGCGGGCGCTGGAGCTGATCGAGGGCTCGGGCGAGCTGCGCGACCGGCTGCGGGCGAACACGGCGCACTTCCGCGGGCGGATGGAGGAGCTGGGCTTCGACATCCTGCCCGGCGACCATCCGATCGTCCCGGTGATGGTCGGCGATGCCGCGCTTGCCGGCCGTCTGGCGGACGCGCTGATCCGCCGCGGCGTGTACGCGGTCAGCTTCTCCTTCCCTGTCGTCCCCCGAGACACCGCTCGCATCCGCACGCAGATGTCGGCGGCCCACTCGATCGCCGACCTCGACTTCGCCGTCGAGCAGTTCGTCGCGGCGCGCGACGAGGTCGGGTGAGGAGGCCCATGTCCGAGTCCGTCACACCCCACATCGTCGTCCGTGGCATCGAGCGCGCCGTCGCCTGGTACATCGAGGCGCTGGGCGCCGAGGAGGTGAGCCGGATCCCGCTGCCGGGCGACCGCGTGATGACGGTCGAGCTGCGGTTCGGCACCTCCAGCGTCCACCTCGCCGACGAGTTCCCGGAGATGGGCATCGTCTCGCCCGAGACGATCGGAGGGACGGCGGTGGTGCTGAACCTGGAGACCGACGACGTCGATGCGCTGTGGCAGCGGGCGGTGGGCGCCGGCGCCGAGGTGCGGCACGAGCTGGCCGACCAGTTCTGGGGCGACCGCCAGGGGCAGATCGCCGACCCGTTCGGCCATCGCTGGAACCTCGCCCAGCACGTCCGCGACGTCCCCCACGACGAGGTGGTGCGGGCGGCAGCGGCGATCTTCGGCGGCGGCTGCGTCGCCTGGTACATCGAGGCGCTGGGCGCGGAGGAGGTCAGCCGGATCCCGCTGCCCGGCGACCGGGTGATGACGGTCGAGCTGCGGTTCGGCAACTCCAGCGTGCACCTCGCCGACGAGTTCCCGGAGATGGGGATCGTCTCGCCGGAGACGATCGGCGGGACGGCGGTGGTGCTGAACCTGGAGACCGGCGACGTCGACGTGCTGTGGCAGCGGGCCGTTGCGGCCGGGGCCGTGGTGCGGCACGAGCTCGCCGATCAGTTCTGGGGCGATCGCCAGGGGCAGATCGAGGACCCGTTCGGCCACCGCTGGAACCTGGCGCAGCACGTGCGCGACGTGCCCCGGGACGAGATCGTGCGGGCGGCCGCGGCGATCTTCGGCGGCGGCTGAGCGGCGGGCAGCGCGTCGCCCGCCGCCGGAATGCGGCGCGATTGCTCCTCGTGGTCGCCAGCGCCGTGTCGCGGTATGTGCGAGCACGCCGCGGGCACACACCCCATTCTGGGGGGCAAACCGTGCCGCGTCAGTCACAGCGTGTGCCGGCTTCCGCCCGCAACTGTCCTGGACACCCGACCGAGGTCTGACCCCGGAGCTCAGCTGCCGATGACCAGCAGGGTCTTGCCGACGGTGGCACGCGCCTCCATGGCGGCATGCGCGCCGCGACGCGTTCGAGCGGGAAAGGTCTGGCCGATCAGCGGGCGCAGACGGCCCGCCGCCGCCTCGGCCAGCGCCCGCTCGGCGTAGTGACCGCATCGTGCGGGCGCCGCGTCGTATCGCAGCACCGTCATCGCCAGCGCGCCGCCTGATCGGCCGGGACGCGGCGAACGCGCCGCCGGCAAGGCCGTACGAGCAGACATCCGGCCCGCCGGGTCGCACCAGATCGTAGGCCGACCGGGCAACGGCACCGCCGACGCCGTCGAACACCACATCGACCTCCCGGCCGACCTCGGCGCACCAGCCGTCGCGACGGTAGTCCACGGCCGATCGGCACCGAGGCCGAGCGCCACGCCCAGCTTGCGGTCGCTGCCCGCGGCCCGCCGACCACCCGCGCGCCGGCGCGGCCGCAAGCTGCACGAGCAGGCTGCCGACGCCGCCGGCCGCGGCCTCGACCAGCACCGTCTCGCCCTCGTGCACCGCGGCCGAGCGCATCAGCGCCAGCGCCGTGCGGCCGTCGGCGAGCAGCGCGGTCGCCTCCGCCATGCCCAGCGCGTCGGGGACGGCGACCAGCCGGTCGACCTCGGCGACGGCCCGCGCGCGTACCCGCCGCTGCCGCCCGTGCCCGCCACCACGCGTGCTCCGACCAGCCGCGTGTCGTGCTGCGTCCCCACCGCGACCACGACCCCGCCCACGCCGTTGCCCGGCGTCACGGGCAGGTGCGGCGCCATCGAGGGGTGCGGGGGATGCCCCGCGCGCACCTGCGTCTCGACGAACGTGACGCTCGCAAACTGGACGTCGATCAGCGCCTGCCCGGGCGCCGGCACCGGCTCTGGGAGCTCTGCCGGCATCAGCACATCGGGCGGCCCGAACTCGCTCTGGAGGATGGCAGCGCACGACCCGCGAGTATGCCACGCACCGAGGCCGGGCGGGGGCCCCTGCTACCCTCGGTCCCAGTGACATCCACATGGAGGTGGAAGCGATGCGGATCGGCATCATCGGCTCGGGCAACATCGGAGGCACCCTCACCCGGCGGCTGAGCGAGCTCGGCCACGACGTCGAGGTGGCGAACTCCCGGGGGCCGTCGTCGCTGACGGCGCTGGCCGGAGAGACCGGCGCCCGGCCGGTGTCGGTCGAGGAGGCCGCCGGCGCCGACCTCGTCGTCGTCGCGATCCCGCTGAAGGCGGTCCCCGGCCTTCCCGCCGCGCTGCTCACCGGCAAGGTGGTGGTGGACGCCAACAACTACTACCCGGCGCGCGACGGCCAGATCGCCGCGATCGAGGGCGGCACCACCTCCAGCCGGTGGGTGGCCGACCACCTCCGCGGCGCCCGCCTCGTCAAGGCGTTCAACTCGATGCAGGCCGGGCACCTGCTCGAGGACGGGCGGCCCACCGGCGACGCCGACCGGCTGGCGCTGCCTGTTGCCTCAGACGACGACGATGCCAAGCAGACCGTCTCGTCGCTGATCGACGACCTCGGGTTCGACCCGGTAGACGGCGGCGACCTGGACGGCAGCTGGCGACAACAGCCGGGCGCGCCGATCTACGGCGCCAACCTGGATGCGGACGGGGTCCGGGACGGCCTCGCTGCCGCGCAGCGCTGACTCCGCGGAGCGGCGGCTGCTGCGCGCCGCGGCGGCGAACCACCGCGCCTGGTTCCGGCGGTGCGCGCGCGTCGCGGGCGGCAGGGTCGAGCGGCTCGGCTCCCTCGATCTGATCGTCGGCGGTGACGCCGTCACGATGCCGTTCCCGCGCTCCCGCACGGGCATCGACGCCGCCCTCGGCCGGATCCGCGAGCTCGGCCTGCGCGAGGCGGGCTGCTGGTCGCTACGTCCCGATCCGGCGCTCGGCACCGCGCTGGTCGCCCACGGGTTCGCGTGGGGATGGCAGCCGCACTGGATGGCGCTGGCCGTGGCCGACGCGCCCGACCCATCGCCGGCACACGAGGTCGTCCGCGTCGGCGGCCACTACCCCGAGGAACTGCCCTACGCCACGGCCGAGCCCGACCCGCCGCAGGCCGTGCACCTCGGCGTCCGCCGCGGTGGGCGGATCGCCGGCCACGTGGTCGTGCACCCGTGGCGCGGGATCGCCGGGATCTACTCGATGGGCGTGATCGAGTCGGAGCGCCGGCAGGGCATCGGCATGGCGCTGGTCGCCGCCGCCTGCCGCGCGGCCGAGGAGTTGGGCTGCACCGACATCATCCTCAACGCGACGGCCGACGGTGAGCGCGTCTACCGCCGCGCCGGCTTCCGCTCGCTCGGCCACGGCCAGACGTGGTGGTGGTCGCCGGCCCGGTGCCCACCCCGCGCAAGCGGGCGCTGGCCGAGGCGATCGGGCTCGGCGACCTGGCCGCGCTGGACGTGATGGTCCCGGCCGCGCCGAGCTGGAGGAGCCGCTGCCGGGAGGGACGAGCCCGCTGCGGCTCGCGCTGCTCACCGGCCGGTCGGACTCGGCCGGCTGGCTGCTCGACCGCGAGCCTGGGCTGGCGCAGGGCCGGTTCGAGCCGTTCGGCGGCACCCTGCTCCACCTCGCCGTCGAGTGGGACGACCGGGAGTTCCTGCGGCTCGCGCTCGCGCACGGCGTCGATCCGGCCGGACGGGATGCGACGTACCGCTCGACCGCGCTGGAGTGGGCGTGCACCTGGGCCACGGCGACATGGCGGCGGAGCTCAGCTAGCCGCCGAGAGCCTGCTCGAGCACCCGGCCGGCGGCGAGCACGTCGCCGTCACGGCCGCGCCGCCCGACCACCTGCACCGCCAGCGGCAGCCCGGCCTCGTCGCGGCCGCAGGGGACGCTGAGCGCCGGCGCGCCGACGGCGTTCGCCCAGGTGCACAGCGTCAGCTTGCCGCCCGGCTTGAACGGCTCGCCGTCGGCGGCGACGAACCCCTCGGCGGCGACCGGCGCGGGCACGGGGACGACCGGGCACAACGCGACCGGGTAGCGCTCCTGCCACTCCTCGACGGCGAACTCGAGCTCGCTCATCCGCAGGCCGGCTCCCGCGTACGCCTCGATGTCTGGCTCGCTGCGGTCGAGCCGGACATCGAGCGGCGCCCGTAGTCCGACAGCTCGTCCTCGCGGCCGGCCAGTACGGCAGCCCGAACAGCCGCAGCTCGGTGGCGAGCAGCAGGTCGAGGCAGCCCCGGATCTCGAGCAGGTCGGGCGGCAGGGACTCCTCCACCGGCCGCCCGCCGCCGCCAGCGCGGCGGCCGCGCGCGCACCGCGGCACGGCAGGACGCGGCCACGGGCTGGAGGCCGTCCTCCTCGAAGACCGCCGCCGGGCGCCACGGCGCGGAACGGCGAGCGGCACGCCGCCCAGCACCTCCAGCGCCAGCTCAAGGTCGGCGACCGACCGCGCCATCGGGCCGATCACCGCGAACGACTTCCACGACTGCGGCAGCCCGAACCCGGCGTGGCCGTCCAGCGGCACCAGGCCCGCGAGGGCTTCAGCCCGACGATCCCCGTCCAGGCCGCGGGCTGGCGGATGGAGCTGGAGATGTCGGAGCCCAGGCCCAGCGGCGACATGCGCGCGGCCAGCGCCGCGGACTCGCCGCCGGAGGAACCGCCAGGCGTCCGCTCGTGATCGTGCGGGTTCCAGGTGCGGCCGTAGACGTCGTTGTCGGTGTCGTACCAGGCGCAGAACTCGGGGACGTTGGTCTTGCCGATGACGATCGCGCCGGCCTGGCGCAGGCGCCGGACGGCCGGGGCGTCGCGGTCGGCGACGACGTCCGCGGTCAGCCGCGAGCCGTTCGTCCAGGGCAGGCCGGCGACGGCGATCGCCTCCTTGATCGTGACAGGCACGCCGTGCAGCGGGCCCGTCGCCTCCCCGCGGCGAGCCGGCGGTCGGCCTCGCGCGCCTCCTCCAGCGCCGCCTCGAAGCAGCGCACCACGACGGCGTTGATCGCACCATCCTCGGCCTCGATCCGCCCGGCGTAGGCGCCGACGGCCTCGACCGACGACAGCTCGCCGTCGCGGATCGCGGCGGCAAGTTCGACGGCTCAGAGGTCGGTAGCGGACATGCCGCCAGTATCACGGGGCCGTCAGCCGCCGCTGATCGCGGCGATCACGTCGACCCGCGAGCGCGTCGCCGAGCGGCGTGTCGAGCGCCGGCGCGCTCGCGGTCGACGTAGACGTGGATGTGCGGGCGCAGCGCCGGCGCCCGGCTCGCAGAGCCGGTCGCGCAGCGCCCGGCCAGCGCTCGTCGAGCCGGTCGATCGCCTCGTCGACGGTCGCCGCGTCGACCTCGAGCCGGCGCGGCAGGTCGGCGAAG
This sequence comes from uncultured Actinomycetes bacterium, assembly GCA_963797175.1. GTDB lineage: Bacteria > Actinomycetota > Thermoleophilia > Gaiellales > JAICJC01 > DATLLN01. Next base: position 355,829 of record CAWCOL010000007.1, read on the forward strand.
AGCGGCGTCAGCGTCGTCGGCAGGTGGAGCGTCGGCCATCGCTACGTCGACCACCGCGACCTCGACCGACGCAGATCGCCGGCAGGTAGCTCGCGATCTCGCTCCAGCTCTCGCCCTCGTCGGCGCTCGCGAACAGCTGGCCGGTGCTCGTGCCGAAGTAGAGGCCGGGCACGTCGTAGGTCGTCGATCGCCATCGCCTCGCGCAGCACGCCGAGGTGCGCGTCGCGCTGCGGCAGGCCGCGGTCGAGCCGCTGCCAGCTCGAGCCGGCGTCGCGCGTGCGCCAGACCGCGGCGTGCCCGTCGGGCATGTACCGGCCGTGGCCCGGGTCGAGCGGGATCACGTAGAAGCGTGTCGCGGTCGTGCGGGTGCGCCGCCGCCGCGAAGCCGAACTCGGTCGGCAGGCCCTCGGTGATCTCGATCCACGAGTGGCCGCCGTCGTCGCTGCGGTGCATGCCGCACGTGGTTCTGCTGGTACATGCCGGTCGCGGTCGGCCGGCGAGCGCACGAGCTTGTGCACGCAGAAGCCGACCTCCTCGTGCTCGCGCGGCCAGTCGGCGCGCAGGCCCGCGGTTGCGCGGCGTCCACGACGCGCCGTCGTCGGTCCGTCTCGAAGATGCCGATGCCCTGCACGATCGCCCAGAAGCGCGCCGGGTCGTCGGGGTCGGGCGATGCATCGCCGGAGATGCCGAGATGGCCGGGCGGCTGGTTCGCCGGGTCGTCCCAGTCCTCGCTGCCGGGCTGGCCGGCGAGCGTCGATGAGCAGCGACCAGGTCTCGCCGCCGTCGCGGCTCTCGAAGATGCCCGGCGCCTCGACGCCGACGAGCACGCGGCCGTGCGCGGCGGCGAGGCTCGAGACCTTCGAGAGCTTCTGCGCTCGTCCTCGCCGTAGGCGAGGCCCTCGCTCGAGAGCGTCCCAGGTCTCGCCGAGGTCGTTGCTGCGCCAGACGGCCGAGCCGTGCCACTCGCTCGCGGCCGCCGCGTAGATCGCGCCGGAGCTCGGCGTCGTAGGACCGCGTGGTAGACCGGCCAGCCCTCGCAGTACGGCCCGCGCATCGTCCCAGTCGCGGCGGTCGCCGTCGCTCTCGAGCACGAAGCAGCCCTTGCGGGTCCCGACCAGCAACAGCGTTCGTGCGACGATCTCTTCACCTCCGGGTCGATCGGACAGTCTCTCACTCCACGCCCGCCTGGGCGAGCTCGGGCTCCTCGGCCTGCTGCTCGCCGTGAGGGCTGCCGGCCGGCATCACCGGCCGCAGCAGGGGGCCGCCAAGCACGGCGGCGACCAGCGCGAACACCGCGCCCGCCAGGAACGCGGCGTGGTAGCCGCCCGTCAGCGCGGCCAGCTGGGCGTGCCCGGCGGCGGTCAGCGTGCTCGGTGCGGCGCGCCGCCAGGCTCGCCAGCACGGCCAGGCCGAGCGCGCCGCCCATCATGAACGCGGTGTTCACCACGCCGGAGGCCAGGCCGGACTCCTCCGGCTCGACGTCGCTCATCGCCGCCAGCAGCAGCGGGTTGAACGCCATGCCCGCGCCGAGCGCCGAGCAGCACCATGCTCGGGCAGCACGTCGACCACGAAGTTGCCGTCGACCGGCGCGCGGGCGAACAGCAGCAGCCCGACGCGCGGCAAGGCCAGCCCGACGCCGAGCGGCAGGCGGATGCCGAAGCGCATCACCAGCTTGGCCGAGAGGCCCAGCGAGAACGCGCCCATGATCAGGTTGGCCGGGCAGGAAGGCGAGGCCGACCTGCAGCGGGCTGTAGCCGAGCACCTGCTGCAGGTACAGCGCCGAGAGGAAGAACCAGGCGAACATCGCCGCGGCCCAGAGCACGCCGACGACGTTCGCGGTCGGCACGTTGCGCAGCCGGAACAGCCGCAGCGGCATCAGCGGCGCCGCGACCCGCGACTCGATGACCAGGAAGACGCGCCAGCAGCACGGCCGCGGCGGCCAGCAGGCCGAGCGTCTGCGCCGAGCCCCAGCCGGCGTCGTTGCCGTTCACGATCGCGTACACGGCGAGCATCAGCGACGCGGTCACGGTGACGGCGCCGGCGACGTCGAGCCGGCCGCCGCCGCGCCGGCGCGCCGTCGCCGCCCGGCACCAGCCGCAGCGCAGACCCAGGTAACGAGCACGCCGATCGGGAGGTTGACCAGGAAGATCCAGTGCCAGTCGAGCACGTCGGTGAGCACGCCGCCCAGCAGCACGCCGATGCTGCCGCCGCCGGCGCAGCACGAAGCCGAACACGCCCATCGCCTTGGCCCGCTCGCCGGGCTCGGTGAACAGCACCATGATCAGCGAGAGCGCGACGGCCGAGACGACCGCGCCGCCCACGCCCTGCACCGCGCGCGCGGCGACCAGCACGCCCTGCGTGTTGGCCAGCCCGCAGGCCAGCGAGGCGGCGGTGAAGAGCGCGATGCCGACCAGGAACAGCCGCCGGTGGCCGAACAGGTCGCCCAGCCGGCCGCCCAGCAGCAGGAAGCCGCCGAACGTGAGCAGGTAGGCGTTGACGACCCAGGCCAGCGAGGTCTCGGAGAAGCCGAGGTCTGCCTGGATCGAGGGCAGCGCGACGTTCACGATGGTCGTGTCGAGCACGATCATCAGGTCGCCGAGGCAGAGCACGAGCAGTGCGAGCCAGCGCGTGCGGTGGTCGAGCTGTGCGTGGGGGCTCATCGAGGGCTCCTCTGGATTGGTGGTGAAGCGTGCATCGGAGGGGTAGACGACCCGGCCACCGCGAACTCATCGGTGACCGATGAGTTTCGTCCCGGATCCGGGTCTGATGCTGCAGTGAACGAGCCGAACCCGCCTCCCGAACCGCGGACGGCCGTGGTCGAGATCGGCGGCCTGATCGCGCCGGCCGACATCCCCGGCCTGTGCGCCCGCGGGCGGGCGGCGCTGCGCGGGCGCGGCGCGCGGCTGCTGGTCTGCGACGTCGCCGCCGTGTGCCGGCCGGACGCGGCCACGATCGACGCGCTCGCCCGGCTGGCGCTGACCGCCCGCCGGGCGGACGCCGCGTTCGCGCTGCAACGACCTTCCCCCGCGCTGCGGGAGCTGATCGTGCTGCTCGGCCTGTGCGACGTGCTCGGTCTCAGCCCGCCGTCAGGGCTCCAGCACGGGCGGGAGCCCGAACAGCGGGAAGAGCACGGCGGTGTCGAGGAAGAAGCGTGAACCCGACGATGCGCCCGTCCCGACGCTCCAGCACCTGCAGCGCCCACGGTTCGTGCCGCCCGCCTGGCCCGCTCGGCCGGTACTGCCCGAAGGCGGGCGAGCCGTTGGCGACGTCGGCACCAGCCGCGAGCCGCGGCAGCCGATGCCCGGGCCGACTGCCAGAACGCGAGGATGTCGTCGCGGCCGCTGCAGCCACATCTCGTACGGCGGCATCGACTGCGTGCGCGTCCTCGTGCAGCAGCGTCGTAGCGCGTCGATGTCGTAGCGCTCGAAGGCGTCGACGTAGCGGGCGAGCAGCTCGCTGCTGGGCCGTGTCCAGCGGCTCGCGGGCGCGTCGCCGGCTGCAGGTCGCTGGCGGCGAGCGTCGCGCGGGCGCGCTGCAGCGCGCTGTTGACCGACGCGACGCGTCGTGTCGAGCAGCTCGGCGACCTCGCTCGCCTTCCAGCGCAGCACCTCGCGCAGGATCAGCACCGCGCGCTGGCGCGGCGGCAGGTGCTGCAGGGCGGCGACGAACGCGAGCCGCATCGACTCGCGCGCGGCGGCCAGCTCGGCCGGGTCGTCGCGCGGCCAGCACGCGGCCGTCGGGCATCGGCTCGACCCAGGTCGCCTCGGCCAGCGGTCGCGCCGAGCGGCGCGTCCGCGCTGACGGCCGGGCCGAGGTCCATCGGCCGGGCCCGCCGCTGGCGGCCGTTCAGCATGTCGAGGCAGACGTTGGTGGCGATCCGGTAGAGCCAGGAGCGCAGCGCCGAGCGGCCCTCGAAGCGGTCGAAGCTGCGCCAGGCGCGCACCATCGTCTCCTGCACGGCGTCCTCGGCCTCGAACGCCGAGCCGAGCATGCGGTAGCAGTAGCCGGTCAGCTCGGCCCGGTGCTGCTCGAGCCGGCCCTCGAGATCGGTCGGGCCCTTCGTGGGGGTCGTGGTCGCGCGGTCGGCGGCTGCCAGATCCGTCATCGAAGTCACTCCCTTCCGCCGGCGGAGCCGGCCGGTTCATCATAGGCGGCGACGGTCGCGAGGTGGTCGGCCAGCCGGTTGAACGAGCTGCCCCAGCCCGGCTCGATCCCGGCCTCCGCCTCGGCGGCCGTGAAGCCGCGGGCGTGGAACGTCATCTCGGTGGCGCCGCCGAGGTCGGCGAAGGTGACGGTCACGACGGCCCGCTCGTCGGGCGTGTCAGGGTCGGAGAGCAGGCTGGAGATGAACACCAGGCGCTCCGGTTCGACCACCTCGCGG
>CAWCOL010000008.1:0-377375 GCA_963797175.1 uncultured Actinomycetes bacterium
CTCGGCCATGCCGACGGGCTCCTCTGATGGCTCGACGCTGACCTACACCGTCCCCGCCGGCTAGTTCTAGTCTAACACCGGCGAGCCGGCTCCACCGCCACGAGCTTCCAGTGGGCGCTCGAGCGCGACCTCAACCCGACGCAGGCGGAGCTACTTCGGCTCGGTCTTCCTGAAGCCGTACATCGTCGGGGCGGACGCCTTCAAGGGCAAGAAGGGCGAGCACATGGCCTTCACATCGCCGTCAGCGGCGATAAGCTGATCATCAAGCTCACCCAGAAGGACGGCGGCATGGTCTCCAAGCTGACCACCCCGTTCGCCTGCGCAGTGTCCAAGGACACGCCGATCGACCCGAAGGGCGTCCACACGCCCGCCGGCGCCGGCCCGCGACTACATCGCGTCGTACACGCCGAACCGCTCGATCGTGCTCAAGAAGAACCCCAACTACACCGGCCATCGCCCGGCGTATGCTGCCTACGAGATCGACTATACGCAGCTGACCATCGATCCGAACCAGGGCACCCTGGAGGCGAAGAACGGCCAGCTCGACTACATCAACGACGCCGTCGTGCCGGCGCAGAACTTCCAGCTCAACAAGGAGTTCGGCCCCGACGGGGCCAACGGCGGTGCGCAGCGGTTCTTCATCACGCCTGCGGCCGTGATCTCCTACCTGGCGATGAACACCTCCAGGCCGACCTTCCAGAACGAGATGGTCCGCCAGGCAGTGAACTGGGCCATCAATCGCAAGGAGATCCTGACGCCCTCCGGCTACGGCTCGGGCGTGCCTACCGACAAGTACCTGCCGCCGCAGTTCCCCGCGGCCGCGCAGGAGGAGTCGGTCTACCCGCTGGACTCATCCGACCTGACCAAGGCCAAGGATCTGATGACCCAGTCCGGCGTCACGACACCGCTGACCGCGGTGCTCTACACCTGCAACCAGCCGCCCTGCCCGGATCGCGCAGCGATCATCCAGCAGGAGCTGGCCAAGATCGGGATCAACGTCACGATCAAGAAGTTCGACCGTGGCGTGCAGTTCACGAAGGAAGGCGTGAAGGGCGAGCCGTTCGACATCGCCGATGAGGGTTGGATCGCGGACTACTACGACGCGTACGACTTCATCAACGTGCTGCTGAACGGTGAGCACATTCCCGCGACGAACGGGAACAACTTCTCCTACTTCGACGATCCCAGCTTCGACAAGCGGATGGACGACGCCAACCAGCTGACCGGGACGGAGCGCGACAAGACCTACGGGCAGATCGCGACCGACCTGGCCAAGGGGCCGGCGCCGTGGGCATCCCGCTCGACGGGTACGAATATCGACTTCTTCGGACCCAAGATCGGATGCCAGGTGAACCAGGGCTCGTACGGATTCGCCCTGAATACCCTCTGCATCCGGTCGTAGACGGTCGCAAGACGGTAGACTGATCGGCAGTAACGACCATCATCGGGGCCCCGGCCAAGTGCCGGGGCCCCGAGGTCCTTTGGAGGCACGAGAGCGATGGTGCGCTATCTGATTCGGCGACTGCTCTGGGCGGTGGTGCTGTTCATCGCCGTCACGCTGGTCACCTTCGTCATCTTCTATCTGATCCCGGTCGATCCGGCCAGGCTGGCGGCGGGCAGAGCGGCGACGCCGGCGGAGATCAAGGTCGTCGCGCACCGGCTCTACCTCGACCAGCCGATCTACAAGCAGTACCTGCACTTCCTCGACCAGCTGGTCATCCACCAGAACCTCGGCTACTCGTACGCCAACCGCCAGAGCGTCAATGACGTGATCAAGGCGGCGGCGCCGATCACCGCGTCGCTCGTGATCGGGGCGGCGATCGTGTGGATGTTGATCGCCATCCCGATCGGCGTGCTCTCGGCCCTGCGGCCGCGATCGGCGCTCGACCGGTTCTCGATGGTGTTCGTGCTGATCGGGATCTCGGTGCACCCCGTGTGGCTGGCCCTGGTCGGCTCCTACCTGCTCGGCTACGTGCCGACGACGGGCACCTTCCTCGGCATCCATTTCCCAGCTTTCACGCTGCTCCCGATCCAGGGGTACTGCAGCTTCCGCGGCGCCGCGCCAGGTGAGATCTGCGGCGGCCCCGTGGACTGGTTCTACCACCTGCTGATGCCGTGGTTCGTCTTCGCGTACCTGTACGCGGCGTTCTACGTGCGGCTGATCCGCTCGCAGGTGATGGAGGTGCAGCACGAGGACTACGTGCGCACCGCCCGTTCCAAGGGCGCGCCGGAGCGCCGCGTGCTCGTCCACCACGTCCTGCGCAACGCGATGCTGCCGGTGGTCACCGCCTTCGGCATGGACGTCGCGCTCGCCCTGGGCGGTGCGGTGCTGCTCGAGCTGGTCTACGGCCTGCCCGGGCTCGGGTACGTCGCGATCAAATCGCTCAGCCAGTTCGACTACCCGATTACCCTCGGGGTGGTGGTGTTCGCCTCGCTCCTTGTGATCATCTTCAACCTGATGATCGACCTGCTGTACGCGTGGATCGATCCTCGGATCAGGCTCTCGTGACCAGCCACCTGCTGGAGGTCAACGACCTCAAGACCTCCTTCAAGACGGACGACGGGATCGTCGGCGCCGTGGACGGCATCAGCTTCACGGTGGACAAGGGCGAGACCCTCGCGATCGTCGGTGAGTCGGGCTGCGGCAAGAGCGTCACCTGCATGACGATCATGGGGCTGCTGCCCCGGCTGAACACGATCCACTCGGGCAGCGCCCGGCTGAACGACCGGGAGCTGATCGGCATGGATCCGGAGGAGCTGCGCAAGGTGCGCGGCCGCGACGTCGCGATGATCTTCCAGGACCCGATGACGTCGCTGAACCCGGTGCACACCGTCGGCCGGCAGCTGCGCGAGGCGGTGCACGTGCACGAGAACGTCTCCAAGGAGCGCGCCAACGCGCGGGCCCTGGAGATGATGCGAGCGGTCGGCATCCCCCGGTCGGAGACGCGGCTGGACGACTACCCGCACCAGTTCTCGGGCGGTATGCGCCAGCGCGTGATGATCGCGATGGCGCTGATCAACAACCCCGACCTGCTGATCGCCGATGAGCCGACCACCGCGCTGGACGTGACCACCCAGGCGCAGATCCTGCGGCTGATGAAGAACCTCCAGCGCGACTTCGGCAGCGCGATCATCATGGTCACGCACGACCTCGGCGTCGTCGCCGAGGTGGCCGACAACGTGCTCGTCATGTACGCCGGGAAGGTCGCCGAGCAGGGCACCGCCGACGAGGTGTTCTACCACCCGAACCATCCCTACACGTGGGGCCTTCTCGCCTCGCTTCCGCGGCTGGTGCCGGACGACGCCGAGCTGCGCCCGATCCCGGGCACGCCTCCGTCGCTGCTGCACCCGCCGTCGGGCTGCCGGTTCCATCTCCGCTGCCCGCACAAGATGGACGTCTGCGTCTCGACCGTGCCTCCCCTGGAGGCGGTCGCCGGCAGCCCGTACCACCTCAAGGCGTGCCACCTGGACGAGCAGGTGCGCACCGAGCGGGCGGACGCGCTGGCGGCGGAGATGCTTTCCCAGACCTCGTAGAGGAGACTGAAGGACACGTGGCCGAAGAACTGCTCGTCGTCGAGAACCTGGAGAAGCACTTCCCGATCAATCGCGGGATCATCTTCCAGAAGGAGGTCGGGCGGGTCCGGGCCGTGGACGGGGTGTCGTTCACCGTCAACAAGGGCGAGACGCTGGGTGTGGTGGGCGAGTCGGGCTGCGGCAAGTCGACGATGGCCCGCTGCGTGATGCGCCTGCTCGACCCGACCGGCGGGCGGATCGTGTTCGACGGGCAGGACATCACCACGCTCAACCGCGCCAAGATGATGCCGGTGCGGCGCGAGATCATGATGGTGTTCCAGGATCCGTACGCGTCGCTCAACGTGCGCAAACGGGTGGGCTCGATCGTCGGCGAGGCGCTGACGGTGCACAAGATCGGCACCGACGCCGAGACGAAGAAGCGTGTGCAGGAGCTGCTCGACGTCGTCGGCCTGAACCCCGAGCACTACAACCGCTTCCCCCACGAGTTCTCGGGCGGCCAGCGCCAGCGGATCGGCATCGCCCGCGCGCTCGCCATCCGGCCCAAGCTGATCGTCTGCGACGAGCCCGTGTCTGCGCTCGACGTGTCCGTCCAGGCCCAGGTGCTGAACCTGCTCAAGCAGCTGCAGCGCGAGTTCGACCTGACCTACGTGTTCATCGCGCACGACCTGGACGTGGTCAAGCACATCAGCGACCGGGTGGCCGTGATGTACCTGGGCAAGATCGTCGAGACGGCGAACGGCCGGGCGCTGTACAACCACCCGCTGCACCCCTACACGGGGGCGCTGCTGTCGGCGGTGCCGGTGCCGAACCCGACGGTCGCCCGCACACGCAAGTCGGTCATCCTCGAGGGCGACGTGCCCAGCCCGCTCAACCCGCCCGCCGCCTGCCGGTTCCATCCGCGCTGTCCGCGCTTCTCCGCCGGCACGTGCGACACCGTCGAGCCGCCGCTGGAGGCGAAGGAGGACGAGCACTTCGCCGCCTGCCACTTCCCGCTGGAGACGTGGCCGATGGGCGACCTGCGGCGGCCCGACCAGGTGGCGTCGGGATAGGGCGATGACCCGGCAGGAACTGCTCGCGGGTCTGCGCCGGATGGGGTACATCACCGTCGCCGCCTTCGGCGTGACGATCCTGCTGTCCTGCCTGTTCGGCCTGCTCGGCGGCGTCCCGCTGCGGCGCGCGATCTCCGTCGGCCTCTATCTGGCGGCGGTCGTCCTCATCCTGCTCGGCCTGTTCCAGGGTGTGAAGCCGCCGGTGCGGCAGCTCCGCGAGCCGGAGGCGCCGCCCAGCCCGATCGAGGGGATGTTCGGCAGCCGCGGCAAGGGGCCGGTGCGCTGGGCGACGCCGGAGGAGCGGGGCGACGCCGGGGCGACGGCCGGCTTCCTGCTCGGCCTGGGCGCGGTCATGATGGTGGCCGGCACGGTCGTTGACGGCCGCCGCAGCCTCGTCTGAATCAGAGTGGTCTAGGCTTCGGGCATGCCCATCATCTCCACCCTCTCGACCCGGATCTGACAGCTCGACCACGACGCCCGTGTGGCGTCGGCGCTCGTCGAGCAGCAGCTGCTCATGGCGACACGCGGTCCGGCCGATGATCGACCCGGGCCCCGCGCGCGGTTGCGGAGCCTCGCACGGCTGGCAAACTTCACCCGCCGGGCGACGTCTAGAGATGTGAGCCATGGATCAGTCCCCTCGCACAACCGGTGACCCTTCGGCCTGCGCCGTCGTGCGCATGGTCCTGTCCGCGCGCCGCGACGGCGAGGTCAGCGAGATCGAGAGCGTGGCGGCCGACCGGCACCTGGAGACGTGCGGGGCGTGCGTGGACTTCGACCGTGCGATCGAGCATGTGTCCCGGCGGCTGCGGGTCGCCCCGCGGCTCGAACCGCGACGTGCGCTGTGGACGGCGCGGCCTCCGCGCCGGGTCGCGCGGCCGCTCACAGCCGTCGCCGTCGCCGCCGCGCTGGTGCTGGCCGGCCTGGTCGGCTCCGAGGTGGCATCGATGCGCGACGGCACCCCGGCGGCGCGACACGGCAGCGTGCGCGTGGCCAGTCTGGACGCGCACGCCCTCCAGTTCTCGCTGCACGAGCAGCGCGTCAGGCAGCTCCGCGGGGCTCCCGACCTGACGCCGCAGATCGAGCTGCTGCGCACGCACCTGGGCTGATCGGGCCTCGCGCCGCGGTGTCACGAACTTCGACGCGACCGCGCGCCGCTCCTGATAGAATCCCGCCTGCGAAAGCCGAAAACCCGCGTCCCGGCACCTTCACAGGGGAGTTACATGTCGAACACTGACGGCCACAATGTCGGCAGGATCATCGCGATCAAGGGCGTGGTGATCGACGCCGCGTTCGAGGGCGAGCTGCCCGAGATCGGGCACGCGCTGCACGTCACGATGCCTTCTGGGGCAACGTTGGTGCTGGAGGTGCAGCAGCATCTGGGCGACAACCAGGTGCGCGCGATCGCGATGGACGCGACCGACGGCCTGGCCCGCGGCATCGAGGTGACCGACACGGGCTCGTCGATCACGGTGCCGGTCGGCGAGCAGACGCTGGGCCGCATCTTCAACGTGCTCGGCGAGACGATCGACGAGGGGCCGGAGCTGCCGCCCGGCGAGCGGTGGGGCATCCACCGCGACGCGCCCAGCTTCGAGAGCCTGTCGCCGACGGCGGAGATCTTCGAGACCGGCATCAAGGTGATCGACCTGCTCGCCCCGTACGTCAAGGGCGGCAAGGTCGGCCTGTTCGGCGGGGCCGGCGTGGGGAAGACCGTGCTGATCCAGGAGCTGATCAACAACATCGCCCAGCAGCACGGCGGCCGTTCGGTGTTCGCCGGCGTCGGGGAGCGCACCCGCGAGGGCAACGACCTGTGGCTGGAGATGACCGAGTCGAAGGTGATCGAGAAGACCGCGCTCGTCTACGGCCAGATGAACGAGCCGCCGGGCGCGCGGCTTCGCGTCGGCCTGACCGGCCTGACGATGGCCGAGTACTTCCGCGACGAGCAGGGCGCCGACGTGCTGCTCTTCATCGACAACATCTTCCGCTTCGTGCAGGCGGGCTCCGAGGTCTCGGCGCTGCTCGGCCGGATGCCGAGCGCCGTGGGCTACCAGCCCACGCTGGCGACCGAGATGGGTGAGCTCCAGGAGCGCATCACCTCGACCAACAAGGGCTCGATCACCTCGGTGCAGGCGATCTACGTGCCCGCGGACGACCTCACCGACCCGGCGCCCGCCGCCTCGTTCGCCCACCTGGATGCGACCACCGTGCTCTCGCGCGACATCGCGTCGAAGGGCATCTACCCGGCCGTGGATCCGCTCGACTCGTCGTCGCGCATCCTTCAGCCGGGCATCGTCAGCGACGAGCACTACCGGACGGCGACCCGGGTGCAGGAGGTGCTGCAGCGCTACAAGGACCTCCAGGACATCATCGCCATCCTGGGCATGGACGAGCTGTCGGACGAGGACAAGCTGATCGTCGCCCGCGCCCGCAAGATCGAGCGGTTCCTGTCGCAGCCGTTCTTCGTGGCGCAGGCCTTCACCGGGACGCCGGGCATCTACGTCCAGCTCGACGAGACGATCCGCTCCTTCCAGGAGATCCTCGACGGCAAGCACGACGACCTGCCCGAGCAGGCGTTCTACCTGGTCGGCGGCATCGACGACGTCGTCAAGCGCGCCGAGGAGATCTCGGCCGGAGCGGCGGCGTAGCCATGGCGGACTACACCCCGTACCGGGTCGACGTGATCACGCCGGAGGGACCGGCGTTCCAGGGCGAGGCGCAGATCGTGGTGGTGCCGGGGTCGGCCGGCGAGCTGGGCGTGCTGGCGAACCACGCGCCGCTGGTGTCGAGCCTGAAGCCGGGCCGCACGCACCTGACCGACGCCGAGGGCACGGTGCACTCGTGGGCCACGGCGCACGGGTTCATCGAGGTGCGCTTGAACGAGGCCGTCGTGCTGGTCGGCGAGGCCGTGCGCGGCGACCAGATCGACGCCGGGGAGGCGCGGGCGCGGCTGGAGCGGGCGCGGGCCGATCTCGAGGCGGCCGAGAGCGGCGACGGCGACGTGTTCCGCGCGAAGCGCGAGGAGTCGTTCGCCGAGGCGCTGGTCGAGGTTTCGGAGGGGTAATCGCCGTCCGGAGGGCTCGTTAGGGTCCCGCGCATGGCTTATCCGATACATACACGGCTCGAGTACCACGAGAAGGCGTCTCGCCTGACGACCTTCTTCCGCGGGATCATGGTCATCCCGCACCTGATCGTCCTGTTCTTTTACGGCATCGCCGCAGGGGTCGTGGCGTTCATCGCCTGGTTTGCGATCCTCTTCACGGGTCGCTACCCCGAGGGCATGTTCAACTTCAACATCGGCTTCCTGCGCTACGCGACCCGGGTGCGGTGTTACTACAGCCTGCTGACCGACAGGTTCCCGCCGTTCGGCGCCGGATCGCCGGACGACGGGTATCCGATCCAGGTCTCGGCGACCAACCCCGAGCACCTGTCACGGCTGACCACGTTCTTCCGCAGCATCCTCTCGATCCCCGCCTACATCATCAGCTATCTGCTGCTGCTGGTCGAGAACGTGATGTCGTTCCTGGCCTGGTGGACGATCCTCTTCCTCGGCCGCCTGCCCCAGGGCATGTTCGAGGTGATGGAGCTGCCGCAGCGCTACAACGTGCGCTACTCGGCGTACGGCCTGCTGCTGCTGACCGGCGACTACCCGTGGTTCCAGCCGGAGACCGAGCCGGACGTCCCCGACGCCTCGTGGAACGAGCCACTGCCGCCCGCGGCCTCTCCGCCGTCGGCGCCGCTCGCGCCCGAGCCGCCGCCGACCGAGCCGCCGCCGGCGGAGCCGCCGCCACCGCCGAATAGCCGCCGGACATCGGCGTCACGGCGGCTCTCCGAAGCTGATACGATCGTTACAAGCGGCCGCTGCAGCCTGCTGGTCGCTGGACGCCGAGCGATCGGCACAGGGGGTGGCGCGGGTGCGAGCGACGACGGGGCTGGTGCTGGGAGTGCTGGTGTCGGTGTTGGCGGGGTCGCCTGCCGCCGTTGCGGATGCGGCCGTGCCGAACACGGAACGGGTGAGCGTCTCCAGCAGTGGCGAGCAGGCCAACAGCGGCAACCCTGACGCCTCGTCGCAGGAACCTCCTGCTGTCAGCGTCCACGGCCGGTACGTCGCGTTCTCATCGGTTGCGACCAACCTGGTCGCCGGCGACTCGAACGGAGTCCGCGACGTGTTCCTGCGTGATCGAAAGACCGGCACAACGCGGCGGATCAGCGTCTCGAGCCAGGGTGAGCAGGCGAACGCGGTGAGCTTCTCGCCGTCGATCAGCGCGAACGGCCGCTATATCGCATTCTCGTCCAACGCCACGAATCTGGTGAAACGCGATACGAACGCGACACAGGACGTGTTCGTCTACGACCGCACGAGAGAAACGACCGTTCGGGTGAGCGTTCGCAACGATGGCGGCCAGGCCAACCGCGGCGGCTCCGAACCGGCGATCAGCGCGGACGGGCAGCACGTCGCGTTCATCTCCAGATCCACGAATCTGGTCAGCGGCGACACCAGGTACGAGCAGGAGATCTTCGTTCGTGACCTCGACAGCAAGGCGACCGAACTTGTCACCGCGGCGACCGACGGCGGCGAAGCAAACTCCGAGAGCACCAGACCATCGATCAGCGGTGACGGCCGCTACGTCGCCTTCGGCTCCGCGGCCGACAACCTGATCGCCAATGACCCCGACGGACCATCGAGGAACGTCTTCATCCGCGACCGGATGACCGGCACGACTCGGATCACCGCCCCGTACCTGAGCAACGTCGGCACGGACTACGTCTGGATCGCCGCGGGCGACTGGCCCTCGATCAGCGCAGACGGCCGCTACGTCGCCTACAGCGCCAACGCGGAGGATGCCGATGGCGTACTCACGGGCCAGGTCTACCTGTACGACCAGGTCGACGACACGACCGTCCGGATCAGCCAGACACCCGCCGGGAAGCGGGGGAACGATTTCAGCGCTGCGGCATCGATCAGCGCCGACGGCAGCGACGTCGCATTCGATTCGACCGCGACGAACCTGGTCGCCGGCGACACGAGCACCGAAGATGTCTACCGCTGGGATCGACTGACCGGTGACATCCAGCGGATCAGCGTGAACACCGCCGGCGTCGCGGGCGACGATGGCAGCAGGGCGGCGGGGATCAGCGGCGACGGCCTGCATGTCGGCTTCGTCTCCTGGGCCACGAAGCTCGTCCCCGGCGATACGAACGGCGTGCTTGACATCTTCGTTCGCAACCTCGGCTGACCGCCGGCGTCAGCTGCTACGAAGCGCCCGGCTGCGTCGCTTCTCGAGCGCCTCGGGTGCCGGACGGTCGCCGAAGCGCGCCGGCGTCAGGTCGGCCGCGAGCGGGTGGCTGCCGGTCGCGATCAGGTCGGCCACCATGCGGCCGCACTGCCATCCGTGCGTGTTGCCGACGCCGCTGTAGCCGCCGCAGACGTGCAGCCCCGGCCGGCCGGGCAGCTCGCCCGCCAGCGGCAGCAGGTCGGCGGAGAAGCCCATCACCCCGGCCCAGCGGTGCTCGACGGCCACGCCGTCCAGCCCCAGCTGCTCGGCGAGGAACCGGTCGAGCGCCGCCTGCACGGGCTCGCTGGTCGCCTCCTCGTCGGTGTACTCACCCTCGAGGTCGGCCATCCGCCCGCCGCCGAGCACGATCCGCCCCTCGGACGTCGGCCGGTAGTACATGAACCCGTGGTCGGAGTGCGCGGGCAGCTCCAGCACCCGCCGTTCGGGCGGCAGCACCTCGGTTGCCAGCACCTGCCCGCGGACGGGATAGATCAGCCGGCCCAGCCACGGGGCGACGCGGGGGATCAGCCCGTCGCAGGCCAGCACCGCCGCCTGTGCGGAGACCGAGCCCTCCGGCGTGTGGACGGCCCACCCGGCGCCGTCCCGCTCGATCCCTCGCACCGGCGACCCCTCCCAGACGCTCGCGCCGCGCGCGGCCGCCGCCGCGACCAGCGTCCGCACCCACAGCGCGGGTTGGAGCTCGGCGTCCAGTGGGAAGAACGCAGCGGCCGTGTACCGGCCGCGCATCGGCTCGGGTACCCGCCCGTCGGCGCGCTCGCACTCGATCCCAGCGTCGCCCAGCGCCGTGACCGCCGCCCGCAACTCGTCCGCCTCGTCGCCGGCGGCGATCCACAGGCTGCCCGTTCGGCGCACCGCCTCGGGCACGCCCAGCTCGGCCGCGGTCTCGACCAGCTCCTCGAGCGCCCGCTCGCTGGCCCGGTGCAGGCGCATGGCCGCCGCGTCGCCCAGCCGCGCCGCCAGCTCGGGGTGGCCGAGGGCGGTGCCGGTGACGGCGAACCCGCCGTTGCGGCCGCTGGCCGAGGCCGCCGCCGCGCGCGCATCCAGCACCGCCACGCTCAGCCCGTGCTCGAGCAGCCGCCACGCGCAGGCGCCGCCGGTGACGCCGGCGCCGACCACACAGACGTCGGCGGCGACCGGCTCCTCGAGCCGCCGGCCGGCCGTCGAGGGGGCCTGGAGCTGCCACAGTGACGGGGTGGACATCGGGCCGGGTAGCCTACAATCGCCGCCGTGTCCGCCGCCGACGAAGTCGCACTCGTCGAGCGCCTCATCTCCTACGACACCTCGCGCCGCGAGGGCATCGACGGGGCGTTCGCGTTCCTCAAGGGGTGGCTCGAGGCCCGGTCGATCGCCCACCGCCAGTACGCCCCGAACGGGCTCCCGGCCATCGTTGCGGCCGTCGGTGAGGGGCCGCGGACGATCGTCTGGAACGCCCACGTGGACGTCGTCCCCGGCCGGCTCGAGCAGTTCTCCCCGTGGCGGCGGGACGGCCGCATCTACGGCCGCGGTGCCTACGACATGAAGGGCGGCCTGGCCGGCATGCTGGCCGCGCTGTCGGACCTGGCCGACGCCCGCGACGCCATCCCCGGGGTCAAGGTCAAGCTCCTGATCGTGCCCGACGAGGAGTCCGAGGAGGATCCCGCCGACGGCAAGGCCTCCGCCTTCCTGGCGGCCGAGGGTCACGTCGGCGAGTTCGTCATCTGCGGCGAGCCGACCAACCTCGAGATCGGCGTCCAGTCCAAGGGCGTGCTCGTGCTGCGAATCGAGGTGGAGGGCCGCGCCGCCCACGGCTCGACGCCGTGGCTGGGGAACAACGCGATCCTGCGGGCGATGGAGCTGTACGACCGCATCCTCGAGCTGCCGTTCGCCGACGGCCGCTCCGCGCTGTTCGACCGGCCGTCGATCAACATCGGCCGCATCGCCGGCGGCGACGTCGTCAACAAGGTGCCCGACCACTGCCGCATCGACGTGGACATCCGCTACCTGCCGAACCAGGACCCGGACGCCATCCTGGCCCAGATCCGCGCGCTGGGACCGGCCTCGATCACGCCGCTCTACGAACTGCCGCCGGCCGACCTCGACCCGGCCCAGCCGCACGTCCAGACGCTGCGCGAGGCGGTTCGCGGCGCCGGCGGCGGGGCGGCCCCCGCGGTCGGCCGCGACGGCGCATCCGATGCCGTGTTCTTCCTGCGCCGCGGCATCCCCAGCATCGAGTTCGGGCCGGCCGGCGGCGGCCACCACGGGCCCGACGAATACGTCGAGATCGAGTCCCTGGGGCGGTACCGGCGCTCGCTGGTGGGGTTCGCCCGACGGTTGGCGAACGGTGAGAGCACGTGAGGAACCCGTGCCTTCGCGGCGAAGCACCGTTCTATACTGAGGCCCGCCCGGGTCCCCGGGCGATTTGCTGAGGACCCAGTGCCGGAAGAACTCGAACCGACCACAACACGGCCGATGAACGTCTACGACGCCAGCTCCGGCGGCGGCGGAGGCGGGCGCAAGCGCGGGCCGCGCTGGCGGCGGATCCTGCTCTGGACGGTGGCGGCGATCGTGCTGATCCTGCTCGCCGTCGGCGGCGGCGTCGCCTGGTGGGCGCACGGGCTGGTGGCGCAGATCAGCAATCTCGATCCGAACGTGGATCAGGCGAAGGCGGGCCTGCATCAGCTGCCCACGGCCAACGAGCCGGTGACGGCGCTGGTGATCGGCTCCGACCACCGCGAGAGCTACGGCAAGGGCGACTCGCGGTCGGACACGCTGATGCTGGTGCGGATGGACCCGGCGACCAAGATCATCTCCCTGCTCTCGCTTCCGCGCGACCTCTACGTGAACATCCCCGGCCACGGCCAGGACAAGATCAACGCGGCCTACGAGAGCGGGGGCGTGAAGCTGGCGCTGAAGACGGTCGAGGAGGTCACCAACGTCGACGTCAACTACCTGATCGTGATCGACTTCAGCGGCTTCACCCGGCTGGTCAACGCGTTTGGTGGGGTCTACGTCCCGGTCGACCAGCACTACTACCACGTCAACACGCCGGGCACCGAGCAGTACTCGCAGCTCGACATCAAGCCCGGGTACCAGCTGCTCCGCGGCACGGACGCGCTGGCCTACTCGCGCTACCGCCACACCGACTCCGACTTCTACCGCAACGCCCGCCAGCAGGTGTTCCTCCAGGCCTTCCAGGCGCGCGCGTCGGAGAAGCTGCACGGCATCGGCATCGACCAGATCTCGACCTTCAGGACGGTGGCCGAGACGATCGCGAGCTCGGTGCAGGTGACGAGCAAGAACGGGCCGCCCAGCGCGGAGACGATGCTGTCCTACGCGACGCTGGCCTACGAGAGCCGCGGGCACGTCGTCTCCTCGCGGCTGGACGCGATCAGCACGATGGTCGGCGACGCCTCGGTGGTCGAGGCGACGCCCGACGCGATGCGCCACGCCGTCTACGTCTTCGAGCACCCGCAGGCCGTGGCCAAGGCGACGTTGCCCACCGGCAAGGGCGGCCCCAAGCCGCCGGCGGCGTGGGAGCCGAAGGTGCCGCCGGCCGGCGTCTCCCTGACCGTCGTCAACGGCAACGGCCGCACCGGCGCCGCCGCCAAGGGCGGCTCCGCGCTCCAGAAGTTCGGCTACCAGGTGGACGTCAGCCAGGTCGCCGCCCCGACCTTCAGCTACGCCCAGAACTGGGTCTACTTCCGGCCCGGCGGCCAGAACGCGGCGAACGACGTGGCCCACGTGCTGGGCAACGCCCAGACCGCGCCGCTGCCGGCCAGCTTCACGTACGCCACCGACCTCGTGGTCGTCGTCGGCAAGCCGTTCACCGGCCGCACCGCCGTCAAGCCGCCCAAGCAGGCCAGCCCCACCGGCCTGCCCTCCGACATCGTTCGCGACGACCAGGCCTACAAGACGTACTTCCAGACCGCGCAGCACAGCCTGCACTTCCCGGTGCTGTACCCGACCGTGCAGGAGACGGCCTCCGAGTTCGACAGCTACACGTCGACGATGCCGGCACGCACGTACAACCTGGCCGAGGCGGGGAAGGGCTGGAACTCGATGTACGCCGTGTTCGCGATGCCGAACCTGGCCGGCGCGTACTGGGGCATCGAGGAGACGAGGTTCACGGACGCGCCCATCCTGCAGGGCGCCGATCAGACGCGGAACCTCGACGGCCGCACCTACCGGTTCTACCTGAACGGCTCACACGTCCACATGATCGCGATCGTCCAGGGCGGCGTGGCCTACTGGGTGCAGAACACCCTGCGCGACGACCTGTCCAACTCGGCCATGATCGCGATCGCGCGCTCGCTCAAGCCGGTGCGGTGAGCGCCGCGGCCAAGACCAGCGCCATCGGGGTGATCGGCGTCGGCTACGTCGGGCTGGTCACGGCGACCTGCTTCGCCGACCTCGGCCACCGGGTCGTCTGCCGCGACATCCTGCCCCAGCGGGTCGCCGACCTGCGCGAGGGCCGGGTGCCGATCTACGAGCCCGGGATCGAGCGGCTGCTGGAGCGCAACCGCGAGCGCCTGCACTTCACGCTGGACATGGAGGAGGTGTTCGCGCAGTGCCGCGTGGTGTTCGTCTGCGTGGACACGCCGCCCACGCACTCCGGCGACGCCGATCTCTCCCGCGTGCACCGGGTGATCGACGAGCTTCCCTCCCTCGACGAGCGGATCGTGCTGGTGATGAAGAGCACGGTGCCGGTGGGCACCGGCGAGCGGCTGCGCACCGAGCTGGACGCGCGCGGGCGGCAGGACGTCGGCTACGCCTCGAACCCCGAGTTCCTGCGCGAGGGCCGCGCGATCGCCGACTTCATGGAGCCCGACCGGATCGTGATCGGCAGCTTCGACCGGGCCGACGGCGACGTCGTCGAGGCGCTCTACCACAACGTGGACGCCCCGATCGTGCGCACCGACCCGTCCAGCTCCGAGATGATCAAGTACGCCTCCAACGCCTTCCTGGCCACGAAGATCTCATTCATCAACGAGATCGCCAACGTCTGCGAGGAGGTCGGCGCCGACGTCGCCGTCGTCGCCCACGCGATGGGGCTGGACGAGCGGATCGGCGGCCACTTCCTGCGCCCCGGCATCGGCTACGGCGGCAGCTGCCTGCCCGGCGACGAGCGCATCACGGTGCGCACCGGCGACGAGGTGGACGAGATCGCGCTGGAGGAGCTGTTCGAGCGCGACGTGGACGCGCTCGAGGTGCTGGCATGGCGGGTGGGCGAGGAGGAGCCCGAGTTCCTGCCGGTGTCGCTGGTCACCCGCCGCGACCACGACGAGGAGCTGGTCGAGGTCGAGGTCGAGTCGGGCGCGCGCGTCCGCACCACCGCCGACCACCCGTTCGTGACGCTGGCCGGCGTGGAGACCGAGGTGGTCGAGGCCGGGCGGCTGCAGGTGGGCACGCCGCTACCGCTGCTCGTGTCCGCCCCGCTGCCGTCGGTCGACCCGCTGGCCTTCGCGTCGCGCGGGCTCCAGCAGCCCGGCCCGCTGGTGCAGCGCGTGGTCTGGGCGCCGATCACGGCCATCCGCCGCCGCACGCCGACCGGCGAGCCGGTCTTCTCGCTGGAGGTGCCGGAGGCGCACACCTTCGTCACCGGCGGCGGCATCGTCGTCCACAACTGCTTCCCCAAGGACGTGCAGGCGCTCAAGCAGCTGGCGGGCAACACCGGCTACCACTTCCAGCTGCTGACCTCGGTGATCGAGGTGAACGAGCTGCAGAAGCGGCGCGTGGTGAGCAAGCTGGAGCGCCACCTGGGGCCGCTCCGCGGCCGCCGGGTCGCCCTGCTCGGCCTCGCCTTCAAGGCCAACACAGACGACATGCGCGAGGCGTCCAGCCTGGTGCTCGCCGCCCGCCTCGTGGCGGAGGGCGCCGAGGTCGTCGCCTACGACCCGGTCGCGACCGCCAACGCGCGCGCCCTGCTCGGCGACGGGATCGACCTGGCCGGATCGCTGCTGGAGGCCGTCAGCGGCGCCGAGGCGCTGGTGATCGTCACCGAGTGGGGCGAGTTCCGCTCGGTCGCGTCCCCCGCCGTGCTGGAGGCGATGGCGAACCCGCTGATCGTGGACGGCCGCAACCTGCTCGACCCGGCGCAGGCCCGTGCGGCCGGCTTCGTCTACGAGTCCGTCGGCCGGCCGGGGGCGGCGGAGGTCCCGGCGTGATCGCAGTGGTGCTGGTCGGCGGCCAGGGCACCCGCCTGCGGCCGCTGACCGAATGGCTGCCCAAGCCGATGCTGCCGATCGCGAACCGGCCCTTCCTCGAGCACCAGGTCGCGCACCTGCGCGAGCACGGCGCGACGCGGGTGATCCTGGCCTGCGGCTATCTGCCCGACGCGATCCGGGACCACTTCGGCGACGAGCTCGAGTACGTGGTCGAGGACGAGCCGCTGGGCACCGGTGGCGCGATCGAGAACGCGGCCCGCGGGCTGGGGGAGACCTTCCTCGTCTGCAACGGCGACATCCTCACCGACCTCGACCTCACCGCCCTGGTCGCGTTCCACCGCTCGCGCCGGGCCCGGGCCACGATCGCCCTGCACCACGTCGAGGATCCCAGCCGCTACGGGCTCGTCCGCACGGCCGCGGACGGCGCCGTCGAGGCGTTCATCGAGAAGCCGACGCCGGAACAGATGGACGTGGACACGATCAACGCGGGCACCTACGTGATGGAGCCGTCCGCGCTCGAGCTGATCGCGCCCGGCGTCGCCTGCTCGGTCGAGCGCGAGGTGTTCCCGCGCCTGGTCGGCCACGGCCTCTACGGCCGCGCCAGCCGCGACAGCTGGATCGACATCGGCACGCCGGAGAGCTACCTGCGCGCCAACCTCGACCATGCCTCCGACGCCTCCGCGGTGGACGCCAGCGCGGAGGTCGCCGACGACGCGCGGGTCGAGCGCTCCGTGGTCGGCGCCGGCGCCGTCGTGGCCGCCGGCGCGCGGGTGGTGCGGTCCGTGCTCTTGCCAGGAGCCCGGATCGAGGGTGGAATGGAGGTCGTGGATCGCGTTGTCGGCAGGGACGGTGTGGTGTGGTAGGCGCCGAGGTGATGGAGCAGGCGATCGCCGCGCTGCCCGACCACCTGCGCGAAGGCGACCGGATCGGCCGCGGCGCGGGGTACCGGCTGCGCGCGCCGGCCGCCGTCGTCGTCACCGGCATGGGCGGCTCCGCGATGGGCGGCGAGCTGCTGCGCTCGCTGATCGCCGGGCTCTGCCCGGTGCCGATCACCCGCGTGCGCGGCTTCGGCATCCCCCGCTGGGCGGGGCCGGAGACGCTGGTCGTGTGCGTCAGCTACTCGGGCGAGACCGCCGAGACGCTGTCCTGCGCGCAGCGCGCGCACCACCAGGGATCGAGCGTGCTGGCCGTCGGCTCCGGCGGGACGCTGGGCGATCTGGCCGAGGAGTGGAGCATGCCGTTCGCGTGCGTGCCCGGCGGGATGCAGCCGCGGGCGGCGCTCGGCTACCTGTTCGGCGCGCTGGCCGGCGCCTTCGCGGCACGCCGGCTCGCCCCCGATGACATCGCCGAGCAGGCCGCGCGGGGCGTCGAGCTGGTCGACCGGGAGGCCGCGGCGTCCCTCGGCTCGCGGCTGGCGGGCACCGTGCCGCTGATCTACGGCAGCGGGCCGATGGCGGCGGTGGCGTATCGCTGGAAGACGCAGCTCAACGAGAACGCGAAGATCCACGCCTTCAGCCACGCCTTCCCCGAGCTCGACCACAACGAGATCATGGGCTGGGTCAGGGCGCCCCGCGATCTGTTCGCCGCCGTCGTCCTGCGCGACGAGTCGGAGGGGCCGGAGATGCGCCGCATGATCGACGCCACCTGCGAGCTGATCGCCGAGGACGCAGTGCTGGTCGAGCAGGTGCGCGGAGCAGGCGAGTCCGCCAGCGCGCGGGCGTTCTCCATGGTGGCGCACGGCGACTGGGTCAGCTACCACGCCGCGCTGGCCGCGGGCACCGACCCGACGCCGGTCGAGCGCATCGGCGAGCTGAAGCGCCGCATCGCCGACGTCTGACGGCGCGCCGCGCGGCCGCTGGCTATCATCGGCCGCGATGAGCACCACCGTCCGCCACGACGTGCGCGACCTCGGCCTCGCCGCCGACGGCGTCCGCCGGATCGACTGGGCCGACCGGCAGATGCCGGTGCTGGCCGCGATCCGCGACCGGTTCGCGAGCGAGCGGCCGCTGGACGGCGTCCGCGTGGCCGCCTGCCTCCACGTCACCAGCGAGACCGCCAACCTGATGCGGACGCTGCGCGCCGGCGGCGCCGACGTCGTGCTGTGCGCCTCCAACCCGTTGTCCACGCAGGATGACGTCGCCGCGGCGCTGGTGGTCGAGCACGGCGTCTCGGTGTTCGCCGTCAACGGCGAGGACGAGCGGTCGTACTACAGCCACATCGACGCGGCGGTCGACCACCGTCCGCACATAACGATGGACGACGGCGCCGACGTGATCGGGGTGCTGCACTCGAAGCGGCAGGATCTGCTGGGCGAGATCATGGGCGGCACCGAGGAGACGACGACCGGCGTCATCCGCCTGCGCGCGCTGGAGCGCGAGGGGCGGCTGGGCTTCCCCATCGTCGCCGTCAACGAGGCCAACACCAAGCACCTGTTCGACAACCGCTACGGCACCGGCCAGTCCACGCTGGACGGCATCCTGCGGGCCACCAACGTGCTGCTCGCGGGCCGCACGTTCGTCGTCTGCGGCTACGGCTGGTGCGGCCGTGGGCTGGCCGACCGCGCCCGCGGGTTGGGCGCGCACGTCGTCGTCGTCGAGGTCGATGCGCTGCGCGCGCTCCAGGCCGTGATGGACGGGTTCCGCGTGATGCCAGTGGCGGACGCCGCCCGCGTCGGCGACATCTTCGTGACCGCGACCGGCGACAAGCACGTGCTGCGGCGCGAGCACTTCGAGACGATGCGGGACGGCACCATCCTCGCCAACACCGGCCACTTCAACGTCGAGATCGAGATCCCGGCGCTGCATGACCTCGCCGTCGGCCGCAGCGTCGCCCGGCCGCTGGTGGAGCAGTTCGACATGGCCGACGGCCGGCGGCTCTTCCTGCTGGCCGAGGGACGGCTGGTCAACCTGGCCGCCGCCGAGGGCCACCCGGCCTCGGTGATGGACATGAGCTTCGCCAACCAGGCGCTCGCCGCCGAGCACGTCGTCCGAAACCACAGCACGCTGGAGCGGAAGGTGTACGACGTTCCCCGCGAGATCGACGACGAGATCGCGCGGCTGAAGCTGGCCAGCATGGGCGTCGAGATCGACACGCTGACCGCCGAGCAGCGGCACTATCTCGACTCCTGGGACGAAGGCACCTAGTCCTTCCCGCGCCATGACGATCGAGCCCGACCGGATCGCGCGGCTCGAGGACGGCCGCGTCGTCCTGCTCGACCAGCGGCTGCTGCCGGGCGAGCGGGTGGAGCGCAGCTACGCGGCCTGGCCCGAGCTGGCCGAGGCGATCCGGACGATGGTCGTGCGCGGCGCGCCCGCGATCGGCGTCGCGGCCGCCTACGGGGTCGCCGTGGCCGCGCGCGGGGGCCGCGACGAGTTGGCGCGTGCCTGCGCCGGCCTGGCCGCGGCGCGGCCGACCGCGGTCAACCTCTCCTGGGCGATCGAGCGGATGCGCGCCGTCGCCGCCGCCACGGCGGACGGGGAGCTGGTGGAGCGGTTGGAGGATGCCGCGCGGGCGCTGCACCGCGAGGAGGTGGAGCGCTGCGTCGCCATCGGCGAGCACGGCGCCGAGCTGATCCCGGCCGGAGCGGCCGTGCTCACCCATTGCAACGCCGGAGCCCTCGCCACCGGCGGCTACGGCACCGCGCTCGGCATCGTCCGCTCCGCCCACCGGCGTGACCCGACGATCTCGGTGTGGGTGGACGAGACCCGCCCGCTGCTCCAGGGCGCGCGGCTGACAGCGTGGGAGCTGGTCGAGGACGGGATCCCGGCGACGCTGGTGGCGGACTCGATGGCCGGCTGGCTGATGGCCCAGGGCCGCGTGCAGGCCGTGGTCACCGGGGCCGACCGGATCGCCGCCAACGGCGATGCGGCGAACAAGATCGGGACGTATGCGCTGAGCGTGCTGGCGGCCGCGCACGGTGTCCCCATGTACGTCGCTGCGCCGACCTCCACGATCGATCCAGCGATCGCGTCCGGCGAGGGGATCCCGATCGAGCACCGCGCGGACGGCGAGCTGGCCGCCGGGGCGGCGGCCGGGGTCGGCATCTACAATCCGGCGTTCGACGTGACCCCGGCAGCCAACATCACGGCCATCGTCACGGAGCTGGGTGTCGCCCGCCCGCCCTACGGATTCACGAATGCCTGACCTGGCAACGGAACTGGCGGCGCTCGACCCCGGCACGAGGCAGGTGCTCGACCGCGGCGGGTTCAGCGACGAGCGGCTGCTGGACTGGGCAGGCCGGCTGCTCCACGCCGGGCCCGACGCGAACCGCGTTCGGGGCGCCGTCGAGCCGCCCGCGCCAGGCGATGTGGTGCCGCTCCCCGAGCGGAACTCGGATGCCGGGCGGCGGCTGATCGCCCTCGGCATGGAGGCGATGAGCCGTGGCGAGCTGGCGCTGGTGGTGCTGGCGGGCGGCATGGCGACGCGGATGGGCGGGGTGGTCAAGGCGCTGGTGGACGCCGTTCCCGGCGTCACGTTCCTGGACGCCCGGCTGGCCGAGCGGGAGCACTGGGAGGCGCGCGCCGGGGCGCCGCTGCCGATGCTGCTGATGACGAGCCATGCGACGGCCGGGCCGATCGAGGAGGCGCTGGCCGGCCGCGACGCGGGCGGCCGGGTCTCGACCTTCACGCAGGGCGCGTCGCTGCGGCTGACGCCGGAGGGGTCGCTCTTCCGCGAGGACGACGGCAGGCCCAGCATCCACGCGACCGGCCACGGCGACCTGCCCGACGCGATGGCCCGGAGCGGGGCCGCCGCGCGCCTGCGTGAGGCCGGTGTGAAGGTGCTGTGGCTCGCCAACCTCGACAACCTGGGGGCCGCGGTCGATCCGCTGGTGCTGGGCTGGCACCTGGAGCGGGGCGCGCCGCTGACCGTGGAGGTGGTCGAGAAGTGGGCGGGCGACCACGGCGGCATCCCGGCGCGGGTGGACGGGCGGCCGGTCGTGCTCGAGAGCTTCCGGCTGCCGGCCGGGTTCGACGAGGACGCGGTGCGCGTCTTCAACACGAACACGTTCCTGGTGGACGCGGCCGCCGTGGACGGCATCGACCCCGACTGGACCTGGTTTCGGGTGGACAAGACGGTCGACGGCCGCCCGGCCGTGCAGTTCGAGCGGCTGGTCGGAGAGCTGACCTCGTGGCTCGACTCCGCGTACCTGCTGGTGCCCCGCTCCGGCCCGGAGTCGCGGTTCATCCCGGCCAAGGATCATGCCGAGCTGGAGCGCAACCGCGGGGCGATCGAGGGCCGGCTGGCATCGCTTCGCGCCGGATCCTGACACTTCCGGCGCGGCTCGCGACCGACACGGCACACGCGCCCGCCTAGGGTGGCCCGATGCCCTCCCTGCTCGACCTGCTGCTGCCCGGCCGCTGCGCGCTCTGCGCCCGGTCGGGGCCGCTCGTGTGCGCCCACTGCCTGGCGCTGCTGCCGCTGCTGGACGGCCCGATCTGCGAGCGCTGCGGTGCGCCCACCGTCCGTGCGCTGGACGCCTGCCGCGAGTGCCGCGGGCGGCGGCTGGGATACACCACGGCGCGGGCCGCGGTGGCCCACGCCGGGCTCGGCCGCTCGCTCGCGCACCGGCTCAAGGGTGGATCGCTGCGTGCGCTGGCCAACCACGGGGCCGGCCTGATCGCGATCGTCGTGCCGCCGCCCGGCGCCGATCTGGTGACGTGGGTGCCGGGCGACCGCTGGCGCACCGTGCAGCGCGGCGGCCATCCACCGGAGCTGCTGGCGCGGTCGCTGGCGCAGCGGTGGAGGCTGCCGGCGGAGCCGCTGCTGCGCTCGCGCGGCCATCGCCGGCCGCAGCGCGGGCTCGACCCGGTTGCCCGCCGCCGCAACGTCCGCGACGCGTTCACCGCGCGGGCCGGCGTCCCCCGCCGGGTCGTCCTGGTGGACGACGTGCTCACCACCGGGGCGACGCTGTCGGCCTGCGGGCGGGCGCTGCGCGACGCCGGGGCCGAGCGGGTGGACGGCGTCGCGCTGGCCCGGGTGGTCGACCGGTCGTACCCGCACCAGGTACCCCAAACAGGGGAGGAGCGCGGTCCGCCCGCTGTGTGATGCTTCCGGGGTGCAGGAGACGCCCGGCCACGACTCGCCGCCCTCGCTGCTCGACGCGCTGCTCGAGTACGCCTGCCGCGGCCTGGCAGCCGACCACGTCACCTTCTGCCGCTACGAGCCCGCCGCCCACACGGTGCGGATCGTCGCCTGGCACGGCGCGCTCAGCCACCCCGAGGTGACGGACACCGAGATGGCGCTTCCCGCCTACGGGGGCGACGCGGAGACGCTGAGCGCGAGCCTGCGCTCGGACGAGGTGCTGGTCGCCTCGCTCGACGAGGCGGTCGCCGGCGCCGACCAGGCGATGCGCGAGTTCCTCGATCGGGTCGGGAGCCACACGATCCTGTTCGTCCCCGTGCTCGACATCGCCGACGGGATCTGGGTGCTGGAGGCATTCTTCGCGGGCGCCGGGCGGGTGGTGGGCGCCGTGGAGAAGGCCGAGGCGGCGCGGCTGGCCCGGCTGGCCGCCGCGGCCATCGACCGGCACCTGCTGGTGGAGCAGAATGAGCGGCTGCTGGCCGAGACGCGCCGCGCGCAGATCCTGCACCGCTCGCTGATCAACCACGTCCCCGCCATCACCTACGTCCACCTGCGCGACGGCACGCCGCTCCACATCAGCCCGCAGATCGAGCAGGTCACCGGCATCGCCGCGGCCGACTGGGAGGTCGGGCTCGTGTCCTGGCCGGACGCGCTGCATCCGGACGACCGCCAGCGCGCGGACGACGCCTACAAACGGTTCATCGAGGAGGGCGGCTCCTACACGGACAGCTACCGCCTGCTGCACCGCGACGGCTCGGTGCACTGGATGGACGACCGGGCCATCATGCTGCCCGGCGAGAACGGCGAGCAGGACGTGGTGCAGGGGGTGGCCGTCGAGATCACGGCGTCCAAGGAGGCGGAGCGCGCCCTGCGCGACAGCGAAGCCCGCTACCGGAGCCTCGCCGAGAACAACGTGGCCGGCGTCTGGCAGATGGAGGGGCTGAACGTGGTCTACGTCAACCCGGCCTACTGCCGCATCCTCGGCATCGCCCCGGAGGAGGCGATGGGGCGCGGCTGGGAGCGGTTCATCTCCGAGGACAGCCGCGGGCAGTTGGCCCAGCAGCAGCGCTCGCGCGAGGAGGGCGTCTCCGCGACGTACGAGCTGGGGCTGGTGCGCAAGGACGGCGACCGCCGCACCACGATCGTCTCGGCGGTGCCGCTGACGACCGAGGACGGTGCGATCACCGGCGCCATCGGCACGATCGTCGACGTCACCGAGCTGCGGCGGGCCCAGGAGGCGCTGCGCGAGAGCGAGCAGCGGCGGCGCTGGGTGCTGGGCGAACTGCTGCGGGCCGAGCAGGAGGAGCGGTCGCGGATCGCGGCGGAGCTCCACGACGACACCGTGCAGGTGATGACGGCGACGCTGTTCTCGCTCGACCGGGTGGCGCGCAGCGTGCACGGCGACGCGGTGGTGCCGGTGACGGCCGCGCGCGACCTGCTGGCGGCGGCGACAGAGCGGACGCGGCGGCTGATGTTCGAGCTGCGGCCGCCGCTGCTGGAGGCGGGCGGACTCGAGCCGGCCCTGTCCGAGCTGGCCGGGCAGCTCCGCCGCGAGACCGGCGTGGAGGTAACGGTGCGGCTGGAGGTCGGGCGCCACCCGCAGCCGGTCGAGCTGCTCGTCTACCGGGTCGTCCAGGAGGCCGTGGCGAACTGCCGCAAGCACGCCGGGGCGCAGGAGGTGCTGATCGAGCTGCGCGAGCACGACGAGGCGATCCACGGCGAGATCGCCGACGACGGCATCGGCTTCGACGCCGAGCAGGCGCTCGACCGGTCGCGGATGCGGCTGCACTTGGGTCTGGACGCGATGCGCGAGCGGGTGCTGCTGGCGGGCGGCGAGTTCCGCCTGGAGACGTCGCCCGGGCAGGGCACCGCGGTGCGTTTCACCATCCCGCTGCCCCGCCGCGGCCTCCATGCCGTCGTATGATGGGAACCTCACCGAGTTCCCCCGGGGAAGGAGCACACCGATGCGGTTGCAGGTGAAGGGCAGGCACCTCGACGTCACCGACTCCCTCTTCCAGTACGCGGAGCGTAAGCTGGGAAAGCTGTCGCGGCACCTCTCGGACGAGAGCCGGGTGGAGCTGGAGCTGATCGTCGAGCACAACCCCAGCATCCAGCAGGATCAGGTCGCCGAGGCGACCATCTGGACGAAGGGGCCGGTGCTGCGCGCCCGCGAGTCGTCGACCGACATGTACGCGTCCATCGACCTCGTGTCGGAGAAGCTCGAGCGCCAGGTCAAGCGCTACCGCAACCGCCGCTCCCGCAAGGGAGCCCACCACATCGCCACCCATGTCGCGCCCGGGCCGGAGCAGGTCGCGACGCTGCCCGAGGAGGACGAAGCGGTGATCGTCAAGACGAAGCAGTTCAACATGAAGCCGATGTCGGACGAGGAGGCCATGCTCCAGCTGGAGCTGATCGGTCACGACTTCTTCGTCTTCGTCAACTCGGAGAACGACGAGGTCAACGTCATCTACAAGCGGCGCGACGGCAACTACGGACTGATCGAGCCGACCCGCATGGAGGCGTAGCCCCGCGCGTGACGGGTCCGTGCCGTTGTGTGCCGATCCGGTGGCGCACGGCGCACGCGGGAATGATTGGGCTCTGACCCCAATCGGCGATTCGTCACGATCGCGCGCCGGAAGCGTGCCGGGCGGGTCGCGGCGGGCGTTGCGTCTACCCGGCGCTGATCGCCGCCGCGCCGGCCAGCGCGAGCACCACGCCGACGCGCTGCGGTCCGGCCAGCCGCTCGCCCAGGTGGCGGTGCGCCAGGCCCACGGTCACCACCGGGTAGAGCGACGACAGCACGGCGGCCACCGAGAGGTAGGCGCCGGTGGTCGCCGCCGCATAGCTCAGGTTCGCCAGCGAGTCGAGGATGCCGATCAGCGAGAGGTTGGGCACCGCATGCCGCGAGAAGGCCGGCCGGACGATCAGCACCGCGACGAGCATCAGGCCGAGCGAGACGGTGCGGCTGACGGTCACGCCCAGCAGCGGATCCGTGTCCGCCGCCGCGGACAGCAGCACCAGCTGCCCGCCCACCGCCAGGGTCGCGACCAGCGCCAGCAGGAAGCTGCGTCGCTGCGCCGCCCTGTCGTGCGCGTCGCCCCGCCCCGCGGGCTCCCGCGATGCCAGCACCACGCCGGCCAGCGCCGCCACGATCCCGGCGGACTGCACGGCCGACGGGCGGTCGCCCGAGGCGATGCCGACCAGCACCGGCATTGCCGCGCTGGTCGCCAGCACGGGCGCCGCGATGCTCATCGACCCGATCGCCAGCGACCGGTAGAACGCCGAGATCGCGATCGCGCCCAGCACGCCGGTCGCGGCGCCCTCGGCCACCGCGGCGGACGAGACCGCGACGCCGTGCAGCGCGACCGCCAGCAGCAGCGCGGCCAGGCCGGCCGCCTGGCTGACGGCCGCCACCGTCAGCAGGGGATGGGCGCGGCTGGCCAGCCCGCCGCGGTAGTCGGCGACGCCCCACAGCAGCGACGCCGCCAGGGAGAGAAGGATCGGCATGGCCGCGCACCGTACAACGGACCGTCAAACCATGGTTGGTACGATCCATCCGACATGAGCGTTTTCCAGAAGATCCTGCGCGCGGGCGAGGGACGCACCCTCAAGCGGATGGAGACCCGGGTGCGCCAGGTCAACGACCTCGAGGCCGAGTTCGAGAAGCTGACCGACGACGAGCTCGCCGCCAAGACGGTCGAGTTCCGCGAGGCGTTCGACCAGGGCGACAGCCTGGAGGAGATCCTTCCGGAGGCGTTCGCCGCCGTCCGCGAGGCCTCCAAGCGCACGCTCGGCATGCGCCCCTTCGACGTCCAGCTGGTCGGCGGCATGGTGCTGCACGAGGGCAAGATCGCGGAGATGAAGACCGGCGAGGGCAAGACCCTGGTGGCGACGCTGCCGCTGTACCTGAACGCGATCGCGGGCGTCAACGTCCAGCTGGTCACCGTCAACGACTACCTGGCCCGCCGCGACGCCGCCTGGATGGGCCCGATCTACCAGGCGCTGGGCATCTCGGTCGGCGTGATCCAGAGCATGATGCCCGACGACGAGCGCCGCGCGGCCTACGCCTGTGACGTCACCTACGGCACCAACTCGGAGTTCGGCTTCGACTACCTGCGCGACAACATGGCGCCCGCGATCGAGCACACCGTGCAGCGCGGCCACTGGTACGCGATCGTGGACGAGGTCGACTCGATCCTGATCGACGAGGCGCGGACGCCGCTGATCATCTCCGGTGAGCCCGAGCAGGCCGCCGAGACCTACTACGCCTTCGCCCGCGCCGTGCGCGATCTGAACGAGGGCGAGGATTACGAGGTGGACGAGAAGTTCCACCTGGCCAGCCCCACCGAGTCGGGCGTGGACAAGATCGAGAAGACGATTGGCGTCGAGAACCTCTACGCGCCCGAGAACGGCCAGCTCGTCAACCACCTGATCCAGGCGATCAAGGCCAAGGAGCTCTACAAGAAGGACGACGAGTACGTCGTCATCGACGGCGAGGTGAAGATCGTCGACGAGTTCACCGGCCGCATCATGGAGGGCCGGCGCTGGTCGGAGGGCCTGCACCAGGCGGTGGAGGCCAAGGAGGGCGTCCGCATCCAGGAGGAGAACGTCACCGTCGCCACCGTGACGATCCAGAACTACTTCCGGATGTACGAGAAGCTCGCCGGGATGACCGGCACGGCCGCCACCGAGGCCGCCGAGTTCCACGAGATCTACGGCCTCGAGGTCGTGCCGATCCCGACCAACGTGCCGGTGGCCCGGCTCGACCGCGACGACCTCATCTTCAAGACGCGCGAGGAGAAGTACGCCGCGGTGGTGGACGACATCGTCGAGCGCAACGAGGTCGGCCAGCCGGTGCTGGTGGGCACGATCTCGGTCGAGGTCTCCGAGCACCTGTCCACGCTGCTCGGCCGGCGCGGGGTGGAGCACGAGGTGCTGAACGCGAAGAACCACGAGCGCGAGGCGCACATCATCGAGAACGCCGGCCAGCCGGGCGCGGTCACGATCGCGACCAACATGGCGGGCCGCGGCGTGGACATCAAGCTTGGCGAGGGCGTGTCCGACCGGGGCGGCCTCTACGTGCTCGGCACCGAGCGGCACGAGTCGCGGCGGATCGACAACCAGCTGCGAGGCCGCTCCGGCCGCCAGGGCGACCCGGGTGAGACGCGCTTCTTCCTGTCGGCGCAGGACGACGTGATCCGCCTGTTCGCCGGCGACCGCATCTTCACGATCCTGGACAAGCTCGGCCCCTCGGACGGCGAGCCGATCGAGCACGGCATGCTGACCAAGCGGATCGAGGGTGCGCAGAAGAAGGTCGAGGAGTTCCACTTCGTCAACCGCAAGAACGTCGTCAAGTACGACGACGTCCTCAACGAGCAGCGCAAGCAGGTGTATGCGCGGCGCCAGGAGATCCTCCGCGGCGACGACATCCACCAGGACGTGATGCAGTGGATCTACGACGTCATCGAGGAGGTCGTGGCGGGCCACGCCGAGGGCGACTACGCCGAGAACTGGGACTGGGACGGCCTCTGGGTGGCGCTTCACTCGGTCTACCCGACCCGCGTACCGGTGCAGGAGATGAAGGCGCAGCAGCCCGCCCAGCAGGAGCTGACCGAGATCCTCTACGCCGATGCGAGCGAGTACTACGAGGAGCGCGAGCGGACGTGGGGCGAGGAGCTGACGCGCAACATCGAGCGGTGGATCACCCTCCAGGTGACCGACGTGCGCTGGCGCGAGCACCTCGACAACATGGACTACATGCGCCAGGGCATCGGCCTGCGCGGCTACGCCCAGAAGGATCCGCTGGTCGAGTACCGGCGCGAGGGCCAGGAGATGTTCGGCGAGATGAGCGGGCTGATCCAGCAGGAGGTCGTGCGCGCGCTGATGCATGCCGAGGTCGAGGTCACGCCCGGCGACGGCTCGGGCGGCGCCGGCCCCGCGCCGCTGCCGACCGGCGGCCCGCGCACCGACCTGAGCTACCAGCACGCGGACGCCGCCGGGCTGGAGACGCTGGCCGCGAGCGATCCGGGCGGCGACCAGGAGGACGACGAGCTCTACCCCGTGGTCGAGCAGCGCCATGTCGACCCGTCCCGCGACCTCAGCCGCAACGAACCCTGCTGGTGCGGGTCGGGCAAGAAGTTCAAGAAGTGCCACGGAGCCTGAATGGCAGCGGACCGGGAGGCACGCGAGCCACGCTCGCTGGATGAGCTGAAGGACGCCATCGCGGAGCTCCGCTCCGGGGTGGAGTGGGCGCGCACGACCTTCGACCCGGAGGCGCTCGATCGCCGCCGCGAGGAGCTCGACCGGGAGATGGAGGCGCCGGGTTTCTGGGATGACCAGCGCACGGCCGCCCGCAGCTCCGCCGAGCGCTCCCGCGTGCAGGGCCGCCTGGACACGATCGAGAGCCTCGAGAACGACACCGCCGAGCTGGACAGCATGCTCGAGCTGGCCGGCGAGGACGCCGAGTGGCAGGGCGAGCTGGAGCGGACGATCGACCGGCTGGGCCGCGCCGTCGCGCGGCTCCAGGAGGAGGCGCTGTTCACCGGCGAGTACGACTCCGGGCCGGCGGTGGTCACCGTGCACGCCGGCGCTGGCGGCACCGACAGCCAGGACTGGGCCCAGATGCTGCTGCGCATGTACCTGCGCTGGGCCGCCGAGCGTGGCTTCAAGACCGAGCTCCTGGAGGAGACGCCGGGCGAGGAGGCGGGCCTGAAGAGCGCCACCTTCACCCTCACCGGCGACAACGCCTACGGCATCATGCAGGCCGAGAAGGGCGTCCACCGGCTCGTCCGGCTCTCGCCGTTCGACTCCGCCCACCGCCGCCACACCAGCTTCGCCCAGGTCGAGATCGCGCCGCTGGTGGAGGACGACATCGAGGTCGAGATCGACGACGACGACCTGCGGGTTGACACGTACCGGTCGCAGGGCGCGGGCGGCCAGCACGTCAACAAGACCGATTCCGCCGTGCGGCTGACGCACCTGCCGACAGGAATCGTGGTCCAGTGTCAGAATGAACGCTCTCAGTTGCAGAACAAGGCGCAGGCGATGCGAATTCTCAAGAGCCGGCTGATCGAGCGCGAACGTGAGCTACGCGAGCAGGCGCTGGCCCGCGAGCGGGGCGAGGCCCAGGACATCGCCTTCGGCAGCCAGATCCGCTCGTACGTGCTGCACCCGTACACCATGGTCAACGACCACCGCACCAACGTGAAGATCGGGAACGCCCAGGGCGTGCTGGACGGCGACCTGGACGAGCTGATCCACGCCTATCTGCTGAGCCGGGCGGCGGGTCAGGGATGACGCGTCCCGATTGCGCCGTCCGAGCGGGAGGGCTACCCTGATCCGGGGCGCTGACGCGCCTTTGCGACGGATGTCCGCACCCATGACCGATCAGACCGACCTCATCACGGCGGTGCCAGAGCCCCCTGAGCCGGCGGTCGCCGAACCGGCGTCCGAGCGGCGCTCTGCCTCGGCGGCGATGATCGTGTTCGACTCGGTCACGAAGCGCTACGAGCCGAACATCATCGGGCTCGAGGACGTCACGATCCAGATCGACAAGGGCGAGTTCGTCTTCCTCGTCGGCGCATCCGGCTCGGGCAAGTCCACCTTCATCAAGCTGCTGCTGAAGGAGATCGAGGTCACCAGCGGCAACCTGATCGTCGGCGGGCGCTCGCTGCCCAAGCTGAAGCGGGCCAAGGTGCCCATCCTGCGCCGCAACATCGGCTGCGTCTTCCAGGACTTCAAGCTGCTGCCCAACCGCAACGTCTACCAGAACGTCGCCTACGCGCTCCAGGTGCAGGGCAAGTCGCGCTCGGAGATCCGCAAGAAGGTGCCGGACATCATCGGGCTGGTCGGCCTCGCCGACAAGAGCGACCGGATGCCGAACGAGCTGTCCGGCGGCGAGCAGCAGCGCGTCTCGGTGGCGCGCGCGTTCGTCAACCACCCGCCGCTGCTGATCGCCGACGAGCCGACCGGCAACCTCGACCCGGACACCTCGGTCGGCATCATGCAGCTGCTCTACCGCATCAACCGCGCGGGCACGACCGTGGTGATGGCGACGCATGACCGGGAGATGGTGGACAAGATGCGCCGCCGCGTGATCCAGCTGGACAGCGGCCGGGTGATCCGCGACGACCGCCGCGGGGGCTACCAGGCGTGAAGTGGCGGTTCTTCGTCTCGGAGGCGGTGCAGTCCGTCCGCGGCAACCTTGCGACGACGATCGCCGCGTCGATCACGGTGCTGATCGTGACGCTGCTGCTGGGCGCGTTCGCCTACGTCTCGCTGGTGGTGCGGCAGAAGACGGACGACGTCAGGAACCAGGTCACCGTCAAGGCGTTCCTGCCGCTGGGCACCGAGAAGCAGCCCGATGTCCTCAATCACGTCCACGACGAGCTGGCCGGGATCCCGGGCGTGAAGACGATCACCTACGTTTCGCCGGCCGACGCCAAGGCACAGCTCTCCAAGGCGGAGCAGGAGCAGATGGGCCTGCTGGGCTACAACCCGCTGCCGCCCGCCTTCGCCCTGCGCATGACCAACCCGGACCAGTTCGAGCAGGTCAGCACCGCGGCGCTGAAGGTGCCCGAGGTGCGCAACTGCGGGAACGACCCCTGCGTCACCAACGGCGCCAGCAGCACGAAGCGGGTGCTGCGGTTCGTGCACATCGCCCAGGTCATCCTGGCGGCGCTGATGCTGATGCTGGGCACGGCCGCGATCGTGCTGATCGCGAACACCATCCGCCTCTCGATCTTCTCACGGCGTCGCGAGATCGAGGTGATGAAGCTGGTCGGCGCGACCAACTGGTTCGTCCGGCTGCCGTTCATGCTGGAGGGGATGCTGACCGGGCTTGCCGGCTCGGCGATCGGTGCGGTGGTGCTGGGCGTCGGCTACGTCGCGCTGGGCCATTACAGCTCGGACTTCAAGGGGCCTGCGGCCGTCTATCCGGGCGGCGTCTGGATGCTGGGACTCACCCTGGCGGCCTTCGGGCTGCTGCTGGGCGCGTTCGGCTCCGGCATGACGCTCCGGCGCTTCCTGAAGGTCTAGGTGAAGACGGCCCCGATCGGCCGACAGCCGCGCCCACCCGGTAGACTGAACGGCGTCATCATGGGGCGCCGGATTCTCATCTGGCTCGCGTCCGCCGCGGCGCTTGGCGCCGCGTTCGTGACGGGCTTCGAGCTCCAGGGGCGGACGCTTTCGGGCGATCCGCAGGTTGCGTCACTCTCGACGCCGTCTGCCCTGCGCACCGCGGTGATGGCCGACCTCCAGCAGTCGTACTACCTGCCGGTGCCGCCCCGCGCCCACCAGGCGCGCACGGTGCCGGCGATCCTGCGCACGCTGCGCGATCCCTATACCGAGTACCTGACGCCCGTCGAGTACAACGAACTGCTCGAGTCCGAGCGGGGCAGCTTCGCCGGGCTGGGCCTGGCGCTCTCGCGCGTGCGCCGCGGGCTGCTGGTGCGGTCGCTGCTGCCGGGCCTGCCGGCCTCGCGGGCCGGCATCAAGGCCGGCGACGTCGTCACCAGGGTCGATCACCGTGACCTACGCCACGTGCCCTACCTGACGGCGGTGGAGTTGATGCACGGCGCGGTGGGCACCCGGGTGCAGCTCGAGATCGCGCGGCCGGGCCGCGACCACCCGATGCTGCTGACGCTGGTGCGCCAGCCGGTGACGGTGTCCGCCGTCTCCTCGCGCGTGATCATGAGCGACGGGCGGCGGGTGCTGCTCGTGCGCGTGCCGGCGCTGGTACAGCGGACGGCGCAGCGGGTGCGCGCCGCGGTGCAGCAGGCCGCCAGGCACCACCTGGACGGCGTCGTGCTCGATCTGCGCGGCGACACCGGCGGCATTCTCGACGAGGGCGTGGGCGTGGCCCGCGTCTTCGTCAACCGCGGCCTGATCGTCGCGACCGACGGTCTCCGTGAGCCGCGCGAGTCGTTCTCCGCCAACGGCACGGCGCTGAAGGTGCCGCGGCTGGCGGTGCTGATCGACGGCGCGACCGCCAGCGCGGCCGAGATCGTCGCGGGCTCGCTCCAGCACTACGGCGCAGTGGTCGTCGGCACGCGGTCGTTCGGCAAGGGTACGGTGCAGGCTGTGCGGCCGCTGCCCGGCGGCGGCGCGCTCAAGCTGACGGTCGCCTCGTTCACGCTGGCAGGCGACAGGGTGGTGGACGGCCGCGGGATCCGCCCGGCGGTGGTTGCGCCGGACTCGCCCGCCTCGGTGCGGGACGAGACGCTGCTGGCCGCGCTGGCGGCGCTGCGCGCGGCGTGAGCGAGGTCGGGGCGGGGCCGGCGCCGCTGGTGTGCGAGCTGGGACGGCGCGGGCGGCTGCTGGTCGGCGAGCCGTTCTTCGAGCACGGCCTGCCGGTCACCCTCGACCGCCACGGAGCCGGCGACGCGGGCGCCGGCGACCTGGTCGCGGTCGAGACGGACGGCCGTGGCCGCGGTCGCATCCTGGAGCGGCTCGGCCGGCCCGACGACGTCCGGGCGGTGCTGCGCGGCGTCGCCCTCGAGGAGGGGGTCGCGGAGCCGTGGCCGGAGGCCGTCGAGGACGAGCTGGCTGCGCTGGCCGGCGGTCCCGGCGAGGGGCGCGCCGACCTGCGCGACCGCCTCAGCCTGACGATCGACCCGCCCGATGCCCGCGACTACGACGACGCGCTGGGCGTGGAGCGCGAGGCGGACGGCCTCCGTCTGTTCGTGCACATCGCCGACGTCTCGCACTTCGTGCGGGCGGGCGGCGCGATCGACGCCGAGGCGGCCCTGCGTGGGACCTCCGTCTACCTGCCGGGCCGGGTCGAGCCGATGCTGCCGGAGCGGCTCTCGGCCGACCTCTGCAGCCTGCGGCCGGACGCTGACCGCAACGCGGTCACCATCGAGGTCGGCCCGGACGGCGCGATGCGCGCGTACCGCAGCCTGATCCGCAGCGGCGCCCGGCTCTCCTACCCGCAGGCGGAGCGGATCCTGGACGGGGAGGAGGGGCACCGACCCGATGTCGAGGCGGCGCTGCGCGAGCTGGCGGGCGCCTCCCGGCGGCTGCGCGAGCAGCGGTTCGCGCGCGGCGCGGCGCGGATCGAGTCGCCCGACCTGGAGATCGAGCTGAAGGAGGGCCGCGTGGCCGGCGCCCGCTCTGCGCCCGAGAGCGTCGCGCACGCGCTGGTCGAGGAGCTGATGCTGCTCGCCAACTCGCTGGTCGCCGAGGTGCTGGCCGGGGCGGCTGCGCCCGCGCTCTACCGCGTGCACGACCATCCCGAGCCGGACGCCATCGAGCTGCTGGCGCAGCGCCTGGAGCTGCTCGAGGTGCCGACGCCGGCGCTGCCCGACCTGCACACGCCGAGCGCGGCCGCGGCCGCCGCGGCGGCGATCGCCGAGACGGTGGGTCGGTACGCCGCGACCTCGGGCCGGGGCCGCGTGGCGTTTCCCGCTCTCGTCCTCCGCTCGCTCCAGCGTGCGCGGTACGACCCGCGCAACCGCGGCCACTCCGGCCTCGCCGCCCCCGCCTACTGCCACTTCACCAGCCCGATCCGGCGCTATCCCGACCTCGTCTGCCACCGGGCGCTGCTCGCCCACCTGGGCCAGGGTGCGGCGCACGACCCCGGCCGCGATCAGCTGGAGGAGTTGGCCGAGGCGACCTCGCTGGCCGAGCGGCATGCGGCGCGCGTGGAGCGGCGCGGCGACGACATCTGCCTCGCCTTCCTGCTCGAGCAGGAGCTGTTCCGGGAGGGCTGGGACGCGACGTTCGACGGTGAGGTGGTGGGGCTGATCGAGGGCGCCCTGTTCGTCCGCTTCGACGGTGTCTTCGAGGGGCTGCTGCCGGCTGGGCGGCTGGGCCGTGAGCGGCTGGAGCTCGACCGGCTGGGCGTCGCCATGGTGGGCGAGACCACCGGCCGCCGCGTGCGCCTGGGCGACCCGCTGGCGGTGCGGGTGCGCTCGATCGAGCGGCCCCGCGGCCGCGTGCTGCTCGACCCGGCCTGACCGCAACGGTTCTGAGGCAGAATGCACGAGTGATCCCGGCGGGCCGCAGGAGACGCAGCCGCTGGCGTCGCGTGCTGGTTGTGGCGGCCCTGCTGTCCGCGATGGCCGCCGTCGCCGGTGGCGCCGTGCTGGCCGCGGGACGGGCGGGCGACCGGCCGCCCGACCCGGCGGTGACGGCCCGGGCCTTCGTGATCGCCTGGGAGTCGGGTGACCGGCGGGCGATGTACCGGCTGGTGGCGCCACGCTCGTGGCCCGCCCACGGGTATCCCGCGTTCGCGGCCGCGTATGTGTCGGCGCAGACGACGGCGGGGCTGCGGTCGGTGCACCGGGCCGCGCCGGTGCGCGTGTCCGGAGGCGCGGCGCAGGTGCCGATGGAGGCTCGCACCCAGCTGTTCGGCGCCCTCACCGGGACGCTGCGCATCCCGCTGGTCGAGGTGGACGGCGAGTACCGCGTACTGTGGTCGCCGGCGATGGTGTTCCCCGGCCTCGAGGCGGGCGAGCACCTGGTGCGGGCGTTCCATGCGCCGCAGCGGCGCGGCGCGATCCTCTCCCGCAGCTACCAGCCGCTCGCGTCCGGGCCGCCGGACGAGCGCACCTACCCCCAGGGCACGCCGTTCGCGCTGATCACCGGCTACGTGCAGCGGCCCGAGACCTCGGCGGAGGTGCAGCGCAGGTCGGCGGCGGGATGGCCGGCGACGTCGGCCTACGGCCAGGCCGGCCTGGAGGGGTCGCTCGACCGGATCCTGGCCGGCTCGCCCGGGGTGCGGCTGAGCGCGCGCTCGGCGCACGGCGAGCGCCTGATCGGCGTCCACCCCGGCGCCAAGCCGCACAACGTCGTCACCACGCTCTCCGTGCCCGTCCAGCAGGCCGCGACGGACGCGCTGGGCGACAAGCTGGGCGGCGTCGTCGTCCTGGACGCGCGCACCGGGGCGCTGCGGGCCGCGGCCGGCGATGCGCTGACGACGCTCCAGCCGCCCGGCTCGACGTTCAAGACGATCACGGCCTCCGC
Source organism: uncultured Actinomycetes bacterium (assembly GCA_963797175.1). GTDB lineage: Bacteria > Actinomycetota > Thermoleophilia > Gaiellales > JAICJC01 > DATLLN01. The sequence goes on from CAWCOL010000008.1 coordinate 35,065, forward strand.
GGCGTTCCTCAGCGGCAAGGCGCACCTCACCGACACGTTCCCCTACGAGCGGTTCGCGCTGATCGGCAGCACGAAGCTCCGCAACTTCCACCGCGAGCTGTGCGGCGGCACGCTGGTCAACGCGTTCGCCCAGAGCTGCAACTCGGTGTTCGCGCCGCTGGCGATCAAGGTGGGGGCGGACAAGCTGTTCTCGACCGCGACGCGGTTCGGCTTCAACCAGACGCCGAGCATCCGCTACCCCGTGCCCGCCAGCGTGATCCCGCGGCCGGCGCGGCTGAACAGCGACTGGGAGGTGGGCGTCGCGGGCATCGGCCAGGGTGGCGTGACGGCGACGCCGCTGCAGATGGCCGCGGTCGCCGAGACGATCGCCCACGGCGGCGCCGCGCACGCGCCGTGGCTGGTGCGGCTGCCCGCGGCCAGCAGCGACGCACGCCCGGCGCGGCCGGTGATCCCGGCGTCCGTCGCCGGCGAGGTCGCGCAGATGATGGAGGCCTGCGTCAGCTACGGCACCTGCCAGCCCGCGCAGAGCAGCCTGGCGACGGTGGCCGGCAAGACCGGCACGGCCGAGCTGGGCAAGAACATCAAGAGCGACGCCTGGTTCATCGGCTACGCGCCGGCGCAGGCGCCGCGGGTGGTCGTGGCGGTGCTGGTCGTCCACGGCGGCGTCGGCGGCCAGACCGCCGCGCCGATCGCGCGCGCGGTGATCGACGCGGCCCTGGAGAACCCGTGAGCGTCGAGGGCATCGTGCTCGACATGGAGGGCGTCCTGCACGTCGACTGGACGGCGCTGCCGGGGTCGGCGGACGCCGTCGCCGAGCTGCGCCGGCGCGGGCTCGAGCTGGCCGTGCTGACCAACACGACGGGCCGCACGCGGGCCGAGATCTCCGAGCGGCTGGCGGACATGGGCTTCGAGCTGCCCGCCGGCCGGATCGTCACCGCCGCCTCGGCCGCCGCTGACCACCTGCGCACGGCGCACCCAAGCCGGGCGGTGTACGCGCTGGTCGAGGAGGGCGCCACGCGCGACCTGGAGGGCGTCCGGCTGGTCGAGGACCCCGCCTCTGCGGACGTGATCCTGGTGGGCGGACCGGATGCCGGCTGGGCGTATCCGCGCCTGAACGGCGTCTTCCGCGCGCTGATGGGGGGCGCGCAGCTGGTCGCGATGCAGCGCAACCGCTGGTGGCCCACGGCGGACGGGCCGTCGCTCGACGCGGGCGCCTTCGTCGCCGGCCTGGAGTACGCCGCCCGCGTCCAGGCGACGGTGGTGGGCAAGCCCTCGCCGGACATCTACCGGTCGGCCTGCGCGCTGCTCGGCGTCGAGCCCGCGCAGGCGATGATGGTCGGCGACGACCTCGAGTCCGACCTGCCGCCGGCCCGGTCGATCGGCATGCGCACCTGTCTCGTCCGCACGGGCAAGGGCTCGTCGTTCCCCGAGCGGGCGGACGTCGATCTCGACCTGCCCGACCTGGCAGCGCTGCCCGCCCGCCTCTGATCGGCGCCGCCGCTGCCGCTGCTACACTCGCGGCGATGGTTGACCGCAGCATGGATACGAGCCCGAGCACCCTCGCCGTCCGCCGGCTGCGCCACACCATCTCGCGCGTCTCAGGCTGACGGGGCCCCGTCAACGGGAGAGGTGCGCCCTCAGGCGCCCGCTCCTCACGTTCCCGGCCCCCGATCCGATCGACTCTCCGAGGTTTTGCATGAACGCGCGCACGCTGACCGTCTTCCGTCTCTACCAGCTCTTCAACGGCATCGAGTTCACCGGCCCCATCTGGGCGGTGTTCCTGCTGTCGCGTGGCCTCTCGCTGACCCAGTTCGGGCTGGTCGAGGCGGCGCTCCACGTCGGCATGCTGGTGGCGCAGGTGCCGACCGGCGCCTTCGCCGACGCGCTGGGTCGCAGGAAGCTGCTCGTCGCCTCCGGGTTCTTCGTGGTGGTGGCCCAGCTGGGCTATGTCTACGCGCCGGGGTTCTGGCTGATCTGTGCGGCCGGCGCGGTGCACGGCGTCGCGTTCGCCCTGCGCACCGGCGCTGACGAGGCGTACCTGTTCGACGCGCTGGCGCACGACGACGCCCAGGAGATGTTCCCCCGCATGCTGGGCGGGGTCTGGGCCGTGTTCCAGTTCGCCGGTGCGCTCTCGTTCCTGGCCGGCGGCCTGATCGCGACGGTCTCCCGGCCGCTCGCGTTCTGGTTGACCGCCGTCTGCGCACTGACGGCCAGCGTGATCGCGACCCGGCTCCCGGACGACGCGGCCAGCCGCGGCGAGGCGAGCAGCGCGCGGGTCGCCCTGGACGGCATCCGGGCGCTGGGCCGCTCCCCGCGGCTGGCGCTGCTGACCGTGGCGTGGGCCGTGTACTGGAGCGCGGTGACGACGGCCTGGTACTACGCCGCGCCGTTCCTGCAGGACCGCGGGGCGTCGGACGCGACGCTCGGCTTCGTGCTGGGCGGCGCGCTGTTCGCGAGCGCCGGGTTCTCCTGGCTGGGCGGGCACCTGCCCGGCCGGACGCCGCTGACGATCAGCGTCGGCCTGGCCTCGGCGGTGGCCGCGCTGGGCATGGTGCTGGGGCCGATCAGCGCCGGGCTGGCGATCCCGATCGTGCTGCTGGTGCTGTTCTCGGGCCTGCCCGAGCTGGTCTACGTCAGCCTCTCAACGTATCTCCAGCACAACACGCGCTCGGCGTTCCGGGCGACCTCGATGTCGATCGCCGAGGGCTGCTTCTCGATCGTCATGCTGGGGCTGTTTCCGTTCGTCGGCGTGCTCAACCAGCACGTCGGCTGGACGCTCGGCTACGCGGTCTGCGGCGTGCTGCTGATGGTGGCCGCCGGCATGTTCATCGCCTCGCAGCGGCTGCGGGGCCTGGAGGACGCGGCGGTCGAGCCCGAGGCCGTCGCCGCGTAGGATGAGGGCATGAGCGAGGGACGCAAGCTGATCGTGGAGAACCGCCGGGCGCGGCACGACTTCCACCTGCTGGAGAAGGTGGAGGCCGGCGTCGCGCTGACCGGCACCGAGGTCAAGTCGCTGCGCGACGGCGGCGGCAACCTGCGGGAGAGCTACGCGCAGCTGAAGGACGGCGAGGCGTGGCTGGTGGGCGCGAACATCGCCCCCTACGGCAACGGCACGGGCGCGAACCACGAGCCGCTGCGCGACCGCAAGCTGCTGCTGCACCGCCGCGAGATCGAGCAGCTCGGTGCCAAGGTGGCCCAGCGGGGCATGACGCTGGTGCCGCTGTCGCTGTACTTCCGCGACGGCCGCGTCAAGCTCGAGCTCGCGCTTGCCAAGGGCAAGGAGGGCGTGGACAAGCGCCGCGCGATCGGCGAGCGGGACGCCCGCCGCCAGCTTGAGCGCGAGGTGAAGGAGCGGTTCCGGCGGTGATGGTGAATTCCCGCGTCGATGCGTTCTGGGCGCGGTTCGTCGCTGCCACCGGCAACGATGGCCCGTACACGGCCTGGGCGTTCGGCAGCGGTGAGGCGATGGGAACCGAGCTCGGGCTGCTGGTGCGCGACGGGCCGAAGCGGGCGACCGCGTCGCTGCGCTCCTGGTACGGCGAGGACGAGCCGATGCCGCAGGCCGGGGAGATGTCGGTCATCCTGGACGGCGCCGGCGAGCCGCTGTGCGTGATCCGTGTCACCGGCGTCGAGGTGCGCCGCTTCGGCGACGTGGACGAGGCGTTCGCGTGGGAGGAGGGGGAGGGCGACCGCAGCCTCGCGTACTGGCGCGACGCGCACCTCCGCTTCTTCGCGGGCGAGGGCCGGCCGGCCGACGAGGACACCGAGGTCGTGCTGGAGCGCTTCGAGCTGCTGTGGGCGCCGTCCGGAGCGCCACGATGAGCGAGCGGACGCAGGAATGGCCCGGAGGGATCGCCGCGATCACGTTGTTCGTGGACGACCTGGGCGCGGCGCGCACCTTCTACGGCGAGGTGTTCGGGCTCGAGGTGGTCTACGAGGACGAGGACTCGGCCGTCTTCAGGTTCGGCGAGACGCTGATCAACCTGCTGCGCGAGACGGCCGCGCCGGAGCTGGTCGAGCCCGCGGCCGTCGCGCCCGCCGAGGGCGGGGTGCGCTTCCAGTTCACCCTGGCCGTGGATGACGTCGACCGGATGTGCGAGGAGCTGGCGCGGCGCGGAGTGGTGATCCTGAACGGCCCGATGGACCGGCCCTGGGGCATTCGCACCGCGAGCTTCCGCGACCCCGGCGGCCACGTCTGGGAGATGGCACAGGACATCTAGTGCGGCTCGAGGTGACGTTCCACGCCGTTCCCGTCGAGGCCATGCGCGCGTTCCTGGAGCCGCTCGGGTACCGATTCGACTGGGGGCCGGAGCTGGACGGCATCGGGTTCCACTGGGCGAAGCGGCCGCTGTCGGGCACCGGTGTGCGGGCGACGTACTTCCCCGACGGCGGCGACGGCCTGCTGGTGCTCGAGACCGACGGCCGCGCGTCCCCGGCGGACGCTGCCGTGCAGGACATCACGGCCCGGCTGCTGGCGGACCGCTTCGAGGACGTGTCGGTCTGGTGCGCGACCACCGACCGGGCGGAGTACGGCGGCGGCCAACCGGCCGATCCGCCCGCGCCGGGCAGCGATCCGCCCGCCTGGTACTCGTAGCCTGATCTGTCACGCGCCGCGCGCGCCCGCCGCGCACATCCGGCCACCACGGCGGCGGGCACGCGTGCCGGCTCCCTGTCAGGCGGTCACGACACACGCGCGACTCCGACAACCATGTGTAGTCCTCCGGCACCGACTCCGGCACCGTGCCGGAGTCCGTGCCCGGTACGGTGCCGGAGGTCACGAGGGTGTGTGGGAAGATCGGCGGCGTGTGTGCGCAGTACGACGGGTGGGCGGACGCGTTCGGGCAGGCGGCGGAGGACGGCGCCTACAACGCCCACTACGACCGTCCCGCCGTACTGGGGCTCGTCGGCGACGTCCGCGGCCTGCAGGTGCTGGACGCCGGCTGCGGTCCGGGCATCTATGCCGAGGAGTTGGTCGATCGGGGCGCGTCGGTGGTCGGCGTCGATGTCAGCGATGACATGGTCGAGCTCGCGCAGCGCCGGCTGGGTCAGCGGGCAGGGATCCTGAAGGCGGATCTCGCCGAGCCACTGCCGTTCGGCGACGCGGCGTTCGATCTGGTCGTCTGCGCGCTGGCGATCCACTACGTCGCCGACACCGCGGCGACGCTGCGCGAGTTCCACCGCGTGCTGCGGCCGGGTGGGCGGGCCGTTCTGTCGACGCAGCACCCGACGACGGACTGGATGCGCAAGGGCGGTTCGTACTTCGACGTCCGCGAAGAGACCGACGTGTGGGAGGGGAGCGAGTGGGCGCGGGAGGACGGGAGCTTCACCGTCCGGTTCTGGCGGCGGCCGCTGACCGCGCTCTGCGCCGACGCGGCGGCGGCGGGCTTCTTCATCGAGCGCCTCGTCGAGCCGGTATCAGCCGAGTCGATGCGCGACCGCTGGCCGGCCGACTGGGAGACGCTGCGCCGCGAGCCGGGCTTCCTCGCCCTGCGGCTGGCCAAGCCGCCGCTGAATGGCCCGCCGGGGCCGCTCGAGGCGACCCCGGCGGGCGATCCTCAGCAGTAGACGGTCAGGTGGAACGGCTCGTCGATCGTCGCACCGGTCGTCTGGTGGACGAAGACGAACACCCCGTCGGCGTTCCCGGCGCGGGATGCGGTGCTGATCGTGACCGGGTCGCCGATCGACCCGCCGCTCCCGGACAGGCCGACGGTTGCCTCGTAGGCGCAGCCCGTCACGTCACGCTTGAAGATCACCTGGTAGGTGCCCGTGTTGGCGGTGGTGCTGAGCTTCGCGACCGAGGTCACCTTCGAGCCGCGCGCCAGCGTGGCCGTGCTCGCCGTCGTGTCCACCACGGCGTAGAGCCGGGTCTTGCCGCAGGTCACGCCCAGGTGGAAGGGCATGTCGAGCGCGGCGCCGGTGCGGTCGACGATCCGGATGAAGACGCCGTGCTTGTTCCCGGCCCGGCCCACGACCGTGACCTGGCCCGGAGCAACGACCTCGCCGTCGGCGGTCGTCCCGGGGTTTGCGGTGAACGCGCACTTGTTGACGTTGGTGTCGAAGATCACCTCGTACTGCCCCGTGGCGATGTGCGATGTGGACGTCACGTGGCCGCCGCGGGCGAGCGTTCCGTCCGCACCGACAACGGCCCACTTCAGTCCGGGGCCGCAGTAGGTGGTGACGTGGAACGGCTGGCTCGACAGTGCGCCGCTGCTCTGGTTGAACGTCTGGATGAACAGCGCCTTGCTGTTGCCCGCTCGCTCAGCGACCGTGGCCACGACAGGGGTGGCGACGGCACCACCGTCCGTGTCGCCCGGGTCGGCGATGAACGCGCAGTTGAGCATGCTGGTCTTGAAGGTCACCTGATAGGTGCCGGTGCTGATCAACGTCGCGGCGGTGGCGCCGTTCGACCTGACCAGCGTGCCGGCGCTGTTGACGACGGCCCACTTGTTGGCCGCCTGGGCTGTCGCCGGTATGGCAAACAGGCAGGTTACGGAGCTGCAGACAAGCAGCAGGCTCCGGAAACGACCCGACATTTGACGTACCCCCCTGGTGGTGTTGAACGTGCCGGGCAACGCTCTCATACTCGCGTGTCGTCTGCAACAAACCGGACGGTCAGATGCCGGCCATCCCGGCCACCTTGGTCAGGGTCTTCCAGTTGCGGTTGGTGCCGGCAACGCCCAGCACCCGATCGTTGAGCGCCTTGGCCAGCGGGCTGTCAGTCTGGCCGCCCGGCAGCCACAGGTAGAGCTCGCGGCCGCGCAGTTCGAACCGCTCCGGCTCGAACTCCGCCGGGTCGATACCGGCCAGCGCCTTCGCCGCCGGCTTCCCCTCCAGGAAGCTGACGCTCGAGCGGGAGGGATCGGTCGCGATCTCACCGAACGGATCGCGCTTGAGCACCGCCGCCAGCTCCCGCGCGGTGCGCGCGATCACCCGCACCTCCATCCCCAGCTCGTCCTCGATGCCCTGCTCGAGGCGCTTCTCCAGCGCCCGCGGCCGCAGCCCCGTCTGCAGGATGACGTTGCCGCTCTGGCCCTGGGTGCGGACGTCCTCGAAGCCGAGCTGCTCGCACAGCCCGCGCAGGTCGGCCATCGCCAGCCGCTTGGCCCGGCCGACGTTGATCCCGCGCAGGAAGGCCACGGAGCACGCCATCGGCAGCACCATACCGCGCCCGTCGGGTGCTCCTGAATGGGGTATCGCTAGAGTGTTCCCTGATGTCAGGCGATCCCCGCCCCGAGCCCGCGCAGCGGGAACCCGAGCCGCCGGTCAGCCCGCACCGGTTCCGGGAGACCAGCCTGGCGATCGAGGAGCGCGTCGGCCGGGTGATCGTCGGGCAGCGCGAGGCGGTACGGGGCACCCTGATCTGCCTGATCCTGGGTGGGCATGCGCTGCTCGAGGGCGTGCCGGGGCTGGGCAAGACCAGCCTCGCCCGGGCCTTCTCGGCCGCGCTCGGGGCCTCGTACAGCCGCATCCAGTTCACGCCCGACCTGATGCCGGCGGACATCACCGGCACGATGGTGCTGGTCGAGAGCGCCGGGCCGGGGCCGCGGATCGAGTTCCAGCCCGGGCCCGTGTTCGCCGGCGTCGTCCTCGCAGACGAGATCAACCGGGCGTCGCCCCGCACGCAGAGCGCGCTGCTCGAGGCGATGCAGGAGGGGACCGTCACGGTCGGCAACGACACGCGCCCGCTGCCCCGGCCGTTCTCGGTGCTCGCGACGCAGAACCCGATCGAGATGCAGGGTACCTACCCGCTGCCGGAGGCGCAGCTCGACCGCTTCCTGCTGAAGCTGGTGTTCGCCTATCCGACGCCGACCGAGCTGACCGAGATCGTGACCAGCACGCTGACCGATCCGCCCGCGGTGGACGCGGCCGTCGCGAGTGCCGGCGAGCTGCTGGCGATGGGCGCGCTGGCGCGCACCGTCCCCGCCGCGGCGCACGTCCGCGACTATGCCAGCCGGCTCGTCATCGCCCTCCAGCCGGGGCCGCAGGCGGCGCCGGTCGTCCGCGACAACGTCCGGCTGGGGCCGAGCCCGCGGGGCGCACAGGCGCTGTCCCTGGCGGGCAACGTCACCGCGCTGCTGGACGGGCGCCACAACCTCTCGCTGGAGGACGTGCGGGCCGTCGCCGCCCCGGCGCTGCGGCACCGCCTGGTGCTGAGCTTCGACGCCGAGCGCAACGGCGTGACGGCGGACGAGATCATCGCCGAGACGGTGCGCGCGCTGCCCGCCGAGCCGTGAGCACGCCGCTGCTCGACGCCGAGACGGTGCGCCAGCTGGAGCGGCTGCGGCTGCGCTCGCTGACGGCCGTGATTGCGGGCCTCTCAGGCGAGCGCCAGGGCACGCCGCGTGCTGCGCGCGTCGAGTTCGCCGACCACCGGCCGTACACGCCCGGCGACGAGCTGCGGCGCGTGGACTGGAACGTCTACGCGCGGCTGCGCCAGCTGATCGTCAAGGTCGGGCCGGAGGAGGGGCGGCTCTCCCTGGCGGTGCTGGTGGACACCAGCCGCTCGATGCGCTTCGGCGAGCCGTCCAAGCGGCGCCACGCCCAGCGGATGGCGGCGTGCGTCGGCGCGGTGGCGCTGCTGCGCGGAGACGCCGCCCAGGTGTTCGCGGCCGGCGACGGCCGCGTGCGGGCGCTGGCGCGGCTGGACGGGCCACGTCAGATGCACGCCCTCGCGGCCGAGCTGGAGGAGCTCCCCGACGCCGTCACCACCGGACTGGCCGCCTGCCTGCGCGACCTCCGCCGCTCGAACCGCGATCCCGACCTCGCCGTCCTCATCTCCGACATGGCCCTGCCCGACGACGAGATCGCCGAGACGATCGACCTGCTGGGCGGCACCGCCCGCGCGGCCTCGCTGATCCACGTGATCGCGCCCCAGGAGCGCGAGACCGGGCTGCGGGGGCCGGTCGAGCTGCGCGACGCGGAGTCGGGACGGACGATCTCGGCCACGATCGGCGAGCCGGCGGCGGTCGCCTACGAGGATCGGTTCGCCGCCTTCGCGGCCGGCGTCGAGCTGCGGTGCCGCAGGGACGGCGTCGGTTACGTGCGCGCGGACACCGACGTCGAGCCGCTGGACACGCTGGTCGCGCACGTGCGCGACGCCGCTCTCGCTTACACCTGACGGCGCCGGGGCAGCATGCGCCCGGCGACGCCTGCGGCGAAGAGGACGAGCGCGGCGGCGACCGGCCACCGCCAGGGCGAGCTGCCGCCCCCGCCGATGGCGCCGTAGTCGGCAGGGCCCAGGAACCGGCCGCCGGTCTCGGTCACCACCTGCCCGAGCACGCCCGCGCCCGGGCGGGGCGGCAGGAACTCGGCCGGGTAGGGGACGGCGACCAGCCGGCTCGCCGACGCGCCGGGCAGGCCGAGCGTGAGCGCGTGGATGCCGGGGGTGAGCGGCGGCCGCGTGACGGCGGTGTAGATGCCGGGCGACGTCGCCGTGAAGCTGACCCTGCGCGTGCCGGTATCGGTCGAGATCCGGCCGGGGATCACCGCGGCCGCCGCACCGCCGAGGCCGGTGAGGTCGAGCGTCAGCGACGTCCCGGCGCCGCTTCGCACCGTGACCGGCGGCGGTGGCGTGTCGGCCCGCGCGGCCCATCGCACGGCGTCGTTCCAGACGGCGGGCTCGCGCAGCCAGGCGGTGCCCCACGGGGGCCCCAGGCCCGGCGTCCAGGCGATCACGCGCCCGGTGCCGTACTGCCATTGGGCGAGCGCGGGCGCCGCCGTCGCGGTGCCGCCGTGGGCGACGAGGTCGGCCTGCGCGCCCGGCCGCAGCTGCGTGATCACGTTGCCGGTGACGCCGGGGATCTCCCTGCCTGCCAGCGAGCGGATGGCCGGTGCGCTGGCCGCGACCGACACGCTCAGATCGCCGCGCACCTGCACGGGCTTCGCGCTCAGCCGCGTCTCCTTGATGAAGATCCGCGGCAGCTTGCGCGCGTCCGACGTCTGGTAGAAGTTGCCGCCCGTCGCCTGGGCGATCGCGCGCAGCAGCGGCGCGTCCACGTCGGTGCCGAGCGCCACCGTCGCCACCGAGACGTGGTGGGCCGCGAACTGCTGGAGCAGCGCCCGGTAGTCGTGCGGCTGGCTGATGCCGTCGGTGAGCAGGATCATGTGGCGGTTGTGCGCGGAGCTCTTGAGGATGTCCGCCAGCCCGCTGCGCAGCGCCAGGTAGATGTCGGTGCCGCCGTCGGCCTGGAGGCTGTCGATGCGGCGGCCGACCGCCAGCTCCCGTGCGCCGGGTGCGACGCGCTGCATCGGTACCAGCGTGTGGGGCGCGATGTCGAAGTCGGTGATCCCCAGCTCGTCGCGGTGGTGGGCGACGAACGCCAGCGTCTGGCGCGCGGCCCGCTGCGCCATCTGGATCTTGGGCACCCCCGCCGAGAGGTCGGCCATGCTCCCCGACCGGTCGAGCACCAGCTCCAGCGCGACGTTCCGCCGCTGGAGGTCGCCGGGGACGAGGCTGGTCACCGGCAGGATGCGCTGGAGCGGGCTGCGGGCGTACCCGCCCAGCGAGTAGCTGCTCGGCCCGCCCAGGGCGAGGACGCCCAGCCCGCCCGTGCGCACGGCGCCATCCAGCGCGGCGAGCTGTGCCGGTGAGAGCTCGTCGGCGGGCAGGTCCTCGAGCACCAGCGCGTCCAGCGCGGCGTAGCCCGCCGCGGTCGCCGGCAGCGCGGCCGGCGCCAGCGTCTGCACCCGCGCGCCGCGCGCGCTCAGGATCGGGGCGACGGCCGAGGCGCGGCCGGCGGTGACGACGGCCACCCGCGGCGGCGGGCCGACGTGGACGGCGACGGACAGCGCGTCGTTCTGCGGCACCTCGTCGCCGTGCAGGTGCACCGCGACGGTGAACGAGTGCCAGCCGGGCGTCGTGGCCGTGTAGGAGAGGGTGTAGGGGGTCTCGCCGTCGCGCATCTGGATCACCTGCGAGTCGGGCTTCGCGGCGTCGTCGCGGCGGACGGTCAGCTGGCCGGGCACCCGGGCGGTCGCGTCCACCGTCACCGTCAGCGCGATCGTGTCGCCCTGATGGACGTCCGCCGGCGCCGCGATCCGGGAGACTGCGGCGTCGACGACCCGGCGGCCGAGCAGCGCCGCGTCGACGTGGACGCCGCGAAGGCGAGCGGCGGCGATCTGCGACAGCGCGTCGCCGGCGGTCTGCTGGCCGTCGGTGACGACGATCACCCGGCCGTTGACGGGAGTGGAGGCAAGCGCGGCGCGCAGGCCGTCGGCGATGTCGGTGTCCTCCGCGTCCGGCCCGGCGGGCGTGCGGGCCCGGACGACCGCGGGGTCGGCGGGCAGGCTCTGGGCGTCCGCGGCGAAGCCGACCACGGCCCCGGTCGCGTGGGCCGTCCAGCGCAGCTCGGCGGCGTTCATGCCGGCGTCGATGCTGGCCGAGCGGTCGAGCACGAGCACGGCCGGCGCCGGCGCTGGACCGCCGGTGGGGTTCAGCAGCGCGACCGCCAGCAGGACGACGGCCGCGGCCGAGCAGAGCGTCCACAGATGCCGCCGGATCAGCGCGACGACCACCGCCAGACGGCCCACTCGGCCGCAACGGCGAGCAGCGCCACCAGCACGGCCCAGCGCCACAGCGGGTCCTGCGGGCGCACCGGCGCCACGCCGGCCCACCCGCCCAGGTCGACGGGCGTGGCCGCGCCCGACGTCGGGAGCGGGACGCACACCGCGAGGCGATGCGTGCGCGCGATCCCCGGGCCGGTCTGCCGCACCGTCGCCGCCTGGGCGGCGAGCCCGCGGAAGGCTGCGGGTGCCCCGGGCTCGGCGGCCGATCCGCCGATCCTGGTCGCCGTGGCGCCCGGGGTCACGTCAACGGCCAGCGGCGCTCCGGCGGCGGCCGCGCCCGGCGCCCAGCCCGAGGCCCACTGGACGACGTTGCGGGCCAGGATCGGCAGCGCGTCGAGCTGGGGGAGATCGGACCGGGCGGGATCGAAGGCGAGCAGTGCGATCCGCCGCCGGCCGTCGCCGCCGGCGGCGAGCAGTGGGTTGGCGCCGCTCCAGGCCAGCGGGCGCATCCACGGCGGCAGGGCGTACGCGCGGGCGGCGCCCGGCTCGAGCGCGAGCGAGGAGAGATCCACCCCCGCCAGGAGCGGATCGTCGTCCTCGGCGCCGGTCAGCGGCGCGGCGGGGAGCGCTCCACCGGCGCGCCCGCCCGGCAGCAGCCCGGGCCGCACCAGCAGGACGGCGGGCGAGTCGGGGAGCCCGGCGGCGGGCAGGACGCCATCCACCACCACGAGCACGCTGGCGCGCGCGTCCGCCGCGGAGTAGGTGCGTGTGGTGCGCAGGCGGAGGGTGACGCCGGGGACGGCGGCGAAGGCGCGCGCCAGCGGCAGCGCGGTCGCCGGGTCGCCGACCAGGGTCAGCGTCGAGGACGGCGGCGCGTTGGCGGCGCCGGGGACGTCCACGAAGGCGCGGTCGTCGGCCGCCAGGACGTCGTGGACGTCGAGCCGGAGCTCGACGCGGGTGCCGGGCGAGGCGGTCAGCGAGAGGATGGCGCGTGCGTGCGCCGGCACCGCAACCCGCCTGCGCAGCACCGCGCGGCCCGCCACCAGCGCCGTGTACGGGTCGGACACGGCCTGCCCGCTCTCGTTGTCCACGGTGGCGAACAACAGGCACCGCCCGGCCGGGCCGATGCCGCAGCGGGCGGAGGCGCCCAGCAGCCCCTGATCGGCCGCGGGCGTTCCGACCACCACCTGGGAGAGCCGCGCGGAGCCGCCGTCCACGGCGGGCGCCGGGTCCTCGGGGGCGCGGACGAGCACCATCCGCCCGCTGCGGTCGCCCAGCAGGCCGACGCCGGTCGTCAGCGCCGCCCGCAGGTCGGACTGGCCCGGCGAGGGGCTGCGGGCGGCGGCCGCGGCCGCGGCCCGAGCGTCCGTGCCGCGGTAGACGACGGCTGGCTGCGGGCCGGCCCGGACGACGGCCAGCCGGTCTCCGGGATGCCGGGCGGCGAGGCTCCCGACCACCCGTGCAGCGGTTGCCGGCCGGCCGGCGACGCGCATCCACATCGAGCTGTCCACCACGACCACCAGGCTCGGCGACGGCACCGCACCGGGATGCTGCGGCCCGGCCAGCGCGACCACCGCCGCGGCGACCGCGAGCGCCTGGAGGGCGAGCAGCAGGGGCCGCTGCGGCCGTCGCAGCCGGTTCTCGGCGGCCGCGGCCGGCGCGCCCAGGTCGTCCCACAGCAGCAGGGTGGGAACCTCGTGCGCCTGCGCCCGGGGGCGGCGCAGGTGGAGGAGCACCAGCGGGACGAGCAGCAGCAGCCCGAGTAGCCACCAGGGCTGGGCGAAGCTCATGCGCGGGCTACCAGCCGGCCGCGGTGATCGCCCCGAACTGCGCGAAGTAGCCGAGCAGGAGCTCCCGGTCGGCGATGCCGACGAGGCCCGCGGCGGGCGGGATGTACGAGACGCCGCTGCCGGGGCCGCCGCGTCCGCCGACGATGCCCACCCGCGAGGCGCCTCCGCCGCCGTTCAGCTGCGCGGAGCCTCGCTCCCCCGCGGAGGCCGCCGTCGCGCGCGACGGCACCAGCCCGGGCTGGATCGGCAGCCGCCCGCCGAACGCGAGCTGCGGCACCAGGCCGTGCCCAGCGTGCGCCGATCCGGCGCCCGTGCCGGCGGTCGCGCCGCCGGTGGATCCTCCGTGCGAGCCGGAGGAGTGGCCGGCCGCGGACGCGCCGGCGCCGCCGGGACTGCCCCCGGCCGAGGTCCCCGCCTTGACGCCGGCGCCGGTGCGCGGCGCCTTCGCGCCCCCGCCTCCGCCCAGGCCCGAGTTGCCGGCGCCGCCGCCGACCGTCGCCGAGCCGGCGGTGCCCGGCGGGCCGGACACCGAGACCGAGCTCCCGCCACTGGAGGCGCCGGACTCGCTCGCCCCGCCGGCGCCGGTCGCGGCCTGGGCGGAGCGGCTGGAGGAGCTCGCGCCAAGCGTCCGGCTGGGCCCGAGGTCGCCGCCGGGGTTCTGGGTGGCGATGCCCGAGCCGTACGGGCTGTGGCCGGAGAGCGCGCCCGAGCGGCCCGCGCTGCCCGCCGTCGTGGCGCTGATGTGCGGCTGCCGGGGCGTCGCGGGATGCGAGAAGCCGCTCAGGTTCGGGCCGGCGCCGGCATTCCCCCCGCCCGGCCCCGACGCGGTGCGCACCGTGGCGCCCCCGGCCGCCCGGTGCGCCGTCTGCCCGCCCAGCGGGGGAATCGCGAGCACCGCGGTCAGCACGGCGGCCGCCGCCACCAGGGCCGGCCACTCGCGGCCGGCGGGCCGGGCTGCGGCGCGCGCGCCGCCCAGCGCCCGGCCGATCGCCCGCCGGCCGTCCGCGGCCACCGCCGCCGCCAGGACGGTGGGAGACGGGGAGGCGTCCAGCTCGAGCGCCGTCGCCAGCGTGTCGTGCAGGCGCAGGTCGCGGTCGAGCAGCCGGGCCGTCGATGCCGTATCACCCCGGGCCGCGATCCCGAGCGCCGCGCAGGCGAGCGCGGCCGCCGCTGCCGGCACGATCCAGGCGGCGCTGGGGCCGCCGGCCAGCCGGGTGAGCAGGGCGAGGACTGCGGCCACGACCAGGCCGGCCAGGACGGCGCGCCGAGCCACCACCAGCAGCCGCCGCCGCTCGATCCGGCGGCGCCAGACGCGGAGGCCGGCGTCGAGGTCGCTGGGTGCTCCCACTGCAGCCGCGGGACGGGACTGGACAGCGACGACGTCCCCCGCCCGCGCGGCGATCCATCGGACGCCTACGGAAGGATCGGCGTCAAAGTCCGGTAAAGGTTGCCTCATCAAGTGTTATCGTAGAGGAAGGCAGGGCGGTTTACTCAATCGGGGAGGCGGGAACCAGAGCTGTACCGCAGCGTTGGGTCGCCCGTTGCCTGAAGATCGCCACAATCGTACGCGGAGGTGAGATTCGTGAGCCCGTCATCCATTCGGCGTCTCGACCGCCCAGGGCGCGCACTCGTTGCCCTCTCGGTCATCGCCGTCCTCGGCGCGGCCGGCTGCGGAGGTAGCAGCAGTGGGTCGAGCAGCGGCGGCAGCACGCCGGCCAAGGCCGCGCTCCCGACCGACTACGCGCTTCCGGGAGCCGACCTGCACAACACGCGCTACGTGGGAGGCACGATCAACGCCTCCAACGCGAGCACGTTGACCCAGGCCTGGACGGTCCCGATCAAGGCGCAGGGGTCGTTCGGCACGTACGCGACCACGCCGATCATCACCGGCGGAGTCGTCTACACCCAGGACATCGACTCGAACGTCTACGCGATCGACGCCAAGACCGGGGCGATGAAGTGGTACAAGAGCTACAACTCGCCGTCGGTCGGCCCCAACGGCGTCACTGTCTCCGATGGTGTCGTCTACGGCAACACCGGCGACTCGACGTTCGCGATCCAGGCCAGCACCGGCGAGCAGCTGTGGCTGAAGAAGCTGACCCGCAACGCGAACGAGGGCATCGACATGGCGCCGGGCATCAACGACGGCACGCTGTACGTCTCGACGGTGCCGGGCAACTCGAAGGGCTTCTACAAGGGCAACGGCCAGGCGATCCTCTGGGCGCTCGACGCCAAGAGCGGGGACGTCAAGTGGAAGTGGGACGAGGTGCCGACCAACCTCTGGTCGGACAAGTACACGAACATCAACTCGGGCGGCGGCCAGTGGGATCCGCCCTCGTTCGACGCCAACGGCGACGTCTACGTCGGCGTGTCCAACCCGGCGCCGTTCCCGGGCACCAAGGACCTGCCGCAGGGCAGCAGCCATCCCGGCGCCAACCTGTACACCGACTCGGTCGTCAAGCTCGACCACACCAACGGGCATCTCGACTGGTACTACCAGCTGACGCCCCACGACATCAACGACTGGGACATGGAGAACTCGCCGATCCTGACCCAGGTCAACGGCAAGGACGCCGTCATCGACGGCGGCAAGGGCGGGATCGTGATCGCGCTCGACCAGTCCACCGGCAAGCTGCTGTGGAAGACGCCGGTCGGCAAGCACAACGGGCACGACAACGACGGGCAGCTGACGATGAACGGCCCGTCGACCCAGGTGACGTCGCCGCGGACGGTGTTCCCGGGCATCCTGGGCGGCGTCGAGTCGCAGCTGGCGTCGAACGGCACGATGGCGTTCGCCGCGGTCAACGACCTCTCGACGACGTTCGACGACAAGAAGGGCACGTCCACGCTGGGTGACTTCAGCAAGGGCAGCGGCGAGCTGGTCGCGCTCGACCAGAACACCGGCACGATCGCCTGGCAGCACAAGTTCACGAGCTCGCCGTACGGCGCCGCGACCATCTCCAACGACGTCGTCTTCACGACGACGTTCGACGGGACGGTGTGGGGCCTGAACACGCAGACGGGGGCCGTGGTCTGGAGCGCGAAGCTGCCGGCCGGCACGAACGCCCCGGTCGGGGTGGGTGACGGTCTGGTCGTGACCGCGGGGTCGTTCCCGCTGGCGAAGGACCAGAAGGCCCAGATCGTCGCCTATAAGCTGCCGTCATGATCCGATCCCTCAACATCCGAGGCACCCGTCTGGCGATGGCCGGCGCGGTCGTACTGGTCGCCGTCGCCGCCGCGTGCGGCAGCTCGTCGGGCGGCTCGTCCTCCGCACCGCCGGTGTCGTCGACGCCGGCCACGACGCCCGCGACCTCGTCGCCGCCGGCGTCGAGCTCGGGCGGCGGCGCGGTGACGGTGGCCGCGGGCAAGACGGTGTTCGAGAGCAACTGCGTCAGCTGCCACACGCTGGCGGACGCGGGGTCGACCGGCACGGTCGGGCCGAACCTGGACGACCTCAAGCCGAGCATGGCCACGGTCGTCCACCAGGTGACGAACGGCGGCGGCGGGATGCCCGCCTTCGGGAGCCAGCTCTCGTCCACACAGATCCAGTCCGTCGCGAAGTACGTCTCGTCGGTCGCCGGCAAGGGCGGCGGCTCGTCGAGCGGCGGCGGGGGCGGCGCTCCCTGATCGCATGAGCCATCGGGCCCGGCCGGTTCGCCGGCCGGGCCCGATGGTGGCGTGGGGTGGGCCACTGAGCGTGGCGTCGGTGGACCACCATTCCGTGTCCGGCACCGGCCCTGCCGGTTTGTGTCTCGTGGTTGCCGTCCGACGTGCCGGACACTCCGTGGCGCCAGGTTGGGCTCCTGACGGTGGCGTCACGCCTTCTGCGCGTCTTCGTCACGGAACTGCGGATCGGCGGTGTTTGGTGTCCGGTACCGTGCCGGGCACCGTACCGGACACCACCCAGAAACCGCCTGGTTGACGGGAAACCGCCTGTCCCGAGTCCGTTACGCCTTCCACCCTCGACCGTCGCGGAATGCCGGATCGGCTGCGATCGGGGTCTGGCACGGTGCCAGACCCCGTGCCAGACCCCGGTTCCTCCAGGTGAGCGTGCGCACGATCTGCCCGCGTGCTGCATGGGCGAGATGGCCGCTGGTTACCGGGTCGTATAGGGTGGCCCGAATGTCGGCTGCGAGCACGCCTGCGGAGATCCCCCAGCACGGCTCGGCGCCCGGTGAGAAGGGCCTGCGCGGCGGCTCTCTGGGCCTGGTTTCGAGCATCGTCATGGGCATGGCCTCGACGGCGCCGGCGTACAGCCTGGCGTCGGCGCTGGGCTTCGTCGTGGCGACCGTGGTCTTCCAGTCGCCGGTGATCATGCTGCTCGCGTTCGTGCCCATGTACATGATCGCGGTCGCCTACAAGGAGCTGAACGAGGCCGAGCCCGACTGCGGCACCACGTTCACCTGGGCGACCCGCGCGTTCGGCTCGTGGTGGGGCTGGATGGGCGGCTGGGGCATCTTCGCCGCCGACGTGATCGTGATGGCGAACCTCGCCCAGATCGCCGGCTCATATGGCTACCTGCTGGTCGGCGCCGACCACCTCGCCACGTCCAACCTGTGGGTGACGGTCGCCGGCATCACCTGGATCGTCGTGATGACCTGGATCTCCTGGATCGGGATCGAGGTCTCGGCCAGGCTCCAGTACCTGCTGCTGGGGATCGAGGTGACCGTGCTCGGCATCCTCGCCGGCACCGCGCTGGTCAAGGTCTACTCGGGCAACGGCGTCGCCGAGTCGAGCCGCATCCACCTGTCCTGGTTCAACCCCTTCGACGTGCCCTCTGTGGGGGTGTTCGCGGCGGGCATCCTGGCCGCCGTCTTCATCTACTGGGGGTGGGACACGGCCGTCGCCTGCAACGAGGAGACGAGCGACGCCACCAAGACGCCGGGCCGCGCCGCGGTCATCTCGACCGTGCTGCTGCTGGGGACCTACGTCATCGTCACCCTCGGCGCACAGTGCTGGGCCGGCGTCAGCACCCACGGCATCGGTCTCGCCAACCCGGACAACTCCGACGACGTGCTGAGCGTGCTGGGCAAGAGCATCTTCGGCACCGGCGCCGCCGGCACCACGCTGACCAAGGTGCTGCTGTTCATGGTCATGACCAGTGCGATGGCGTCCACCCTGACGACGATCCTGCCCACCGCCCGAACGACGCTCTCGATGGCCGCGTTCCGCGCCGTCCCCCGCATCTTCGCCGGCATCCACCCCAAGTACCTGACGCCGACCTGGTCGACGTGGGGGATGGGTGCCGCCTCGGTCGCGTTCTACGTCGTGCTCACCTCGGTCAGCGGCAACGTGCTGAGCGACTCGATCGGCTCGCTGGGCCTGATGATCGCCTTCTACTACGGGCTGACGGGCTTCGCCTGCTTCTGGTTCTACCGCAAGGTGCCGCTCACGTTCCGCCAGGTGATCTCGCGGCGCATCGTGCCGCTGCTGGGCGGCATCGCCCTGCTGGTGCTGCTCGTCTACGCCGCCAGCCAGTACATCGACCCCAACTACGGCTACACGTCGGTGACGCTGCCGGGCACGAGCACGGCGGTCGGCGGCGTGTTCGCGCTGGGCGTCGGCGCCATGCTGGTCGGGGTCGTGCTGATGGTGATCTGGCGGTTCATCGATCCGGCCTACTTCCGCGGCGAGACACTGCCGCGCCGCTCCTTCGGCGAGCTCGTCCTGGTGCCCGCCAGCGGCGCCGTTGTGCCGACCGTGGGTCTGCCCGACTCCGGCCGCCAGGCGACGGTGATCGCGCCCGACCTCTCCAACCTGCCGCCCGGGTTCACGGCGGAGGACGTCGAGCCCGCGCGCGACCTCGAGCAGGAACAGGAGCAGGAGCGGCGCGAGGACGACAAGCCGGACGACGGCTGAGGCCGGCGCGGCTCACTCGAGCTCGCCCGGCAGCAGCGAGTAGAACACCGCGTCCACCCGCCGGCCGTTGATCTCGCTGTAGCTGCGCAGCACGCCGTCGCGGCGGTAGCCCGCCCGCTCGGCCAGCGCCTGCGACACGCGGTTGTCGGGCTCGGTCCAGAGCTCCAGCCGCTGGATGCCGAGCTCCTCGATCGCCCAGCGTGAGGCGAGCCGCAGCGCCCGCGTCGCCAGGCCCTGCCCACGCGCGCCGGGCAGCAGCCAGTACTCGACGTGGGCGCGGCCCGAGTTGCGCCGCTCGATCAGCACGTGGCCGACCGCGCCGCCCTCGGCCGTGCAGACGACGAACGCCGCCGCGCTCCCGTCCTGCCACCAGGCCAGCCACTCGTCCAGCAGCGCCTTCGCGGATCCGCCCAGGTCGCCGAACCAGCGTGCGATCTCGACGTCGGCCACGGCACGTTCCAGCGCCGGCACGTCGCCCGCCTCCGGGGCGCGCAGGATGACGGTGCCGTCGCCGAGCGGCGGGTCGGGCGCACGCAGAGCCACGCGCACAGCCTATCGCCGGGCCGCACGCCGTTGACGTTCGTCCCCCTGGGTCCATACAGTGGACGATCGTGCTCGCCGCCGTCGTCATTGCGCTCGTCCTGATCGTCACCGGCGTGGCCGTGCTCGCGGGCAACCGCGTCGTCGCGGCACGCAACCGGGCCGACAGCTCGTGGTCGCAGGTCGAGGTCGAGCTGAAGCGGCGCCACGACCTGGTGCCGAACCTGGTCGAGGCCGTGGCGGGGTATGCCGGCCACGAGCGGACGGTGCTGGACGAGGCCGCGCGGGCCAGAAGTGCCGCGGAGGCGGCAACAGGTGCCGCCCAGGCAACGCCCGCCGAGACAACGCTGGCGGGCGCGGTCGGCCGGCTCCTGGCCATCGGTGAGGCGTACCCCGACCTGAAGGCGCAGGAGCGCTTCTCCCAGCTCGTCTCGGAGCTGACCCAGGTCGAGGGCAGGATCGCGATCGCTCGCCAGGTGTACAACGACACTGCGCTGACGTACAACGACCGCATCCAGACGCTGCCCACCGCCGCCCTGGCGTGGGCGCTGCGCTGGCACCCGATGCCGTACTTCGAGCCGGAGGGCGCGGCGTGAGGGCCGTCCGCTCCCTGGGCTGGGCGGCGCTGGTGGCGGCCATCCTGGCGATCAACTTCGTGCCCGGCGTGCTCTCCTCGGCCGCCGGCGGCCTGCACTTCCCCGGCAGCCGCTACTACACGCTGCCGTCCGCGGCGGTGGACGCGCGGGTGCGCAAGGACGGCTCGGTGCGGGTGGTGGAGACGATCACTTTCTCGTTCCACGGCACGTACTCGGGCGCCTTTCGCGACATCCCGCTGGCGCCCGGTCAGTCGGTCTCCGACGTCCAGGTCGCCGAGAACGGGCTCGACTACGCGCCGGGTGCGTCCACGGTGCTGGGGAGCTACGGCACGCCGGGCAGCTTCGGCGATACGACGCTGCCCGACCGGGAGCGGATCGTCTGGCACTACTCGGCCACCGACGAGCCGCGCGCGTTCACGCTCGCCTACGTCCTGCACGGCGTGCTGATTGTCCACCCCGACGTGATCGACCTGAACATGAACGTGTGGGGCGCCGACTGGCCGACCGGCCTCGGCTCCCTGATCGCGACCGTCACCCTGCCGCCGGGCGCCAGGCCGGTGCGCGAGTGGGGGAACCCGCCGTGGATCCGGGCGACGTTGACCACCACCGGGGGCACCGTCGAGCTGCGCGCGCACGACCTGCCCGACCACCACCTGGCCGCGCTGCGGCTGCTCGTCCCCTCCGCCGCGGCGAAGCACATGACCGACGTGCAGACCGACGACCGCGTCGCCCTGCCGGGCATCACCGCCGCCGAGCAGGCGGCCGCCGGGGCGTACCAGCAGCAGCGCGACCGGCTCGACACCGCACGGCGGCTATGGCCGCTGACGCTGCTCCTGTTGCTTGCGCTGGCGACGATCCCGGTCGGCCTGGTGCTGCTCTGGATCCACCTGCGCCATGGCCGCGAGTTCGACGTCGGCTACCACGAGCAGTACGAGCGCGAGCCGCCGTCCGACGATCGACCGGCGCTCGTCCCCTCGCTCGTGGCCCAGCACGCACACGTCGGCTCCCGGGAGTTCACCGCGACGCTGTTCGACCTGATCGTGCGCAAGCACCTGAAGACGCTCCCCGCCGACGGCGCCTCGCTGGCCGTCAGCGTCGACGGCGCGGCCGGCGAGGGCGACCTCGAGCCGTACGAGCAGCGCGTGCTGGAGCTGGTCGGCCTGGTCGAGCAGGAGAACGGCGGGCCGATCGAGCTGGCCCGGATGGGCAAGGTCGCGCGCGGCTCGGGCCGTTCGGTGCGCAGCAGCATCGCCGCCCGCTACCGCCGCTTCGGCGAGCAGGCCGGCTCGGCGCTGCGCAAGCAGGGCTGGGTGGACGAGTCGGGATCGGCCCTCCGCGTCGGCGCCGCCGTCGTACTGGGGCTGGCCGCGGTCGGCCTGCTCGTGTTCTGGTTCGCGACGCGGACGCCGTCCAAGCCCTTCCGCGACGCCGTCGAGCTGGCTGCGGCAGCCTGCCTCGGCGTGTCCTGCGTGATCGCCCTGGCGACGCCGCGCAGGGTGTTCAACCGCCGCCGCAAGGAGGCCGCCCTGCTGGGCGACCGCTGGGACGCCTTCCGCCGCTTCCTGCACGACTTCCCCCGCTTCGCCGACGCGGTGCCGGTACAGATCGAGATCTGGGAGCGGCTGCTGGTCTACGGGATCGCATTCGGGCTCGCCGACCGGATCCTGGACGAGGCCAAGCTGCGGCTGCCCGTCGAGGCGCTGGAGGCGTCGCCGGTGGGGACGGTGTGGATCGGCGGCTGGGGCGGCGACGACCTGGCCGGCTCGCTGGGCGGTTCGTTCACGCCGCCGCCCTCGACCAGCTCCGGGTCGGGCGGGGGCGGAGGCTTCTCCGGTGGCGGCGGTGGCAGCTTCGGCGGCGGCGGAGGCGGCGCCTGGTAACGGCAGCTACCGTGCCGCCATGGCGGAGATCGAGGCGGAGGGGCTGGTCAAGGTCTACCGGTCGCGCAAGGGCGAGACTCGCGCGCTGGACGGCGTCGACCTGGACGTGGCGGAGGGCACGGTGGTCGGGCTGCTGGGGCCGAACGGCGCCGGTAAGACAACGACCGTCCGGATCCTGGCCACGCTGCTGCGGCCCGACGCGGGGACGGCCCGGGTGGGCGGCCTGGACGTGCTCCGCGACGCCCAGCGAGTGCGGGGCATGATCGGCCTGTCCGGGCAGTACGCCGCCGTGGACGAGAATCTGACCGGTCGCGAGAACCTCTGGATGTTCGGCCGCCTCTACCAGCTGGACTCCGCCGAGGCCCGGCGGCGCGCGGACGATCTGCTCGGACAGTTCCTGCTGGAGGACGCGGCGGACCGTGTCTCCAAGACGTACTCTGGCGGCATGCGCCGCCGGCTCGACCTGGCCAGCGCGCTGATCGGCCGGCCCCGCCTGCTCTTCCTGGACGAGCCGACCACCGGCCTCGACCCGCGCAGCCGCCTGGCCATGTGGGACGTCATCCGCCGCCAGGTCGAGGACGGCGTCACCGTCCTGCTGACCACCCAGTACCTGGAGGAAGCCGATGAGCTGGCTGACGACATCGCCGTCGTCGACCAGGGCCGGATCATCGCCCGCGGCACCGCCGACGAGCTGAAGCTCCAGGTGGGCGGCGAGCGGATCGAGGTGGTGGTGCGCGACGCGGCCGACCTGGAGCGGGTCGCCGGGCTGCTGGCGCCGGACGGCGGCGCGGGCACCGACGCCGACGAGCGGCGGGTGACGGTCGCCGCGGCCGGCGGCGCGCAGCAGCTGCTGGAGGCCGTCCGCGTCCTCGGCGACGCGGGCGTGCAGGTGGCCGACGTGGGCCTGCGCCGGCCGACGCTGGACGACGTCTTCCTGACCCTGACCGGCCACGGCGCCGAGGATCCCGTGCCCGACGGCAACGGGGCGGTGCGCGGATGAGCACCGTCCGCACCGCCGTCGCCGACGGCCGCGTCGTCACCTGGCGCAACCTCAAGCGGATCCCGCGCATCCCGGAGCTCGCGATCTTCGCGATCCTCCAGTCGATCATGTTCGTGCTGCTGTTCGCCTATGTGTTCGGCGGCGCGATCCCGCTGCCCGGCGGCGGCTCGTACAAGGAATACCTGATGCCCGGCATCTTCGTGCAGACGCTCGGCTTCGCCGCGATCACGACGGCAATCGGCATGGCCGACGACCTCAACAAGGGCCTGATCGACCGCTTCCGCTCGCTGCCGATGGCCCGCTCGGCGGTGCTCAGCGGCCGCACGATCTCCGACGTGGTCTACAACGCCGGGCTGCTGGTGGTGCTGATGCTGAGCGGCCTGGCGGTTGGCTGGCGCGTCAACAACGGCCTCGCCGATTTCCTGGCGGCCGTGGCGCTGCTGCTCGCCTTCACGCTGGCGATGTCGTGGATCGGCGTGCTGATGGGACTGCTGGTGCCCTCGGTCGAGGTCGCGCAGCAGCTCGGCTTCCTCGTCATCTTCCCGCTGACGTTCGTGTCCAACGCGTTCGTGCCGCCGCAGACGCTGCCGTCGGTGCTCCAGCCGATCGCCGAGTGGAATCCGTTCAGCGCGCTGGTCGGCGCCTGCCGCGAGCTGTTCGGCAACCCGAACCCGTACGCCGCGGGCAGCTTCCCCGGCGAGCACTCCATCCTCATGTCGGTGATCTGGATCGCCGTGCTGCTGGTGGTGTTCGCGCCGCTCGCGGTGCGCCGCTACCAGGCCATCGACCGGTGAGCCGCGCCCCCGATCGCGGCTGTCCGGTGTGACATCATCCGGCGCATGACTGACACGCTTCCTCACACCGAAGGCACGATCCCGTTCAAGGGGCACAGCACCTGGTATCAGGTCGTCGGCGAGGGCGAGGAGGACGGCAAGCTGCCGCTCCTGCTGCTCCACGGCGGCCCCGGCGGCGCGCACGACTACATGGAGTCGATGGGTGCCCTGGCGGCGACCGGCCGTCGCGTCATCTTCTACGACCAGCTCGGCTGCGGACGCTCGCCCGTGCCGTCCGACCCGGACCGGTGGACGGTCGAGCTGTTCGTCGAGGAGGTGGACGTCGTCCGCGAGGCGCTCGGCCTCGACCGGCTGCACATCCTCGGCCAGTCGTGGGGCGGCATGCTGGGCATGGAGTACGCGCTGACGCAGCCGACCGGCGTGGACAGCCTGATCCTCTGCGACTCGCCCGCCAGCATGATCCAGTGGGTGTCCGAGGCGAACCGGCTGCGGGCCGAGCTGCCGCCCGAGGTGCAGGCGACGCTGCTGCGCCACGAGCAGGCGGGCACCACCGACGACCCGGAGTACGAGGAGGCGTGCAAGGTCTTCTACGACCGCCACGTCTGCCGCGTGCCGTGGTCGGACTCGGTGGCGCGCTCGTTCGCGCAGATGCCGAACGAGGTCTACATGACGATGAACGGGCCCAGCGAGTTCCACTGCATCGGCACGCTGAAGACGTGGGACATCACCGGCCGGCTGGGCGAGATCACGCTGCCGACCCTGATCATCTCCGGCGCCTATGACGAGGCGACGCCGCTGATCTCGCGCACCATCAACGAGGCGATCCCCGGCTCGGAGTGGGTGCTGTTCGAGAACAGCTCGCACATGCCCCACGAGGAGGAGCCGGAGCGCTTCCACGAGGTCGTGTCCGGCTGGCTGGAGCGCCGCGAGGCCGCGTCCTGACGTGAGCGCTGACACCGTGCGACGGCGGTGCGATCGGGCACCATCGTCGGACGGTCATCGATGCGCGCGGGGAGGCGGGACATGAAGAGGCTTCTGATCATCCTGGTGGGGGCGGTCGCCATGCTGGCGAGCGCCGCGCCGGCGTACGCGGCGGACAAGCTGCCGAACCTGGGCATGGCGCGGGTCGACCAGTTCACGGTGGACACGAGCACGATGCCGGGCCACAAGCTGTTGCGCTACGGCGCGCACGTGGCCAACGTCGGCAGCGGCGCGTTCGAGGTGGCCGGCAAGCGCACATCGACGTCCGACCCGACGATGAGCGTCAGCCAGCACATCTTCCAGACCGGCGGCGGCTTCCGATCCGTCGCCACCGGCGACGTGCTCCAGTACATGACCGGCGAGTGGCGGCTGCGCGACCTCGAGTCGGGCTGGCTCCAGAAGGGCTCCGGACACATTGCCGCGCTGGCCAAGCACTGGTACTGCGCCGAGGACACGGCGACGTACAAGCCGGGGCTACCCGGCTCGCCCGCGCACGGCGTCTACCGCAGCTGCGGCGGCGGCCAGCCCAACCTGCTCTCTGTCACGATCGGGGTCAGCGTGGGGTGGGCCGACATCTACGGGCCGAACAGCTTCCAGCAGTGGATCGACATCACCCACGTCCCGGACGGCACCTACTTCCTCTACTCGAAGGCCGATCCGAACAACTTCTTCCAGGAGTCCAACAACAACGACAACGTCACCTGGACGAAGATCTCGATCTCGGGCACGAAGGTCAGGGCGCTCCAGTTCGGGCCCCATATTTAGACGGCGGATTACCACGAGCTGCGCGTCCCTGTGAGGGCCCAGCGAGGCTCAGCCCCCGCGATCGTCCTTGGACAGGCTTATCCAGCCTGCCCTGCGGACGCTACGGTCGTCTGAGCCCCAGAGCCACGCATCTCATGGAACCCGCCATCTAGGCCAGGGCAGGCACCTCCGCTAGAATGCGGGTGTTCTCACCAGGGGGCGATCCGGTTTCGACACGGTCGGTTCTCGGTGCGAGTTGCAAGCCGAGGTTCCAGGTGGCCTCGTAAAATCCCTGGACTTTCGCAAGTGCGGAAAATGATCTCGCACTCGCTGCCTAATCACTAGGTAGCGCGTCGGCCCCTCCAGCCCGCGGGAGGGACCACCGGCGTCATCCAGCGGGCTCGCCGGGAGGGGGAACACCTCCGCCGCCAACCGGGACACTCAAAGAGGGGTTAGTCGCGGCAGTGGCCCGTCCGGGGGCAGCAGCTGAGGCGAATGTCAATCCCGGACTACGCTTGTAGACGCTCTCATCGTACGGTCGTGGACGCGGGTTCGATTCCCGCCGCCTCCATCGGCTTGGTTAAGCCAAATCTGATTCGTGACAGATGTCACGCCGCGCGAGCAATCGAACCCGGTTCGGTTGCCCACCGAGATCACCGGTCCCCGTATGCTCACCGACTTGCGGGAAGAGCGGGGTGGGCCTGCAGCTCCGGACCCTAAGAACGCGGTCGAAGACCTGTCGTCGCCTCCTGACGCACGCTCCTTGATCCAGCTCCTCGGCGTCGCGGCCGGGCACGCCGCCCGTACCCCACCGGCCGCCGCCTCACACACGGCCACGCTCCGGCCGCGGCGCTGGATGGCACCGCGACCGGAGACGGGGTATCCGGCGGTGGGACGCAGGAGCGTGGTGGCAGCGCCTCGCGACGCCGACCGCGACCCGTCACCACCCCCGGCCGGCGGGAAGTATGCCCAACGCCGCCCGGTCAGGAACCCACCGCCGTGGGTGTGCCGCTCGCCGCGTGAGCAGCAGCGCCGAGTCACACCGCGGCAGTCTGCTCGTCGGCTCTAGCCGGTTTGGATCTTGACGAGGCCGTCCCCGTAGTGCGGGCTCACCTGGGTCGGGAAGGAGCCGCTGAGGGCGAAGGCGTTGTAGAAGCCGCTTCCGCCGCCTCCTCCTTTGCCCCACGCTCCGCCCGAGTACCCGGGCTGGGGCAGCCGATCCGACCCGCCGCCGCCATACCAGCCGCCGCCCCCACCACCGTCTGGGGCGGCGTGCCCAAACTCGCCATCCTCCCAGGGAGCCGTGCCTGCCCCTCCTGCGGATTGGGTGCCGCCGCCCACGTAATCGGATGGGCCGCCCGGCGCGCCGGCGACCCCACCACCCGCGCCGCCGTAGCCGCTAGGGTCGGTCGCGTTGAGCCCCCAGCCACCTCCACCGCCACCAGCGACCGCGATCCGCGTCCCAGCCGGACACTCCAAGGAAGCGGCGCACTCGACCCCGCTGGCGGCGAGGCGCACATCTGATGCGCCGCCGCCGGCGCCCTGACCGGGGATGCCCTGGGCTGGGTCACCAGCTTGGCCGCTTCCACCGCCCCCGTAACCGGCAGGGGCGTCATATGACACCAGCGTCCCATTCACGCCGCGACTGCCGACAACGATCTGAAACACCTGGCTCGGCTTGACCGCGAACGTCGCCTTCGTCTCCCCGCCAGCACCACCGCTCGCGAACCGCGCCGTGTCGGTCACCGAGTTTCCGCCACTCGCCCCAAAGAGGACGAACGTCACCCTCGTCACGCCCGCCGGCACGGTCCACTTATGCCAACCGGGCGTCTTGAACGTCTTCAGCGTCGTCACCGCACCGCTGGCCGGGGGCGACGCGGCACCCGACACCGACACGAGCAACACAGCGAGCAGCACGACACCGCCGAACCGAGCACGCCTGGAGCCAACGAGCAACGACATCAGAACTCTCCCCCGAGTGGTTAGCAGACCCGGCGATTGTCGCATCCGCCGCATGACCACGCAATCCAACGACGCCGAGGGTGTCGATCGCGGCCAGTGCCGGATGCCCCCTCCTGGGAATCGGTGAGTGGAGTTACGGCGGCGCCGTCGCGCAGCGAACTGCAGGAGTGCTCGCGATCGCTGGTTTGAGCCGATTCGTTTTGGCTATCGGCGGCGATCCGGTAGAGTCATTATCCGGTCGCGGTTCCGTTTGTCGGTGATGCCGGTCTGGGTGGAAGCATCCTTGGGGGAGGAGTTGGTTGATGATGATTCGGCGAGTGTGGATGGTGATGGGCTGGGCGTGCTTGATGGTGGGTGTTGCAGCCGCGCCGGCGCGGGCGGCGGTGTGGACGTTTGGGCCGTCGCTGCCGCAGGCGCGTGTCTTGGTGCGGGTGACGAGTGATCCGTCCGGGGATATCTGGACGGTCGGTGGCTCGACGTTCGCGGACCCGCCCGGTACTGGCTACGGGCCTGACGGTGCGGTACTGGTGCTTCGCGCCGGGGCGAGCAGCTGGCAGCAGGTGACGACGACGCCTCAGATCAGCAACGAGCCGGCCATCGGCATGATCAACGGCCAACTCTACGTGGCGGGCGGACGGATCCAGACGAATCCTCGGGTCAGCAATCAGTTGTGGCGGTACGACCCGAGCACGGACACGTGGACGGAACTCGCGCCGATGCCTCAAGCGCGCGCGTATGCAGCCGCTGTCGTCAGCGACGGCCACCTGTTCGTGATCGGCGGCATGACACGGCACGGGTTTCCGCGAGCGGACACCTACGAGTACCTGCCGAAGACGGACACGTGGCTGCAACTGGCCCCGCTGCCGATGCAGGACGGCTACGTCAACGGCACACTCGGAAACGACGGCAAGATCTACGTCATTGGCGGCCAGAACTCTGAGCGAGCAGGAAGGCTGTTCGCCTACGACCCGAGCGCTGACCAGTGGGAGCAACTTCCCCGGGTTCCCCTGCGCCGGCGCCGCATATTTGCACCGGGTGTTGT
This sequence comes from uncultured Actinomycetes bacterium, assembly GCA_963797175.1. Taxonomy (GTDB): domain Bacteria; phylum Actinomycetota; class Thermoleophilia; order Gaiellales; family JAICJC01; genus DATLLN01. Next base: position 63,758 of record CAWCOL010000008.1, read on the forward strand.
GACCACCGCTGATGGCCGGATCCTGGTGATCGGCGGGTATGTCAAGTACGGGACGACCCCTGATCTCTCAAGCCGCTCGACCGAGATCTACTCGCCGGCAACAGGAACTTGGAAGGGCGGCCCCTTGCTCAACGAGCCTCGCGGCTTCATGGGCGCGACTCGCGGCGCCGACGGTGTGATCTACGTGATCGGCGGCGAGGTCAAGGATGTCTCCTTCGACGATTGCTGCCTGGCAAGCGTGGAGACGCTCACGCCGTGACCCGTAGAGCCGCCGGCGCCGGTTGAGGAACCCAGCGGGACGCGGAGGCGATGATGCGCGTGCGTCTGGTCAGCAGTGGATCCGCGTCAGCAGCGAGCGGAGCGTGGCCGTGTGAGGCGGCGGCCGGCTGGGTACGGGCGGCGTGCTCGGCCGGGTGAGAAGTCGTGATGGGGGTTCCTGGCTCCCGCTCAGCCGGGTATCTGCCAGCCGGCCGCGGACACGTCATGCGAGCCGCGGCCGGGCCTGCAGCCGGTTTGAGCCGGCGGCACTGGGTGGGCGGCGCGGATGAGTGGCCGCGTTGATCTGCCTGGTGGCTGATGATACGAATCGCCGTGATCCGAGACCTGGGGAGGTTCCGATCATGCGGAAGTTCGGCGCTGCTGCCCGCTGACTGTGCGACGGCCTTGACGCGCTGATCAGTCCCGGCATGCTGGGAGTACCCGTCACGGGGTGCTGGCCGGAGGAGTAGTTTGCCATTATCACCTGACCATTGCCGCCGCCGGTTGGTCATCCTGGAGGAGTTGATCGCCGAGTAGTGCCGCTACGACGAACCACTAATTGGGTAGTGGCTTCGCCGCCAGGTGCGGCAGATCCGCGGTTCATTCGTCGCGGTCAAGAGCGGGCGTCGATCGTGGCGTAGAGTCGCCAGCGATCGGGTACACCTTTGAGGTCGTGCTCACCTTGATCATCGAAGACCAGGCCAGAGCCTGCCACAAGGTCCTTGACGGTCTGGGAGACGAGTACCTGGGAGGGAGCGGCAAGGGCGCATGTTCGCGCGCCGATGTGGACGGCGACGCCCGCTAGGTCGTCGCCGCGTCGCTCGATCTCCCCGGTGTGTAGTCCGGCGCGGATCTCCAGGTCGAGCGGTGCCATAGCACCTGAGATCGATTGCGCGCATTTGACGCCGCGGGCAGGCCCGTCGAAGGTTGCGAGCACGCCGTCGCCGGTGTGCTTGACGAGCGTCCCGCGGTAGCGACTGAGCATTGAGTTCACAACGTCGTCGTGACGGGACAGGAGTTCGCGCCATTTCGCGTCGCCCAGCTCCACGGCTCGCACGGTCGAGTCGACGATATCTGTGAACATCACCGTCGCCAACTGCCGCGAGAGCGACGCCTCTTCATCCCGGATCTCGCTGAGGAACCTGGCTGACTCCTCGATGATCGCGTCAGCCCGCCCGTACCAGTGGTACTCCGCCGTGCCTGATGCGAGCACCACGAGGCGCGCCCCCGCGATGTGGCCCGCGAAGTATCGGCTGCTCTGCTCGGTCCGTGCGTAGTCGTCGTCTGGATCGGCGAATACAAGCGCTGGAACGTGGATCGAGGGCAAGGCCGGCCGCACGTCGGTGTCGAGAAACCTCCGCACCTCGGCGATCAACGCGCCGGGTGCCACCGCCGAGCGCTGATAACGGGAATACCAGTCAAGCTCGCTCCAGTCCCAACCCTCCGACCACGCAGGCGTGCCCCATTCGTCATGAATGTGAACGCACACCCTGTCCCACTCCTCAGCCGTGTGCAGCCACGGAGTCTCCTCCGTGCGCTGGTACGTAACCCACGCGTCGCACAGGATCAAGCCAGCCGCTCTGTCCGGATGAGTCGCCGCGAACAAGGCCGCCACAACACCACACTGGGCCGTGGCGAAGATCGCTGCACGCTCAGAGCCGGCCGCGTCCATCACCACGATCAAATCGTCAGTGAAGGTCTCAAGTGGCGGCACGTCGGACGGCGCAAATCGGTCGGAACACCCCCATCCGCGGCGGTCAGTGATGATGACTCGCGAATGCTTGGCGAGTCCCCGCAGGAAACGCGACAGCCGAGCGCTCTCCCAGTTCAAGTCGACATGCGACTCCAAGCCCTGGTAGTAGATGAGATCAACAGGACCGTCGCCGACCACCTGATAGGCAAGCGCCACGTCGCCGTTCCACGCGTACCGGGTCTCAGGAATCTCCACCTGGCCATCATCCCTCTGGCACCGGCACAACGCAAACCAGAGCGGCCTGGAAGCTCCCACCCCAGCCAGGACCTGGCTCGAAGTGCCGCCACGCCTGGAACCGGCCGAGTACGAGCGCCAACCGCCACACGGCAGCGCAGGAAGTCCCCCGTTACCCGTTTGATGTCTTCTTCGCTGCCTTCCAGACCAGGTTGCCGAAGGTGCTGCCGATGCGGGCCATCCCGTGGCACTCGGATCTGACATCGCGTCGGGCCGCGCGACCCGATTAGTTCAGCACGAAGAGTCCGTCGATGTCGACCCGTGGGTGACCGGCGTGCCGACAACTCTCACACGCGCTTAGCCGCCGCCCTGCGGTGCGATGTAGTTGTCCCGCCGCGTTCCGTAGAGCCATGCTCTGCGGACGAAGCAACCGAACACGCGCAGGCCAAGATCACAAGGTGGATCGTATGGATGGCCTCGTGTCCGACTGAAGCCCGTCGACGGCAGTCACGTGCCGGGGGGCGTGGTCGACTGGGTTCGCACCACGCACCGCGTCCACAGGTTGTGGCTGACGACGCACCCCGCCAACGCGGCATCTCAGCGCGTCGCCGAGAAGGCCGGGTTTCATCGACAGCCGGGAACCGTCGAGCACCTGCCATTCCGCGACGGCGAGCGCCGCGCCTTCCGGTTCGACCGCACGGCGCACTAACCCAAAGGCCGGCTAGGCCCTGTGATTGATGGGGCTGGCCGCATAGCCGTAGCCGACGACCGTCACCCCCTTCTACACGTCCATTCCGCGAACAGGGCTCGTCATCGTCACGATCCGATGCGAGCATAGGCCGTGTGCGGTGGTCGCGGTCTGGTCGTCGTCTGGTGTGTTCAGGGCACGGTGTAGGGTGGCGGGTGGTGTTCGACGGCGCTCGGTCGGCCCGGCTGGGTGTGAAACCAGAGGAAGGGGCGATCGTGCGTATACGAGGATCCAGACGGAGCGTCGGGGTAGCCGCCATCAGCCTGATCGTCGTGACGGCCGCCGTGTTGGTGGCGGCCGGACGGGCGCCGGCGCATGGCGCCGCGGCCACGGCCCGGACGTTGGCAACGTTCACGACACCCGGCGCGCGGATATGGACGGTGCCGGCGGGGGTGACGAAGGTGACGTTTTCGGTGTACGGCGCGTCCGGCGGCGAGGTGGCTGACGGTCAGACCTTGATCGCAGTCGGCGGCGCCGGAGGTGTCGCGAAGGGCACCTTCACCGTGACTCCCGGCGAGCGGTTCTACGTGATCGTCGGCGGCCACGGGAATCCCAACAACGGCTCGCAGGGCGGCGTCTTCCAACCCAATGGGCGTGGTGGCGCCGGCGCGTCGGATACGACAGGGACACTGCTGGGTGGAGGCGGCGGAGGCGGCGCTTCAAGCGTCGCAACCGGGTATGTGGGAAAGGACTGCTTCATGATCCAGCCCTGCTCTGACGGCGATCGGTTCATCGTCGCCGGTGGTGGCGGCGGAGCCGGCAGCCTCGCCGGGTATACGGGCGGCGCCGCTGGCGGTCTTGAAGGCGTGCCGGGAGGCGGTTTCTCCGGCAACGGCGAGGCTGGGACACAGTACCGCGGCGGGTTCGGCAACGGTGACGGCACCGGGTATGGTCAGTTCGCATCCGGCGGGAACGGAGTGCCAGGGATGCTCAGCGAGGGCGCCGAGTCCGGCGGCGGTGGCGGCGGCTTCTACGGCGGCGGAGCCGAATACGGCGCTGGCGGCGGCGGCGGCAGCAGCCACGTCAGCGGCTTCGCGATCAAGGGATCGTTGCCGACAGTCGCGCACGGCGGCGACGGGAAGGTCATCATCACCACGCCGTAACGCTGGAATCCCGCCGGGCCAGCGGTGTCGTCGGCCGAGTTGTTCGCACGGCGCGGCCAGGCTGCGCGCCGCGGTCTACTAGGCCCTGTCCGGGTTGCCCGGCGTGCGCCTGCTCGGGCGCGAGCACGTCGGCGCCCAGCCGGCGTCGCGCTGGTGCGGCGGGTGCAGACGGCCCGCGCCCTGGTCGAGCGGGTGATCGTGGTCGACCCACGCACCGGCGCGCTGCTGGCGGCACGGTCGATGGTGGATGGCCACCTGACCGATCGCCGCATCTACACTGCCAGCGTGGTCAACTCGCGGCGGTGACGGCGGCCTGATCCGCGCCGGCGACGCCCCGAGCGCTTCGCTCGCAGCCGTCGTGGCGACGCCACTGATCAGAAGGGATCGCGCGTCATTTCTGCGTCGTTCCATGAGTGCATCACAACCACCCGATCGACCAGGCGAAGCCGTGGCTACTGGGTGGCATGGGCTTGGTAGAGCTGGGCGACGCGGTCTGCGACGTGTCGCCAGGAGTAGTTCTGGCGAGCGTGGCGGTTGGCGTTGCTGCCCCGCTGGGTGCGTTCGGCCTCGTCGTTGATGGCGGTGACGATTGCGTTGGCGAGGGCGGTTTCGTCGTCGGGTGGCACGAGCCAGCCGTCGGGTTCGTCGGGGGTGACGTTGATGAAGCTGGGTGGCCCGCCGCTTTGCGTGCCGATCACGGGCAGCTGGCAGGCCATCGCCTCGAGGTAGACCAGGCCGAACGGCTCGTTGGTTGAGGGTGCGACGAAACAATCGGCGCAGCTCAGGCCAAGCGGCAGCTGGTCGTGGTCGCGCCACCCGTCGAAGAACACGCCCTTGATCTGCTCGCGCGTGACGACCGTATGGGGGTGCTCGCCCTCCCACTCCCCCGGCCAACCGCCCCAGATAACCAGCGGCGCGGGGACCGACATCCGCTCGCGCGCCCGTGCGTAGGCACGAACGAGGAGTGGGACGCGTTTAAAGGCGAGGAAGCGGCCGACGTACATCAGTACCGGTCGCGGCTCGCCGGTCTCGGCATCGAAGAACGCGTCGATCACCTCTGGTTCGGTGTAGCCGATGCTGCCGGGCGTGGAGGTCGCTTCATTCCAGCCCTGCGGCTCGCTGACGAGCCACCGCAGCCAGTGCGACCGCCGCTGTTCGCGGCTTGGCCGGTGCTGGTGGAAGTGGTCGGTGTCCACGCCGTTTGGGATCGCATGAACCGTCTCTGGGTTGATCCCAAGCAGCCGCACCGCGTCGTCCTGATCGTGCGGTGAGATCGCGATCGTCGCGACCGCTCGGCGTGCCGCGGCGCGCATCCGAGACGCCCACCACTGGGCGTGCGGCCCGCGGATAGCCAGCTCTGAGCGCGAAATCGCATCCAGCATCTTCAGCTCGGTGCCATGGAGATGAGTCACCACAGGCACACCAGGAAGGGCCTTCGCGACGGCGTCATGAACCGGTGTCAGGTGGTGCAGATGCAACAGGCGTGCTTGCGCCATAGCCGCCGACTCGGCGAAGAGGTCTGCCCACGCCGCCGCGATTCGCCTTCCCTGCTGTGGAGACACCCACGGAAACGCGCGATCGGGCACGCCGGGCCGCGCCTCAAACGACGGATGCATCGGAAACGGCGCATCCATCGGATCCTCACCCCGCGCCCACCGCGCCACCGCGTCGTCATACCGCGCCGGCAGGATGTCGACGCCGGCAAACACCGAGTCGGCATTGCCCAGGGCCCCAACCGGGCCGAGCGAGCCACACGCCAACGTGACCTGCCAGCCAACGGCCCCAAGCGCACGCGACAGATACCCAGCCACCCGCGCCGAGCCACCACGCGGATAGAAAAACAGGCCCATCCCCACCGAGTCTCCATCGCTAGCCAAGGCACACCAGCTTATCCGCAAGATCCTCGCCGGATTCTCACCGGACCCCACGACACCGCCGACCCCGCCTACAGTGGTTCTCGAGGCCGCCTCATGCAGCATCCCGCCCGAGGGACACCCGTCGTGCGTCTACGCAGACGACTCGGAATCGGTAGTCCGCTGGAGTCGGCGATCGAGGTCAAGTTGGCGCGACTACGTTTCAGACTGGCACAGCGCCAGGCGGGGGCTTCTTCGGTCTCCGCCCATCCGATCCGTCGGACGTCGCACAGTGGTCCGGTTGGGTGAGCCTGCCCGTTGGCCGCCACGTCTGAAGCTCCGCCGGCGGCGAGCCAGTGAGCCTGCCATGAAGAACGAGGACACCGGCCGGCACTACGGGCACCTCTTCCCCGGCAATGCAGCTCCAGTTCGCATGGGTTTCGGGCCGTTTACTCCCGTCGAGCGGTCTCGGCAGGGCGGCGGGGGACTGTTGGGCGACTGCCGATCTTGGGAGTTCTGGGAGGCGCAGCGCGCACGATCCGACACCGACGTTGAGGAAGAAAGCGACTCTCGGAGTTCGGCGCCGACCAGGCCCCCATGACAGGAACCGCCGTCGTACGAGCGATCCAATCAACTTCTGGGGCGGAGCTACCCTCACCCCGATGGGAGAGATCGTCTATCTCGACGGCAGGGGCACAGCCCGCGCCACCTTCCACGCAGTCGGTGAGTCTCCGTCCGGTAAGCCACGCATCACCCGCTGCGGCGTCTGGGTGTCCGCCTCCATGCCCGAGGCGCAGCGTGAGCTTGCCGAACGCCGCGCCCGGCCCTGCTCAAGGTGCTACCGCACCGCCGCTGTGGCCACGTCCAACTCCTCCTGAGTTCGCCAACGACACCGAGGCTCTGAGGGCTGGTGGATGAACTGGAGTTGACCCGGTCTGGTTGACACCGCGATGCTTTCGGGGAGAGCCCGAGGGAGGAGTGGAGATGGGTCGGATACGGCCGCGGTGTCCGCCGGAGTTCGGCGGGAGGCGATCCGGTTGTTGCGGGCGGGGGATCGCTCGCCCAAGCAGCTGGCGGTGGAGCTGGGCTGTACGGAGCAGACTCTGCGTAACTGGTTGCGGCAGGACGAGGCGGTTCAGGGTGAGCGGTCGGACGTTCTGAGCAGCGAGGAGCACAAGCGGCTGCGGGAGTGGAGCGGGAGAATCGGGTACTGCGCCAGGAGCGGGAGATCTTGAAGCGTGCGGCGGCTTTCTTCGCCAGGGAGACCGAGGGGCCGAGGTGAGGTTTTGGTTCGTCGCGGCGGAGCGAGCACAGTTTCCTGTCTCCCGAGTGTGCAGCGCGGTGGGTGTACTCGGCAGAGCTTCGATCAGTGGCAGAAGCGATCGCCCAGGGCGCGGGGCGCGGGCGGATGCTGAGCTGACGGGGCGGATCGCTCAGATTCAGGCCGACACCAGTGGCATCTACGGGGCGCCGCGGATCCACTTGAGAGTTGCGCCTCGGCCACGGGGTGCGGTAGGCCGCAAGCGACCGCGCGGCCTTGACGATACGGGTTCCACGGAACGGCGGGCGATCCGTGACGACCTCCGCCGGGCGCCACACGGCCCGGCACCGGCAAACCCCGTATCCTCCATTGCCGATGCCAGAGCTCCCGCCAAGCCGGGGCGACCAGGCCGAGATCCGGACGTTTCTGATCGCCGATGTGCGCGGCTACACGCGTTACACACAGGAGCGAGGCGATGAGGCGGCTGCCCGGCTGGCGAGCGCGTTCGCCGACACCGTTCGGCTGACGGTCGAGGAGCTGGGCGGACGGTTGGTCGAGCTACGAGGCGACGAGGCGCTGGTCGTGTTCTCTTCGGCGCGGCAGGCGATCCGCACAGCGGTCGCGCTTCAGCAGCGCTTCGTCGAGCGGATGCGATCGGACGACTCGTTGCCGTTGCGGGTGGGCATCGGCCTGGACGCCGGCGAGGCGGTACCCGTCGGTGAGGGCTTCCGCGGCGGCGCGCTGAACTTGGCGGCCCGGCTGTGCTCTATCGCCCAGCCCGGCGAGGTGCTGCTGACGGAGAGCCTCACGCACCTGTCTCGTCGCGTCGACGAGCTCACGTACCTTGATCGCGGACGGCGGAGCTTCAAAGGGCTTGAGCAGCCGGTGCGCGTGTTCCGGGTCGAGTTCCCTCTCGAGATGCCGGAGGCGCCCGGCGGCGCCGCACCCAGCCGTGCCCGCAGGTGGGTGCTGGCGGCCGTCGCGACGCTTGCCGTACTCGTGGTCGGCGCCGTGGTGGCTGTCGAGGTGCGCGGTGGCGGCACGTCAGCCAGGCTGCACCTGGGCGCCAACAGCCTCGGTGCGATCGACCCGGCCAGCGGGAAGCTCGTCAGCCAGACCGTCGTTGGCAACGGAGCGCAGTCGATCGCGGTCGGCGAGGGTGCGACGTGGGTCGCAGACACGCTCGACGACACCGTCTCGCGCGTGCAGTCGGGAGGGGGCCGCGTTGCGATCCCGGTCAACGGCATCCCCTCGGGGGTGACGACCGGCTTTGGCCTTGTCTGGGTGAGTGACTTCTCCAATCGCGCGGTGGAGCGGATCAGCCCGGGTGCCAACAAGGTCGTGGGGAGCGAGATCGCGGTCGGAAACGGCCCCGCGTCGATCGCGGCCGGATACGGCGCGGTGTGGGTGGCAAACACGCTCGACGGCACCGTTTCGAGAGTGAGCCCAGCCGGTGGGCGGACCGAAATGTTCCAGGTCGCCGGGCGTCCGGATGGGATCGCGATCGGCGGCGGATCGGTCTGGGTGGCCAGCGGCGACACCGCGACGGTGACCCAGATCAGCGCCGACGGGCCCAACGTGGTGCGGACGATCCCGGTCGGAAACGGCGCCACCGGCATCGTTTTCGGCAAGGGCGCTGTCTGGGTCGCAAACGCGCTGGACGGCACCGTCACCCGCATCGACCCCTCATCCGGGGCGGTCACGGCCGCTCTGGTTGCCAGCGGGATCGCCAGCATCGCGGTCGCCGGGGGCAGCATCTGGGCAGCCAGCCCCCAAGCGGGGAGGGTGTATCGGCTCGACCCGGCCAGCGGCCGAGTGGCGGGGTCGATCGAGGTGGGCAGCAGCCCGACCGCGCTGACCGCCGGATCGAGCGGGCCACTGTGGGTGACAGCGCTGCCACAAGCAACCGCCCACCGCGGAGGCACGCTGACGATTAGCACGCAGATGCCGACTCGCTGCGTATGCCTCGACCCGGCCTTCGTTTTCGAGCCGAACGAGTGGCGGCTGCTGACGACGATGTACGACGGGCTAGTCGCGTACCGCAAGGTGGGAGGCGCAGGCGGCGCGACCCTCGTGGCAGATCTCGCCCGCCAGCTGCCGGCGCCCACGCAGGGCGGCCGGGTGTATCGCTTCGAGCTGCGTGCAGGCGTTCGCTACTCGGACGGGACGCCGGTTCGGGCCGCCGACGTGCGGGCCTCGTTCGAGCGCATGCTGAAACTCAACGGCCGCAACCTGCCGGCCTTCTACGCCGCGATCAAGGGCGCGTCGCAATGCGTTACCAAGCCGCGAGCGTGCGACCTCTCAAGCGGCATCCAGACCGACGATGCCACCGGTAGCGTGACGTTCAACCTGACCAAGCCCGATCCGGACTTCCTCTACAAGCTCTCGCTCCCCATGGCCTCGGTGCTGCCGAGCGGCGCCCCAGTTCCGTCCGGGCCGCGCAATGGTTCGGACGCGATCAACGAGCCGGTGATCCCCGGCACGGGGCCCTACCGCGTGCAGTCGTTCGCTCCCAACCGGCTGGTGCTGGAGCGAAACCCGTTGTTCCGTGTCTACTCGCCCGACGCCCAGCCGGCCGGCTACCCGGACCGCATCGTCGCCCAGATCGTTGACGGCGCCGACCCCAAGCAGCTGCAGACGGCACTCACGGACGTCCAGAGCGGCCGGTCGGACTGGATCAACAGCCTCAGTCCGGGCGAGATCCAGCGGCTGGCGATCTCGGCCGCCGGTCAGCTGCACTCGACGCCGTTTGGAGGCGTCTCCTACCTGATGCTGAACACGCGCCGTCCACCGTTCAACGATCTGCTGGCGCGGCGGGCGATCTCGTTCGCGCTCGATCGCCGCAAGATCGTCGCGATCACCGGCGGCGAGCTGCTGGCGCAGCCCACCTGCCAGGTGCTGCCGCCGACCTTCCAGGGGTACCGGCCGTATTGCCCCTACACCAAGGGGCGCGACGCGGCGCTGTGGAACGGCGTCGATCTGACCAGGGCTCGGCAGCTGGCGAGGGCGTCGGGAACGCGCGGCGCGACCGTCAACCTGCTCGTCCAAGCGGGCGACTCGCCCAGCCTGCGCACCGCTCGCTATGTCGCCTCAGTCGTCGACCAGCTGGGATACCGCGGCCACGTGCTGATCAAGGGCGACGCGTTCGGAGCGTCGATCGATCCTCACGTCCAGTTCGCGGCCTACCAGCTTAGCTGGCTGCAGGACTTCACCGCCGCGTCCGACTTCGTCCTGCCGTTGTTCAGCTGTGGAGCGCTGAACGGAAGCGGCGTCAACGTCTCGGGCTTCTGCGACGCCCACATCGATCGGCTAGCAGCGAAGGCAGGCGCCGGGCCGAGCTCCGCCGCCGCGGGCAAGGCCTGGGCGGAGGTCGACCGCGCAATCGTCGACCAGGCTCCGGCTGTCCCCCTCTACACGCTGCGCTCCGTCGACTTCGTCTCCAAGCGGGTCGGCGACTACGTCTACAACCCGGAGTACGGCGTGCTGCTCGATCAGCTTTGGGTGCGCTGAGCCGCAAAACAGCGACACCAAAATCGGCATCGCGCGCTCTCACGACCAGGTCGGCACCAGCGTGACGTCTAGGTCCCACACCGCGGGGCCGGCGGCCAGCACCTGGAGTACGTGGATGGCCGAGGTGACGCCATAACCGCACCGGAGGCGGTCGCAGAACCGGCCAGTCAGCGATCCAAGGAGGCGAGGCAAGCCCAGCCGGACACCACTACCGAAACTACTTCGAACCGCAACCCGGTCTGGTTAGGTGGGGCCTTCGTCCTGCCAGAAAGCGGGTCGCCTCCGCGGGGCGCGGTCACTCCGTTGGGGGTCGGCGCGGCCCGAAGAGGGGGGGCCGGCCGCGGCGTCCCTGCATACCCCGTGGCCTGGCGCATCGGATCTCCCAACGAGCGGGTGGGCACAGAGGCCGCCGGCGGGCGGTTGTACGATCGCTCGAGATGGACGGGCGACACTACAATGGCCCGGCGAAGCTCTCCCATGACGACGCGAGCGTTGACGTCTGGCTGACGGCGACGGGGCGGCCGATCGCACGCTCCGGTTTGGTCGGTTGGAATGGGCGGTTCTTCGCGGTGGCATCGATCGAGTCCGCGATCGACTTCACGGAGCAGGTCATGCTCGAGATCCCCTCCGGGGGGTCGGGATGGATCATCATCGAGCGCGGCACGATGCACGCGGGCGGAGCGTTCACCGGCACCTTTCGTGGTGTCGGTGAGCCGCCCACCGCACTGATTCCAGACCGCCGGCCGCGCGCATCAGCGGAGAATGCCCCCGACGTCCGTGACAACCCCGAATCACCCGCCTAACCGCTGTATCACCCGACGGCGAGCCCCGCTCGGGAGCGGGCTTCCCCGGTACGGGTGGCTACTGGGGGAAGCGTAGTTCGAACCAGATCAGCGGGTCGGTGCCGGTAGGTGCGCTTGATGCCCCAGCCGTCTGCGAGGGTGTCGATCAGGAGCACGCCGCGGCTGTGGGTCTCGGCGCCGCCACTGACATCTTCCGCCGAGCCCCGCTACATAGACGATCATGCGCCGTCACCGGGGAGGCGGGTTTCGAGCCATCCCTGGCCGGCGACGAGGTCTGGTCGCGCCCGCAAGCCTCATAGTTCGCCGGCGGCGAGAAAGGGGGCGACGTGCCAGGGGTTGGCGACGGTGACCCGGGGTGCAGCGGAAGGACTGGGCGGCGCGCATGGTCAGCGCCTGGATGCAGTAGAGGTAGTGGCCGTTCTGAGTTGGCGGGTGTCGAATCCGTGGCAGCTGCTTGACGATCATCGGGTTTCGCACGGGCATGTCGGTGATCGATGCAAGCGGTCGACGATATGCCGCATTCGCCGCCTGCAGCTCGGCGTCGATCCCGCAACCCGCCACGACACGGCAACGCCCGAGTCGCTGACCGCGCTGCACGGCTGGCGTTCGCCACCTTCGGAGTCAGCGTGCCGATCGCTGGTCGCTCGGTGTTGAGCGGATCGCGGAGCGCGCCGGTCGGCCGCCGCGGGTCGATGAAGCCGCAGTCATCGCGCCACTCGGAGACGCGCACATCCGGGTATCCGCGCAGGATCCAGCCCATGAACTCGTGATCGCGGACGACTGTTCCCAGCCGGATCCCGCGGGCGAAGATGACGTGCCAGTATTGGGTTGATGGCGAAGGCTGAGCGTGGGCTGCCGGAGTCTCCGCGCACTCGAGCTTAGGAGTCTCCGTCCGGCGGATACGGGCGCTCCCGCAGCAGCCCGGCGAGGTGGACCGCCTGGCGCGTTGCCGTCCGCACGGCGTCGATCGTTGCCTCCGGAGGCACCTCGAAGTCCTTGTAGTCGACGCTGCCGTAGGCCTGCCCCACCCAGTAGGCGGACGCGCTCGCCGGGATCGTGAACCCGACGTCGACAAGCCCCTGGTAGACCTCCGCATTGACGTGGTGGGCGCCGTCTTCGTTGCCGACCACCGCGCAGAGGGCGATGCGGCCGTACGCGATCATCCGGCCGGCGTCGTCCGTCTCGCTGAGGAGGGCGTCGAACCGCTCCATCACCCGCTGGCAGATGCTCGAGGGATGGCCGAGCCAGATCGGCGTGCCCATCACGAAGATGTCGGCGTCGAGCACCTTCCGGCGCAGCTCCGGCCACTCGTCGCCGTCCCTCTCGTCCGACGACACCCCGGGACGAACCTCGAAGCCGGCCACCCGGACCAGCTCGCATGCGACGTCGAGAGCACGAGTCCGGTTCGCGTGGCGATCTGACCGGATTAGCGCCACCGTCCCGGGTGGGTCGGCCCACGTCTTTGGCCAGGGTCGGCTGGGCATGCCTGCCGCCGATCCTGCTATGTGATCGAGCTAACCATCGGAGAACCGGAGGTGCTCGGTGCCAGTATCTCGCCATGTCCGGCGTCTATCGAGAAGGTGGGTCATGGGACTCAACGCGGGAATTGACCAATCGGCGCTCGTTCTTGCTCAAGGGAGCCGCGGTCGGCGCGGGAGCCGTCGGCGCGGGGCTGCTGGCCGATACCCCGGCGGCGAATGCGAGCGGCGGCCTGACGAAGGGGGACGCCGCGATTCTGCGCTTCCTGGCTGCTGCAGAGATCCTCGAAACCGATATTTGGCAGCAGTACAACGAGCTGGCCGGGATCCAGGACAGCGAGGTTCCCGGCGGAAGCGGCAACCCGGCGTATACCGAGGCGGTCGCGGTGCTGGACGAGGACATGGATCAGTACATCCACGACAACACCGACGACGAGATCAGCCACTTCACCTTCATCAACGCCTACCTGCGAGCGCACGGCGCGCAAACGGTCAACCTGGACAGGTTCCGCACCCTGCCCAGCAGCAAAGCAACCGGCGCCCAGCAGATCGGACGGCTGACCAATCTGATGCAGCTGACCATCAACACCAGCTTCTGGACGCGCTACCGCAGCGACTCGCAGAACCCCGACCTCGGTGACACGCTCCCGCAAGCCGTCCCCGACCTCGCCACAGGCCAGCACCCAGCGATCCCGCGCACCGACGCGGATCTCCACCCCAAGAAGCACCTGCAGGCGATTGCCAACACCGCCGGCTTCCACTTCGCCTGGATCGAGCAAGGCGGTACCAGCCTCTACGCCGCGCTCGCCCAGCGGGTCAACCACCGCGAGGTGCTACGGATCCTGCTCAGCATCGGCGGCTCGGAGATCATGCACTTCCAAACGTGGCAAGACAAGGCCGGCAACGCCCCTGCCTTGACCGACCCCATCACCGGGCTCACCTTCCCCGACCTCAACGCCGACGGCGAGTTGACACAGACCAACCTGATCATGCCCGAGCCGACCAGCTTCCTCGATCGCAAGTTCCCGGTCGTCTCGATTATCCGCCCCACCGAGACCGAGGGCGCCGCCATGGGCGCCGTCAGAGCGCTCACCGCCGACGGCCTATTCATCGGACAATCCCCGGGGTTCTTCGCCGCGCTCACGGAGCTAGCAACGGCGGCTGACGCAGCCCGACACGGATGCTGACGAGTTCTCCGCTTCCCCGCCAGCGCCCGTTCTTCCACCGGGTGTGGGATGTGACGACACGGGACGTGCAACCCTGTCGAGCGGGTGCGATGCCAGGCGGCCTTCCGCTGGTGACCAACGGGACGTCGACGTGAACCCATCTGGCACGAGGGGCGGCTGGCGACTGCTGGTCGCCCCACGCCACGTCGGCAACGCGGCACTCGCCCCGCGGCGCTCGGAGACGCCCTCCTGTCCGCGGCGAAGCCGTGCTACGCAGGATCACCCGGTGCGACAGCGCGCCACAGTAGGAGGAGTCCGAGCGGCGCCGGTACCGTGGATAGGCCCAACACGGACGAAGAGAAGCGGTCTCCATTGTCCGCCGCTCCGCATCATCGGACTGGCGTTGGTGAACTGCAACATCATGGCCGACGGTGACGACCGTGCGTATCTGGTCGGGCGGCACTATCGACCGGTGCGCTGACCGCGCGCTTACCGCCGGCGGCAGTCATCGCCCGTCACCGAACGCGCTGCGACTTTCGGATGAGGGGAGGTTCATCCGTGCAGCCGAGGCGGCCCTGGCACGCGGCTCGTAGCGTTCCGGGCATGCACACGACATGGACATTCCAGAGCTCGACGGATCCCGTGATCCGAACGTTCGGCCTGACGAAGCGGTTCGGCGGCAGGGTCGCGGTCGACGCCGCGACGCTCGAGGTGCCAAGCGGCTGCGCGTTCGGCTTCCTGGGGCCAAACGGCGCCGGGAAGACGACCCTCATCCGCACGCTCCTCGGCCTGACGCCGGCCAGCGGAGGGACGATGGAGCTGCTCGGACTGCCCGTGCCCGAGCGCCGGGCCGACGCCCTCGCGCGCGTCGGCGCGATCGTCGAGGAGCCGAGCTTCCATGGACACCTGACCGGCCGGGAGAACCTCTCGATCGCGGCGGCCGTCCGGGATGCGCGCGCGGTCGCACGCATCGCCCCGTCGCTGGAGCGGATGGGCCTGACCGACCGGGCGGACGACCGGGTGTCCGCCTACTCGATGGGGATGCGACAGCGGCTGGGAATCGCCCGCTGTCTGCTGGCCGACCCGGAGCTGCTGATCCTCGACGAGCCGACCAACGGGCTCGACCCGGGCGGCATCCTCGAGTTTCGCCACTTCGTCCGCGAGTTCGTCGATGAGGGTCGCACGGTGTTCCTGTCCTCACACCTGCTGGACGAGGTCGAGAAGATCTGCGACGCGGCGGCGATCGTCGACGGCGGCCGCGTCCTCATGCAGGGCACGATCACCGAGATCGCGACCGACGGCAACCTGGTGGTCGACGTCGAGTGCGGAGACCCGGACGGCGCTGAACGAGCGCTCGGAGCGCTGACGGTGCTCACGGCGACCGCCCGCACGGAGGAAGGCCTCCGGCTGACGATTGCGGGCGACGACCGCCGGGCGATCCCCGAGGTCACCCGCGCCCTGGTTGCGGCCGGCATCGACGTGTATCGGGTCAGCCCCGCTCGGCGGACGCTCGAGGAGCGCTTCCTCGAGCTGACGACGACGCTGGGGGCAGTGGCATGAGCGGGCGGATGATCGCAGCGGAGGTACTGAAGCTCGTGCGCCGGCGCGGGCAGATGATCTGGGCGCTGATCCTCACGGTTGGTGCCCTGGTCGTGATGTACGCGATCACGTGGGGATACCACCTGAGCAACCCGGCGAAGTACGGTCCGGCCGGCGGCAGCCACAATCTGGAGAGCGCGATGTGGGTGATCGCGACCGTCGGCGGGGTCGCCGCCGTGTTGATCGGCACCACCGCCGGTGTCGGCGATCAGTCGGCCGGCGTCTTCCGCGAGCTGGTGGTCACCGGACGGCCGCGGATCGCGCTGTTCGCCGTCCGCATCCCCGGCGCGGCAATCGTGTTCCTGCCGATGGTGCTGCTGGCGTTCGCCGTCGCGATCGGGTGCACGTTCGCGCTGGCCGGTGGCCTGCCGACACCGGGCGCGTCGATGATCGCGAAGGATGGGGCCTGGTTGATCGCGGTCGCCACGGTGCAGCTGCTGGTCGCACTCGGCTTCTCCGCCGTGATCGGATCTCGGGCCACGGCTGTCGGCGTGCTGCTCGGCTGGCAGCTGGCGTTGTCGCCGGTGCTGCTCAGCATCAGCCAGCTCGGCGTGCTCCGCCAGCTCGTCCCCCGCGCCGGTGAGCTCCGCCTCGAGCCCTTCAGTGCTGATCCGCTCGGGTTCGCGATGACGGCGGCCGCTGCGGTGGCTGTGCTGGTCGCCTGGACGGCCGTCGTCCTGGCCGCCGGCGCGCGCCGCACGATGCGACTGGAGGCGTAGCCTTTGTCCCGATGACCGACGACCTTCCCAGCCCTCCGCGTGTTGTCCTACCCGAGCGACTGGTCGACGCCGGTCTCGCGGTCGGGCTGGCGCTCGTCGTCGTCGCTGCCCAGGCGTTCGGCGAGCGAGCATGGGTCGAGAGCGCGGGCGAGGTCGTCCTCGGCGTCACCGGCGCGCTCGCCCTGCTCGGCCGGCGGCGCTGGCCGATGGGGGTGCTGGCGCTCAACGCGGCCGTGGTTGCCGCGGAAGGTCTGCTCGGACTTCGCGTGGTCAGCGCTCCGACGCTTCTCGTCGCGCTGTACACCGTCTGCTCGCGACGTTCGCGAGATGAGGGGCTGCGGGCGGCGGCCGTCGCCCTGATCGCCCTGCTGGCCCAGAGTGTCCGCCAGACCGACTCGCCGGTCGGCAACGCGGTCTCGGCCGCCGTCAGCGTCGCCGCCGCGACCGGAATCGGGCTGTACATGGGCACCCGCCGGCAGTACGTCCAGGCGCTCCGCGAGCGCGCCCTCCAGCTCGCCAGGGAACGAGCGTTGCTGGCGGATTCCGCGCTGGCCGAGGAGCGCGCCCGGATCGCCCGCGAGCTGCACGATGTCGTTGCCCACCACGTCACCCTGATGGTCGTCCAGGCCGGCGCGCTGCGGGAGACGCTTCCCGCCGACGACGCGGGCCGATCGGTGCTCGACTCGATGGCGGACACCGGCCGCCAGGCGCTGGCCGAGATGCGCCGCGTCCTCGACCTGCTGCGTGTGACCGACGGGGGCGAGCGGGCACCCCAGCCGAGCGTCGAGCAGATCGGGGGCCTGGTCGCCCAGATGCGCACGGCGGGGCTGCGGGTCGAACTGACCGTTGACGGCACACCGCGTCCGGTGCCGATCGCCGTCGGCGTGTCGGCGTACAGGATCGTGCAGGAGGCGCTGACCAACGTCCTCAAGCACGCCGGCACGTCACGGGCCGAGGTGCTGGTGCGCTACCTGCCCGACGCACTCGAGTTGCGAGTGAGCGACGATGGCCAGGGGACGGGGGCTGCGCCAACGCCCGGCGGGCATGGGCTGATCGGGCTGCGGGAGCGAACGGCGCTGTTCGGCGGCTCCCTGCTGGCCGGGGCGGTGCCCGGCGGCGGCTATCGCTTGCGGGCGGTGCTGCCGATCGAGCGGAGCACGGGGTGACCGGGATCAGGGTCGTCATCGTTGATGACCAGCCGCTGCTGCGTGCCGGCTTTCGCATGATCCTCGAGGCGCAGCCGGACATCGACGTCGTCGGCGAGGCGGCGGACGGCGCCGAGGCGGTCGCCGTTGCCGAGCACCGCCGGCCCGATGTGGTGCTGATGGACATCCGGATGCCGGTCATGGACGGCGTCGAGGCGACCCGCCGCCTGCCGGGTCAGCGGGTGCTGATCCTGACAACCTTCGACCTCGACGACTACGTGGTGGATGCGCTGCAGGCCGGAGCCAGCGGATTTCTGATCAAGGACGCGCCGCCCGAGGACCTCGTCAACGCCGTCCGCGTCGTCGCGCGGGGCGACGCGCTGCTCGCGCCGACGGTGACGCGCCGCCTGCTCGACCGTGTCGTGCCGACGCTTGCGAGCACCAGGGCTCCGGCACCCGAGGCCCTCGCCGAGCTGACCGAGCGCGAGCTCGAGGTGCTGCAGCTGATCGCGCTCGGGCTGACCAATGCCGAGATCGCGGCGCAGCTGGTCGTCACCGAGGCGACCGTCAAGACCCACGTGTCGCACGTGCTGGCAAAGCTCGGCCTCCGAAGCCGCGTCCAGGCCGTGGTGCTGGCCTACCAGCTCGGACTTCCGCCGCGGCCGTAGGGACGCTGATCAACGAGCAGCCATCGCACTCCTCGATCGGCTACCGAGACTCGATCCCCCGAAGAGCCAACATCGATCCGCTCCTGGTGATGCTCGCCTCGGCCGTCGCCCTCCGGTCGCGCCTGCGGCCCAGTTGATGCCGCACCGGTGCGCCGCTCCACGCTGTTGATCCTCGTACAAGCTGCGAGCGGTGCGGACGGTATCGGGAGTTCCCTGACGCCACCACGACTGACGGCGGATACGTTGGCGACATGGCCCGATCAGATCACCACTCAACGACGGCAGCAACGCCGCGGCTACGACCGATCGTGCTCTTGCTGGCGCTGGGCACCGTGGGTTGCGGAGGAACGGCCGCCGCGACCACTGGCGCGGCAGGCTCGGCCACGAGCGTGCAGTCGTCGGCACCTGCCAAGGCCGCGGGTTCGATGATCGCGTTCGACTGCGGCGATGTTCCCGACATCTGCGTCATGAACCCGGACGGTTCGGGGGTGGTGCGACTGGCTGGTGGCCCAGCCGACGATGAGGATCCGAGCTGGTCGCCGGACGGGCGCCGGATCGCCTTTGCGTCGTCGCGAGATGACCGCCGCGCCGGTCGAAACCAGATCTACGTCATGAACGCCGACGGCAGCCGTGTTGAGCAGCTGACGCGCGGCGCTGGCGGGAAGTTCGAGCCCGACTGGTCGCCGAACGGCGCGAGGTTGGTGTTCGTGGGTGATCGCGAAGGCAACCTCGACATCTACGTGATGAACGTTGACGGAAGCGGGGTCACGAACCTGACGAACAGCCCAGCCAGCGAATCCGATCCGGCCTGGTCGCCGGACGGGCGGAGCTTCGTCTACACGGTGGCCGCGGGAGCCGACGAGGAGATGTGGGTGATGGACAGCGGGGGTCGCGGCGCCCGCAAGCTCGGGTCGGGGATCGCGCCGGACTGGTCGCCGGACGGGTCACGGCTTGCGTTCACCGTTCCAGGAGTCGGGATCGCGGTCGCCTCGCTGCAGGATGGGTCCGTGACCCGTCTCACCGGCGGGGCGTACGATCTGGAGCCGACCTGGTCGCCGGACGGTACCCGGATCATCTTCCGACGCGGGCGGATGGATGACAATGCCGACCTGTACTCCGTCGCGAGCGGTGGTGGCCGGCCCACCAGGCTGACCGACGACCCGGAGCCCGAGACGCTGCCCGACTGGTCGCCGGCGATGAGGTGACGGCAGGCGTTGTCAGCGAGTACCCGCAGCGAGTCCCGACCGGAGACGTCCAAGGCAGCGTCAGACGGTGACTGGCGCCGGCGTCCACCTCAGGTGAGCGCCGAGCTGTTTGTGAGGGGCGGCCGGAATCCCCGGCGTGGCGCGCCACGGTGCGGGTTTGGCAGGCGACCGGCACGATAGTCTCTTGTTTGATGTCCGACACCACGCAGATCGATCTGGGCGTGCTCGAGGCAACGCCGCCGGCGTTCGCCCCCGGGCAGGTGGCAGCGATCGCGCGCGAGCTGTTCGGGATCGACGGCTCTGCCCGCGATCTGGGGAGCGAGCGCGATCAGACGTTCCTGATCGAGGGCGAGGGCGGCGACGGGGTGCTCAAGATCTCGAACCTGGGTGAGGACCCGGATGCGCTCGATATCGAGGTCGCCGCGTTGCTGCACGTTGCCGCTACCGATCCCGACCTGCCCGTGGCGCGGCAGCGCGCACGGCTCGGCGCGGGGCCGACTCCCGAGCTCGCCGACTACCGGCCGCAGTTCCACGGCCCCGACGGCCCGCACTACGTCCGGCTGTTCGAGCGGCTCACGGGCCGCTCCATGGTGCGCGGGTGTGAGCTGCACGACGCGGCGGTCGTCGCCTACGGGGCGACGTCTGCGCGCCTGGGCCGAGCGCTGCGGGGCCTCTTCCACCCCGCGGCGGGCCGAACCCTGCTGTGGGACACCAAGCACACCGCGCAGCTGCGCGGGCTGGTGGACGCGATACCCGACCCTGCCCGGCGGGCGATGGTGGTGCGCGTGCTCGATCGGTTCGACGAGCGCGTCGCGCCCCGGTACTCGACGCTGCGGGCGCAGGTCGTCCACAGCGATCTCGCGCTCGACAACGTGCTGCTCGACGAGCATGGCCTCGTCACCGGGATCGTCGATTTCGGCGACATCGTGCACACCGCGCTGCTCACCGATCTGGTCGCGGCCATGGAATCGGTGCTGCGAGGGCGGCCGCGAGACGAGGTGCTTCGCGGCGGGCGGCTGTTCCTGGACGGCTACCAGTCGGTGACGCCGCTCGAACCGCTCGAGCTCGAACTTGTCGGCGATCTCCTTGCGGCGAGGCTGATCACCCTGGTAACGCTCAGCGCCTGGCGGGTGGTGCGGTATCCCGAGAACGCGAAATACATCCAGCATGGGGATCCGGACAACTGGCCGATGGTCGAGCAGTACGACGCCATGGGGCCTGATGCGTTCGGGCAGGCGCTCGGCGCGCCCGCGCCCCCCGTGCCCGACGCCGAGCTGGCGGCGCGCCGCCGCGCGGCGCTCGGCCGTGCGATCATCCCGCCCACCTACGCGCGGCCGGTGCACGTCAGCCGTGGCGAGGGTGCCTGGCTGTTCGAGGCCGACGGCCGGCGGGTGCTCGATGCCTACAACAATGTCCCTGTGGTCGGCCACTGCCACCCGCGCGTCACGGAGGCGGTCGTCCGCCAGACTCGCGCGATCAACACCCACGCGCGCTACCTGTACGAGCCGCTGATCGAGCTGGGCGAACGGCTGATCGCAAGCATGCCGTCCGACCTGGGCCTCGACACCGTCATGCTGGTGAACTCGGGCAGCGAGGCGAACGACGTCGCCTGGCGGATCGCGCTCGCCGCCACAGGAAACCGCGGTGGCCTGGTGACCGACTACGCCTACCACGGAATCACACAGGTGATCTCGGACCTGTCGCCCGAGGAGTGGATCAACGGCTACCGGCCCGACCACGTCGAGACGCTGGGCGATCTGACCGGCGACGCCACGACGCAGGCTATCGGCCGGCTGGGCGACCGCGGCCTGGCTCCGGCCGCCGTCTACCTGGACACCGGCTTCACCAGCGACGGCTTCCTCGACCCCTCACCGTCCGACGTCTCGGCCATCGCCGATGCGGTGCATTCCGCGGGCGGGCTGGTGGTGGCGGATGAGGTGCAGGCCGGACACGGACGCAGCGGGGAGCACCTGTGGTCGTTCCAGCGCTACGGCCTGCGGCCCGATGTCGTCACGATGGGCAAGCCGATGGGGAACGGCTATCCCGTCGCTGCGCTGGTCACCCGCAGCGACCTCTCGGAGCGGTTCGCCGAGACGACCGAGTTCTTCAGCACGTTCGGCGGCAACCCCGTGGCGTCGGCGGCAGCGGTCGCGGTGCTGGACGTGATCGACGACTACCGCCTGATCGACCACGTCGCGACCGTCGGCGCACGGCTGAAGACCGAGATCGAACGCGTGGCTGCGGGACGCCCCGAGATCGTGGCGGTGCGGGGACACGGCCTGCTGATCGGCGTGGAGATGGCCGACCCACGGCGAGCGGAGCAGGTGGTCGATGGGATGCGGGAGCGCGGTGTGCTGATCGGCCGCACCGGGCCGCGCCACGACGTCCTCAAGATCCGCCCGCCGCTGGTCTTCTCGGACGAGCACATCCCGGTTCTGGTGGACGCGCTGCGCGCGTCCCTTGACTGACCGCTGAGGGCCTGCGAGATGCCGTGCCCTGCGGATGAACTCCGCGAGCTCGCGCGAAGACCGTCGCGCGCGGATCGCCGAGCTGGCCGAGATCCGCGACTCGTCGGGGATCTCCTACGTCCTGATCAGTCACGACCTTGCGGTCGTGCGGCAGCTGACCGACAGGATCGTGGTGATGCGTCGCGGTCAGATCGTCGAGCGCGGCGCAACTGGGCAGGTGCTCGACCACCCGGTGGAGGCGTACACCCGAGTGTTGCGGGCGAGCGTGCCGGGGCCGGGGTGGAAGCCAACGCTCGGCCTGCGCAAGGCGATCGACGATCCGCCGGACGGATCGGACCAGGAGTCGTTCCCCGCAGCCGGCCTAGTCTGGGATGACCGGTGGAGCGTGACGCGTCGTTCCATCCACCTCTCAGGCCCCACACGCCTCGGTCATGGAGAACTCGGCCTTGACCGATGCGTTCCACGCCCGCGTGATCGCTGCCGTGTCCGCGGGGTAGGAGGAGCTGGAGCCCGCGTCGACATCGTGCTTGAACTCGTCGATCGTGGCGGAGAGCACCCGTACGCGCGCTGCGAGGCGATCCAGCGCGGATCGGCAATCGCCCGAATCGACGGTGTCCCGGGTCCGTTCGACCTGGCTGCGCAGGTGGCCCGCGGCCTGCGCGAAGCCTGACGATTGGTAGGTGTCGCCGATGCACGGCGCAAACGCCTCGACGGGAATTGCTTCCCGGCGTACCCCGGCCAGGCAGGCGTTGACACCGGCCTTGTACTGCTCCCATCCCGTGTTGATCTCGGCGACCCGTTGGTTGATCCGATGGGTGTCCCCGGACACGGGGTACTGAGAGTCGGCGCTGCCGGGGGTCGCACAGCCGGCGAGCGCCACGACACCCAGAATGATCGCAGCGAAGCTCGACAGCACGCCAATGCCCCAACGACGGTGGCTCGTGAGAAAACGCCGGTCCATGGCTCCAACCTAGGCCGCCACGGCCGGGATGGCATCAGGGACACCCCTCGTCCCATGCCATCAGGATCAGCGGGCATGCAGACCGGTGAGGTCGCCGTCGCCGGACGGTCCCTGAAAGAATCACCCAGACGGTGTCGGATCGGGGCGGAGGTGTTCGTAGCAGGGGTGAGCGGGTGCCCACGGGGGGCGCCCAGGACCACAGGAGATGATCCGAGATGCAGTACCTGGTTTCCGTGATCGACGACGACGCCGGTCTCGCCACCGAGGCCGAGATGGCAGCCATCGACGCGTTCAACGACCGGCTCATGGCCGATGGCCACTGGGTCTTCGCCGGCGGCCTCGGCGGCCCGGACACGGCCACCGTCATCGACAACCGCAACGGCGAGGCGCTCGTCACCGACGGGCCCTTCATCGAGTCGAAGGAGCACGTCGCAGGCTTCTGGGTGCTCGAGGCTCCTGACCTCGACGTCGCGCTGAAGCTCGCCACCGAGGGATCGAAGCACTGCAACCGGAAGGTCGAGGTGCGGCCGGTCCTGTCAGCATGACCGACGTCGGGGAGGCGATCACCCGCGCGCACCACGAGGAGTGGGCGCGGGTGGTCGCCTCCCTGACCAGGCGGTTCGGCGACCTCGACATCGCCGAGGAGGCGACGGCCGAGGCGTTCGCGACCGCCGTCGGTCGGTGGCCGGCCGACGGCGTGCCTCCCAACCCCGGCGCCTGGCTGACCACCACGGCCAACCGCAAGGCCATCGACCGGATCCGGCGCGAGAGCAAGCGCGGCGACAAGCAGAAGGAGGCTCGGATGCTGCACGACGACGACCTGCCCGAGCCCGTCGGCGTCATCGACGACGAGCGGCTCCGGCTGATCTTCACCTGTTGCCACCCGGCGCTGGCGATGGACACGCGTGTGGCGCTGACGCTGCGCATGGTCGGCGGGCTGACCGTGCCCGAGATCGCCCGCGCCTTCCTGGTGCAGGAGGCCGCGATGGGGCAGCGGATCACGCGCGCCAAGGCCAAGATCAAGACGGCTCGCATCCCCTATCGGGTGCCGTCCGCCGAGGATCTCCCGGCACGCATCTCCGGCGTGCTCGCCGTGCTCTTCCTCGTCTTCAACGAGGGCTACCTGGCGTCCGGGCCCGACACCGATCCCGTCCGGTCCGACCTCACGGCCGAGGCGATCCGGCTCGCCCGCATGATCCGCGCGCTGATGCCGGAGGACGGCGAGGTGGCCGGGCTGCTGGCGCTGATGCTCCTGACCGAGGCCCGCCGCAGGGCCCGGGTCTCGGCGAGCGGCGAGCTGGTCACACTGGCCGAGCAGGACCGTGAGGTGTGGGACACGGCGCTGATCGCCGAGGGGCACCGGCTGGTGCGCGAGCGCCTGGCCACCGGGGTGGCTCCGGGCCGTTATCAGATCCTCGCGGCGATCAACGCCGTGCACACCTCCGCCGGCGAGGCCAGAGACACCGACTGGTCGCAGGTGATCGCCCTCTACGACCAGCTCGTCCGCCTCGACCCCTCGCCGGTGATCGTTCTCAACCGGGCGATCGCTATCGCCGAGCTCGACGGTCCGGAGGTCGCGCTGGCGGACGTCGACCGTCTCCGGGACTCGCTGGCCGGCTATCACGCCTACCACGCGACCCGCGCCGACCTGCTGCGCCGGCTGGGCCGCAATCAGCAGGCACGGGCGGCGTACGACCGGGCGATCGAGCTGGCGGGCAACACCGCCGAGACCGCCTACCTGACACGCCGCCGCGACGAGCTGGGGTAGCGGCCGCGCGAGGGGTGGCGGAGGGCCGGTCCTCGTGGCGAGGACCGGCCCTCCGAGGGTCGTGCTGTTAGCCGAGCCCGACGATGTTGACGCGGACGACGTTGCTGACGGCCCCCACGTTGCCGGCGACGTCCACTGCGCGGTAGCGCACCGCGAACGTGCCGTCCCACATGAAGTTGAGGCCACAGCCCTGACACGTGTCCCAGTCCTCCCAGGACACGCCGCCGTCCTCGGACACCTGGTACTCGACGTGGTCGAGGCCGCTGCCGGCGTCGGTGGCGTCGGGCTGGAACAGCGTGACGCTCTGCGACGTGGTGGCGTCGCCCATGTCACCGTCGGCGTGGTCGATGACGGGACCGACGGTGTCGATCATGACGTCCTCCTCGTCGGAGGCGGGGCCGATGTTCCCGGCCTGGTCGACGGCCTTGCAGACGAGCTCGTACTGGCCGTCGGTGAGCGCCAGCGGCGAGTCGGCATCGGCCGTGCTGCCGAGCAGCGTCGCGCCGTCGTAGCAGCTGTAGTGGTCGACGCCGGAGTCGGAGTCGATCGAGCCGGCGGCGTGGATCAGGTTGTCGTTCGACCAGCCGCCGGCGTTCGCCACGGTCAGCGTGGGAGCGGTCGGCGATGTCCTGTCGATGTTGATGACGACCGCGCTGCTGCTGCCCCCCTCGTTGCCGGCGTTGTCGACGGCAACCGTCCGTGCCAGGACGCTGCCCGTGGTCGAGAACGTCATGGTCGCCTTGCCCCAGGCGATGGGCAGGGCGGTCCACGTCTCGCCGCCGTTCGTGCTGGTGTACCACTGGTAGTGGCCGATGCCGGAGGTGGCGTCGGCCGCCGCGGCCGTCAGCGTCAGCGTCTTGTGCCAGCTGCCGTCGGCACCGGTGACGACGGCCTGACCGGGAGCGGCCCGGTCGATCAGGACGACGTAGGAGCCGGACCAGCCGCTGAGGTTCCCGACGGCATCCTTGGCCCGGAACTCGACGCAGTGCGCGCCGATCTGGTCGACGTTCAGCGTCCGGCCGGTGATCGCATGGGCGGTGCCGTAGAGGCCGCACCTCGCGTTCCAGCCGGCGATGCGGTACTCGTAGCTGACGCCGCCGGCCAGGCCGACGTCCGTCACGCTGGTTGCGACCACGGTCTTGAAGGCCGCGTTCGTCCAGCCGCCCGACTGGTTTGCGATCTGCGGCGTGTGCGGAGCGAGCGTGTCAACGACGACCTGCGCGGATGCGCTGGCCACCGTGCGGCCGCTGGTGGCGCGAACGGCGAGCGTGTGCCTGCCGTTCGCAAGCCTGGTCACGATCTTCGTGGTCGTGCAGGGAGCCCACGCGCCGGCGTCGAGCCGGCACGTCAGCTTCGCCGTGGACGGCGTCCGCGAGATCTTGAACGCGGCGGACGTGGTGGCCCGCACCTTGTTGCCGGAAAGCGTGACGGTCACCCTGGGAGCCGCCGCCTGCGCGACTCCGGTGGCGACGAGGGAACCGGCGATTGCTGCGGCGGCCAGGACACCGGCGCGCATGGTGCGCCGTCCGCGGATCGAAGTGGGATGCAACTGCTGCCTTTCGTTGAGGGTCCGCGCGCTCGGACGACGCCGACATCCTCTCGGCGGCTCGTTGAGACGCGCTGTCGAACGCACGCCCTGGAACGCCGACCGCATGCGTCTCCGCCACGCGCATGCCGATGCCGGTGGTGACGACGCGCAGAACCGGTATATCGCTGCCGGCGCTCGCGCGTTCTCAGGGCGTATCCGGCAGAGCCCTGCCGGTTACCGACAAGGTAATCGGCGAGAACCGCCGGGAGTGAAGCGGCCGGATGCCCTCACAGGAGGGTCGTTCGGCTAGAGGCCGGCGACGCGCCCGCGGCGGGCCAGAGCGTCGAGAGTGACCGCGGCCAGCAGCACGAGCGCGGTGACCATGTCCTTGGCGGCGATGGTGAACCCGAGCAGGCCCATGCCGTTGTCGATCGCCGCGATCACGACGCCTCCGAGGACGCCGTGCATCGCCTTGCCACGGCCGCCGAAGAGGCTCGTGCCACCGATCACCGCGGCAGCGACGGCGTAGAGCACCAGCGTGCCGCCGTCGATGCCCGTCGAGATCGACTGCAGCCGCGAGGTGTAGACGATGCCCGCGATGCCGGCCGTGAGGGAGCACAGCATGAAGGCCAGGATGCGGATGCCGGGCAAACTGATGCCGGCGCGGCGGGCGGCCTCGGCGTTGCCGCCGATCGCGTACATGTACCGGCCGGGCTTGGTGCGGCCGAGCAGGAACGTCCACAGCACGAGCACCCCGATCACCAGCAGCACCACGTAGGGCACGCCCCGGATCGCGATCAGCACTCCGCGATCGGCGTTGCACAGCAGCACCAGCGCGATTCCGGCGAGCAGCGCGCCGCCGATCTTGAGCAGCGTGACGCCCACGGGAGGCGCGACCAGGCCCGACTTGCGCCGCTTGTCGTCGCGTCGCCACGAGGCGGCGGCGAACAGGGCCACCAGCACGAGCATCACGACCCAGCTGGCAGCGGGGCTGAGGTTGGCCGCGGCGATGTCGTTGATCTTGCTCGACTGGATCGCCACGGCTCCGCCCGATCCGAGCACCTTGAACAGCACCCCCTCCCAGAACAGGAACCCGGCAAGCGTGACGATGAACGACGGCAACCCGATCTTGGCGATGATCGAGCCCTGCAGGCCGCCAATGGCGGCGCACGCGACCAGCGTCGCCCCGATCGCCGCCCACCACGGCCAGCCGTGGGACGAGAGCAGCTCGGCCATGATCGCGCCGCCGAGGCCGGCGACGAAGCCGGTCGAGAGGTCGATCTCGCCGAGCACCAGCACGAACACCTCGGCCATCGCCAGCAGGCTGAAGACCGCCGCCTGGATCAGCAGGTTGACGAGGTTGGGCGCGGTCAGGAAGTGCGAGTTGGCCGCCTGGAAGATGATCGAGATCAGCACCAGGCCCGCCAGCACCGGCAGGATCCCGGTCTCGCCGCCCCGGACGCGGGCCACCGTGGCCTTCAGGTAGTCGGACGTGGAGGCGGCCTGCAGCGCGGGCGGCAGCGCCATCGCGGCATCGCGCGCAGCGGCCTCGCTGAGTTCGACCTCGGGGACATCGCTGCCCCGGGTGGGCGTCGGCTCCTGGGTGTCGGCCACCGGTCAGTCCTTCCGTTGCGGGGAGTGTTCGGTGTCCGGCGCCAATCGCGTGGATTCGCCGGTCGTCATCAGATCCACCGCGATCTGGCGGTCCATGTCAGATGCCTTGCGCAGCGCCACCAGCCGGCCGAGGTACAGCACCGCGATCCGGTCGGCGACCTCGAACACGTCGACCATGTTGTGCGACACCAGCATCACCGCAAGCCCTCGGTCAGCGAGCCGGCGGACGAGCTCGAGCACCATCGCCGTCTGGGCGACGCCGAGCGCGGCGGTCGGCTCGTCCATGATCACGAGCTTGGAGTTCCAGAGCACGGACTTGGCGATCGCGACCGACTGGCGCTGACCTCCGGAGAGCGACGCCACCGGCTGCCGGATCGATCGCACCGTTGTCACGGCCAGGCTCGAGAGCGTCTCGGCGGCGGCGGTCTCCATCGCCTCCTCGTCCAGGGAGACGCCGCGAACCCGCTCGCGCCCGAGGAACATGTTCTGGACGATGTCGAGGTTGTTGCACAGGGCGAGATCCTGGAACACGGTCTCGATGCCGAGTGCGGCCGCGTCACGCGGGGTGCGGATCCGCACGGGCTTGTCCTCCCAGAGGAGCTGCCCGCCGTCCGGGCCGTGGATGCCCGAGATCGTCTTGATCATCACGGACTTGCCCGCACCGTTGTCCCCGACCAGCGCGGTCACCTCGCCCTCGCGCAGCTCGAGGTTGACGTCGGTCAGTGCCTGCACCGGGCCGAAGTGCTTGGAGATGTGGTCCAACCGCAGCAGCGGAACTGCGCCGTTCCCCGTGCTCATGCGTCGTACGCCCCAGATCTCATGTACCTCAACCTCTCCCATCCGGCACCGCTCCCCCGAGGCAACACCCCGGGGGAGCGGCACGGAGATGCTGCTAGCCGCTGATGCCGGCCGCCGTGCAGGAGCTCTGGATGCCCTTACACAGCGCGGCCGGGGTCAGCCACCCGTCCTTGATGATGGTGTCGTTGATCGTGTCGGCCGTCACCCACTGGGGCTTCGTGTAGACCGACTTGATGTTGGCCTTGAGCGTGCTGTCCACCGTCTGGGCGTTCACCAGCGTCGTCGGCGGGGTCATCCCCGCGCGCAGGAACAGCGCCAGCGCGACGGCTGCCTGTGCCTCGGAGAAGATCGGCTTGTAGACGGTGCCGCACTGGTAGCCCTTGAGGATGTTCTGGAGGCCAACGGGTGAGGCGTCCTGACCGGTGGTCGGGAACGTCTTGGCCGGGATCTTGTCCCGCTGCAGCGTCGCGATGATCGCGGCGGCGTTGTTGTCATTCGGGGTGACAACCGCGTTGATGTTGGGGTGCGCGGTGAACTGCTGCTCGAACGTGGTCTGCGCGGTGGGCGGATCCCAGGTGCCCGCCGGCTCGCCGACCTTGACGTAGCTCTTGTCGGCGAACTTGGGGTCGAGCACGCTGTTGTAGCCCTTCGCGAACAGCACCGCGTTGTTGTCGGTCGCGGTGTCACCGTCGAGGATCAGGATGTTCGGGTTCTTGACGTTCCAGTCCGTGATGCACTGGACCTCGCCCTGGCCGATCAGCTGGCCGACCTGGACGTTGTTGAAGCTGACGTAGTAGCGGTCGGCCGGCCCGCCGAGCGTGAGCCGGTCGTAGTCGATGACCTTGACTCCCTTGGACTCGGCGTTCTTCTCGATCGCAGCGCCGGACTGGGGGTCGAGCGCATCGACGAGCAGCACCGACGCGCCTTCGGTGATGTCGGCCTCGGCCTGCGACTGCATCGTCGTCGCGCTGCCCTGAGCGTTGTCGACCTTGAAATCGCTGGAGGACATGCCGGCAGACTCGAACGCCTTCTTCAGATAGGGCGCGTCGTACTGGACGTACCGGGTCGAGGACGTGGTGTCAGGGAGCAGCACACCGACCATCCCCTTGCCCTGGGATGCCAGCCCGGAAAGCGCCTTCATCGTCGCGAAATCGGCGCCCAGGTTCGACGCGTCGACCGTCGGGATCGTTGCTGTCGACCCGGATGACGGTGAGGACGAACTCGAGGACGAGCTCGACCCTCCACAGGCGGCCGCAGCCGCGGCCAACCCGATCACGATGAGGCCCACGACCATGTGTCGGCGCGGAATTCGTGCCATTGGTCTCTTCCTCCCTCCAGCACCGCAGCTCGTGACTGAGAATGGTTGGATTCGGATAACTGCCGCTGGCGCAGCATACCCGCGGGTACGGAAGTTGCCAGGCAAATTCCCCGCCGTGGCGGATCTCCTCAGCGGACGGTCAGGCGGCCGCCGCCGGCCCCGCCGCCGATCGCCTCGGGCG
This sequence comes from uncultured Actinomycetes bacterium, assembly GCA_963797175.1. GTDB lineage: Bacteria > Actinomycetota > Thermoleophilia > Gaiellales > JAICJC01 > DATLLN01. The sequence goes on from CAWCOL010000008.1 coordinate 93,837, forward strand.
TGGAGCGTTCGAGCGACTCCCAGCTGCACTCGGCGTACCGGAGCTGCTCCTCCATGGCGGTGCCGCCGCGCACGCCGAACAGCCGTTTCGAGAACAGCAGGTAGGCCAGGACGGCCAGGTTGATGGCCGTTGCCGCAAGCTTGAACAGGCTCACGCCGTGGACGATCTCGTAGATCTCGTAGGGCAGGAACAGCGCGGTGGCGACGAAGGTCAGGTACTCCGCCCAGCGCTTCATCAGCCACAGCCCGATCGCCTCGACGCCCTCGATCAGCGCGTACAGGCCGAGGCCGCCCGAGATCAGATAGAGGGCGTCGGTGCTGGCGTGGAACAGCTTGTCGACCTCACCGAGCAGGCCGTGGTGCTCGGGGAGCGGCCCCCGGGTGACGCCGTCCATGGCGCGCAGCGCGGTGTCGTAGAGGTGCCGCAGATGCGTCTGGTCGTTCGCGAACAGCAGCACGGCGAGGGCGAGCAGCGCCAGCACCACGAAGTGGACGAAGCGGTCGACCGCGATCAGCCGCAGCACGATCAGATCGCGCATCGCCCGGCCGCGGAGCGGCAGCTCGATCTCGTCCCGCGGTGGCAGCCGGTCGCGGGCCGGGTCGGCGGGCGGCGGGAGCGGCACCCACGCGTCGCAGCGCAGGCATCGGTGCCAGCGCACGCCCTCCTGCTCGCGCACCACCGTGCGGTCGTCCTCGGCGATCGTGCGCACGTCGGTGCCGACCAGCCGGTGGCCGCGCGCGCCGCAGGCCAGGAGCTCCCAGTGGAATCTGGGCAGGTACCGGGCGGGGTGGTAGAACGGCTGCGAGGTCACCGGCCGCATTGTCGTCGAAGAGTCCGGCGGCACGGCGCGCCGGGGCGCAGGTGGCGCATAGTTGGCACACGATGCGTCGTGCACGCGTCCATGGCTACAGTAGGCTCGTGAAGCGGCGCGAAACGCCGATCGGGCGCAAGTTGGCGATGGCGGCGAAGACGGTCGGCGCTGCCTTCAACGCCGCGCTGGCCGCTGAGGGAGGCTCGGCGCCGACCTGGCTGATCTTGAACGCCCTGCGCCACGGTCGGTGGACTGCGCAGCTGGATCTCGCGCGCGAGTTGGGGATCGAGGGCCCGACGCTGACCCGCCACCTCGACAACCTCGAGAGGAACGGGCTCGTCCTCCGCCGGCCGTCGGAAGCCGACCGGCGGGCGGTGCGTGTCGAGCTGACCGGGGCGGGGGAGGAGGCGCACCGGCGCATGCTGGCCGCAGTGATCGCGTTCAACCGTCGCCTCCAGGCGGGCCTCAGCCGTGAGGAGCTGCAGCAGCTCGACGGTCTGCTCGGCCGGCTCGCCGGCAACGTCTCCCATCAACCGAGAAGGCCGGGCGGGGTTTCATGATACGGTATTACGTAGCGAACTAACGATTTGGAGGACCCAGTCATGCCCGATGAAGCCGACTACAGCCGCCGCTCCGGCCCGCGAGACCGCCGGTTCCGGGTCGGCAATTCGGAGCGAGAGGCGGTCTCCGACATCCTGCGCCGCGAGCATCTGGCCGGCCGCCTGGACAACGAGGAGTTCGAGGAGCGGCTGACACGCTGCCTGGGGGCGAAGACGTACGCCGAACTCGACGAGTTGATCGGCGACTTCCCCACCGGCGAGCGCGAGGCGCATCGGGTCGGGCGGGAATGGGGGGCGCTGCCGTTCCCAGGAGGGCCTCTCCTGCTCGGGCTCCTGGTGGCGGCGATCGTCTTCAGCCACGGGCGCGCGGCCTGGCTGCTGGTGCCCTTCTTCGTGTGGTTCGTGGTCCTTCCGTACGTCTGGCGCGGCGGTGGCCGGCACGCGTTCGGGCGGCACGGCTACGGTCGAGGATGCTGGCCGTCCAGGCGCAGCGTGTAGCAGCTACGGCGTCCCGAAGCATGCCGAGAACTCGGACGTGTCGCCGGTCGTCTGGTTGGTCGCTGTCGCCGTGATCTGACGCCCGGAGGCCTGCGCCGCGACGCTGTCCGAGAACGTCGCGTGGCCGCTGCTGTCGGCGGTCACGGTCACGGCACCGAGGAACGTCTGCCCCTCGCCGGCGCCCGAGTCGTCGCACGCGGGGCTGGCGAACAGCTCGATCCGGAAGTCGGTCGAGGCGATGCTGTCGAGCGACCCGTCGACGGTGGTGGTCGTCGAGGTGGACACGGCGTCGACCTCGGGCGCGGTCTGGTCGTCGTTCGCGTCGATCAGGTCGATCCCGAGTCCGCCGTTGGTATCGATCGAGTTGCCCAGGATCGAGATCCCGGTGGTCGGCGTCACCGTGCCGTTGACGCTCACGCCGGCCGCGGTGTTGAACATGATGGTGTTGCCCGATCCGGTCGCCGTACCGCCGATCGTGTTTCCGGAGCCGCCCAGGATCTCCACTCCGAACTGGTTCGGTAGAGCGGCCGTGCCGGCGGAGTCGACGCCGATCACGTTGCCGGCGACGGTGTTGGCGCCCGTGCCGTCGTCGAAGATCATGACGCCCGCCCCGTCGTTGCCCGAGACCAGGTTGCCCGATCCGGATGCGGTGCCTCCGACGGTGTTGCTCTCCGCCCCGCCGAACACCGCGATGCCGGTGCCGTTGGCGACGGCGACCGTGCCGGTCGGGTCGGTTCCCACGTAGTTGCCGGACACGGTGTTCGTGCTTGTGCCCGTGCCGTGCACGTCGATCCCCTCGGCGTTGCCGGAGACCACGTTGCGCTCCGCCGCGCTGGTGCCGCCGACCGTGTTGCCGGTCGAGCCCTCACCGATGTCGACGCCGCGAAGGTTCCCCACGGCCGTGGTCCCGCCGGTGTCCGTGCCGATCCGGTTGCCCAGCACCTGGTTGTTCTCGGTCGCCCCGCTCATCCACACGCCGGCGTTCGAGTTTCCCGAGATCACGTTCCGCTCGCCCGAGGCGGTGCCGCCGACCGTGTTCCCGGCGCCGCTCGTCTCGAGCAGCACCCCGGTGCTGTTCGCCAGCGCCGCCGTGCCTGTGGCGTCGAGACCGATCAGGTTCCCAGCCACCTGGTTGCCCGACGTCCCGAACCCGTGCAGTTCGAGGCCGAAGGTGTTGCCTGAAAGGACATTGCCGGCGCCGGCCGCACCGCCGCCGATGAGGTTGGCGTTTGCGCCGCCCTCGATGTACACACCCGTGGTGTTGCCCACGGCGGCCGTCCCGGCCCCGTCTGTCCCGATCAGGTTCCCCAGCACCACGTTGCCGGTCGTCGCGGCCCCGTCCATGTAGACCCCGAAGTTCGTATTGCCGGAGATGACGTTGCGTGCGCCCGAGGCGATGCCGCCGATCGTGTTCCCCGCCGCGCCGTCGTCGAGCACCACTCCGGTCGCATTGCCGAGCGCGTCTGCGCCGCTCGCGGTCGTGCCGATCAGGTTCCCGCGCACCGTCGTGTTCGACGTGTCCGTGGACCGGATCACCAGACCGGTGCCCTGGTTGCCGGAGATCAGATTCCCCTGGCCGGCTGCGGTGCCGCCGATCACCGTTCCCGTGGCTCCGCCGCTGACCTGCACGCCGACGGCGTTGCCCAGCGCGTTCACGCCGCCGTGCTTCGTGCCGATGTAGTTGCCCTCGACCGTGTTGTCGGCCGTGTCCGAACCGTCGATCGTCACCCCGCTGATGGAGTTGCCCGAAATCAGGTTGCGCGTGGCGGGACTGGTGCCCCCGATCAGGTTGGCGGTGGCCCCGGACTGGATGAGCACGCCGTAGGAGTTCGGTCGCGGACGGCTTCCGCCGGCGTCCGTCCCGATCCGATTACCAACCACCGTGTTGTTCTCCGCCAGGGCGCCGGTGATCGCGACGCCCTGGACGTTTCCGGAGATGACGTTCCGATCCTTCGCGCGAGCGCCGCCGATCGTGTTCTCGCTCGAGGCGGCGGAGATCGAGATGCCCACGACGTTCCCATCCGCGTTGCCCTTCAGGTTCAGGCCGACCCAGTTGCCGGCGACGGTGTTCCCGTCGCCGTCCCGCAGCTGGATGCCGGTGCCGAAGCCGGTCACGGACAGTCCGAGCACGGTCGCCGAGCCTGTGGCCAGGTCAAGGCCGGTAGCGCCGGGGTCACCGGTGCGGTTCCTGAGCTGGATCAGCGGCGCGCCGGCATACCCGGGCTGGGTGCGGCCGTCGACGATCTCATGGGCGAGCGGCGGAAGTGGGCTGGTCACCTTGATCACGTGGCCGCCGGCTCCCGGCACCGCGAACCGGATCGTGTCCGTCGCCGGCGTGGCATCGGCGTCGAGGATCGCCTGGCGGAGCGAGCCGGCTCCGCCGTTGGCCGTCGTCGTCACGGTGAACGACGCCGCCGATGCCACGGATACGTGCGCCATGCCGACCGCGGTGATCGCCAGCAAGCCGGTGATTGCCGTCCGCTTCATGTTCAGCCTCCCCTGGAATCAGGCCGATTCGAACGCGGAGATCCTCTCCCCAGAGGACCGAGTGCGCCCGGATGAACCGCCCGGGTGGTGGCGCCGGCGCCGACTGCGCCGGCCACTCCATCCGCCCCTGGCGGACAGTCTCCCGAAACGTGGCATTTGTGTCAAACGACTCGTTCGAGTCCGCTGCGGCAAGCAGCCGACCTTCCTGAGCCACTCGACCATCCGGCCAGCCACTTCTGGCCGCTCCAGCTGACCGAGCTGGGCCCTCTTCACCGTCGTTGCACTGGACTTGATCCTCTTCGCCGCCGTCTGGACGCATCAGCGCGCTGCGTGAACGATCGTCCGGCGCCCGCCGGCCGGGGCAGCGGTGACCGGATCTCAGGCTGCGTCGCGCTCGGCCCGCTCGGCGAGTCCGAGCACTGCGAGCAATGCGTCGACGACCATCGGATCGAAGTGGGAGCCGGCACTTCGGCGCAGCTCGGCTCCCGCCTCGTGTGGGGTGCGTGCCGGGGAGTAGGGCCGATCGGCCGTCATCGCTGCGTAGGCGTCCGCGGCGGCGATGATGCGCGCCTCGATGGGGATGCCGTGTCCGGCGAGATCGTCGGGGTAGCCGCCGCCGCTGTAGCGCTCGTGGTGGTGGCGCACGGCGGGTGCGGCCTGCCGCAGGGCGGGGATGCGGTGCACGATGTCTGCGCCGACACCAGGATGCGTCCGCATCACGGCCCACTCGGCGTCGTCCAGCGGCCCCGGCTTGTTCAGGATCTGCTCCGGCACCGCGAGCTTTCCGACGTCGTGCAGCCATCCGGCGAGCCGGCACCGCTGGGCGACGCGGGCGGGCAGCTCCAGGCGCTCGGCCGTCAGCCCGGCGAGGCGGGCGACCTCCTCGGCATGCTCCTGCGGGATGCCCTCGCGAAGGCTGCACGCGAAGGCCAGGGCACGCGCCGCCTCGACCGCGTTGGGCTCGGCGTCCGGCGCGTCTGCGGAGCGCGCGTCGCCCGGGTGGAGCGAGACGCAGTCCCGTCCCCGGTGCTTGGCGTCGTACAGGCAGCTGTCGGCCCGTTCCAGCAGCGCATCGAGCGTTGCGCCGTGGTCGGGCGAGAGGGCGCCGCCGACGGAGATCGTGAGATCGAGGTGCACGTCCCCGTGGGCGATCGGCGAGCCGCTGACGGCCTGGCGGAAGCCCTCGGCCCGCCGCACCAGTTCATCGGCGGAGCGGGTGCCGGGCAGGAGGATCGCGAACTCCTCGCCGCCCCAGCGGGCAAGGCAGTCCCCGTCCTCGAGACAGGCGCTCAGCCGGTGGCCGAGGTCGATCAGGACGGCGTCGCCGACGGCATGGCCGTAGGCGTCGTTGATCTGCTTGAAGTGGTCGGCGTCGAGCAGCAGCAGGCCGCACGGGTCGGCGTCCGCCGCCAGCGTCTCCGTGGCGATCCGCGCGAAATGGCGCCGGTTGAAGGTGCCCGTGAGCTCGTCGGTGCCTGCCCGCACCTCGGCCTCCGCGCGAGCGCGCTCCAGCTCGCTGTGGGCGACCTCCATCTCCCGCATGCTCCGCGTCAGCTCGTCCTCGAGCCGCCGCCGCTCGGTCACGTCGGACACGATCCCGCTCACCTCGAACGTGCCGTCCGGGCGCGGGCGGCACGCGGCGCGGTCGTACACCCAGCGGGTGATCCCGTCCGCTCCGATCAGGCGATACGTGACCTCCGAGTCCTCGCCCTGCCCGAGCGCGCTGTTGAACGCGTCGTATGCGGGCCGATCGTCGGGGTGCACGGCCCGGTCCCAGTTGACCATCTCCGGGTCGGGCTCCGCGCCGCCGAGCAGCCGGTCGCCACCGGGTCCCTGGAAGAGCTCCTCGACCTCACCGTCGGGGTGCGCGAGCGCGAGATAGACGTGGGCGCCGACCACGTCGAGGAGGCTGGTGAAGCGATCGCTCGCCTCGTCGAGGCGGGCGGCGGCCTCCTCGCGGTCGGTGACGTCGGAGATCAGGCCCTCCACAAGGACGCTGCCGTCGGGCTGCCGGCGCGGGCGGGCACGATCGCGCACGATCCGCGTGATCCCGTCGAGCCCGACAACGCGATACGTCACCTCGGCGTCCTCGCCGTCCAGCAGGTGGCGGTTGAAGGCCTGGTACTGGCCCCAGTCCGCCGGCGCGATGCGCGACTCCCAGAACCGCCCGGTCTCGACGTCGTCCGGGGCGGAGCCGCCGATCATGCCCTCGACGGTCGCCATCGACGCGTGGTGGATGTAGCGGCCGTCCGGCGTGATCTCACCGGCGTACACGTGCTCCTCGAACAGGTCGAGGATCCGGGCCAGCTCGACCGCTCGCCGGCGCCGGCTCCCCGCTTCGCGGCTCCACAGCCGGCTCCACAGGGCGGCGCGAACGCGGCCGCGGCGTGCCGGTCCGCCGCTGGCGGGCACGGGCGAAGCATCGGCGTTGCGTGGCGAACCGGTCATGAGCCTTGACCTTGTGATCGGCGCGACGAGGGGTCGCTTGACCCGAACGGGTGTCGCCACCTCGGCGTCGATGGCGTGCGGCTACCGTGCACGCTTGGCCGATCCACGTATCGAGCGCTATGCGACGCTGCTGGTGGACTCCTGCAGGCATGTCCAGCCGGGCTGGCAGGTGGTCGTGTGGGGCATGCCGGCCGCCCGGCCGCTGCTCGAGGAGATCATGCGCCAGCTCGGACGGCGCGGCGCCTATCCGCTCCTGCGTCTGACGTTCGGCGGCGGCCTCGTCTACCACCGCGACTGGCTGCGCACCGCTCCGCTCGAGCTGATCCGCGAGCCCGCACCGCTCGATCTGCAGGTGCTGAACGGCTGCGACGCGCTGATCGCGGTCTCGGCTCCCGAGAACACCCGCGACGGCAGCGACATCGCGGCGGAGCGGACGAGCGCGGTGAACGGCGCGTACCGGCCGGCGCTGGAGCGCGTCAACGCCTCGACCTTCCCCTGGGTGATGTGCTGGTTCCCGACTCCGGCGCTGGCACAGGAGGCCGGCATGACGCTGGGCGCCTTCGAGGATTTCCTGTACGGCTCGGTGCTGCTCGACTGGGAGGCCGAGCACGCACGGCTGGAGCGCTACGCCACCCGCTTCGACGCCGCAGACGAGGTGCGGATCGTCGGCGAGGGAACGGATCTGCGGCTGTCGCTCGCCGGTCGCCGGATGGAGGTGGACGCCGGGATGGGGAACATGCCCGGCGGGGAGTTCTTCGGGTGCCCGGTCGAGACGTCCGCGGAAGGCACGATCGCGTTCACGGAGTTCCCGTCGGTGCTCGGCGGTCGGGAGGTCACGGGCATCCGCCTCCGCTTCTCCGGCGGCCGGGTGGTCGATGCCTCGGCGGACAGCGAGGAGGACCTCCTGCTCGAGACGCTCGACACGGACGACGGCGCGCGCCGCATCGGCGAGCTCGGGATCGGCTGCAACCCCGGCATCACCCGGTACATGCGCAACGTCTACTTCGACGAGAAGATCGACGGGACGGTGCACATCGCGCTCGGGTTCGGATTCCCCGACCTGGGCGGTACGAACGAGTCGGCCGTCCACTGGGACATCGTCAAGGACATGCGCCGCGGCGGCCGGATCGAGCTCGACGGCGTCGTCGTCCAGGAGAACGGCGAGTGGATCGTGTGAGCCCATGAGCGGCTGGCGGCGGTCCCGCTGGTTGGCATCTGGTGATGAATGTTGCTTGTCCCCGATGATCTGCAGTAAGGTCGTCGGGCAGGGGGACAACGCGGCGGGGTTGCCGCGAGTTGGCCGTGCCCGGTTAGACAACACGCTCGCCGCCCCCAGCGGCGATCCTGTCTGCCGGTGAATTTCAACTCACGGACGAGGAGGAAGCAGTGGCCATTTCGTCAACAGAGTCCGGGACCTCGGTGGGCGCCGACACGGCGATCCGCCCGTTCACCGTCGACTTCCCGCAGGAGGACATCGACGACCTTCGCCGTCGGATCTCGGCGACGCGTTGGCCGGAGCGTGAGACGGTGACGGATGACTCGCAGGGTGTGCCGCTGGCGATGATGCAGGATCTCGCGCGTCACTGGGCGGGTGAGTACGACTGGCGTCCGTGCGAGGCGCGGCTGAACGCGCTGCCGAACTTCGTCACGGAGATCGACGGGCTGGACATCCACTTCCTGCACATCCGCTCGGAGCATGAGGATGCGCTGCCGCTGATCGTGACGCACGGGTGGCCGGGATCGATCGTCGAGCAGCTGAAGATCATCGGGCCGCTGACCGATCCGACGGCGCACGGCGCGAGCGCTCTCGGATGCCTTCCATCTGGTGGTCCCCTCGCTGCCGGGCCATGGGTTCTCGGCCAAGCCGACGACCACCGGATGGGACACCGTCCGCACCGCGCGTGCCTGGGTCGAGCTGATGAAGCGCCTCGGCTACACCCGGTTCGTGGCCCAGGGCGGCGATTGGGGCGCGGCGGTCACGCAGTCGATGGGCGTGCAGGCCGCGCCCGAGTTGATCGGTATTCACTCCAACATGCCGGGGACGGCCCCGGCCGAGATCAATGCCGCGGTGCTGCGCGGCGACCCGCCGCCCGCCGGTCTCTCCGCCGACGAGCGGCGCGCCTACGACCAGCTGAGCAGCTTCTACGCGAAGCACGTGGCCTACGCCCAGATCATGTCGACGCGGCCGCAGACGCTGTACGGGCTGGCGGACTCGCCGGTCGATCTGGCGGCGTTCGCCATCGACCATGGCGACGGCAGCGGCCAGCCCGGGCTGGTCGGGAAGATCGTCCGCGGTGAGCTGCCGGGCGACCTCACGCGCGACGACATCCTGGACAACATCACGCTCTACTGGCTGACGAACACCGGCGTCTCCGCGGCGCGCCTCTACTGGGAGACCAAGGGCAGCTTCTTCGACGCCAAGGACATCACCATCCCGTTCGCGATCAGCGTGTTCCCCGACGAGCTGTACCAGGCGCCGCGGAGCTGGGCAGAGCAGGCGTACCCCGAGAACCTCCTCTACTACAACCGGCTCGACCGGGGCGGGCACTTCGCCGCCTGGGAGCAGCCGGAGATCTTCTCGAACGAGATGCGCGCCGCCTTCCGATCGCTGCGGTGACCCACCGGTGACCGGCGCACGGACGTCAGTCGGCTCCTCGGCCGGTGGGCTGCCGGTCGAGGGCCGGCTCCCGGGCTTCGACGGCGCGACCGGTTGGCTCAACTCGGCGCCGCTGACCGACGCCGGCCTGCGCGGGCAGGTCGTGGTGGTGGACTTCTGGACGTACACGTGCATCAACTGGCTGCGCACGCTCGGCTACGTCCGCGCGTGGGCCGAGAGTTACGAGGAGCACGGCGTGGTCGTGGTCGGTGTGCACACGCCGGAGTTCCCGTTCGAGCGCGAGGTCGACAACGTGCGCTCCGCCATCCGCGCGATGCGGGTGCGGTATCCCGTCGCGCTCGACCCCGACTACGCGGTGTGGCAGGCGTTCGCCAACCACTACTGGCCGGCGCTCTACATCGCCGACGGCGACGGCCGGATCCGCTACCACCACTTCGGCGAGGGTGCGTACGAGGAATCCGAGCGAGTGATCCAGCGGCTCCTGCGCGAGGCCGGCTCCGAGGCCGTCCCCGACGACCTCGTCTCGGTCGCGCCCGGCGGGGTCGAGGCGCAGGCGGACTGGGAGCACCTGGAGTCGCCGGAGACCTACCTCGGCTACGAGCAGGCGCGGGGGTTCGCCGTCCCTGCCGATCTGCGGCCCGACGAGCCACGGAGCTACGCCGTGCCCGGCGAGTTGCCGCAGAACCACTGGGCGCTCGCCGGGGACTGGACCATCGAAGGCGGGGCGAGCGTGCTCAACCACGCGGGCGGCGGCATCGCGTTCCGCTTCCACGCGCGCGACGTCAACCTCGTGCTCCGATCACGGGACGGGGTGGCGGTCCCGTTCCACGTCCGACTGGACGGCTCGGCACCAGGCGACGCACACGGGCTTGACGTTGACAGCAATGGCGACGGCGTGGTGCGCGAGCCGCGGCTCTATCAGCTCGTCCGCGAGCCGGGTGTCGTCATCGACCGCACGTTGGATGTCACCTTCGACGCTGCCGGCGTCGAGGCGTACGTGTTCACCTTCGGCTGAGCGTCGGATCCACCGGTGGTCGCAGACTCCCCCGCTCGACCGCTGCGACCATCGTCTCGCGCGTGCCCGGCGCCACCCACTCGATCCACCAGTCGGCGCCCGCCGCGGCGACCGCGTGGATGTGGTCGCGCTCGGCCTCCCAATCCTCCCGGCGACCGCTGCCTCCGACGGCGATCGTGAACGGACGGTCGCCGGCGGCCGCGCGAAGGGCGCGCACGTCGCCCGGAGACATGTCCTCCCACGGGCCACCGTGGGTCTCCTTGTAGAGACAGGAGCCATCCCAGCGCAGTGCGCGGCGCGTGGGGCGCGGGTTCGGGTAGCCGCCGCCGATCCAGATCGGCGGGCGGGGCCGCTGCACCGGCCGTGGTAGGAACGTGACGTCGTCGATCTGGAAATGCTCGCCACGGAACGTGAAGGGCTCGCCGGTCCAGAGCCCGGCGATGATCTCGAGCCCTTCGTCCAGCATCGCACCGCGTGTCCGCGCGTCCAGCTCTTCGCCGAACGAGAGGTAGCTGGCATCGGCGGCGACCGCCTCGCCGGTGTCGCCCAGGCCGACGCCGAGGATCATGCGCCCGCCGGAGAGCTGATCCACCGCCGCCGCTTCGCGGGCCACGTTCCAGGGCCTCCGCCGCGTCAGCGGCGTCACCTCCGTGCCCAGCTGCATCAGGCGGGTGCGCGCGGCAACGGCCCCGAGCACGGCCCACACGTTGCACGTCGGCGTCGCCCGGTCGCCGCCGTAGCAGACGTAGTCCTCCAGGAACAGGCCGTCCCACCCGGCGGCCTCAGCCCGCTCTGCCAGATCGACCAGGAAGCGCGGGTCGCCGCACTCTCCACCGGTCGGCAATGACAACCCGTACAGCACCTCGCACCCGCTCCTCGTTGGCTACGCGAGGTGTACCCGAAGGGCTTCGCCCGTCAATCCCTTGTCCCCATCACTATGGCCTCGATCTCCACGGTGTGCGCGTCGCGGATACGCTTGTCGCATGCTGGCCGAGACCGAGGGCGGGTCCGTGGCGGGTCGATCGTGAGCGACTCCGAGCACGACGACGAGCTGCCGGCCTGGAGCCTCGCAGCGGCGGCCGCCGCGCATGCGGTGCGCCCGGCGTGGTGGGCCGAGCGCATCGACCGCGAGTGGGCGTGGGGCGGCTCGGCCGGCGAGGGCATCGCCGTTGCCGTGGTGGACAGCGGGGTCGATGCTGATCATCCGGCGGTCGGCGGCGTTCAGCGGGCGGTCGCCGTCGACGGCGAGGCGATCGTGCCGGACGAGGAGGGCGACGTCTGCGGGCACGGCACTGCCTGCGCCGGGATCATCCGGGCGCTGGCGCCCCGTTGCGACCTCTACAGCGTGCGGGTGCTCGGTCCCGGGTACACCGGCAGCGGCGGCGCGCTGCTGGACGGCCTGGAGTGGGCGATCGAGTCGGGCGCGCGCGTGGTCAACCTCAGCCTGTCCACCACCAAGAGCGCCTTCGTCGGCCGGCTGCACGAGCTGGCCGACCGCGCGTACTTCCGGCGGACGGTGCTGATCGCGTCCGCCCACAACATGCCGGTGGAGAGCTACCCATGGCGGTTCGCCTCCGTGATCTCCGTCGGCAGCCACGAGGGGGCCGGCGAGCGCGAGTTCTACGTGAACGCCGACCCGCCGGTCGAGTTCTTCGCCCGCGGCGTCGACGTCGAGGTCGCCTGGCCCGGCGAGGGCACGATTCGCGCCACGGGCAACAGCTTCGCGACGCCGCACATCGCCGGGATCTGCGCCCAGATCCTGGCCAAGCACCCGGAGCTGACGCCGTTCGAGCTGAAGAGCGTGCTGGCCCAGATCGCATCGACAGGAGGAGACGATGGCTGACGACCCGAGCGCTGCGGCGGCCGCGGGAGCGGCGGGATCGGAGCGCGCCCACCGGGAGCTGCTGCAGTCGGTGGCCGAGGTCGCGCGGGCCATCTTCGCGGCGCGCGCGGCGAGCATCTTCGTGCTCGACGAGGCGACGGACGAGCTGGTGTTCGAGGCCGTCGCCGGGCACGGCGAGTCCACGCTGATCGGCAGCCGGTTTCCGTCCAGCAAGGGAATCGCGGGCTGGGTGCTGGTCACCCGGCAGCCGATCGCCGTCGAGGACACGGCGAGCGACCAGCGATTCGCCTCCGACGTCGCCGAGTCGATCGGGTACCTGCCGGGGAAGCTGCTCGCGTGCCCGTTGCTGCACGGCGAGCGGTCGATCGGGGTGATCGAGGTGCTCGACCCGCCCGCGGCGCGGCGCGTCTCGGCCGCCGATCTCGACATGTCGGGTTTGTTCGCCAACCAGGCGGCGATCGCGCTCGACCTGACGCTGCGCGACCGGCGCACCGCCGCGGCGGCGGGCGAGGCGACGGCGCTCGATGTCGCTGGCGTCCGCCGTCGAGCGGCTCGAGGGGCCACGGAGGGACGCCGCCGACCGGCTGGTCGCGGCGCTGGCGGAGCTGCTCGACGAGAGCTGAGCCGGGGCGCGGACGCCCCGGCTCAGGCAGTCCCTACTTGCGCGTGGCCTTCATGTGGCCCTCGACGTCGGGCGTGTCCTCGGACTCGGACTCGGTGGCCTCGTCGTCCTCGGCACGCGCCTTTCGCCTATGCGCCTCGACGTCAGGCTCCTCGTTCGCCTTCCGCACCGGCCTGAACTCGCGCTCGTTCTGCTCCTCCATCACCGTCTCCTCCCTCGAGAGTTGGACTCGCCCACCAGACGGCTGGTGTGCCCGATATCTTCCCAGGCCTCGTGCAATTTGCAACGGGCTGCTCCTGATGGACACCATCCGCGCGCTGCGGGCCGTGTTCGCGAACCCCGGCCTGCGGCGGCTCGAGCTCGCCGCCGTCGGCTCGTTCACCGGATCGTGGGGCTACTCCGTCGCCCTGGCGATCTTCGCGTTCGACGCGGGGGGCGCAACCGCGGTCGGCATCGCGATGCTGGTGCGGATGGTGCCCGCGGCGGTCACCGCACCGTTCACGGCCGTGCTCTCCGACCGCCGGCCGCGCCGCCAGGTGATGCTGACGGCGGACATCGCCAGGATCGGAATCATGGGCGCCATGGCGCTGCTCGCCGCGGCGGATGGGCCGCCGGCGGTCGTGTACGCGCTGGCGGGCGTCAGCGGCATCTTCTCGGCCAGCTTCACGCCGGCGGAGTCGGCGCTGTTGCCGGGGCTGGCGCGAACGCCGGAGGAGCTGACCGCCGCGAACGCCACCTCGAGCACCATCGAGAGCATCGGGTCGTTTCTCGGCCCGGCGATCGGCGGCGTGCTGGTGGCGGTCAGCGGGCCCGCGCTCGGCTTCGCCTTCACCGCCGTCGCGTTCGCGTGGTCGGCAGCGATGGTGTGGCGGATCGACGAGCCGGCCCGCGAGGCGCCGGCAGAGGCCGCTTCGGAGCCCCTGCTGCGCGAGGTCTCGGCGGGCTTCCGCGCGATCGGGTCGGGTGGGTCGATCACCCTGCTCGTCACGCTGTTCGGCCTGCAGACACTGGTGGCGGGAGCGCTGGACGTGCTCACGGTGGTGATCGCGATCGACCTGGTGGGGATCGGGCGCGGCGGCGTCGGCGTGCTCTACGCCGCGTGCGGTGTGGGTGGGCTGCTGGGCGCGGGGCTCGTGCTGCCGCTCGCCCGGGGATCGCGGCTGGCGATGACGTTCGGCGCGGGGATGCTGCTGTGGGGCCTGCCGATCGCCGTGCTCGCCGGGTGGTCGTCGGAGCCGGCGGCGATCGTCCTGCTCGCGCTCGTCGGCGTGGGCAACACGCTGGTCGATGTCTCCGGGCTGACGCTGCTCCAGCGCGCCGTGCCCGACGACGTGCTGGCGCGGGCATTCGGCGTGCTGGAGACCGTCATCGTCGCCACGCTCGGCCTCGGCGGCGTGCTGGCGCCGGCCATGATCTCGCTGCTGGGGCTCGAGCATGCGCTGGTCGTGATCGGCCTGATCCTGCCGGTGGCGACGGCCGTCGCCTGGAGCCGGCTGCGCGCGATCGACCGGGCGTCGGCCGCGCCGGAGTGGGAGGGGCTGCTGCGGGAGGTGCCGATGTTCGAGGTGCTGCCCGATGCCGTGTTCGAGACGCTCGCCGGCGCGTTCCAGCCCGTGGCCGTCGAAGCGGGTGCCGTCGTCATCGCCGCCGGGGACGAGGGCGACCGGTTCTTCGTCGTCAGGTCAGGCTCGGTCGAGGTGCGGGAGGCCGGCGTCGTGCTCGGGAAGGGCGAGTGGTTCGGCGAGATCGCCCTGCTCCACGACGTGCCTCGCACGGCGACGGTGGCGGCCGTCGAGCCGACCGAGCTGCTGGCCCTCGAACGCGACACCTTCCTGGCCGCGGTGACCGGACACGCGCCGAGCCGTGAGACCGCCGAGGCGGTCGTGGCAACACGTCTTGGCGGCCTGCGGCAGGCGCTGGGATCGGTGTAGGTGCCAGGATGCATGACGTGGCTGCGGACGCTTCTCCCCTCGCCGACGCCGAACCGGCTGCCTTCTGGGCGCACTTCGAGGCGATCACGCGGATCGCTCGACCGTCGGGCCACGAGGACGCGATCATCGCGCACGTCCGCGCCTGGGCCCACGGGCACGGCCGCGCGGCGCGGCAGGACGATGCCGGCAACCTCGTGGTCGATGTGCCCGCAACTGACGGGCGCGGGTCGGCGCCGGCCGTGATCCTCCAGGGCCACCTCGACATGGTCTGCGAGCGGCGCCCGGACAGTCCGAACGACCCGAGTGAGGGCCGGATCGAACTGGAGCGGGACGGCGAGTGGCTGACGGCGGACGGCACCACGCTGGGTGCCGACGACGGTGTCGCGATCGCGGCGATGATGGCGCTGGTCGACGATCCGTCGCTGCCGCATGGCCCGCTGGAGCTCCTGATGACCGTCGCCGAGGAGGTCGGCCTGGAGGGAGCGAACAGGCTGGACGGCGCGATGCTGCACGGGTCGGTGCTGCTCAACCTGGACAGCGGAGAGGACGGTCGGCTGACGGTCGGCTGCGCCGGCAGCACCGATACGTGGATCCGCGTGCGGCGACCCCGTCGCTCGACGGACGGGGCTGCCTCGACCCTGTCGGTGACCGTCAGCGGCGGGCGCGGCGGTCACTCGGGTGCCAACATCGCCCAGGGTCACTCGAACGCCGTGAAGGTGCTCGGCAGTGTGCTGCGGCAGGCGCATTCCGACGCGCCGTTTCGGCTGGCATCACTGGACGGCGGCAAGAGCCGGAATGCGATCCCCCGGGACGCCCGGGCGGTCGTGTCCGTGCCCGCGATGCTGACCGGCGCGTTCAGGAGGTCCGTGGAGGACGCCGCGACGATGATCGGCGACGAGTATGCCCGGACCGATGCCGGCGTGACGGTGACCGTGGGCGAGGCGGACGGCGCAGCCGATGCCTGGTCGGTCGAGGACACCGGGGCGCTGCTCGACCTGGTGGCGCTGGTCCCCACGGGGCCGCTGGCGATGAGCCCCGACTTCGTCGGCGTGGTCGAGACCAGCACCTCGCTCGGCGAGGCGATCACCGAGCGTGACGAGCTGACGCTGCACAGCCTGTCGCGGTCGGCGAACGACGCCGCCATGCCCGCCGTGATCGCCACGCTGGAGGCGGCGGCCCGGCTGGCCGGCGGCCGGACGGAGGTGAAGCACAACCACGGCGGCTGGCGGCCGAACCTGGACGCGCCCGTGCTGGCGGCGGCGACCCGCGTGTTCCAGCGCGAGTTCGGCGCCGAGCCGATCGTGACCGGCGTCCACATCGGGCTCGAGCCGGCGGTGATCGGCGCGAAGCTGCCGGGGCTCGACATGCTCTCCTTCGGGCCCGAGATCCAGTTCCCGCACTCGCCTGACGAGCGGGTCAGCGTGCCGTCGGTGGAGCGGTTCTGGCGGCTGCTGGTCGGCGTCGTGGACGAGCTGTCACGAACCTAGCCACGAGCGGCATCCACGGGGTGGTGGCCACGCGGTCGGGCCGGGGCGGTGACCGCGCTCTCCATCGCCGGCCGGCGGTCGCGCGGGTGAGACTCGTACCAGGCGGCATAGCGGCCGGCGAGCGGCCCTGCCGTGAGGCCGTGGGCGAGGACCGAGAGCCCGACGGTCAGGTAGACGGCGAGCACGATCAGGTGCTCGTGCGGCAGCTTTGACTCCTCGACCACGATCACGGCGAACACGATCGACGCCAGACCGCGAGGGCCGAACCAGCCGAGGAAGCCCAGCGTCGGCCGTCCGGCGTGCGTGCCCCACATCGCGATCGCGACGGGGATCATGCGCACCAGCGTGAGGCTGAGCACTGCGTAGAGGACGAGCTGCCAGCTCAGCGCGGTGAGCGTGGGGCCGAGCAGGATCGCACCGAAGAGGATCAGCGTGACGCCGTTCAGGATGTCGCCCACCTCCTCGGTGAGCCGGTTGAGGTGCTCCGGATCGCGACCCAGGACGAGGCGGAACGCGACTCCCGCGACGAACGCTGCGATGAACCCCGACCCTCCCAGGGCGACGGCCAGCCCATACGCGAGGCCGGCGCCGGCCGCCGGGATGACCGGGTACCACCGGTCGGCGATCAGGCTCCGCCCACCTGCGGCGCGGATGAGGACGGCGATCGCCACGCCGGCAACGACTCCGCCGAGCACCCCGTAGCCGATCTCCTCGAGCAGCAGCGTCCCGGCGCCGCGCCCACCGGCGATGTCGGACTGAATGTCGGCCAGGGCGACGGCGGCGAAGAGCAGAGGCACGCAGATGCCGTCGTTCAGCCCGCTCTCCACGTTCAGCCCCTGGCGGATCCGCTGCGGGACGCGCGGCTCGGTGACGACGGCCTGGCCCAGCGCGGCGTCGGTCGGCGCCAGCACGATCCCGAGGATGAGCGCCTCCGCGGCCGTGAGCTGGCCGAACAGGACGGCCGCCGCAGCGGTTCCGAGCAGGATCGTCAGCGGCAGTCCGACCCCGAGCAGCCGCACCGGCACGCTGACCGCGCCGCGGAGGTGGCTCAGATCGACCCGCGAGGCGTCGCAGAACAGCACCAGGGCCAGCGTCGCCTCGGCCAGCAAGCGCACCGCCGAGTCGGCGCTGGCGAGGTCGATCCCGTCGAGCGCCTTCGGACCGACCAGCAGCCCGAAGCACACGAACAGGATGGCCGGCGTGATCGGCGTGCCCGCGATCCGCCGCGAGACGGCCGCCACGCCCAGCAGCGCGAGCGACACCAGCACCAGCGTCCACTCCATGCAGCACATCATGGCGGTTGGCGCCGCTTCGCGGGACGGCCGCCGCGGCCATGCGGTCGCGGCCGCTCAGGGAGGCGGCCGGCGAGGCGTGCCGATCCAGGCGGCAGTCAGGCCGGCGACGGTGAGCAGCGAGACCCACGCGCCGCCCAGCGCGTAGCCTCCCAGGACGTCGGTCAGCCAGTGCGCCCCGAGGTAGATCCGCGAGGCGCCCACCGTCAGCACGACCAGCGCCGCGGCGACCGCCCACAGGTGCAGCCGGGCCCGGCCGGCGAAGCAGACGAGGACGAGCAGCATGGCGAAGAAGCCCATGCACTGCGTGGCGTGACCGGACGGGAACGACCAGTGCGTGTACGTCCCCACCGCGTCCTGCGCCGGCGGCCGCGGCCGCTCGATCAGCGGCTTGAAGATGTTGTAGAGCGCTGTTGATCCGGCCAGTGCCGCGGCCAGCATCACCCCCGAGCGCCAGTCGCGCCCGCGCCGCCACCACCAGAGTGCGAGCACGAACGTCGCCGGATACAGGACGGCGGCCGATCCCAACCAGGTCACGAGCTGCAGCGCGGAGGTCACGGCGGAGGTGCGGTGCTCTACCACCCACGTCTGCACCGACTCGTCGAGCGACAGGCTGTTGCTGACCGAGACGATCGTCGCCAGGGCGGCGAACGCGATCCAGCATGCTGCCGAGACCCCGGCCGCGATCACGGCGCCCGTCTGTTGCGACTCTCCCACCGAACCGATCGTAGAGCCGCCGGGCACCCCGACGTGACATCGTTCACCGCGGGCGCCGTCCGCGCGCCGCCTGATCGGGACGCCGAAGGGAGAGCCGAACTGAGCAACACCGATCGTCATCGCCGTGGCTGACGGGGACGGGCGGGAGCCCTCGAGGTCGTTGGCCTTCGCACCCGGGGTCGGCGCGCTGCGTGCGTATCGCCCGGAGTGGCTGCCGAAGGACCTGATGGCGGGCCTCGTGCTGACCACGCTGCTCGTGCCGCAGGGCATGGCGTACGCGGAGCTCGCGGGCCTCCCGGCGATCACCGGCCTGTACACGTCGATCCTGTGCCTGATCGGGTACGCGATCTTCGGCCCCTCGAAGATCCTCGTGCTCGGCCCCGACTCCTCGCTCGGCCCGATGATCGCCGCGACCACGCTGCCGCTGATCGCCGCGAACGGGGACCCCGTCCGGGCGGTCGCGCTGGCGTCGATGCTGGCGCTGGTCGTCGGTCTGATCATGGTCGTCGGCGGCATCGCCAGGCTCGGCTTCGTCGCCGATCTGCTGTCGAAGCCCACCATGATCGGCTACATGAACGGGCTGGCGGTCACGATCCTGGTCGGCCAGCTCCCGAAGCTGTTCGGCTTCTCGACCGACGCGAACGGGCTCGTGGACGAGACCCGCGCGTTCGTGGACGGCGTTCGCGCCGGCGACACGGTGGGCGCCGCGCTCGCCGTCGGCGTGCTCGGCCTGGCGGTGATCATCGCCCTCAAGGCGGCCGTGCCCCGCGTCCCGAACGTACTGGTGGCCGTGATCGTGTCGATCGCCGCGGCAGCCGGTTTCGGGCTGGAGGCGCACGGGGTCAAGCTGGTCGGCACGCTGCCCGAGGGGTTTCCGCCGCTCACGATCCCCGACGTGCACCGCTCCGATCTGCTCCCGCTGGTGGCCGGTGCGTTCGGGATCGCGCTGGTCTCGCTCGCCGACACGATCGCGACCTCGTCCGCGTTCGCAGGACGCTCGGGTGAGGAGGTGGACGGCAACAAGGAGATGATCGGGATCGGCGTCGCCAACCTGGGCGCCGGGCTGTTCCAGGGCTTCCCGGTCAGCACCAGCGGCTCGCGGACGGCCGTCGCGGAGCAGGCCGGCGCCAAGACGCAGGTCACCGGCCTGGTCGGTGCGATCCTGATCGCGGCCATGCTCCTGTTCGTTCCCGGCCTGTTCCGCGACCTGCCGCAGCCGACCCTTGCCGCAGTCGTGATCACCGCGTCGCTCTCACTGGCCGACATCCCCGGCACCGTCCGCCTCTGGAAGCAACGGCGTTCCGAGTGCGCGCTGTCGATCGCCGCCTTTCTCGGCGTTGCCTTCCTCGGCGTGCTGCCGGGGATCGTGGTCGCCATCGCGCTCTCGGTCGTCAACCTGTTCCGGCGCTCCTGGCTGCCGTACCACGCGGAGCTGGGCCGGGTGCCGGACCTGCCGGGCTACCACGACCTCGCCAGCTACCCCGGGTCCGAGGTGCTCCCCGGCCTGATCATGTTCCGGTTCGATGCGCCGATCTTCTTCGCGAACACCCGCACCTTCCGCGAGCAGATCCTGCTGCTGGCGGCGCGCGAGCCGGCGCCGACGTGGATCCTGATCGCCGCCGAGCCGATCACCGACGTCGACACGACGGCGGCCGACATGCTGGAGGACCTCGACGAGGCGATCAACGCCCGGGGGATCTCGCTCGTGTTCGCCGAGCTGAAGGACCCGGTCCGCGCCAAGATCGTGGCCTACGAGCTGACCCGGACGATCGACCCTGACCACTTCTACCCGACGCTCGACAGCGCGGTGGCCGCCTACCAGGAGCAGACCGGCGCGCGCTGGACGCGGCCCGGGTGAGTAGGGTAGTGCGACCGGGAGGTGGGAGATGAGCAAGCAGAAAACCAGGGATGAGGACCGGGCGGCGCGGATGAAGCGGAAGCCGTACGAGGAGGAGATGCGGCGGCTGCACGGTGAGCTGGTCGCGCTCCAGGAGTGGGTGAAGGCCACCGGCGCGAAGATCTGCGTCGTCTTCGAGGGCCGCGACACGGCGGGCAAGGGCGGGACGATCAAGCGGATCACCGAACGTGTGAGCCCGCGGGTGTTTCGCGTCGTCGCGCTCCCGGCGCCGACGGACCGAGAGAAGACCCAGCTCTACGCGCAGCGGTACATCCAGCACCTTCCCGCCGGCGGCGAGGTCGTCATCTTCGACCGCAGCTGGTACAACCGCGCCGGCGTCGAGCGGGTGATGGGGTTTTGCACGGAGGAGCAGACGACCAGGTTCCTCGAGGGCGTCCCGCTGATCGAGCGTGCCATGGTGGACTCCGGCATCCTGCTCATCAAGTACTGGCTCGAGGTGGGCGCGGACGAGCAGACCCGGCGCCTCGAGGCGCGCATCCACGACCCGCGCAAGGTGTGGAAGCTGTCAGACATGGATCTCAAGTCGTACAGCCGCTGGTACGACTACTCCCGCGCGCGCGACGCGATGTTCCAGGCCACGGACACGGCCTGGGCCCCGTGGTACATCGCCGACACCAGCGACAAGCGGCGGGGGCGGCTCAACATCATCAGCCACCTGCTCGACCAGGTTCCGTACGAGCCGCTGGCGATGGGCGAGGTCAAGCTGCCGAAGCGGCAGAGCCCGGGCGGCTACGTTGACCCGAACCTGTCGCTGCGGCGGATCCCCGAGCCGTTCTGAGCCGATCGGCGCGCAGAGAGATGAGGCAGCGATGACGTCAAGCGACAACAGTGCTCGCGACCGACTGGTGGCGGCCGTCTCGCTGCTCGCGGCCGCACTGGCGGTGGTGCTGGCGGTCGTCGCGGCGCTGGACAACAGCAGGGGCCTGGTCGTCGCCCTGCTGGGAGTCGTCGTGCTGGTCGGCGCGGGCTGGGAGGCGGTGTCGCGGCGCGGCACCGCTCGCACCGTCGCGCTCGTGGTTGCCGCCGGCGGTCTCGTCCTGCTGGTGGCGTCGATCGGGATCGCCGACGTCGTGGTGTGGCGCGCGCTCGCGGCTGTGGCTCTGGGCGTGCTGTCGGTGGCGGCGGCCAGGTCGGCGCTGCACACCGGACTCGACGAGGTCCAGGCCGCGCCCACCCCGGGCACCCCCGTGCCGGCGGCGGCCCACCCGGTGCTGCTGATGAACCCGAAGTCCGGCGGCGGCAAGGCGGTGCGGTTCGATCTGGCCGGCGAGTGCAAGGCCCGGGACATCGAGGCCGTCGTGCTGGGGCCGGGCGACGACCTGCTCAAGCTCGCCGAGGATGCGATCGCCGGCGGCGCCGACGTGATCGGCATGGCCGGCGGCGACGGCTCCCAGGCGCTGATCGCCACCGTTGCCAGCCGCCATGGGATCCCGCACGTGGTCGTGCCCGCAGGCACCCGCAACCACTTCGCCCTCGACCTCGGCCTCGACCGCGACGACGTCGTCGGCGCCCTCGATGCCTTCTCGGACGCGGTGGAGCGAACGATCGACCTGGCCACCGTCAACGGCCGCGTGTTCGTCAACAACGCGTCGCTCGGGCTGTACGCGAAGATCGTCCAGGCGCCGGAGTATCGCGACGCCAAGATGCGGACTGCGGCCGCCATGCTGCCCGACCTGCTGGGCCCGGACGCCGAGCAGCTCGACCTGCGCTTCACCGGCCCCGGCGGGGAGGGCCATGAGACCGCGCACATGGTGCTGGTGTCCAACAATGCGTACCAGCTGGACGACATGTCCGGCCGGGGCACTCGCGAGCGGATCGACCTGGGGCTGCTGGGCGTGGTCACGGCCCGCATCGACGGCGTCCGCGCGGCCGAGCAGTTCGCCGCGCTGAGCGCCGCCGGGCAGATGCGAAGGTTCCCGGGATGGCAGGAGTGGACCGCGGCCGAGTTCCGCATCGACTCCGCCGGCCCGGTCGAGATCGGGATCGACGGCGAGGCGATGAGCCTGGACGCGCCGCTCGTGTTCGAGAGCATGCCGGCCGCGCTCCGGGTGCGGCTGCCCGGCCACGCGCCGGGCGTGTCGCCCGCCGCGCGCCGCGTCTCCGGCTCCACCGTCGGCGAGCTGTGGGCGCTGGTGGCCGGCGGCGAGTCCCGGGAAGCGACGGCGCGATGACCGACGCTCCCGACACCGCCACCGTCCAGCCCTACGCGCAGGAGGCGCTCGACGTCGTCGCGTCGGCGGGTTCGGACGCCGAGGCCGGCCTGACCGGCGCAGAGGCCGCGCGGCGGCTGGCCGAGACGGGGCCGAACCAGATCACCGGCGAGCCGTCACCCTCCGTGTGGGCCGTCGCGGCGGCCCAGCTGCGCGACCCGATGAACATCATGCTGATCGCGGTCACCGTTGTCAGCGTGGCGATCGGCCAGGCCTCGACCGGCGCGATCGTCGCCCTGCTGATCCTGCTGAACGTCGTGCTCGGGTCGCGCCAGGAGCTGAAGGCCCGGGCCAGCATCGACGCGCTGGCCAGCATGCAGGTGCCGCAGGCACGCGTCGTGCGAGACGGCTCGGTGGCGCTGGTGCCGGCCCTCGACGTGGTGCCCGGCGACATCGTCCAGCTGGAGGCGGGGGACATCGTCCCCGCGGACGGGCGGATCGTCCACTCGGCGACGCTGGAGACACAGGAGGCGGCCCTCAC
This sequence comes from uncultured Actinomycetes bacterium, assembly GCA_963797175.1. Lineage (GTDB taxonomy): Bacteria > Actinomycetota > Thermoleophilia > Gaiellales > JAICJC01 > DATLLN01. The sequence continues at coordinate 116,774 of CAWCOL010000008.1, forward strand.
CGGGGAGAGCGCGCCGATCGGAAAGGGCGCGGCGGCGCTGCCGGGCGGCGAGGTCGCGCTGGGCGATCGCTCGAACATGCTGTTCCAGAACACGGCGGTCACGCGCGGAACGGGCGCGATGGTCGTCACGGCCACCGGGATGCGGACGGAGATGGGGCAGATCGCGACGATGCTCTCGTCGATCAGCCGCACGCGCTCGCCGCTGCAGAAGGAGCTCGGGTCGCTGACGAAGGTGCTGGGGATCGTCGCCTGGGGCGCGGTCGGCTTCATCGTCATCGTCGGCGTCGCCCGCGGAGAGGACTTCAGCGACGTGCTGCTGCTGGGAACCGCGATGGCGATCTCGGCGATCCCGACCGGCATGCCCGCGTTCGTCTCGGGGCTGCTGTCGATGGGCGCCAAGCAGCTGGCCGATTCCCGCGCGGTGGTCAAGAACCTCACCGACGTGGAGACGCTGGGCGCGACCAGCGCGATCAACACCGACAAGACCGGCACGCTGACGATGAACGAGATGATGGTGTCGGTGATCTACGCCGCCGGCGCCTGGTTCACGGTCGAGGGCGAGGGCTACCGCAAGACCGGGGCGATCACCTCCGTCCCCGGGCAGCCGGTGCCCGACTTCACCCGGCTCGGCCTCGGGCTGGCGCTCGACAGCGATGCCACCGTGGGCGACAACGGTGCGGTGGTCGGCGACCCGACCGAGGCCGCGCTGGTCGTGCTGGCGGCAAAGATCGGCGTGGACACCGAGGAGACGCGCCGCACCTACCCGCGCCTGGCCGAGGTGCCGTTCGACTCCGACTACAAGTTCATGGCGACGTTCCACCGCGTCACGCTGGACGGCGCCGAGCACGTGATCCAGCTGGTCAAGGGCGCGCCCGACGTGGTGCTGGCGCGCTGCAGCATGTCGGGCGGGCCGCTGAGCGGATCGCAGGAGCGGATCGAGGACACGCGAGAGGGGATCGAGGCGGCGAACGCGCGGATGGGCGAGAAGGGCCTGCGGGTGCTGGCGTTCGCGGCCCGGCTGGTCTCGGACGACGAGCTGGCCGCCATGGGCGACGATCCGATGCCGCTCACGCAGGAGCTGTCGTTCGTCGCCATGGTGGGCATCATCGATCCGCTGCGTGCCGAGGCCAGGACGGCGGTGCAGATCGCCCTGGGTGCCGGCATCGACGTGCGCATGATCACCGGCGACCACGCCGTCACCGCGCGGGCCATCGGCGAGACCCTGGGCCTCGGCCCCGGCGCCATCAGCGGCAGCGAGCTGCAGGCGCTCTCCGACGACGAGCTGGTGCGGCGGCTGCCGGAGCTGCACGTGTTCGGCCGCGTCACGCCGCAGGACAAGCTTCGCCTGGCGCGGCTGATGCAGGAGCAGGGGCTGATCGTGGCGATGACCGGCGATGCCGTCAACGACGCGGCGGCGCTCAAGCAGGCCGACATCGGGGTCGCCATGGGCAGCGGCAGCGAGGTGACGAAGCAGGCCGGCCGCATGATCCTGACCGACGACAACTTCGGCACGCTGGTGCATGCGGTCGAGATCGGGCGCCGGGTCTACGAGAAGGTCGTGTCCTACGTCCGCTACCAGATGACCCAGCTGCTCTCGCTGGTGTTCCTGTTCCTCGCGGCCAGCGCCTTCGACGTCAACAAGGGCGTCGCGCTGACCCCGCTGATGGTGCTCTACCTGCTCGTGTTCATGACGGCATCGGGCGTCGTGGTGATCGCCGTCGATCCCGGCGCGCCCGACGTGATGCACCGCCCGCCGCGCGATCCCAAGCTGCCGATCACGAACCGCAGCGCGATCAGGCTGTGGGTGCTCTACGCGGCGACCCTGTTCGTCGCCGCGATGATCCCGCTGGTCGCGGGTCCGGACGATCCCCGTACGGATGTCGCGTCGGCGTCGCTGACGATGACGTTCGTCGTGATGGGGCTGGGCACGATCTTCAATGCGCTCACCAACCGCCGCGACCCGGCCAGCGGTCTCGACTCGCCGCTGCTGAAGGCGCTCGGGATCTCGCTGTTCCCGCTCGCGATGCTGGTGCTGGCGACCGAGCTGCCGGGCTTCCAGAAGGGGCTGCTGACCACCTCGCTGACCGGCCACGAGTGGCTCGCCTGCCTCGGCCTGGCCGCCCTGCTGCCGCTCGTCATCGAGACGAGCAAGTTCGTGCGCCGCCGCAGCGCCCCGGAGACCTCGCTGCTCGACGCCCGCAGCGCCGTCGCGCCCGAGCGCGCGAGCTAGCCCGTCGGGGCGTCGGGCTGGTCGTACGTGACGGCCGGGTAGGCGAGCTCCGAGACGAAGGACGGGCCGGGCAGGTCGATCGGCTGCCCGGGGCCGCGCACCGGGAAGTACCTGACCTTCGAGTCCTCGATCTCGACGCTCCAGCGCTGGGTGATCCAGAGCGACGGTCCACCCTCGCCGGGGCGCAGCTCCCACTGGAACCGGTCGAGCGGGCGGATGGGCGGCCCGGCGGTGCGGCGGCCCTCCTGGTCGTACTGGCCGCCGTGGCAGGGGCAGGCGAAGCCGATGCCGGTGGCCGCCACCGGGCAGCCGACGTGCATGCACCGGTTCGAGAACACGACGAACATCGCGTCGTCGGCCAGCCAGTGCCGGCCCGTCTTGCCGGTCGAGAGGACGTAGGCCAGCCCGGCGCTCGTGGCCGGCTGGGCCGGGTCCTCGACGTAGGGGGCGGCCTTGGGCGGGAAGCCGTGCTGTGCGGTGAACGTGGACGCGTCGCCGAGCGACACGGGGCGGAAGACCGCCTTGTCGAGCACGGGCGCAGCGAGATACGCGGCCGCCGGCACGGCGACGACGGCGGCGATCGTCCCGCCCATGCCGACCGTCGCCAGCGAGAGAAACCGGGCCCGCGTGGTGCGATTGGGGGAGTTGTTGTTGGTCATGCCCCGGATACCGAGCACATGCCCGGACCGGATTCGGAGAACCGACCACGCGCTCGTCGCGCCGCGCGCCCGGGATGGCCGTGTGACCGGACCGGGGAGGGCCGCCTCCTAGACTCCCTCGGATGAGCCCGCATGCCCACAAGCTGCGCGACGACATCCGCAACATCGCGATCATCGCCCACGTCGATCACGGCAAGACGACGCTGGTGGACGCGCTGTTGCAGCAGTCCGGGACGTTCGCAGCCCACGCAGAGCTGGTCGACCGGGTGATGGACGCCGGCCTGGAGCGCGAGCGCGGCATCACGATCCTGGCCAAGAACGCGGCCTGCCGTTACCACGGCACCAAGATCAACATCATCGACACGCCCGGCCACGCCGACTTCGGCGGCGAGGTCGAGCGCGGCCTGACGATGGTGGACGGCGTCCTGCTGCTGGTTGACGCCTCCGAGGGCCCGCTGCCGCAGACGCGGTTCGTGCTGCGCAAGGCGCTGGCGGCGCGGCTGCCGGTGATCCTCGTCATCAACAAGGTCGACCGGCCCGACGCGCGCACCGACGACGTTGTCGAGGAGGTCTACCAGCTGTTCTTCGACCTGGACGCGGACGAGGCCCAGATCGACTTCCCGATCGTCTACACGATCGGCAAGGACGGGCTGGCGTCGCTCGACCAGGACGAGCCGGGCACGAGCCTCGAGCCCCTGTTCGAGCTGATCCTCGACCGCGTCCCGCCGCCCCGCTACCACGAGGGTGCCCCCTTCCAGGCACGCGTCGCCAACCTCGACGCGTCCCCGTACCTGGGTCGCCTCGCACTCTGCCGGGTGCACGAGGGCGAGCTGCGCAAGGGTGAGACCGTCGCCTGGTGCCGGGCCGACGGCTCGATCGTCCGCACCAAGATCACCGAGCTGTTCGTCGCCGAGGGCCTCGAGCGCGTCGCCGCCGATCGCGTCGGCCCGGGCGACGTGATCGCCATCGCCGGCATCGACGAGATCATGATCGGCGAGACGATCGCCGACACCGCCGATCCCCATCCGCTGCCGGTGATCGCCATCGACGAGCCGTCCCTGGCGATGACCCTCGGCCCCAACTCGTCGCCGCTGGCCGGCCGCAGCGGCTCGCGCATGACCGCCCGGATGATCAAGGAGCGGCTCGACCGCGAACTGGTCGGCAACGTCTCGCTGCGCGTGCTCGAGACCGAGCGCCCCGACCAGTGGGAGGTGCGCGGGCGCGGCGAGCTGCAGCTCGGCGTGCTGATCGAGCTGATGCGCCGCGAGGGGTTCGAGCTGACCGTGGGCAAGCCGCAGATCGTCACCCGCGAGGTCGGCGGGAAGACCTGCGAGCCGGTCGAGCGCGTCACGATCGACGTCCCCGAGGAGTACTCGGGCACCGTCATCCAGGCGCTGGCCGCGCGCAAGGGCCGGATGGAGCACATGACCAACCACGGCACGGGCTGGGTGCGGCTCGACTACCTGATCCCGGCGCGGGGCCTGCTCGGCTTCCGCACCGAGTTCCTCACCGAGACGCGCGGCACCGGCATCCTGCACTCCGTCTTCGAGCGCTACGAGCCGTGGCACGGCGACATCCGCGGCCGCCAGAACGGCTCGCTGATCGCCGACCGCAACGGCGCCGCGTCCGCGTACGCGATGACGAACCTGCAGGAGCGCGGCGTGCTGTTCGTCTCGCCGGGCGACGAGTGCTACGAGGGGATGCTGGTCGGCGAGAACGCCCGCGTGGACGACCTCGACGTGAACATCTCCAAGGCGAAGCAGATGACGAACGTCCGCTCGAATGCCGACGTCCTGACGAAGCTCGCGCCGCCCCGCCACCTCTCGCTCGACCAGGCGCTCGAGTACATCGAGGAGGACGAGTGCGTCGAGGTCACGCCCGACGTGATCCGCCTGCGCAAGGTCGAGCTGACCGCCTCCACGCGCCAGAGTGCCCGCGCCAAGGGCAAGCAGCGCGTCGCTCAGGCCTGAGGTCGCAGCGGTGCCGTCCGGCCGGTGGCCGCGCGTGCCTCGGGGCAGAGCCGGGTGCCGGCGGCGATCAGCCAGCCGCCGATGATCCGCCGTGCCCGCCGTCGCGGCCGGGGTGGGGATGACCGGTCGTCGCGGAGCCGTGAGATCCGCTCGTTCGCCAGGAGCCGTCGTGTGTCCGCGTCCAGGTACATCAGACCATCCTTTGATCAGAAGTATCTTGAGATCGAGATACTATCAGTGAGATCTCTTGACGTCAAGACAGTTCTCTGACAGACTGCGGGCATGGCGGACGAGACCCCGCAGCGCGACCACATCGACACCTTCCTGGAGACGATCAGCATCGTGCTGCCCGACCTCGACGTCGAGGTCGAGGGCATCGTCGACCGCATCTCGGGTCTCAGCCGGCGCCTCCAGCGCTCGATGAACGAGACGCTGGCCGAGTTCGGTCTCGACACGGGTGACTACAAGGTGCTGGGCGCGCTGTCCCAGGCGGGCGAGCCCCACCGCAGCACGCCCGGGCGGTTGGCCCGGCGGATGGAGCTCTCGAGCGGCGCGATGACGAACCGCCTCGACCGGATGGAGGAGGCGGGGCTGGTGCGCCGGCTCCCCGACCCGGATGACCGCCGCGGCGTGCTGGTCGAGCTGACCGAGCAGGGGCGGGACACCTACCGCGACGCCGTCGGCGTCCAGGCCGAGAAGGAGGCGCTGGTCACCGGCGGCCTCGCCGCGGACGAGAAGACGCAGCTGAACGCCCTGCTGCGCAAGATGATGATCGAGTTCGAGCGCCGCGAGCGCGACGCAGCCGACTGACCTTCCGGATTACGGCCTTCCCGCGGGCAGGCCCATCTTGCGCATCGCCAGCGAGGCCTGCAGGACGTCGCGCTGGAAGTCGTGCAGCAGGAGCGGGTGCCCGGCGCCGTCGGGCGAGAGCGACCGCGCCCGGGGCTGGGCGTGCCGCGCCGCCGCGGCGACCGTCTTCCAGGCGGCCGTCTTGGTGTGCAGGTCGGCGATCGCGCCGGCGAGCTGGTCGGGCCCGACGTCCGTACGCGGCTCGTCCAGCAGGCAATCGCCGATGTTCCTGGCGGTGTGCACCCGGTGCGGCATCGCGGCGATCGCCTCGTCAGGCTTGGCGGCGAACCGGCGCAGCGCCGTCTTGATCAGCGAGGCGTGGTCGAAGAACGTCTTGCAGACGCCCTGCTGCACCCGCGGGCCGATCACCAGCGCGGGCACCCGCACGCCGTAGGTGGCGTACTTGCCGCCGTCGCCGTCCGGCACGGCCGGAGGTACGACGTGGTCGTAGAAGCCGCCGTGCTCGTCGTAGGTGATGACGAGCACCGTGTCCTGCCACTGCGGAGCGTTGACCAGGGCCTCGAACAGGTCGAGCACGAGGCTCTGGCCGGCGTGCACGTCCGACGGCGGGTGGTCGTCGTCGCCGTTCGAGTCGAACACGCGCAGGTCGATGAAGTTCGGGTCGATCCAGGAGACGTCGCGGAGCTGGCCGTTTGCGGCGTCGTCCAGGAAGCTGCCGCTCACCAGCAGCGTCTCGGCCAGCTCCATCTCCAGGGTGACCGCCTTCTTGTCGAAATAGGCGAAGTTGTCACGGTGGAGATGGAACGGCGCGCGGTAGGTGCCGTCCATCGAGCGGAGCGACGCCGGGTCGTACGAGTACCAGCGCCACTGCTTGTCGTCGAGGTGGCGGGTGAAGGCGGGCAGGTCGAAGATCGGGATGTTCTTCAGCTTGTCCCAGTTGGCGGTGCCGATGAACGGCTTGAAGATCTCGAGCTGCTCCGTCACCGGGTCGGCTTCCTGGCCGGTGATCGAGTAGAGCCGGTTCGGCGCCGTGTCTCCGGGCACCGAGCTGTGCCACGCGTCGCACACGCAGAAGGTGTGGGCCAGGTAGTCGTAGACCGGCAGGTGCTTGTCGGTGAAGTAGCCCATCGGCAGGCCGCGATGCGCGGGCACCGGCTGCTTCTTGGCGACGAAGTTCTTGACGAACCCGAGGTTGCCGTCCGCCAGCTGCTCGGCGACGCAGTCGGGCGCGTGGCAGGGGTCGAGACTCTCGTCCAGCGGCTCGCCCGGCGCGTGGAAGGCGGTGAAGTCGAGGGGGAACTCGAACACGCCGATCTCGCCGCCCGCCGGGTCCGGGTTCGGCTTGGCGCCGGCCAGCCCGTCCACGTCCATGCCGTTCAGCTGGAGGTAGCCCAGCATGTGGTCGAAGGAGCGGTTCTCCATCATCAGCACCACCAGGTGCTTGACGCCGCCGAGTCGGTCGGTTGCGGACGTTGCTGCCATCGGATCCCTCCTTCGCTTGGTCGCGGCGCAGCCTACTGCCAAATGGCACCGGAGGGTCGGTGCCTTCGCCGGAGCGGCAGGACTAGCAGGGTCCGGCAGCGGGCATACACTCCTCGCGATGGCTTCGGACACGGCTCTTCGGGAGAGCGACGGCTTGCTCTGGCGCGTGCCGTCGGCGAGCCTGCTGGTGCTCCGCCGGATCGAGGTGGGGGTCGTCACGCTGGTCGCCGCGGTCGCTGCGGCGGCGGTCGCCGGCCGCATGGTCAGCACGCTGGCCGGCGCCGGCGCAGCCGTCCTCGCCGTCGTCCTCGGGGCCGCCGCCGAGCGCACGGCGACTCGCCGCTACCTCGCCTGGGGCTACGCCGAGCGGGAGGATGACCTGCTCGTGCGGCGCGGTGTGCTGTTCTCGCGGCTCTCGGTCGTCCCCTACGGGCGCATGCAGTTCGTGGACGTGACTGCGGGGCCGCTGGAGCGCTCGTTCGGGCTGGCCACCGTCAAGATGCACACCGCGGCCGCCGCCAGCGATGCGCGCATCCCCGGGCTCGAGCGCGAGGAGGCGGCCCGCCTGCGCGACCGGCTCGCCGAGCTGGGGGAGGCCCAGACGGCGGGGATATGACGCAGCCCGAGGGCTGGCAGCGGCTGCACCCGCTGTCGCCGATCGTGCGCGGTGGGCGCGGCACGATCGGCATCGTCATCCTGCTGCTGCCGGCGCTGCTGCGGCGCGGAATCTCGGCCGGCGACCTGATCCCGCTCGGCGTCGTCGGGCTGATCACCCTGCTCGGCTTCATCTCGTGGCTGGTCACGCGGTGGCGGATCGAGGAGGACGACCTGCGGATCGAGACCGGCGTCCTGCGCAGGCGGTCGTTGCGGTTCCCGCTGTCGCAGGTGCAGGCGATCGACGTGGTGCGGCCCGGCCTGGCGAGGCTGCTGGGCGTGGCCGAGCTGCGGCTGCGGATGGGCGGGTCGAGCGGCGGCGCCGCGCGGCTCTCGTACGTGCCCGCCGGCGAGGTGGAGGGCCTGCGGTCGCAGCTCCTCGCCCTCGCGCACGGCGCCCCCTCTGCGGCGGCGGTGAGCGCTCCGGCGGGCGCCGGGGCGGAGCGGGTGCTGACGACCGTCCCCACGCCCCGGCTGATCGCGTCGATCCTGATCAGCGACGTCGGCTTCTACGCCGAGGCGGTGTTGGTGGCGCTGCTGGTCTCGCTCGTCTTCGCGCCCGGCGTCGCGCAGGCGCTCGTCCGCGGCGGCGGCTTCGTGTGGCTGATCAGCGTCCTCACCATCACCTGGCGGCGGTTCAACCAGGAGTTCCGGCTGACGGTGGCCGAGGCGCCGGACGGGCTCCGGCTGGGCGGTGGGCTGATCGCGCTCACCGCCGAGACGATCCGTCCCGGGCGGGTCCAGGCGGTGCGCATGGTCGAGCCGCTGCTGTGGCGGCCGTTCGGGTGGTGCCGGCTCCAGGTCGACCTGGCCGGCAAGCAGCGCTCCGAGGGCGAGGGGCAGGCCCAGCGCCGCGCGCTGCGGACGGTGCTCCCCGTGGGGAGCCGGGCGCTGGCCGACGAGCTGCTCGACCGGATCCTGCCCGACCGCCCGCTTGAGCAGTCGCCGCCGCCGCGCCGCGCCCGCTACAAGAGCCCGCTCCGCTATCGCATGTTGGGCTGGGGCGGCACCGACACCTGCGTCGTCACCACCACCGGCCGGATCCGCCGCACCACCTGCTGGGTGCCGCTGGAGAAGGCGCAGAGCTTCCGCCGCGTCCAGGGGCCGGTGCAGCGGCGGCTGGAGCTCGCCAGCGTCCACGTCGACACGGCCGGCCGTTCGGTGCGGGCGACGCTGCGCGACCGTGACGTCGCCGAGGCGGACAACGTACTGGAGCGCTTCGTCGAGCTCGCCCGCGCCGCACGGCGCGCACCGGCCGGCTGAGCTCGCTCAGGCGATCGGCCGGTGGCGGCGGCCCGCGTCGCGGCGCAGCCGCTCGACCTCGCTGTCGCGCTCGGCCAGGACGGTCTCGGCGACCGCGATCCGGCCGTCCACATCGTCGGTGGGCCGGCCATCGTCGGCCGCACGCGACCGCAGCCGGCGCAGCACGGTGAGCCGCATCCGGGCGTAGGCGCGGCGGCGCCGGGCGTCGAGCAGCCGCGTCTCGGGGTCCTCGGGATTGTGATCCGGCCGCAGTTCCGTATGATCCCCCTGAACAGACTAGTCACATGATGAGTAGCTGGTGACCCATCGACGAACCACGAAGCATGGCACGGGGGAGAGGACGGCGGTGAGCGAGCCGCTCGAGCGCGCGGTGTTCCGCAGCTGCCTGGAGTGCGGGGCGGGCGTCGGCGAGACGCACTGGCCGGGCTGCACACGGCGGGCGGGCGGCGGCGACGACGACCTGATGGTCGCGATCGGCACCTGCCGCGAGCGCGGCTGGGCGGCGGTACACGTGGAGGGTGAGGGCTTCCGGCCGTGCGAGCCGGCCGATCCCGGGGCCTACGTCGACCTCGACCGCTACGCGAGCTGGATCGGGCACGGCTCCGAGCTGCTCGACGGCAACGAGCCCTGACTCATTCGCCCGCGCTGAGCGCCGCGCGCTCCTCCAGCACGGACTGCACGAACCGGGCAGCGGCGCGGGTCGTCTCCAGCCGGAAGCCGAGCAGGACGCGGTCGGTTGCGTCGGCGCCGTCGTGGCGTGCGCTCAGCGATCGGTCGATGGCGTCCAGCACGACCAGCTGGGCTTCGAGCATGGCGCGCTGGTCGGCGCCTGCGCGGGCGCCGAGCACGAGCTTGAGCAGCAGCTCCGACCGGAGGTCGCGGACGTGCTCGACCGGCTCGCCCAACCACGCCCGCACGGCCGTGTGCCCGGGCGGCGTCGCCTGCAGTATGGTGCGGGCCGGGCCGGGGCCGCCCGAGACGGTGCCCGACGCCTCGACCAGGGCGCGGTCGGTGAGCTGGTCGATGGTGCGGTAGACCAGGCCGCGGCGTACCGTCCAGATGCGGCCGATCTCGCCGTCCTCCGCCAGCGCCCGGACGATCGGCCAGCCGTGCGCGGGCCGCTCGCAGAGCAGGGCGAGCACGACGTACTCGGTCAGCGACAGGCCGGGATCGGGCACGCGGGCGAGGCTACCACTCGACCCGGGAAGATCGCCCGCGCCGGCGCCGTCGTGATGGCAGCGGCGCCCGACGCTGGGCGAAACCGATCCGCGCCGCCCGCCCGTACTCCCCGTTCACACGCACTCACCAGGAGCTGTCCACCATGCGACTTCCCATCCGATCCGCCCTGGCGGTGCTGGCCCTCGCGGCCGGCGTCTCTGCCGCCGGGGCAAGCGCCACCGCCCTCGCTTCCACCGCGCCGACCGCCCCACCGGGCTACACGCGTGTCTTCACCGCCCCGATCCCGATGCCGCCCAGCCACCTCGACTTCGGCGGCCAGGCGACCTGCCCGACCGGCACCGTGCCGTGGGGCGGCGGAGCCGGCTTCAGCGGCGGGTTCGCCAGTGCGGGCGAGAACATCAACACGTCCGCGCCCAACGGCAACGGCTGGCGCGCGCGCTACAACAACAGCGGCACCCGCCCCGACGATCATTTCGCCGTCGAGGCGATCTGCGCCCAGCAGCCCGCCGGCTACACCACGGCGTTCGCCACGGCCGACAACCCCGCGGGTGCTCAGTCCGGCGTGACGGCGACCTGTCCGACCGGCACCGTCGTGCTGAGCGGAGGCACGCTCTCGACGGGCGACACGGCCGACATCGAACTGCTGAGCGCGTGGCCGCTGGGCCCGCACAAGTTCCGCAGCGTGACGTGGAACGGCTCGGGCGGCGACCAGCAGGTGACGACGTTCGCACTCTGTGCGCAGCGCCCGCCGCACTACGGGATCACGCACGCGACGGGCTCCGACACGGGCGGGCCCGACACCCAGGTCGGCGGCAAGGTCTGCCCGCTGAACTCGAAGATCATCGGCGGCGGCGTCCAGGTCACGAGCCCGCGCCCGCTGGTGACGATCGGCGCGTCGTTCTCGGACTCGGGCGACCAGTGGGTGTCCGAGGTCGTGAACCTCGACACGGCGCCGGCGACGGTGACCATCTCGGCCATCTGCGCCGCGTAGCCGCCAAGGCATCCGACTGTCCTGGCGGCCGGGCGCCGGCCGCCAGGAAGTTGTGGCCCAGAGGCCGGCAGGCGCTTCACCACACACCGTCATGTCGCCACAACACACAGTTCGTACCGCTGTCCGGCAGCGCGCAGCTGCACCTCAGCGGGCCAACGCCCGCCTGCTCATAACGCGACGGCGGGGGAGGCGGCCAGCTCGGGGTGGGCCGCGGCGAACGCCTCCGACCGCGCGACGGTGCGCATCCACTCGTAGTGCAGCTGCTTGGTCTGCACGATCGTGACGCCCGCGCGGTGCATGCGGTCGATCCCGGACCGGTGGCCGCCGCCGGGTGACCCGGTAGCGTCCTCGACCGCGACGACGCGCATCGTGTCCAGCAGGCCGAGCGCGGACTGGGCGACGCAGACGTCGGTCTCGAAGCCCGCCAGCACCGCGGTGCCGCGTCCGGCGGCGCGCACCGCCGGCCCGACCAGCGGGTCGTCCGCGAGGCCGAACACCTCCTTGCGGATCGGCTCGGGGTCGCCCGCGGCGGCTGCGACCGCAGGGTGGAGGCCACCCGACCGCTCGGGCGTCTCGACCGACGCCAGCACCGGGATGTCGCAGAACCGCGCCGAGGCGGCGAGGAACGCGATCCGTTCGATCACGCCGTCGCGCCCGGCCGGCTCGATCCGCTCCAGGAACCCGGGCTGGACGTCCACCAGCACCAGCACGCAGTCGGCGGAATCGATCAGCGCCGTCACCCCGCCGGCTCCCGCACCAGCTCCATCGTCGAGCAGTGGACGCCGCCGCCGCCCTTCTGGATCTCCTCGTAGGGGATCGCCACGACCTCGACGCCGCGCCGCTCGAGCGCCTCGCGCGACCGCGGGTAGGCGTCGCACATCAGCACTCGGCCGGGGCGCAGCGCGACCGAGTTGATCGCCCACTCCTCGCCGGGAGGGCAGGGGATCGCCTCGATCCCCTCCTGCGCCAGGCGGTCAAGGAACCAGTAGGGCAGGCCGGCGGCGTCCACCAGCGCCTTGTCCACGTCCACCATCCCGATGTGCCCGTCGATGTGGATCGACCAACCGGCCATCGGCAGCACCAGCAGCTCGATGCCGAGCACGTCCAGCACCTCCCGCAGCTGGCGGGCGCCCTCCTCGTTGCAGCGAAAGGAGGTGCCGTATGCCGCCAGGCGCGGCGTCAGCTTGACGAAGCTGCCGCCCTCGAGCAGGCCGGTGCCGTGGATCGTGCGCAGGATCGGCATCCCCAGCGAGGCGACGGCCTGGGCGACCATGCGCTCCTCGCCGCGGCGCATCGCCGGCGCCATCCGGCCGATGATCGCCCCGCCGGGAACGGTGCAGAGCGGATCGCGGGTGTAGAGCGGCCGGGAGAGGTGCGGCGCCGACGGGCCCGGCACCTCGACGACGTCCACGCCCTCCGCCTCGAGCGCGGCGACCAGCCCCGCGTGCTGGCTGCGGACGAGGTCGAGGTCGGGCGCGTCCCGCGACTCCCAGTACCAGCCGCCGGCCGGGTCGACCATGGCCTGCGCGCGCTCGTCCCAGCACTCGGGGTTGACCCGGGCGAACTCGTCGCGCGGCGCCCGCACGAGCACCTGCCGGAGCGGCCCGACCTCGTCGTGCGCGCCCCACTCGGCACCCCACACCAGGCGCTGCTGGACCGGCGCCTCGAACGGCGGCTCTGGCTCGGCCGGGCAGAGCGATACGGCATAGCCGACGGGATACGGATAGTCGTCCATCAAGGCTCCTCGGATGGTGCGGCGCGGGCGCCCAGGATCGCACAGCGGGAAGGTGCGGCGGCGCCGGCGCGTACTGTGGGTATGCGCATGCTGCCGCGAACGCTCGCGCTCGCACTGACCGCCGAGAGCGCCCGGGAGCGCGCCCGCGCAGCCGCGGACGCCGCCTCGCAGCCCGGGATGGATGCACCCGAGGTCGTCCCCGCGCATCGCGGCAGCCTCGGGGTCGCGCTGCGCGCCCGGGCCGTGCCACCGCGTCGCCCGCGCTGACGTACCCGGCCGCACCGTCGAGCGTCGCTGGTGCCTCGGCTCACCTTCGTGCCCCGGCGCGGGTTTCATCCGGCGCAAGCGGGTGAATCCCGCACACGAGGCCGGCATCGCCGCTGTACCCATGGCGGCTGTCCCCGCCGGCCGCGTCTTCGGCTCGTAGGGAGGTACGAGATGTCGAAGCTTCGAGTGCTGCTCGCCGCCGTCGTGCTGGCGGGTGTTGCGGTGACTGCTGCCGCCGCCCAGGGGCCACCGCCGGCGGCGACCGCGGCCGGTGCGAACGGTGAGCACTTCCCGCCGTCGATGGCGGTGCGGTCGATGCTGGCCGCGGTCAGCCCGGCACAGCTGTCGTCGTACGATCACGCGCTGGTCTCGTTCAAGAACCGAAACACGCTGTCGGCGCAGAACAACCCGCATCGCGGGATCGGGGCCGCGCGCGACTACATCTACCACCAGTTCCAGCAGATCGCCGCGACATCCGGCGGCCGGATGACCGTGCAGCTCCAGAGCTACGTGCAGCCGCGCGTGCCGGGTGAGCTCCCGCGTCCGACGCGGATCACGAACGTGGTCGCCACCCTGCGAGGGTCACAGCCCGCGTCCGAGCACCGGATGTACGTCGTCAGCGGGCACTACGACTCGCGCTGCACGCAGGTGCTCGACACGACGTGCCTTGCGCCGGGTGCGGATGACGACGCGTCGGGTGTCTCCGGCGCACTGGAGATGGCGCGCGTGATGGCCACCCACCGGTTCGACGCCACGATCGTGTTCATGGCCGTGGCCGGCGAGGAGCAGGGGCTGTTCGGCTCCGAGCACTTCGCCGAGGTGGCGCGGCGGCAGCACCTGGACATCGCCGGGATGCTCGACAACGACATCATCGGCACGGCGAACGGGGCGGACGCCCACGCGGTGCGCCTCTTCTCCGAAGGCATCCCCACCGACGTCACCCCGGACGAGCTCTCGCTGATCCAGGAGGTCGGCGGCGAGAACGACGCGCCGGCACGGCAGCTGGCCCGGTTCGTCAAGTCGGTCGCCGAGAACCCGGCGACGGGCATGCGCATCGACCTGGTGTTCCGGCGCGACCGGTTCCTCCGCGGCGGCGACCAGATCTCGTTCCTGGCCAACCACTACCGCTCGGCGGTGCGCTTCACCGAGGAGCGGGAGAACTTCCATCACCAGCACCAGAACGTGCGCGTGGTGCACGGCGTCCAGTACGGCGATCTCGCCCGGTTCGTCGACTTCGGCTACCTGGCCCGGGTGACCCGGGTGAACGTCGCGACGCTGGCCGCGCTGGCGAACGCCCCGGCGCACCCGGCCGGGGTGAAGATCATCGCCACCCGGCTGACGAACAGCACCACCCTGCGGTGGCAGCCGAACACCGAGCCCGACCTGCGCGGATACGAGGTCGTGTGGCGCACGACCTCCGCGCCGCTGTGGCAGCACTCGATGGCGGTGGGCATGCAGACGAGGGTGACGCTGCCGCTCTCGAAGGACAACGTCGTGTTCGGTGTCCGTGCGGTCGACACCGACGGGAATCGCAGCCCGGTGACGTTCCCCTCGCCCGTGTTCTGAGTCCGGACGTGACGGAGCCCGGCCGGCGTCATGGCCGGGCTCCGTCACGGCCCGAGCGACTGGCGGTAGCGGTCAAGCACCCGGCCGCTCTCGTCCACGAACCGGTAGCCGACCGCGTCCCCAGCGATCTGGATGCGGAGGAAGCCGTAGGTGATCAGCGAGACCTGCGCTCCCGGCGTGGCGGGCGTGAAGCGGGCGCTGCCCGCGCCCTCGCCGCCGGTGCCGACGATGAACTCGAGCACCCCGGCCCGCACCTGTCGCTCGTAGCGATGCAGGTGCCCAGCCAGGATCGCCGCGACGTGCCGCCGGCGCAGCAGGGGCATGATCGCGTTGTCCGCAGGGATCGGGCGGTGCAGGAGGACGAACCGCACCGGACAGGCGGTACCACAGCTCCCCAGGGTGCGGCGCGCGAAGGCGAGCGCCGAGCGGTCAGCCTGGAGCCCGAGCACCACCACCTGCACCGGGCCGTAGCGCACTGCGTACTGATGGCCGGGGAGGTGGAGCGCCGAGATCACCGCCGCGCCGTCGCGCCAGGCGAGGTCGTGCTCGCCCAGAGCAGCGACCATCGGCGCCTCGGCCAGCAGCGGGCGCAGCGGGGCGAAGATCGCACGGTCGAGCACGGGAGGAGCCGCCAGTAGGTACGCGTTGTCGCCGGCCGAGAGAACGAGCCCGGGATCGGCGGCTGCGGCCAGGCGCCCCACGGCGTACTCGTGCGCATTCCCGGATCCGTAGTCACCGAAGGCGACGAGCGTGACCGGCGCGGCCGCGGTGGCGGGCGCCGTCGTCAGCGTGCCGGCGGCCGCCGAGCGGCCCGAGATGTTGGCCGTCCACGCGTATCGGGTGCCGGGCCGAAGACCACTGACCTCCCCCTTCACGGCGTCGATCGTCGTCCCGTCGGCGGCCAGCACCCGCAGGGTCACCGGGCCTTCGCCGCCGCGCCGCTGCCAGGCGAAGTCGGCGGCGTGGGTGGTGACACGCGTCAGGTACGGGCCGCGGGTGAAGGCTCCAGGGGGCGGTTGCAGCAGGTAGCGCGAGCCGTACCAGGTCAGCGCGACGACCGCGGCCAGCAGCAGAGCGGTGGCGATCGTCAGCGACGCGAGGACGCGCCGCACGCCCGCTGTGGCGGGGAGCGTCGCCCGGCGGGCCTCCCGGCCGGAGGCGAGCGGGACGATCTGCAGCACCGCGATCGCCACCGCGGTCAGCCGGAGGGCCTGGGACGGAACGGCCAGCAGCAGCGGGGCGGCGAGCGTCAGCGCAGAGCAGGTCACGTCGAGCCGGCGCCGCGGCGGCACGAGGTCGGCGCTGAGCGATGCCAGCGCCAGCAGCGCGCCGACCAGCAGCGCCGGCGCCACGGCCACGTCCGCCACGATCGGGTCGGAGATCGTCGAGGCTGCCGCCAGTGCGATCGCGACGCCGATCAGCAGCAGGCGCAGCGGCCACATGCCTCCGAGCGTAGCAACGCGGGGCGACCTCAGCGCGGAGCGCGCCACATGGTGGTGGCGACGGGGCCACCGTCGGGCGAGCGCATCTGGCCCAGCGGCTCGAACCCGTGCCGCGCGTAGCGCGCGTCGTTCCCCGGGTTGGTGGACTCCAGGTAGGCCGGCATCCCCTCGGCGTCGATCAGCGTGAGCCCGTCCGCGAGCAGGCCCATGCCGAACCCGTGGCCGCGGTGGCCGGTGTGCGTTCCCAGCAGGCTGAGGTAGTAGTGCGGCTCCTCCGGCCGGACGTGCTCGAACTCGCCGAGCAGACGCTCGACTCGGTCGCCCTGCTCGTTGCCGAGCAGCTCGACCAGCAGCGGGCCGACCGCAGCCTCGTCCTCGTCGGTCAGCTCGTGGCCGCCGGGCGGGATCCAGAGCGCCGCCGCCTCGCGGCCGTCCGTCACGTGCGTCCATCCCTGGCGGACGGCCTCGGTGACGAACGGCCGCCAGAAGCGGCGGTACTGATCGAGGCGGGCCGCGTCGTCCGGGAACGCCCAGCTCCACACGGGATCGGCGGAGAAGGCGGTCGAGATGACGTCGGTGACCGCGTCGTGATCGGCGGCCGTGGCAGTGCGCATGACCGGCACCCTGCCACGGATCCGCCGTTCGCCGCTGCGGCTACGCGGTGACGGCCGCCGCCGCCTGCTCGAGCTCGGCGATCTCGATCTTGCCCATGCTCATCATGGCGCGCATCACGCGCTGCGCCTTCTCGGGGTCGGGATCGGTCAGCAGCTCGGGGAGGCGCGTCGGCACGACCTGCCAGGAGACGCCGAAGCGGTCCTTGAGCCAGCCACACGGTCCCGGCTCGCCACCCTCGGTCAGCGCCGTCCAGTAGCCGTCGACCTCGGCCTGGTCCTTGCAGTCGATCTGATAGGAGATCGCCTCGCTGAACGTGTACTCGGGGCCGCCGTTGAGCGCCAGGAACGGGTGGCCGTCGAGCTCGAAGTTGACCGTCATCACGGTGCCCTCGTCGCGGGGGCCGGCCTCGCCGTAGCGGGCGATCCCGGTGATGCGGGAGTTGGGGAAGATGGACGTGTAGAACCGGGCGGCATCCTCGCCCTCGGTGTCGAACCAGAGGCATGCGGTGAGCTTCGGCATCGTGTCGCTCCTTTCAGGGCGGACGGTGGGATCTGAGAGGTAGACGACCGGCGTGCGCCAAACTCATCGGCCCGAACGATCCGGTGACCAGCACCGAGTCGGCGCTGAGCGGGGGTTGCACACACCAGGGGCCGGCCGTCAGCCCAGGCGGTGCCGGCGCTCCTCCTCCTCGACCGTCCGCTCGGCCGTGGGGTTCGCCTCCAGGCGGGCGTCGGGGATCGGGTCGCCGCTCTCCACCGACAGGCCGTACGTGCCGTCGTTGAGCCGCTCCTCGGCGCGCTCGACGGCGCTCAGCTGACCCTTCAGGTCGTCGATCCGGCCCTGATCGAACTCGTTCTGGTACGTGTCCGAGGCGTCGTCCGCCATCTCGGTCGTCGAGAGCTCGTCGTTCGCCTCGATCGACGCGCTGCGAAGCGCCTCTTCGATCCGCTCCCGCTCGCCGGCGAGCAGCTCGCGCGCTCGTGCCTCGTCCATCGCTCGTGTCCTCCTTGGGTCGGAGCCCGGGGTCTCGGGAGGGACGCTACTCGATGCGGCCGCGGTCGGCTTTGCGCCGGCGCTTCTCGGCGTGCATCCGCTCGCCGGCGCGGCGCAGCACCTCGCGTGGCTGCTCGCCCTCGCCGGCGACGACGGCGCCGGCGCTCGCGCCGGGACGCAGCGCCCGGATCTCGGGCGCCAACGGCGACGGGTCGAAGGCGGCGCCGATCGCGTCGCACAGCTGCTCGGCGCGGGCGGCGCGGTCACCCTCGACCAGGACGACGAACTCGTCGCCGCCGAGCCGGGCCACGAAGTGCCCGGCGGCCGCCGTCCGGACGGCCTGGGCGAGGAGGGAGATGAGCGCATCGCCGGCGTGGTAGCCGATCGTGTTGTTCACGACCCGCAGGCCGTCGGCGTCGATCAGCACCACGGCCAGCGGCCGGCCGCGCGACGCGACGGCGTCCAGCTCGCGGTCGAGGGCCCGCCGGTTGGCCACGCCGGTCAGCTGGTCGGTCAGGGCCATCCGCCGCAGCTCGCGGAGGGCCAGGCAGCTGTGCAGCGCCGGCGCGGTCAGTTCGGCGTACACGCGCAGGTGCTCCCGCTCCTGCCTGCGGAACCAGGCGTCCTCGCCCTCCCGCTCGATCACCAGCTCGGCGATCTGCGCGCCCTGGGCGATCAGGCGGATCACGAGCTCGAGGCCGGCCCCGGTGCGGCGCATCGACGACCGGCGGCGCAGCGACGTGTCCGCGCCGTGGACGACGACGTGGGCGGGTTGCTCCGCGGCGACCGTATCCTCGCTGACGGCGGCCGGATCCAGGTTGTCCAGCCGGGCGGCGGCGCCGGGGCACACGTACTCGGCGCCCTGGACGATCGACGTGACGATCGCGTCGAGGCGCCGCGCCCGCAGCACGGAGTCCACGACCAGCGGCAGCCGGCGGTAGAAGGCCTGGTCGGCGCCGTCGTCGTACTCGTGGTCGTCGGGCGGGGCCGGGAGCCACTCGATCGGTGAGGCCTCGCTCATTCGCTCACACGCTAGAGAGGATCGCGCACGGCCGCCGCCCCCTCTCCGGGTGCACTGCCTACCGCGGACCGGGGAGGCTTGTCATCTAGTGTGCGTAACGCCGGCGAGAACCATCGACGAGGGAGTGCACCGTGGCCGCGACCTGCTCACATCTCGACCAGATCGAGCTGACCGAGCTGCCCGAGTCGATCCCGGGCTGCGAGGACTGCCTGAAGATCGGCGCGCGGTGGCTGCACCTGCGCATGTGCACCACGTGCGGGCACATCGGCTGCTGCGACTCGTCGCCGAACCGGCACGCCACGGCGCACGTCGGCGAGAGCGGCCACCTCGTCATCCGCTCGGCCGAGCCCGGCGAGGACTGGTTCTGGTGCTATGAGGACGAGGTCGCGTTCTCGGTGTCGGCAACCGGAGATGGCGGGCCGTGAACGCCGAGGCCGAGGCTCCCCGGCCCGTCGTCCTGGCGGTTGACGACGAGCCGTCGGTCGCCCGCGCGGTCGAGCGCGACCTGCGCCGCCGCTACGGCCGCGACTACCGCGTGCTCCGGGCCGAGAGCGGTCAGGAGGCGCTGGCGACGCTGCGCGAGTCGAAGCTGCGCGGCTCCCGGATCGCCCTGATGATCGTCGACCAGCGGATGCCGGCCATGTCCGGCGTCGAGTTCCTGGAACAGGCGATCGAGCTCGCGCCCGAGAGCAAGCGCGTGCTGCTGACCGCCTACGCCGACACGCAGGCGGCGATCGACGCCATCAACCGCGTCTCGCTCGACCACTACCTGCTGAAGCCGTGGGATCCGCCGGAGGAGCAGCTGTACCCGGTGGTGGACGACCTGCTCGATGCCTGGCGGGCCGAGGCGCCTGCCGCGGTCGACCGGATCCGGGTGGTCGGACACCGCTGGTCGCGCGAGTCGCACGATGCGCGCGACTTCCTGGCGCGAAACCAGGTGCCCTACCGGTGGCTGGACGTCGAGCGCGACGACGACGCCCGCCGCCTGCTGGCCGCCGCCGACGGCGCGGCGGCCCTGCCGATGGTGCTGTTCCCGGACGGCGCCGTCCTGCACGGTCCGTCCGTGGCCGAGCTGGCGGAGGCAGCGGGCGTCCTGCGCCGGGCCGAGCTGCCGTTCTACGACCTGATCATCATCGGCGGCGGCCCAGCCGGCCTGGCCGCGGCGGTTTACGGCGCGTCGGAGGGGTTGCAGACCGCGCTGATCGAGCGCGACGCCCCCGGCGGCCAGGCGGGGCAGAGCTCGCGCATCGAGAACTACCTGGGCTTCCCGGTCGGTCTCAGCGGCGGCGATCTGGCCCGCCGCGCGACCACACAGGCGCAGCGGTTCGGCGCCGAGCTGCTGACGGTGCAGGAGGCGACCCACATCGACGAGCGGGGGCCGGCCAAGGTCGTGCGCCTGGCCGGGGGCGACGAAGTGGGGGCGTCGGCGATCATCGTCTCGACCGGCGTCGACTACCGGCGGCTGGATGCCCCGGGGATCGAGGAGCTGACCGGTCGCGGCGTGTACTACGGCGGGTCGCGCAGCGAGGGCGTCTCCTGCCGCGACGAGCGCGTGGTTGTCGTCGGCGGCGCGAACTCCGCGGGCCAGGCGGCGATCTTCTTCTCGTCCTACGCGCAGCACGTCACAGTCCTCTGCCGTGGCAGCGATCTCGCCAAGAGCATGTCCCGCTACCTGATCGACACGATCGAGTCGACGCCCAACATCGATGTCCGCCTGAACGGCGAGGTGGCCGCGGCCCACGGTGAGGAGTCGCTGGAGCGGATCACGATCCGTGACAGCCGCACTGGCGAGACGGAGGAGCTCGATCTGGCCGCGATGTTCGTGTTCATCGGGGCTCGCCCACAGACCGCCTGGCTGCCGCACGAGGTCGCCCGCGACGCGCGCGGCTTCGTCCTCGCCGGCGCCGAGGTGCTGCTGGAGGACGTGCGGCCGCGCTGGCGCCTCGACCGCCAGCCGTACCTGCTCGAGACGAGTATGCCGGGCGTGTTCGTCGCCGGCGACGTGCGCAGCGAGTCGATGAAGCGGGTCGCGTCCGCCGTGGGCGAGGGGTCGATGGCGGTGCACTTCGTCCACGAGTACCTGGCCAAGATGGGATGATCTCCCAGCTCCGCGAGATGGACCTGTTCGAGGCGGTGGACGACGCCGATCTGGAGGCGTTCGTGGCCCGTTCGGACGAGCAGCACCTCGCCGTCGGCGACCTGCTGTTCATGGAGGGCAAGCCGATCGGCCGCGCCTGGGCCGTGCTCGAGGGACGGATCGAGTGGTCGCGCTGCGTCAACGGCATCGACGTGATCCTCAGCGAGCGCGTGGCCCCGACCTACGCCGGCGCGTCGAATGCCCTGACCGGAGATCCTGCCGTCGCCACCGGCCGCGCGTCCACGCCCGTTCGCGCCCTGGTCTGGACGGCCGAGGAGTTCCGCGATTTCCTGACCGCACATCCCGACGCCCAGCAGGTCGCCGTGCGGCTGATCGGTCCCGTGGCGCAGGCCGCCGAGTCAGCCCTGCGCCAGCAGGAGAAGCTGGCCGCGCTGGGCACGCTCTCGGCCGGCCTCGCCCACGAGATGAACAACCCGGCCGCCGCGGCCCGGCGCACCGCCAGCGAGCTGGACGCCGCGCTGGCAACGCTCCAGGACACCGTCAAGCGGTTCGTCTCCAGCGGCCTCGAGCGCGAGGGCGCGGGGAAGCTGGTCGTGCTCCAGCAGCAGGCGCTCGATCGGGCGGCGGAGGTCGAGGACGCCGGCAGCGCGGTCGATGCGGCCGACCGCGAGGACCTGCTCGCGGCCCGGATCGACGCGCTCGGGCAGGATGGCTGGCGCCTCGCCGAGCCGCTGGCCCGGGCAGGTCTGGACGAGGCCTGGCTGGACGCCGTCGCCGAGACGGCGGGGCCGGCGACGGGGCCGGCGCTGGAGTGGGTGGCCGCCTCGCTGACGGCCCACACCCTGGTGGCCGAGCTGCACGAGAGCACCGGACGCATCTCCGACCTGGTGGGCGCGGTCAAGGACTACACGCACATGGACCGGGCGGCGGTCGAGGACGTTGACGTGCACGACGGCATCGACAGCACGCTCACCATCCTCGGGCACAAGCTCAAGAAGGGCAGCATCAAGGTGGACCGCCGCTACGACCGGTCGCTGCCCAGGGTGACGGTGCACGGGTCGGAGCTGAACCAGGTGTGGACGAACCTGCTGGTCAACGCGGTGGACGCCCTGAACGGCTCCGGCACCATCACGATCACCACCCGGGGCGCGCCGGACGGGCTGGCCGTCGAGATTGCCGACGACGGGCCGGGCATCCCCGACGATGTCAGCTCGCGGATCTTCGAGCCCTTCTTCACGACCAAGGCGGTCGGCAAGGGCACCGGCCTGGGCCTCGACATCGCCCGCCGCATCGTCCGCGCCCACCACGGGCACATCACCGTCGCCTCGCGGCCGGGCGCGACCGCATTCACCGTCTGGCTGCCCGCCGCGGCGACGTGAGCCGGCAGCCGACCAGGATCTCCGTCGCCGACCTGCCCGGCATCGCCGCGCGCTGCTTCGAGGGCGCCGAGCACGGCACCGGCGTCTCCTTCTACGTGATCGACGCCCCGCCCGGCTACCGGCCGGGCCTGCACGTCCACCCCTACGACGAGGTCTTCGTCGTCCACGAGGGCACCGGCACGTTCACCGCCGGCGACGACACCGTCGCGGCGGGAGCGGGGGAGGTGCTGATCGTGCCCGCCGGCACGCCTCATACGTTCCGCAACGAGACGGACGCCCCGCTGCGGATGCTCGGCATCCACGTCACGGCGGAGATGGCGACCGACTGGCTGGAGCCGGAGTGACCCGGCGCAGGCGCAGCTCGTCGATGTCGAGCCCGGGGACGGGGCGGCGGGCGCCGTCCGGCGCGAACCCGGCCGCCGCGTAGACCGCCGCGGCGCGGTCGTTGCCGGCGAAGTGCCACAGCACCACCGGGTCGAGGCCGCGGGCGACCAGGTCGTCCGTCAGCCAGGCCAGCATCGCCCGGCCCGCGCCGCGGCCCTGATCGGCAGGCTGCACGTAGAGCCCGGCCACCTCGCCCGCGCCTCGTGCGTCAGGTTCGGGGCACGGCTCGCTGCGCCCGTAGCCGATCACGCGGTCTGCGCGGGTGGCGACGATCAGCCGGTGGCCGGGCGGCGTGTCGCGGGCGTAGGCACCCCACTCGGCCGCCTCCGTCGCCTCGTCCAGCCCGGCCAGCGCCGCCGCCGGCAGCAGCCCCGCATACGCGCGGCGCCAGGTCTGCACCTTGATCCGGCCGATGGCCTCGCCGTCGGCCTCCGCGGCCGGGCGCAGCGTGACGTCCTGCATGCGCGAACGCTACCCGGCGTCAGGTCGGCAGCACGGCCAGGCCGGCCATGCCCAGCGCGAACACGGCGATGGCAAGCAGCGAGTCCGGTCCGAGCCGGCCCCAGCAGCGCTGCGGGCGGCCGATCAGGCCGATCGCATAGATCGCGGTCAGCGCCAGCGCGAGCGCGGCGAGCCAGCTGTTCAGGATCCCCGCGGCCGGGAGCACCGGCGAACCGGCGATCAGGTCGGCGACCAGGAAGAGGCAGACCTGGAATGCGTTGCCGCCGAAGACGTCGCCGATGGCGAGGGCGTGGTCGCCGAGCCGCACGGCGGCGATCCCGGAGCTGATCTCGGGCAGCGCGGTGGCGGCGGCCAGCACGGTGGCGCCGAAGATGACGCCGTTGATGCCGGCCCGGTCGGCCAGGGTGTTGCCCGCCATCTCGAGGACGACGCCGGCCGCCAGGGTCACGGCGCAGGCGGTCGCGAAGATGCCGATCACGCGTGGTGACGCCGTGTGGGCGTAGGGGTGCTGGGGATGGATGTGCGCGGGATCGCGGCGGTGGCGCCGCCTGCCCGGGTGCGAGCCGGGCGCGCTGACGCTCCAGCGCGGCGACTTGCGCACGCGGTCGATCGTGTAGACGCCGGCCATCCAGACGGCGACGATGCCGAGCGAGGCCGGGCTGACCACGCCGCCGATGGCGGTGGTCGGTGAGAGCAGCGAGCCCATGATCACGCCGGCGACGACCAGCACCACCAGCATCGCCTCGAGCACGGGCGTCAGCGCCCCGACCAGGAACGTCAGCGGGCGGTCGGGCCCGGCGGCGATGTCGCACAGCGCCAGCACCATCGTCTGCATCGCGATGCCGCCGATCAGGTTGCCGGCGGCCAGGTCAAGGTTGCCCTGCGCTGCCGCCGAGACCGTGATCGCCAGCTCGGGGAGGCTGCCCGCCATCGCCAGCAGAAGCAGACCGCCCAGGTCCTCGCCCAGGCCGAACCGGATGTCGAGCGCGTCAGTCGTGCGCGAGAGGGTGACGCCGGCGAGCCACGTCGCCACCGCACCGACCGAGAACACGGCCACCAGCAGCGGGCTGCCCAGGCCGCTCACCGCGGGGCTCTCAGCCGCGCCGCATCAGGCGCCCGACGGCCGACATCAGCTCGCCGGTCTTCTCGCCCTGCTCGGCGGCGGGGGCGCCCATCACGCAGTGCTGGACGTGGCCGTCCAGCAGGCCCAGCGCGACCTTGTCCAGCGCCGCCTGCACGGCGCTGATCTGGGTGAGGATGTCCACGCAGTAGCGGTCGTCCTCCACCATCCGCTCGATGCCCCGCACCTGGCCCTCGATCCGGCGCAGGCGGGTCTGGAGCTGATCCTTGGTCGCCGTGTACCCGCGCGTCTCGGTCGTCGCCATGCGGCGAGCATACCATACCCCTGGGAGGTATGGTACGGTGCGTCACGTGATACCCCCTGTCCGTATCGGTGTCCGCGCGTGAGCCCGGCCGCCATGGAGCACGTGGATCTCCCCATCAGCGGGATGAGCTGTGCGGCCTGCGCCGCGCGTGTCGAGCGGTCGCTGTCGGGCGTGGACGGTGTCGTGGCCGCGACCGTGAACTACGCCACGGAGCGCGCGGCCGTGGACTTCGATCCGGGGCTGGTCGAGCCTCGGCGGCTGGTGGCATCGGTCGAAGCGGCCGGATACGGTGCCTCGCTGCCCGGAGAGGCCGCCCCCGCCGGGGATGCCGCTCGGCGGCTGCGCCTGCGGCTCGCCGTCTCCACGGCGCTGTTCCTGCCGGTGGTCGCCATGGCGATGGTGCCGTCGTTCCAGTTCGACGGGTGGCGGTGGGTCTCGCTGGTCCTGGCGACGCCCGTCGTCTTCTGGGGCGGGGCGCCGTTCCACCGCGCCGCCTGGCGCAGCGCGCGGCACCGCACGGCGACGATGGACACCCTGATCAGCATGGGCACGCTGGCCGCCTGGACCTGGTCGTTCCTCGCCGTGGTCGCGCTGGGCGACGACGTGCACATCTACCTCGAGGTCGCCTCCGGGGTGACCGTGTTCCTGCTGGCCGGCCGCTACCTGGAGGCCCGGGCCAGGCGGCGTGCCGGTGCGGCCGTCGAGGCGCTGCTCGAGCTGGGCGCGCGCGAGGCCGCCGTGCTCGGCGTGGACGGGGCGGAGCGGCGCGTGCCCATCGAGCGGCTGCGCACCGGCGACGTTTTCGTGGTGCGGCCGGGCGAGCGGATCGCCACCGACGGCGTGGTCACCGACGGCGCGTCGGCCGTGGACGCCTCGATGCTGACCGGCGAGGCGATGCCGGTCGAGGTGGCGCCCGGCGACGCGGTCGTCGGTGGCACGGTCAACGCCGGCGGACGGCTGGTCGTGCGGGCGACGCGGGTCGGTGCAGACACCGCGCTGGCGCAGATCGCCCGCCTGGTCGCGGAGGCGCAGACCGGCAAGGCGCCGGTGCAGCGCCTGGCCGACCGCGTCTCGGCCGTGTTCGTGCCGGTCGTGATCGGCCTGGCCGGGCTGACCCTGGCCGGCTGGCTGGTCGCCGGCGCGGGCGCGCAGGACGCGTTCACCGCCGCCGTCTCGGTGCTGATCATCGCCTGCCCCTGCGCGCTCGGCCTGGCCACGCCGACCGCGCTGCTGGCCGGCGTCGGCCGCGGCGCCCAGCTCGGCGTCCTCATCCGCGGGCCGGAGGTGCTCGAGGCCAGCGGCGCCGTGGACACCGTGGTGCTCGACAAGACGGGCACGCTGACGACGGGCGTGCTGCGGGTGGTGCGGATCGCGACCGCCGGCGGGGTGGCGGAGGCCGATGCCCTGCGGGTGGCGGGCGCGCTGGAGGACGCCTCGGAGCATCCGGCCGGGCGGGCCGTCGCCGCCGCGGCGCGGGCCGCCGGGCCGCTGCCGGCCGTATCGGGCTTCCGTGCGCTGGAGGGGCTGGGCGTCGAGGGCGTCGTCGAGGGCCGCGCCGTGGCCGCAGGCCGGCCGGCCATGCTGGCCGCCCGCGGGATGGCGCCGGCGGCCGAGCTGGCCGACGCCGCCGCGGACGCCGAGCAGCACGGCGAGACGGTCGTTGTTGTCGCCTGGGACGGCAGCGCCAGGGCGGTGCTGGGCCTGGCCGACGGCGTCCGGCCCGAGTCAGCGGCGGCGGTCGCAGAGCTGCGCCGGCTGGGGCTGCGCACGCTGCTGGTCACGGGCGACAACCCCGCGGCCGCGGCGGCGGTCGCCGGCGAGCTGGGGATCGACGAGATGGTCGCCGGCGCGCTTCCGGCAGAGAAGGCGGCCGAGGTCGGCCGGCTCCAGGCCGGAGGCAGGGTGGTGGCGATGGTCGGCGACGGCGTCAACGACGCGCCGGCGCTGGCGCAGGCCGATCTCGGCATCGCCATCGGCACCGGCGCCGACGTCGCCGCCGAGGCGTCCGACCTGACGCTGGTCTCCGGCGACCCGCGGGCGGCGGCGGACGCGATCCGCCTCTCCCGGGCGACGCTGCGGGTGATCCACCAGAACCTGGGCTGGGCGTTCGCCTACAACCTGGCCGCGCTGCCGCTCGCGGCGGCCGGGGTGCTCAACCCCCTCGTCGCCGGCGCCGCGATGGCGCTCTCCAGCGTGTCGGTGGTTGCCAACTCGCTGCGGCTGCGGCGGTTCCGCTCGGTCCGCTGAGGGCAGGGTTGCTAGGCGGGGTCGGAGCCGGTCGGCCGGCGGTGGAT
The DNA here is from genome assembly GCA_963797175.1 of uncultured Actinomycetes bacterium. Taxonomy (GTDB): domain Bacteria; phylum Actinomycetota; class Thermoleophilia; order Gaiellales; family JAICJC01; genus DATLLN01. Next base: position 143,653 of record CAWCOL010000008.1, read on the forward strand.
GCCGACCCGCCACGCGCAGGTGTTGCGGCGCGACGGGAACAGGTCATGCCAGTCCTTCGCCAGCATCCACCCGCCGCCCACGGCCAGCACGCCGCCGAGGTGCCCGTGGTGGGCGTCGCCATGCGCCAGCGCCAGGGCCGCGCCGCCCCCGATCGCCACGATCCCGGCCACGCACTCGTGCACGCGCATGCCCAGCAGATGGACGCGCGGACCGAGCGGATGGCGTTCGAGACGGAGCAGACGGGGCACCCTCAGGTACTCGACGCAGAACCGGTCGAGTTGAGCCGCGGTCAGCTCTCGCGGAGCATGGCGGGGATCGTGATGTCGACCGTCGTCCCCTCGCCCGGAGCCGTGCTGATCTCGACCTCGCCGCCGGCCAGCCGGGCCCGCTCGGCGAGCACGCCGAGGCCGAGGTGGAAGCTGGCGCGCGAGCGGGGGAGCGGCCGGTGCAGGCGGAAGCCCCGGCCGTCGTCCGCGACCTGCGCCGTGATCCTGCCCCGCCGGTAGCCGACCCGGATGGAGACGTGCGCGGCCTGTGCGTGCTTGGCGGCGTTGGTCAGCGCCTCGGCGACGCAGCGGTAGGCGAGCAGCTCCACGGCGGCCGGGAACCGCTTGGAGGTCGCCGACACGCGGCAGGCGAACCCGCACTCCTCCGCCTTGTAGGCGGCCAGCGCGCGCACGGCCGCGCCCAGGCCCTTCTGCTGGAGCAGCGGCGGCCGCAGCTCGAAGGCCAGCCCGCGTGCCCGCCCGATCGCGTGCTGGAGGGTCTCGCGGGCGGCCGTGATCCGCTGCGCGGCCTCCTCCGGCTCGCCGGTCTGGAGCATCCGCAGCGTCCGGTCGAGCGAGTACAGCGTGGCCACCATCACCTGGATCGTGTCGTCGTGCAGGTCGGTGGCGATCCGGCCGCGCTCGTCCTCCTCGGCGCGGACGAGCTGGTCGAGCGCGGTCTGGAGCCGCTCCTCGCTCTCCCTCAGTGCCACCTCGGCCTGCTGCCGCTCGGTGATGTCCACCACGACGACGCCGAGTCCCAGCACGTCGCCGTCACCGTCGGTGACGGGGTAGTAGGAGCCGAGCCACGTGTCGGCGGGCCCGCTCAGCTCGACGTTGATCTGCGGCCGCCCGCTCGCCAGCACCTCCGCCAGCAGCGGCGTCAGGTCCTCGGCCAGCTCGGGGACGGCCTCGGCCAGCGTGCGTCCCAGGTGGTCGGCGGCGGACCGGCCGTGGACGTCCGCCAGGTAGCCGTTGATGTGCAGGTAGCGCAGCTCGCGGTCGAGCAGGGCGATGCCGACCGGCGCCGCGGCGACCAGCGTCTCCAGCTGGGCGCACAGCTCCTGCGCTTCGGTGCGCAGCTGCCGCTCGCGCTCGAGCAGGCCGTCACGCTCGCGCTCGGCCGCGCGGCGCCGGGTGACGTCGCGGACTGCGAGCAGCAGGAGGCGGCGGCCGGACACCTCGATCAGCTGCCCGCTCACCTCGGCGTCGCGGCGCTGGCCGTGGCGGGTGATGCCCTGCAGCTCGATCCCGGCCGCGAACCCATCCTCGTGCGATCAGGTCGGCGATGCGGTTGCGGTCGGCCGGGTCGGCCCACACGCCGAGCTCGACGCTGGTCCGGCCGAGCAGATGCTCGCGGCTGTGGCCGCTCATCCGGCAGAAGGCGTCGTTGGCGGCGACGATGTGGCCGTCCTCGATGTGCGAGATGACGATGCCGTCGGAGCTGGCGTTGAAGAGCCGCCGGCAGAGGTCGCCCGCATCCCGTTGGAGATCGGCTTCGGAGAGCCGTTCCGGGGCGACCGTCACCGCGTTCCTCCGGCACGGGACCACGCCGAGGGAACGGAGCCCGTCACGATCGCCAGGTCGTACGGGAAGCGCATGAACCGCCTCGGTCGCTTGCACGCGCACCCACATGCTAGCAACCACGTGCCGTTTGCGGCGAGCGCGCCCTCTCTAGGCGGCTTCGCGGCGGCGCTTCGCGCGGGGCCGCTGCTCGATCCAGCGTGCCAGGGCGACAAGCCGGCCCTCGCGCTTCTGGAACGGCGCGATCACCTCGGGCACGACGTGCAGGCGGCGCGGCCGCACGACCATGGGCGCGCGGCGGGGCGTCGTCTCCTTCACCGGCGGAGCGCCGCCCAGAGCGACCAGGATGTCCACCCGCTCGAGCTGCCCGTGCTCCAGCAGCGCCTCGGCCAGGGCGTCCAGCAGCGGCCGCTCGTCCTCCAGCAGCCGCAGCGCGTCCTGGTAGGCGTCGGCCACCATCCGCTCGACCTCCTCGTCGACCACGCGGCGGGTGTCGTCGGCCAGGTGGTGCGCCCCGCCGTGGCTGATCAGCTGGCCGACCCGCTCCGAGAAGCCCAGCTCGAGCACCGCGTGGCGGGCGAGGTGATTGACCTGCTGCAGGTCGTTGGCCGCGCCGGAGGAGATCTCGTCCATCAGCAGCTGCTCGGCCGCGCGGCCGGCGACGATGCAGATCATCCGCTCGTGCAGGTAGCGGCGCGAGTGCAGCGCCCGGTCGGTCTGGCCGTAGACGGCGAGGCCGGCGGCACGGCCGCGGGGCCGGATCGTGACCCGCTGGGCCTTGTCCTGCGTCTCCAGCAGCTCGGCGGCGAGCACGTGTCCCGCCTCGTGCCAGGCGACGACGCGGCGCTCGTCCTCCCGCGCCGGGTTGGCGACCCGCTCCGGCCCGGCCAGCACGCGCAGGTGCCCCTCGCGCAGGTCGGCGTCGGCCACCTCCTCGGCGTCGCGGCGGGCGGCGACGATCGCGCCCTGGTTCATCATGTCGGCGAGCTGGGCGCCGGAACTGCCGGCGGTGTACGCGGCCAGCGCGTCCGAGATCGACGTCGTCGGCCAGCGGCTTGTCCTTGGCGTACAGCTCCAGGATCGCGCGGCGCCCGGCCTCGTCCGGCAGGCCGACCTCGATCTGGAGGCCGAAGCGGCCGGGGCGCAGCAGCGCCTCGTCGAGGATGTCCACCCGGTTGGTGGCGGCGACCACGATCACGGACTGGCGGCCGTGGAAGCCGTCCAGCTCCACCAGCAGCGCGTTCAGGGTGTTCTCGCCCTCCTGATTGGTCTGGTGCGGGCTGGGGCTGCGCTTGCGGCCGATCGCGTCGATCTCGTCGATGAACACGACGGCGCCGCGCTCGGAGCGGCGGGCCTTCGTGAACAGCTCGCGCACGCGGCGGGGGCCGACGCCGACGAACATCTCGACGAAGTCCGAGCCGGAAGCGGCGAAGAAGGGGACGCCGGCCTCGCCGGCGAGGGCCTTGGCCAGCAGCGTCTTGCCGGTGCCCGGAGGGCCGTGCAGGATCACCCCGGACGGCAGGGTCGCGCCCAGCCGCTCGAACCGCTCGGGCTTGCGCAGGAAGTCGAGCACGTCGCGCAGTTCGGTGACCGCCTCGTCGCAGCCGGCGACGTCCTCGAAGCAGACGCGCTGGGTGGGCTCCGCCTCCTGCACCGACTCGGTGCGGCGGGTGGCCCGCCGGGCGCGCAGGTGGCCGGCCAGGAAGAGCCCGGCGACCGTCGCCACGAGGACGCCGAAGATCATCAGCGGGATCAGCCCGCTGCCGCCCGGCGAGCCGCCGCTGGAGCCGATCGTGACCGTCGCGCCGTGCTGTGCCAGCGAGGTGGCGAGGTCACCGGTGCCGTCGCCGGGCAGCGTGACGACGCCCTTGGTGCCGTCGTCCAGCGTGACGGTGGCGGTGCCGGCCACGTTGTCGATCAGCGCCGCCTTGATGTGCCCGTGCGAGGACAGCGCGATCAGCTTCGAGTAGGAGACGTCGGCGGGCTTCGCGTCGCCGGTCGAGGCCGGGTTCGAGCTCGCCGCCGCGCCGCCCGGAAAGACGAGCAGCGCGGCGGCGATGACGAGCGACGGAACCCAGCGGAACATGTCTCCCCGGGATATCGACCGGAAGGGCCTGACCTTCACCCGAAATGGGTGAGTACCCTCTACCTCACGCCGTGGATCTGGCGCCCGACCAGGCGGCGTCCAGCAGCTCGCCCAGCTCGGCCTGCGAGGGAGCGCCCCCCGGCGTCTGGTCGAGCTCCGGCCGGCCGGCGGCCGCCGCGGCGATCTCGCCCAGCAGGTCGGCCGGCACGTCCAGGTCGGCCAGCGTCCGCGGCCCGGCCATGCCGGCGAGGTCGTCCGGGTCGCGCCCGAGCGCGCCGGCCAGGGCGTCCATCTGCCGGGGAGCCCGGGTGTGGAGCAGGCGCAGCGAGTGGGGGAGCAGCACGGCGTTGGTCTGGGCGTGCGGCGTCCCGGCGATCCGCACCGTCGTCTGGGCGACCACGTGGTGGACGGCGAAGCCGCACATGCCGAGGGCGTGGCCGGCCAGCAGGCCGCCCAGCGCGAGGCGGGTCGCGGTCCGGCGGCCGGGCGGTGAGCCCGTCGGCGATCAGCGTGGCGGCCTGCAGCGCGGACGCCTCGGCCACCGGGTTGGCGCGCGGCGTGACCAGCGCCTCGGCGGCGTGGGCGAGCGCGTTCATCGCCGACGCCGCCAGCTCCGCGGCCGGCTGGGTGAGCAGGTTCGGGTCGGTGATGACCAGCACCGGGCGCGCCCGCGCGCCCGACTCGTGGCCGGCCATCGGCCGGTGGTGGCCGTTCATCTCGGCGCCCGACATGCGTGGTCGGCATGGCGGCGCAGCGGGTGCCGGTGGCGGCGGCCAGCGCCTTGGCGACGTCGATCACGCGCCCGCCTCCGAGCGCCAGCAGGTCGTGCCCGCCGGCCCGCGCGGCGATCGCCCGGGCCGCGTCCGGCACCTCGCCGTGCGGGACCTCGCACACCGTCGCGGCCGCCGCGGCCAGCGTGGGCGCTGCCGCCCGGCCGCGGGGCGTGGTGAGCAGCACGTAGCTGCCGATGTCGCGCTCGCGCAGCAGCCGGAACGTCTCGATCGCGACGCCGCGGCCGAACCGCACAGCCGCTCGCCGTCGTCCAGGACGAAGCCGCGGTCAGAGGGCCAGGGCGTGGCCGATCCAGTCATGCAGCGCCGGCAGGAACGCCGGGTCGATGGCGTGCGGGTAGGGCGCCTCGTGGTAGGTCACGTCCAGCCCGCCGACCGTGAGCAGGTCGCGCGCCGTGCGTGAGAACTCGACGTCGATCACCGGGTCGAGCGAGCCGTGCGCGATGGCGACCGGCAGCCCTCGGCGGGAGGCGAGGTCGAGCTCGAAGCCGTCGACGGTGGGCACGAAGCCGGAGAGGCCGGCGATCCCGGCCGGGCTGGGCCGTCCCTGGCCCAGGCCCAGGGCGTAGGACATCACGGCGCCCTGCGAGAAGCCGCCCAGGACGGTCCGCTCCCAGGGGATGCCGGTCAGCGCCGGCACGCCGTCCAGGAACGCGCCGGCCAGCTCCATCGTCTGGAAGAAGGTCGCCGGGTCGGGGTAGCCGACGCGCGGCACGACGTACCAGTGCGCCCCGCCGGGAGGCAGGTGCAGCGGGCCGCGCGGGAAGACGCCGACCAGCCGCCGCCGTGGGTCGAGCACGTCCAGCAGCGGGCCCAGGTCGTGCTCGTCGGAGCCGCGCCCGTGCAGCAGCACGATCGCGCCGTCGGGGGCGCCCTCGGAGGGCCGGATCCGGTGCGTCAGCTCAGCCACCGGCATCCGGCGGGCGGAGGCCGTCCAGTACGACGGTGGTGCAGGCCCGCCAATCGAGCCCGGTCATCTCGGCGCCGCGCAGGCTGCGGTTCGCTCAGCCGCAGCAGCTCGGTGACGGTTGCCGGCGGCAGGTCGGCGCGCACGGTGCCCTGCGCCTGCGCGCGGGCGACGAGCATGCGGACGGCCTCGCCCAGCTCACCTCGGCAGCGCATGCCCTCGCCCGACTGGGCGTCGCAGGCGAGCACCTCGGCGCTGGCGCGGTCGGTCGCCTGGCGCTCGGCCGCGTACCACACGAAGCCCGTCAACCCGCGCCAGGCATCCCCGTCCTCGAGGGCGGCCGTCGCATGGATCAGCAGGTCGGTGAGGCAGTCGGTGGCGAGCGTCGCCAGCAGCGCCTCCTTGTTCGCGAAGTGCCGGTAGACGGTGCCGACGCCGACCCCGGCGCAGCGCGCGATCTCGTGCATCCCGGTCTCGACGCCGTCCTGCGCGATCTGCGCGCGCGCGGCCTCCAGCACCCGCGCCCGGTTGGCGCGGGCGTCGGCCCTGCGAGGTGGTGTGGCGTCGATCATGGTTTGACAGCGGGGGGAGGTCCACATAGTGTACCGGAATCTGCAATTCCGTTTCTCCAGCCTCCTGGGAGGTTCGCACATGGGCAACGCATCCAATGATCGCCGCTGGCTCGCACTCGTCCTGCTCTGCGCGACGCAGTTCATGGTCGTGCTCGACGTCTCCATCGTCAACGTCGCGCTCCCGTCGATCCAGCACTCGCTCGACTTCAACGTCGAGGACCTCCAGTGGGTGGCCAGCGCCTACGCGCTGACGTTCGGCGGGTTCCTGCTGCTGGGCGGCCGCGCGGCCGACCTGCTCGGCCGCCGCCGCGTGTTCATCGGCGGCCTGCTGCTGTTCTCGGCCGCCTCGCTGGCATGCGGCCTGGCGCCCTCGAGCGGCTTCCTGATCGCCATGCGGGCGGTGCAGGGCGTCGGCGCAGCGATCATCTCGCCGGCCGCCCTCTCGATCCTGACGACCACCTTCGAGGAGGGCGCCGAGCGCAACAAGGCGCTCGGCATCTGGGGCGCCATCGCCGGCATGGGCGGCGCCGCCGGCGTCATGCTGGGCGGCATCCTCACCGAGGCGGTGTCCTGGGAGTGGATCTTCTTCATCAACGTCCCGATCGGCATCGTCTGCGCGTCGCTCGCGCCCCGGCTGCTCAAGGAGAGCAGGGCGGAGGGCATGAGCCGCGACTTCGACGTGGCCGGCGCGGTGTCGGTCACGGCGGGCCTCTCGCTGTTCGTCTACGCCCTGGTCGGCACCGGCACCCACGGCTGGACGAGCGCGCGCACGCTGGGCGAGTTCGCCGTCGCCCTCGGGCTGCTCGCGGCCTTCATCGTGATCGAGAGCCGGTCGTCGAACCCGCTGCTGCCGCTGCGCCTGTTCCGCTCCGGCACGCTGACCGGCGCGAACGTGGTCGGCTTCCTGCTCGGCTCGTCGATCTTCTCGATGTTCTTCTTCCTGTCGCTGTACATGCAGGAAGTGCTGGGCTACTCGCCGCTGCGCGCCGGGTTCGCCTACCTGCTGGTCGCCGTCACGATCATCATCTCGGCCGGCGTGTCGCAGACCCTGGTCACCCGGCTGGGCGTCCGCAGCGTGCTGACCGCCGGGATGGCGCTGCTGGCCGTCGGGCTGGTCTGGTTCACCCAGGTGTCGGTCGGCGGCTCGTACCTCGTCGACCTGGCGCCGGGCTTCGTGCTGGCCGGGATCGGGCTCGGGTTCGCCTTCGTCCCCGACACGATCGCCGCGCTCTCGGGCGTGCGCGACCGCGACGCCGGCATCGCATCCGGCCTGATCAACACCTCGCAGCAGATCGGCGGCGCGCTCGGCGTTGCCGCGCTGGTCACCGTCGCCACCAACCGCACGACGGACGCCCTGAAGGGCGGCACGGCCGCGCCGGTCGCGCTCACCGACGGGTTCCAGACCGCCTTCCTGTGGGCGGCGGTGATGGCCGCGGTCGGCATCGTCGCGACGCTGGCGCTGGTGCGCTCGCCCGACGTGCCGGAGGCGGTCCCCGTCGCGGAGGTCGCGTTCGAGGGCGGCGAATAGCGGGACGGATGCGTCAGCCCGACGGCTTGCTTGCCGGAGGCCCGGTGACGGCGCCGCGATGGCGCCAGCTGGTGAGGTCGTACGCGCGGTGGAACGCCGCCAGCACGGCCTTCGCGACCAGCACACCGCCCGCCGCCGAGAAGTGGACGCCGTCGGGCTGGCGCATCAGCTCGAGCTCGCCGCCCGAGTCGGGCAGGTAGTCGGCGTAGCCGCCGCCGGGCTTCTGGAAGAGCTTGTAGGTGTCGATGTAGAACGCGCGGCCCGGCCGCTCGTTGATCTCGTAGCGGACGTAGCGGTTGATCAGCTGGTAGCGGCCACTCTGGCCCCGGTCGCGGGTGATCGGCAGGCCCACCCAGAACACGTCGCCGCCGCCCCGGATCACCTCGTCCATCACGCCGCCGATGCGGCGACGGTACTCGGCGACCCACTGGGGGCTGCCGAACGAGGAGCCCGCGTCGTACTTCGGCCCCGTGCTGCCGGTCATGTACGAGTGGTCGTCGTTGCCGCCGAAGGAGAGCACCACGGCCTCCGGATGACGCTCCGCCACGACCTGGCGGATCCGGGTGAACCAGTTGTAGACGTCGGGCCGCTCGAGGCCGGTGGAGATGCGCCCGTCGACGCCCAGCGACCTCATCACCGGGTTGGACGAGGTCAGCTGGTCGAGCTCGAGGCCGGGCACGATCGAGAGCGAGTCGCCGGCGACCCAGACACGCAGCTTGTTGTGCGGGTCGTAGGACTTGGGCGGCGACGGTGGCACGGTCGTCCCGCGGGGGTGGTGGCCGCGGGTGACCGGCCGGGGCGGCGGCGGCAGCGTGATCGAGGTGTCGATCTCGTCGTCGCCCGAGCGTCCGGCGGCGCTCTGGATCAGCGAGCGGGGCTGGTCGAGCAGCAGCCAGCCGCTGACGGTGTCCAGCACGCCGGTGGCATTGAGCGCGATCGTGCGCTGCCAGCCGGGCCCCTGGATCTCGGCCGTCTTGTGGAGCCCGCGGGCGTTCAGGAACGCCGCCAGCACCAGCGCCACCACGGTGATCACGACCACGTGACCGGCCGCCAGCGGCCGCCGCGGCGGGTCGCCGAACCAGGTGGCCCGGTCGCTGCGGCGCAGCCGGCGGCGCACGACCGGCTCCGGCGAGAGGAAGCGGTCGGTCACCTCCTCGGGAGGGAGCATGGAGACGGGCTTGGGCTGCTCGGGGGGCTGGTCGCTCATGGGCGTGGCCTAGAAGCGGAAGTAGATGAAGGGTGGCACGCCGCTCGGACCTAATGTATCGATGACCAGCAGCGACCCGGCGATCAGCGCCGCCTGCCCGGCCATCGGGAGCCGCGAGAACCGCGCCATCATCGCGGGCAGGACGTTGCCGGAGAGGTACTGGACGCCGATGCCGCCGGCGATCAGCCCGAGCACGGGGACCGTCACCAGCGGGGAGGCCTCGCCCCAGGCGGTGAACAGCCGGCCCAGCATCTGCCAGGCCACCTCGAACGTGTCGGCCCGGAAGAACACCCAGGCCAGGCAGACCACGTTGAACGTCGCCAGCCGCTTCAGCCACGTCCGCGCCGGGGTCGCCGGGCGCGGCGTGCTGTGCTCGCGGGCGAAGCGCTCGATCGACAGCGACCCGCCGTGGATCGCGCCCCAGGCGACGAACCGCCACGATGCCCCGTGCCACAGCCCGCCCAGCAGGAACGTGATCATCAGATTGCGGTACGTGCTCCACTCCGAGCCGCGGCTGCCGCCCAGCGGGATGTAGAGGTAGTCCCGCAGCCAGCGCGACAGCGTCATGTGCCAGCGCCGCCAGAAGTCCTGCATCGAGACGGCCGTGTAGGGCGAGTCGAAGTTCTGCGGGAACTGGAAGCCGAGCAGCAGCGCGATGCCGATGGCGATGTCGGTGTAGCCGCTGAAGTCGGCCCAGATCTGCACCGCGTATGCGTAGACGGCGATCAGGATCTCGAGCGACGAGTGGGCGCCGGGCGAGCCGAACACCGGATCGACGATGTGCGATCCCAGGTAGCTGGCGACGACGACCTTCTTGAACAGGCCGCCGACGATCAGGAAGTAGGCGCGGCTGGCGTCGATCCGGCGCGGGTCGCGCGGGCCGTCCAGCTGCGGCAGGAACTCCGACGCGCGCACGATCGGCCCGGAGACGAGGTGCGGGAAGAAGGAGAGGTAGACGGCGAAGCGCGGCAGCGACGTCGGCTGCACGATTCCGCGGTACGTATCGATCACGTACGAGAGCGCCTGGAACGTGAAGAACGAGATGCCGACCGGCAGGGCGACGGCGATGATCGTCGGCGTGTAGTCCACCCCGACGTCGTTGAGGACGTTCTGGGCCGAGCTGAGGAAGAAGTCGTAGTACTTGAAGTAGCCGAGGGCGCCCAGGTTGCCGGCGACCGCGACGGCCAGCAGTAGCTTGCGGGCGCGGGCGCCGGTCGTGCGGTGGATGGCGACGGCCGCGTACTGGTTGCCGATCGTCGAGCCCATCAGCAGCAGGACGTAGTGCCAGTTCCACCAGCCGTAGAAGAGGTAGCTGGCGGCGAGGATGAAGATGCGCCAGTTCCGCTGCTGCGGCATCAGCCACCAGTTCAGCGGCAGCACGATCAGGAAGAAGAGCGCGAACGTGGCGGTGGGAAACAGCACGAGGCGTCAGCGTAACCGCGCCCCCGGGCTGCCGCCTGCAGCACGGGGGCGCGGATCGCGCCGTGTTGTCAGCTCAGGATGCCAGCGCCGGCTCCGCCTTTGTGGCAGCCTCGGCCCCACTGGTGCGGCCGGGGATGCCCAGCGCCGCCACGGCGCCCGCGCCGACCACCGCCGCCCCGACCCACAGGGCCGGAGTGATGCCGTCGGTGAACAGCTGGGCGGTGCCGTATCCGCCCTGCCGGCTGAAGACGGATGCCAGCACCGCGATGCCGAGCACGCCGCCCACCTCGCGGATGGCGTTGCTGGCGCCGGACGCCTTGCCCTCCTCGTTGCGGCGAACGGACGAGAGCACGACGTTCGCCGCGGGGGCGAAGAACAGGCCCATGCCCACGCCGGCCAGCACGAACGGCGGCACGATCGCGGCGTAGGCCGTGTCCGGGGCGATGATCGCCGCCAGCCAGGCCAGCGCCACGGCCTGCAGCGTCAGCCCCGCCGTCATCAGCTTGCCGCCGCCGATCCGGTCGGAGGCCGCGCCGGCGATGGGGGCGACCAGCATCGGCATCGCCGTCCAGGGCAGCGTCTTCAGCCCGGCCTCGAGCGGCGTGGCGCCCTGCACGCCCTGGAGGTACTGGGTGAGCAGGAAGATCGAGCCGAACATCCCGAAGTACATGAACAGCGACGCCGCGTTCGCCGTCGAGAACGAGCGGTTGGCGAAGAAGCGCATCGGCAGCATCGGCCGCGGGGTTCGCCGCTCCCATAGCGCGAACGCTGCCAGCAGCACGGTACCGGCGGCCAGCGCGCCGACGATCTGCGGGCTGTCCCAGCCCACGCTGTTGCCGCGGACGAGGCCCCAGACGATGCCGAACAGGCCGGCGCTGGCGAGCGCGAGGCCGGTCAGGTCGAAGCTGCGGTCGGGGCCGTGGCTCTCCGCCAGCCGCATGCGGATCAGCGGCAGGACGATCAGCCCGATGGGCACGTTCAGCCAGAAGATCCACTGCCAGTTGATGCCCTGGACGACGGCGCCGCCGACCAGCGGGCCGAGCGCGACGCCGAGGCCGCTGATCGCCGACCAGCCGCCCAGCGCGAGGCCGCGCTTCTCCGGCGGCACCGCGGCCGAGAGCAGCGTCAGCGTCAGGGGCAGGACGAGCGCGGCGCCGGCGCCCTGCACGGCTCGCGCCGCGATCAGCGCGTCGACGCTGGGCGCGAGCGCCGCGGCGGCTGATGCGCCGGTGAAGGTGGCGAGCCCGATCGCGAACATCCGCCGCCGGCCGAAGCGGTCGCCCAGCGCGGCGCCGGTCAGCAGCAGCACGGCGAACGTCAGCGTGTAGGCGTTGACCGTCCACTCCAGGTTCTCGATTGAGGCGCCCAGGTCGCGGTGGATGGTGGGGAGGGCCGTCGTCACCACCAGGTTGTCCAGCACGACCATGAACAGCGCCGTGCTCGTGATCACGAACGTCCAGATCGTGCGTGCTCGAGCGGTCATCGTGTCGTCTCCTCTCTTCGGTTTAGTAGTGAGTGCTTACTCATGTTTGTCAGGAAAAAAAGGGTTGCCTCAGGCCGGCGGCAACAGCTTGTCGCCCAGGAGCCGCTTGACCCAGCCGTCGTCCACGGCCGCGAGGTCCATCGCCGCGGCGACGTTCAGCAGCATGCCGGTGGCGAACCAGGCGCTGACCGCCTCCTCGCCCGCGCCGGAGATCTCCTCGACGAACCGGACGAGCGTGCCGTAGCGGCGGCGGACGAGGTCGCGCACCTCGGGGTCGTCGCAGGCGGCGTAGGTCTGCATCTGCATCATCAGGCGGGAGCGGTCGCGGAGCAGTTCGCAGTACGCCATCCCCATCGCCTCCAGTCGCCCGGCCGGCTCGACGCCTGCCGCGGCCTGCTCGAACACGGCGGTGGTCGCGTCGTAGCAGCGGTCGACCGCGGCCAGGAACAGCTCCTTCTTGGTGCGGAACAGGCGGAACAGGTAGGGCTGCGAGATGCCGGCGCGGCGCGCGATGTCGTCCGTGGACGCGCCGTGCAGTCCGCCTCGGGCGAACTCAAACGAGGCCGCCTCGATCAGTGCCTCACGCCGCTCCTCGGCCGTCTTGCGAGTGGTGGTCGTCGCCGCCATGCACGTACAAGTTAGCAGTGACTCACAACCATGTCAAATCGGGGCGCGGGTTGGGCCACTGACCGTGGTGCCGGTGGACCACCCTGGAGGGTCAGGCACCGATTCCTGGCACCGACCCGGGATCGTGGTGTGTGCTCGGCTGGTGGTCGAACCGGAGCCAGGCACGGAGCCTGACCCTCGGTTTCGCAGGTTGGGCAACTGACCGTGGGGGGGCGAGCGAATTGGGGCCCGGTACGGGGTCTGGCACGGTGCCGGGCCCCGATCACATCCGATCCGGCGTATCGTGACGATCCGAGGTCGAAGGCGTGACCATTCCGGCCGGTCGAGAGTCGCTCAACCATGGGCCTCGAGAGGGTGTCCGGCACGGGGTCTGGCACCGTGCCAGACCCCCATCACGGCCGATCCGGAGTTCCATGACGGAGAGGCACCGAAGACCTGACGCCACCGTCAGGAGCCCAACCGTCGCCCTCCCAACCCTCACCGGGCGACCACGTCAGCCGCCGGCCGCCGCCTCGATCCGCCCGCGGGCCTCGCGCAGAAAGGCCACGGCCGCCGCCTGCGCGTCGCCGCCGGCTGCGAGCTGGTCGAGCGTGCGCGAGGCGCCCTTGAACGAGGCATCGTCGAAGAAGGAGTCGATGCGGCCGGCCCAGGGGGAGGCGTAGACGTACGGCTCGGCGTGGTGGCCGTCGCCGGGTGAGCCGCCGTAGGTGCCGCGCGCGCCGGCGCCGGCGTCGCCCATGTCGATCGCGCAGTCGAAGTGCTCCGGCCAGATCCGCACCGGGGAGACGTCGTCGGCCGGCCCGGCCTCGGCGCGCAGCTCCTCCAGCGCGGCCGTGACCAGCGCGTACCAGTCGGCCAGCTCCGCGACGGCCGCGGGATCGACCGCCAGCGGCTCGTCCAGGTCGCCGGCGGCGGGCACGTCGAACTGCTCCTGCTGGGCGAGGTCGGGCTCGACGCCGACGAACCGCGCGGCCGAGGCCAGCGTCGTGATCGGCTCGCGGACGCTCCCGCCGGGCCGGTCGACGACCAGCTCGGCGCCGTCCACGCGGACGACGGTGCCGTCGCCGAACGGGTGGGTGCCGAAGCCACCGGGCAGCGAGCGCAGGACGATCTCGCCGTTGACCAGGCGCTGGGCGGGGGAGATCACGTACACGGTGAGGCGGTGGAGCGCCTCGACGGTCTGGGTGTAGGACATGGTGGGGATCATGGCTGTCTCGTCGCCGCGACGGCGCGATGTGTTACAGATCGCCTCATGAGCTGGGACTGGGTTGACCCGATCAGGCAGCGCCACTTCGCCGAGCCGCTGCTCGGCCGCTACCGGATGGAGCCGACCGACGAGGACGCCTACTGGGATCTCCACGAGCGCGAGCTGCGTGCGCACTTCCCACCCGAGGTGCTGTTCGACCTCGACCAGGTGCGCACCCCCGAGCAGCGCGAGGCCCGTCATCGCATCCTCGAGTCGACCGCCGCAGCGCCGCGCCTGCGCGAGTGGTGGGTCGTGCGCGACGGCGAGCGGCTCGTCGCCCTCTTCTCAGGTGGCCAGTGGCGGGACGCGATCTGGGAGATGTTCCACACCACCGTGCACCCGGACTACCGCCGGCAGGGCGTCTACCGGGCGATCATCGAGCTGCACCTCGCCTACTCGGCGGCGCTGGGCTTCGACACCGTGGTCTCCGACCACGCGCCCGGCAACAACCCGATCCTGATCGCGAAGCTGCGCGCCGGGTTCCGCATCCTCGGCCTCGAGCTGGACGCCGCCCACGGCGTCTCGGTGCGGCTCGTCTACTTCCACAACCCCGACCATCTCGCCGCGTACGAGTTCCGGATGGGCGACGCCTCGCTCAACCCGCGGCTGGTCGAGGCCGGCTTCGGCGCGTTCGACCGGCTGCGCGACCAGCTCGGGCGGCCCGGGTGATCGAGAGCTTCCGCGCCGACCTGCCGGTGCGGGTCAGCTTCGGCGACGGCGCGATCGGGGAGCTGCCCGGCCTGGTGTCCGGCCGCCGGGCGATGGTTGTGGTCGAGGAGCCCGTCGCCGCCATCCCCGCGGTGGCCGAGGCGATCGACGGCATCCCCGCGATCGTCAAGCCCGCGGGAGAGCCGACGTTCGCGCTGATCGCCGAGACCGCCGGGGCCGTGGCCGACGGCGCTCCCGACCTGCTGATCGGCATCGGCGGTGGATCCGCGATCGACGTCGCCAAGGCGGCGCGGCTGGTGGCCGGGCAGGGCATCCCGTTCGAGCGGTTCTGCCACGGCGAGGCGGCGGTGGCGCCGCCCGCCTTCGACCTGGTTTCGGTGCCGACCACCAGCGGCACCGGATCGGAGGTGTCCGGCGGCGCGGTCGTGGTGGACGAGGCCGAGGGGCGCAAGCTCGGCGTCGCCCATCCGCTGATGCGCGCACAGCACGCCCTGGTCGATCCGCTGCTGACGCTGGGCCTGCCCCGCGACGCCACGGCGTTCACCGGGCTCGACGCTCTGGCGCAGGCGATCGGGGCGGTGATCGTCTCCAACGGCAGCGTGCTCTCGGCGGCGATCGGCCTCGAGGCGTGCCGCCACGTCGTCGCCGGGCTGGAGCCGGCGGTGCGCGACGGGGGCGACCGCGACGCGCGCCGGTCGCTCGCCCTGGGCAGCCTGATGGCCGGCCTGGGCATGAACCTCTCCGACTGCGGCGCCGACCACGCGCTGGGCCACTCGATCGGCTCGACGCTGGGCCTGCCGCACGGCCTCACCGTCGGCCTGGTGCTGGCCGAGACGCTGGACGTGAACCGGCCGCACTGCGCCGCGGCGCTGGAACGGGTTGCGGACGCGATGGGCGAGCCGACCGGCGGCCCGGCGGACGGCAGCAGGGCGATCGCGGCCGTGTACCGCATCCTGGCCGCGACCGGCTTCCCCACGGCCCGCGAGGCGGGTGTCGCCGACGCCGACCTCGACCGCCTGGTCGAGCTCTCGCTGGCGGACTACTGCCTCACGGTCAACCCGAAGGCCTGGGATGAGGCGGACGTGCGCTCCGCGTACGGCGCCGCGCTGGCGCTGCGCGAGCGGTGAGACCGGCCGCGGCCGGACCGCCTACTTGTAGCGGTAGGTGATCCGGCCGCGGTTGAGGTCGTACGGCGAGAGCTCGATCTTGATCCGATCGCCCGGGAAGATGCGGATCCGGTACCGGCGCATCTTTCCCGAGGTGTAGCCGATGGTGTTGTGACCGTTGTCGAGGGTGATGCGGAACATGCCGTTGCGCAGGGCCTCGGTCACCTCCCCCTCCAGCTCGATCTTCTCTTCTTTTTCGGCGATCGCCGACACCTGTCCTTTCGAGCGTGCTAGCCGAGCGGGGTCACGTTGACCGCCTCGGGACCCTTCTGACCCTCACGAGCCTCGTACTCGACCTTGGCGCCCTCGGCCAGCGTCTTGAAGCCGCTGCCGGCGATGCCGGTGTGGTGGACGAACAGATCCTTCGAGCCCTCGTCCGGCGCGATGAAGCCGTAGCCCTTCGAGTCGTTGAACCACTTCACGGTTCCGGTTGCCATCTTATGAAAACACCTCCCTTCACCTTGACGAACGTGCTGAGGAGGCGTGAAAGTGCGCAACCAAACAGTCGTTCTTTCCGTGTACGGCGCAAAGCATAGCCGCTCACCGCGACGGTGCGGGGCTGTGCACGACTTTCTTACAGCTCGACCTCCACAGCGCCGTCCAGCTCGCGCACCGGGTAGGTGCGGAGCGACTCCAGCGCGGGCCCGACCAGGGCCTCGCCGGTGCGTAGGTCGAACACCGCGCCGTGGCAGTAGCACTCGACCTCGCGGTCGAGCAGCGTGCCCTCGGCGAGCGGGCACTCCTCGTGCGTGCACGACCCCTGGACGGCGAACAGCGCGCCGCCGGCGCGGGCCACCATCACGGCGTCGTCCAGCTCGCCGTGCTCGATCATGGCGCCGTCCGGCAGCTCCTCGGCGGCGCAGACGCGCGTCCAGGGCATCAGTCCCACCTCACGTGGAGGGCGGTCGGCGCACGGAACTCCCAGCCGCGCAGCTCGACCGGATGGCGCTCGTCCAGCCGCAGGGCCGGCAGCCGCTCCAGCAGCAGCTCGAGCGGCAGGCGCACCTCGTGCCGCGCCAGCGGCGCGCCCGCGCAGTGGTGCGGCCCCAGGCCGAAGCCGGCGTGCGCGCCTCGGCGGTGGATGTCGAAGCGGTCGGGATCCTGCCAGTGGCGGTCGTCGCGGTTGGCCGACGAGAGCACGGCCGCCAGCGCCGCGCCCGGCTCGAGGCGGACGCCCGCCAGCTCCGTGCCCTGCGTCACCTGGCGGGTCTGGGTGCCGACCGGCGAGTGCCAGCGCAGCGCCTCCTCGACTGCGCCGCGCAGCAGCGCCGGGTCGGCGCGCACCTCGGCCAGCGCGTCCGGGTGGGTGAGCAGCGCCCACACTGCGATCCCCAGCGCGTGGCCGGGCTCCTGCATCCCGCCCAGCAGGATCAGCTTCAGGTTCGCCAGCACCTCGGCCCGGGAGAGCCGGCCGCCGGGCGCCTCGGTGTGCAGCATGTCCGCCAGCAGGCTGCCGTCCGGCTCCGCCGCCAGGCGGTCGAGGATCGGGCCGGCGACCCGGTCGACGTCGGCGCTGGCCGCGTCGCCCAGCCGCTGCTTCTCGGGGTCGTTCTCGAAGTTGGAGCCGCCCGCCGCGAGGTCGGCGAACCACCGCCGCAGGGTGTCGGCTTCGAGCCCGCCCAGGCCCAGCACTTCGCCCAGCGCCAGCACCGAGACCGGCTCGCAGTACTCGCTCATCAGCTCGGCGTGGCCGCGCCCGGCGAACGCCGCCAGGTGCCGCTCGGCCAGCGGCCGGATCACGTCGGGCCCGCGCCGCTCGACAGCGCGCGGCCGCATCGAGGGGTCCATCGTCGCCCGGATCCGCCGCTGCGCCTCGCCGTCCAGCGTCAGCACGTTCGGGCCCAGCGTCCGGGCCAGCGGGGAGGAGTCCACCTCAGCAGTGAACAGCTCGGGGTGGGTCGCGATGTGCTGCACGTCGTCCCACCGCGTCACCAGCGACAGGCCGACGGCGGGCAGGAGGCAGACCGGCGCCTCGGCCCGCAGCCGCTCGTAGATCGGATAGGGGTCGCGCTCGAGATCCTCGACCGTGACGGACTCCGCGAAGGCGGCGATCGTGCTCACAGATGGTGCGTGTACTCGCGGAACTCCCAGTCCGTCACCCACCTGCGCGAGCGGTCGAGCTCGTGGCGCTTGATCGCGAGGAAGGTCTCGACCAGCTCCTCGCCCATCGACTCGCGGATCAGGTCGTCGGCGTCCAGCGCCTCCAGCGCGGCGTCGAAGGTGCGGGGCAGCGGCGTCATCCGCTCGGCCTCCGGCAGCTCGTAGATGAGGCCGGCCGAGGGCGGCTGCGGCCGCAGCTTGCGGCGGATGCCGTCCAGGCCTGCGAACAGCGCGGCCGCCGTCGCCAGGTACGGGTTCGCGGCGCCGTCGCCCACCCGCAGCTCGATCCGCGTCGCCTTGCCGCGCTCGCGGGGCACCCGGGCCAGCGTCAGCCGGTTGTCGTGGCCCCACGAGACCAGCGTGGGCACCAGCGCCTCCTCGTGGATGCGGCGGTACGCGTTCGTGGTCGGGTTGAAGAACGCCATCAGCGCGGGCGCGTGCTCGAGCAGGCCGGCGATGAACTGGGTGGCGAGCGGTGACAGCCCCTCGCGGCTGCGGCCGTTCAGGAGATTCGCTCCGCGATCGTCGGCCAGCGACAGGTGCAGGTGGAAGCCGGAGCCCTCGTCGTCGTTCCAGGGCTTGCCGATGAACGTCGCCAGCAGGCCCCGCGCCGCCGACATCTCCTTGACGGCGTCCTTGAACCGGAAGGCGCGGTCGGCGGCGTCCAGCGCCTCCGAGTGGCGCAGGTTGATCTCGTACTGGGAGCGCCCGAACTCGTGGTTGGCGGCGAACGCGCCCAGGCCCAGCTCCGCGCAGGCGTGCAGCATCTCGCGCAGGATCCCGCGCGGGTCGGCCACGCTGCCCACCGTGTAAACGTGGCTGTCGTTGTCCACGTAGCGCCGGTAGCCGTTGGGCGCTGACTCGTCGGGGATGGCGAGGTAGAACTCGAGCTCGGGGCCGACCACCGGCACCAGCCCCAGCTCGGTGTATCCCGCGATCGCCCGCCGCAGGGCGCCCCGCGGAATCGACCCCGTAGGGCGTGCCGTCCATCCGCTCGAAGGTCGGCCAGGCACCAGGCGACGGTCGGGTCCCACGGGATCCGTGCCAGCGTCGCGGCGTCGGGGCGGGCGACGATGTCCTGGAACCCGTGCTCGAAGCCGGCGACGACGTTGTGGCGGAGATCCACGGTCATGATCGCCTCGCAGTGCGCCGCGCCGTCCTCGGCCAGGTGCTCGAAGTAGGCGGCCGGGAACTCCTTGCCGCGGGCGATCCCGTGCAGGTCGGAATAGCTCATGCGGACGGTGTCCACGCCCTGGCTGATCAGGTCGGACAGCGGTGCGGTCATCTCGCGGATCTCCTCACGTCGCGGTTGCTCGATCCTCTCACGCGGTCGTCACGCGCACGGGCATCGCCTTGTAGGCGTTGGTGAAGTTCGACTCGATCCGCCGCGCCGGGCCGGCGGGCTCGATCGACCGAAGCCGCGGCAGCAGCTCCTCGAACATGATCCGGGTCTCCAGCTTCGCCAGGTGCGCGCCCAGGCAGAAGTGGGGGCCGCCGCGGCCGAACGTGACGTGGTTGTTCGGCCGGCGCGTGATGTCGAAGCTGTGAGGGTCGGGGAACTGCCGCTCGTCGTAGTTGGCGGAGATCAGCCAGGTGACGATCTTGTCGCCCTCGGCGATGCGGACGCCCTGCAGCTCGGTGTCGGCGGTCGCGGTGCGGCGGAAGTGCAGCACGGGCGACGACCAGCGCATGATCTCCTCGACCGCCGTGCCCATCAGCGCGGGGTCGTCGCGCAGCCGCGCCATCGTCTCCGGGTGCTCCATCAGGGCGAGCATGCCGTGGGCGATCGACTGGCGGGTGGTCTCGTTGCCGGCGACGACGAGCAGCAGGAACATCGTGTCGAACTCGCGCTCGGTCAGCCGTCGCCCGTCCTCGTCCTCCCAGGTGACCAGCTTGCTGACCAGGTCGTCACGCGGGTCCTGGCGGCGCTCGGCGGCGATCCGGTGGCCGTAGCGGTACACCTCCATCGCGTCCGGGCTGCGGAACGGGAACAGGCGGTACTCGGCGCTCTCGGGGCTGGCGGGATGCAGGCCGCCGCTGTCGGGGTCGGTGTTGCCGATCATGCGGTCGCCCCAGGCGATCAGCTGCTCGTCGTCATCGGTGGGCACGCCGAGGATGCGGCACAGCACCTGGATCGGCAGCTCCTTGGCGACCTCCTCGACGAAGTCGAACTCACCCCTGGGCAGCGCCTCGTCCAGGATCTCGCGGGTCAGCATCCGCAGCAGCTCCTCGTAGGCGGCGACCGCGCGCGGCGTGAAGCCCTTGTTGACGATCGCCCGCAGGCGGCTGTGCTCGGGCGGGTCGGTGTCGAGCATCGACTTGCGCGCCTCGATCTGGTCGGGGTCGAGGTCCTCCAGCGCGGTCGCGCCCGTCTCCGACGAGAACGTGCGCCAGTCCTTCATCACCGCGACGACGTCCTCGTAGCGCGTGATGCACCAGAATCCCTTGCCGTGCTCCCAGTCGTACCAGTGCACCGGCGCCTCGTCGCGGAGCACGCGGAACGCCTCGTGCGGCACGCTGTCGCGGAAGGCATCGTTGTCCAGGTAGACGTCGCCCAGCGTGATGCTGCTCATGTGGTGGTGCCCTCCGTGATCTGGAGCGTCTTCAGGTCGGAGTAGAAGTCGAGCGCGTAGTCGCCGCCCTCGCGGCCGATGCCGCTGATCCCGGTGCCGCCGAACGGCGCAGTCAGATCGCGGACGAGGAAGGTGTTGACCCAGATCGTTCCCGCGCGCACCGCCTCGCCCACACGGTTGGCCCGCTCCTCGGAGCCGGTGTGGATGATCGCCGAGAGGCCGTACCGGGTCGAGTTGGCGAGCTCGACCGCCTCCTCCTCGGAGCCGAACGTCTGGAACGTCAGCACCGGGCCGAACACCTCGCGCTGCACGATCTCGGACTCGTTGCTGCGGGGGACGACAAGCGTGGGCTCGTACCAGAGGCCGTGCTCGCCGCCCAGGTCGGCGCGGCGGCCGCCGCGCACGATCTCGTCGCCGTTCGCCCGCGCCCGCTCGACGAACGCCTCGACCCGGGCCAGGTGATCGGGGTGGATCAGCGGGGAGAGGGTGGTCGCATCGTCGCGCGGGATCGCCCAGCACATGCGCGTCGACGAAGCCGTGGAACAGCTCCAGGAACCGGTCGGCGATCTGCTCGGCGACCAGCAGCCGGGTGCCGGCCAGGCAGACCTGGCCGCGTCGTCGTACTGGCCCGCCGCCCGCCGCGCCGCGGCCTCCAGGTCGCCGTCCTCGAAGACGAGCAGCGGGCCCTTGCCGCCCAGCTCGCCGGTGAAGGGCACGATGGCGCGGGCCGCGCTCTGGCCGATCAGCGCGCCGGTCTCGGGCGACCCGGTGAACGAGATGCGGCGCACGCCGTCCCGCGACACCAGCGCGGCGCCGGCCTCCTCGCCGATGCCCTGGACGACGTTGAGGACGCCGGCCGGGAAGCCCGCCTGCTCGGCCAGGTCGGCCAGCAGCGAGCACGACAGGGGCGACCACTCGGCGGGCTTCAGCACCACGGTGCAGCCGGCCGCCAGCCCCGGCGCCGTCTTCCAGGTGGACAGCATGAACGGCGCGTTCCACGGCGTGATCACGACCGCCGGCCCGGACGGCATCCGCAGCACCCGGTTGCGCGTGCCGTTCGAGCTCCAGCGCCGCTCCTCGTACGCCGCGGCCAGGTCGGCGTAGGCGCGGAAGTTGCGGGCGCCGCGGCTGATCACGCGCGCCTTCAGCGAGCGCTCCAGCATCGCCATGTCGAGGCACTCGACGGTCGCGATCCGCTCGACGTTGGCGTCGATCAGGTCGGCCAGACGGCGCAGGTGCGCGGCCCGGCCCTCGGCGCCGAGCGCGGCCCAGGCGGGGAAGGCGGCGGCTGCGGCCTCGACCGCCATCGCCGCCTCCGCCTCGCCGCCGCGGGCGACCTCGGCAAGCGGCGCCCAGTCGATCGGCGAGCGGTCCTCGAACCGCTCGGCGCTGGGCACGCGGCGGCCGCCGATGTAGTGGTCGGGGCTGACGGCGATGCCGGCGACGGTGCTCACGGTGCTCCCTCCGCGAATTCGATCAGGCCGAGGTCGAGGACGCTGACGCCGCCGTCCACGGGGATCGCGGCGCCGTTCACGTAGCTTGCCGCCGGGCGAGAGCAGCCAGGCAACCAGGCTGGAGACCTCGTCCGGCTCGCCGGGGCGCGGGATCGGCATCGTCGTCGTGCACCCGCCGGTAGGCGCCCTCGCGGTCGGTGCCGCGCATCCGGGCCACCTCGTCCATCGCGCCGTCCGCCATGTCGGTGCGGATCCAGCCCGGGCAGACGGCGTTGGCGCGCACGCCGCGGGGGCCGAAGTCGACCGCGATCGAGCGCATCAGCATCACCAGCCCGGCCTTGGACACGCAGTAGGCGGCCGAGTCCGGCGCCGCCCGAAGCGCTGCCAGCGACGACACCGCGACCACGCTGCCGCCGCTCCGCTCGAGGTGGGGGAGCGCCGCGCGGCAGACCAGGAAGCCGGCGGTCAGGTTGGTGCGCATGACGGCGTCCCATCCCTCCGGCGTCTGGGTCAGGGCCGAGCCGGAGTGGCTGATGCCGGCGTTCACGACCAGTGCGTCCAGGCCGCCCAGCTGCTCGACGGCCGACTCGACCACCGCAGCCGCCTGCTCGGGGATGCCGGTGTCGCCGGCCGCCCAGCAGCCGCCGATCTCCCCGGCCACCCGCCGCAGGGGCTCCTCGCGGCGGCCGTTGACGCACACCCGCATGCCATCGGCGGCCAGCCTGCGGGCGATCGCCTCGCCGATGCCGCTGCCGCCGCCGGTGACGAGCGCTGCCGGTGCCGCGCTCACGGCTCGGCGACCGTCTCCAGGTCGTCCACCGTGTAGGCGAACTGGAAGCGGAACCCGTCGCCGACCCGCACCGGCGCCAGCGCCTCGTGCTCCTCCCCGGGGGCCGCATGCAGCGCCAGCGTGGCCGGCCCGCGGCGGATCTCCGAGATCGACCGGTCGCGGCTCTTCGCCCGCACCAGCTCGTCCACGGCGGGGTCGTCGTGGCGGCCGGCGGCGAGCCGGGGGAAGTGGCGGTGGTTGATCAGCGGCGGGATCGTTGTGCGTCGGCCCCTGCTCGCTGACCGTCTCGGGCGCGACCGTGCCCTCGGCCAGCCGCCTGCCGTTCGCCGACAGCGTGCCGGCGAAGGTGCGGCCCTCGGCGCGGCAGTCGAGCCCGAACGAGCGGGTCATCTCGATCGCCCCCAGCTTCTTGGGGAAGCCCTGGATCCAGCCCCGGATCAGCGCGAAGTCTCGGTCGACCCAGATGTAGGGGCAGCTGGTGACGTGCTCGGAGCCCAGCATCGCGTTCACGACCAGGAAGAACTCGCGGTACTGGCCGCGCACCGGGTCGAGCAGCTCCTCGCCCGAGTCCGAGCAGCTCTGCCAGTCCACGAACAGCGCGGCGCAGCGGCCGGGATCGTCGGGGAACGGCCGCAGCTGCGGCGGCAGCACGGCGGCGACGGCGGCCGGGTCGGCCCAGTACTCGATCACCAGGAAGTCGCCGACGTAGTGCCACGGCGGCGGGCCGATCACCGAGGCCCGCCCCTCGGGCGAGAGCGGCAGCGAGTATCCGCGCGGCGCCATCAGCCGTCCAGGAACTGGTTGACGAGGCTCTCCGCGAACGACTTGTCGGCCAGCTTGTAGGCGAGCCCGGTCATCCGCCAGGAGTCTGACAGGTAGAAGCGCTCGTACAGCTCGCCGCGGCCGCCCAGGTCGGAGCCGATGTAGTCCCAGGCCAGCCGGAACAGCTGGATCCGCCGCTCGGCGTCGGCGCCGGCCGCCTGGTAGTAGGTGTCGATCAGGCCGCGCAGCGGGCCGTCCAGGTCGGCCCGCGACGGCGTGCACATGAAGCCGCCGCCGCCGATCAGCTGGAGCAGCTCGTTGACGGAGGGCAGCCACTTCGGCATCTCGCCGCGCAGCGCCAGGAAGGGGCGGTCGTCCGGGTACCAGACGCCGCCGTCGTCGAGGTGCGAGCCGGCCTCGGCGGCGACCAGCGCCGAGCGGGTCAGCTCGGTCATGTTCCAGATCCGGCCCAGCTTCTCCTGGATGTGGTCGAAGCGGACGACGCCGGTGGTGGTGGCGAGCAGGTGGCCGAGGCCGAAGGCGAACGAGAGCTTGACGTAGGCGCGGGTGAACGCCTGGTGCATGATGTGGCCGCGCCAGCCGGTGTCGGAGATCACCTCGGAGTAGCCCTCGGTGTCGCCGCACAGGAAGACCCGGTCGTGCGGGATCTCGACGTCCTCGAAGATGGCGACGGCGTCCATCTCGTCGAACCGCGACGAGAGCGGGTAGTCGAACGGGTCGCGCTGCTTCGCGTAGCTGTCGCGGCAGATGAACTTGAGGCCGGGCGTGCCCATCGGCACCGCGAAGGCGAGCGCGTAGCTGCCGTCCTGCGGGCGGATGTCCGACCCCGGGTAGACGGTCAGCTCGTCGGCGTAGGGCGCCAGCGTGGCCAGCATGCGGGCGCCGCGGACGACGATCCCGGTGGCGGTCTCGCCCACCTTGTGCAGCGCCACCTCGCCCATCGCCTGCTCCGCCTCGGGCTTCGAGCGATCGACCTGCGGGTTCATGATCGAGTGCGTCGTCGAGAGGTCGCGGTCGCGCATCAGCCGGTGGTAGGCGACCAGGTTGGCCGCGCCCCGCTCGTTGCCGCGCCGCGCCCACACGTCCGAGCGGCCGGCGAAGCAGGCGAAGGTGACGTTCAGGTAGTCCGGCGTGCGGCCCATCATCCCGGCGGTCGCGGAGGCGGTCAGCTCGATCGCGCGGCGGCGGCGCTCCAGGTCGTCGCGGCTGCGCGGGATCAGGTGGGTGACGTTGACCAGCCGGCCGTCGTCGGGCGAGGGCGCCAGCATCTCGTCGGCGTGCTCGTGCTGGAGGTCGTAGACGCGCGCCATCGACTCGGCCGCGGCGCGCAGCTGGGGATGGTCGAGCGGGTGGGTGATCCGCTCGCCGTTCAGCCAGATCTCGCGCGCATCGCCGCGCAGCCCGTCCAGGAACTGCTGGCCGGTCCGGGCCGCGACGCCGGGCGCCTTGGTGGTCTCGGCGGTCGCCATCTAGAAACGCACCTCCTCGAGCGGTGGCAGCTTCTCCCCGAGGGTCTCCAGGCTCTCGCGCTCGTAGCGGATGGCCTCGTCGTCGAAGCGGAAGTAGGAGCGGGGCGGGAGCGGGCCCCACGTGTTGGACGAGTGCCGGTCGTCGGGCCAGCGGCGGGGGATGTGCCCCGGCTCCAGCTGTTCCATGTCGCAGTAGAGCTCGACGAACATCGGCTCCTCGGTGATGCGGACGTAGCCGCACATGTTCTGGGCGATGCCGTGCCGCACCGGGCCCCAGCCCAGCCAGCGGCCGTGCTGGGCGAGGTGGTCGAACGCGACCCGCAGCATGCCCCAGTCGACCATGTCGAACGCGACGTGGTGGAGGTGCGCGGAGCCCTTGTTGACGAACGCGACCTGATGGTGCTCGGAGGTGACGTGCAGCCAGACGCCGTCGTCGCCCAGCCAGTCGGCGACCTCCATCCCCAGCACGTCGCGGTGGAAGACCTCCTGCTCGTGGATGCGCCCGGTCAGGAAGTTGACGTGGCCGATCCGGCGGGGCCGGAAGCCGGGCAGCCCGGCGCCGGTACGGGCGATGTCGGGGCGGCGGTCGTCCTCCTCGCAGGAAGGGCACCAGCTGCACTGGCTGGCCGTCCGGGTCGTGCAGCCAGATGCCGTCCTCGCGGCGCTCGTGGGCGACCTCGAGCTCGGCCAGGTGGCGGGCCGCGTCGTCCGGCGACGTGTCGCGCGCGAGCTCGCCAGGCGGTGTGGTCGTGGCCCGGGCTCGCCCGCGACCAGCTCCAGGCTGTACGGCTCGTAGCCGCAGCGCAGGAGCCGGCGGCCGCCCTCCGAGCCGGCGTCGGTCAGCCCGAACTGGATCGACCAGCGGGCGGCTGCCTCGTCCAGGTCGGCGACGCGCAGGCCGACGTGGTCGAGCCGGCGCAGGCGGATCACGCGACGCCCTCCTGCGCCATCCGCTCGGCCTCGTCCTCGGGGATCGCCAGCGCGACGTGCAGCGTGTTGGCCGAGACGGCGAGCTGGTCGCCGGGGCCGCTCAGGTCGACGTCCCAGTCGACCACGGTGTTGGAGAGGCGGCCCAGGCCGGTGGCCTCGACCTCGACCACGTCGCCCGGCTCCATCGGCCGCGAGTGGGCGGGGGTGCCGGACAGGACGACGTCGCCTGGCTCCAGCGTGATCGTGCGGCAGAGGTCGGCGAGCAGGTAGGAGATCGGCCAGATCAGGTCGGCGGCCGACCCCTCCTGGACGACCTCGCCGTTCAGGAGGGTGCGGATCTCGAAGGTCGGTCGGGGTCGAACTCGGAGGCGGGCACCAGCTCGGGGCCGATCGGGCAGAAGCCGTCCTGGCCCTTCACCCGCAGCATCGAGCCGCGGTCGGCGTGGCGGAAGTCGTGCAGGCCGACGTCGTTGGCGACCGCATAGCCCTCGACGTGCGCCGAGCGCCTCGGACTGCGGGCACGCCGTGCATGCGCCGGCCGACGACGACGGCGACCTCGCCCTCGTAGTTGAGGAAGCGCGCGCCGCGCGGGCGGCGGAGGATCCCGCGGTGCCCGTTCAGCGTCGTCGGCGGCTTCATGAAGTAGGACGGCTCGGGCGGGACGCGCGCCGCGTACTCGTCCACCCGGCTGCGGTAGGTCAGGTGGGTGGCGATGATCTTGGTCGGCGTCGACCGGTGCGAGGTACGCCGCGTCGGCCTCGGCGACGCTGCCGCCGCCGTCCAGCTCAATGGCTGCGTCGCTCAGCTCGGCCCCAGGTCGGAGACCCCTCTACCATGACCCGAACACGCCGCCCGTGCACGATTGGATACAGTATTCGATCCGGCGGGCGAGGTCAAGGAGGTCGATGTGGTCGACGGCACCACACGTCGCGAGCGCGGCGAGGCGAGGCTGGCGGAGCTGGGCGACGAGCCCGGCGGCGAGGCGTTCATCGAGCGGATGGGCAGCCCGATGGGCGACTGGCTGGTGGAGTGGGTGTTCGGCGACGTGCACGCGCGGCCGCACCTCGACGCCCGCGAGCGGGAGCTGATCATCGTCGCCGTGCTGACCGCGATCGGCTCGTCCGACCCCCAGGTGGCCGCGCACATCCGCGCCCTGCGGGCGATCGACGTGCCGTGGGAGGAGATCGAGGAGACCATCCTGCAGACGGCGCCCTACAGCGGGTTCCCGCGGGCGATCAACGCGCTCAAGGTGCTGCGGACGGAGCAGGGCCGGTGAGGGCGCGTCAGGTTCGCCGCCGGCGGCGAGGCGCGGATCGGCCGGCTCGAGGAGAGCGGCGAGGTCGTCGACGCCGGACCCGCCGGCCCGATGGGCTTCGTGCCCTCCCCCGAGGGCTGGGGCGCGGTCGGCCGCGGCGTCGGGCGAGCGGCACGCGGCGGGGACGGTGCGGCTGCTGCACCCGACGGTGCCGGACAAGATCATCGCCATCGGCCTCAACTACCGCGACCACGCGGAGGAGTCCGAGCTCGACATCCCCGAGGTGCCGGTCGTGTTCGCCAAGTGGCGCAGCTCGCTGATCGGCCCGGACGAGCCGATCGTGGTGCCCCGCGAGGAGACGCGGCCGGACTACGAGGGCGAGGTCGCGATCGTGCTCGGCCGCCGCGTCTATCGGGCGTCGGCCGAGGAGGCGCGGGCCGCGGTGGGGGGCGTCTCGGTGATGCACGACGTCTCCGGGCGGCGGGCGCAGCTGGAGACGCCGCTGCGGCAGTTCACGCTGGGCAAGAGCTTCGACACGTTCGCGCCGTTCGGCCCCTGTGTCGCCAGCGCGGACGACATCGACCTCGACGACATCGCGATCGAGACCCAGGTATCGGGCGAGGTGATGCAGCGCTCGAACACCCGCAACCTGATCTTCTCGGTCGTCGACCTGATCGTGTACCTGTCCCGCGGCCTCACCCTGGAGGCGGGCGACGTGATCGCGACCGGCACCCCGGGCGGCGTGGGGGACTCGCGCGATCCGCGCCGGTACCTGATCGAGGGCGACGTGGTGGAGATCACCGTGGGCGGCGTCGGCACCCTCCGCAACCCCGTGACCCTGGAGCGTTAGTCCGGCTCACCCGGGTCGACCGTGAGCGTCTTCTCAAGGCAGATGCTGCGCGGATCGGCCTCGAACGGCCCCCAGCGCTCGATGCGGCGGTAGCCGGCGCGCTCGTACAGTGCCACCGCCTCGGGCTGGCGGTCGCCGGTCTCCATGCGGACGCGCAGGTATCCCGCGTCGGCGGCCAGCCGCTCGAGCTCCGCCAGGAGGATCCGGCCCAGGCCGCGTCCGCGCGCCTCGGGTGCGACGTACATCCGCCGCACCTCGCCGGTGACGGCATCCAGGCGCGCCAGTCCGCCGCAGCCGACCGCCGCGCCGTCCTCGGCCGCCACGACAAACGCTCCCGCGGGCGGTGTGAACAGCTCGGGGGAGGGCAGCCCGCCCGACCCGGGGACGCCGTCGTAGATGCCCAGCAGCTCGGCCTCGAGGCGCTCCGCCAGCGCGGCCGCCTCGGTTGCGTCGAACGGCACCGTCCGCAGCTCGATCACGGGTGCTCGACCGGCGGCCACGCGAGGATGTGCTCGCGCGTCAGCCGCTCGGCGAGGTCGGCGTCGCCGGCCTCGACAGCATCGACGATCAGCTCGTGCTGGTCGGCCCAGGAGAGCACCAGCACCGGGTCGTCGGCCTGCATGGCGTAGATCAGCACCCCCAGCTGCGGCGCCCATAGCATCTCTGCGAACCGCGTCAGGTACGCGTTTCCCGCTCCGGCAACAAGTGCAAGGTGGAAGGCGCGGTTGACGTCGTAGCTCTGCGAGGGGTCGCCGCCGGCCGCCCGCTGGGCGCCGATCGCCGCCCGCATCGCCGCGATGGCGCCGGGGTCGCGGCGCTCGGCCGCGATCCGGGCCGCGCCCGGCTCGATCGCGATCCGCGCGAACCAGGACTGCCGCTGGTCGCGGAAGTCGTGCTCGGCCACCGTGGCGCCGCGGTTCGGCTCGAACTCGACCAGGCCCTCCGTCGCCAGACGGCGCAACGCCTCGCGCAGCGGTGTCCGCGACACGCCCAGCTCGTCGGCCAGCGCGGCCTGCCGCAGCCGGGCGCCGCGGGGGAGGTCTCCCGACAGGATCCGTGCCCGGACGGCGGCGTAGACCTGGTCGACGACGCTCTGGATCTGCAGCGGTCCTGCGGCGGGTTGGGCGCTCATGTGCTTTGCATACATTACGCCGCCCTGACGCCCGGTCAAGGAGCGCCGCTTGACGTCCCGCGGCGAGGGTGCGAATGTATCCAAGATTTCTTCCACCCTCATAGCTCGAGGAGGAGGCCGCTATGGCTGCAGGTTCCCCTTCCGCCGGTGGAGAGCTGGGCGAACGCCGGCTCGGCACCATCCACGCGGTTGCCCAGGCGCTCGCGATCGGGCCGATGTTCTCGGTCGCGCTCGTGCTGGGCGGTGTCTCCCGCCCTGACATCGGTGCCGGCTGGAACGCGGCGCTGGCCGTCGTCATCGCCGGACTCGGCGTGATGGCGATCGGCTACGCGCTGACGCTGTTCGCACGCCGCTACGCCGGCGCCGGCGCGGTCTACGAGTACCTCACGCACGGCGCCCACCCGAGCGTCGGCATCTTCACCGCCGGCGTCTTCTTCGTCGGCACGCTGTTCCTGGGCGGCGGCGGCATCTACCTCGGGCTCGGCATCCTCACCAACGGGTTCTGGGTGCAGCACATCTCGTCGTCCAACGCACCGGCCTGGTGGGTGTTCGGCCTGGTCGCCCTCGGCATCGTGCTCGTCCTCAACTACCTGGGCATCCGCATCGCCATCCGCGCGATGCTGACGTTCGCCGCCCTCTCGTTCGCGCCGATGCTGCTGCTGGCGCTGATCATCATCGCCAAGGGCGGCGCGCACGGGAACACGCTGACCATGTTCAACCCGGGCGAGACGTCGCTGTTCGGCGTCACCGGCGGCGGCGTGCTGGGCGGCGTGCTGCTCGGCATCCTGCTCTTCGTCGGCTTCGAGGCTGCGGCCTCGATCGGCGAGGAGAGCCACGACCCGCACCGCTCCATCCCGCGGGCCGTGCTCGCGACCGTGGCCGTCGCGGCCGTCTTCTTCGTGATCATGGCGTACGCGTTCTCGATCGGCTACGGGCGCGGCGCGGTCAGCGCCGGCGCCTGGGCGTTCTCGCCCAGCCCGGTCGACGACATGGCGAAGGAGTACGTCGGCAGCTGGTACGCGACCATCCTCGACCTCGTTGTCATCCTCGACGCGATGGCGCTGGCCCTCGCCATCTGCGTGACCATCGGCCGCGGCTACTTCGCGCTGGCGCGCGACGGCCTGCTGCCGTCGGTGTTCGCCCGCACGTCGCGGCACAACACGCCGTGGGTCGGCAACCTGATGGTGGTCGTCGGCGGCGTCGGCCTGATGCTGCTGGTGAAGTTCGCCAGCTACGGCACGCAGTTCGTCGTCCCCGGCCCGAAGGGCACGCCGGTGCCACTGTTCCCCAACAACGAGTTCGCGACGTTCATCATGTCGGCAACGGTGGGCTCGTTCGCGATCGAGCTGGTCTACCTCGTGCTCGCCGTCGTCGCGTTCCGGCTGCTGCTCCAGGATGGCAACGCCAAGCCGTGGCAGTGGCTGGTCGTCGCCGTCGCGGTGCTGACCCCGATCCTGGGCTTCTACGGCGCCCTCAAGCCGGCGCCGCACGACAGCTCGAACTACAACTGGGAGGCGCTGTACTGGACGATCGGGCTGCTGGTGGTCGCGGCGGTCTGGTTCCTGATCGTCCGGCTGACGCGCCCCGACGCGGTGGCGAACGCCGCGTCCCACGCCTCGGGACACCACGGTGTTGCGCCGCTCGACGAGAGCGTCGACTACAAGCCGCTGCCCGAGTAGCAACCCACACCGATCGGGCGGGGCCGGCGCCGAGCCGGCCCCGCCCTTTTTGCATCATCCGTCACGAGCGCTGTGCTACAACTCAGACACACCGCTCGTGACAGGAGGCTCGAGGTGCGCGTCTCGGAGATCATGCAGACCGACCTGGTCACCTGCGCTCCGACGGCAACCGTGAGCGGCGCCGCGCGGGTGATGCGCGAGCGCCACGTGGGAGCGGTGCTGGTGATGGAGCGGGGCCGGCTGGCCGGGATCCTGACCGAACGCGATCTGGTCGGCCTGCTCGCCGACGGCGGCGACCCGGGGCTCCGGCCGGTGTCCGAGGTGATGACGCGCGACGTCGTCATCGCCCCGCCGGACGCCGACGTGCTCTGGGCAGCCGACGCGATGCGCCGCAACAGCGTCCGCCACCTGCCGGTCGGCGAGGGCCGGATGGTGTCCGGAATCGTCTCGCTCCGCGACCTCTTCGTCCTTGCCGAGGCCGTGCTCCGGCTCGACCCGGCCGGAGCGGAGACGGCGCGCGACGTGCTCGCCGCGGCCGGGGGATGACCTCAGATGACCGACGAAAGGATGCGAACGCGATGCACAGGGAGATGACCTACGAGCGAGCCGTCGGCCTGGGGCTGTTCGGCGTGATGGTGACGCTGAGCTGGCCGATCTGGATCATGATCGCCGCATCCCAGCACGCCTGGACGCCGGCCGTGACGCTCTCGACGCTGGTGCCGCTGGCCCTGACGCTGCTCTGGGTCGGCATCTTCCTTGGCGTCGTCGGCCGCGTCGCCAACGTGTACGAGCACGCCATCCACGGCGCCGCGCACGTGCTACACGGCGGACTGCACCGGCACGCTTGACAGCGCGTCGGCGATGACCCGCGCGATCGTCGCGATCTCCTGCTCGGTGATCACGAACGGCGGGGAGATCTGCAGCGAGTGACCGGCCAGGCCGCGGGTGAGCACGCCTCGCTCGCGGCAGGCCGCGACCACCCGGTCGGTCAGCTTGGGGTCGGCCGCTCGGGCGTCGCCGTCCAGCTCGATCGCCGCCAGCAGGCCGACGCCGGAGCGGACGTCCGACACGAGCGCGTGCTCGCGGAGCGGGGCGACCGCCGCGGCCAGCACGCTCTCCATGCGGGCAACGCGCTCGACCAGGCCCTCGCGCTCGATGACTGCGAGGTTCGCGAGGCCGGCGGCGCAGACCGTCGGGTGGCCGGAGTAGGTGTAGCCATGGCGGAAGACGGCACCGCCGGGAGACGTCCAGAACGGCTCCTGCACGCGGCGTGACGCCAGCACGGCGCCCAGCGGCAGGTAGCCGGAGGTGATGCCCTTGGCGCACGTGACCAGGTCGGGCTCGATCCCATACCGGTGGCTGCCGAACCAGGTGCCCAGCCGGCCAAAGCCGCAGATCACCTCGTCCGCGATCAGCAGAACGTCGTGCTCGGCGCACAGCCGCTGCACCTCGTCCCAGTAGCCGGGCGCGGGGTGGAAGATGCCGCCGGCGCCGATCACGGGCTCGCCGATGAAGGCGGCGATGCGATCGCCCTGCTCCTCGAACAGCGTGGCCAGCCCGGTCGTGTCGTTCTCGCCAACGGAGGCAACGTCGGTGATCAGCCCGCCGTAGCCCTCGCTGTTGGCAGGGATCCCGGCCAGGCTGGTGCCGTACGCGTTCATGCCGTGGTATGCCCGGGCCCGGTGCACCATCAGATGCTTCTCCGGTTTGCCGACGGCGCTCCAGTAGCGCAGCGCGAGCTTCCCCGCCGTGTCCACGGCGTCCGACCCACCGCTCGCGAAGAACACCGCGGCGCCCTCCATCGGCGCGATCTCGGACACCCGCTCCGCGAGCTCCAGCGCCGGGCGGTTGGCCGCGCGGTCGAACGTTTCGTAGGCCTCCAGCTCGCGCATCTGTGCGGCGACCGCCTCGGCCATCTCGGTCCGGCCGTGCCCGATGTTCGCGTACCAGAGCGAGCCCTTGGCATCGACGTACTCGCGGCCCTGGTCGTCCCACACCGTGGAGCCGCTGCCGCGCACGATCACGACCTCGTCGTCCTTGACCGCCGCCATGTCGGCGAACGGGTGCCACAGCCGACTGCTCATAGGGCTGACGATACCAGCGCCCGGAAGAGCGGCGCGCCGTGCCCCTCGGGCTCGGCGTCAGGGTGCCAGAGCACGGCGAGGCAGAACCGCCTGTGCGGGTGCTCGAGGCCCTCGATCACCCCGTCATCGGCGCGCGCCGACACGACCAGGCCGTCGCCGACGCGATCGACGGCCTGATGGTGGTGCGAGTGGACGCGCAGCCGCTCGCCGACGATCTCACGGAGCCGCGTGCCGGGCTCGGTGGCGACCTCGTGCACGCCGTACTCGCTGTCGCTGAGGCGGTGCGGGGTGACGTCCAGCCGGTCGGGCAGGTGCTGCTCGAGCGTGCCCCCGGTTGCGACGTTGACCAGCTGGAACCCGCGGCAGATCGCGAGGACGGGCAGGTCGCGGTCGATCGCCCCGCGCGCCAGCCCCAACTCGGTCGCGTCCCGCCGCTCGTTCCGGTGGCCCGTCGCGGGGTGGCGCTCGGCGCCGTACGCCTCCGGGGCAACGTCATCGCCACCGACCAGCAGCAGTCCGTCGAGCACGTCCAGCACGTCGTCGGGATCCTCGGCCCAGTGCGGATCGGCGGGAAGCACGATCGGCCGGCCGCCCGCCAGCCGGATACCCTCAACGTAGCCCTGGCCGACAACAACCGCATCCAGCGCCCAGTGCGCCATCTTCGCGTGCGTCCAGTAGCTGGTGATCCCGATCGTCGGACGTCCCACGACGGGGCAGCGTAGCGCCGCGTTCAGACGGCCGTTGAGAGCAGCTGCGAGATGGTCGAGGTGCCCTGGCTGAGGGCACCGGCCTCGACCTGCGCGACGCGCATGGCGATCTCGTTCTGGAGCCGCTCGTCGGCGTAGAGCGCGAGCTCCTGGCCCTCGTCGGTAAGGCTCGTCCGGCCCTGGCCGCCGCTGCGGACGGCGAGGCCGCGGCTGCTCAGGCGCAGCGCGATCTGCTTCGCCTGGCTGGGGCTCGCCGCCAGCACCTCGGACAGGCGGCGGGTCGTCATGCAGGCGCCGTCGGGCTGGCTCAGCAGGAGCAGCGCGTACAGCTCCATCGGCCGGAGGTCCACCGTCCGGGCGACCTCGAGCACGGCCCGGTCAAGGGTTCGGAGCAGCCGCAATCCAGCAGGCACACCGGTGGGCGTGCCCGGTGCAGCGGGAGGGGGGTTGGTGACAAGCGCGAGCCTGACGGGATTGCGACTGCGGGAGTGTGTGGTGACGCCCATGGCCGTGCATCATGTCGTGCCGGTTTCCCCGGGGCACTCGCCATTTTGTGGTATTCCACCTGCCGCAGACTGGTGGGGATTGGCCGAAATCTGCCAGTCCGATCTGGAACGCCACGACATCGGATGCCCCGGTGACCGCTGGTCGGTCGCGGTTTCTCCTGGTCACGTGACCGTGAGCGTCTTCGTGACCCATCCCGTGCTGACGGTGTCGTCCGTGGATCGGATCAGCCGCGCCCGGAAGCGGTACTTGCCAGGGCCCGCGTCGGGAATGAACGTGGCTCCGCGCACGGACGTCGCAGCCCAGGGCACGAACACCTTCCCGCCGGGCCGCGCCAGGTCGATCTCGTAGGTGAGGCCGCTGGGGGCGGCGCGGCTGGCCCAGCTGACGGAGAACACGGTCGCCGCGCTGCCGGTCTTGGGAGCGATGCTGATCGGCACGACGACCGTCATCCGCTCGTCCGTCGACTGGTCGACGACCGGGTAGCTGCCTGCGACGAAGAACCGGAACCCGTCGAAATGATCGGCGGCGAGAGACAGGTCGAACAACCCAAGCCCCGACTCGTCGGTGACGGTGTGCGGTGATCCGCCGGCCCACCACCACCACATGTGGCCGGCGGGCGTGGTGTGCTTCGTCGACACGAAGCTGAAGCCGCCGTCGCCGACCAGCAGCTGCAGATCCGCCTTGGGCAGCGTCACCGCTGTGGAGGAGAGCGCCTCGGCCGGCGTTGGGTCGTCGATCCACTGGATGCTGGCGGCCACGTCGACTCCGACGTGCGGCCCGGTCTGGAACGCCAGCCACGTCGAGGTCACCACCACCGACTGCCCCGGCCCCAGCTCGTCGACGGTTGCGGTGCTGCACTGCGGATCGTCGCAGGTCGCATTCGTGATGTCCTGCAGCTGCATCAGCGGACGCGCCAGGCTGAGATCAACAGTCGCCGGGTCCGGCCCCTGGTTCGACACGGTGGACTTGACGATGATCGTCTGCCCGACCTGGGCGGTCGTCGTCGCCGTCTGCGTCAGCTGGATATCGGCGGCGAAGCGCGTCGTCGTGAAGCTCATCGTCGACGTGCCCGAGCCGCTGTTCACGCTTCCGACCTGGAAGTAGTAGTTGATCCCCGGGTAGGCGTCGAAGAACTGGCCGAAGGCGCAGGAGCCGATATCTCCGATGGACAGGAACGTGACGCCGTACTGCTGCGGTGGGGGCCCACCGGCGAACACGTCGACGCAGGGCAGCGATCCCGGGTAGTTGCTCGCGGTGAAGCGAAGCTCGACGTGCCTTCGCACATCAGACGGCGCCGTCCACACGTACCAGACGGTGTTTCCACTTGCCCCGGCGGAGTGTGGAGGCCCCGGTTCGTCGTCCTCGCGGAACGCCTCGCGCGTGTCCGACGTGATCGGCACGCCCGCCACCACCGGCTGCGCGTTTGCGAGATCATCGTTCGCGGGCTCATCCGCGAACGCCGCGGTCGGCGCCCACAACGCCATCCCCACCAGTGCCAGCCCCAGTCCGCGCCAGACGAGACGGAATGCCATGACTCCCCCAATCATGCTCGGTCGAATCGCGAGGGCGGCTCCAAGCCGAGCCGCGGGCGCGCCGTCGCCCTGCAAGACGACGCAGGGGCCGCTCGACCTTCTCACTCGCCGGGCGGGGAGTCAAACCGCCCTGCGCCGGGGCTCGGCCGCCCGAGGGCCGTCATGCGGATGAGAGGACTTGAACCTCCACGACCTTACGGCCACACGGACCTGAACCGTGCGCGTCTACCAATTCCGCCACATCCGCGTGGGAAGGCTCGATTCTACCCGCTGGCCGGAGAGCACGCCCCCTGCAGCAACGACCGCCGCTCGGCCGCGTCGTAGCCCAGCTCGGCCAGCACCTCGTCCGCGTGCTCGCCCAGCCGCGGCGGCGGCAGGCGGCTGCCCGGCCGCTCGCCGTCCAGCGCGATCGGGGAGCGGACGAGCCCGATCTCGCCCGCGCTCGGGTGCGCGACGCGCTCGACCATGTGCGCGGCCGGCCCGGCGAACGTCTCCGGGATGGAGAGCACGGGGCCGCCCGGCACCTTGGCCCGCTCCAGCACGTCCTTCCAGTCCTCGACCGTCCGCCCGGCGATCAGCCGCCGCAGGTCCGGCACCAGCTCGGCCCGGTGCTCGACCCGGCCGCGGTTGGTCTGGTAGCGGGGCTCGTCGGCGAGGTCGTCGCGCCCGGCCTCGCGGCAGAAGCGGCGGAAGTGGTCGTCGGTGCCGACCGCCAGGTTGACGTGGCCGTCGCGGGCGAGGAACGTCTCGTAGGGGACGATCGAGGGGTGGGCGTTGCCCAGCCGCTCCGGCTCGATCCCGGCGATCAGCCAGTCGCCCGCCCTGTTGGCAAGCCAGGCGACCTGGGCGTCGAGCAGTGCGACCTCGCAGGTGCGGCCCTCGCTCGTCGCGTCCCGCTCGACCAGCGCCGCCAGCACCGCCGAGCAGGCGAACAGCCCCGCGACGAGGTCGGAGATGGCGACGGCGACCTTCATCGGCTCGCCGTCAGGCTCGCCCTGGATGCTCATGATCCCGCCCAGCCCCTGCATCAGGAAGTCGTACCCGGGCCTGCCCGCGTCCGGCGATCCGGACGGGTAGCCGGTGATCGTGCAGTGCACAGCCCGCGGGTTGATCGCGTGCACGGCGTCCGCGTCGGCGCCGTAGCGCGCCGCGGCCTCCGGCAGGAAGTTGTGGAGCACGACGTCCGCGCGCTCGACCAGCCGGCGCACGACCTCGCGGCCCTCGTCACCGCCCAGGTCGACGGCGATCGACCGCTTGTTGCGGTTGACCTGCATGAAGTAGGCGCTCTCGCCGCCGACGAACGGCGGCCCCCAGCGCCTGCTGCCGTCTCCCTCGCCGGGCCGCTCGACCTTGACCACGTCGGCGCCCAGGTCGCCGAGGATCATCGTCGCGAATGGCCCCGCCAGCACCTGCGTCAGGTCGAGCACGCGCAGGCCGGCGAGGGGGAGCGGCGCGTCGCTCACGCGGTCGCGGTCAGCTTCCCGACCTGCTCGAGCGCCCACGTCGGCGTGTCCTCGGGCTTGATCCGCCGCTTGGCGGCCGCCAGGTTGCCGTCGGCGTCGATCACGAAGGCCGAGCGCTCGATGCCCCAGTACGTCTTGCCGTAGTTCGTCTTCTCGATCCACACGCCGAACGCGTCCGCCATCGAGTGGTCGGGGTCGGCCAGCAGCGGGAACGGCAGGGAGTACTTCTCCCGGAACTGCGTGTGCGATTCGATCGAGTCGGGGCTGACGCCGTAGAGCGCCACGCCCGCCTGCTCGAACTCGCCCCAGGTGTCGCGGATGCTGCACGCCTGCCGCGTGCATCCCGAGCGTGTCGTCCTTGGGATAGAAGTAGATGACGGCCGGGCGTCCCCGCAGCGACTCGAGCGTGACGTGCTCGCCGCCGTCGGATTCGCGGTCGAAGGCCGGGGCCGGGCTGCCCACTTCGGGTCGGTTCACGGGTCGCTCCTTGGCGTCGGTTTGCTGCCCGGCAAGTCTAGATGCCGCCGCCTGATAGCCTCACCGGCCGATGCCCGAGGTGCACATGATCGTGGGCGCGTCGCTGATCCTGGCCAACCTCGTCGTGGCGATCTGGGGCTTCGTCGCCTACAGGCGCAACAGCCCGCCCGGCCGGGCCTTCACGCAGGTCCTCGCCCTTGCCCAGACGCTGGTGATCGCCCAGGCCTGCCTCGGCCTGATCCTGCTCTCGGACGGCTACCGCCCCGCCGACAAGCTCCACTTCGCGTACGGCCTGCTCCCGCTCCTGGCGGTCGCGTACCCCTATGCTCTGCGGGGTGAGGACGGACGCCAGAACATCCTCTACTTCTCGATCGGCTCGGCGCTCATCGCCGCCCTCGGCGTGCGCGCCTACATGACGGGGCCGCACTGATGAGCCGCGACACCGTTCGTGCGCTGCTGATCGTGCTCGGGATCGCGCTGATCGCGACCGTCTTCTCGGAGACGTCCGCGCAGATCGCCGCGGCCATCTCCGGCGCGATCGGGGTCATCTTCATCATCCTGCTCTGGTACTTCGGCTACCGCTGGTACCACGAGAACCGGATGGCGATCTCGCTGATGCCCGACCGGGAGCGCTCGATCCTCTACCTGGGGATGGGCGCGATCACGGTGCCGGCGGCGCTCTACTCGCTGTCCAAGTTCGGGCTGGTCAGCCTCGGCGTCTTCTCCATCCCGCTGCTGGTCATCTTCCTGGGCGGCGCCTTCGCGGTCTTCTACAGCTGGCAGGAGTCGAAGCGCTACACGCTGTAGATCGCCGATGGACGAGATCGCCGCCACACCGGAGCCGCCCTACTACGCCGTCATCTTCACCTCGCTGGGCACCGGCGATGACCAGGCGACCTACGACGCGACGTCCGACCGGATGTTCGCGCTGGCCGCCGAGCAGCCCGGGTACCTGGGCGTCGAGACCGCCCACGAGGGCGTCGGCATCACCGTCTCCTACTGGGAGAGCCTTGAGGCGATCGCCGCCTGGAAGGCCGTGGCCGAGCACCGCGAGGCGCAGCGGATGGGCCGCGAGCGCTGGTACCGCAGCTACACGACACGGATCTGCCGCGTCGAGCGCGACTACCACGTCCACGTGCGGTAGTCGTTTCGGCCCGATCGGCGGCGGGCACGGTCGCCCCGACCCCGACCAGGAGCGCTCGATGACGATCCGCAGCGAGACCCCGCAGCCGCCCGGTCCGGCACAGCCGCCGGCGCCGGACCAGCCGCCGCAGCCCGACGGCCCGCCGCACCCGGACGCGCCGGAGCCCACGGCCTGAGCCGACCGGTCACCGTCCTACACTCGGTGGGACGGTGGCCGATCACGCCTCGCACCTCCTCAACGCCGACGGATCGGTCGACCACGAGTTCGACCGCGCCGGGATCGAGCGGCGGCTGAAGGACGGGCAGTTCTTCTGGCTCGACATGCACCGGCCGGGCGACGAGGACGTCGCGATGCTGGGCGAAGTGCTCGGCTTCCACCCGCTCGAGCAGGAGGACGCGATCCACTTCGGGCAGCGGCCGAAGCTGGATGACTACGACGACAACGTCTTCCTGGTCGCGTACGGCGCAGCGCCGGACGAGGACGGGCTGGTCGAGGTGCACTTCTTCGCATCCGAGCGATACCTGGTCACGCTGCACCATGACGAGTGCCCCGCGTTCGACGACGTGCGCAGGCGCCACGAGCGCAAGGCCGGCTCGCTCGACCGCCCCGCCGTCCTGCTCTACCGCGCGCTGGACGCGATGTCGGACAGCTTCTTCCCGTTGCTGGCCGACCTCGACGACCGCATCGACGACCTCGAGGACCGCACCTTCACCTCCCCCGACAACAAGGTGCTGGGAGAGATCTTCGCGCTCAAGCGCTTTCTGGTCGGGCTGCGCAAGGTGGTGACGCCGCAGCGGGACATGTTCGCGGGCCTGGCGACCGATCCGTCACAGCTGCCGGGCATCGCCGACGACGACGATCGGTACTTCCGTGACGTCTACGACCACCTGATCCGGATCAGCGACCTGATCGACAGCTACCGCGACCTGCTGTCGAGCGCGATGGACGTCTACCTCTCGACCGTCTCGAACCGGCTGAACGAAGTGATGAAGCAGCTCACCGTGATCGCCACGATCTTCCTGCCGCTCGGATTCTTGGTCGGCTTCTTCGGCCAGAACTTCGCCTACCTGGTGCGCAACATCGCGTCGCCGTGGTGGTTCTGGGGCGCCGGGATCGGCAGCGAGGTCGCCGTCGTGCTCGGGCTGCTGCTGATGTTCAGGCGACGCGGCTGGGTGTAGCCGCTAGCGGGGCCGGCGCTGCTTGGGGTCGATCACGTTGGCGGGCGCGGGGCCCTGCGGGTGGTCGGGGAGCACCTCGGCGGACGTCGCTGCAAGCCACGGCTCGACGTACTGCGTGTACACCTCGACCGGCATGAATGCCTGCCAGCTGGAGTTCATCATCCCGGAACGGTAGCTCCGGCCTCGGCTGGCTCGATTGGATCTACGTGTCAGATGTGACGACGGTGGCGGCGATGCCGAGGGTGTCCAGCACCTCGCGGATCGTCCCGGCGGTGCAGGTGAAGATCGGCGTGTCGCGCTCGGTGTAGCGGCTCGCCTCGGTCTCCCGCAGCGTCATCATCAGATCGAGGAAGTCGCCGACGAAGTCGGTCTCGAACGCGACCACGAACTCCTGGTCGTCGATCCCGAACGAGTACGTGGTGTTGATCTTGACCGTCGGGAACTGGTGCCCGGCGGCGATGTGCTCGTTCATGATCCCCTGCCGCGCCGGCTTCGACAGCTGGTACCAGTCCCGGGTCTTGACCATCGGGTAGATCAGCAGGTACCGGGAGTCGGGGTTCCACATGATGCGCCCGCGCTTGTGCATCGAGCGGCCCTCGCCCTTGACGTACTGGGAGCGGCGGGTCATCGAGAGGTAGGCGTAGGGCGTCTCCAGATGCGCGCCCAGCGCCGTCGCGTGCAGGGCGGTCGCCAGCTCCTGGAAGTCCTCCAGCCGCTCCGACACCTTCCACAGCATCAGGTCGACGTCGGGGCGGATGCCGAACGTCGTGTAGGCGCGGATCGCGAACCGGTCCGCCCACTGCTCCACCACCGTCGCGAACTCGTCACGGGCGGCGTCACGCTCGGCCACGGGGAGCTCGCGGAACCGCCGGTCGAGCTTGTAGAACGAGAAGTGGACGAACTGCCGTTCTTCGCCCGAGCTGTTGTTGGGTGCGACGCCGTTCTCGCTCATCGGCAGCGATCGTAGCAGCGCACTTGTCACGGTCCCGGCACGCCTCCGGTCTTGTTCCGTGACGGGCGCCCGGCCGACCATGGGCCCCGTGAACCGAGCCCGCGGACAGGCGAGCGTGGAGACGGCGATCCTGCTGCCGGTGGTGCTGGCGCTGGGCGCCGCAGCGTGGCAGGGCGTGCTGATCGGCTGGACCGCCGTCGAGTCGCAGGACGCCGCCCGCCAGGCCGCGCGGGCGGCGCTCGGCCGCGAGCCGGTCGGCCCGGCCGCGAAGGCCGCGTTGCCCTCCTCGATGCGGGCCGGATTGGAGGTGGAGCGCGGCGGCGGGCGGGTCACCGTGCACGTGCGCGTGCCGTCGGTGCTACCCGGCGTCGCTCCCGTGATCGAGGCGTCCGCGCCGGTGGTGGCGGGGTGAGGGAGCGCGGCCAGGCCAGCGTCGAGACCGTGTCCGCCGCGCTGCTGCTGACCCTGTGCGCGCTGGCCGTGGTGCAGCTGGTGCTGGTGTTCGCGGCCGCCGAGCGCGCGGGGAGGATCGCCGACCAGGCCGCCGTGCTCACCGCGGAGGGCCGCCCGCTCCCGCGCGGCCTCGCCGGCGACGCCACCGTCCGGGTCGCCGGCGGTGTGGTGCGGGTGACCGCGCCGGTGCCGATGCTGCCCGGGCTGCCGCCGTTCCACATCACCCGCAGGGTGCGGCTGCCGTGAGGGACGAGCGCGGGCAGGTGATGCCGGTCGTCGTGGCGCTCGTCCTGCTGCTGGCCGCCGGCGGAGCGCTGCTGGCGCACCTCGCACGCATCGGCGACAGCGGCGGGCGCGTGCAGACGGCCGCCGACGTCGCGGCGATCGCCGCGGCCCGTGCGCTTGGCGCTGATCCCTCGGCCCCCGCCGGCGAGCTTCGGGCAGCGGCCGCCCGCGCCGCAGCGGACAACGGTGCCGCGCTGGTATCGCTCGACGAGCTCGGGCGCGGCGGCCTGCCGGCGGGCGTCCGGGTCGTCGTCACCATCGGCGAGGGCGGCGACCGGGTACGGCTGACGGCGCTGGCGGGCGTCAGCTTCACGGCCGCGCTGCCCTCGGGCGGCTTCCGGCCAATCGACCTGCACGGCCTGACCGGCCGCTCGGCGGTCGTCGCGGCCGCGGCGGCGCAGATCGGCTGGCCGTACGTCTGGGGCGGCGAGAGCCGCGCCGAGGGCGGGTTCGACTGCTCCGGTCTGGTGGACTTCGCCTACGCCGCGGCCGGCGTCCACCTGCCCGGGCGGCCGACCGCCGCCGAGCTGTGGAACATGGGGCGCCCGATCGCGCCGGAGCAGCTCGCCCCCGGCGACCTCGTCTTCGAGGGTGCCGCGTCAGGCGCCCCGTACCACGTCGGCATCTACGCCGGCGAGGGCGCCGTCATCGTGGCGCCGCACACCGGCGCCCAGGTGCGGTTCGAGGCGCTGGCGGCCGGTGGCTGGGACGGGTTCGCCGCGCTGGGTGCGCCGGTCGCCGGCGCGCCGGTCGACGATCCCGTCCTGCGCGCGGCGCGCGACGGCCAGGTGCCCGCGCACGTGCTGGCCGCCGAGCTGCGGCTCGGGCTCGTGACCGACCCGGTCGCCGCCGCCCGCGCGCTGGCGGCTGCGATGGCGGCGCACCCGTCGAACCTCGCGGACGCCCTGGCCATGCAGCTCGGTGACCGGTCGGCTGCGGCGCTGGTACTGCGGGACGGGTCCGGCCCAGCGGTCGGCCTCGCAGCGGACGTGCGACTGCTGCCCCGCGCAGGGCCGGGTGCCGCCGGCCTGTCCAAGCTCTCCGGGCCGCCGCTGGGCGCGCCCAGGTCCGCCGCGGACGTCGCCGCGGCCAGGGCGGCCGCGGGCGGGGCGTCGTGGAGCAGTCGGGTGGGCACGGTGCTGACCGTCGGTGGGATCGCGGCCGAGGCGATCGGCGAGCGCGGGAGCGCGGTCGGCGTGCAGGCGCTCGCCGGCGTCAGCCACCTCGGCCGGTTCGGCCTGACGGTGCTCTCGACCGTGCTGCCCGGGAACGAGGGCGAGCTGGCGGGGTTCGCCGGGTCGGTCTGGGACGCGGTCGACGGCTTTGCGGGCGCGTACGCCGAGTGGGGCGGCGCCGGCCTGGCGCTGGGCCGCTGGGGGCTGCTGGCCGCGCGGCTGAACGTGGTCGGCGGTGCCCTCTCGACTGGCGTCTTCGGCTACCAGGCGCTGACCGCGGCCCGGCGGCGCGACCGGATCGGCTACGGCCTGGAGGCGGTCGGCTCGGGAGTGGCAACCGCGGGGCTGCTCACGGCCGGCTCGGGACTGGTGCCGCTGCTCGCCGTGGGCGCGGTCGCGGTGCCGCCTGTGGGCCTGGCGGCGATCGGGGTCGGGGCGACGCTGATCTGCGCCGGCTACCTCTACCGGCACCCGGAGTGGTGCCGCGCGGCGCTCCGTATCGGCGGGCGTGCGCTCGACCTCACCTGGGAGGCCGAGACGGCGCCGATCCGGGTCGCGGCGTCGCTGGGCCGCTCCACGGTGGGAGCGGCCCGTTCGGTGATCGACGCGATTCCGACGCCCTGGTAGGCGGCGCTAGGGCTAGGCGACCGCGGCGGCCGGAGCCACGACCTCGCTGAGCGAGCCGTGAGCGACGTCGTAGATGTAGCCCGAGACCTCGATCGAGGGGTCGAGGTGCGGGGTGGAGCGGATCCGCTCGACGTCGTCGCGGACGTTCTGCTCGAGGTCGCCGAACGGCAGGAAGTCGATGTCGGAGGCATCGCTGCCACGCTCGTCGGCGAGCTTGGCCCGCAGGTCGTCGTTGCTGAAGGTGAGCATCCCGCAGTCGGTGTGCTGGATGACGACGAACTCGCGCGTCCCCAGCAGGGTGGACGAGATGATCAGCGAGCGGATCGCATCGTCGGAGGCGCGGCCGCCGGCGTTGCGGATGATGTGTGCGTCGCCGATCTCGAGGCCCAGCACCTTGGCCGGATCGATGCGGGCGTCCATGCAGGTCAGCACCGCGACCTTGCGGGCCGGCGGCATCGGCAGCTGGCCCTGGTCGTAGGAGGCGGCGAAGGCACGGTTGGATTCGAGCAGCTCGGGGAGCACGGGCATGGTGACCTCCTTGGAGTTTGGATCCAAGATAGCACTCCCGGATCGCGCGCCGAACGGCCCGGGGGCCGTCGCTACGATCACGCTATGGCGGCGATCTCGGGCGAACGCAAGGAGCGGCTGACGGCGCGCCTGTCGACGCTGCCGGACACGCCCGGCGTGTACCTGTTTCGCGACGAGGCCGGCGACGTGCTCTACGTCGGCAAGGCGAAGTCGCTGCGCAAACGCGTGCAGTCGTACTTCCGCCGCGAGGCGTACCAGACGCTGA
The DNA here is from genome assembly GCA_963797175.1 of uncultured Actinomycetes bacterium. Lineage (GTDB taxonomy): Bacteria > Actinomycetota > Thermoleophilia > Gaiellales > JAICJC01 > DATLLN01. The sequence goes on from CAWCOL010000008.1 coordinate 187,540, forward strand.
AGACCGCCGAGCTGGTGGAGCGGATCGACGACGTGGAGCTGCTCGCCGCCAGCACCGAGAACGAGGCGCTGCTACTCGAGCAGAACATGATCAAGCGGCACCGGCCGCCGTTCAACATCCGCCTGCGCGACGACAAGTCGTACCCGTACATCGCCGTCACGGCGGGCGACGAGTACCCGCGGGTGATGTTCACGCGCGAGCGGCACCGCCGCGGCGTCCTCTACTTCGGCCCCTACTCGAGCGCCAAGAAGGTGCGCGAGACGCTGGACGTGCTCAACCGCGTGTTCCCCTACCGGCCCTGCGAGGGGCCGACGCCGGGCCGGCGGTCGGGCGTTCCCTGCCTCGACTACCACATCGGCCGCTGCTGCGCCCCCTGCGTGGGCCTGGTGACGAAGGAGGAGTACGCCGAGATCGTGGACGGCGTGGTCGAGTTCCTCTCCGGTCGGGTGCGCCCGCTGGAGCGCCGGCTGGAGGAGCGGATGCGCGCCGCGGCGGAGGCGCAGGAGTTCGAGGAGGCGGCGCGCTACCGCAACCGGCTGACGGCGGTGCGGCACCTGGCCGAGCGGCAGTCGGCCGACCACGTGGCCGGCGGCAGCGCCGACGTGCTCGCCGTTGCCGTCGACGGCGACACGGCCAACGTGCAGGTGTTCCACCTCCGCGACGGGCGGATGTCCGATCGCCGCAGCCTCTACCTGGAGAACGCCGGGGGCGAGAGCGAGTCCGACGTGCTGTGGGGGTTCGCGCTCGAGTACTACGCCGGGCAGGTCGCCATCCCGTCCGAGGTGCTGGTGCCCTCGTCGTTCGAGGATCGCGAGCTGCTCGCCGACTTCCTGACCGACCGGCGGGGCAGCGCCGTGGGGGTGCGGGCCGCGCAGCGCGGGGAGAAGCGGCGCCTGGCCGAGCTGGCGGCGAAGAACGCCCACCTCGCGCTGGAGCACGACCGGCTGGCCGCGCAGCGCACGCGCGCGCGGCGGATCGAGGCGCTCGAGGAGCTGCGCGAGTGCCTCAACCTGGAATCGCTGCCGGTGCGGATGGAGTGCTTCGACATCTCGAACCTGGGCGAGACCAATCCGGTCGCGTCGATGGTCGTGTTCGAGGACGCGGTGGCCAAGCGATCGGACTACCGCAAGTTCGCGATGCGCCACAGCGGCGGCCAGGACGACTTCGCGATGATCGCCGAGGCGGTGGGCCGCCGCTTCGCGCGCATGACCAGCGTCGAGGCCGACGCCTACGACGCGAGCTTCGCCGCCGTGCCCAACCTGGTGGTGATCGACGGCGGCAAGGGCCAGTTGGGCGCGGCGCTGCAGGCGATGGCCGAGCACGACCTGCCGCGCGTGGCCGTCATCTCGCTGGCGAAGCGCGAGGAGGAGGTGTTCGTGCCGGGCCGCCCCGAGCCGATCGTCCTGCGCCGCGACTCGCCCGGGCTCCAGCTGCTGCAGCGGCTGCGCGACGAGGCGCACCGCTTCGCGCTCGGCTACCACCGGGCCCGCCGGGCCAAGGGCCAGGTGGACTCGATCTTCAACAGCCTGCCCGGGGTCGGGCCCGCCCGCAAGCGCCTGCTGATGGCCCACTTCCAGACCGCCGACGCCCTGCTGGCCGCCTCCCGCCAGGATCTCGAGGCGGTGCCGGGGCTGCCGCCGAAGGTCGGGCGCGCGATCCACGACGCGCTGAACAAGACGGGCTGATTGATCTAGCCTGCTGCGGTGACCTTGATCCCCGAGGAGCCGCCCGCGTTCGAGCTGGCGTCGCGCCGTCGCCGTACGGCTCCCCGCGTCGTCTGCCTGGGCGGCGGCACCGGTCTCAGCATGATCCTGCGCGGGCTGAAACGGATCGGCAACGTCACCGCCGTGGTCACCACCACCGACGACGGCGGCAGCTCGGGCCGGCTGCGGCGCGACTTCGAGATGCCGGCGCCCGGCGACGTGCGCCACTGCCTGTCCGCGCTGGCCGAGGACGAGTCGCTGGTCGGCGAGCTGTTCGAGCACCGCTTCACCCGCGGCGAGCTGTCCGGGCATACGTTCGGGAACCTCTTCCTGGCGGGACTGACGGACCTGCTGGGCTCGTTCGACCAGGCCGTCTCCGAGTCGGCCCGCGTGCTCGCCGTCGCCGGCCGGGTGGTGCCGAGCACGACGGACGTGGTCGAGCTGGTGGGTGAGATGGAGGACGGCCGCACGGTGCGCGGCGAGACCGCGATCGCGGCCGACGGCTCGGCGGTGCGGTCGGTGCGGCTCGATCCGCCCGACCCTCGCGCGCACCCCCGAGCGCTGGCGGCGATCGAGCGAGCCGAGCTGATCGTGATGGGGCCGGGCAGCCTGTTCACCAGCACGCTGCCGCCGCTGCTCGTGCCCGGCATCCGGGAGGCGGTGCGGATGGCGCGGGTGCCGCGCATCTACGTCTGCAACCTGCTGCAGCAGCCGGGCGAGACCGAGAGCTACCGCGCCTCCGACCACGTGCAGCAGATCTTCGACCACGTCGGCTCCGACCTGGTCGACGGCGTCCTGGTCAGCCGCAACCGCGCGGCCCAGGGCGTCCCGGTGGCGGTCGACCGGGGCGGGCTGCGGCGGCTCGGCCTGCGCGTGTTCGGCGCGCGGCTGGCGGGGGAGTGGCAGCACGACTCCGACCGGCTGGCGCGGACGCTGGTGCGGCTCTCCCGCTGGAGGCAGGGGGATGTCGTTCGGTGAGGACGTCCGGCGCGAGCTGGTCGAGCGCCCGCCGCGGCGGAGCTGCTGCGCCGGCGCGTTCCTGGCCGGGCTGATCCGCGAGGCCGGCGCGCTCCAGGTGCGCCACGGAGGGGAGCTGGCGGTGGTGCTGGAGCTGGCCGACCCGGCGGCGGCGCGGCTCGCGTTCACGCTGGTGCGAGCGCGCGGCGCGGACGCCGAGATCGTGCGGTTCCGCGAGCCGCGGTTCCAGCGGCGCGGCCGGGTGCGGCTGCGGCTGGCCGGCACGCGGTCGCTGCAGATGCTGCACGAGGTGGGCGTGCTGTCCGCGGGGCTGACGCCGCTGGAGGCGCCGCCGCGGCGGGTGATCGGGCGGGCCTGCTGCCGTGGTGCGTACCTGCGCGGCGCGTTCGTGGCCGGCGGGTCGGTGGCCGGCCCGCGCCGGCCGGCGCACCTGGAGCTCCGTGCCGTCGACCTGGACGCGGCCCGGCAGCTCTGCGCCGTCGCCGGCCAGGACGGGTTCGTGCTGGGCGCCGTCGAGCGGCGCGGCCATGCGATCGCGTACAGCAAGCGGCGGGAGACGATCCGCGACCTGCTCGTCCACATCGGCGCCCAGGACGCGGCGCTCTCGTTCGACGAAGCCGAGGTGATGGCCCGCACCCGTGAGCGCGCCAATCGGCTCACCAACGGCGACCGCGCCAACCTCGAGCGGGCCAGCGCCGCGGCCCACCGCCAGCGCGAGGCGATCGCCCGGCTCGACCTCGATGCCCTGGCGCCCCCGCTGCGCCAGGTGGCCGACCTGCGGCTGCGCCATCCCGACAGCTCGCTGGGCGAGCTGGCCCGGGCGGCCTCGCCACCCGTGACGCGCTCGACGCTGGCCCGGCGCCTGCGCGAGCTCGTCGAACTGGCCGGCTGACTCCGGTACCGACTCCGGCACGGAGCCCGGCACCGGATGGCACACCCGGTGCCCTTGGTCACGGATCGGTGATGCCGTGCGTGGCTCGCAACCAAGCGGCCGTTCGTGCCGGACGCGTGCCGACCTGTCACGGCTTCCGCCGTTCCTAACCACGTATTGGAGGACCTCCGGCACCGACTCTGGCACCGAGCCGGAGTAGGTGCCGGAGTCTGTGCCCGGTTCGGTGCCGGGTTCGATGCCCGGTTCAGAGCCCGGCATGGACGTCCTGGTCTTTACAATTTCATAAAGATACCCCTTCCGGGGGGTGCCCAGGGCAAGGCGAATTCCGCATCATCAGATCACTGTCTTGTGGGTGGCAGCACATCCCTCGCGCGACTGACCTGACCCCATCGGTTGCTGCCCGATCTTGCTGCCACCCACGAGACCCCGGGACTCCCGGGAGCGCGGCTCCGTTAGACTCCTCTCCCTCTTAGGTAGACCGACAGGGGGAGAGCGAGATATGAGCGTCCGCGTGGCGATCAACGGGTTCGGCCGCATCGGCCGGAACGTCTTCCGGGCGGCCAGGGGCCGCGACGCCGAGTTCGAGATCGTTGCCGTCAACGACCTCACAGACGCCGGGACGCTCGCCCATCTCCTCACCTACGACAGCGTCCACAAGCGCTATCCCGGCACCGTCGCCACGGGCGGAAACGGCCTCGTCGTCGACGGCAAGGACGTCGCGGTGCTGTCCGAGCGCGACCCGGCCGCGTTGCCCTGGAAGGACATGGGCGTCGAGATCGTGGTCGAGTCCACCGGCTTCTTCACCAAGCGCGACGGCGCCGCCAAGCACCTGGAGGCGGGCGCCCGCAAGGTGATCATCAGCGCGCCGGCCACCGAGCCGGACATCACGATCTGCATGGGCGTGAACGACGGGCTCTACGACGCGTCCAAGCACCACGTCATCTCGAACGCCTCCTGCACGACCAACTGCCTGGCGCCGCTGGCCAAGGTGCTGATGGACACCTTCGGCATCAAGCAGGGCTACATGACGACGACGCACGCCTACACGAACGACCAGCAGATCCTCGACCTGCCGCACTCCGACCTGCGCCGCGCACGCGCCGCCGCGATCAACATCATCCCGACGTCGACCGGCGCCGCCAAGGCGATCGGGCTGGTCATGCCCGAGCTGCTGGGCAAGCTGGACGGCATCTCGATGCGCGTCCCCGTGCCCGACGGGAGCGTCACCGACCTGGTCGCCGTGCTCGACCGCGAGACGAACCGCGACGAGGTCAACGAGGCCTTTCGCGCGGCGGCGGACACGGGGCCGTTCACGGGCGTGCTCCAGTACACCGACGACCCGATCGTCTCCACGGACATCGTCGGATCGTCCTACAGCTCGATCTTCGACTCCAAGCTGACCATGGCCAGCGGCAACGTGGTCAAGGTCGTCTCCTGGTACGACAACGAGTGGGGGTACTCGAACCGGGTCGTCGACCTGATCGCGAAGATCGCGTGATGCGAAGCGTCCGCGACCTCGACGTCGCCGGGCAGAAGGTGCTCGTCCGGGCCGATCTCAACGTCCCGCTCAAGGACGGTGCCGTGGCAGACGACACGCGGATCCGGGCGGCGGTCCCCACCATCCAGCTGCTGCTCGACCGCGGCGCCTGGGTGACGGTCTGCTCGCACCTGGGCCGGCCCAAGGGCGAGGTCGTGCCCGAGCTCTCGCTGCGCCCGGTCGCCGATCGGCTGTCCGAGCTGTTGGGCCGCGAGATCGAGTTCGGCACCGGCGGAACCTCCGAGCTGCGCCTGCTCGAGAACCTCCGGTTCGACCCGCGCGAGGAGCGGAACGACCCGTCGCTCGCCCGCGAGCTGGCCGAGGGCCAGGACCTCTACGTCAACGACGCGTTCGGCGCCGCCCACCGCGCCCACGCCTCCACCGAGGGCATCGCGCACCTGCTCCCCTCGGCCGCCGGCCTGCTGCTGGCCGCCGAGCTGGAGGCGTTCGACCAGCTGCTGGACAGCCCCGAGCACCCCTTCGTCGTCGTCATCGGCGGCGTCAAGGTGGCCGACAAGATCGGCGTCATCGACCGGCTCACCGAGCTGGCCGACACGATCCTGATCGGCGGCGCGATGGCGTTCACGTTCCTGGCGGCCCGGGGCGTCTCGGTCGGTGCGTCGCGCCACGAGGACGAGTCCGGCCAGGAGACCGCGCGGCGGGCGATGGCGGACGCCCAGCAGCGGGGCTGCGAGCTGCTGCTGCCGCTGGATGTGGTGGTGGCCGACCGGTTCGACGCCGCCGCGGAGACGCGCGCCGTCGGTGTCAACGAGATCCCCGACGGCTGGCTCGGCCTGGACATCGGCGCGCGCACCGTGCAGCTCTACGCCCAGCGGCTGACCGTGGCCCGGACGATCTTCTGGAACGGCCCGATGGGCGTCTTCGAGATGGCGCCGTTCGCCCAGGGCACGCTCGCCATCGCGGACGCGGTCGCCGACTCCGCGGCGGTCTCGGTCGTCGGCGGCGGCGACTCGGTCGCAGCGATCAACCAGGCCGGCGTCGCCGACCGGATCGGCCACGTCTCCACCGGCGGCGGCGCCGCCCTGGAGCTGATCGAGGGCAAGCAGCTGCCCGGCGTCGCCGCGCTGGAGGGCACGCCGGCGTGAGCCGCCGCCCCTTCGTCGCCGGCAACTGGAAGATGCACAAGACGGCGTCCGAGACCGGGCCGTTCGTCCGCGAGCTGTGCGCCGCGCTGCCCGCGGACGCCGACGTCGCGGTCTGCGTCCCGTTCACCGGGCTGGCCGCGGCGGTCGAGGCGGCGGCCGGCACCGGGCTGGCCGTCTACGCCCAGAACGTCCACCAGGCGGCACAGGGCGCCTTCACGGGCGAGATCTCGGCGGCGATGCTGGTGGACGCAGGCGTCGGCGGCGTCCTCGTCGGCCACTCCGAGCGGCGCCAGCTACTTCAACGAAACGGACGAGGCCGTGGCCGAGAAGGTGGCCGCGGCGCTCGACGCCGGCCTGGACGTGATCCTGGCCGTGGGCGAGACCGAGGCGCAGCGCGAGGCGGGGGAGACCCACGCAGTGCTGGCCCGCCAGGTCGCGGCCGGGCACGGCGGCGCGGGCGGCAGGCCGATCACGATCGCCTACGAGCCGGTCTGGGCGATCGGCACCGGCCGCACGGCCACGCCGGACATGGCCCAGGAGGCGCACGCCTTCATCCGCTCCCTGCTGGGCGCGGACGCCGACGCCACCCGGATCCAGTACGGCGGCAGCATGAAGCCGGAGAACGCCGCCGAGCTGCTGGCCCAGCCGGACATCGACGGCGGGCTGATCGGCGGCGCGAGCCTCGAGGCGGCCTCGTTCCTGGCCATCGCCGCCGCGGCGGGATGAGCCGGCCGGTCGCGCTGGTGGTGCTGGACGGCTGGGGCCTCGCCGCCGCCGGCCCGGGCAACGCGATCGAGCAGGCGGACACGCCCACCTTCGACCGCATCTGGGCCACCTGCCCGCACACCACCCTGGAGGCGTCGGGCCGCGCGGTCGGCCTGCCCGAGGGGCAGCAGGGCAACTCCGAGGTGGGCCACCTCAACCTCGGCGCCGGCCGCGTCGTGCGCCAGGACCTGGTGCGGATCGAGGAGGAGATCGCGTCTGGTGCCTTCTTCGACAACGAGGTGCTGGTCGATGCCTGCCGCCGAGCGCGGGGAACCGCGCTGCACCTGGTCGGGCTGGTCTCCGACGGCGGCGTGCACAGCCACATCGACCAGCTGCTGGCGCTGATCGAGCTGGCGGGACGGCAGGGAGTGGAGGAGGTGCACGTGCACGCCTTCACGGACGGCCGCGACGTCTCGCCCACCAGCGGCGCCGGCTTCCTCGAGCGCGTGCCGCACGTCGCGACCGTGTGCGGCCGCTACTTCGGGATGGACCGCGACCGCCGCTGGGACCGCACGAAGCGTGCCTACGACGCGATCGTCTACGGCGTCGGCGGCCGCGTGGAGGACGCCGCGGCCGCGGTGCGGGCGAGCTACGAGGCAGGCGTCACCGACGAGTTCGTCGAGCCGGTCGTGATCGGCGACCCGGCGGCCGGGCGGATCCGCGGTGGCGACAGCGTGATCGCCTTCAACTTCCGGCCCGACCGGATGCGCCAGCTTGTGCGGGCGCTGATCGAACCGGGCTTCGCCGAGTTCGACCGCGGTGCCGATCCGCCCCGCCCGCACCTGGTGCAGATGACGCTCTTCTCCGAGGACTTCGACGCGCCCGTCGCCTACCCGAAGGAGCCGCTCGACGCCGTGCTGGCGGGGACGCTGGCCGGTGCCGGCATCGCCCAGCTGCACGTCGCCGAGACCGAGAAGTACCCGCACGTGACCTACTTCTTCGACGGCGGCCGCGAGCACCGCGGCGACGGCGAGCGGTGGCAGCTGGTCGATTCGCCGCGCGACGTGCCCACCTACGACCACAAGCCGGAGATGAGCGCGGCGGGTGTCGCGACGACGTTCGCCGACGGGTTCCGCACCGGCGCCTACGGTTTCGGGCTGATCAACTTCGCCAACGCCGACATGGTCGGCCACACCGGCGTGATCCCCGCCGTCGTCACGGCGGTCGAGACGGTTGACCGCTGCCTGGCCACGGTGCTGATCGCGGCCGAGGAGGCCGGCGGGGTCTGCCTCGTCACCGCCGATCACGGGAACGCCGAGCGGATGCTGGAGCCGGACGGCTCCCCGCACACCGCGCACACCACCAGCCCCGTGCCGCTGGTGGTGGTCGGCGCCGACGTCCGCCTCCGCGACGGCGGGCGCCTGTCCGACGTCGCACCGACCGTGCTCGAGCTGCTCGGGCTGGAGCGCCCCGAGGCGATGGGCGGCCGGTCGCTGATCGCCGGCGGCTGAGCGACGTGTTGTGCCTCCTGGTACGACCGCCTCGCCCAGGTGTATAGTCCGCGGCGGTTCTTGTAGCCCTCCCGACGTACCTTGGCCCTCGCACAACCCGACCCTGACATCCTGCGCCGCGCGCGGCGCGGCGACGAGCGCGCCTTTGCCGTGATCGTGCGGCAATATCAGACGCCGCTCTACAACTACGTCGCCCGGGTGCTGGCCAATGATCGGTCGCTCGCCGAGGATCTCTGCCAGGAGGTCTTCCTGCGCGTCTACCAGGCGCTGCCCGGCTTCGACAACCGCTGCCAGTTCACCACCTGGCTGTTCCAGGTCGCGAAGCACCGGGTCGTGGACGAGCTGCGGGCCCGCGAGCGCCGCGGCCGGCCCTCGGTCGAGCTCGACGCCGTGCCGCACCTGACGCTGACGCCCCCGCCGTCGGACTCCATCGAGGAGATGGACATCGTCTGGCGGGCGATCGGCACGCTCAACGTCGACCTGAAGATGGCGCTGCTCCTGCGCGACGTGGTCGGCCTCTCGTATGCCGAGATCGCCGACGCGCTGGAGACGACGCTGGCCACCGTCAAGTGGCGGATCTACAAGGGGCGCGAGATCGTCGCCGCCGAGTTGTCGCGCGAGGGCTTCGGCCGCTCGACGCGCCCGCGCCGCTCGGCCTGACCCCGGGCCGGCTACCTCCCGTCGGCCAGCCGGGTGGCGAGCGAGACGGGCAGCCCCGCCTCGACGATGGCCGTCTGCGTCCGCGCGATGTCGTACTCGATCCGCCGCCACGACGCCGTGCCGGCGTCCAGGTCGAGCAGCATGTACGCCGCCCGCGGGTCGCCGTCGCGCGGCTGCCCGACCGAGCCGGGGTTCAGCAGCTGCTTGCCCTCGACCAGCTCGATCGTGCCCTCGGACGCGTAGCCGCCGCCGGCCCGGCGGTCGCCCTCCGTGTAGTGGAGCGGGATGTGGCTGTGGCCGATCAGCGCCACGCGGCTGCCCTGGAGACGCAGGCAGGCGGATGCCGTGACGTCGTCGATCACGTACTCCCAGATCGGGTCGCGGATGCTGGCGTGGTACAGCTCGACCCCGTTGCGCGCGCCGAACGGGCGCAGCGCCGCCAGCTGCGCCATCGCCGCCTCGCTCATCACCTTGCGCGTCCACTGGGCCGCCTCGCCGGCGTCGTGGGCGAACACCTGGCTGCTGATCGCCCCGGAGACGACCATGTCGTGGTTCCCGGCCAGGCAGACCGCCGACCGCTCGAGCACGATCGTGAGGCAGCGCTCGGGCTCGGGGCCATAGCCGACCATGTCGCCCAGGCACCAGATCTCGGAGGGAGCGGGATCTTCGGCCTCGATCGCGGTCAGCACCGACTCGAGCGCCGACAGGTTGCCGTGGACGTCGGAGATGATGGCGGCTCGCACGGGATCGCTACTCTACTTGCGCCGTGCGACGTGCCCTCCTGCTCGTGCTGCCGGCTGTGGTGGGTGTGGCGCTGCTCTGGCCGCGCGACCTGCCGCCGGCCCCGCCTCACGTCCCGGCCTCCGCGGCGTTCACGCCCGCCGACATCGCCCATGCGCACGCCTACCGGGCCGGCGTCGACCGGCTGCTGCTGGGCGTCTGGCTGGCGCCGGTCGCGGCCGCCGGGCTCGTCGTGCTGGTGCGGCGGCGCCTGCGTGCGCTGCGCCGCCCCGTCTGGGCCGCCGCCGTCACCGGGCTCGCCGTGTCCGTTGCGGTGCTGCCGTTCACCTACGAGCTCCACCGCCGCGCCGTCCACGCAGGGCTCGATCTGCGCAGCGACGGTGCCTGGCTGAGCGATGCGCTGGTTTCCGCGGCGGAGATGACGGTCGCCGTCGCCGTCGGCTATGTGGTCGTCGCCTGGCTGGCCCGGCGGTTCGGCGCGGTGGTCGCCGGGCTGGGCCTGGCGGCGGTGGTCGCCGTCGTCGTCATCGGCCAGCCGCTCGCCGAGACCTCCACGCATCCCGTGCGCAACCCGGCCATCCTGGCCGAGGCGGACCGGCTGGAGCGGACGATGGGGGTGCATCCCGACCTGGTGATCGCGGCGAACGGGGAGTCGAGCAGGGCGGAGAACGCCGAGACCACCGGTGTGGGGCCGACCGCCCAGGTGGCGATCGACGAGACGTTCGCTCGGTCGGCGTCGCCGTCCCAGATGCGTGCGCTGCTGGCCCACGAGCTGGGGCACGTGCAGCGCCACCACATCCTCAAGGGCCTGGTGCTGTTCGCGCTGCTTGCCGTGCCGGCCGTGGCGCTGATCCTGCGGGTGGTGCGGCGGCGGATGGGGATGAGCCTGCGCGACCCGGCCACCGTCCCCGTCGTCCTGTTCGCAGTGCTGCTGGTGACCACGCTGGCAACGCCGCTGGCGTTTGCCTACTCGCGGCGGGTGGAGGCGGAGGCCGACTGGGCCGGGCTGCGAGCGACGCGGGACGGCCCGGGGATGGCCGCGCTCCAGCAGCACCTGGCGCTGGCCGACCTGAGCGACCCGAAGCCGCCCCGCTGGGCGGTGTGGCTGCTGTTCGACCACCCGCCCGTGATGGAGCGGATCGCGGTCGCGCGCGCCTACTCGGGCTCGTCGTAGAGGTCGTTCTCGTCCGCGATCTCGGGGAGGTTCTTGATCCCCTCGCGGGCGCTCCACTTGGAGTAGTTGTCCTGCATCGCCTCCATCAGCTCGCGCATGAACCGCGGCGAGAGGTTGACGCGCGACACCACGACGCCGGGCACCTCCTCGTCCTCGACCTCGTGGTCGACGCGGGCGAACGTGATGGTGAATTCGTAGTCGGAGTGGCTGACGTTGGCGAAGTTCGCGTAGACGCCGGCCATGATCTCCGGCGTGAAGTGGATGTTGAGATGACGGTCTGGTGGGTTGTCGTCCATGGCTGCCACCCTAACAGGGTGACCCCCTCTACCATCCCCGCATGAGCGGATCGGTCCTGGCTGAGCTGGCTGCGCCCCTTGCGGCCGCCGTCGCCGGGGTGGGAGGCGATGGCGCCTCGCTGCGGCTCGAGCGCCCGTCCGACCCGCAGCACGGGGACTATGCGAGCGGCGTCGCGATGGCGCTGGCGAAGCCGCTGCGGAGCGCGCCGCGCGACATCGCTGGCCAGATCGTCGAGCGGCTGGAGTCGCCCTGGCTGACCGGCGCCGAGATCGCCGGTCCAGGGTTCATCAACCTGCGGGTGACGCCGTCCTGGCTGGGCCACGTCGTCGGCCGGGTGCTGGACGAGGGCGAGCGCTACGGCGCCGGCGCCGCCGCCAAGCCACAGCGGGTGCAGGTCGAGTACGTCAGCGCCAACCCGGTCGGCCCGCTGACCGTGGGCAGCGCCCGCAACGCGGCCTACGGCGACGCGCTGTCCCGCCTGTTCGCCTTCGCCGGCCACGAGGTCTCGCGCGAGTACTACTTCAACGACGCCGGCCGCCAGATCGACCTGTTCGGTGCCTCGCTGGCCGCCCGCGCGCGGGGCGAGGAGCCACCCGAGGACGGCTACCAGGGCGCCTACGTCGCCGAGGTCGCCGCGTCGCTCGGGCTCCCGCCGGATGCGCCGGACGAGGAGTGGTCGCGCCTGGGGACGGCGGCGATGATGGCCGAGATCCGGACGACGCTGGAGCGGTTCCGGGTCGAGTTCGACTCGTGGTTCCGGGAGCGGTCGCTGTACGAGGACGGGTCGGTGGAGCGCACCATCGAGCGGCTGAAGACGTCGGGGCACACCTACGAGCAGGACGGCGCGCTGTGGTTCCGCTCGACCGACTTCGGCGACGACAAGGACCGCGTCATCCTCCGCTCGAACGGCAAGCCCAGCTACTTCGCCGGCGACCTCGCCTACATCGTCTCCAAGCTCGAGCGCGGGTTCGACACCGCGGTCTACGTGCTCGGCGCCGACCACCACGGCTACGCGCCCCGGCTGAAGGGAGCCGGCGCTGCGCTGGGCTACGAGCCCGACCGGGTGGACGTGCAGATCTACCAGCTGATCCACCTCAAGGGCGGCCGCATGTCGAAGCGGTCGGGGCTGCTGGTGACGCTGGACGACCTGCTCGACCAGATCGGGACGGACGCCGCCCGGCTGGCGCTGGTGCAGCGCTCGCACGACCAGACGATCGACCTCGACCTCGACCTGCTCGTCAGCCAGAACGCCGGAGAACCCGGTCTACTACAGCCAGTACGCGCACGCCCGCATCGCCGGCATCCTGCGCAAGGCCGGCGACGACGCGGCCGGTGCGCGCCCGCAGCCCGGCTGGGAGCCGGTCGAGGAGGAGCGTGCACTGGTCAAGCAGCTCGCCGACTTCCCCGACCTGGTGGCCGAGGCCGCCGAGCGGCGCGGCCCGCACCGGGTCGTCGGCTACGTGCAGGACACGGCCCGCGCGTTCCACCGCTTCTACACGGAGTGCCCGGTGCTCCCGGCCGAGCCCGAGCTGCGGGTGAGCCGGCTGGCGCTGTGCGAGGCGACCCGCCAGGTGGTCGCCACCGCCCTCGACCTGATCGGGGTCGAGGCGCCAGACACCATGTAGGCGGGTCAGCCTGCGTTCAGCAGGCTGCCGGCGGCCTCGATCGCCCGGATCCCGACCGCGCGCAGGTCGTCGTCGAGCGGGTCGGGCCAGGTCGAGAGCATCGACGGCGACCAGCTCGCGCCGGGCGGTCGACGTAGATCATCTGCCCGTGGATGCCGAGCGCCATCAGGATCCCGGCCGGGTCGCGCACCCACCACTGGTTGCGGTAGTGGCCGTCCGGCATCATCTCCACGCGGTCGCCGGCCAGCCAGGCGCGCCGGCACTCCTCGTCGCCGCGGATCGTGTCCTCGATCCACGCCTCCGGGACGATGCCGCTCGCCGCCGGTGCGCACCAGCTCGCCGAAGCGGGCGAGGTCGCGCAGCGTGGCGCACATGCCGCCGTCGGCGAGCGCGTTGCCCGCTGGTCGACGGTCATGTCGGCGTCCTGCTCGGCGCCGATCCGCGACCACAGCTCGCGGCTGACGACCTCGGAGTAGGGGGCGCCGCCGGTCCGCTCGACCAGCCAGCCGAGCAGGTCGGTGAGGATCGAGCGGTACTCGAACCGCTCGCCGTGCGCCGTCGCGTTGGTCAGGCCGGCGATGTACGTCCACAGGTCGGGCGCGCTGCTCGCCCGGCTCCGGCGGGCTCCAGCCCATCACCGTCTCGTACACGCGGACGTCCGCCTCGGGGTCGACGTAGTCCTCGTTGAACTTCGTGCCCGATCGCATGTCGAGCGCGTGGCGCACGGTGCAGCCGTCCAATGCCGTGCCGGCCAGCTCGGGCAGGTGGTCGGAGACGGCTCGCGCTCGGGGTCGATCGCGCCCTGCTCGGCCAGGATCCCGACCACCATGCCGCACACCGACTTCGATCACCGACTGCATCAGGTGCGTCGAGCCGGCATCCATCCCGGTCGAGTAGTGCTCGGCGGCGATCGCGCCGCGGTGCAGCACCAGCAGCCCGTCGCACCAGGTGTGGTCGAGCACCGGTGCCAGGATGTCGGTCAGCTCGTCGTGCTCTGCCCGGGGCAGCAGCGAGGGTGGGCCGACGCCGCGGCGGATGCGGGCGGTGGGGATGATCTCGCGGACGTGCTGGTACGCCCAGCGGTGCTGAGGCGGCCGTTGCCAGTCGGCCAGGGTCGGACGGTCCATGACCCGCGATGCTAGCCTGAACTCGATGAGCGTTCCCACCGCTCCCTCCGTCTACGAGGTCGACGAGCTCTCGGAGATCCTCGCCGGGGAGGGCACCGACACCAACGAGGGCGACTGGTACGCGATCCGCACCGATCCCTGGCCGTGCCCGGCGTGCGGCGAGGTGTTCGGCTAGGTCACCGCCTGCCACCACGTCGTCGTGGCGGAGAGCCGCGACGACCTGATCGACCACGCGGTGCGCTGCTCCCAGGTCGGGCCGCAACCCCAAGATCGTGCCGTACGAGGACGGGCTGCCGACCATCACGCTCTGGCAGTGGCGCGCGCTGGGCCGCCCGGTGCACGGGATCAAGAAGCCCTGAGCGACGCCCCCGCGATCGTGTGGTTCCGGCAGGACCTGCGGCTCGCGGACAACCCGGCGCTGCGGGCCGCGGCCGGCCGCGGCGGCCCGGTCATCCCGTGCTGATCTGGGCGCCGGAGGAGGAGGGCGGCTGGGAGCCGGGCGGCGCCTCGCGCTGGTGGCTGCACCGCTCGCTGGCCTCGCTCGATGCCGAGCTGCGGCGCCACGGCTCGCGGCTCGTCATCCGCCGCGGGCCGAGCCTGGAGGCGATCCGCGGGCTGATCGCCGAGACCGGGGCGGATGCCGTCTTCTGGAACCGCCGCTACGAGCCGCGCGCGGTCGAGCGCGACCGCGTGCTCAAGGCCGCCCTGCGCGACGACGGGATCGTCGCTCAGAGCAGCAACGCCGCGCTGCTGTTCGAGCCGTGGCACATCCACACCGGCACGGGCGGCCCCTACCAGGTGTTCACGCCGTTCTGGAAGGCGTGCCTGGCCTCGGGCGAGCCGCCGGATCCGGAGCCGGCGCCCGACCGGATAGCGGCCCCGGAGCGCTGGCCGGCCGGCGTCGAGCTGGACGAGCTGGGGCTCGATCCGGACATGGCGTGGACGGAGGGGCTGGCCCGCGAGTGGACGCCCGGGGAGGCCGGGGCCGGCGAGCGGCTGGACGCGTTCCGCGAGGGGGCGCTGGGCGAGTACGCCGAGCGCCGCGAGCGGCCCGACGTGGCGGGCACGTCGCGGCTCTCGCCGCACCTGCACCACGGCGAGATCGGGCCCCGGCAGGTGTGGCACGACCTGCGCGGCCGCGGCCCCGGGATGGAGGCGCTCAAGTTCTTCTCCGAGCTGGGCTGGCGGGAGTTCTCCCACCATCTGCTCTATCACTTCCCGGCCACGCCGGAGCATCCGCTGAAGCAGGCGTTCGAGGACTTCCCCTGGCGCAGCGACGAGGGCGACCTGCGGGCGTGGCAGCAGGGCCGCACCGGCTCCCCGATCGTGGACGCCGGGATGCGGCAGCTGTGGGAGACCGGGTGGATGCACAACCGGGTGCGGATGGTGGCGGCGTCGTTCCTGGTCAAGGACCTGCTGTTGCCGTGGCAGGAGGGGGCGCGCTGGTTCTGGGACACGCTGGTCGATGCCGACCTCGCCAACAACACCCAGGGATGGCAGTGGACGGCCGGCTGCGGCGCCGACGCGGCCCCGTACTTCCGGGTCTTCAACCCCGAGCTCCAGGCCGAGAAGTTCGACCCCGACGGGACGTACGTGGCGCGCTGGGTGGAGGAGCCGGCCGAACCGATCGTGGATCACGACCTGGCCCGCGACCGGGCGCTGTCGGCCTACGCCCGCATCCGTTCCTGAATGGGGGATTGCGCGGCGGCGCGCGGCCTGGATGATGGGAGTACCTCTCGTCCGGCAAGGAGCTCCATGCTGAAGCGCACCAGGACAGTCGTCATGCTCGCACTGATGGCCATGCTCACGGTCGGCGGCGTCGCGTACGCCGGCGGCGACAGCACGGCCCACGGCTGGTTTGGCTGGGGCCACCACCACGCGGGCGGCTTCGGCCACCACGCGTTCGGCAGCCCGGACGGGCGGATCGTGGCGGGCAAGATCACGGCCATCGGCGCGTCCTCGCTGACGCTGGCCGGACACGACGGCACGGCCGTCACCGTCAAGGTGGACGCGGGCACGAAGGTGTACGCGGCCCGTGAGCCGGCGAAGCTGTCGGCGCTGAAGGCCGGATGGGTCGCCTTCGTTTTCAAGGGTGACGACGGTGTGGCCAGCGTGGTGCGCGCGGCCGATCCCGCGGCCGTCAAGAAGTCGATGGACGAGATGCGCGCGCACGTCGCCGGCGGCAAGATCACCGCGGTCGGCACCGACTCGCTGACCCTGGCCGGTCGCGACGGGAAGAGCGTCACCGTCAAGGTTGACGCCTCGACCAGGGTCTACGCGATGCGCAAGCAGGTGAAGCTGGCCGCGCTCAAGACCGGGTGGGTCGCGTTCGTACAGAAGGGCGACGACGGCGTCGCCGACGTCGTGCGCGCGGCCGATCCGGCCGCGCTCCGCAAGGCGTTCCACGATCACGGCGGCGGGCACGGCTGGGATCACGACGGCCAGATCGTCGGCGGCAAGATCACGGCGATCGGCGCGAGCTCGCTGACCGTCACCGGGCGCGACGGCAAGGCGGTCACCGTCAAGACCGACGCCGCGACCAAGGTGTACGCGATGCGCGACGCGGCCAAGCTCAGCGCGCTCAAGGTGGGCTGGTTCGCGTTCGTGGTCAAGGGCGACGACGGCGTCGCGGACATGATCCGCGCAGCCGACCCGGCGACCTTCGGTCGCCACGGCGACGACCACGCCCCGGACAGCGGTGGCGGCAGCAACCCCTCGACCTGACGCTCGGTCGCCCGTCGCTACGATTTGGGCGTGGCGGGGATCGTCGTTGAGGTGTGGTCGGACGTGGTGTGCTCGTGGTGCTACATGGGCAAGCGCCAGCTTGAGCGCGCACTGGAGCGCTTCCCGCACCGCGACCAGGTCGAGCTGCGGTGGCGTAGCTTCGAGCTCGACCCGAGCATCGCGGCCGACGCCGGCACGGCGGACGAGGAGCTGGCCCGCCGCCGCGGCATCAGCCTGGACGAGGCCCGTTCGATGCACGAGCAGACCGAGCGGCAGGGCGCCGAGCTGGGGATCCCGTTCGACTTCCGCCGTGCCCGGCGCGGCAACACGTTCGACGCGCACCGCGTGCTGCACCTCGCGCACGACCGCGGGCTCCAGGACGCGGCCAAGGAGCGGCTACTGGCCATGTACTTCACCGAGGGCGGTGCGATCGGTGACCGCGACGCCCTGGTCGAGGCCGCCGCCGAGGCCGGGCTCGACCGTGACGAGGTCGCCGAGATGCTGGCCGGCGACGGCTACACCGAGGACGTGCGTGCCGACGAGCAGCAGGCCGCCGCGTACGGCATCACCTCCGTGCCGTTCTTCGTGCTCGATCGAAAGTACGGGGTGCCCGGTGCCCAGCCGGCCGACGTGCTGCTGAACGCGCTCGAGGAGTCCTGGGCCGAGCGCGAGTCCGCGGCCTGAGCCGATCGGCTCCGCCGGCCGGCGTGGGCCGGGTAGAATCCGGGGCCGATACGCGGATGTAGCTCAGTTGGTAGAGCGTCGGCTTCCCAAGCCGAAGGTCGCGGGTTCGAGCCCCGTCGTCCGCTCTTCATTCCAGGGATTTCCCGCGGCCGGCGGAGCCCCGCCGGCGGGGTAGGCTCCGGAGCCGTGGGCGCCAGCGAGCACACCGCGCCGAATCCGATCGACTCGGTGGTCGAGCGGATGCGAGCGATCGAGTCGTCCCTGACCGCCGGTGATGGCGTGGCGCGGTTCAACCACCTGTATCTGGCCGTGACCCTGGCGGTGCGCGAGCGGGTGGCCACGGTGGAATTCGAGGACACGGCGTTCGTGGCTCAGCTCGACGTGGTGTTCGCCGGTCGCTACTTCGCTGCGATCGATGCGGAGAGGGCCGGCGCGCGGCCCAGTTCGGCATGGCGGCCGCTGTTCGAGGCCCGCGGCCGCAGCGACCTGGCTGCGATCCAGTTCGCCCTGGCGGGCATGAACGCGCACATCAACTTCGACCTCTGCCAGGCGCTCGCCGAGGTCGCGCGCGACTCCGGCCGGCCGCTGCACGACGGCTCGCCGCAGCACCACGACTTCCAGCGGGTGAACACCCTGCTGGCAGCGGTCGAGGCACAGGTCAAGGGTGAGTTCGACAAAGGCCTGGTCGGGGTCGCCGATGCGGCCCTGGGCCGGATCGACGACGTGGTCGGGATGTGGAGCGTCACCCGCGCCCGCGACGCGGCCTGGACGCACGCCCAGACGCTTGCCGAGCTCAACCGCATCCCGACGCTCAGAGGCGACTACCTGGACGCGCTCGGCGGTCTGGTCGAGCTGTCCAGCCGGGGGTTGCTGGTTCCGACCCTCTGACGAGGAAGTGAGGTGCACCGGCGCCGGCATCGACGCTCGACGAACCGGAGGTCATGGATGGATGACGAAGCCCAGGTACCTGACGCCCACATGCCGGCTGAACCTGCTGCCGCCGAGAGGCTTGAGAGCCTCGGTGTCAGTGGGATCCTCCGGCAGCTCGCCCGCGATGGTCAGATCGTCGACGTGTGCTGCGAGATGCCGCAGTGCTACTGCTTCCGAGGGCGCGGGTGGTTCGATCACCGCTCAACCGGTTCCGATTGGTCTCCGACAGCCGACCACTATCCCGTGCTCAAATCTCGTGGAGGGCACCTGACTCCGGACAATGTGCGGCTGGCCCATGAGCTCTGCAACCGACGCGACTATGAATGGCGCACGCGGATCAACGCGATGCTCGGCGAGCGGATGTCGCTGGAGAAGATCGCGGCACAGCTCAACGCACAGAAGGTTCCGACGATCCACGGCACCAACGAGTGGACGGCGGCCGCGGTCCGAAAGGCCTTCGTCTCCTAGCAGCGCGATGGTCGAGGTGGAGCGAGGGGCTCAAGCCCTGGCGCGCTCGGCCTCGGCCTGGCGTAGCTCGATGCGGCGGATCTTGCCGGTCAGCGTCTTCGGCAGCTCGGAGACGAACTCGACTCGCCGGGGGTAGGCGTGCGCGCCCAGCCGCTGGCGGACGAGCGCCTGGATCTCGGCGGCCACCTGGTCGGAGCCCTCGTGGCCGTCCGCCACCACCACGAACGCCTTGACCACGTTCCCGCGCAGCTCGTCCGGCGCGGCAACGGCCGCGGCCTCGCGGACGGCGGCGTGCTCGAGGCAGATCGACTCCACCTCGAACGGCCCGATCCGGTAGCCGGCCGAGATGATCACGTCGTCGGCGCGGCCCTCGTACCAGAAGTAGCCGTCGGGATCCTGCCGGGCGGCGTCCTTGCTGTGGAACCAGGGTCCGTCGAACGTCTCGCGGCCCGCCTCGGGATTGTTCCAGTAGCCGAGCGGATAGTGCGGATTCGAGCGGGCTCGGAGGCAGATCTCGCCGCGCTCGCCGGGCGCCACGGGCTGCTCGTCCTCATCCAGGATCTGCACGTCCCAGCCCGGCATCGGCCGGCCCATCGAGCCCTCGCGCACCTCCATGAACGGGAAGTTCGCGCACAGCGGATACGACTCGGTGAGGCCGTAGTAGTCGAGCACCGTGACGCCGTACTGGTCGCGGAACCATCGGATCGCCTCGGGGTTCAGCGGCTCGCCGGCCGAACAGACCCGGCGGAACCGCTGGGGGTAGCGCGCGCCGGCGTCCTCGATCGCCATCATCGCCCGCATCGCGGTGGGCGTCGTGAACACGTTCGTCACGACGTGGCGGCTGAGGAAGGCGAGCTGCTTGTGCGGGTCGAAGCCGCCCTCGCGCCGGTAGACGCACTGCAGCGCCCCCAGCCGCCAGGGGCCGAGCAGGGGCGCGATCCCCGCGGCCCACGCCCACTCGCCCATCCCGTGGAACCGCTCGCCGTCCTCCACCTCGTGGCAGTAGAGGAACTCCTCGTGGCCGAGCAGGTAGCGGTGGGCATGGACGATGCCCTTCGCGAGCCCGGTCGTGCCGGACGTGTAGTAGAGCTGGGCCGGGTCGTCGGCGGCAGTGTCGCAGGTGACAACAGCATCCGCAGCGGCGGCCAGGTCGGCGGCCCGGAGCACCCAGGTCGTCGGCGCCCAGTCGTGCGCGAACCGGGGTGCATTGCCGTCGTCGGTGACCAGCACCTTGGAGCCTGAGTCCTTGAGCCGGTGCTGGATCGACTCGTCGCCGTAGAGCACCGACATCGAGAGCAGGATCGCGCCCAGCTTCCAGACGCCGAACATGACCGCCGCGGCTTCCGGCGTCGGCGGCAGCACCACGGCGACACGATCGCCACGCTCCACGCCGCGGTCCGCCAGCATGTGCGCCGCCTGGTTCGCCAGCCGCTGCAGCTCACCCCACGTCACGTCGCGGACGGCGCCGTCGAAGCTCTCCCAGACCATCGCCTGCTTGTCCGCCGGGTGCTTGTCGCAGACGTCCTCGGCGATGTTGTACCGCTCCGGCACCTGCCAGACGTGAGAGGCGCAGAGCTCGTCGTAGCGGCTACCACCCATGGCCTCCACGATACTCGCTTCGGCCGGCGAAGCTCGGGTACCGTGCAGCCGGTGCGGATCGCGACCTGGAACGTCAACTCGGTGAAGCAGCGGATGCCGCGGCTTCTGCCCTGGCTGGACGAGCGAAAGCCGGACGTCGTCTGTCTCCAGGAGACGAAGCTCGCCGACGACGCGTTCGCGGAGCTGCTGGACGCCGCGCTGACCGGCCGCGGGTACGCGGCGGCGGCGCACGGCGAGACGGCGTGGAACGGCGTGGCGATCCTCTCGCGGGTGGGTCTGGACGACGTCGTGCCCGGGCTGGAGGGCGCCCCCGGGTTCCCGCACCCGGAGGCGAGGGCGGTCGCCGCCACGTGCGGCGGCGTTCGCGTGCACTCGGTCTACGTGCCGAACGGGCGCGAGCCCGGCTCCGACCACTACGCGTACAAGCTCGAGTGGCTGGCGGCCCTTCGGGCCGTGGTGGCCGCCGGGCCGGACTCGGCCGTCGTCTGCGGTGACATCAACATCGCCCCGACCGACGCAGACGTGTTCGACCCCGACGCGTACATCGGCCAGACGCACGTGACCGCGCCTGAGCGGGAGGCGCTGGCGGCGCTCCAGGGAGTCGGCCTGCACGACGTCGTGCGCGAGCGGTGGCCGGACGAGCGGGTGTTCTCGTACTGGGACTACCGGGCGGGCATGTTCCACCAGGACCTGGGCATGCGGATCGACCTGATCCTGGCCGGCGCCCCGGTGGCCGAGCGCGTGCGGGCGGCCTGGATCGACCGCCAGGCGCGCAAGGGCAAGGGGCCGAGCGACCACGCCCCCGTCATCGTCGACCTCGACGAGGCGCCGGACGGCGACATCGGGCCGATGGTGCCGCCACCGTCGAACCCGGTCACCAAGCGGGGCGCCAAGAAGCTGCCTCAGGCGTAGACGGCGGTCTGGGAGGTCGTCGCCGAGGGGTCAGAACGGCGAGTTGGCGGGCACGGCGACCGGCGGCACGGTGTAGCCGCGGATCCAGAGCGTCGCGTGCGCCCCGCCCGCGTTCAGGTAGTAGAGCTGCGTGCCGGCCTTGAGCGCCTGGCCGGGATCGAAGTCGACCTGCGTCACGCCCACCGTCCCCGGATGGGCGGTGGCGATCGGGAACGTGAAGCAGTTCCCGATGTAGACCTGGATCGCCGAGGCGCTGCCGGGGCTGGGGTCGTCGTACGTGTCGAACACGATCTGGCGGATGACGTAGCCGTTCGACGCCGGCACGGTTCCGATCAGCGTGCACGAGCCGCTGGCGGCGTACGCGTGGAACCCGCGGAACTGGGACGGCGCGGCCTCGGACGTGAGCAGCCGGCCGGTCGGCGCCACGGCAGCCCGCGTGCCGCTGGAGCCGACGATCCCGACCAGCGACGTCGCCGCCTGCGCCGCGCCGGGTCCGAGGAGGACGCCGGCCGCCAGGCCGATCAGCAGCAGTCGTGTTCCGGAGAGCCGTTGCATCGCCTGACACCCTACGAACTACGGCGGACGGCGCTGTGGCTCACGCGTCGGGTTGCTGCGGGGGTATGTGCAGCCGGGTTTGTGATGAGAGGCCGTCCCGACTTCACTCGCCGACGACGCTGGCCCACCTGAAAAGGCACCCCTCCGGGCCACGGAGGTGCGTCAGAATCGGTGAACCGCCTCCCCGGTTCGTGGTAACCGGGGTCGAGGGACCGGCCGCTGCGGCCGAGGACGAGGACGATCGAAACATCGCAGGCATCGCCGCCGTTCGCCCGTACCGGGTTCGCTGAACGGCCGTGATGCCGCTGCTGCCGGCCACGGGGGTCGTCGCCGCCAGCCTTCCTGTCCACGATCAAGGGGTCATCCTTGTCTCGTCTGCGCATTGCGCTTGCCGCGCTCATGCTGCTCGCCTGCACGCCGTCCGCCTTCGCCGCCGGGATCTCGCCGGTCACGGGGGATCACTCGCCGGGTGGGGGTCGCCCGGCACCCGCGGCGCACCCGCCCGTCTCCCACCCCGAGGTGCTGCACCGCGAGTGGGTCGCGGCCTACCGCGCCTACCTCGCCGCCCGCCGCGCCGGCTGGCAAGTCGGCGTGCGGGTCGCGCCGCCGCTGCGCATCCGCCGTGCCCACACCGTCGCGGCGCTACGCCAGGCGCGTCACGCCTGGCTGGTGCGGCTGTGGAGCTATCAGCGGATCACGCACCGCCGCGGCACGGTTGTGCGCGCCGCGCTGGGCCAGCTGGGCACGCCGTACCGCTGGGGCGGGGCCCGTCCGGGAGGATTCGACTGCTCGGGCCTGGTGGTGTGGTCGTACGGTCGCATCGGGATGCGGCTGCCGCACTCGACCAGCGGTCTGATCCGCATGGGGCGGAGCGTCCGCCGCTCCGCGATCCGGCCCGGCGATCTCGTCTTCACCTACGGCGGCGGCCACGTCGGCATCTACATCGGCCACGGCCTGGTCGAGGCGGCGCCGCATTCCGGCGCCCGGGTCGACAGGGAGCCGCTCAGCTCGTGGTGGATCGTCGCGATCCGCCGGATCATCTAGCACCGGCGGGAGGTCAGCCGCCGAGGCAGACGAGCCGCTCGCCCGGCAGGAACGGGGCGGCACCCGTCCCGACCACGACCGAGCGCGGCGCAATCGCGGGCGGGGCGGTGCTGGGGTCGCCCAGCGGCACGTCGGCGACGTCCCGGCCGGTGGCGGCGTCGAGCACCCGCAGCACGCCGTCGGCGCAGCTCGCGAACACCCGGCTGCCGCCGACCGCGAGAGCGGTGAACGAGAACGACGGCAGCCGGTGGTGCCAGATCGGCTCGCCCGTCCACGGGGCCAGCGCCGCCGCGACGCACGTCCCCGTGTCGTTGTCGTTGGACAGCACGTAGATACGCCGGCCGTCGGTTGCGACGGGGCCGCCCTCCGGGCCTGTGGTCGGTCCGGCCGCCCCGGTGGAGTCGGTGGAGGGAGTCAGCCGCCGATGCCATAGGCGCCGCCGGGTGAGCCTGTCCCACGCGCGGAAGCCATCCTTGTTGGCCAGCACCAGCAGCCGCGGGCCGACCAGCACGGGTGCGCTGTTGAAGTCGAAGCCGTGGGTGTCGCCCGGATACACCTGGTCGCGCCACGCGCGCTTCCCCGAGTGCAGGTGCAGCGCGACCAGCGAGCACGTGCCCGGTGCGCGCCCGACCGGCGTGCCGTACGACGAGCCGGTACCGACGTAGAGCAGGCCCAGCCGGCGATCGACCGTCGCCGGCGCCAGCACGCCGCCGCCCTCGCCGCCCGCTGGCGTCATCGGCGTGCTCCACCGCATGTGCCCGTCGAACAGGCCGTAGGCGGTGACGCGGCCGCGCGCCGTCGGCAGCTCGGCACCCGAGCCGGAGCCGACCAGCACCAGGTCGCCGGCGATCATCGGCGGCCCCCAGAAGTAGTCGTCGCTCTGCGCCGTGCGGATCGGCGCCGCCGTCCAGCGCGTCGCGCCGGTGGCGAGGTCGAGCGCCCGCACGCGGTCGGACGCCACCACCACGTGGCGCCCTTCGACCGCCGCGCCGCCGAAGAAGCCGAGCTGCCGCGCGTCGGCGCCGCTGCCGTAGGTCGCGGTGCCGAACCTGCGTCGCCAGCGGCGCCGGCCGCCGGCCAGCTCGAACGCGGCCACGTCGCCCCCCAGCGACGCGGCGACGGCCAGGTCGCCCACCAGCGCGGCCGCGCCGGGGATCCCGCCGTCGAGGGTCGCCGACCACCGCTCGCCCAGCAGCGCCGGCCCCGAGAGGGCGTGCCGCGTGCCCGCCAGGTCGTGCGCCGGCAACGGCCAGGGGGCGTCGCCGCCCCATGAGGTCGAGGCGAGCGCGCGAGCGGCGGGCAGGGTGGTCATCGCGGCTGCGGCGGCTCCCCGCAGGAACGTTCCGCGATCGATCCGATGACCCGGCACGCCGGGCTGATACCCCGATCGGATTCCCGGTGAACCCGGCCGGTCAGTTCCAGGTGCGCGAGCCCGTCGTCGGGCAGGCGCCCGAGCTCCCGGCCGTTCGCTCCGTGTATCCGGCCAGCGTGCCCGTGTACTGCCACACGATCGCGTTCCCGCCGCTCGTGATCTCGACGACTGCCCCGGACGGGCATGTGGCGGTCGTGATCGTCGCGCTGGAGTCGTACGCGTGCGCCGCCTGCGCGGCCATCGTCTGCGTGTAGGTCGCGGGGCTGCCCGGCGTGCCCAGCGGCTGGCAGCTGAGGTAGGTGGCGCCATAGCCGTTCTGGTGCACGAGGCAGGGGCCGCTGCCCGTGAGCGCGGCCGCGGCCGAGCCCTGCGCTGACGTCACGCTCAGCGTCGCCGACGCCGGCCCGGAGCCGGCCGGCGGGGTGAAGGTGACATCGATCGTGCACGCCGCGCCCGCCTTGATCGTCGAGCCGCAGGTGGTCGATGACACCGCGAACTCGCCGGCGTTCGCCCCGGTGATGCCGGCCGATACCGACTTCGCCGTCTGGCCGCCGGTGTTGGAGAGGGTGAGCGTATGCGGCGCGCTGGTCGTGCCGCCGGCGACCGTGCCGAAGTCGACCGAGGGTGGATCGAGCGCGAGCTCGGCGGCGACGGTACCCCGGCCGCTGAGATCGGCGGAGACCGCGGTGCCGCCCGCCGCGACGGTCAGCGTCGCGGCCGCCGCACCGCCCGCCGACGGTGCGAAGTTGACCTTGATCTGGCACTGCCCGGCTGCCGGCAGCGCCTTGCCCAGGCAGCCATCCTTGACCACGGCGAACTCGGCCGACCCGGACAGCGAGTCGGCCAGCGCGGGCGTGCGCTGGGTGCCGTGGTTGGTGACGAGGAACGTCGCGCCGTGGGAGGCGCCGACGACGACGCGTGGGTACGCAAAGGTGCCCGGCGAGAGCTCGAGCGATCCCGTCTGCGCAGCTATTGCCGCGGGCGCTCCCGCAGACAGTGCGCACACGACGACGACGGCGATCCCTGCGATCCGGCCCACGACCATCCTCCTTGGAGCATCAACGACGCCGCGAGGGTACCGCCGCCTCCGGGCAGAGGTCAAGAGTGGTGCGAAGATCGCACCGTCCTCGTGCGTCATGTGTGCATGCAGCGGATGCGCGCACATCGATCCCGGGGCCGGCGATGACGCCCCCCGACGAGCCGCTTGTCCGCCTCGAACCGGAGCAGCACCCGGGCGGCTGGTGTGAGCGAGCCCCTGGGCGCGCCCCGTGTCCGAACCCCTCTCGCTATCGCGTGCTGCTCGGGCGCCTCCAGCTGCACCTGTGCGAGAGCTGCCTGATCGACTCGATGATCGACGGCGTCTCGCCCCGCCTCGGCGCTTGACCGAGTCCGCTCAGGCGCCGATCGCGGTCACGCCGTCCGACGAGGCGGTGCCCGCTGGCAGGCCGGCGACGATCACCTCGACCAGCTCCTCGTCCGTGAAGCGGCTGGCGGTGATCATCAGGTGGAAGTTTGACGGGTCGTCCAGCCGCCTGGCGTAGTGCCGGCCGATGTAGCCGCGGCGCATCCGGTCGTCGGCGGCCACCAGCCGGCGGGCCTCGGTTCGCGTCACCACGCGCTCGGCGGCAACGCGGTCGATCCGCCACTCGGCGGGCGCGATCAGCCGCACGTGCCGCGCGTCGGCGTGGTCGGCCAGCGCGGCGAACCCGCCGCGGCCGACGACGACACAGGACTGGCGCCCCGCCTCGTGCAGCACGCTCTCGGTCGTGCGGTGCGCCTGCTCCGCCTGGCCCGGCACCGCCCGCAGCTCGGCGACGCCGAACCACTCGGACAGCCCCGCTCCGGCATCGGCGCGCCAGGTCGGCACCGTCCCCTCGGCCGCCGTGGCGCGCAGGCGCAGCGCGCGCATGATCGCCCGCACGATCTGGCGGTTCACCACGGGCAGGCCGAGGCGCTCGCCCAGCAGCTCGCCGATCCGCTCCCCGTCGACGCCGAGCTGCCAGGAGAGCGTGACGACGATCATCGGCCGGGGGCGATCATCGGGGCCGCTCCGCCGACACCGCCAGCGGCCGGTCGCGGCGGGCCGCGTCGAGGTCGAAGCGGTCGGGCGTCTCCCACACGTCGAAGCGCTCGAGGAAGGCGTCGGCGGGCTCGAGGAAGTCGATCGCATCGGTGCGGTAGTGCATGGGGACGACCACCGCCGGCTGCAGCGTGGCGACCACCTCGGCCGCTCCGGCGGCGTCCAGCGTGGGGCCGCCCCCGACGGGGACGAACAGCACGTCCACGTCGCCGATCGCCTCCCGCTGCTCGGGGCGCAGCGCGGGCTGGCCGAAGTCGCCCATGTGGCAGAGCCGGGCGCCGTCCAGCTCGAGCACGAAGATCGTGTTCGGCCCGCGCACCGTGCCCGCCTGCCCATCGTGCTCGGACGCGATCGCGACCACCTCGCCGATCGGGGTGGTGAAGCGGCCCGCGGTCGACCGCACGACGTGGGGCTCGCCGGTCACCGCCTCGGCGTGGTTGTGGTCGATGTGCTCGTGCGTGATCAACAGGACGTCTGCCTCGTGCTCCGGCACAGCCGGGTAGTCGAAGCGGAGCTCGCGCCCCGGCACCGAGAGGTCGCCGAAGGGGTCGATCGTCACGGTGTGATCGCTGCCCGTGAGGGTGAACGCGGATTGGCCGTACCAGCGGACGTGCATGGCGCCTCCAGGGGTTGACCTTGGCCCGTCGTTATGACATCTTGACGTGAGGATGAGATTACCACCGGACCCATCCGTCCGTATCGGCATGCTAACCTTCCATAGACGGAAGATTTTGTAAGGAGACCAGCTCCGATGATGGCGATCGACATCGAGCAGTTCAGGATCGGCGAGCTCGCCCGCCGGGTGGGGGCGACCGCCCGCACCGTGCGCTACTACGAGGAGCTCGGGCTGCTCCCCGGGCGCGACCGCGCCGACGGCGCCCACCGGCTCTACGACGCAACCGACGAGGCGCGGCTGCGCGACCTGCTCCGCATCCGCGACCTGCTCGGCCTCTCGTTGACCCAGCTCCAGGACTGGGTGGCCGCCGAGGATGCGCGCGCGCAGCTGCGGGAGCGCTGGCACGCCACCCCCGCCCCGGACGAGGGTGCCCGCGCCGAGATCATGCGCCAGTCGATCTCCCACATCGACACCCAGCTGAGCGTGGTGCGCACTCGCCGCCGCGCCCTGGAGGACCTGGAGGACGAGCTGACCGGGAAGCGCCGCCACGTGCGCGAGCTGCTGGCAGAGCTGGAGCACGGGGCGGAATGACGGCTCCGGCGGCGCGGCACGACCGCTACAAGTGGGTGGCGCTCTCGAACACGACGATCGGGATCCTGATGGCGACCATCAACTCCTCGATCGTCCTGATCGCGCTGCCGGACATCTTCCGCGGCATCCGCCTCGACCCGCTCCAGCAGGGCAACTCCAGCTACCTGCTGTGGATGATCATGGGCTTCCTGGTGGCGACCGCCGTGTTGGTCGTCAGCTTCGGCCGCGTCGGCGACATCTACGGCCGCGTGCGCATGTTCACGCTCGGCTTCGCCATCTTCACCGTGTTCTCGCTGCTGCTCTCCGTGACCTGGATGGACGGCAGCCAGGCCGCGCTGTGGATGATCGTGATGCGGATCGGGCAGGGCGTCGGCGGCGCCTTCCTGTTCGCGAACTCGTCAGCGATCCTGACCGATGCCTTCCCTCACGACCAGCGCGGGCTGGCGCTGGGCGTGAACGCGGTGGCCGGCATCGCCGGCTCCTTCATCGGCCTCGTCCTGGGCGGCATCCTCGGGCCGGTGGACTGGCGACTGGTCTTCCTCGTCTCCGTCCCGGTCGGCCTGTTCGGCACGTTCTGGTCATGGTGGAAGCTCGAGGAGCGCGGCATCCGCCAGCCCGCGCGTATTGACTGGTGGGGCAACATCACCTTCGCGGTCGGGCTGATCCTGGTGCTGGTGGCCATCACGTACGGCATCCAGCCCTACGGCGGCCACGTGATGGGGTGGACGAACCCGAAGGTGTACGGCTCGATGATCGGCGGCCTGGTGCTGCTGGCCGTGTTCGCCGTGATCGAGGTGCGCACCGAGGACCCGATGTTCCGCCTCTCGCTGTTTCGCATCCGTGCCTTCACGTTCGGCAACATCGCGACGCTGCTGGCGTCGCTCGGCCGCGGCGGCCTGATGTTCATGCTGATCATGTGGCTCCAGGGGATCTGGCTCCCGCTGCACGGCTACAGCTTCTCCCAGACCCCGCTCTGGGCCGGCGTCTACATGCTGCCGCTGACGGTCGGCTTCCTCGTCGCCGGCCCCGCCTCGGGCTGGCTCTCCGACCACTTCGGCGCGCGGCCGTTCGCGACCGGCGGCATGCTGATCGCCGCGCTCTCGTTCTACCTGCTGGAGGAGCTGCCGGTGAACTTCTCCTACACCTACTTCGCCGGGCTGCTGCTGATGGTCGGGATCGGCATGGGCCTGTTCGCCTCGCCCAACCAGGCCGGGATCATGAACAGCCTGCCGCCCAACCGGCGCGGCGTCGGCGCCGGCATGGCGACGACGTTCCAGAACTCTGCGCTGGTGCTCTCGATCGGCATCTTCTTCTCGCTGATGATCCTGGGGCTGGCCGACGCGCTGCCCTCCAGCCTCCAGCACGGCCTGGTCGCGCAGGGCGTCGCGGCCGGCGACGCCGAGCGCATCTCGCACCTGCCGCCGGTCGGCCTGCTGTTCGCGTCCTTCCTCGGCTACAACCCGATGCACGAGCTGCTCGGCCCGTCGCTGCACCACCTGACGGCGGCCCAGGCGGCGCACCTCACCAGTCGCAGCTACTTCCCGGGGCTGATCTCGCACGCGTTCTCGGAGGGCCTCCACGAGGCGTTCGACTTCGCGATCGGGTGCTGCCTGGTGGCGGCGGCCGCGTCGTGGTTCCGCGGCGGGCGCTTCGTCCACGACGTGCACGCGGCCGACGCGCCGCCGGTCGAGTCGGTGGACGGCGAGCTGGTGCTCGCCTCCGACGGCGATTAGGCGACGGTGATCCGGCGGCGGCGAACCGGATCGGCGAGGGCAGGCGGCAGGTAGCCCGCGTCCGCGGGGTTCAGGTTGATGCCGGGCGGGACGATCTCGTCGATCCGGTCGAGCACGTCCGGCGGCAGCGTCACGTCCAGCGCCTCGAGCTGGGACTCGAGCTGCTCCATCGTCCGCGGGCCGATGATCGCCGACGTGACCGCGCGGTGCGCAGTGACGAAGGCGAGGGCCATCTGGATCATGGTCAGCCCGGCTCCGTCGGCCAGCGCCCCCAGGGCGTCGGCCGCCTCCAGCTTGCGCTGGTTGGCGGGCAGCGACATGTCGAACCGCTGTGGGATCCGCTCCGCCCGCGAGCTCTGCGGCAGCTCGTGGCCGGTGCGGTACCCGCCCGACAGCCAGCCGCCGGCCAGCGGGCTCCAGCTGAGCACGCCCATGCCGTAGCGCTCGCAGACGGGCAGCACGTCCGCCTCGATTCCGCGCACCAGCAGCGAGTAGGGCGGCTGCTCGGTCACGAACCGCTCGCGACCGCGGCGCTCGGCCACCCACTGCGCCTCGACGATCGCGTGCGCCGGGAAGGTGGAGCTGCCGAAGTAGCGGATCTTGCCGGCGCGGACGAGGTCGGTGAGCGCGCCCAGCGTCTCGTCCACGTCCGTGTCCGGCTCGGGGCGGTGCACCTGGTAGAGGTCGATCCAGTCGGTGCGCAGGCGGCGCAGACTCTCCTCGACCTCGCGCACGATCCAGCGCCGCGAGTTGCCCTTGCGGTTGGGGTCGTCGCCCATCGAGCCGTGGAACTTGGTCGCCAGCACGATGTCGTCGCGCCGCCCCTCAAGGGCGCGGCCGACGATCTCCTCGGACTCGCCGGCGGCGTAGACGTCGGCGGTGTCCACGAAGTTGATGCCCGCGTCGAGCGCGCGGTGGATGATCCGGATCGAGTCGTCGTGGTCGCGGTTGCCCCACGCGCCGAACATCATCGTGCCCAGGCAGAGCGGGCTGACGGCAACCCCCGTGCGTCCCAGTTCGCGGTACTCCATCGCCGCACACTAGCGTGCACCGATGGCCACCTCCCAGCAGCCGCCCGAGACCCCGTTCGGCGCCGCGCTGTACGAGGAACTGCTCTGGGTGCACGGCCTGATCCGGGCCGATCTGGAGACGGTCGAGGGGCTGGCGGCCGCCGTGCTCGACGGGCTCCCCGCCGGGGAGCTGCGGGAGGCGCTGGAGGAGCTGGAGCGGACCGGCCCGATCTGGCAGCTGCGCGTCTCGTGCCTGCGGTACTGCAGGTTCGTGCATCTGCACCACCGGCTCGAGGACCGGGCGCTGTTCCCGGCGCTGCGCCGCACCGACCCTGCCATCGGCGGCGTGGTCGACCGGCTCGAGGCCGAGCACCGGGCCGTGTCCGACCTGCTCGATCGGGTTGAGGCCGAGGCGGCGGCCCTGGACGGCGACCCCGGCGCCCGGGCCCGCGTCGCCGCGGCGCTGCGCGACCTCGCCGGCCACCTGCTCGCGCACCTCGCCTACGAGGAGGAGCACGCCGGGCCGACGCTGCGGCGCATGCAGGGCCTGTGACGGCCACGGGGATACGATCGGATCACGACGTCCTCGTCCACATCACCAGGAAGGCGACCGTGTCCGGCTACACCAGGATCAACATGATGGCGATCGACCCCTCGCCGGCGGCGGAGGAGTACGGCATCGACGCGCGCTTCGGGCGGAGCCACCTCGACTCGGACCACCTCGGGGTCAGCTACTTCCGGTACCCGCCGGACTTCCGCACCACCATGGGCCACCGCCACAGCGAGCAGGAGGAGGTCTACGTGGTCGTGTCCGGGTCGGGCCGGATCCGCGTGGACGACGACATCGTGGACGTGGGGCCATGGGACGTCGTCCGCGTCGCCCCCAGTACGATCCGCGGCGTCGCGGCCGGCCCCGAGGGCCTGGAGATGCTCGCCGTGGGGAGCGATCGTCCGGCCGGCGGCGACGGCGAGCAGGTGGACGACTGGTGGCACCATACGTAAGTACTGGTTCGCCAGTCAGTTCGTTGTGAAATTGTACGCATCCCGTGTGATATGCAACACGTTCCGGTTCTCCGCAGTAGAGTGTCACCCGCTCTGATGAAAGCCCCGCGCTCCCGATAATCGGCGGGGTTCCGTATATAGGAGGGGGTACATTCGTATGTACAAGGCACTCGCGTTCGTCGCTGCGCTCGCAGCGACGCTCACGGTGGGCGTGAGCAGCGCACTGGCCGGAACCATCGTCGTTGACGGTGACGGCCACGCAACGCCCAGCAACTGCAACGCCAGCTCGCTGGCGTACAGCACGATCCAGGACGCGGTCAACTTCGCATCCGGTCCTTCGACCACCATCAAGGTGTGCCCGGGGACGTACACGGAGCAGGTCACCGTCTCCACCAGCGGCGTCAAGCTGGTCGGTGTCGGCAGCCAGACGGCCGTCATCAAGGCGCCCGCCAGCATGACCGCGCCCGACGCGATCGTCATGTTCGACGGCGCGATCACCGGTGCCAGCATCAAGAACTTCACCGTGACCGGCCCGCTTCCCGACAGCATCTTCTGCGGCTCCGACGGCTGGGGCGTCAAGGTGCAGGGCGGCGCGACGGCGACCATCGCCGACAACCACATCACCCAGGTGTGGAGCGGCAACACCGGGCTGCGCGGCTGCCAGCAGGGCCTCGCGATCGGCGTCGGCCGCACGTCCGCCGGCCAGATTGGCCACGCGACGATCACCGGCAACACGATCGACCAGTACCAGAAGGGCGGCATCTACGTCGATGGCGCCGGCTCCAGCGCGACGATCAAGAACAACACCGTGCTCGGCGTCGGCACCACGCCCGACATCGCCCAGAACGGCATCCAGATCAGCCGCAACGCCGTCGCTACCGTCGCATCCAACACGGTGCAGGACAACAGCTACGCCGATCTCAACTCTGCGGCGTCCGCCGGCATCCTGCTGTTCGAGGCCAACGGCGCGACCAAGGTGCAGACCAACAACACGTCCGGCAACGATGTGAACATCTGGCTGTCCGACCAGGTCGGCATGCTGGTCAAGGCCAACAGCGCCAACAGCGGCTCGTGGGGGATCGTGGCCGATTCCGATGCGCTCAACAACCGCATCCTGAGCAACACCGCGTCGGGCAACGCGCAGAACGACTGCGAGGACGACTCGACCGGCTCGGGCACGGCTGGCACGGGCAACACGTGGCGGGGCAACACCGGCACGACGGCCGACCCGGCCGGCATCTGCACGGCTCCGGTCGTGCGCCAGGCGCCGCACTCGGGGCGCACGGCGCCGCGGTTCGTCGCCGCACGCTGAACGACGTTCGACCGATCACGCACTGACCGCGGAGGGGCCCGGAAGGGCCCCTCCGTCGTTCTCCGGACGGGCTTTGCGTCTGCACATCTGGCAACGCCGTCGGGCCGGCTTGCCATCTTGACAGAAACTCAGGAATGAGGTTCAATCGGGCGTCCTCTCGGCTCCTGTTCCGGGACCGTCCCCGGTGCGGGGCGCCGGACGACAAGGGGATGGATCACCGGCTCGCGCGTGGCGCGCGGCCAACCCAGACGTGTCGGCCAGCCGCCGGCAGAAAGAGGGGGAAGCACGTGAGACGACGACTGCTCGTTGCCGCCGCCCTGTTCGCGGTTGTGGTGGCCGCGTCCGGTGGTGTGGCATCCTCGGCCGGGGTGCACATGGGTGCGGAGCGCACCTGCAAGACCGGCCAGTTCCGGTGCTTCGCGCTGGCGCTGACGATGAACGGCAAGCGGGTGCACGCCGCAAGTCCGTTCGTCCTGCCGGGCGGCTACGGCCCGGCCCAATACCACACGGCGTACAGCCTGCCGACGACGGCGACCGGCAACCAGACCGTCACGATCGTCGATGCCTTCGACGACAAGACGATCGCCGCCGACCTGAAGAAGTACAGCACGACGTTCGGCATCCCGAACCTGCCGGCGTGCACCACGACGGTGACGACGTCCTGCTTCAAGAAGATCAACCTGGGCGCGCCGGTCAACTCCGCGGTGGCGCAGGGCTGGGACATCGAGATCGCGCTGGACGTCGAGACCGTGCACGCCATCTGCCAGAACTGCAAGATCGTCCTGGTCGAGGCCGTGGACAACTCGTTCGCCAACCTCGAGGCCGCGGTCGACCGCGCGCACACCGAGGGCGGGATCATCTCCAACAGCTACGGCTCGTACGGGTTCGACGGGCACTCGACGCCTGACGACCCGCACTACAACCACCCGCACGACGCGATCGTGGTGTCGGCGGGCGACAGCGGCTACGGCGCGGCCTACCCGGCCGTCCTCAACACCGTCGTCTCCGTCGGTGGTACCAAGCTGACGCTGGGCGCCGGTGGCGCCTACGGCTCCGAGCGAGCCTGGGGCCCGGACGCCACGCACGCCTGGGGCACCGGCTCCGGCTGCGGCAACGGCAGCGTGAGCGGAGCGGCCGCGGTGGTCGCCCAGTCGTTCCAGAGCTCGGTCACCGGCTACGCCAAGACGGGCTGCGGCACGAGCCGCGGCATGAACGACGTCTCGGCCAACGCCGATCCCAACACGGGCTCCGCGGTCTTCGCGAAGTCCATGGGCTGGGGCGTCATCGGCGGCACGAGCCTTTCGGCGCCGCTGATCTCGGCCGTATTCGCCCTCAAGGGCGACTACAACACCGTCAACTACCCCGCACAGCTGCTGTACTCGCACTTCGGGACGGCATCCTTCCGTGACGTGAAGACCGGCACGGACGACGCGGGCAACTACCCGATCGCCTGCACCAAGGCGCCGGCCTGCAACGCCGTCAAGGGCTACGACCTGCCCACCGGCGTCGGCACGCCGAAGGGGACGAGCGGGTTCTGATCTAGCCGACCGTCACCACCCGGGTGGGAGGGCTTCGGCGCTCCCACCCGGGTGGGTTCCACCTCGTCCGGTTTGTCATGTTCCGCCGTGACCCGTAGAATCGCCGCGGTGCCATCCCGGCGCCGCTGTTCGGGAGGGGTTCGATGAGGCGGATGACGATCACGGTGTTCCTGCTGCTCGCAGGGCTGGTGTCCCTCGGGGCGATCACGTCCGGGGCCGGTGCGGCGACGGCGGTCGACCTGCACGTGACCGTTTCCGACGCGCCCGATCCCGTCAGCGCCGGCGGCAAGGTCGGCTACACGTCCACCGTCACCAACACCGGCGCCGACGCAACCGGCGTGGTCGTCACCGACAAGCCGCCCAAGGGCACGCACTTCGACTCCGCGACGCCCGAGGGTGCCTGCACCGTCGGCCGCTACGACGTCGTGTCGTGCGCCGTCGGCGACCTGCCGTCCGGCGGGTCGGCATCGGTCACGGTCGTCTTCGCGCTGGGCCCGTCGGTCGTCGGCGGGACGGTGCTGCGCGACAAGGTCTTCGCCTTCTCCCACGAGGGCGACATCAGCGATGCCGACAACCTCGTGATCGAGAAGACGACGGTCGCGCCGGCCGAGGAGGACGGCGTGGACACGTACGTCCCGGCCTCCGGCGGCACCGTCACGACCGGCTCGACCGCGACCCCGGGCAACCCGACCTCGACGACGGCGGAGATCCCGGAGACCCCCGAGGGCGTGCCCGCGGGGATCGACGAGCGCGATGCCGCCTTCGTCTCGGACGGCTGCGGCTACCGCACCAACTGCTTCGGCCAGGTGATCGACATCGACGTGCCGTTCCTGTTCAGCCAGGCCGACCCGATGGTGTTCACGTTCACGTTCGACGCCTCATCCGTGCCGCCGGGGATCAAGCTGGGCAAGGTCTCGATGGTGCACGACGGCGTCCTGCTCAAGCGCTGCACCGGGCCGGGCGCGACGCCCGAGCCGTCCTGCGTGTCGAACGTCGCCCTGCTCGCCGGCGGCGACTTGCAGATCACCGCCCGTACGGAAACCAACGGCAGCTGGCGCGGGCACTGACGATCAGCCTGTCGGTGTGGCCAGCCGATCGGCGATCGCCCGGGCCGCGCGCCCGGACACCGCGCTGGCCTTGACGGCGTAGAGCCGCGCCGCGTCGCGGGCCGCCGCGCCCGCCTCGGCCGTGTGCCCGCCGGCCTCCAGCACCAGCGCCAGGTCGGTGAGGGCGTCCGCCTGCATCGCGGGTGAGTCCGCCTCCCGCGCCAGATCGACGGCCTCAGCGGCGAGCGCCGCCGCCGTCGCGCCGTCGCCGGCGGCGGCGCGCAGCCGGGCCTGCACCGAGCGCCACAGCACCTGCGCCTCGACGTCGTCCTCCGCCGACCACCGCTCGGCGTCCGCGGCCTGCGTCGCGGCCTCCGCCGTCCGCCCCTGCGCCAGCAGCGACTGAGCGAGGAGCGCCGCCATCGATGCCAGGTAGTAGCGCTCGCCCACCCGCTCGAGGGCCGGGTAGTCCCGCCGCAGCGCGGCCTCGGCCGCGGCCGGGTCGCCGGCCAGCAGCTCGATCCGGGAGGCGTCCAGGGCCGTCGAGGCGGTCAGCACGACGCCGCCCAGCTCGGCCAGCAGGCGGCGGGCGCGGCCGCACACCGTGCGCGCGCGGTCGAAGTCGCCGTCCATCGCATACAGGTTCGCCAGCGCGCACAGCACCAGGCCCTCGGTGCGGCGGTCGCCGTGCCCCAGGGCCGCCAGCTGCTCGCACTGGGCGATCGCCTCCGGCACCGGCCGCGGGCCGTACAGCGCCGCCATCGCGAAGGACGTGATGGTGCGGTTCTCCTGCCGCGTGTCCCCGGCCAGCCGCGCGTGCTCGGTTGCCTCGCGTGCCGCGCGCTCGGCGTCGCCGAACCGGCAGGCGTGTCCGTGGACGGTGGCGACCAGCCGCCAGGCCCGGCACTGGCCCGCGTGGTCGCCGAGCCGTTCCAGCACCGGGAGCGACCGCTCGGCCTCGGCCAGCGCCTGGGCGCCGCGCCCCTCGGGATCGATCGAGAAGCGGACGAGCGAGCGCACGATCCGGGCCTGGGCGCTCAGCCGCTCACCCGCGGCCTCCTCCTCGACCGCCTCGGCCAAAAGCGCGTCCGCCTCGTCGAAGGCGCCCATGTCCGCCAGCACCTCGCCCAGGTCGGGCAGGAGCTCGATCCGCTCCGCCGACCCGGGCGGCAGCAGTGCCACCGCGCGGCGCAGCAGGGTGGCCGCCGCCGACATGTCGCCCCGCTGGAATGCGCGGCGCCCGGCGGATGCCAGGTGCCCGGCCGCCAGCGAGCCGATCTGCGACAGGCCGGCGTCGCCGGAGCCGAGCTCGTGCCGGTACCGGTACGCCTGCTCCAGGTGGTAGCCGAGGATCTCGTCGAACTCCATCAGGCGGTCGCCGGCCCGCTCACGCACCACGGCGGCATACCGCTCGTGCAGGTCGGAGCGCGCGCGCTTCAGCATCCCGGCGTAGGTGGCGTCGCGGATCAGGATGTGGTGGAAGCGGTGGTCGCCGTCGGTCGAACGCGGCTCCGGGCGCACGAACTGCTTCGTCGTCAGGGACGCCAGCCCGTCGGCGACCCCGGCCGGCGCCGGAGTCAGCTCGGCCAGCGACTCGCTGTGGAAGAGCTGCCCGATCACCGACGCCGGCTCGATCACGGCCCGCTCGCCGGGCGGCAGCCGGTCGAGCCGGGCGGCCAGCAGGGCGGCGATGGTGGGCGGAACGGCAAGGTCGAGGGTGCCGCCCGCGGCGACCCAGCCCTGCGGATCGCGCCGCAGCGAGCCCTGGTCGATCAGCATCGAGAGCAGCTGTTCGGCGTACAGCGGGTTGCCGTCCGCCGACTCGACCAGCCGCTCCCGCGCCTCGGGCTCGAGCGGGACGTCGCCGAGCAGGTTGGCGAGCACCCGGCCGCCCTCCTCCCGGGACAGCGGCAGGAGACGGATCGTCACCGTGCCGGCCGGGGCCGCCCAGTCCGGACGGTCGTCCAGGAACTCGCCGCGCGCCGTGCAGAGCAGCAGGACGGGAGCGCTGACGGTCGCGTCCAGGTGCGCCAGCAGGTCGAGGAACGCCGGCTCGGCCCAGTGGACGTCCTCGAACACCAGCACCAGCGGCCCGTCTGCGGCGAGCCGCTCGACCACCCGCGCGGCGGCCCAGGCGATCTCGTCCAGCGAGTGGTGCGCCTCCGAGAGGCCGATCGCCGACGCGATCCGCTCCCACACCTCGCCGTCGTTGCCGAGCAGGTCGGCCAGCTTGGCCCGCGCGCTCGCCGGGTCGTCGGCGTCCTCGATGCGGGCCGCGTCGTGCACCGCTTCGACCAGAGGCCAGAACGTGATGCCGTCGCCGTAGGGCAGGCAGCGGCCGCGCAGCGCGCGGGCACCCCCGCCGGCGCGCACCAGCTCGCTGGCGAGGCGGGACTTGCCCAGGCCGGCCTCGCCCAGCAGCAGGACGGTGCGGCAGCGTCGCTCGGCCGCCGCCTCGTCCAGCGCGCCGAGCATCTGCGCCAGCTCCGCGGTGCGGCCGACCATCGGCGCGTCGTGGCTGCGCCGGTACACCGTCTGCTGATCGACGGCGATCAGCCGGTGGGCGGGCACGCGCTCGGACTTGCCCTTGAGCTCGAGCGGCTCGACCGGCTCCGTCGTCACCGATCCCTGCACCAGCCGGTGGGTGAGGTCGCCCAGCAGCACCTCCATCGGCCCCGCGGCCTGCTCCAGGCGGGCGGCCACGTTGACCGCGTCGCCGGTGACCAGACGCTGCCGCGACCCGGCGTCGCCGGCCACCACCTCGCCGGTGTTGACTCCGGTGCGGTTGGTCAGCGTGACGCCGCGGTCGCGCTCCAGGTCGCGGTTCAGCTCGATCAGCGCCCGCTGCATCTCGGCGGCGGCCCGCACCGCCCGTAGCGCGTCGTCCTCGTGCACCGTGGGCAGCCCGAACACGGCCATCACGGCGTCACCGATGTACTTCTCGACGGTGCCCCCGTGCAGCTCGAGCGCTCGGCGCATCGCGTCGAAGTAGCGGTCGAGCACCTCCCGCAGCGACTCCGAGTCGAGCCGCTCCGCGAGGGCGGTGGAGCCCTTCAGGTCGCAGAACACCACCGTGACGGTCTTCCGCACCTCGCGCACGGGCTCGGGCGCCGCCAGCTGCGTACCGCACACGCCGCACACGCGGTAGCGGTCGGGAAGCTCCTCGCCGCAGGCCGGGCAGATCTGCATTCCCGCACGGTATGCGGTCGACAGCCGACGGCGCAATCGGACTCACACGAGCGGGAATAAGACTGTGCCCAGCTCGTTAATACAGATGAGGGGTTCTCGCCGGAAGGTCGAATATGCGTTGTCGACGCCGGATCAGGGTACTGGGACCTCTCGGTCAACGACACAATTATCGCTCCAGGGTGCTCGCTTCGGGGTCGTGGCGAGTCCTGGCTGGCGGAAACGGAAGGAATGCACGATGGTGATCGAAGAGCCGCAGCTGCGGTCGACGATCGAACGCGCACAGGCGGAGGGACAGCTCGACATCGACGAGCTGACGGCGCTGGTCGCGGATCTGGATCTGTCGGAGGACGATGCGAATCAGCTTCGCTCCGAGCTCGAGGAGCTCGGCGTGGAGGTGGTCAGCGTCCGCGAGGTGAGCGCTGCAGAGGCGCAGGAAGCGGCTGACGCCGAGGTCCTGGCCAGCTGGGTCTCGCCGACGACGGTTGACAGCCTTGACCTCTACCTGGCACAGATCGGTCGCACGCCGCTGCTGACCAAGCATGAGGAGCAGCAGCTCGCCCGTCGGATCGAGTTGGGCGACGAGGAGGCGCGCAGGCGCATGGTTGAGGCCAACCTGCGGCTGGTCGTCTCGATCGCGAAGAAGTATCGCGGTCACGGCGTCGGTTTCCTCGACCTGATCCAGGAGGGCACGATCGGGCTGGTGCGCGCAGTCGAGAAGTTCGAGTGGCGGCGCGACCTGAAGTTCTCGACGTACGCCACCTGGTGGATCCGGCAGGCCGTCCAGCGGGCTGTCGCCAACCAGAGCCGCACGATCCGCGTGCCCGTGCACGTGCACGACCGCATGCGCAAGATCGAGCGGGCGCGGCGGACGCTCGAGGCCAAGCTCGGCCGCGAGCCCACGGACGCCGAGATCGCGAAGGAGGCCAAGCTCACGCAGGCCGAGATCGCGGATGCCGAGGGGCTGCGGCCCCAGACGCAGACGGTGTCGCTGCAGCGCCCCACCGGCGAGGACGGCGACTCCGAGCTGGGTGACATGATCGCGGACGAGTCCGAGGACATCACCGAGACCGTCGGTGAGACGCTTCGCTCCGAGGCGCTGAGCCGGGCGCTCGACCAGCTGACGCCGCGCACGCGGCGGATCATCGAGTTGCGGTTCGGCCTGGCCGGCGGCGAGCCGATGCTGCTGGATGCTGTCGGACGCGAGGTCGGGCTCACCCGCGAGCGGGTGCGCCAGCTCGAGTCCCAGGCGCTGACGCAGCTGGCCGCGATGGTCGACATCGCCGCGCTGCGCGACGCCGCCTGATCGACACACTCCCGAGCACCCGCCTCCCACCACCGGGGGCGGGTGCTCAAACGCGCGCAAATCGGCCGGCTAGATCGGGACCGGCGTGCCGACCTCGAACACGCGGTCGGGCGGGAGCTCGAAGTGGCGCGCGGCCGGGATCGAGTTGCGCTGGAGCAGTACGTACAGCCAGCGGCGGAGGGGCGAGAGCCGTGGGCCGCTGCGGGCGGGTACCAGGGTGACGTGGCTGAGGAAGAAGATCGCGTGCTCGGGGTCGATGGGGGCGCCGCGCTCCGCCGCCAGGCGCAGGGCGTGGGCGACGTCGGGCCGCTCCTGGAATCCGTAGGTGGCGACGATCCGGATGAAGCCCATCCGCCAGAGCTCGACCTCCAGCCGGTCGGCGTCGCCGACGAAGGGCACCTCGGCCGTGACCGCGGTGAACAGGACGATGTGCTCGTGCAGCACGCGGTTCGCGCCGACGTTGGTGATCAGCGCCGGCGGCGCCGTGTCGCTGTTCACGGTCAGGTACACCGCCGTTCCCGGCACGCGCTGCGGGGGCGCATCGATCATCGCGTTGATGTAGCCGCGGGTCAGCACGCGGCCCTCGCGCATCCGCCGTGCGACCATCGCCTGGCCGGAGCGCCAGGTCGTCAGCACCGCGAACATCGAGATGCCGACCACCAGGGGCAGCCACCCGCCGCTCGCGACCT
Source organism: uncultured Actinomycetes bacterium (assembly GCA_963797175.1). Taxonomy (GTDB): domain Bacteria; phylum Actinomycetota; class Thermoleophilia; order Gaiellales; family JAICJC01; genus DATLLN01. Next base: position 227,993 of record CAWCOL010000008.1, read on the forward strand.
TGGTCAGGTTCGCGGCGAAGAAGGTCAGCTCGATCACCAGGAAGGCGCCGCTGACGGGCAGGAGCAGCCACAGCGGGATGTTCCAGAGGCGGCGGAAGACGACGGTCGCCAGCACCGTGGTGGTCGCGAACGTCCCGGTCACCGCGATGCCGTAGGCCGAGGCCAGCCGCGCCGACGATCCGAACCCGACCACGAGGGCGACCACCGCCGCCAGCAGCAGCCAGTTCACGGCGGGGATGTAGATCTGACCCTCCATCCGCCGCGACGTGTGGCGGATGACCATGCGCGGCAGGAAGCCCAGCTGGACGGCCTGGCGGGTCAGCGAGAAGGCGCCCGAGATGACCGCCTGCGAGGCGATGATGGTGGCGATCGTGGCCAGCACGACCATCGGCAGCTGCCCCCAGCCGGGCACCAGCCGGTAGAACGGGTTGTCGACCGCGTCCGGCCGGTGCAGGAGCAGCGCCCCCTGGCCCATGTAGTTCAGCAGCAGCGCCGGGAAGGCGATCGCCAGCCAGGCCCGGGTGATGGCCGAGCGGCCGAAGTGGCCCATGTCGGCGTAGAGCGCCTCGGCGCCGGTCACCGCCAGTACCACCGCGCCCAGCGAGAGGAAGCCGCCGTGCGGGTCCTCGGCCAGGAAGGCGGCGCCGTAGGTGGGGGAGAGCGAGCGCAGGACGTCGGGGTGGTGCGCGACCTCGACCGCGCCGAGTAGGCCGATCACGGCGAACCAGACGGCCATCACCGGGCCGAACAGGATGCCGACCGCGCCCGTGCCGACCCGCTGCGCGACGAACAGCAGCACCAGCACCGCCAGTGCGATCGGGACGACGTGCGACGCGAACCCGGGCGTGGCGACCCGCAGGCCCTCGACAGCCGACAGCACCGAGATGGCGGGCGTGATCATGCCGTCCCCGTAGAACAGCGACGCGCCCAGCACGCCGAGCACGATCAGGACGACGCGGGTGCGGCCGGGCACGACCCGCTGCACCAGCGCGACCAGGGCCATGATCCCACCCTCGCCGTTGTTGCCGGCGCGCATCAGCAGCAGGATGTACTTGAGCGTCACGATCACCAGCAGCGACCAGAAGATCAGCGAGATGACGCCGTAGACGTGCGCCGGGGTCGCGGTCAGCGGCCGGCCGCCGATGAACACCTGCTGCACGGCGTACAGCGGGCTGGTGCCGATGTCGCCGTAGACGACGCCGAGCGCCCCCAGCGAGAGGGCGGCCGTGGCGGACCGCGATCGGGCATGCGCAGCGTGGCCGTGGCCGGCCGTGATCGTGGCAGTGCCCATCCACGCTCAACGTAGCCGTCCAACGGGCGCCTGCGGCGGTCCGTGACGGGGCCGTGATGCGATCGTGATGCGGTCGTTACTCGCGCAGGCGGTAGCCGACGCCGGTCAGCGTCTCGATCGTGCTGCGGGGGGCGCCGGCGCCCTCGAGCTTGTCCCGCAGGCGTCCCATGTGCGTGCGCAGCAGCTGCATGTCGCCCTCGTAGCCCGGCCCCCAGACGGTGCGCAGCAGCGTCCGGTGCGTGAGCGGCCGCCCGTCGGCGAGGGCGAGCTCCTTGAGCAGGTCGAACTCGGTCGGGGTGAGGTGGATCTCGCTGTCGTCCGTGCTGACGACGCGGCGCGGGAGGTCGATCCGCAGCGGCCCGGCCGACACCACGTGGTCGGCGTGGCCGGCCTGGCCGGCGCGGCGGAGCAGCGCACGCACGCGCGCCAGCAGCTCGCCCACCCCGAACGGCTTGGTCAGGTAGTCGTCGGCGCCCGCATCCAGGGCGCGGATCTTGTCGCGCTCGTCGCCGACGGCCGAGATCAGCAGGATCGGCGCCTGGAGCCAGTCGCGGAGCTGGTGGCAGAGGTCGGCGCCGTCCACGTCCGGCAGCACCAGGTCGAGCACGATCAGGTCGGGCGGCGTCTGCGCGGCCGCCAGCAGCGTCTCCTGGCCGTCCGCCGCCGTCTGCACGTCGTATCCGGCGCGGGTCAGCGTCACCTCCAGCGCACGGCGGATGGCCCGCTCGTCGTCCACGACCAGGATCCGCGGCTCGCCGCTCACGCGGCGCCCGCCGGCAGGGTGACGGTCGCCAGGGTGCCGCCGCCGGGTCGCGGCGCGAAGCCGATCGACCAGCCGTTGGCACGCGCCAGACCGTCCACGATCGCCAGGCCCAGGCCGGTACCGGGTGCGCCGCCCTGCGCCGCCCGCTGGAACGGCTCGACCAGGCGGGCCGTCTCGGCCGGATCGATCCCCGGCCCCCGGTCGGCGACGGTGATCTGGACGCCGCCCTCCGGGGCATGGGCGACGACGATCTCGACCGGTGCGCCGGCAGGCGAGAACTTGAGCGCGTTCTCGAGCAGGTTGGCGACGACGCGCTCGAGGTGCGCATCGTCGGCGGCCACCAGCGGCAGGCCGGGCTCCGCGTGCACCGCGACGCGGTCACGATCGGCGGGCGGCAGCGCGGCGGCGCAGGTCTCGGCCACGTCGCGGATGTCTGTCCAGTCGGCGGCCGGGACGAGGACGCCGGCGCGGAGCCGGGAGAGGTCGAGCAGGTCGTCGATCATGCGGCTCATCCCCGCCGACTGGTCGGAGATCGTGTCCAGCAGCTCGCGCTCCTCGGCGTCGAGGCCGGCATAGCCGAGGCCGCCGGCGGCGGTCGTGATCGCGGTCAGCGGCGAGCGCAGGTCGTGGGTCACGGCGCGCAGCAGCGCCGTGGTCAGCTCGTTCGAGCGGGCGAGGGTGTCGGCGGCCACCTGCTCGCGGATGCGGCGCTCGCGCTCCTCGCCCAGTGCGAGCAGGCCGCCCAGCGTGCGCCCCAGCCGCTCCGCCGCGGGAGTGGAGGCGGCGTCGGCCGGCGCGCCGTCGAGACGCAGGACGCCCAGCGTGCGGCCGCCGACGGCCAGGGGCAGGCCCTGGCCGGGATCGGCGGCGCCGTCGCGCACGATCGTCCCCGACCGGGCTCCCAGCGCCCGCGCGGCCTCGTCGCCGAGCGGGCCGAGCACGTCGTCCAGCCGCTCGGCTGTCGCGATCAGCGTCGCGAACGACTCGCCCAACCGTGCCTCGGCCGCCCGACGGTCGGCCTCCTCGCGCGTCGCCCGCTCGCGCGCGGCCAGGTCGCTCGTGACCACGGCGGTGGCGACGAATGCCGCCAGTGCGAGCCAGTCGCTGGACGCGCTCACGGCCAGCGTGTGGCGGGGCGGCAGGAAGAAGAAGTTGAAGGCGAGCGCGGAGATGACGCTTGCGGCGAGCCCCCAGCGCAGGCCGTACAGCGACGAGGCGGCCAGCACCGCCACCAGATAGAACACGCCGCTCGCGTCGGCGGGGACGGTCGGCGTGATCAGGGCGATCAAGGCCGTGGACAGCGCGACCAGCCCGAGCACCAGCAGCAGCGGTGACAGGGGCCGTTCGCGGGCCCGGGCGAGCGGGTCGCGCCACGCCCGGACCCGCCGCGAGATGCCCGCCGGGCTGGTCATCGTGGCCGGCGCCGTCCGGCGCCGGCCAGCGGCGCCAGCTCCGCCCGCGCGGCCTGGCGCTGGCGGCGCATCACCGTGACCGCCGCGGCCTCCCAGGCCAGGGTGGCCGGCAACGGCGCCTCGCGCACGACGCGATACCGGCAGCGGATGCCGAAGCGGGGGTAGACCCCGCCGAAGAAGTAGCGGATGCGGGGCAGGTGGATCGCGCCGCACACCAGGTCGATCTCGCGCACATCGCGGTCGAGCAGGAGGGGCAGCGTACGGGACATGTTCTCGGCGGTGATCGACGCGGTCGGCTCGAGCACCAGCTCGACGTCGCGCCTGCCCGGCCAGGCCTCGAGCATCTGCTCGGCCTCGCTGGTGGCGCGGTCCGGCGACCAGCCGCTGAACACCACCGCGCGCGGCCTGCGCCGCTCGGCGAGGCGGGCGGCCGCCTCCAGGCAGCGCAGGCAGCGGCCGGTGAGGCCGTACGTCCCATGCTCGTCCCGGCACCCGTTGCCGGGAACGACGATCGCCCACTCGCCGTTCATCGAGATCGAGGGTAGCGGGTCAGCGCCGCAGCATCCTCCGGCCCATCCACAGGGTCGCGGCGACCGTCGCCACCACGGCCACCGCCTTGCGGCCGGTCAGCTTCGACTCGCCGTGCTCGCGCTCGCGCATCGTCACCGGCACCTCTTCCAGCCTCAGCCCGCCCTGCCGCACCCGAAGCAGCGCCTCGACCTCGGGCGCCTCGCTCTGGAAGGGCTCCGCCAGCAGCGGCATCGCCACCCGGCCGACGGCGTACATGCCACTCATCGGGTCGTGGAACGGGCGGCGCAGCATCAGCTTCATCACCCGGCGCATCACCGCCGTGCCGAACCTGCGCGCGCCCTCCAGCCGGTAGCGGTAGGGCTCATAGCCCTCACCCGACTTGTACCGCGAACCGACCGCGACGTCGCAGCGGCCCTCGCGCACCTCGGTGATCAGCCTGGCCAGCTCGGCGACCGGGTGCTGACCGTCCGCGTCCACCCTGCCGCAGATCGCGTAGCCGCCCTGCAGCGCATGCCGGTAGCCCGCGGCGATCCCCTCGCCCAGCCCGCGGTTCTGCTCGAAGCGGACGACCTCGGCGCCGCCGGCGCGGGCGACGTCGCCCGTGCCGTCGGTCGAGCCGTCGTCCACCACCAGCACGTCCGCCTCTGGCAGCCCGTCCGCCAGCTCGGACAGCACGGCCGGCAGGCTCTGCTCCTCGTTCCAGGCGGGGATGAAGACGAGCAGGTCGGTCGCGCGCTTGGGCATGCCGACGACTCTACGCTATCGTCCGTCCCATGCACGAACGGCGCACAGATTCTCCACTGCTGCCTCTGCCGTCGTGCTCCCGCATCCCGGCGTAGGCGTTCCCGGCGCGCGCCCGGAACGCCGTGACGACCCCCGTGTCCGCCGTCCCGACCGACCCGAGGATGCATCATGTCCCGTTCGTTGCCATCTCAGTCAACCGACTTTCCCGGCTGGTACAACGCCGTCGTTCGCCGCGCCGAGCTGGCCGAGCACTCGTCCGTGCGCGGCGCGATGGTCATCCGTCCCTACGGCTTCGCGATCTGGGAGGCGATCCAGCGCGCGCTGGACGACCGGATCAAGGCCACCGGACACGAGAACATCAGCCTGCCGCTGCTGATGCCCGTCTCGCTGCTCGAACGCGAGGCCGACCTGGTGGAGGGCTTCGCGCCCGAGATCGCCCTGGTGACGGAGGCGGGCGGCGAGCCGCTGGCCGAGCCCCTGGCGATCCGGCCGACGTCGGAAGCGGCGGTCTGGGATGCCTATGGGCGCTGGATCCGGTCCTACCGCGACCTTCCGCTGCTCTACAACCAGTGGGCGAACGTCGTCCGCTGGGAGCTGCGCCCCCGGCTCTTTCTGCGCACCACCGAGTTCCTCTGGCAGGAGGGCCACACCGCGCACGAGACCGCCGAGCAGGCGGTGCGCGAGGCGCTGCTGATCCTGCGGGAGGTGTACCTGGACGTGGCCGAGGAGGTGCTGGCGCTGCCCGTGCTGGCCGGGCGCAAGAGCGCGCGCGAGCGGTTCCCCGGCGCCGTCGAGACGTTCACCGTCGAGGCGATGATGCGCGACGGCCGGGCGCTTCAGTCGGCCACCTCCCACTACCTCGGCGACGCGTTCCCGCGGGCGTTCGGCGTCACGTTCACCGGGCGCGACGGCGCCGACCACCATCCCTTCGCGACCTCATGGGGCGCCAGCACGCGCCTCGTCGGCGGCGCGGTCATGGCCCACGGGGACGACCGCGGCCTGCGGCTGCCTCCTGCGGTCGCGCCCCACCAGGTCGTGATCGTCCCGATCGGCGGCGAGCAGGGCGCGGTCGCCGAGGCGGCGGCCTCCCTGGCGGACGATCTGCGCGCTGCCGGGCTGCGGGTACGGCTGGACGGCCGCGACCACGTCCGGCCGGGCGCGAAGTTCCACGAGTGGGAGCTGCGCGGCGTGCCGGTCCGCGCCGAGCTGGGCGAGCGCGACATCGCGGCGTCGGCCGTCACGCTCGTCCGCCGCGATACGGGCGCGAAGGAGCAGGTCGGCCGGGGAGCCGCGGCCGCGCGCTGCGCCGAGCTGATGGACGAGATCCAGGCATCGCTCCTGGCCGAGGGCCGGGAGATGCTGCGCGACCGCACCCGGGCGTGCGGCAGCCTGGATGGGGTGCGCGACGCCGTCACCGGCGCCCGCGGGTTCGCAACCGGTGTCTGGTGCGGCGACGCCGCCTGCGAGCTGCGCGTCAAGGAGGAGACCGGCGCCACGATCCGGCTGCTGCCGCTCGACTCCGAACCGGGCGGCCGCTGCGTCGTCTGCGGGCGCGAGGGCGCCGACCGCGCGACGTGGGGGCAGGCCTACTGATAGCCTCGCCGCGGATGGCACGCCGGGTCGCGATCGTGACGGGGGCGGGCACCGGGATCGGTGCGGCCGCCGCGTGCCTGCTCGCGCGCGACGGGCACGCGATCGTGCTCGCCGGCCGGCGAGCGGAGCCGCTGGAGCGGGTGGCGGCCGAGATCGCCGGCGCCGGAGGCGAGGCGTTCACGGTCGACGGCGACGTCTCGGTGCCGGATGGCGCCGCTCGCGTCGTTGCGGAGGCGGTCGCCGTGTTCGGCGGGATCGACGTGGTCGTCTGCAACCACGGCATCGGCGAGAGCAGGGCCGTCGGCGACGAGACGCCCGAGGCGTGGGACGAGATGATGCGCATCAACCTGACGGGCCCGTTCCTGGTCGTCCGCTCGGCGCTGCCGCACCTGATCGAGCGGCGCGGCAGCATCGTCACCGTGTCGTCCACCAACGGCGTCCAGGCGGGGCCGGGCTGGGCCTCGTACTGCACGTCCAAGGCAGGGCTGATCATGCTCACCCGGTGCCTGGCCAACGACTACGGCCCGCGCGGCGTGCGCGCCAACGCCGTGCTGCCCGGCTGGGTGCGGACGCCGATGGCCGACGGCGACATGGCGGAGGTCGGCGAGGCGTGGGGCGTGGGGGTGGACGAGGCGTACGGCATCGTCTCGCGCGGCAACCCGCTCGGCCGCCCGGCGGAGCCCGAGGAGGTGGCCGAGGTGATCTGCTTCCTGGCCGGGCCGGCGTCGGGCTACGTCAACGGCGTCTCCATCCCGGTGGACGGCGGCGACATGATCGTGGACGCCTCGGCGACGCCGTTCCACGGGCCGTCGCTGCGACCGGTGTGAGCCGCCAGCCTGGCCCCCGGCGGGGCGGGGTTGGGTCGGCGAGGGCTCGGCTCCTGACCGTGGCGCCGGTGGACCACCCTGGAGGGTCAGGCACCGGTTCCTGGCACCGACACGGATCGTTGCGCGCGCTCGGGTGGTGGTCGAACCGGAGCCAGGCACGGAGCCTGACCCCCGGGTCTCGCAGGTTGGGCTCGTGACGGTTTGGTCAGGTCGTTGGTGCCTCTTCGTCACGGAACGCCGGATCGGCTGTGATGGGGGTCTGGCACGGTGCCAGACCCCGTACCGGACACCCTCTCGAGACCCCATGGTTGAGCGACTCTCGGCCGGCTGGAATGGTTACGCCTTCCACCCTGGATCGTCACGAAACGCCGGATCGGCGGTGATTGGGGCCCGGCACGGTGCCAGACACCGTGCCGGACACTCCGTTCCGCCGGCTCGAACTCAGGTGCCGTCGTCGAACAGGCGCGACGTGCCCTGGGCGATGTCCGCGGAGATGCGGACGAAGACGCCGGACAGGTCGCTGGCCGCCGGGTGGTTGTAGAAGCCGCCCGGGCTGGCGATCTGGCTGAGCGTGTCGAACGTCGTGATCGAGGGCGATTCGTCGGCGCTGTTGATCGAGTTCTGGCAGAGGTTCGTGCCGTTGATCGTCGAGTTCAGGTCGTAGCCGATCGAGTAGACCAGGAACTTCTCGTTCTTGGCCGTCGTGGCCGACGTGATGGCGGCGTGGCAGGGCTGCGTCCGGTACGGCGAGTTGCTCGCGTAGTAGGTGGGACCGGCGTTGGCGGCACCGTCCGTGAGCAGGATGATCACCTTCCAGGCGCTGACCCGGCCGTTTGTCTCGAGGTCGGTGCGGGCCTTGTCCAGCGCCGTCGCATAGGCGGTGCCACCGCCCGCTTGGATGCAGTTGATCGTCGACACCAGGTTCGAGGCGCTGTTGATGGCGCCGGTCGGGCCGGGCGCCTTGTAGTCCGTCGAGAGCGGCACGATCACGTAAGGCGCAGATTGCGAGTTGTAACTGGAGCTCGACGCGACGTTGCACTTCTTGCTGATGCTGGCTGCCGGCGGGAACACGGTCAGGCCGACGCGGTCGATGGAGGAGTCCATCTCGCCCAGGAAGGCCATCATGCCCGCCTTTGCGTTCGTCATGTCCGGGCAGCTCGGATGCTGATCCACGCCGTTGCCGTCCTCACACATCGAGCCGGTGCGGTCGACCACGAACTGCACGTCCAGCGGCACCGCGTTGCACGGCGAGCATGCCGTTGCGTGCACCGACACCGGGATGTCGTCGATCCCCAGCAGGTGCAGGAAGGTGGTCTTGACGTGCGCGGTCTCGTCCACCACGACGGTGTTCGCGACCAGACAGCCGGGTAGCGTCTTCGAGCACTTGGTCTGGACGGTCACCGCGACGTTGGGCACGTTCGGGATCTGGTTCTTCGCCCCGTTCCGCGAGCTGTAGTTGTAGGCGGTCGAGCTGGCGTTGGCGGTGTCGGGGAAGATCGCCGCGCCGGCCAGGGAGGCCGCGTCAGCGGACGCCTGAAGCTGGATGCGCGTCCTGTATGCCTGGCCGAAGTCGATCACCAGACCCGCAAACAGCAGCATGCAGGTGAGGAACACGATCACCAGCGGCAACGTCTGTCCGCGCTCATCTCGATCCTGCGAGGGGGTCATCAACACGGAACTCCTTGTGCGCCACCCGCGCCGAACGCGGGTAGGGGGGAACCTCGGAATACAGAACTCGTCATCGCTCACTATCGGGTGCAGATCGGAAATGGTCATCCCTCACGCGGGTGAACCTCGCTCCCCGACAGCGATGGCGCGACCGACGAGCTGCGCGCGCTGGGCCCGATGACGGCGCCGCCGCCGCCCGCCGCCTACACGATTCGGCGCTTGAGGGCGAGGACGCGGGCGTAGCTCTGCTGAAGCGACGACGCCGACAGCGTGCCGTCGCCCGCGGCGGCGACGAGCCGCTCGTAGACGCTTTGCGAGGTCGGCTCGCTGCCCGTGACCAACAGCAGGTCGGCGCCGGACGCGGCCGAGCGCAGCGCCGCGGCGGCCGTCGACCACCCGCGCACCGACGCCGCGGCGTCCAGCGAGTCGGTGATGACGACGCCGGTGAATCCGAGCTGCCCGCGCAGCGCGCCGCCGATGACGTTCTCCGACCACGCCGCCGGGCGCGGGCCGAATGCCGGGTAGGTGGCGTTCGAGATCATCACCATCGGCACACCGGCGGCGACCGCGCTGCGGAAGGGCAGCAGGCCGGGCTGGAGCTCCGCGGCCGTGGCCGGGATCGTCACCAGCGCCCGGTCCGTTGTCCGCGTCGCCATGCCCAGGCCGGGGAAGTGCTTGACGGTCGCGGCGACGCGGGCGTCGCCCAGCCCGCTGGCGAACGCGGCCACGCGGGCCGCGTCCGTCGCCGGGTCGGTCGAGTACGCGCGCCCTTGCCGGGCGATGAACGAGCCGGGCACCGACGGCACGTCGGCCACCGGCGCCAGGTCGGCGTCGATCCCGACCGCCCGCAGCGCCCTGCCGGTGTCAACGCCCTGGCTGCGCGCCTGGGCCGGTGGCAGCCCACCCAGCTGGGTCGGGCTCAGCGTCGGCGGCGCCCAGGGCAGCCGCTTGACGATGCCGCCCTCCTGGTCGGTGCAGATCAGGAGCGGGGGCTGGCCTCCCGCGTGGGCGGCAGCCTGCAGCCTGGCGGTCAGCGCCGTCACCTGGGCCGGCGAGATGATGTTGTGGCCGAACAGGATGATGCCGCCGACGGTGCCGGCCCGGATGCGCGCCAGCAGCGGGGCATCGGGCGTCGTGCCCGCCATTGCGATGACGAGGCGCTGGCCGACCAGGCTGGAGATCGAGGGCCCCGACGGTGGCGGGGTGGAGGCCGGCGGCGGGGAGGACGTCGGCGGCGGGCTCGAGGTCGCGGGCGGCGGGGTGGACGCGCCCGGCGGCGGCGTGGAGGCGGCGTGTGACCCCGACGATCCGCAGGCCGCGCAGGACACGGCGGCGATCAGCGCGAGGAGCGTCGTTGCGGATCTCACCGCAGCCACGATAGGTGACCGCCGCGACGGAGGCGGGCTACCAGGTCTTCCAGCAGCCGTCGACGCTGGATCCGGCCAGCGCCCGCTGCTCGGCGGCCAGCTCGGCCGACACGACGGGGTCGAACGGCTGGCGCAGCGTTCCCAGGATGGAGAACAGCCCCAGGCCGTTTCGGGTGTGGTCCCCGGAGAGGCCGTAGTTCCCGGGCGGCGGGCCCTCCCAGTAGATCACCGGCGTCACGCCGGGGCCGTCGACGAACGCGCGGTACCGGGTGCCGGCGCCGGGCGAGCCGTGACGACCGAAGCGGCTCGGCCAGAGCTGGTCGCAGAATCCGCCGTCGGCGTGCTTGTGGGCGAGGAAGCTGTTGATGCGCTTCCATCCGCGGCCCCATGCCGAGTTGTACGTGTCCACGTAGACCAGCTCGCCGAAGCTGTCAGTCGGGTTGCCGGCATGATCGGACGAGAAGCCGTAGGCGCCGCGGCCCAGGTAGCTGACGCGGCCGAACAGCGCGTCCAGGTGGCGGCCGTTGAACGTCGTCCGCGGCGTGTAGTTCCACTTCAGCCACAGCTTGGCGACCGGTCCCTTGAAGTGGCTGATGTGCAGCTCGAGCCGGCCCTGCTCCCAGCTGTGGCAGCACGGCTGGCCGCCGTTCGGCATCAGCCGGCGCCAGTTCTGCAGCACCCAGCTGGAGCCGTCCGGCATCGTGCACGCCCTCAGCACCAGCTTCAGCGCGGGCCCCGTGTAGCGGCCGCAGACGTTCACCATCGTCTTCCAGTACAGGCGGTGGAACACGCCGCTGCCGCCGGAGTAGTCGGTGCGGAACCGGATCTGGGACTTCGGATGCGCCGCGTCCGGGAAACGGGCGTTGATCCCGCCCCAGAACAGGGTGTGGTGCAGGCGGCCGCCGGCACGGTAGGTGACCAGGGCGCGGCCGAAGCGGTCGACCTTGAGCGACACCGAGGTGGCGTCGCGGGTGACGATCTGGCTCGCCTGCGCGGTCGCCGGCAGCCCGGCCGCAAGGGCCGACAGGCAGGCAAGGATGAGCGCCGCACGAAATCGCATCGCCGTCACAGTCAAGGGCCTGCGGCGGGGTGCGGGAATCCCCCGTCCTAGGCAACCACCTGGGCGATGAGCCCGGCGGCGGCGCAGGCGGCGATCACCGGCGCCATGCCCAGCCGGGTGAAGCGCAGCGCGCAGAAGGCCGCGACGGCCAGCACGCAGGGGAAGGGATCGGGCTGCCCGTCGCTGATCAGCACGTTGCGGCCGACGAAGACGCCGAGGGCGCCGATCACGCCGACCACGGCCACGGTGACGCCGAGCAGCGCGTCGGGCACGCGGCCGGTATCGGGGATCCGGTCGATCAGCGGCGCCCCCAGGACGATGAACAGCAGGGAGGGGGCGAACGTGCAGTAGGTGGCGATCGCCGCGCCCGCGAGCGCCATGCCGGTGCCGCCCGCGTTGGCGCCGGCGACGTAGCCGATGAACGTGTTGACCAGGATCAGCGGTCCCGGCGTGGTCTCGCCCAGCGCCAGGCCTGCGATCGCCTGCTCGGTCGTGATCCAGCCGAAGGTGGACACGGCGGCGTGCGTGACGAACGGCAGCACCGCGTAGGCGCCGCCGAACGTGACCAGCGCGGCGAGCGAGAAGAACCACGCCAGCTCGCCCAGCGTCCCGCCGTAGGCGACCAGCAGCCCGACGGGCACCAGCCACAGCGCGAGGCCGACGACGATCCGCAGGCGGAAGTCGTGCCACGTGTGCCTCCGCGGCGCGGGGGAGGCCACCTCGGCGGCGTGGGTGGCCGGGGCGTGCCGCAGCCAGGCCGGGTGATGGGAGCCGATCCAGATGCCCGCGCCGGCGGCTGCGCCGATGATCAGCGGGAACGGCACCGGGACGAGGCTCGCCGCGAAGGCGGCCGCCGCCAGGACGATCCCGCCCGCGCCCGCGATCACCCGGCTGCCGATCCGCAGCAGCGCGGCCGCGACCGCGGCGACGACGGCCACGGACAGCCCGCGGACGATGCCCTGGACGACCGTCGTCTCGCCGTGGGAGACGTAGATCGCGCTCAGCGCGGTCATCACCAGCGCGCCCGGCAGGAAGAACAGCCCACCGCTGGCCAGCGCCCCGCGGACGCCGTAGAGCCAGTAGCCGCTGTACGACGCGAGCTGCTGCGCCTCGGGCCCGGGCAGCGTCATGCAGAACGAGAGGGCGCGCAGGAAGCGCGTCTCCGAGAGCCAGTGGCGGCGCTCAACCAGCTCCTGGTGCATGATCGCGATCTGGCCCGCAGGGCCGCCGAAGCCGATGCAGCCGAGCCACAGCCAGAACCGGAGCGCGCGCCGCTCGGACGGCGGCGCGACGGGGGCGTGTGGGACGTCGGACACGTCCGCGCGAGGATAGCCCCAAATCCGGCTCCAGGAGCGGCCGGAGACGCTCCGTCCGGACGGCGTCCTACCATGAAACCATGGCAGATACACGTGACAACCTGGCGATGGCGATCGACCTGCGGCTGACAGACCTCTGGGCCGACCTGTTCGAGGCCGCCCCCGAGGGCATGGACGCCGAGCTGCTCGGCTGGTTCCTGCGGGCCGCGTACGGCCAGGGCTACACGGACGCGCTTCGCGAGAGCCGTCGGGGCCAGCTGTGCCTCGACCTGGGCTACGCGATCCCGGATACGGCTGCATGATCCCGACGGTGGCGTGATCCAGCCGCACCGGGCCCGCCAGGCCCGGTGGTAATCTGGCGGGAATGACGCCTCGTCCACGCCTGGTGATCGCGCTGGCGCTGGCCTCGCTGCTCTCGGTCTTCCTGGTCTACACGGCGGTGGCGGGCAGCAGCACGCTGCTGGTCTCGGTGTCCCAGCTCGAGGCGAACAAGGACAACGCCATGAACCGCACGGTGCAGCTGAGCGGCATGGCGGTCTCCTGCCAGGACGGCCCCTGCAGCACGCTGAGCGCGCCGTTCACCTTCACGATCCGCGATGACGGCTCGAGCACGACGGTCCCGGTGCGGTACAGCGGGGGCAGCGTGCCCGACGCGTTCAAGGAGCAGCGGCGCGTGATCGTCACGGGCAAGCTGGTGGACGGCACCTTCGTCGCCCAGCGGGACTCGCTCGTCACCAAGTGCCCGAGCAAGTACTCGAGCGGCCCCACGCCCTCCGGGACGTAGGTTGAGTACGCTCGGCTCGGCCGCGCTGCTGGTCACGCTGGCGCTGGCGACGTACGCGACGGTGGCGGCGTTCCTGGCCGCGCGCTCGCGCGACCGCCGGCTGATGGCCAGCGCGACCAACGCGCTGGTCGGCGCGTTCCTCTCCACCCTGGTCGCCGGCCTCGCCCTGCTGGTCTCGCTCTGGCGGCATGACTTCTCGATCGCGATCGTGGCCGACACGACCAGCCGGGCGCTGCCGCGCGGCTACGTGCTCTCCGCGTTCTGGGCGAGCCAGCCCGGGTCGCTGCTGCTGTGGCTGACGGTGCTGGGCGGTGCCTCCAGCGTTGCGCTGCTGACCAACCGCCACCGCAACCGTGAGCTGATGCCCTGGGTGGCCGTCGTGCTTGGATCGCTGATGACGGTGTTCGCCGGCATGGCCGCGTTCATCTCGCCGCCCTTCGCCGGGACGCCCGGCGGCACGCCCGCCGACGGCTTCGGGCTCGACCCCTCCCTCCAGAACCCGTACATGGTCGCGCACCCGCCGATGCTCTACCTGGGCTACGTCACGCTGAGCGTGCCGTTCGCCTTTGCGATGGCGGCCCTGGCGAGCGGCCGCACCGACGCCCGCTGGCTGGTGGCCGTTCGCCGCTGGACGCTGTTCTCGTGGACGTGCCTCGGCGTCGGCATGCTGCTCGGCGCCCACTGGGCGTACGTCGAGATCGGGTGGGGCGGCTACTGGGCCTGGGATCCGGTCGAGAACGCGGCGCTGATGCCGTGGCTGGCCGCCACCGCCTTCCTGCACTCGGTGATGGTGCAGGAGAAGAAGGGGATGTTGAAGGTCTGGAACGTCGTGCTGGTCACGATCGCGTTCTCGCTGTCGCTGTTCGGCACCTTCCTGACGCGCAGCGGCGTCGTCAGCTCGATCCACTCCTTCGTGCAGTCCGACGTCGGCGCCTGGCTGCTCGCGCTGATCGCCCTGGTGATCGCGATCTCGACCGCGATGATCATCTGGCGGCTGCCGCTGCTGCGCAGCGAGCACCGGCTGGAGTCGGTGGTGTCCCGCGAGGCGACGTTCCTGTTCAACAACCTGCTGCTGCTCGCGCTGGCGTTCACGGTGCTGTGGGGCGTCGTCTTCCCGATCCTGTCGGAGGCCGCGCGGGGGGTGCGCTCGACGGTCTCGACGCCGTACTACAACTTCTTCCTGGTCTCGTTCGGGCTGCCGCTGCTGCTGCTCACAGGGATCGGCCCGCTGATCGCGTGGAGACGTGCGTCCGCGCGCGGGCTGGCGCGCACCTTCCGCTGGCCCGCCGCGTCGGCGCTCGCCGCCGGTGCCCTGCTGGCGCTGCTCGGCGCCGGGTCAAAGCCAGCGGGCCTGGCGGCGTTCTCGCTGTGCGTGTTCGTGGCGATCACGATCGGGCTCGAGTTCGCCCGCGGCACCGCGGCCCGGCGGGCGATCGCCGGCGGGTCCTGGCCGCGCGCCTTCGTCGACCTGATCGGCCGCAACCGCCGCCGCTACGGCGGCTACGTCGTCCACCTCTCGATCGTGCTGCTGGTGGTGGGGATCGCCGCATCGGGCGCGTACTCGACGGTGCGCGAGGTGACGCTGGCGCCAGGCCAGTCCGCGACGGTCGACGGCTACACGCTGCGCTTCCTCGGCTTCGGCCGCGAGCAGGGTCCGAACTCGACCACCGACCTGGCCCGGCTCGACGTCAGCAAGGGCGGGTCGCACGTGGTCACGCTCTCGCCCGGCCGTCGCATCTACCGGCCCCAGGACCAGGTCACGAACGAGGTCGCCATCCACACCAGCCTGAGCGGCACCGACCTCTACACGATCCTCCAGGGCGTGTCCGCCGGCGGCCGCGCCGTGCAGATCAAGGTGCTGGTCAACCCGATGGTGAACCTGATCTGGCTGGCCGGCGGCGTCTTCCTGCTGGGCGCCCTGATCACGCTGTGGCCCGATCCGCGTGAGGCCCGCCAGCTCGCCCGCCGCTACGCCGCCGCCCTCGCTCGCGAGGCATGAGCACCGCGCTGGCGGCGCTCGCCGTCGCGCTGATGGTCGGCGCTGCCGTGATCGCCGTCGCCTGGCCCTTTCTCTCGCCCCAGCGGGGCGCCCCGCAGGAGCGCCTGTCGCCCGAGGATCGGCACCGGATCGACCTGCTCGAGCGGCGTGATGCCGCGTACGCCGCGCTCCGCGACCTCGAGCAGGATCACCGCACCGGCAAGATCACGGACGAGGACCACGCCGTCGAGCGCGGCCGGCTGCGCACCGAGGCGGCGGAGGTGCTCCGGGAACTCGATGCACTACACTCGGATGAGGAAATCGTTCACAGGGAGGACTGACCGTGGGGCTCTGGTCCCGGTTCAAGATGATCTTCCAGGCCAAGGCGAGCAGGGCGCTGGACAAGGCGGAGAATCCGTCCGAAACTCTCGACTACAGCTACCAGCGGCAGCTCGAGATGCTGCAGAAGGTCAAGCGCGGCGTTGCCGAGGTGGTCACCGCCAAGAAGCGGCTCCAGCTCCAGACCGACAAGCTGGAGCAGAGTGTCGTCAAGCTGGACGGCCAGGCGCGCCAGGCGATGGCCGCCAACCGCGAGGACCTGGCCCGCACCGCGCTGGAGCGCAAGATCCTGATCCAGAGCCAGCTCCAGGACCTGGACGGCCAGGTCGCGCAGCTCGAGGTGCAGCAGCAGCAGCTGGTCGACCAGGAGCGCGCGATGTCGGCCAAGGTGGACGCCTTCCGCACGCAGAAGGAGGTCATCAAGGCGCAGTACTCCGCCGCCGAGGCCCAGGTGCGGATCGGCGAGGCGACGACCGGGCTCTCCGGCGAGCTGTCCGACGTCGGCATGGCGATCCAGCGGGCGCAGGACAAGACGGAGACGATGAAGGCGCGGGCGGCCGCCGTCGAGGAGCTGGTCGCGACCGGCGCGCTGGACGACATCACCTCGCCCGGCACCACAGCTCTCGATCGCCAGATCGCCGCGCTGACCGCGGACACGCAGCTCGACAACGAGATGGCGAAGCTGCGAAACGAGGTCGAGGCGCCCGCCGCCGCGCCCGAGCTGGGCGCGGGGTCGGACGCGTCCGCCGCGCAGCCTGCCGAGCCCGCGAGGGCCGAGGAGCCGCCCGCGCCGTAGATCGCCGTTGCCAGGTGTCGCAGCGCACGCCTGCCGTGTGCGAGCGAGCTTGGTATTCTCGGCGCGTGCGTGCAGTGGTCGTGATCGGCACGATCGTCGCCGGGCTCGCCATCGGGGTCGGCGCCGGATGGATGTCCGACGGTCACCGTGGGCATCCCGCAGCCGTCCCCGGGCCTGTCCATCATCACGCCTCCGGCGCCTCCTCGGCCGGCCACCGCAAGGCGAGCGCGCATCCCCGCGGCGCCGAGCTCCGCCACGTGCAGGCGGCGCTGGCGTCAGCCCAGAAGCAGGTGCTCGCGCTGAAGGCGCAGCTGCGGCGCGCCACGGCGACGACCGTGCGTCTCAAGCGACAGCTGGCCGCGCAGCCGGTGTGGCTGCAGACGCTCCTCAGCGAGCTCGGCCGCCGGCAGGGAGGCGCCGCCGACTCGTGGCTTCGCTCCTGGGGCGGCTGGGGAACGTAGCGCGACCGAACACCTGTTCGCTATGCTGCGCGCATGGGCGCGGAGCCGATCCGGTGGCAGGTGGCGGGGGAACGGGACGGGCAGATGCCGCTGTTCGCGCCCGAGCATCGCGAGCTGGCCAGCGTCGAGTACCTCCCGGTGATCGCCCGACGGATCGTGAACGAGGTGCCGCCGCGCTCGCGGATGCCGTTCCGGTTCACGATCAACGCCTACCGCGGCTGCCACCACGCCTGCACCTACTGCTTTGCGCGGCCGACCCACGAGTACCTGGGGATGAACGCCGGCGAGGACTTCGAGCGGCGGATCGTCGTCAAGGTCAACGCCGTCGAGCGGCTGCGGGCCGAGCTGGCCGATCCGCGCTGGTCCGGCGAGTCGATCGCGATGGGCACGAACACCGACCCCTACCAGCCGGCGGAGGGCCGCTACCGGCTCACGCGCGGGCTGATCGAGGTGCTGAGCGAGCACCGTAACCCGTTCTCGATCCTGACCAAGTCGAGCATGATCACGCGCGACCTCGACCTCCTCGCCGAGGCCGCCGGCCGGTGCGAGGTCGGGGTGGCGCTCTCGATCGGCACGGCCGACGACGAGGTCGCCCGGCTGACCGAGCCCGGCGCGGCTCCCCCGTCGCAACGGCTGGCGACGGTCGCCCGGCTGGCCGAGCGCGGGCTGCGGCCGGTGGTGCTGGTCGCGCCGGTGCTCCCCGGCCTGAGCGACGACGAGGAGTCGCTGCGCCGGATCGCGGCGGCCTGCGCCGAGGCGGGCGCCGTCAGCGTCTCGCCGATCGCCCTGCACCTGCGGCCCGGCGTCCGCGAGCACTACCTGGGCTGGCTCGAGGCCGAGCGGCCCGACCTGGTCGAGCTGCACCGGCGCCGCTTCGGCGCCCGGTCGAATCAGGCGAAGTCGGAGGGCGAGCGGATCTCGCGCACCGTCAAGGAGGAGTTCGCCAGGGTGAGGGCCCGGGTCGGCGCCAGCCGCTCGACGAACCGGCGATCGTGGCTGACCACCAGCAGCGTGCCGGAGTAGCCCGCCAGCGCCTCCTCGAGGGGCTCGATCGCACCCAGGTCGAGGTGGTTGGTCGGCTCGTCCAGCACGATCAGGTTGACCGAGCGGGCCGAGAGCAGCGCCAGCTCGGCGCGGCTGCGCTCACCCGGTGACAGCGACGATGCCGGGCGGGTGACATGCTCGGCAACCAGCCCGTACTTGGCGAGCAGCGTGCGCGCCGGCTCCTCGGCCAGCGCCGTCGCCCGCCGGAACGCGGCGATCAACGGCTCGGCCACCGTCAGCGCCGTGCGCGCCTGGTCGATCGAGCCGACCACGACCGACGGCCCGATCCAACGCTCGCCGGCGGCCAGGGGGAGTTCGCCGAGCAGCGCGGCCAGCAGCGTGGACTTGCCCGAGCCGTTGCGGCCCTCCAGCGCCACGCGCTCGCCCCAGCCCAGGTCGAGGTCGACCGGCCCCAGCCGGAACCCTCCCCGCTCGACCACGGCGCCGTCCAGCCGCGCGACGACCTGGCCCGCGCGGGGTGCGCCAGACAGGTCGATGTGGAGCCGCCACGGCTCGCGCGGCTTCTCGGCCCGTTCCAGCCGCGCGATCCTGCGCTCGATCGTTCCCGCGCCGGCGCCCAGGTTCTCCGCCGCCTCCGCAGCGGCGTCCCACCGCGTCTTGGCGTTGTCCGTGCGGCGCGTCTTCGCGTGCTGGACTCCGCGTCGCGCCCATTCGCGCCGCTTCGCGGCCAGCGCCTCCAGCCGCTTGCGCTCGTCGTCGTAGGCCTGGAAGGCGTCCCAGGCGCCACGCGCCGCGTTCGCCCGCTCGCGCTCGTACTCCGCCCAGCCGCCGGCGTAGATCGTCGCCCGGCGGGTGAACTCGTCCAGCTCGAGCACGGTGCGCACGTGCCGCTCCAGCACGACCCGGTCGTGCGACACGAGCACGACCGCGCTGCGCGTGGAGCCGAGGAACCGCTCCAGGCGGTCCAGCCCCTCCAGGTCGAGGTCGTTGGTGGGCTCGTCCAGCAGCAGCACGTCGAAGCGGGACAGCAGCACCGCGGCCAGCCGCGCCCGGGCTGCCTCGCCGCCCGAGAGCGACACCAGCTCCTGGTCGAGGCGGCCGCGGCCCAGGCCGAGGTCGTCGCAGGTCGCCGCGGCCCGCGGCTCGAGGTCATCGCCGCCCAGCGCCAGGAAGCGGTCGAGCGCGTCCGTGTAGGCGGCGCTCAGCTCGGGCTCGGCGGCGAGCCGTCCCGCCAGCGCGTCCATCGCCGCCTCGGCGCCGGCGACGCCGGTGCGCCGGGCGAGGTACCCGCGCAGCGACTCGCCCGGCCGGGCGTCCAGCTCCTGCGGCACCATGCCGACCGCCAGGTTCGACGGCGAGCGGACGACCCGGCCCTCCGCGGGCTGCTCGATGCCGGCCAGGATCCGCAGCAGCGTCGACTTGCCGACGCCGTTCGGCCCGACCAGCCCGATCCGGTCGCCGGGCGAGACCGTCAGCGAGACGTGGTCGAGCACCACGGTCGCGCCGTGTGCCTGCGAGATGTCGTGTGCGGTCAGCTGCATTGATCCAGTCCGTGACCGGCACGGACGGCGAGGCGGCGCGGGTATGACGATGTGCTCTTCCGGGGCGCGCGCGCCCCACCGGACTCGTCCGGTCGGCGCGGGAATGTCGGGGCCCTAGATGATCATCGTCAGCCCGCGAAGCATAGCTTCACCGGGCGAGCAGATGGATGTCGGGCAGGTTGCGGTAGCGCTGGCGGAAGTCGAAGCCGTATCCGACGACGAACTCCTCGGGCGCGGTGAAGCCCATGTGCCGGGGCGTCACCTCGATCAGGCGCCGGTAGGGACGGTCGAGCAGCGTGCACACCTCGACCGAGGCCGCGCCGCGGAACCGCAGCATCTTGAACAGCGAGTTGAGCGTGAGACCGGTGTCCACGACGTCCTCGACGATCAGCACGTCGCACTCGCGCACCGGCCGGTCGATGTCCTTCAGCAGCCGCAGCCGTCCGGTCGAGCCGGGCTGGGCGCCGCGGTAGGCCGAGATCGCCATGAACTCGAGCCGGTGGGGGATGCCGAGGCCGCGGGAGAGGTCGGCGAGGAAGACGACAGAGCCCTTCAGCACCGTCAGCAGCACCAGCTCGCGGCCGCTGTCGCGGTGGTCGCGTGCGATCGCGGCCGCCAGTTCGGCGACGCGGTCGGCGACCACGCGCCGGTCGAGGAAGACGTCGCCCGGCTGGGGGAAGGCGAGCTCGTGGGCGGCGGCGCTCACGAGGCGGCGTCGAGCTCGTACTTCTCGGCCAGCGCCTCGACGTCGCGCTTGTAGAAGAGCTTGATGCGGATGTCGGGGCGCAGCTCGCGCAGGCGCCGCACCTTGCGGTTCTTCTTCGTCACCAGCGACTGCTTCATCGTCGTGATCTCGAGGTAGAGGCCCTGCTCGGGCAGAAAGAAGTCGGGGGTGAACGCCTCGACGATGTTGCCCTTCTCGTCCTCCTCGAGCACGAACGTGTGCGGCTCGTACTCCCAGGGGATGCCGTGAAAGTCGAAGATGAGCGCGCACTCGCGCTCCGCCTCGTTGGCGAACTCCGGCGGCCTCGTGCCCTGAAAGGCCTGATAGTGGGGCGGATCGCCCATTCCGCCACGGAATTGTACTTCTCGCGGCGGACGGCCCCCGTCTATGATCGCGGCTCCGATGCCCGCCGACCGGCCGTTCATCATCGCGCACCTGTCGGACCTGCACTGCGGCTCGCCGTACTTCGTGGCAAACCTGCTGGAGCGGGCGATCATGGAGATCAACGCCGTGCAGCCCGACGTCGTCGTCTGTTCAGGCGATCTGACGACCTTCGGGTACAAGCAGGAGTACGCCCAGGCCCGCTCCTATCTCGACCGGCTCGACTGTCCGGACGTGATCACGATCCCCGGCAACCACGACTCGCGCAACGTCGGCTACGTGCACTTCGAGGAGATGATCGGCCCCCGCTCGACCGTGCTGCGCAAGGACGGCATCACCTTCGTCGCCATCGACTCGTCGGAGCCCGACCTCGACCACGGCGTCGTCGGCCGCAGCCGCTACAGCTGGATCGAGGAGCAGTTCGCCCCGCCCGCGGAGTTCAAGGTGTTCGTGCTGCACCACCACCTGCTGCCGATCCCCGGCACCGGCCGCGAGCGGAACGTCGTCCACGACGCCGGCGACACGCTGGAGGTGCTCCAGCGGGCCGGCGTCAACCTCGTCCTCTCCGGCCATAAGCACGTGCCCTACGCCTGGCGGATCGAGGACCTGTTCGTCGTCAACGCGGGCACCGTCTCGTCGATGCGCCTACGCGGCCACACCCGGCCCTGCTACAACGTCGTCGAGATCCGGCCGGACGAGGTGGAGATCTACCGCCGCTATCCCTTCCACGCCCGCGAGCGGATCATCCGCTTCTCCACCCAGACGCTCGCCTACGAGAAGAACCTGATCAGCGGCGGCGGCCCGTGAGCGCACGCGTGCTCGCGCTGGTCGACGGCGAGCACTATCCGCCGGTGGTGCGGGCGGCGCTGGAGCGTGCTGCGGTGGCCGACGAGGTGGTGGCGGCGCTGCTGCTGGGCGGCTCCGAGAAGCTGGACGGCGAACCCGCCTACGGCGTGCCGCTGGAGCGGGTGGGCGCGGCCGACGTCGCCGACTCGATGGTGGCGGCTGCCTCGCGCCATCGAGCCACCCGGGTGCTCGACCTCTCCGACGAGCCGGTGCTGGGCGAGCGGGCGCGGATCGCGCTCGCCTGCCGCGCGCTCGCCGCCGGCCTCGACTACCACGGCCCGGACTTCGCGTTGCACGCGCCCGACCGGCCGCGCGTGGACGCGCCCACGCTGGCCGTGATCGGCACCGGCAAGCGCGTGGGCAAGACCGCCGTCAGCGGGCACGTCGCCCGCATGCTGACCGAGCGCGGCCGCGACGTCGTCGTGGTGGCGATGGGCCGGGGCGGCCCGGCGGATCCGGAACTGGTGGAGGCCGCGGCCGGTCCCATCGGTGTGGACGAGCTGCTGGCACGGGCCCGGGCCGGGGAGCACGCCGCGTCGGACTTCCTCGAGGACGCCGCGCTGGCGCGGGTGACGACGATCGGCGCCCGCCGCTGCGGCGGCGGCCTGGTCGGCGTCCCCTACCTCTCCAACGTGCCCGAGGCGGCGCGCCTGGCCGCGGCCCGCCGCCCCGAGCTGGTGCTGCTCGAAGGATCCGGGGCCGCCGTGCCGCCGGTGGCGGCCGACCGCACCATCCTGGTGCACCCGGCCACCGACCCGGGCCTCGGCACCGGCTTCGGCGCGTACCGCCTGGCCCTGGCCGACCTCGTCGTGCTGACGATGTGCGATGCCCCGCAGGCGGGCGAGTTCGCACTCGGCGTCCCGGCCGTGCGCGCCGCCCTGCGCCCCCATCCGATGCAGCCGCTGGACGGCCGGCGGGTCGCGTTCTTCACGACGGCGCGCGACCCCGCCCCGATGGTCGCGCACCTGCGCGACGGACTCGGCATCGAGCCGGTCGCGGTGTCGTCGGCGTTGTCCGACCGGACGCGCCTGCGCGAGGAGCTGGACAGCGAGCACGTGCGGGCCGCGGACACGTACCTGGTCGAGATCAAGGCGGCGGCGGTGGACGTGGTCGCCGAGACGGCTGCCGAGCGCGGCATCGACGTGGTCTTCTGCGACAACCGTCCTGTTGCCATGCCCGGCGAGCCCGACCTCGACGATGCGATCTGCGCGCTGGCGGAGGGGGCCATGACACATGTCTGAGGGCCGCGAGCAGCGGATCCGGGGCCGCGGGTACCCGCTGCCCTTCTCGAAGGGACGGATGGCGACCACGCTGTTCCTGGCCGGCTTCGAGCCCGAGCGCGGGTACGCCATCGCGCGCGCGGTGGAGCGCGCGATCGCCAGCATCCCCACCGACGAGCTGACGCTGGAGGAGCTGCACGCCGTGCTGGAGGAGGTGCTGCTGCGCGAGGAAGGGCCGCAGATGGTGGCACGGTTCCGCGCGTGGCAGAAGGTGCTCAACCTCGACCGGCCGCTGGTGCTGCTGATCGGCGGCGGCACCGGCACCGGCAAGAGCACACTGGCGACGGAGCTGGCCTACCGCCTCGGCATCAGCCGGATCACGTCCACCGACGTCGTCCGCCAGGTCATGCGTGCCTTCTTCGCGCCGGCCCT
Source organism: uncultured Actinomycetes bacterium (assembly GCA_963797175.1). Lineage (GTDB taxonomy): Bacteria > Actinomycetota > Thermoleophilia > Gaiellales > JAICJC01 > DATLLN01. The sequence continues at coordinate 251,072 of CAWCOL010000008.1, forward strand.
GATGCCCGCACTGCACTACTCGTCGTTCGAGGCCGGGGAGGGGCTGCGCATCCCGATGCCCGACCCCGACCAGGGCGACCGGGCGCTGTTCGGCTTCATCCAGCAGGCGGAGCAGGTCGCCGTGGGCGCCGCAGCCGTCGTCGACCGCGCCATCGTCGAGGGCCTCTCGACGGTGCTCGAGGGCGTCCACCTTGTGCCCGGCCTGATCGTGCCCGAGGCGCACGGCGGCGCCACGGTCGTCCAGGTGATGCTGACGATCTCGGACGAGGAGTCGCACCAGGCGCATTTCGTCGGCCGCGATCAGCTTGCCGGCGGCGCCCGGGCGCTCGACCGCTACCTCAAGCGGTTCGGCGAGATCCGCCGCATCCAGGACTACCTGGTGGCGCGCGCCGAGCGGGTGGGCGTGCCCGTGATCGAGTCGAGCGACGGCGAGGCGGCGCTGCGGTCGGTGCTCGACCTGATCCTCGAGCGGGCCTCCGTCCTGCCGGGCGGGGTACGCTGACGGCCGTGGCAACCCACGCCCAGCAGACGCCCGAGACCGTGGAGCAGGAGAGCTCGAGCGCGCCCTGCCCCTGCACGGAGCTGGCGTCGGTGACCGAGCGCTCGGCGCTGGCCGCCGGCCGCTTCCTGGGCCGCGGCGACGGCCGCGCTGCGGACGACGCCGCCAGCGAGGCAATGACCGAGGCGCTCGACCGCATGCCCATCTCGGGGAGGATCGTGATCGGCCGCGCCGACGAGGGGCACCGCCTCGCCGACGGCGTCGAGGTCGGCGCCGGCGGCCGCCGGCTCGACCTGGCGCTCGACCCGGTCGAGGGGCCCGCCGTCGTCTCCCGGGGCGGCTTCGGCGCGCTCTCGGTGATCGCCGCCGGCGACCCGGACACGATGGTCGTCGTGCCTCGCATGTATATGAAGAAGATGGCGGTCGGGCCTGTCGCCGCCGGCACCATCGACCTGCGCCGCGGCATGGCCGACAACCTCGAGGCGATCGCCGACGCGTTCGGGCGCAAGGTCGGCGACATCACCGCCGTCGTGCTCGACCGGCCCCGCCACGAGGACCTGATCGAGGAGATCCGCCAGGCCGGCGCCCGGATCAAGATGATCGCGGACGGCGACATCACGGCCACCGTCGAGGTCGCCATCCGCGGCACCAACGACCACCTCGCGGTGGGCATCGGCGGATCCTTCCAGGGCATCATCTCGGCCGCAGCGCTGCAGTGTCTGGGCGGCGAGATCCAGGCCCAGCTGTGGCCTCTCTCGCGCACCGAGATCAACCGCGCCCAGGAGTGCGGCATCGACGACATCGAGCGCATCTTCGGCATCGACGATCTCGTCCGCGGCGACATGATGGTGGTCGGCACCGGCATCTCCAACGGCGACCTGTTGCGCGGCGTGCGCTACTTCTCGGAGGGCGCCCGCACCCACTCGATCGTCCTCTGCACGCGCTGCAGCCGCGTGCGATTCATCGACTCGATCCACCTCTTCGCCCGCCACCGACACTCGGAGATCCGCCTGTGACCCTGCTCCACGAGCTGCATGACCAGGCCCGCGATCGCGGCATCGCCGGCTACCGCAAGCTGTCCAAGGCGGAGCTGGAGGTCGCGCTGGGGCTGGCGGAGCCGCCCGGGCCGACGACGGTCGAGGTGGAGCGCCGCGGCGCGCTGGGCCTGCTGCGGCTGGTCAGCATCAACGGCGAGAACGCGCTGTCGCTGGAGACCCTGGAGGCGCTGGCCGACGAGGCCGAGCGCCTGGCGGCCGACGACGAGGTGCGCCTGATCGCGCTGACCGGCTCGGGCGAGCGCATCTTCTCCTCCGGCGCCGACCTGGCGGCCGTGGAGGGGCTGGACGGCGCCGACGTGACCGGGCGGGGAACGGCGGCGTGCGAGCGGATCGCGGCGCTTTCCGTGCCGACGATCGCGCTGCTGAACGGCCACGCCGTGGGTGGCGGCATCGACCTCGCACTGGCCTGCGACTGGCGCACGGCGGCGCAGGGCGGCAAGCTGCGGTTCATCCACAACGAGCTCGGCTACTGCCCGCCCTGGGGCGGAGCGCAGCGGCTGGCGGCCCTGATCGGGGCGTCGGCGGCGCTGCGGCTGTTCGCCACCTGCGAGCTCCTGTCCGTGGACGAGGCGCGCCAGATCGGCATCCTCGACGCCGTCGTGGGCCGGGAGAAGCTGCTGGGCCGCGCCGACGCGCTGGCGGTGCGGATCGCCCGCGGCAAGCGCCCGGCCGTTGCCGAGACCAAGCGGCTGATGCGGCCGCCGCTGGACGTCACCGCCCATGAGGCGGCCTTCGCCCGGCTGTGGGACGAGGCCAGGGACGCTAAGGTTCCGGTATGAGCCTGACTGCCGACGACGTCTTCGAGGTGCTGCGCGAGGTCGAGGATCCCGAGCTGGGGATGGACGTGGTCGATCTGGGCCTCGTCTACGACGTCGCCGTCGACGGGGCGCGGGTGCACATCCGGTACTCGCTGACGTCGATGGGCTGCCCGGCGGGGCAGCAGATCGAGGAGGGCATGCGCGACTGCGCGATGCGCCTCGAAGGGGTCGAGCAGGTGGACACCGAGCTCACCTTCACGCCGCCGTGGACGCCCGACATGATGTCGGACGACGCGAAGTTCGTGCTCGGCTTCTAGGACGACGCCGGCGCGGGCTCGGGGTCGAGCCAGCAGGCCCGCGCGTGTCCCGGGTCGTCCGGCACGCCCATCAGCTCGCGCGGGTCGTCCGTCGTGCAGGGGGCGAAGGCGCGCGGGCAGCGCGGGTGGAAGCGGCAGCCCGAGGGGATGCGGGAGGCGTCCGGCAGCTCGCCCTGGAGGATCTCGCGCCGCAGGTCGGCGCGCGGGTGCGGCGTCGGCACCACGGACAACAGCGACCGCGTGTACGGGTGCTGCGGGTTGCCGATCACCTGCTCGGTGGTGCCCTCCTCGACGACGCGGCCCAGGTACATCACGGCCACCCGGTCGCACAGCGCCCAGGCCAGGCCGACGTCGTGGGTGATGAAGATCAGGGAGAGGCCCTGCTCGCGGCGCAGGTCCATCAGCAGGTGGATGACCTGCGCCCGCACCGACACGTCCAGCGCAGAGACGGGCTCGTCGCAGACCAGGCCCTCGGTGCCCAGCACCAGCGCGGCCGCGATCACGACCCGCTGGCGCTGTCCGCCGGAGAGCTCGTGCGGGTAGCGGTCCCAGTAGCGCACCGCCGGCGCCAGCCCGGCGTCCTCGAGCGCCCGCACCGCCATGGCCACGCGCTCGGAGCCGCGCTTGCCGATGCGGTGGATGCGCAGCGGCTCCTGCACCAGCGTGCCCACGCTCATCCGCGGGTTGAGCGACTGGTAGGGATCCTGGAACACCATCTGGATGCGGCGGCGCAGCTTGCGCAGGTCGGCGCCGCGGAGCGGTTCGCCCTCGAACTGCACGTGGCCGCCGGTCGGGCGCTCAAGGCCCATCAGCACGCGCCCCAGCGTCGACTTGCCGCAGCCTGACTCGCCGACGATGCCCAGCACCTCGCCCCGGTTCCAACGCAGGTCGACGCCGTCCAGCGCCCGTACGTACCGCTTCGGCCGGGTGCCGCGGACGGGGAAGTGCACCTCCAGGTCGTGGGCCTCGAACAGCGGCTCCGTCGCGGTCATCGTCGTCCTCACAGCGGCGCGGCCTCCGGCCACGGCGCGAACAGGCAGCGCGCGGCTCGCCCCTCCCCGATGTCGCTCAGGGCGACCTCCTGCTCGGTGCACTGCGGCTGGGCGGCGTGGCAGCGAGGCGCGAACCGGCAGCCGTCCGTCAGCTCGGTGGGGTCGGGCGGGATGCCGGGAATGGGCGGCGCCAGCTCGCGCGGGCCGCCGACCGTCGGGAAGGCGCCCAGCAGCCGCTGCGTGTAGGGATGCTGCGGCGACGAGTAGAGCCGGTCGACCGGGCCGACCTCGGCGATCTGTCCGCCGTACATGATCGCGACGCGGTCGCAGGTCTCGGCCAGCACCGAGAGGTCGTGGGTGATCAGGATCATCGAGAGCCCCAGGTCGCGGCGGAGCTGCTCGAGCAGCTCCAGGATCTGGGCCTGCATCATGACGTCCAGCGCGGTGGTCGGCTCGTCGCCGATGATCAGCTCCGGGTTGCAGGCCAGCGCCAGGGCGATCATCACCCGCTGGCGCATGCCGCCCGAGAACTCGTGCGGGTACTGCCGCGCCCGGTTCGGGTTGATTCCGACGTAGCCGAACAGCTCGGCGACGCGGCTCTTGACAGCCGTGTCGTCCAGCCCGGGCTCATGCAGGCGGATCGCCTCTCCGATCTGGTCGCTCACCCGCCGCACCGGATCGAGGGCGTTCATCGCGCCCTGGAAGACGATCGAGGCGGTGCGCCAGCGCATGTCGCGGAGGCCGCGCTCGGTGCGCCGGTCGATGTGCATGACGCCGCGGGTCGAGTTGATCTGGATCGTGCCGGATGCGCGGTACAGGTTCTGTGGCAGGAGCCCGAGAATGGACAGCGCCGTGGTGGTCTTGCCGCAGCCCGACTCGCCGGCCAGGCCCAGCGCCTCGCCCCGCTGCAACTGGAAGGTGACGCCGTCGATCAGCCGCACCTCCTCGCCCTTGTCGTCCTTGTAGGCGACCGAGAGGTCGCGGACGTCCAGCAGCGGCTCAGCGGCCGGCGCGCTCACCGGCGCTCCCGCAGGCGCGGATTGACGAGCTCCTCGATGGCGTAGCCGACCATCGTGAAGCCCATCACCAGCAGGCAGATGCACAGCCCGGGCGGGACGAAGTACCACCAGTCGCCCTGGGCCACCGCGCCCGACTGGTTGGCCGAGTCGAGCAGCGTGCCCCACGACGGCTTGCTGAGGTCGCCCAGGCCGAGGAAGGAGAGGGTGGACTCGGACAGGATCGAGAGGGCGATGATCAGCACCGTGTTTGCGAAGATCAGCGGCAGCACGTTGGGCAGGATCTGCTTGCGCAGGATCCACGCCTTGCCTGCCCCCAGCGCGTGCGAGCGCTCGACGAACGTGCGCTCCTTCACCGACAACACCTGGCTGCGGATGATCCGCGACGTACCGGCCCAGCCGGTGATGCCGATCACGAAGATGATGATCGCCAGCTTGCCGCCGGGCCAGCTCTCGGCCCGCGTCCCCAGCAGCGACACCAGCACGATCGCGAGCGGCAGGAAGGGGATGACCAGGAACCAGTCGTCGATCGCGGTCAGGATGCGGTCGATCCAGCCGCCGCTGAAGCCGGCGATGATGCCGATGAAGCCGCCGATCACCGACGACACCAGGGCCGCGGCGACGCCCACGGTGAGCGAGACGCGCGAGCCGTAGAGCAGCAGCGAGTACATGTCGCGGCCGCTCTCGTCGGTGCCCAGCGGGTGCAGGGGGTGCAGCGAAGGAGGCGCCAGGATGTCGGACGAGAACGACGATGCCGAGGACGGGTCCTGGAGTGCCAGCCACGGCGCGAAGATCGCCATCGCGAAGAAGAAGACGAGCAGGCCCAGGCCGATCGAGCCGCTGCGGCTGGCGCGCAGCATGGCCAGGGATTTGCGGAAGCCGATCCAGCCGCGGGCGAGGGCGCCGCGCTGGGTGGGGACGGGGCCGGCGGGCTGGGCGGGGTCGGCGACGGCCATCTACTGGGTGCGCACGCGCGGGTCGAGGTAGGTGTAGGCGAGGTCGGCGATCAGGTTGGCGATGATCACCGCGGCCGAGGTGAACAGGAAGACGCCCTGGAGCAGCGGGTAGTCCTGGTTGAGGATCGCCTGGTAGGTGAGCAGGCCCATGCCCGGCCAGGAGAACAGCGTCTCGACCACCACGGCGCCGGAGATGATGAAGCCGCAGTTGATCGCGGTCAGCGCGACGACGGGGAGGATCGCGTTGCGGGTGGCGTGGTGCATCACCCGGTGGGGCGGCAAGCCGACGGCGCGGGAGGTGGTGACGAAGTCCTCGCGCAGCGTGTCCACCAGCGACGAGCGCATGATCACGACCCACTGGGCGATGATGCCGATGGTCAGCGTGATGATCGGCAGCGCCGCGTGCTGGGCCACGTTCCAGGTGTAGCCGGCGGTGGAGAACGACTGGCCGGGCTCCGACTTGAGACCCGTGGGGAAGAGGCCGAGCACGACCGCGAACGCCCAGATCAGCAGCATGCCCGCCCAGAAGTCGGGCATCGCGTAGAAGAACAGCGAGCCCTGGACGACGCCGGTGTCGCCGGCAGTCCCGCGTTTGGCCGCGGCATAGATGCCGAGCCACGACCCGAAGATCACCGCGATGAGCGTCGACGTGCCGACCAGGATCAGCGTGTTCGGCAGCGCCGCGCGGATCATCGTGGTCACTCGCTGGTTGGTCTTGAAACTCGTGCCCAGGTCGCCCTGGAGCGTCTGCTCGACGTAGAGCCGGAACTGCGTCGGGTAGCTCTCACGCAGTCCGCGCTGCTCGATCAGCTTCTCCCGGCCGGCGGCTGAGAGGTGCGGGTTGCCGCGGATCAGGTCCTTGATCGGATCGCCCGCGATCCGGAACAGGAAGAAGTTGAAGACAAGCACGAACAGCAGCGTGACGATGGCCACGACGATCTTGTCGAGGACGCGCCTCACGGAAGGGAGGGCTCCGGCGACGCAGGCGGTAGCTCGAACGGCTGGTGCTCCTCGCGCCGTCGTCTGTACCAGCCGATCGCCACCAGAACGACCACGACGCCGGTCATGAACGCGATCACCCAAGCCGTGCCCGCGTAGTTGTTGCCGGTACGGCGGCCCGGTTGCACCAGCTGGAGCTGCGCCCAGCTCTCACCGAAGGGTTGACCCTCCTTGCCGTCCACGGTCGTCGGCGTCGGCTGGTAGTTCTTCCACGTGTCGGTTCGCGTCACCGAGATGTACGGGGTGTACGCGTAGATGACGTACGGCGACTGCTCCAGCTCGATCTTCTCGGCCTCGTGCAGCAGCTCCACGCGCTTCTTGAAGTCCGTTTCCGTCAGCGCCTCGGAGGTCAGCTTCGAGAACGTGTGGTTGCACCACTGGGCGTCGGCCGACCAGTTGGTGCAGGTCATCACCTCGAAGTTGTAGTCAGGCGTGGCGATGTCGCCGCCCCAGCTCCACATGAACGCGTCGTAGGTCGGCTCGTACTTGCCGCTGTCGCCCGGCTTCTTCGAGTCCGTGGTGTTGTAGATAGCCGTGTCGATCGCGTCCTCGGTCGAGATCCGGATATCGATCTTGATGCCGACGGCGCGTGCCCACGCCTGCATGCGCAGCGCGGTCAGCTGATCCTCGGCGGCGTCCGAGAGCACCATCAGCGTGAACTCCGCCTTGGTGCCGTTCTTGGTGCAGATGCCGCCGGGCGGACAGTTCCAGCCGCCGTCCTTCAGCACCTGCCGGGCCTTGGCCGGGTCGTAGCGATAGCCGAGATTCGGATCCTTCGACCAGTCCTTGAAGTAGCCGCGGGACTCGTAGGCGGGGGAGATCAAACCGCCGCCGGGAATCGCCTGGTTCTTCCACACCTCGCGCGCGATCACGTCGCGGTCGATCGCCCACTGCATCGCGTGGCGGATGGCGAGGTCCTGCACGACCTTGACGTGGACGCCCGGGGCCGGACCGGTGCAGATCGGCGAGCCGGTGGGTGGGCAGCTGTTGAACGCGACCTCGTTGAACCCCACTGCGGGCGTCGACCAGACGTGCACCTCGGGGTCGGATCGCAGCTCGTCCACCCACGTCGGTCTGCCGATGTTGATCGCGTCCACGTTGCCCAGCTTGAGATCGCGGAGCTCCGCCTCCTCGTCCTGATAGCGGATCAGGAGGATCCGCTTGATGTGCCCTTTCGGTCCGTAGAAGTACGGGTTGGGAACCAGCACCGATGTGCCCTGCGGATTCAGCGACTTGACGTAGAACGGGCCGCTGCCGACCATTGGGCAGCAGGGGTTGAACTTGTTCAGCGCGTTGAGCGGGACGTTCTTCCAGATGTGCTGGGGCACGATCGGCACGAACGCGGTCAGAATGCGCGCGTCCGGCTTCTTCATGTGGATCACGAAGGTGGTCGGTGTCGGATCGTTCACGCTCTTCACGTTGGTCGTGTAGTCCGAGTTGACGATCGAGTGCGGCGCAAGGCGGAACGAGAATGCGACGTCCGCGGACGTGAAGGGCTTCCCGTCGCTCCACCGCATTCCCGGCCGCAGGTGGTAGGTGATCGTCAGCCCGTCCTTGGACTCGTGATAGCTCGTCGCAGGGGAGTGCTTGAGGTCGGGCGCCCCGGTCGGGATGTCGTAGTTGAGGAGGGTGTCGTAGACCTCGGTGAAGATGAAGTACGGCGTCGTGTCGAACGAGGCGAAGATGTTCGCCTGGTAGTCGATGTCGTCGTTGAACGCGACCCGCCAGTCGGTGGAGAGGTCGCTGTCCGAGTGTTTGTCCGCGGCCGTCGCCGCCGGCGCCGAGGCACCCACGACCAGCATCCCCACCGCCATCAGGGCGACGGCGAGGCGGCGGAGCGGCGGTGCGGAGCGTGGCATCGAGGCGAGTTTACGGAGGTCCTGACCGTGGAGTCAACTTTCGCTCGGTCGTGTCCGGCCTTCGCTGTAGCGTGCGACACGGATGCCCGCCCGCAGCCAGGCCGCGCTCTACCGCGAGATCGCCCTCGACCTGTCGTGGTCGGAGCGGGAGCTTCCGCAGTCGGAGCGGACGAAGCACGTCCACGGGCTGCACCCGTACCTGGGCAAGTTCGTGCCGCAGCTGGCCGAGGCGTTCCTGCTCCGCTGCTTCGGCGGCCGCGGCGCCGTGCTCGATCCGTTCATGGGCTCGGGGACGACGCTGGTGGAGGCGGCGGCGCTGGGCATGGACGCGGTGGGCGTGGACATCTCGGCGTTCAACTGCCTGCTGGTGCGGGTGAAGACGGCGGACGAGTCGCCTGCCGCGATCGAGCTGGCGTTGCGGGCGACGCTGGAGCGCGCCTCGCACCTGGACGGCACGATCGAGGCGGGGACTCCCTGGCTGGAGCGCTGGTACGCGCCGCGGGCGCTGGCGGAGCTGCTCGCCTACCGGGCGGCGATGCGCGAGCTGGATGGCCCCTCCGCCGACGCGGCGGCGATCGTGCTGACGAGGGCCGCCCGCTCCGCCCGGCTGACGACGCACTTCGACCTCGACTTCCCACCGCAGCCGGTGCACGACCCCTACTGGTGCCACAAGCACCGGCGCACGTGCTCGCCGGTGGGGGAGGCGGCCAAGTTCCTGCGCCGCTACACCGATGACGCGGCGGCGCGGCTGCGCGCCTTCGCCGCCGTCCGCGGCCACGGCCAGGTGGCGGTCGTGCACGGTGACATCCGCACGGGCCTCGACCTGCCGCAGCGGCCGGACGGGATCCTCACGTCGCCGCCGTATCCGGGCCTGATCGACTACCACGAGCAGCACCGCTATGCCTACGAGCTGCTGGGCCTGGCCGACCGCCGCGGGGAGGAGATCGGCGCCGCCGCAGACGGGCGCTCGCGGCGCGCGCAGCGCGCCTACGTCGAGTCGATGGCGCGCGCACTGCTGGCCGCGACCGACGGCTTCCGGCCGGGCTCACCGGTCGTCATCGTGGTCAACGACAGCCACGACCTCTACCCGGCCATCCTCGACGGCGCCGCCCTGCGCCTGGACGAGCGGATCACACGGCACGTGAACCGCCGCACCGGCCGCCGGGCGGGCGAGTACTACGAGGACGTCCTGGTCTGCCGCACCGGCTGACTAGCGCGGACGCAGCGCGTCGACCAGCCGTCCCCACGGGGCGTGGGGATCGACCACGGCGGCCGCGGCGAAGATCTTCGCCAGGTCGCCGACCACGAACGGCCACAGGCCGTAGTGGAGAATGGTCGCGCCGCCACCCGTGTAGGGCACCGGGATCGCCGAGTGCAGCCAGAGCAGCCCACACGCGTACAGCGCGACGCTGCCCAGCAGCATGGCCGGCACCATCACGTAGAAGCTCGTCCCGTAGCGGTCTGCGACCAGGCCGACGACCGCCGCCGCCAGCACGAAGCCCCACAGGTAGCCGCCGGTGGTGTGCAGCGCGTTGGCCGTGACCAGGAAGTCGGTGCCGCTCTTGCCCTCGGCGAACACGGGCAGGCCGACGGCACCCGCCGCCAGGTAGAGCAGCTGGGCGGCGACCGCGCGCCGAGCGCCCAGCACCGCGGCGGTCGCGAACACCGCCATCGTCTGGAGCGTGGTCGGCACGGGGTAGCCGAAGGAGATCTGCGCGGCGACCGCGGTCAGCGCTGCGGCGCCGACGATCAGCCCGGTGGTCTGAAGGACGCTGTCGCGGGGTCCCGCGTGCGATCGTGCTCTCATCCTGGTCTCCCGGTGGCGTTCGAAGGGACGTGGGTGGGACGGCCCGGGCAGCCCGGGCGGTTGCGCAGAGGGGAGGGTACAGTGCGGGCGTGGAGCCCAGCGCCCTCACCGCGGCGCTGCTCGAGGAGGCGGCCCGTCTCGGCATCGACGCCTGCGGCGTATGCCGGGCCGAGCCCTACGAGCGCGCGGAACGGGCCATCGCCGAGCGGGGCGCCGCCGGCCTGTTCGCCGACATGGGCTTCACGATGCGGATGCCCGAGCGCTCCTGCCATCCGGAGACCCTGCTGCGGGACGCGCGGTCGGTGGTGGCGGTCGCGCTCAGCCACGCCCGGCCGGAGCCGGCCAAGCCGCTCGACCAGCCGCGCGGGCGGATGCCCCGCTACACGCGGCGCGACGAGTACGCCCGGCTGCGCGACCTGCTGCGGGCGCTGGGGACGGCGCTGACGGGGCTCGCCTTGGGATCGCGGTTCGTCGTCCACGTGGACGCCAACTGGCACGTCGACCGCGAGGCGGCGGCCCGGTCGGGGATTGCCGTCTTCGGCAAGAACACGCTCGCCATCACGCGCCGGCACGGCAGCTGGGTGGTGCTGGGCGCCCTCGTCACCGACGCCGACCTGGCCGTCACCCACGCCGTCCCCGAGCAGCCTGCGTGGGACGCCTGCGGCGAGTGCCGGGCATGCATCGACGCCTGCCCGACGGACGCGATCGTTGCCGACGGCGTGCTCGACGCGCGCCGGTGCCTCTCCTACCTGTCGCAGTCGCGGCTGGCCGAGCTGCCGCACGCCGAGGCGTTCGAGGACCGCGTCTACGGCTGCGACATCTGCCAGGACGTGTGCCCGTGGAACCGCGGCGCCGCGCGGCGGGCTGAGGCGCTCGATCAGGATGCGGTCGACGACGTGTTTCCTTCGCTGGCAACGTGGCTGGAGGCCGAGCCCGACGAGCTCGCGCACCGCTACCGGCGGCTGTACGTGCCCGACCGCGACGGCGCGTACCTGCAGCGCAACGCGCGGGTGGCGCTGGCGAACGTCAGCTCGTCACGGCCGGCGTCAGCCGGCTGAGCAGATCCTCGGCCTGGCGCCGCACCTCGAGCCGGAGCGGCTCGGGGGCCAGCACCTCGGCCTCGCCGCGGTGGGCGAGGATCTTGGAGCGCAGCCAGCGGTCCGATCCGTAGGGCACCGACGCGACCGCGCCGCCCTCGCTGGTCGGCTCGATCGTCGTCTGCCGCTCGAGCTCCATCTCGGCGCTGCGCCCGACGAAGTGCACCTGCGCGACGCCGACGGCGCTGCCCAGTCCCTCGGTCAGGTCGGCCAGCTCCGGCCGCGGCTGGAACCCGCCGTCGGCCAGCTCCGCCCGCTCGACGTACTGCACCTTGAAGGTGCGCCGCGCCTCCTTGGAGCGATCCCAGGCCTCGACGTACCAGCCGCTCTCGTCGCGGCGCAGCAGGTGCGGCTCGATCTCGCGGTTCGAGTACTCGCCGCTCGACCGCGACAGGTAGCTGATGCGGGTGACGCGGTGGTCGCGCACCGCCTGGTTGAGGACGGTCACGGCCGACTCCTCGTCCAGCGACGGGGCGGACGCCGGCGTGTCGCGCAGCGAGAACTCGCCGAATGCCCCCTGCACCTTCTCCCGCACCGCGTCCAGCGTGGTGTGGGCCTCGGCCGCGATCAGCGGGGCGACCACGTCCAGCGCCCGCACCAGCGCCTTCGCCTCCAGAGGGGAGAGCCGGGCCGGGCGGCGGAACGTGTCGCCGTAGAGCTCCTTGTCCACCAGCACCGAGCCGTTCTGGGTGGAGCAGTAGACGGCGTAGCAGCCGCCGCCGAAGTTGACCAGGTTGAGCAGGTCGAGGTGCTCCTGCAGCTCCTGCTGCGAGAGCCGGAAGCGATCGCGGATATCGGCGGAGGCAACGGTGGCCGACGTCTCGTCGCCGCAGCGCTCGAGCAGGAAGGCGAGCAGCGCCTGGAGCAGCGCGAACCGCTCGGGGGCGACCGGCCCCTGCGTGCGGCCGCCGGGGCCGGGGACCGGCTCGGGCCTGCGAGCGGCGGCCGTCGTCTCGGTCGGCTGTCCGCGGTGCAGCCGCGCCACGCGGCGCAGGTCCTTCTGCACCATCTCGACCAGCGCCTCGGGCTCGCTGGGCGTGATCTGCCCGAGCGAGGCGAGGACGACCTGGGACAGCGGGATCAGGTCGGTGTACTCAGTCGTCAGTGTCGCCGAGCCGTCGTCGTGCTCCTCGATCGTGCTGCGGCGGCCGTAGAGGCGGCGGGCGACGAAGGTGCTGTCGGGGGCGATCTCGAGCACCGCCGTGCCCCGCACCTCGCGGCCCAGCTGCCAGGGCAGGCGGTCGCGGTAGGCGTTCACGTCGAAGTCGGCCGGGATGCGGAAGTCGCGCTCGCGCCGGGTGGCGAACTTGATCTCGCTGCCCATCCGGGAGACGCGGAAGGTCTTGCGCGCATCCTCGTCCTCACCGGCCTCGAGGTCGTCGCCGATCACGTACCAGACGCTGTTCAGCTCGAACAGGCCGTACGGGTTCATCTGCCGGTCGCGGCGCTCGTCGGAGCTGAGCGACCGGTAGCTGAACCGCACCGTCCGCTGCTTCGAGATCGCCTGCTCGAGCTTCGCCAGGCGCTGGGCGATCTCCGGCGTGTAGACGCTGCCCAGCAGGTTGACGCGGACCGCGTCCGACCCCGGGTCGGCGGAGACGTGGCGGCCGAGGGCGAGGTTCTGGAGCGCCAGGCGGAGCGGCTCGGCGTAGGCGAACTGCCCGTCCAGCATGCCCAGGCAGGAGAGCAGCGCGGCCAGCTCCTGGTCGTTCAGATCGATCGGCGGCAGGAAGTACTGCTCCTCGCGCAGGTTGTACAGCTCCTCGCCGGTGAACTCGTCGCGGCCCGAGGTGACGGGCACGCCAAGGCCCTGGAGCTCGGCCCGGTCGGCGTAGTAGCGGCGCGCGAAGGCCTCGTCGCCCATGTTCGCGTACCCCTCGACGTTGTTCTTCACGTCGCGCGCCGTCACCGGACGCTGCTCCGCCATCAGATAGGCCACCAGCGAGAGCTGGCGGATCAGCTTGTCGGCGTCATGCGTCAAGGCGGAGGTGAAGTCTACCGGTGCGGGGCTTGCCCATGGATCACAGCTGTGCGCCGAAATATGCTCAGGGGCCGTGATCGCCCACCTCGACCTGGACGCATTCTTCGCAGCCGTCGAGCTGCACCGCCGCCCGGAGCTGCGCGGGCGGCCGCTGGTGGTGGGCGGCGACCCGCGCGGACGGGGCGTCGTCGCGACCGCCAGCTACGCCGCGCGCCGGTTCGGCATCCGCAGCGCGATGTCGAGCGCCGAGGCGCTGCGACGCTGCCCGGAGCTGGTCATCGTCCGCCCCGACCACGCCGAGTACCGGCGCTGGTCGCGGCAGGTCTGGGAGCTGGTGCAGAGCCTTGCGCCGGTGGTGGAGCAGGTCGGCATCGACGAGGGCTACCTGGTGCTGGCCGACGGCAACCCACCCGAGCAGGCCGCGATCGTCCAGCGCGCGATCCGCGACCAGGTGCGGCTCTCGTGCTCGCTGGGGGTCGCTTCGTGCAAGGTGGTGGCCAAGATCGCCTCGGACGTGGACAAGCCGGGCGGCGTCACGCACGTGCCCGCGGGAGAGGAGGCGGCGTTCCTGGCACCAATGGTCGTGCGCAAGCTGCCGGGCGTGGGGCCCGAAGAGCGAGCGGCGGCTGCTGGACGCCGGGATCGAGACGGTGGGGATGCTCGCCGCGCTGACGGACGAGCGGCTGGCGGAGCTGCTGCCCGGCCGCGGCGGCGCGGAGCTGCGCGATCGCGCCCGCGGCATCGATCCGCGTGAGGTCAGCGGCGAGCCGTCCGCTGCCGTCTCGATGTCGGTCGAGACGACGTTCGACACCGACGTCCGTGACCGCGGAGAGCTGCACGAGACACTGCGCTCGATGGCCGCCGAGCTGGCCGGCGCGCTCGCCCGCAAGGAGCTGGTGGCCCGCACCGTCACCACCAAGCTGCGCTACCCCGACTTCTCGATCGTGACCCGGTCGCAGAGCTCGGCGGTCGGCATCGACGACGCCGAACGGATCGCAGGGCTCGCGTGCATCCTGCTCGACCGCGCGCTCGACGACCGGCCCGACGCGCTGCGCCTGGTCGGCGTCGGCGTGTCAGGCTTTCAGCGCCACCGGCAGCTCTCGCTGCTGGGGTGATCCGCCGTCTTAGGCGGCGACGGCGCTGGACGAGGAGACCGGGCGCTCCTCGAGATGCTGGTGCGACGGGCAGTAGTCGCGGCTGGGAAGCGGCGTCCGCTGGCAGGGCTTGCCCTTGCGGGTCGTGGCCTTGCAGACCGCGACGCCCTCGCCGTTGCGCTCCAGCTCCTCCAGGATGTAGTTGACCGCATTGGTGACGTTGCGGTCGATCGAGCCGTACACCCGCGCCTGGTTCGAGATCGAGAACAGGTGGCGGATCTCCTGGAAGAGGCTCTGGCTGGGCCGCGCGAAGTAGTGGGGGTCGCGGGCCAGCCGCTCGACCGTCGCCTCGCACGACTGCAGCACGTGCCGCTTCGCCTCCGGAACGCTGACCGTGTCCGGATGGGGATCCACGAGATCCTTGATTTCGATGAAGATGGCGCGGCTGAATCGATACATGGACGGCTCCTCGGGTGTCACAAGCTGGGCGGGAACGCGCCAACCATTATGACGGTTTCGCGATTGAACTGCGGTTCGGAAATGTTAAGCTGCCGTTAACTGCGCCCGATTTTCCGGTGAAATGGGCGTCAAGACCCCGATCTGGACGGCTGAACCGGACGTTACAAGCTCGCATGACGCGCTGTTACATGCATCCGCTCTTCCATCTGCACGACCCGGGCCCCGGGCATCCCGAGCGGCCCGCCCGGGCGGCGGCGGTGGAGCGCGCCATGGTCGCGTCCGGGGCGGAGATGGCGGTACCCGGGCCGGCGCCGCGGGCCGCGCTGGAGCGCGTCCACGACCCTCGCCACCTGGCCGCGATCGAGCGGCTGAGCCGCTCCGGCGGGGGTGCGCTCGACCCCGACACCGTCGTCGGCGAGCCGTCGTGGGACGCGGCGCTGCACGCCTCCGGCGCCGTGGTCGAGGCGGTGGACGCCGTGCTCTCGGGCGAGATCGCGAGCGCGTTCACCGGCGGCCGCCCGCCCGGCCATCACGCCGAGGCCGACCGGGCGATGGGCTTCTGCATCGTCAACCACGTGGCCGTCGGGGCTGCACACGCCCGCGCCGCGGGCGCGGATCGGGTGGCCGTGCTCGACTGGGACGCCCACCACGGCAACGGCACCCAGGCGATCTTCGAGGACGACCCCGCCGTGCTCTACGTCAGCCTCCACCAGTGGCCGTTCTACCCGGGCACCGGAGCGGCCGGCGAACGCGGCAGGCGCGCGGGGGAGGGCGCGACGCTGAACGTGCCGCTTCCCGCCGGCACGTCCGAGGCCGCCTACCTGGAGGCGTTCCACGGCCTCGCGGTGCCGGCGCTACGCGCGTTCGATCCCGACCTGCTGCTGGTGTCGGCGGGCTACGACGCGCACCGCGACGACCCGCTGTGCTCGCTCGGCCTCTCCTCGGAGGCGTTCGGGGAACTGGCCGCCGCCGTGTCCGGGATCGGCGCCGGGCCGGTGCTGGTGCTCGAGGGCGGCTACGACCTGACGGCGCTGGAGGAGGGCACCGCCGCGACGCTGTCCGCCATCGGGACGTAGGCCGCGGCGCCGGCGAGCTGGAGCAGCGCGGCGCAGAGCAGCACCGGGCCGAGGCCGGCGGCTCCGAACAGCAGACCCACTCCGGCGAAGGCGGGCGCGCGGACCACGGCGTTCAGCGAGATCAGCTGCGTCATGGCCCGGCCCAGCAGCTCGGGCGGCGCCGCCCGCTGGAACGAGGAGATGAACACGACCTCGACCGGGCCGATGGCGAGGCCGATCACCAGGGCCGCGGCCAGCGCGACGCCGTACACCGGCGACCAGGCCAGGAGCACGGTCCCTGCCGCGCTGACGGCGAGCCCGGCGGCGACCAGGCGGCTGCCGCCGAGCCGCTCGGCCAGCCACGCCGCCGGCAGCGCGCCCAGCGCCATGCCCAGCACCAGGCCCGAGCTGAGCAGGCCGTAGCCCAGCCCGCCCGCGCCGGTGCCGGAGGCGATCAGTGGTAGCGAGACGAACAGGATCGGCACCAGCACGCTGAGCGAGACGGCGAAGGCGGTCAGCCGGCGCAGCGCGGGCACCGACCGGATCGCTCCCAGGCCGGCGAAGACGGCGGCCGCGCCCCCGCCGGCGGCGCGCTCCGGCTCGTCGATCGCGATCGCCGCGACGGCACAGAGCGACACCAGGAAGGTGGCCGCGTCCACCAGCAGGGCCGACCCCGGGTGCGAGGTGGCGGTGAGAAGGAGGCCGCCCAGCGCCGGCCCGGCCAGGCCGCCGATCATCCGCGCCGCCTGCAGCCGGCCGTTGAACCGCTCGAGCTCGCCGCCCGAGAGCGCCGGGATCAGCGCCTGCAGCGCGCCCTCGAACAGCAGCATCAGCAGCGCCTCGACGAAGATCGCCGCCAGCAGCACGGGCAGCGAGAACCAGCCGGTGAGCAGCGCGAGGCCGAGCCCGGCGACCAGCACCGCACGCGCGGCGTCGGCGGCGATCATCGCTCTGCGCCGCGGCAGCCGGTCGGCCAGGTAGCCGCTGAGCGGGCCGCCGAACAGCATCGCCAGCGCGGACGAGGCCCAGACCAGGCCGGTCAGCCCGGCCGATCCGGTGTGCACGTAGACGAGCCAGGCGACGACGACGTCGCTCGCCCCGCTGCCCAGCTCCGAGACCAGGAGGCCGCCGAGCAGGAGGCTAAGGTGGCGGCGATCCATCCCCATGCCGATATACATACCGTACGGTTGGTTTATTTGCAAATGATCGATGCCGAAGCGATCGCCTGACTACCTGGAGGCCCGCCGCGAGGAGCTGCTCGCCGGCGCGCAGCGCGCGTTCGCCGAGCACGGCTTCGACCGCACGACGATCGCCCTGCTGGAGCGGGAGACCGGTGTCTCGCGGGGCGCGATCTTCCACTACTGGCCGAACAAGCTGGCGATCTTCCTGGAGCTGGCCGAGCGCGACGCCGAGCGGGTCACCCGCGACGCGTCCGAGCTGGACTCGCCCGAGGAGGCGTTCGCCCACATGATGCTGATGGTCGAGGAGAACCGCGAGTGGCTGCGGGTCTACTTCGACGCGCTGCGGGTGATCCGGCGCGACCCCGAGCTGTGGCAGCGGTGGGTCGAGCGCTCCATCCGCACCGCGGAGCGGTGGGTCGCCGCCGTCGACCGCTGGAAGGCGGCCGGGAGCGTGCGCGCCGACCTCGATCCGGAGGATGCCCTCGCGCTCGTCTTCGTGCTGCTCGACGGCCTGCTCCTGCAGGTGACGATGTCACCCGACACCGACCAGGCCGACTACGCCGCGCTGCCCGGCCTGGTGGCCGTCGCGCTGCGGTAGGAGCTACGCCGTGAGGTTGACGACGACCATCCGCGGCTCGGTCATCTCGTGCACCGCGAACCGCGGGCCCTCGCGCGTGTTGCCCGACTCCTTCACCCCGCCGTACGGCATCTGGTCGGCGCGGAACGTGGGTGCCTCGTTGATGGTGACGCCGCCGAACTCAAGCTCCTGCGCGGCCCGCAGGGCGCTGGGCAGGTCGCGGGTGAAGATGCCCGCCTGGAGCCCGTAGTCGGTGCCGTTGGCCCCGGCGATCGCCGCGTCCAGGCCGGCGACGGCCGACACCGCGACGACCGGGCCGAACACCTCGTTGCAGGAGACGGCCATCTCCAGCCGGACGCCGTCCAGCAGCGTCGGGTGCAGGAGGCCGTCGCCGTCCACCTCGCCGCCCGCCGCCAGCCGCGCACCGCCGGCGACCGCCTCGTCGATCCAGGTCTTGATGCGGTCGCGGTTCTCGTGGTCGATGACCGGCCCCACCTGCGTCTCCCGGTCGAGCGGGTCGCCGACCCGCAGCGCCTCGACCTTCGGTGTCAGCCGCTCCATCAGCTCGTCGTGCACCGACGACGCGACGTACACGCGCTGGATCGAGATGCAGCTCTGGCCGGCGAACGAGTAGCCGTTGGCGGCGATCGCCGTCGCGGCGTGGTCGAGGTCGGCATCGGCCAGCACGATCACCGGCGTCGAGTTGCCCAGCTCGAGCGAGACCTTCTTGCGGTTCGCGCGGCCGCGGATGCCCCAGCCCACCTCGGACGAGCCGGTGAAGGTGATCAGCTTGACCCGCTCGTCCGTGGTCAGCACGTCGCCGATCTCGGAGGAGCGGCCGACGATCACGTTCAGCCAGCCGTCGGGCTGCCCGGCGTCCTGGAACGCGCGCGCCAGCAGCAGCGCCGAGAGCGGCGTCGCACCGGCCGGCTTGAGCACGGCGGCGCAGCCGGCGGCGAACGCCGGCCCGATCTTGTGGGCGACCAGGTTGAGCGGGAAGTTGAAGGGCGAGATCGCGCCGACGATGCCGATCGGCAGGCGCAGGATCAGGCCCAGCTTGCCCTCGCCCGCGGGGTGCGCGTCCATGCCGACCATCTCGCCGGAGAGGGTGCGGGCCTCGATCGCGGAGAACGTCATCGTCTGCGCGGCCCGGTCGACCTCGACCTCGGCCGTCGCGATCGGCTTGCCGGCCTCGAGCGCAATGGTGCGGGCGAACTCGTCGCGCCGCTCGCGCAGCAGCGCGGCGACGCCGTCCAGCACCGCGGCGCGGCGGTGCGCCGGCACCGGCTCGCGCATCGCGGCCTCGGCCGCGTCCACGGCCCGGCGGGCGTCGTCGGCGCCGCCGTAGGCAACACGGCCGACCACACTGCCGTCATAGGGGGAGGTGACGTCCCGGGTCTCGCCGGTCTCGTACCACTCGCCGCCGACCAGCAGCCGGTGCACGGTCTCGGTCGTCGCCATCAGAGCACCTCCTGCACTCTGGTCAACTCGGCCAGGTTCATCGAGAACTTGGAGTTCTCCCGGTAGTCGATCGGCACCTCGATCACCGAGGGGACGTCGAGGGTGAACGCCTTCTCCAGCGTCGGCCGCAGCTCGGCCGCGGAGCCGACCCGCATCCCGGCGCAGCCGAACGACTCGGCCAGCGCGACGAAGTCGGGGTTGGTGAACTTCGTGCCGGCCAGGTGGTCGAACTTGCGGCGCTGGTGGACCTCGATCACGCCGAACGCGCCGTCCGACCAGATGATGTTGATGGTGGGCAGGCCCATGCGGCGGGCGGTCTCGAGCTCCTGGAAGTTCATCAGGAACCCGCCGTCACCGGAGATCGTGACCACGTGGCGATCGCGCGGCAGCGCCAGGCGAGCGGCGATCGCCGCCGGCAGGGCGAAGCCCATCGCCGCCGCGCCGTTTGAGATCAGCACCGTGTTCGGGAGGTTCGCCGGCCACAGCCGCGAGATCCACAGCTTGTGCGCGCCGACGTCCGACACCAGCACGTCCTGCGGGCGCATCAGGTCGCGGAGGTCGCGCAGGGCCCGCTGGGGCTTGATCGGGAAGCTGTCGTCGGCGTGCGACTCGAGCGCGCTGCGGATCATCGCGCCGTAGTCGGGGGCCTCGACCAGCGCCGGCGGCTTGTGCGAGACGAGGTTGCCGAGGTGGGTGAGGATGTGCGAGATGTCGCCCGTCAGCTCGACCTCGGGCACGTAGTGCTCGTCGATCTCGCTGGCCACGGTGTCGATGCAGATGATGCGGCGGTCGCTGCGCGGATTCCACGCCTCCGGCGACCACTCGACCAGGTCGTAGCCCACGCAGACGACAAGGTCGGTCTTGCCCATGAACCCGCGCGGGTAGTCCTGCGCGCGCAGCCCCGCCGTGAACAGCGAGTGCTCGTCGTCGGCGTCGATCACGCCCTTGCCCATGAAGGTGGTGATCACGTTCAGGCCGGTCTGCTGGGTGAACCGGCGGAGCGCCGCGGAGGCGTTCTGGCGGACGACGCCGTTGCCCGCGAGGATGACAGGGCGCTCGGCCTCGCGCAGCAGCTCCGCGGCGCGGTGCAGCTCGCCCGCCACGGGCTCGACCATCGCCGGCGGCTTGCGCGGGACGGGGCGCGCGTCGAGCGGCGCCTCCATCACGTCGGCCGGGAGCTCCAGGTGCGTCGCGCCGGGCTTCTCCCGCTCGGCCACGGCGAACGCCTTGCGCACCGCCTCGGGGATGATCTCGGGGTCGTGGATGCGCGCGTTCCACTTCGTCACCGGCTTCATCATCCGCACGACGTCGATGTATTGGTGGCTCTCCTTGTGCATCTCGGAGAGGCCCGTCTGACCGGTCAGGGCGACCATCGGGGCACGGTCGAGGAAGGCGTCGGCCATGCCGGTGACGAGGTTGGTCGCGCCGGGCCCGAGCGTGCCCAGGCAGACGCCCGCGTGGCCGGTCAGGCGGCCGTAGGCGTCGGCCATGAACGCGGCGCCCTGCTCGTGGCGGACGGGGACGAACTCGATCTGGCGCGAGTGGTCGAGCGCCTCGTTCAGGTCGAGCGTCTCCTCGCCGGGGATGCCGAAGACGTGGCGGACGCCCTCGTTTTCGAGGCAGCGGACGAAGATCTGCGCGGCTGTGGACATCTGGCTCGCAGTGTATCGACGGCCCCGCCGGGCACGTCCCGCACGCCGGCCGTGACACCTCCGCGACGGCACCCTGGCGGTCCGCGTCTTGTTCCGTTTCAGGCACCGGCACGAGGGTGGGAGCGTCACTTCGACCGGAGGAACTCCATGACCCACCGCATCGCGGCTTCCATCGTCACCCGCCTCAGCATCGCCGCCGACCGCGTTCGCCGCGGCGCCGGCGACGAGACCGGCCAGGGCACCGTCGAGTACGCCGGCCTGGCCATGGCCATCGGCGTCCTGCTGCTCGCCGTCGGCTCGTACCTGGGGGGCAAGGACCACGGGATCGGCTCGATCGTCGTCGACGCCGTCAAGTCGGCCGTCCAGCGCGCGTCGGGCGGCAAGTAGATGGTTGGTTCCATGTGATTCGTGGCTCTGGGGGCGGATCCAGCGTCGCTCAGGCGTCGCGGGCGTCCGCAGGGCAGGCTGGATAAGCCTGTTCAAGGACGGGTGTGGCGTCTGAGCCTCGCTAGGCCCCTCACAGAGCCGCGCAGCTCGTGGAATCAATCATCCATGGCCGGTCAGCGAGCCGGCCTTGAGGGGCGGCGGCGCAACACCCTGGCGCGCCGCCGCCCCGTTGGCGCTGCGATGAGATGATGGCGCCGCCATGCGCCTGGAGCCGCTCTACCGCGTCGAGTTCATCTATCCGCATGGCTGGAGCGTCGAGCTGGCCGGGGAGCACGGCGTCGAGCAGCAGGACTTCTACCTTGCCGAGGGCACCTGCACGGGGCGCGTCGGCGGGCTGATGCGGGGCGCGAACCACCCCCGTCGCCGCACCGACGGGACGTATTGCCCCGACTTCCAGGGCGTGATCGAGACCGCCGATGGAGCCGAGGTCATGTTTGACTGGCGCGGCTATGGACGCGCCTATCCGATCGGCCGGCGGCAGATCGTGATCGCCGCGACGCACCTTTCGTCCGACGAGCGCTACCGGTGGCTGAACGACGTCGTCTGCGTCGGCGCCGGCGAGGTGCGTAGCGACCCGGACGCCGATGGAGCCGACCTCGTGATCGAGATCGCCGAGCTGATCTGGGAGCCCGTGTAGGTCACGCCGCGGCCGCTCGCGGCCGGTACGCGATCGTGTAGGCGAGCACCGCGCATGCGAGCAGCAACAGGCCCCCGCCGTTCGGCTTCGGCGTCAACACGCCGGGCAGCTCGCTGTGCAGCCAGCCGCGCTTGACCAGCTGCTCGTTCCAGCCGTCGCCCGCGGCGACCAGGACGCCGTAGGCGAACATCACCGCGAGGTACGCGCCCGTCACCATTCGCAGCCTTGTCGGACGCATCCGTCGCAACGGCCGGCGCAGGAACAGCGCGGTCGCGGCCAGCAGCCAGCCGTCCAAACCCTCGTGGTTGCCCAGGTGGACAGCGTGGAGATGAGGGTGGCCGGGCTCGGGCAGGATCTGCTTGGACATGAAGATGTGGCCGAGGCCGGGGACGTCGCCGGCATAGAACCCGAGGTTGGCGAGGATCCACGGGATCGCGACCAGCCCCATCGCAGCCAGGACGCCGACGCCGATCCAGTCGCCGGTGGTGAACGGCATGGGCCGACCGAGGCCGCGGCGGTGAAGCGCCACGCCGGTGAGCAGCACGCACAACCCGACCCCGGCCGCTGCCAGGCCGTTGGCCGGCTTGGCATCGAGGTCGGCCTGGTCGATCACACCCGGCCAGGCGATGGTCGCGCACAGCGCGACTGCGGCGATGGCCGCCCCGACGGCGAGCCGCCTCGTGCGCTCCGCGAGCGGCACGGCCAGGAGCCGGTCGAGCGCCACCGCCATCAGCGCCACGGCGGCGATCGAGACGGGCCAGCCGATCAGCACCAGCACGCGGGCCGCCCCGGCCCCGAAGCCGGTGCCGGTGACGTTGTAGAAGTCGCTTGCGGGCAGCCGGGCGTACGTGATCCAGACTGCGACGGCCACGGCCGCGTAGGCCAGCCACAGCCCGGCCACCTCGCGCAGGCCCGGCCCGTCGCTCATGCCGCCCGCCGTTCCGGGCGCATCCACATGCCGTCGCGGGGCCGCAGCGAGACCCGCGCCTGCGGCACCACCGGCCGCGCGGCGTCGAGCTGGAGCCGCCAGCTCCGGCCCAGCTCGGCCAGCACCAGCACCGCCTCGAGCATCGCGAAGCCGACCCCGATGCACTTGCGCGTACCGCCGCCGAACAGCGGGTACGCCCAGTCCGGCCGCCCGGCGGCGTTCTCGGGCAGGAAGCGGTCAGGGTCGAACCGCAGCGGATCGGGATAGAGGCGCGCGTCCCGGTTCGTCACGAACGTCGGCATCAACACGACCGCGCCCGCGGGGATGGTGTAGCCGCCGATCTCCTGGTCTGTGAGCGCCCGCCGCTCGATGCCCCAGGCCGGCGGGTACAGCCGCATCGCCTCCAGCATCACGGCCTCGGTGTAGACCAGCCTGGGGGCGTCCTCGACAGTCGGAGGCCGGTCGCCCAGCACGGCGCGCAGCTCGGCGGCGAACCGGTCGTCGACCTCGGGGTGCTGTGCCAGCAGGTACCAGGCCCAGTTGAGGCCGTTGCCGGTGGTCTCGTGGCCTGCGGTGATCAGCGTCAGCGCCTCGTCACGCACCTGCGTATCGGTCATCCCCGTGCCGTCACCCTCGACGTCGCGGGCCGCCAGCAGCAGCGAGAGCAAGTCGCCGGGATCCGCGTCGCCATCGTCGCGGCGTGCCGCGATCACGCGGGCGGTGGCCCGTTCCAGCTCCGCACAAGCCTCGCGGAACCGGCGGACGCGGGGGAGGGGCGTCCGCAGCAGCACCGGAAACAGCGCCACGGTCAGGTAGTCGAAGAACTCGCCGGCCTCGGCGACGGCGCGGCCGATGCGCCCCGCGTCTTCGTCGAGCTGCGTCCCGAAGAGCGCCCGCGTCACCACCCGCAGCGCCAGCTCGGTCATGTCGCGGGCGACGTCCCGCGGCTCGTCCTCGCGCCACTCGCCCCCGACGTGCGCCGCCTCGTCGACCATGATGCTGCCGTAGCCGGCAACGGTGCGGCGGTGGAACGCGGGCTGGAGCATGCGCCGCTGGCGCAGGTGGAAGTCGCCCTCGCTGGTGAGCAGCCCGTTGCCGAGCACGAACCGGGCGCGCTCGAACCCGGGGCCCTTCTTGAACGACCGGCCGTGCGTGACGAGCACCTGGCGGATCAGGTCGGCGCGCATCACCACGAAGACATGTTCGGGGCCGATCCGGAGGTGCACGAGATCGCCGTGGCGGCGATGGAGCGCCGTCATCACGGCCGTCGGGTCGCGGTGGAGGCCGGTCAGGAACCCCACGGCGCCTGCCGGGCCTGGCCCGGGCGGGAAACGGTGACGGCGCGTCAGGTGCGGTATTGTCGCGGCTTGTCGCCAATGTTGCAACCGTCGCGAGCGCGCGTTCCGTGGTGGCTCCGGGTGTACCTGGTGGTGGGCGCGCTCCAGGGGCTCGCGATCGGCCTCACGGGGCTCTTCCGCCCGGCGCACGTGATCGGGTTTCCGCTGGCGACAACGCCGCTCAACACCCGGTTCGTCGCATCCTTCTACCTGGCCGGGGCCACCGGCCTGATCGCCTCGGCGGTTGCCCGGCGGGCGATCGACACGCGCATCTTCGTGGTCGGCTTCGTGGCGGTGACCGCCCTGCTCCTGGTCGCCACGATCGCGTACTGGTCGACGTACACGGTCGGCGGCGTGCCGTATCCATGGGTGGTCTCCTACGCAGTCGAGCCGGTGATCGGCGGGACGGCGCTGTGGGCCCTGCACCTGAGTCGCCCGGCGCTCCCCGGGCGCCACTCCACCTCGCCGGTGTTCCTGGCCGAGGCCGCGATCCTCGCCGTCGTGGGCGCCGTGCTCGCCGTGGCGCCGCACCAGGCCGTGCGGCTGTGGCCGTGGGCGCTGACGCCCGTGCTGGCGCGCACCTACGCCGCCATCTTCCTGGCGTTCGCTCTGGGCGCGTGGCTGGCGGCCGGCGAGCGGCGGCCGCAGGCGGTGCGGCCGTTCGCGCTCAGCTCGCTGGTGCTGGTCGCGACGGCGGCCGTGGTGTCGCTCGTCCACCACGCGCGATTCGACGGCGGGCCGGCGACATGGGTGTGGGCGATCGGCCTTGCCGCGGGCGTGGCCGCCCTCGGCGCCGCGTCGCTCCGCACCTTCGCGAGGACGGCATGACCTGGTCGCTCCGCCCCTACCTCGTGGTGCTGGGAGCGGCGCTGCTCGCCCAGGGGCTGGTGTCCTGGGCGGTGGATGCCGCCGGCCGGGCGGACGACGGCATGCCCTACCGGTTCGCCAACGCCGATCCCCGCCACGCCCTCATCCACGTGGTCTGGGGCTCAGCCATCCTGGTGCTGCTCGCGCGCGGGCTGGACGAGCACGGCTGCGTCCGGCTGGCCCTCGCCTTCGGCGTTTTCTACACGGCGCTGGCCGTGCTGGGCGTGGCCGTACACCACCCGTTCGGCCTGCGGCTCGACCGCGGCGAGAACGTCTTCCACCTCCTGGTCGGGCCGGTCACGCTGGCGCTGGGCCTTGCCGGGAGCTGGCTCGAGCGGCGGCCGGCGTGAGCGCTGCGCTCGCCGTGGTGGCGGTGCTGGCAACGCTGGCCGTCGTCAAGGTGTTCGACGCACGGCTGCCGCCGGCGGTCGTCCGGGGCGCCATCGCGGTGTTCGTGGTCGGCCCGCTCGTCGGGCTCGCGTTTGCGATGTGGGCGCTCTGGAACCGCGCGCTCGACCCGATCGACGTCGTCCTGTTGCTCGTGTTGGCGACGATCACCGGCCTGGGCACGTCGCTCGGCTACCACCGGCTGCTGACGCACCGCAGCTTCCGCACCACGCGGTGGATCGAGGCCGCCGCGCTCGCCGCGGGCGCGATGGCCGTGCCCAGCCGGCCGGTCGACTGGGCCGCACGGCACCTCGAGCATCACGCCCACTCCGACGGCGAGGGCGACCCCCACAGCCCCGTGGACGGGCTGCTGCACGCGCATGTGGGCTGGCTGTTCGGGGTCAGCCCGGCCAAGCGCGAGCGCTACTGCCGACGGCTGATGCACGACCCGGTGGTGATGCTGATCGACCGCACCGCCGTGCTCTGGCTCGCGCTCGGGCTGCTGGTGCCGGCGATGATCGACGGCTGGCGGGGGCTGCTGTGGGGCGGCATCGTCCGCATGGCCGTCCACAACCACACGATGTTCGCCGTCAACTCGGTCTGCCACTCGTTCGGCACGCAGCCGTTCGCGACCGGGGACGAGAGCCGCAACAACCGGCTGATCGCGTGGCTCGCGTTCGGCGAGGGCTGGCACAACAACCACCACGCCTTCCCCGCGATGGCGCACCACGGCATGGGCCATGGGCCGGATGCAACCGGCTGGGTGATCCGCATGCTCGAGCGGCTCGGCCTGGCGTGGGACGTGCGCTGTCCCAGCCCGGAGGCGGTCGAGCGCCACCGCGCCGTCCCCGAGCCGGGGGCCGCGGTTCGGGTGCGATGATGATCTAGGTTGTGGGCGTCAACCTCACGATCGGAGGACGCATGGCATTCGTCAGCATCCAGCGCGGCGGCGGTCTCACCCGCGAGTCGTACGAGGAGGTCGCGCGGCGGCTCGACACGGACGCGAACCCGCCCGACGGCCTGATCGTCCACACCGCCGGCGAGGTCGACGGCGAGTGGCAGGTCGTGGACGTGTGGCAGTCGGCCGCGGCCAAGCAGCAGTTCGACCGCGAGCGGCTGCTGCCCGCGATCGAGGCGATGATGACGCCGGAGACGATCGACCAGCAGCCGCCGGGCGCCACCGACTACGAGGCGGTGTACGCGATCGCTCCGTGAGCGCACCCGGATGTGCCCGGGGTCACAAACCGGTCGCCCCAACCCGCCGTATCCCACCGCGTCACCCGCGCCCTGCCGGAACTCCCTCCGCGGGGCGCCTTCCCAAGAGAAGGGGGTCTTGGTGATGCATCGACCGACAGGACGGCTGTCGCGGCGATCCGCCGTGGCCTGCGCGGCGCTGATGGCGGCCCTGGTGGCCGCAGCGCCCGCCGGCGCGAGCGGTGGCGGCTACCGTCAGATCAACCTGGTGTCCGACCAGCCCGGCCACGCCCGTGTGCTCGACCGGCACCTCGTCAACGCATGGGGCCTGGCGAACGGCCCAGGTACGCCGTTCTGGGTCGCCAACAACGGCACCAGTACGTCGACGCTCTACAGCGGCGCCATCCACGGCGCCCCGGCGGCGATCGTGCCGCTGGTCGTGCACATCGCCGGCGGCGGCGCCCCGACCGGCCAGGTGTTCAACCCCACCGACGGCTTCACGGTGAACGTGAGCGGTACGCCCACTGCGAGCCGGTTCATCTTCGACTCCGAGACGGGCAAGATCACCGCCTGGGCGCCGGGCACGACGCGCGCGGTGGTCGCCGCGTCCTCGGCCGGCGCGATCTTCAAGGGCCTGACCATGGCGTCGGTTCCCGGTCGCGGCGCGCTGCTCTACGCCGCCGACTTCCACAACAACCGGATCGACGTGTTCAACAGCTCGTTCGCGCACACCACCACGGCGTGGCACTTCACCGACCCGCACCTGCCGGCCGGCTACGCGCCGTTCAACGTGCAGAACATCGGCGGATGGCTGTACGTCTCCTACGCGAAGCAGGACGCGGACGCCGAGGACGAGATCGACGGCCCCGGCCTGGGTGCCGTGGACGTCTACACCTCGTCCGGGCGGCTCGTCCGGCGGCTCGCAACCGGTGGCGTGCTGAACGCGCCGTGGGGCCTGGTTCGGGCTCCCAGCACGTTCGGCCGGTTCGCCGGCGACATCCTGGTCGGCAACTTCGGTGACGGGCGCATCCACGCGTTCGACACCTCCGGCCACCTGCAGGGGACGCTGCGCTGGTCATCCGGCGCGGCGATCACGATCGACGGCCTGTGGGGTCTGCGCTTCGGCGACAGCGCCTTCGGCGGTCCCGGGAGCCTGGTGTTCAGCGCCGGCCCCGGTGGCGAGGCCCACGGGCTGCTCGGCCTGATCCGCACCGACGGCTGAGACACAGCGGTGCGTGGGGTCCCGGCGGCGACGCCGGGGCCCCGCCCGCCCCGCGGGGTCAGCGCGGCTCGACCGGGAACTGGATCTTGACCAGCGCGTCCCAGCGGGCGATGCCGCCGTCTTCGACCGTGCAGGTGACGCGCACGACCTCGATCGACGTGATGCCGCGGATCGATCGCCCGGCCGCGGCCAGCGCCTCGCGGACGGCGGCGTCCGACCCCTCGGCCGAGCTGCCGATCACCTCGATCACCTTGGTCACGCTCATGCCGGTCGCCCTCCGATGCGTTGCGGTACGGTTGCGCACCTCGATGCTACACGGAGGTGGGAGCGGCGCATGCGGGTGCTGGTGATGCAGGAGGTGGCGGACGCGGGCCTGGCCGAGCTGGACGGCTTCGAGCTCGTCCGCGGCAGCGATCCGGCCGGCTTCGACGGCGTCGTCTGCTACCTGGTCGATCGCATCGACGAGGCGTTCCTGGCGACGCCCGGCCTGCGCGGCCTGGGAACGGTGTCGGTCGGCCTCGACCACATCGACCTCGCAGCCGCCGACCACCACGGCATCCCCATCGCCAACACGCCGGACGTGCTGACCGAGTCCACCGCCGATCTCACGTTCGCGCTGCTGCTGGCCGCGGCGCGGCGGCTGGGAGAGGCCGAGCGCTACCTGCGCGACGGGCGCTGGACCTCGTGGAGCTTCGACCTGATGCTCGGCACCGACGTGCACGGAAAGACGCTGGCGGTGCTCGGCGGCGGGCGGATCGGCCAGGCCGTCGTCCGCCGGGCCGAGGGCTTCGGCATGCGGACGATCGTCGTCGGCCGCGACCGGGCGGAGCTCGAGCGGGCGCTGGGCGAGGCGGACTTCGTCGCCGTCACGGTACCGCTGACCGCCGAGACGCGGCACCTGATCGGGCCCGCGGAGCTGGCGCTGATGAAGCCGACGGCGATCCTGGTCAACACCAGCCGCGGGCCGGTCGTGGACGAGGGGGCGCTGGCCGCGGCGCTGGCCTCCGGCGAGATCGCCGGCGCCGGCCTGGACGTGTTCGAGGACGAGCCGCGGGTGCACCCCGGGCTGCTGGCCTGCGAGAACGCCGTGCTGGTGCCGCATATCGGCTCGGCGACCCGGGAGACGCGCGAAGGGATGGCGGTGCTGGCCTGCCGCGGCCTGGCGCAGATCCTCAGGGGTGAGCGCCCGGCGAACCTGGCGAACCCACAGGTGTGGGATCGTCGGTCGTCGGGGTGAAGAGGTCGCGGACGCCCGCGTGCTGCGGGCGCTCGACCGTCACTTGCAGCGGCTGATCCATCCGGTCGAGCACGGTCTCGACGCGGCCGCCGACGCGCTCGACCAGCGCGGCCACCGTCGCGCCGTCGCGGCGCAGCTCGGCCATGCCGGTGGAGATCAGGTCGACCACCAGCTCGAGGTCCTCGACCCGGCCCAGCCGCTCGGCCAGCAGGTCGCGGTTGACCTGGTCGATCTGGCGGGCCAGCGCGGAGAGGGCGTCGTGCAGCGCGTCGAACTGGCGGTCGTCGCCGTGGGCGGCCATCGCCCGCTCGATGGCGCGCTCGATCTGGGCAGGCAGCCGGGTCTCCAGCGCCGACGCGGTGGCGCGCAGCTCCTCGACGTGGCTCTCGGTGCGGGCCAGCAGCGTCCGTAGGTCGGGCACCTGGAGCTGCGTCGGCGGGCGCTCCGGCACTGCCGCCGGCGGCTCGCCGGGCGCCGGCCGCGCCTCGCCCTGCTCGAGCCCCCGGGCCCGGGCGCGGAGCTCCTGGATGCGCCGGTAGAGCTGCGCCTCGGCGTCCTCCATCGGGGTGCGCTCGCCGTCCATCGAGCAAGTGTAGAGCATCGCCAGGGCCGGTTCGACCGTCGTCCGAAGCCGTTGCTACCGTGGTCCCGCGTACAACCACGCGAGGAGGGCCGCATGCGCGCGTACGACGACGACGTGAGCTACACGAGGATCATCGATCCGGCCCCGGCGACCGAGGATCTGCCGCTTCCAGCACCCGCCGCGCAGCCGCAGCTGGTGTGGCGGCCGAAGCTGGGCGAGCAGCAGGCGTACCTGCTGGAGAGCCGCATCACGAAGGTGGGCAGGCACGAGGGCAACGACATCGTGCTGGCCGGGCCGACCGTCTCCGCGCGTCATGCGACGGTGCGGGTCGAGGCCGTGGGCGTCGTGCTCGAGGACGAGGGCAGCCTGAACGGCACCTTCGTCAACGGCGAGCGGATCGAGCAGCGCCTGCTCGAGGACGGCGACCGCATCCAGGTTGGGCCGCACCATCTGGTGTTCGTCCCCGCTAGTCGCTGAACCGCAGGCGGCCCCAGGAGGGCACCGGCGCGAGCTCCAGCAGGGGTTGCTGATCGGTCGGCATGCGGTAACCGAACGTGCCGTTGTGCTCGTCGAAGCTGATGTCGAGCAGGCCGGCCTTGACTCGGTGGTCGAGCCACGCTCCGCGGAAGACGAGCTTGCGCATCCAGTAGACCAGTGGCTCGGTGTGCAGCCGATCGAGGGCGTCGGCGCGGCGCTCGAGGTAGGCACCCAGGGCGCTGCGCGGCTCGGCGATCGTCTCGTGCGCGACCAGGTCGACCAGGTCGGCCGCCTCGTCCTCGGTCACCGTCCGCGCCTCCAGCAGGTCGAGCCGCACGGCGGCGGCGACCACCCGCTGCGTGAAGTCGGTGCGCGAGAAGCTGTAGCTGAGCTCCAGGAAGGTCAGCTCGATATCGTCGCCGGAGTGATACTGCTCGGACATCGAGAGGAAGGGTACGTCGGCTGATGCCACGGATCAGGCTGGAGCGGGGACCGGTGGTGTGCGAGCGGGGCGAGCTCGCGATCACGATGTGGACGCGGAGCAAGGGCCTCCTGGGCCGCTCTGGGCTGGCCAAGGACCAGGGGCTATGGATCCAGCCGACCGGATCGATCCACATGTGGTTCATGCGGTTCCCGATCGACGTGGTCTGGGCCGCGCGCGACGGCCGCGTGCTCAAGCTGACGCACGGCATCAAGCCATGGCGGATGGCCTACTGCCGCCGTGCCAAGGTCGCGCTGGAGCTGCCGGTGGGGGCGATCGACCGCTGCGGCGTGCGGGTGGGCGACCACCTCGTGATCGATCGCTGAGGGGTACGCTTCGACGGTGAACGTCGCATCGCCGAAGCGGATCTGCGCCGCCCTGCTGGCGCTGGCACTGCTGCCCGTGGCCGCCGGCTGCGGCGAGGGCGCGGCCGAGGCGGGCGGGTCGAGCACGGCCCAGCCGGCCGCGAAGGTGTGCCCGGCCAAGTGGAAGCCCGGCTGGCAGCGCATCGCCGACAAGACGCAGGCGGTGGTCTACTGCCCGACCTGGATGCCGGCACCGCTGACGGGGGAGCTGACGCCTGGCATGAACTACGGCGGCGCCGGCGGCCCGATCGTCTCGATCTCGAAGGACCGCAGCTACCTGGCCAGCCTGATCTGGTTCGAGACGGGGACGGGGGAGATCCACGTCAACTTCCGCGGATTCCCCGGCACCACGAAGATCCCGCGCTGCCCCGACACCGAGATCGTCGACGGCAAGGTGTTCCGCCATCAGATCGCCTGCTTTGCGGATCCGCACGGCACGGTCACCGAGAACGGGATCACGGCCACCCTCTACACCGTCAACCAGGGCGCCGACCAGTGGCACCTGCTGCTGGCCTGGCACCGGGGCAACTCGCTGTACTCGCTGAGCGAGCACGTGGCGAAGCCGCTCACCTACGCACAGGTGCTGGCGAACCTACACCACATGCTGCGGTCGCTGGTCATCGTCCAGCCGAGCTGATCCCGTGCGCCTGACCCGCAGAGGCCTGATCGCGGGGGCCGCCGGCACGGCGCTGGGCGCTGCCGGGGTGTACGAGCTGGTGGAGCGGATGGGCTCGGCGCCGGCCCGCACCGTCGCGGCGGGGCCACTGCCGCCCGAGCAGCACGTGCTGGAGGGCATCCGTGTCATCACGGACAACGGCGTGGAGGTGAACGTCCCGCCGCTGCACCACCAGCTGGTGACGCTGCGCCTGGCCGGCGGGCACTCGCGGGCCGACCTGCGGGACGCGCAGACCGAGCTGCGCAGCCGGCTGGAGCAGCTCGAGGCCGAGTACCCGAACACGCCGGCGGGGCTGGGCGTGACCGTGGGGTGGGGGCTGCCGTACTTCCAGGGGCCGGTGGCCGGGCCGGCGGCGACGCACCTGCCGATCGACCGCCGGGCCACGGCGGCCTCGGCGGACGGCAAGCCGGTGCCGGTGTTGATCGACGCGATCCGCTTCCCCAGCGATCCCGCGGCGACGGTGCTGGAGCGAAACGACGCCGTGCTGCTGCTGCGCAGCGACAGCCAGGCGCACATCGCCGACGCGGCCAAGCGGCTGGTGGACGAGCTGGACGGCGTGTGGACGAAGACGAGCATCCGCCGCGGGTTCGTCGGCGGCGGCTTCGACGGCGGACAGGGGCTGCCCAAGCGGATGGCCGTGGCAGCGGGGATCACCGGCGCCGAGCTGATCCCCGACGGCGCCCAGCTCTTCCTCGGCTTCACCTCGACGCAGAAGGCGGCGCTGGGCCCGACCAGGATCGCCAACCTGGAGACGCTGGGGTACTCGGACGGCGGTCCCGGCGGCTACTTCCGGCAGGGCACGTCGATGCACGTCTCGCACATCTTCGAGGACGTCGAGCAGTGGTATCTCGCGTTCGGCGAGCAGCAGCGGATCGCCTCGGCCTTCCGGCCCGGCAAGCAGGTGCCGGACGGAACGCTGACCGTCCGCCAGGGGCCGAAGGACGTCGCCACGGTGGACGACAACCTCCAGGATTACGCGAACCGGGGGGCGATCGGCCACAGCGCCTCGCTGCAGCCGGTGACCAGGCTGGCCGAGGCGGTGACGGGCAGCGACGGGACGCACTACGCGAAGGGGACTGCGATCCCGCAGCGAGCCGACTTCAACACGCTGGACAACCCGTTCTTCTGGAGCGCCGATCCGGATGCCGACGGCATGTCCGGGGGCGCCGCCGCCGGGCTGCACTTCGTCGTCTTCAACCCGACGGCGGACGACTTCCGCCGCAACCGGCTGGCGATGGACGGCGCGCTGCCCGGCCAGCGCCCGCTGCACTTCACGCCGCCCGATCCGGGCCAGGGCTTCAACGCGGTGCTGAAGACGACCCACCGCCAGAACTTCCTCGTGCCGCCGCGGCGCAACCGCTCCTTCCCGCTGGCCGAGCTGCTGTAGCCGGTCACCCCGCGGGCCCAGCCCGCGGCGCGGACGCCGCTCTCGATCGCGCCGTCGATGAAGCCGTTCCAGCCGTCGGCGACGTCGGAGCCGGCCAGCAGCACCCGCCCCTCCGGCGCCTGGAGCGCGCGCAGCGAGCCGGTCAGCTGGCCCGGCCGGTACATCGACCAGGTGCCGCGCGAGAACTCGTCCGCCGTCCAGTCGTGGCCGTGGGAGCTGACCACCTCGGCGCCCGGGTAGAGGCGGCCGAGCAGCTCGGCGCCGGCGGCCTGGTCGGTGACGTCGAACGCCTCGGCGCTCGGCCCGAACCCGACCACCAGCGTGTCGCCGTCCACCCGGTACTCGGGCTGCATGTACGTCACCCACTCGCCCGGCGCCCCGACGACGAACCGGTCGAGGTCGCCGCGGATGCGGCCCCACAGCTTGACGCCGTGCGACGCCTGGCCGGCCTCGATCGCCGGCGCCTTGTCCTCGGCCAGGCGCGGGGGAGAAGGCGATCGAGCGCAGCACGTTCAGCGGCACCGCGACGATCGCGGCGCCGGCCCTCGACCCGGGTGCCGTCGCGCAGCTCGCAGACGACGCCGTCCGCCGACTGCTCGACGCTCGCCACAGGCGAGCCCAGCCGAACCTCCGCGTCCGCGTCGCCCGCGATCGCCTCGATCAGCGCCCGCGTGCCGCGCACCAGCTTGTAGCGGCCGGCGCAGTCCAGCATCGCGTCGTAGCTGAACCCCGCCAGCGCGTACCAGCGAAGCGGCGCGAGACAGGCCGACCTCGTCGTGTGAACGCGTTGCCCGCCGACTGCCACAGGCGCCCGCGTGATCGCCTCCACCTCGGGCGAGAGGCCGAGCGTGCCCAGCCGGTCCTCGATCGAGAGCCGGTCGATCGCGGCGATGTCGCGCGAACAGCGGGTCGTGCGGCCGCTCGAACGCCTGGCGCGCGTCGGCGCAGAGCCGGTCGGTGCCCTCGACCATCAGGCCCCACAGGTCGGACATCGCGCCCTCGCGGGTGCCGCCCTCGCCGTCGCACCAGCCCGCCCGCGGCGCCGTCGGCGACTCGGTCAGCGCCAGGCCGTAGCGCGTGATCTCGGCGTAGACGTGGGGCTGGTGCCAGTGCAGCCAGGTGCCGCCCAGCTCCACCTGCTGCCCCTCGAACTCGCTCGTCCAGGTGCGCCCGCCGATGCGGTCGCGCGCCTCCAGCACGACCGTCCGCAGCCCGTGCCGGGAGAGCTCCCGGGCGGCCGACACGCCGGCGAACCCGGCACCGACGACGATCACATCCGTGCGCACCCGGCGAGGCTACCACCGCGGGCGGGGCGGGCCCTCGCCGGTCCCGCCCCGCGTGGGCTCGCGCGATCAGCCGGCGAGCGGGTTGCCCGTCTCGAGCAGCGTCTTCAGGCCGCTCAGCACCATCATCCAGCCCTCGCCGGACACGCTCTCGGCGGTGCGCGGCGCGCCCTCGAGCTGGTCGTGCGTCAGCGTCAGCTTGGAGAACCCGCCGTCCTGGGGCTCGATCTCCCAGATCACGCGGCTGGTCTGTTCGGCGGCCAGTTCGGGGTCGTAGAGCGAGCGCCAGCCGTGCACGAGGCGTCGTGGCGGGTCGAACTCGGCCACGGCCTCGTCGCCCCACTCGGCGCCGTCCGGGCTGAGGCTGACGATCCGCTCCGCGGTCGCCGTGATGCGAGCGCCGTAGAAGTAGCGAGCCGTGAACTCGGGCGTGGTGATGGCCTCCCAGATCTGATCGGGCGTGGCCCGGATGAAGACCTGGTACACCTGGGTGGTCTGTGCGGTCTGCGTGGTCATGCGGACTCCTCCAACTCCTTCTTGAGATCGGCGAGCGCGGTCGCGAAGCGCTCGGTGTACTTGTCGATCCAGCGGTCGTGGATCAGGCGGATCGGCACCGGGTTGAGGTGGTGCAGCTTCTCCCGTCCCTGCCGCCGGGTGACGACGAGCCCCGCGTCCTCCAGCACCCGCAGGTGCTTCATCACGCCGAAGCGCGTCATATCGAGGTCCGACTCGAGCTCCTTGAGCGTGCGGCCGTCACGCTCGAAGAGCCGGTCGAGCAGCAGCCGGCGGGTGGGATCCGCCAGCGCCCTGAACACCCGGTCGTCGTCGTCCATGCGCTCGATAATAGGTGACTATATGGTCACATGTCAAGACCATCGTTCATCAAAAGTGCTGAACGCTCGGACCGGGAAGGGTCACGCCGGGGTCCCCGCCCTGTGGGAGCTTTGTGACAGAGCTTGTGACAGACCTTCCCAGGGCGTGCGGGCGGCCCTAGCATGGGCAACGTGCCGGGGCGGCCGGCGCGAAACGACCCCCACCACCGCCGGCGCATCTGCGCCCACCGCTCCCCCGAGGCGCACCGCCGGCATCGACCCTTAGGAGCCAGCCATGGCGGAGTCGACCGTGCTCGTCGTTGACGACGAGCCTCGAATCCTTTCGTTCCTTGCGGAGAACCTCCGCGCCGACGACTACACCGTCCTCGCGGCGGAGAGCGGTGAGGAGGCGCTCGAGATGCTGGCGGACACGCGGCCCGACCTGGTGCTGCTCGACGTCGTGCTGCCGGGCATCAGCGGCCTCGACCTGTGCCGCCGGCTGCGGGCCGGGGACGGCGTCAACGATCCCTGGGATCCGGCGCTCCCGATCATCATGTTGTCCGCAAAGGCGGAGAGCAACGACCGCGTCCGCGGACTCGAGCGGGGCGCCGACGATTACCTCGTCAAGCCCTTCCATTATCCGGAGCTGCTCGCCCGAATGGGCCGGCTTCTGGCCCGCGTCCGCCACGTCGACCAGGGTCACGTGATCCGGGTCGGCGAGCTGGCCGCCAACACGTTGTCTCGTGAGGTGACGATGGGCGGCCACCTGATCACCCTGTCCGTCAAGGAGTACCAGCTGCTGGTCACGCTGGCCTCCGATCCCGACCGCGTCTTCACCAAGCGCGAGCTGCTGGAGCAGGTCTGGCAGTTCCGCAGCCACGGCCGCACCCGCACCCTGGACTCGCACGCCAGCCGCCTGCGCCAGAAGCTGGGCGAGCACTCCGAGCGGCCGTGGATCGTCAACGTGTGGGGCATCGGCTACCGCCTGTGCAAGCCCGAGTGATCGCCGCGCCGATGCAGACCAGGCTGGCCGTAGCCGCGGCCGGCGTCGTCGCGGCCGTCGCCGGCGCCCCGCTGCTCGTCCCCATCGACGGCGTGCGCGACGCCGTGGCGGCGGCCGGCGCCTGCGCGGTCGCGCTGCTGGCCGTCCGCCACGCCCGCCGGGTCGCCCTGCTCGCAGGCGACCTGGCGCGGTTCGCCGACCGGGTGGCCGCCGGCGAGTACGGCGACCGCGTCGAGGTGCCCGCGCCGGACGAGCTCCGCGGCCTGGCCGAGAGCGTGAACGGCCTCGCCGCACGCGTCGCCCGCGAGGGCCACTCGCGCGCGAACTTCATCGGCAAGGTCAGCCACGAGCTGCGGACGCCGCTGACGGTGATCAAGGGCTACGTCTACACGCTCCAGCGCACCGAGGATGACGCGGCCCGCGCGGCCAAGCTGGACGTCATCAACAGCGAGTGTGAGCGCCTCGCCTACCTGGTCGAGGACCTGCTCGAGCTCTCCCGGGCGCAGGCCGGCGAGCTGCGCATCTCCGCCGCGCTCTTCCCCCTCCGCACCTGTGTCGAGGAGGTCACCCAGCGGCTCCACGGGCCGGCGTCACAGCAGGACGTCGGGCTCGAGCTGGACTGGGAGGCGGGCGACGCGCAGGTGATGGGTGACGAGAACCGCGTCCGCCAGATCCTGGCGAACCTGATCACGAACGGCATCAAGTACGCGCCCCCGGGCACCGCCGTTCGCGTGTCCGGCGCCGTCCGCGGCGACCGGGTCGAGGTGGCCGTTGCCGACGGCGGGCGGGGCATCTCGCCCGGCGACCTGCCGCACATCTTCGACGAGTTCTTCCAGGGCTCCGACGGCGCCGAGCCGGGGGCGGGGCTGGGCCTGGCGATCGCCCGCGAGCTGGCGCTCGCGCACGGCGGCGGCATCGACGTCGAGTCGAGCCCCGGCGCCGGCACGACGTTCGTCGTCTGGCTCCCGGTGTGGCGGGGGGCCGCGTGACCGCGCCCGCGCTGCGCCTCGCCCCCGAGCCGGAGCCCGAGCCCGCGGTGCGGCCCGTGACCGCGGTGGCGCTGGCCGGCCGGATGCCGGAGCGCGAGATCGTGATCCGGGCGGCGGCGGGGCCGCTGGTGCTGCTGGCGACCGCCGGCTCCGCCCGGCTGCCGCTGGCGACGATGCTCGCGGCCGCCCGCCGTTCCGACGCGGGGCTCGAGGTGGTGCACGTCTCGCTGGTGGGGATCGCCGCCCGTTACCTGGAGTCCGTCGGCCGCTCCGCCGCCGCGGAGGGCTGGACCGCGCGCGAGATCGTCTGCCTGCTCGCCGAGCTCGAGCGGCGCACGCAGGCGTGGGTGGTCGGCCCCGGGCTCCCCCTGCCCGCGGGCCGCCGGCCGTGGCCGCCCGTGCGGCGCGCCGCCCGCTTCGAGTCCGGCAGGTGGCGCGTCGCGCCCGCGGCCTCGGCCTGGCCCGCGGAGATGACGCAGCGCGGCGTGGCCGCCGGCGCTACCTGCCTGACCGCCCTCTCCGGCGCGTCGCCCGGCCGCTCGGCGGAGGACCTGTTTGCCGCCTGGACGACGCAGGGCGCGCAAGGCGGTAGGCAGCGCTGGGGGCTGGCCCGCGATCTCGGCATGCGCTGGACGCTCGAGGCGGTCGTCGCCCCGCGGCCGGGGCCGGCCGGGCTGGTCGCGTTGCGCGAGCAGGTCGCCGCCGCTCCCCGCTGCGGCTGGTGCCGCCTGCCGGTGCTCGCCGGCGCGTGCCCGCGCTGCTCGCCGCCGGGAGGCGAGCCGTGAGGCGGCGTCGCATGCTGAGCGTCGCGCTCGGCATCCTGGCGGTCGTGCTCGCGCTGGCCGGCATCGGTGAGGGCGGCGGCGCGTCGGCGGCACCTGCCGTGCGGGTGGTGCTGGCCCGCCGTGCGCTCGCTGCCGGGCAGCCCGTCCGCGCCGGGGACGTCGCGATGGTCGCGGTGCCGGAGTCCGCCGCCGTGCGCGGTGCGCTGGGCGATGCCGCGTCGGTCGTCGGCCACCGACCGGCCGTCCCGGTGCCGGCCGGGACGATGCTGATGGCCGCCGAGTTGGCCGTCCCGTCGGCCGGGGCCGATCAGCGCGACGTCGCCGTCCGGCTGGACGACGCGGCCGGCGTGCCCGCCGGCGACCTGGCCCAGACGCGCGCCGACCTCTACCTGACCACGCCCGGACGGGCCGGCACGACGGCGCCGCTCGCGCGCGACGTGCTGGTCGTGTCGGCCGAGGCCCGGGACGACGCGACGGTCGCCACGCTGCGCGTTCCCGGCCCGCTGGTGCGCGGCCTGATCGCCGCCGAGGGGCGCGGCTCGCTGCGGCTGGTGGTGCGGTCGTGACAGCCGGCACCGTGCGCTGCCTGCTGGTCGCGGCCGCGCCGGCCGACACCCGTCAGGTCGCGCGGTCGGTCGATCGCGCGCCGGGGCTCGTGCTGGCGGGCACGGCCGATCCCGTGCGGGCGACCGCCGGGCTGCGCCCCGCCTGCGACGTCGTGCTCGTGCTGGGCGCGCCCGACGCCGAGGGTGGCCGGCTGGTGCGCGACCTCGCTGCCGCCGCTCCCGGCCTGCCCGCAGTGCTCGTCACCGATCGCGTGGACGAGGCGGGGTGGCGCGGGGCGATGGCGGCCGGGGCGCGCGGCGTGGTCGGCGCCGATCCCGACCCCGAGGAGCTTGCCCGAGCCGTCCGCACCGCCGTCGGCGAGCGCACGGCTGCAGGCCTGCCCGAGCGCAGCCACGCCGGCAGGATGGTCGCGGTCTGCGGCGCCAAGGGCGGTCTTGGGGCGACCACGATCGCGGTCGGCCTGGGCGCCGCCGCGGCCGGGCTGGTGATCGACGCATCGCCCGGCTTCGCCGGCATCGCCCAGCACCTCGGCTGCCGGCCCCAGCGGACGCTGGCCGACCTCGCCCGGCTGGGCGGCGCCGTCGGCGGTGACGCGGTCGCGGCGGTGCGCACCGGCCATCCGTCCGGATTCGGGCTGATCGCCGGGCTGGACGAGCCGGAGCTCCTCGATCTGCTGCCCGGCGGCCTGGCTGCGGCGCTCGCCCGGGAGTGCCGCGGGATCGCGCCGCTCAGCGCGTTCGACCTGGGCGTGCCGGCGTCCGCGTTCGGCTTCGAGGCGGCGCGCTGCGCGGATGCCGTCCTGCTGGTGGTCGGCCCCGACGCGCTCTCGGTGCGGTCAGCCGCGGCATGCGTCAGCGGACTCGTCCGCC
Organism: uncultured Actinomycetes bacterium; assembly: GCA_963797175.1. GTDB lineage: Bacteria > Actinomycetota > Thermoleophilia > Gaiellales > JAICJC01 > DATLLN01. Next base: position 290,423 of record CAWCOL010000008.1, read on the forward strand.
GCGGCGCGGCGATGGAGTCGATCGTGCTGGCGGTGAACCGTTGGCGCGGCTCCGGCGAGCTGTCGCTGCGGGCGATCGAGGCGGCGGTGGGCGCGCAGGTGCTGGGCGTCGTCCGCGACGATCCCGGGGCCGCGACACGCTTCGCCAACCATGGCGAGCTGCCGCGCGCCGGACGCCGTCGCGGCCTCGGACGCGACCTGGCGAACCTTGCCGAGCGGGTCGGTCGCGCGTGACGGGCGACCTGGCGCCGCTGGTCGGCCGTTATCGCGAGCGCGTCCGTGAGCGCCTGCTGCTGCGGCCCTGGCAGGCCGGCGACCTGCGCGGCGCGGTGGAGACGGCGACGCTCGACCTGATCCGGGCGGACCGACTGCCGCTGGCGCCGGGCGAGCTCGACCGGCTCGTCGCAGCCGTCGCGGACGAGGCGGCGGGGCTCGGCCCGCTCGAGCCGCTGGTGCACGACCCGGCGGTGACCGAGGTAATCGTCAACGGCCCGCACCAGGTGTTCAGCGAGCGCTCCGGCGTGCTTCGCGAGGAGGACGTCCGGTTCGAGGACGAGGGCCACCTCCGGCACGTCATCGACCGCATCGTCGCCGCCGTCGGGCGGCGGGTGGACGAGTCCAGCCCGATGGTGGATGCGCGCCTGCCCGACGGCAGCCGGGTCAACGCCGTACTGCCGCCTCTGGCCGTGGACGGACCGCTGTTGACCATCCGCAAGTTTTCGCGGGCCGTGCTCTCGGTGCCGCGGCTGGTGGAGGCGGGCAGCATCAGGCCGGCCCACGCGGCGCTGCTCGAGCGGAGTGTGCGCGGCCGGCTGAACATCGTCATCTCCGGCGGCACGGGCACGGGCAAGACGACGCTGCTGAACGCGATGGCCGGGTTCATCGACCCCGGCGAACGGATCGTCACCGTCGAGGACGCCGCGGAGCTGCGGCTGCCGCAGCCGCACGTCGCCCGGCTGGAGGCGCGGCCGGCCAACGTCGAGGGTCGCGGCGAGATCGCGGTGCGCGCGCTGGTGCGCAATGCGCTGCGGATGCGACCCGACCGGATCGTGGTCGGGGAGGTGCGCGGCGGCGAGGCGCTGGACATGCTCCAGGCGATGAACACCGGGCACGACGGATCCCTGACGACCGTGCACGCAAGCGCTCCGGACGACGCGCTGCGCCGGATCGAGACGATGGCGCTGATGGGCGGAATCGACCTCCCGCACGCGGCGGTGCGCGAGCAGGTGGCGTCGGCGGTCGACCTCGTCGCCCACGTCGTCCGCGGCCGCGACGGCCGCCGCAGCCTGCGCTACCTGGAGGGCCGGCCGCGCTCGGGTGGCGCGCTTCGTCCCGCCGACGCCCGCCTGATTGACGAGCTGGTGGAGGAGCGGTGCGGCCCGAGCTGATCAGCGCCGCGCTGCTTGCCGCCGCGGCCGCGCTCGACCCGCCCGGGCGGCCGGCGGTGCGGCCGCCGGCGCGGCTGCTGCGGATCGCCGGCGACTGGCGCCGGCGGCGGCTGGAGCGGCGGGCCGAGGCGCTGCTGCCCGCGGCCTGTGCCGAGCTGGCGGCCCACGTTCGCGCCGGACGGTCGCTGGCCCAGTCGGTGGGCGACGCGGCCGAGGACGTGGCCGAGCCGATGGGGTCGCGGCTGCGGGGTGCGGCAGCCGCAATCGCGCTCGGCGCGGCGCCGGCCGACGCCCTCGCGGCACTGGGCAAGGGCGACGACGTGCGGCTGCTGGCCGGCGCGGTCGCCCTGCAGGGCCGCAGCGGCGGCGACCTCTCCGCGCTGCTGGACGGCATGGCGAACCTGCTGCTCGAGCGCCGCGACGCCCGCCGCGCGGCGGAGGTGGCGACGGCGCAGGCGCGGGCGACCGCGCGGATGGTGATCGCGCTGCCCGGTGCCGGTCTGCTCGCGCTGCTGCTGCTCGACCGGCCGGCGCTGGCCGCGCTGCTGGCGTCGCCGATCGGCTGGCTCTCGTTGCTCGGGTCGGCCGGCCTCTGCGTGCTCGGCCGCTCGCTGATCGGCCGGCTGGGAACGGTGCGGCCGTGATCGCGCTCGCCGCGCTGCTGGCGGCCGTTGCCCTCGCGTGCTGGCCGCGGCGCGCGATCGACCTGCCCGGTGCGGCGCCCCGCGACCGGCCTCCGGCGCTCGCCCGGGTCGGCGCCGCTGCGCTCGGCCTCGCCGGCCCGGAGCGGCGGGGGGACGAGCTGCTCGCCCTGCGCACCGGCTCACTGCTCGCGTTCGGGGCCTGCGGCGCGGCAGCCGCCGTGCTGATGGGCGGCATCGGCGGGTTCGTCTGCCTCGCGCTGCTCGCCGCGTTCGGGTGGTGGTACCCGGAGCTGCGCGCCCGCTCGGCCGCGCGGGCGCGGGTGGAGGAGCTGGAGCGGCTTGCGCCTGCGGCGCTCGACCTGATCGCGTCGACGGTGGCCGCCGGCGTCGGCATCGACGCGGCCCTGGCGGGTGCCGCGGGCGCCGTGGACGGCGTGCTGCGCGAGGAGCTCGAGCGCACCGTGGCCAACCTCGCCCTCGGCCGTCGCCGCGGCGAGGAGCTGCGCGATCTGGCGGGCCGCACCGGCTCGCCGTCGCTGGCGCGGCTGGCGGCGGCGCTGCGGATCAGCGACCGCCTGGGCGTGCCGCTGGCCGAGTCGCTGCGCCGCCAGGCGCGAAGGGCGCGCACCGAGCGCTCGCACCGCGTGCAGGAGCAAGCGGCCGCGGCCGGCCCGCGGATGCTGCTGGTGGTCGTCTTCGTGCTCGTGCCGGCCGCCCTGTTGCCGGTGATGACGGCGCTGGGATTGACCGCGCTGGACGCCGTGTCCGGCGTCGGCTGGTAGCGCTCAGGCCCTCGTCGGCCTCGCGCGGTATTCCGTGAGCCGATCGAGCGCCACCGACGCCCGGCGGGCGTGCTCGGTCGCCTCGCGCTCGTTGCTGTCGGTGATCGCGCGGCGCAGCAGTGCCTCGGCGGTTTCGATGTCGCCGCCCGCGCGGTAGCCCTCGGCCGCGTCGATCCGGGCGTCGAACTCGATGCCCGGATAGTCGATGTCGGCCAGGATGGCAACGATCTCGCCGGCCAGAACACGGGCCTCGGCGGGCCGGCGCTGTGCCGCGTGGACGCGCACGGCGGCGCCTCGCCACAGGAGCGCCGACCAGCGGTCGGCAGGCGAGGACAGCGCCTGCGCCTCCGCAACGTGGCCGGCCGCCTCGTCCAGATCGCCTGCCAGCGCATGGGCCCGGGCGAGGAGCCCGACGATCGAGGATGCCGAGCCAATGTCGCCCGCCTCACGCGCGCTCCCGGCCGCAAGCCCGAGCGGCCCGATGGCGGCGGCCGGACGGTCGGCGTGGAGCAGGACGGTGCCCGTGATCCACTCAGCGACGTACGGCCGGTATCCCAACTCCTGGGCGATCGCCGTCACGTCCGCGAGCACCGCCAGAGCTGCACTGGCGTCGCCGCGCTGGGCAAGCAGCAACGCGGCGTCGGCCAGGTAGTCGGCGCGGACGGCTCGGCCGAACGCGGCCGACGTAACCTCGCCGTCGCGCAGGAGGTCGGCTATCCGGCCTCGCCCCCGCAGCTGGAACATCACGCCGGTCACCGCGGCGATCGTCTCCAGCCAGGGCGAGCCGACCCGCCGCGCGAGGTCGGCCGTACGCTCGGTCGCCTCCCGGGCGCGGGCACAGCGGAGCATCGTGTTCCCTTCCCACACGGACGTCAGGAACCAGAGCCGTGCGGCCTCGTCGAGCCGCCCCGACCGCTCGGTCTCCTCGGCACCCGCACGGGCCTCGTCGAGCGCCGCCTGTTCCTTGCCGGCGCCGACTTCGGAGCTCGAGGCGAACTCGATCATCTGTCGGAGGGCGCCGCACACGAGCTGTGACGCCCGGTCGCCGAACGCCTCGGCAGCCGTTCCCGCTGCGTCCGCCAGCCCTGTGGCGACGTCCATGTGGCCGGCGGTGAGCAGCCATCCAGCACAGTCCGCGAGCGCGATCGGCCGTGCTGGATCATCGGTCGGCAGTAGCGGAACGGCTCGGCGGAGCAGGCGCGCAGCAGCGACGAAGTCCGCTTGGGCCGCTGCGCGGTCGGCGACTCGCCGGGACAGGGTTGCCGCCCGCCGCGCCAGCGCGAGCGTCTCCGCTCCACGGTCGCCGATCTCGAGCCGGTAGCGCGCTGCCTCGGCGAGGTGGTGCGCGAGCAGCTCCTCGTACTCGCTCACCCGCTCACCGGCGAGCGCTTCGAGCCAATCGGCGAACGCCTCGTGCCAGCCAGCGCGAACCTCCTTGGCGACACGCTCGTATGCGGCCTCGCGGAACAGGACGTGCCGGAATCGGTAGGCGACCTGCCCGGGCAGCACCGTTTGGTCAGAGCGGACGAACTGCTTCCGGGCCAGCGTCTGCACGGTGGGCAGGACCTCCTCGTCTGCCACACCCAGCGCTGTCAGTGCCCCCAGATGGAACACCTGCCCCTCGATCGACGCCCGCTCGACCGTGCCGCGCTCGGGGCTCGACAGCCGGTCGAGCCGGGCTGCGAGCAGCGCCTGGATCGTCGGCGGAAGCTCCACGCGCTCCAGTGCGCTCGCAACCTCGATCTCGCCGCCGACCGAACGCAGGTGCCCATCGTCCAGGAGCATCCCGATCAGCTCCTCGACGAAGAGCGGGTTGCCATCGGCCGCCGCGACGATCCGGCCGGCGACCGAGGCCGGGAACCTGGCACCGAGGAGTTGGTGCACGAGCGCTTCGCTGTCGGCCTCGGCGAGCGGTTCGAGGAGTAGCGTGGCGGCGTTCGGGGCCTCGTGTGACCACGCTGGCCGCTCGTCCAGGAGCTCGGGTCGGGCCATGCAGACGAGCAGGACCGGCGCGCCGCGAAGCGATCCGGGCAGATCCTCGATCAGATCGAGCAACGGCGGCTCGGCCCAGTGGATGTCCTCGAAGACGACAACGAGCGGCTGCGCCTCTGCCACCGCGCCGAGCAGGTGACGGAGCGCCACGCGGGCGTCGTCGATCCGGGCCTTCGCACCTGACAGGCCCAGGAGCGTTGCGACGCCGTCGGCCACCTCGGTTGCCATGTCCGGTTCGACCAGCGCCTCGAACCGGGAACGCACCTCCCCAGGCGAGTCCCGCTCGTCAACATCAGCGATCGTCTTGAGCACCTCGGCCAGCGCCCAGTAGGTGACGCCTTCGCCGTAGGAGAGACAGCGGCCGATACAGACCGTGGCTGCCGGCTCAACGTCCGCCAGGAATTCCGCCACCAGGCGCGACTTTCCCACTCCCGCGCTGCCGACCACCGTCACGAGCCGGCAGCACCGCTCGCCGGTCGCTTGGCCGAAGGCCTCGCGAAGCATCCGCCGCTCGTCGACTCGGCCGATCAGGGCAGTCACAGCAGGCCGGGGTGGGCGGGCCGGCGCGTCGTCCAGTGCGATGACGCGATACGCCGCGACCGGGTCGGTCTTCCCCTTCAGGTCGAGCGGCGCGACCTGCTCGGCGACGACCGACCCCTGGATGAGCCGGTGCGTGGCCGCTCCAATCAGGATCTCGCCCACCGGCGCGGCCTGCTGGAGCCGCGCAGCGGTGTTCATCGTGTCGCCGGTCGCGACGGTGCGTGTCGCCGGAGAGCCGCCGACGACGACCTCACCGGTGGCGATCCCGATCCGCACGCTAAGCCGCACCCCGAGCCGCGCGTCCAGGTCGTCAGCGAGTCCGCGGACGGCCTGGCGTGCTTCGACCGCGGCCCGGACGCAGCGAAGGGCGTCGTCCTCGTGCGCGATCGGCACTCCGAACAGGGCGACAACCGCGTCGCCGATGAACTTCTCGACGTGGCCGCCGTGCCGCTCGAGTGCCGACGACACCGCGGTGAAGTAGCGGTTCATGGTGGCGCGTACGGCCTCGGGGTCGAGCTGCTCGCCGAGCTCGGTCGATCCGGCAACGTCGCAGAAGAACGCCGTCACGACCCGCCGGGAAGCGGGCGCGTCGTCCTCCCGCAGCACCGGCGCCGCGCAGGCGGGGCAGAACCTCGCCCGCACGGGCAACGGTTCGCCGCACCTGGCGCACGCCGCATCCACGTTGGCAGCATCGCCCTCACGGCGATCCGGGTCAAGCAGCTCAGGCGCCGGGCGCGGGGCCGGTGTCGATCAGCGCGTAGGGGTTGAGCTTCGTTCCCGGGCAGGCGCCCCAGAGGCCGGTGCCCGCCGCCTGCGCGTGGCCCGCGGCGGCCAGCAGGCCGGCCGCGAAGCGGCCCCGCTCGCCGCCCAGGAAGTAGGGCGCGGCGGCGCCGTTTCGCACCATCTGCAGCACCACGTTCGTCCCGTGCGTGAACAGGTAGGCGACCTGGCGGCCGGTCGCATCGTGCGCCTTCAGCCGCACCTCGGGCACGATCCGCACGACCGTCCCGTCGGGCAGCAGCGTTCCCAGCGCGCGCTGGGCGGCCGCCCCGTAGCAGTCGCCGTCATGGTGCGGCCCGTCGATCTGGGCGAGATGGATGCGCGTGCCGTCGGCCAGCTTGACGGTGACGCTGTTCGGCACCGCGACGACCGAGTGGGGCGGAGGCGCGGCTGTCGGGGCGGGCTGCGCCGGCCCGGCCTGGCCGCCTCCCCCGCCGGAGCCGGGGAGGCCGAGCGCCGCGGCGACCGCCCCGACCACGAGCAGCACGGTGACCACCGCGACCGCGCAGATCGCGACCCGCATGGCGCCGCTCGCGCGCGACCACCAGCTGCCCCTGTCCTCCGGCGGAGGTGGGGTGCCCCATCCGGGCACGACGGGCGGCAGCGGCTTGGGCTGGGCCACGTCGGCCGTCACCGCCGGCGCGGCGGGGACGGGCGGAGCGGGAGCTCTCGGGCTCGGGCTCGGGATCGGGCTCGACCACGGCCTCCGGCACCTGTGCGTGGCGGTCGCGGCCGTGCCCGCAGGTGGCGCAGAAGGGCGCGCCCTCGGGCCCCGTGTACGCCGAGCAGTCGCAGTCCAGGCACGCGCCGTCGCCGCCGGAGGCGACCACGTGGTCGGCCGCGGGGTGCCCGCAGCGCGCGCAGAACCGCGCGTCCCGGTCACCCAGGAACTCGGCGCAGTCGCACAGCGCGCATGACCGCTCGGCTGAGAGCTCCACGTCCATCGACCCGGGCGGAGACTACCGAGCGACCCGCGGATTGTCACCGGTCGGCCCTGCCGGGGCTTGTGCGGGGCGGCCCCGTTTCCTAGGCTCCCGGCATGGGGTTGGGAATCCGGCTGATGCCAGGGGTCAGGCTCTCGGCAGGCCCCGCGGGGCCTCCGCGCGGAGGCCGGGCCGCGGGCGTCGCGCAACGGCGGCGCAGGCAGGCCCGCCGTGCCGGGGCCGGTCGCGCGCCAGCTGGCGGCGCCCGATCCGCCGGCCGGGCACTCCTCGCCGCAGGCGCAGTGCGAGGCGCTGGTGCGCGCCGAGGAGCGGCTGCGCGGCGCGCACGCGGAGCCGGTTGCGGCGCCCGGCGAGCCGAAGCTCGCGCCCGCCGTCGCCATCGACGAGGAGTCGGTGCGCGCCCAGCACGAGCGCGATGCGCTGGACGGCCTCTCGCTGCTGTCGCGCGGCGCCCGGCGAGACGCCCGCGCCCTGGCAGCGCGCCGGGCGGCGGCGGCGATCGCCGCGCTGCGCGAGCAGGACGAGGCGGAGCGGTACGAGCGGCTCCGCGAGGAGAAGGCGGCCTGGGAGCTGCTGCGGTCGAACGACCCGGCGGGCGTCCTGACCGCGCTGGACGCCTCGTTCGAGGCGGCGCTCACGCCGGCCGTCCCCGTGGACTGCGACCGGTCGGGCACGGTCGCCGTCGTGCTGCTGTTCGACTCCCCCCGGATCGTGCCGGACATGCGGCCCGGGATGACCGCGGCGGGCAAGCCCACGCCGAAGGCCCGGACGCGGACCGAGATGAACGATCTCTACGCCGACGCGGTCTGCAGCGCCGTGCTCGCCACCGCGGCCCAGACGTTCGCCGTGGCGCCCGGCGCCGAGACGGTCACGGTTCTCGCCGTGCGGCGCGAGGTGCCGCCGGAGGTGAGCGCGGCCCAGGTCGCGCCGATCGCGTGCTCGCGGTTCGAGCGGGCGGCGTTCGAGAGCGTTCGCCTCGCCGACCACACCGCGAGCGCCGCGATCGGGATCGCCGCCGAGCACCACCTGGAGCGGCAGGGTCGCCTGGGCGACGTGGTGCCGCTCGAGCTGTCCGGCGATCCGCAGGCGTCCGCTGTCGTCCGCGCCGTGGCGGCGGCGCTGGAGGCGCGGGTCGATCCCGCCTCCCGCCTGGCGCCTGCCGGGGCGGTCGTCGAGGACGAGGCGTCGGCACAGCGCGACCTGGTTGCGGCGCTGGGCGCGGCGATCGAGCAGCGGCGTGTCGCCGAGGTCGAGCCGGCCGCGGAGCCCGAACCTGAGCCCGAGCCGTCCGCGGCCGTCCGCTTCTGCCCGTGGTGCGCGACGCCCACCCTGGAGCACGCCGCGGCGGCGTTCTGCACGGGCTGCGGCAAGCCGGTGCCGGCGCTGGTCCGCAGCAGCTCCGTCGAGGGCTAGATCGGTTCCTTCACGCCCTCGATGAAGGCGGCCAGCAGCTCGACCGCGCCGTCCAGGTCGTCCAGGTGGACGCAGCCCACGGCGGAGTGGATGTAGCGGGAGGGCACGGAGATGCAGCCGGCCAGGAAGCCGCCCGCCGCCCGGGCGATCGAGGAGGCATCGGTGCCGCCGCCGATCAGCACCTCACGCTGGTAGGCGATCCCGGCGCCGTCCGCCGCCTGCTCCAGCCGTCGCGTCAGCCGCCGGGGCACGGTGTTGCCCAGGGCGCCGCTGGGCGCCCAGTCCAGGTACTTGATGGCCGGGCCGCCGCCGAGGCGGATCGGCAGCCGCGAGAACTCGGTGCCGGGCGTGTCGCCGCACAGCGTGACGTCGATCGCCAGCGCGATGTCGGGCTGCACGCGGTACGCCGCCGGCCCAGCGCCCCAGATGCCGAGCTCCTCCTGCACCGAGGCGGTGCCGATCACGGTGGCCGTGACGTCGCGGTCGGCGAGCCGGCGCAGGGTTTCGACCATCACGGCGCAGCCGGCGCGGTCGTCCACGGCCTTGCCGGTGAAGACGCGGGTGCCGTTCAGCATGCGCCCCTCCGTGGCGAACGTGACGCGGTTGCCGACGCGCACGCCCAGCTCCTCCGCCTGCGCGCGGCTGGTGACACCGATGTCCATGTGCAGGTCGGGCAGCTTGATGACGTGCTTGGACTCCTCGTCGGTGAGCACATGCGGCGGCTTGGTGCCGGTGACGCCGTCCACCGTGCCGTCGTCGGTGTGGATGCGCAGTTGCTGGTTGATCGCCATCCGGTCGTCGTGGTAGCCGATCGGGGCCAGCCGCACGAACCCCTCGTCCTCGACGTGCTGGACGATGAAGCCGAGCTCGTCCATGTGGGCGCAGAGCATCACCGACGGGGCGCCGTCGGCGCCGCTCCGGATGAAGTGGTGGTTGCCCAGCGGGTCGCCCTCGCGGCGGTCGTGGAAGCCGTCCAGCTCGTCCGCGATCACGTCGGCCACCGGGCCCTCCTCGCCCGACACGCCGATCGCGGCGTCGAGCCGCGCCATCAGGTCCGCCATCCGATCCGCCATGCTTCCCCTCGCTCCCCTCGCTGTCACGGTCGCGCGAACCCTACCGGCACGGTTCCGGCACGGGTCGTGAACCACACGGCACGTCTGCGTCCGTAGCGTGACCGGGCGATGCCGAACGGCCAGTCCACCGTCGAGTACCTGCTGCTCTGCCTGGCGATCCTGCTCGGCTGTTGCCTGCTGGTGCGCTACGTGACGCCGGTCGAGGACGTCGGCCGCGCGGTGCTGCACGCGCTGCGGCCGCACCGGCCGGCGGCGCCGCGGCGGCCGGCGCTCCACCACGGCGGGCCCCGGCGCCGCCGGGCAGGGCCCCGGCCGTGCTACTGCCCGACAACGGACGGGTCAAGTTCGGCGGCCCGGGGACGATTGAGAGTGCAGGTCTCACGGCCCCTCGACCCCATCGTGCACAGCGACGAACAGCCCCGGAGCGCCGTCCGCCGTCCCCTCAGGGACCGGCTCGCCGTTGCGCTGCGCCGCCGCCGGCACGGGCGGTTCGAGGCGCTCGTCCAGGAGCTGGGCGACGCCGTCTGGGAGATGGACCCGACGCTCGAGCACGTGCGGTTCATGTCCGACCGGATCCACGACCTGACCGGCTACACCGCCGCCGAGATCCTGCACGACCGCGACCTGTGGCGCGAGCGCGTGATCCATCCTGAGGACCTGCCCGCCGTGCGCGTCTTCTCGGCCCGGCTGCTCGAGCACGGCGAGGCCGAGCTCGAGTTCCGCGCCGTTCACAAGGACGGCCGCGAGCGGCTGCTGCGCAGCCGCGGCCGGCGCGTGCTCGACCGCCGCGGCCGGGTGCGCGGCATCTCCGGCGTGACCAGCGATGTCACGGCCGAGCGCGCCGCCCGGCATGAGCTGGAGACGGCGGAGCTGCGCTACCGGCAGCTGGTCGAGGGCCTGCCCGTCATCCCCTACCGCGACGCCACCGACGGCAGCGAGGCGCTGTACGTCAGCCCGCGGCTGGAGAAGGTGCTGGGCTACACCTCCGAGCAATGGCTGGAGGGCGGCCTGGGCTGGTGGCTGCGGCTGGTGCACCCCGACGACGTCGTCCGCGTCGGCCGGGCGATGGAGGAGAGCATCGAGCGGAACGAGCCGCTGTCGATGCGCTACCGGGTGCTCGACGCCGAGGGCGAGTGGCGGCACGTGGCCGACGAGCTGATCGTCGTCCGCGGCGCCGGCGGCCGGCCGCTCTACCGCCAGGGCATGATTCGCGACGTCACCGCAGAGGAGGCGGCGCTGGCCGCGAAGGGCGCCGCCGAGCAGCGCTTCCGGACGATGGTCGAGCAGCTGCCGCTGGCGGTCTACATCGACGAGCCGGACGGCGACTTCACCGGCATCTACATCTCGCCCCAGATCGAGCCGATGCTGGGCTACCCGACGGCGCAGTGGGTCGGTAACAGCGCGATGTTCGCGCGCGTGCTGCACCTGGAGGACCGCGAGCGGGTGCTGGCCGAGCAGCGCGAGTGGCTGGCCCGCGGCGGCAGCTACCAGGGCGAGTACCGCCTCCGGCACCGAAACGGCGACGACGTCTGGGTGCGCGAGGTGGCGATCGTGGTCGCCGACGCTGAGGGCGCCCCGCAGTACGTGCAAGGCTACCTCGAGGACATCACCGAGCGGCGCGCGGCCGAGCGCGAGCTGATCGAGTCCGAGCAGCGGCTGCGGACGGTCACGGACAACCTCAACGACGTGATCTTCCTCTACGGCATGGACCGCAAGCTGCGCTACGTCACGCCGTCCTTCGAGACGCTGACCGGCGCGACGCTGGAGGAGATCTACGAGCGCAACTTCCTGAACGATGTCCACCCCGACGACGAGCGGCGGATGACGACGCTGTGGCGGTCGCTGTGGGACGGGGAGTCCTACACCGGCGCCGAGTTCCGGATCATCCACCGCGACGGCCATGAGAACTGGTGCTGGAGCGCCGGGTCGCCGGTGTACGACGAGTCCGGCACCCAGATCGGCGTGCAGATCCGCGACGCCGACATCAGCGCCCGCAAGCGCGCCGAGCTGCGGCTGCGCGCCAGCGAGGCGCGGGCCCGCTCGATCGTCGAGACGACCGACGACGCCTTCCTCGCCCTGGACGGCCAGGGGCTGGCGATGGAGTGGAACCGGGCCGCGGAGGAGATGTTCGGCATCGACCGCGAGCTGGTCGTCGGCGGGGACGTGATCGCGCAGATCGTGGCGGAGTCGAGCCGCGAGGTGCTGACCGAGGTGCTGCGCGCCGTGGCCGACGAGGGCGCCGAGAGCGAGCACCGCCTGGCCGAGCTGACGGTGCGCCGCCAGAGTGGGGAGGAGTTCCCGGTCGAGGTCGCGGTCTGGCCGATCGCGTCCAACGAGGAGCTGACGTTCAACATGTTCATCCGCGACATCACGGAGCGGAAGCTGCGGGAGGAGCGTGTCACCTTCCTCGCCTACCACGACCAGCTGACCGGCCTGCCCAACAGGACGATGTTCGAGCAGCACCTCGACTTGGTGCTGGCTCGCGCCGCCCACGATGGCAGCGCCGCGGCGCTGCTCTACCTCGACGTGGACAAGTTCAAGCACGTCAACGACACGTACGGCCACGACGCCGGCGACGAGCTGCTGAAGGACGTCGCCCGCCGGCTGCGCGCCGCCGCGCGCGCCTCCGACCTGGTCGTGCGGCTGGGCGGCGACGAGTTCGTGATCGTGCTCGGCGACGTGCCGTCGGATGTCGCCGAGACGGTCGCCGAGGGCGTCGCCCGCCGCGTCTGCGAGCAGATGGCGCGGCCGTTCGACGTCGGCAACGCGTTCCAGACCTCGGCCAGCATCGGCATCGCCCTCTACCCGGCCAACGCGCTCGACGCCAAGGGCCTGGTCAACGCCGCGGACTGGGGCATGTACGCCTCCAAGCGGGCCGGGCGCGGCGGCTACACGTTCGCCCAGGGAGACGCGCGCGCCGCCTGAGCCGGTAGACTTTCGCCGACGTTGTAGGCGAACAGGGACGGTTCAGTGGCGCGGCAGTCGACATCGGCGTGGTGGGGCCTTCTGACCTTCGTCGTGCTGCTGGTGGGCGTGGCGCTGGTCGTCGTCATGAGCAAGGCGTGACCGCCGGCTGAGATGGTTGGTTCGCCGTGAAGTTCGTGGAATGAATCAACCATCTGAATGGGCGTGAGCGCCCTCGCCGTCCACATGCGCAGCGTCAACCCGGCCGACGCGGCGGACATCGTCGGCGAGGTCGCGGCGTCGGGTGGCATCGACCTCGACCGGGCCGCGCGGCGGGGCGCCGCGGCGGCCGCCACATGGTCGGCGGTGCCGGCGGCCGAGCGCGCAGATGCGCTGCGGGTCGCGGCCGACCGGTTGGCGGCACGCAACGTCGAGGCCGCCGACCTGATCCGCCGCGAGGTCGGCAAGCCGATCGTCGAGGCGCGGGGCGAGGTCGCCCGCTCGGTCGCCATCCTCCGCTACCACGCCGGCGCGGCGCTGGACGCCGAGGGGGAGAGCTACCCGCCGTCGGACGGCCGCTCGCTGCTGTTCACGCGTCGCGTGCCGCGCGGCCTGGTGGGCCTGGTCACCCCCTGGAACTTCCCGATCGCGATCCCGCTGTGGAAGCTCGCGCCGGCCCTCGCCTGCGGCAACGCCTGCCTGCTCAAGCCGTCCGAACACGCGCCGGTGTGCGCCGAGCTGCTCGTCTCGCTGTTCGACGGGCTGCTGCCACCCGGCGTGCTGCAGGTCGCGCACGGCGACGGCGAGCTGGGGGCCGCGCTGGTCGGCCACGAGCTGGTGCGGGCGCTCAGCTTCACCGGCTCGGAGCGGACCGGGCGCATCGTCGCCCAGCGGCTGGCCGGCCGCGGGGCGGCCGCGCAGTGCGAGATGGGCGGCCAGAACGCCGCGGTGGTGCTGGCCGACGCCGACCCGGCGGCGGCCGCCGCGATCATCGCCGGCGCCGCCATGGGCTACGCCGGCCAGAAGTGCACCGCGACCAGCCGTGTGATCGTCGAGGCATCCGCCTACCCGGCGCTGCGCGACGCGCTGGCGGCGACGGTCGCCGGGCTGGTCGTCGAGGACCCGGCCGACGAGGCCTGCCAGGTCGGCCCGCTGATCGAGGAGCCGGCGCGCAGCCGGGCGCTGGATGCGGTCGAGCGGGCTGCCGCAACGGGCGGCCGGCTGGTGTGCGGCGGCGAGCCCGTCGGCGACCGCGGCTGGTACCTGGCGCCGACGCTGGTGGAGCTGGACGACCCGATCGCCGAGCTGGCGCAGGAGGAGGTGTTCGCGCCGGTCTGCGCGCTGCTCCGGGCGGCCGACGCGGACGAGGCGGTGACGATCGCAAACGGTGTGCGGCACGGGCTCTCGACCGCGCTGCACACGACCGACCTCGACCGCGCCCTGGAGCTGACCCGCCGGTTCGACACCGGCCTGGTGCGGGTCAACCAGCCGACCTCGGGCGTGGACCTCCACACGCCGTTCGGCGGCGAGAAGGCCTCGGGCTACGGCCCACGCGAGCAGGGGCGGGCGGCGCGGGAGTTCTACACACAGACCCGCACGATCATCGTCTCGCCCAGCTGATAGACTAAACGTCACAAGGTCTATAAGTGTCGAGCCCTCGCGGAACACCCAAGGCCGCGGCCGATGTCGCGGCGTTCGCGTACTTCGACAACGCGATCCACGTGTTGCTCGTCCGCCGCCGCTACCCGCCGTACGAGAGCTATTGGGCGCTGCCCGGCGGCCGGCTGCGCGACGACGAGACGCTGGAGCAGGCCGCCGAGCGGCACCTGCGCGAGGAGACCGGCCTGGCCGGCGTCTACATCGAGCAGCTGGCGACGTTCTCGGATCTCGACCGCGATCCACGCGGGCGGGTCATCTCCTGCGCCTACCTGGCGCTGGTGGACGCGGCCCGCAGCCAGATCGGCGGCGGGGCCGAGACCCGCGAGGCCGTCTGGCGTCCGGTCGCCCAGCTGCTGGAGGAGTCCGAGCGCGAGCCGGTGCTGGCGTTCGACCACGACGAGATCCTGCGCTACGCCCGCCGCCGCCTGGCCTACAAGCTCGAGTACCAGAACGTCGCCTGGAGCCTGCTGCCCGAGCGGTTCACGATGAGCGAGCTACGCCGCGTCTACGAGGCGGGCATCGGCCGCGCGTTCGAGCCCAACAACTTCCGCCGCATCGCGCTGGGGTGGGGGGTGCTGGCCGAGGACGGCGAGCGTCCCACCCGGGGCCGTCCGGCGACGCTCTACCGCTTCGTCGAGCGGAGCCCGGTGATCCTGGCCGAGAGCGCGCGCTACCGGAGGTCGTCGTGAGCCTCGACGTTCCCGCCGCGCTGCTGACCGACCGCTACGAGCTGACGATGGCGTCCTCGTACGTGGCCGAGGGGACGGCCGACGATTCCGTCTGCTTCGAGCTGTTCGTGCGCGAGCTGCCCCGCGACCGCGGCTACCTGATCGCCGCCGGGCTGGAGCAGGCCCTCGCGTACCTGACCGCGCTCTGTTACCCCGACGAGGCGCTGGACTACCTGCGCGCCAGCGGCACCGCCTCAGCGGCGCTGGCCGACCGGCTGGCGACCCAGCGGTTCGACGGCGACGTGCATGCCGTCCCGGAGGGCACCGTCGTCCATGCGGGCGAGCCGCTGCTGCGCGTCGAGGGGGGACGCCTCGTATGCCAGCTGGTCGAGACCTACCTGCTGAACGTCGTCAACTTCTCGACGCTGATCGCGACCAAGGCGGCCCGGATGGTCGAGGCCGCGCGCGGGCTGCCGGTGGTCGACTTCGGCTTCCGCCGCGCCCACGGGCCGGACGCCGGGGTGCTGGCGGCGCGCTGCGCCTACATCGGCGGCTGCACGGCCACGGCGACGGTCGCCGCCGGCATGCTGTGGGACATCCCCACGGCGGGGACGATGGCGCACAGCTATGTGATGGGCCACCGGTCGGAGGAGGCCGCGTTCGCCGCCTTCCTGCGCGAGCACGGAGCCGGGGCGACGCTCCTGATCGACACCTACGACCCGGTGCTGGGCGCCGAGCGGGCGGTCGCCGCGGCCGGCTCGACCGGCGTCGCGCCGCGGTTCGTGCGGCTCGACTCGGGCAACGTCGCCGCCCTCGCCACGGTCGTGCGCGCGGTGCTGGACGAGGGCGGGCTGGGCGAGACCGGCATCTTCGCCTCCGGCGACCTCGACGAGGACGGCATCGCGGCACTGCTCGCGGCAGGCGTGCCGGTGGCGGGGTTCGGGGCCGGGACGCGCCTCGTGACGAGCTACGACGCGCCGGCGCTGGGCGGTGTCTACAAGCTGGTCGAGAGCGACGGCCGGCCGGTGATGAAGACCGCCGGCGAGAAGTCCACGCTGCCCGGGCGCCACCAGGTGTTTCGCGGCCCGGACGGCGACACCATCGGCCTGGTCGGCGAGGACCTCCCCGGCGTGCCGCTGCTCGAGCCGGCGATGCGGGCGGGCACGGCGGTGGCCGAGCCGCCGCCGGTGTCGGCGGTGCGTGACCGCGCCACGACGGCGCGGCGCTCGCTACCGTCGGGCATGCGCGCGCTGAGAGACCCCGAGACCCACCAGCCCCGGCTCTCGCCGCGGCTGACCGCACTGAAGGAGCAGCTGACATGACGGCAGACACCGCGAGGACGGCGCTGATCGTGGTGGACGTGCAGAACGACTTCTGCCCGGGCGGAGCGCTCGGCGTCGAGCGCGGCGACGCGCTCGCGCCGGCCATCGCTGAGGCGGCGCGCGCCGCCGACGTGGTCGTCGCCACCAGGGACATGCACCCACCCGACCACGCCTCGTTCGCCGAGCAGGGCGGACGCTGGCCGGCCCACTGCGTGGCCGGCACGGCGGGCGCCGAGCTGCACGCATCGGTCGCGGGCATGCACTTCGACCGGATCGTGGACACGGGCACGGCGGCCGGCGATGAGGGTTACTCGGCCTTCGACCGTACGGGCCTGGCCGCGTGGCTGCACGACCAGGGCGTGTCGCGGGTCGTGCTCAGCGGCATCGCCACCGACTACTGCGTTCGTGCGACCGCGCTGGACGCGATCGAGGCCGGCTTCGAGACCACGGTCCTGGTCGATGCGGTCGCGGCGGTCGATGCCTCACCGGGCGACGGATCCCGGGCGCTCGACGAGATGCGGGCCGCGGGCGGGGTTCTCGACCGCGTGCAGCTGCTGCGCGGCGACGGGGAGCTGGCTCCGTTGCTCGAGCGGCGAGCGACCGAGCTTCGCGGCGTGGTCGAGGGGGCCGCCCGCAGCCGCGCCGTGATCGGCCTCTCGGGCGGGATCGACTCGGCCGTCGCGCTGGGCATCGCCGCCCGCGCGCTCGGCCCCGAGAACGTGACGGCGGTGCGGCTGCCGTCGCGCCACACGGAGCAGGTCCATCTGGACGACGCCGAGGCCACGGCGCGCGCGGTCGGCCTGCCCGCCGAGAACATGCTGACGATCTCGATCGAGCCGATCCTGGAGGGGATCGCCGCCGCCCGGCCGACCGTCGGCGATCGGCCGATGCGGTTCGGCAACGCCAGCGCCCGCAGCCGCATGATCGTGATCTACGACCTCGCCCAGGACATTGACGGCCTCGTCATCGGCACCGAGAACCGCAGCGAGTTCTTCCTCGGCTACTTCACCCGGTTCGGCGACGCCGCCTCCGACATCGAGCCGATCTCCGACCTCTACAAGACCGAGGTGCGGGGCGCCGCCGGCGTGCTGGGGCTGCCGGAGAGCGTGATCACCAAGCATCCCACCGCGGGCCTGTGGGGCGGGCAGACGGACGAGGACGAGCTCGGCTTCAGGTACCGCGACGCCGACCTGGCGATGATCTGCATGTACGACCTGGGCATGGACGTCGCCGCGGCGGCGGCGCGCACCGGCGTCAGCGCGGACGTGGTCGAGCGGGTGCGGGCGCGCGTTGAGTCGGTCGCGTGGAAGCACCACGTGCCGCACGTCCTGTAGCGGAGCTACACCGTGCAGACGACCGCGCCGTAGTAGTTGGTCAGGAAGCGGTCGCGGGGGAGGGCGAGGTCCTGGAACCCGGCCCACGTCCAGACGCGGCCGCGCACCGTGTCGCCGTCCAGCACGAGCGGGGTCTCCAGGGCGATGAAGTGGTTGGGGAAGTCGTCGCGCACCGAACCGGCCAGGCCGCCGGGCACCGGCGAGGCGCCGTGCAGGATGACGTCGTTGACGTAGAGGACGACGTCGCAGCCCTCGCCGGGGGCGAGCGAGGTGGCGTCGCCGATGCCGGGCCGCCACGGATCGGGCAGGAAGGGGATGCGGGGCAGCACCAGCGAGGCCCAGTCGGTGCGGTTGTCCACATGCGCGTAGCGGCGGGTGTCGACGAGCAGCTTGCCGATCTGGCTGGGCATCGCCCCTTCGTGCAGGGACAGGAAGGCGTACCACGAGCGGTCGACCGAGCCGTCGAAACCGCCCGGGCTCATGCTGTCCTGGATCGCGCCCATCACCATCCATTGCCCGGGCGGGCACCGCGTTGTCCCGGTCGAGAAGTCCGCCGCGTAGTCCCGCCCGCGCAGGTCGGCGCCGGGATCGACGTGATAGGTCGAGAACGAGGCGGCGCCGTGGTCGTAGACCGCCGTCGCGAACGTGGCGAAGCCGGACGGGTCGCGGTGGATCCAGAAGCGCAGGAACGCCGCGATGCCGCAGAAGCCGAAGGCGCCCTGGTCGATGCCGTCCGGGGCGCGCAGCGCCGCCTCCAGATCGTCGGCGACCTGGCCGCGGTCGAGCCGCCACGCGCCGGGCGCCGACCGCGCGCGGAACGCTGCCAGCACCGGCTCCCACCCGGCGGCGCTCACGCCGGCGCGCGGCTGGACACGACGACGAACCAGCGGCCGTCGTGCAGCACCGCGCCTCCGCCCAGCTCCTCCGCCAGCGACCGTCCCGTGAAGAAGCGCTTGTAGACGCTGTGCAGCGAGCCGTCGTTGAGCCGCCGCTCCTGCCACTCCTCGGCGCCCGAGCCGTCGCGCATCGCCGAGTCGACGACCACCAGCTCCGGGGCGACGCGACGCGCCTCGGCGACGAACGCGGCGCGCTCGTCCGGCAGCAGGTGCCCGTAGAAGTGCCCGGTCAGCACGCGGTCGAACGACCCGTCGGGGAACGGCAGCGGCACGGCGTCGCCGGTCACCGCGGTGCCGTGCGGCAGCCGGGCCGCGGCCACGTCGCGCATCGACCGGCTCTGGTCGAGCCCGACCACCTCGCCGCGCAGGTGGCGGGTCAGGAAGGCCGTGCCGCAGGCGACATCGAGTACCCGTGCCGGCTCCAGCACCGCCAGCACGGCGATCAGCTGCTCGACCTCCTCGTGCCAGCCCCGCCGCTCGCGCTCGGCGTACTGGCCGGTGCCCAGCCACCACTCGTCGTACTCCAGCGCCCGCCGGTCGTAGTACTCCCGCATGGCATCGTCGACGACCCGTTGCGTCATGGCCCGTATCGTAGGGGCGAAACACCCTCATCGGCACGGGTGCTAGCCGCACCTCGCATGTCGGGCTCGCCCCCTGTCCACGGCTCCGCCCGCTCGTCAGGATGGCTCACATGTCAACCACCCCGAAGGAGCCCGAGATGTTTCCCGACGAGGACGACCTGTTCCCCGCCTACGAGCCCGCCCGCGAGCTGTGCGCCCGCAGCGCCGACGGCGTCGACGTGCGGCTGATGTGGTCGCCGGCCGACGAGTCGGTGGCCGTGATCGTGACCGACGCCCGCACGGGCATCGAGTTCGAGGTCCCGGTCGGCGACGCCGACCCGATGGACGTGTACCGCCACCCGTACTACCACGCCGGCCGCCACGGCTACGGCGAGCTCCTCGCCGCGTGAGCGCGCGCAGCCGCGCAGCATGACGACGGGGGCCGGGCTGACCTGCCCGACCCCCGTCGCCGAGTGGTTACGCTACGCCGCGCGGAGCGGCTGCATGTCGGCCGAGGCGGCCAGCTCGCGCAGGGCCTCGGCCTCCAGCTGACGGACGCGCTCGCGAGTCAGGCCGACGATGCGGCCGATCTCTTCGAGGTTCCGCGGATCGTTGCCGTCCAGGCCGAACCGCAGCTCCAGGATCAGGCGCTTGCGCTCGCCCAGCCGGTTCAGCCCTTCCCGCAGCTTCTCGTGCCGCAGCTGCGCCTCGGCCAGCTCCTCCGGGTTGCCGGCGTCCGGGTCGGCGATCATGTCGCCGAGCTCGGAATCGCCGTCCTCGCCCACCGGCTCGTGCAGCGAGACGGTCTTGCGGGCCAGACCCAGCGTCTCGGCCACCGCGTCCTCCGACAGCTCGGCTGCCTTCGCGATCTCCTCGTCGGTGGGCTCACGGCCCAGGCTCGCCTCCAGCGACCGCCGCGCCCGCTCGATCGCCCGCAGGCGGTCGGAGACGTGCACCGGCAGCCGGATGGTGCGGCCGCTGTTCGCGATCGACCGCTGCACGGCCTGGCGGATCCACCAGGTGGCGTAGGTCGAGAACTTCAGGTCACGGCGCCAGTCGAACTTCTCGACTGCGCGGTTCAGACCGAGCACGCCCTCCTGGATCAGGTCCAGGAACGGCACACCCTGCCCGCGGTACTGCTTGGCGATGGAGACGACGAGGCGGAGGTTGCTCTCGATCATGCGGCGCTTGGCGATCGGATCGCCGGCCTCGATCGCCTTCGCGAGCGACACCTCTTCGTCCTTCGTCAGCAGTGGATAGCGGCCCGCCTGGCGCAGGAACAGATCGAGGCTGTTGGTGGTCGCGATCTCGACCTCCACCACCACCTGCTCCTCCGGTGCGCTGGGCTGCTCCACGACGTCGACACCAAGGCTCGCGAGCTCGTCGCGCAGCGCCTGGACGTCGTGCTCGTCGAGGTCGATCTCCTGGGTCAGGCCCAGGATCTCTTCCTCGTAGACGACCCCACGCTCCTGGCCAAGCTCCACCAGCAGCCGGGCTTCCGGCTCGATGACGAGCTGGTCAGTCATCTCGTATCAACTCCCTCGGTGCTCGGTTCCACGACCGCCCAGTCCGGCCGTGTCTGGTACAACGTTCGCGCCCGGGGGTGTATTCCCCGCTCGCGGTCCTGCTTCTTCTACGCGCTCGCCGTTGGCGACGGATTTGGCCCTCGCCGAGCGCCTCGTGTCTGGTCGTAACCCCGTGGGCTGACGCCCGAGGCCGGCACGTCGAACTATGCACCGGCCGGGGATATCTCAATCCCCGATGTGAACTCGACCCGCCCTCATCCTACCGGCCTCGCCCCGGTCTGGATAGAGGAACCGTCGGTCGTTTCGAGGACGGCAGATGCTACTAGGCGACCCGGACGGCGCCGGCGAATGCACTGGCGTAGTACCCGGAGAGGCTCGAGATCTTGACCACGTCGCCGGTGTGCGGCGCGTGGATGAAGAGCCCGCCGCCCATGTAGATGCCGACGTGGTCGTGGCCGGCGTAGAAGAAGACCAGGTCGCCCGGCTGCAGCTGGCCCATCGAGACGTGCGGGCCGGCGTTCCACTGCGACCCGGTGTAGTGGTCGAGGTGGACGCCCAGCTGGGCGTAGACGTACATGGTCAGGCCGGAGCAGTCGAACCCGGACGGGCTGGCGCCGCCCCACACGTAGGGGACGCCGAGGTAGCGCTGGGCGATCGCGACGGCCTGCTGGCCGAGCGGGCCCGCGGGCGGGGGTGACCATCCGCCGCCGCCCGTGCTCTGGCCGCCGCCACCGCCGCTGCTCGTGGTGGTGGTCGACCCGCCGCTGCCGCTGCTGTTGCTGCTCGAGGCCGCCGCCGCCTGTTGCTGCTGCTCGGCGAGGGCCGCCGCCTTCGCCGCGGCGACCGCGTCGAGATGCGCCTGGCGCTGCGCGAGCAGCGTCCGCAGGTCGCCCTTGAGGCCGCCGAGCAGCTGCTCGCGCTGGCGCAGCGCCGACTCGACGGCGCTCTTGCGCGCGCTGGTCTGGGCGACCAGCGTCTTCGCCTTCTTCTCGGCCCGCTTCAGCTGCGCCTGGCGCACGCTGATCTCGTGCTCGGCCGTGCGCACCTGATCGACCAGCTGGCCCTCGGCCTTCGACATCCGGCGGATGTAGTCCATCCGGTCGAGCAGGTCGGAGAACGAGCCCGAGCCGAGCACGAAGAACGCATCCTGCGAGCCGCCCTTGTAGGCCGACACCAGGAAGGTGGCGAGGTTCGCCTTGGCGGCCTTGAGGTTCGCGTGGGCGATCTTCAGCCGGGCCGTGTTCAGCTTGATCTCGGCCTCGACCTGGGTCAGCTGGCTGCGGGCGCCGTTGTACGCCTCGATCGCGGCCTCAAGCCTCTGGTCGTCGCTGTTCAGCTCGCGCTGAACCTGGGCGATCTCGGCCTTCTTCTGCTCGATCTTGCCCGCGCTCGCTGGACCCGCGTCGGCCGCCGCCAGGGCGGCAGCGAGAACCAGCAGAATGCCCGTCCGGCGCGCGGTGGAAGCCAACGACGCGCGCCGACTGTGGCCCGTCGACAACGGCATGGGCGCGGACTCTACCAGGTTCGCCGGATGGCAACGGCGGTGGGTGTTGTGTGGTTTCTGTAAGCAATCACCCCGTTCATTCCGCGCTTTACACGTTCACCGGGCGGTCGCGCACAGCTCGCCGCGCGGGCCCGCCATGATGGTGGGCGATCGGGATTGCAAAGTGGGGGATGGTGGGGTATGGTGGGGCGAAATGGGAGAGAGGGCCAGTGCTGCTCGGCGAGTTCGTCCAGAAGCTTGATGCAAAGAATCGCCTCACCCTTCCGGCCAAGTTCCGGCCCCACTTCGCGGCCGGCGTGGTCGTCACGAAGGGGCTGGACGGCTGCCTGTTCGCGTTTGACCGCGAGGGGTGGGAGCAGTTCGCCGACCACCAGCTGGCCCGTCTCGACCCGCTCAGCAGGGAGGGGCGGATGGTGAGCCGTCACCTGTACGGCGGTGCCAGCGAGTCCGAGCTGGACGGCCAGGGACGCGTGATGATCCCGGCGCCGCTGCTCGCGCACGCGGGCCTGTCCAAGGAGATCGTGGTCGCCGGGCTGCGCGACTTCCTCGAGATCTGGGATCTCGGGGCCTGGCGACGCCAACAGCATGAGTCCCAAGGGAGCGTGGAGGATGTTGCCGAACGCCTCTCACAGCAATAGTTCAGCCATGGCGCACGTGCCGGTGCTGGCGGCCGAGGTCGCGGAACTGCTCGAGCTGCGGCCGGGCGACACCGTCGTCGACTGCACGTTCGGCGCCGGCGGCCACGCGGCGCTGCTCGAGCCCCAGCTCGGCGGCAGCGGCGTCTACATCGCGGTCGACCGCGACCCGGAGGCCCACCGTCACTACGACGCCTTCTCCGCGGCTGCGACGTCGGAGACGCGCTTCATCCGCGGCAACTTCTCGCTGGCGCTGCGCAACCTGGCGGCGACCGGCGTCCGCGCCGACGCGGTGCTGATGGACCTCGGCATGTCCTCGATGCAGGTGGACGAGCCGGGGCGCGGGTTCTCCTACGCCGCGGACGCCCCGCTCGACATGCGGATGGACCCCGCGTCCGACCTCACCGCGGCGGAGCTGGTCAACACGTGGGACGAGCGCGACATCTCGCGCGTGCTCTCGGAGTACGGCGAGGAGCGCTTCGCCCGTCAGATCGCCCGCGCCATCGTCCGTCGCCGCGGCCGCGAGCCGTTCGCGCGCACGGGCGACCTCGTTGACGTGATCAAGTCGGCGATCCCCACGCCCAGCCGGTTCGGGCAGGGGCACCCGGCCAAGCGGTCATTTCAGGCGCTGCGGATCGCGGTCAACGACGAGCTCGACTCGCTGCGTGAGGGCCTCGAGCACGCGCTCGACGTGATGGGCGGCGGAGGCCGGTTGGCGGTGATCTCGTTCCACTCGCTGGAGGACCGGATCGTCAAGCGGTTCATCCGCGACGGCGCCCGCGGCTGCACCTGCCCGCCCGAGTTCCCGATCTGCGTGTGCGGACACGAGCCTGTGCTGCGCACGATCACCTCCCGGGCGGTGGTACCGACCGTGGAGGAGCGGAGCATGAACCCGCGGTCGGCCTCGGCCAAGCTGCGGGCCGCGGAGAGGACGGGCGCGTGAGCGTCGCCGTCCCGGCAGGGCGCCCGTCACGCGCGCGGCGCACCGCCGCCGGGGCGGCGCAGCCCCGTCCCCAGGTCAAGTCACGCAGCGTCCGCGCCCGCCGGCGGGCGCTCAGCCCGGCCGTGCTCTGGATCGTGCTGCTGGCCGCCCTGTTCGGCGGCATCGTCGCGCTCAACGTCGGCGCGCTGCGGGCGACGATCGAGACCAGCCAGCTCGAGGCCCGCACCCAGGCCCTGCACGTCCGCAACGCCGACCTTGCCGCCAGCGTCGCCCGCGGGTCGAGCTACTTCCGGATCGCGATCCGCGCCCAGCAGCTGGGGATGGTGCCGGCGTACCCGTCCGCCCACGACTTCATCCCCTTCACGCCGGCCACGGCGAAGCACCACCACCACGCCGTGCCGCCGGCGAAGGCGCCGAGCCGGACGACCGTGCCGGCGATACGGGGCCCCCGCCCGTGAGCGGGGTCGCCAACAGCCGCCTGCGGCTGATCCTGATCCTCTCCGTGATCGGCTTCGCGCTGATCCTGGGCCGCGCGATCAAGATCCAGACGATCGACGCGCGCAGCCTCGTCACCCAGGCCGACGCGCAGCAGCGCTTCACCTATCCCATCGACGTGCCGCGCGGCTCGATCATCGACCGCAACGGCAACGTGCTGGCGCAGCAGGTCGAGTGGAAGACGCTGATGGCGTACCCGAAGCGGATCGACGATCCGCGGGTGACCGCCGCGTTCATCGCCGAGAAGCTCGGGCTGAAGAAGAAGAAGGCGGTGCGCGCCGAGATCGCCCAGCTGGTGCCGGCGCTCTCCGACACCAAGCAGTACCAGGTGCAGCTGATCCGCCAGCTCGACCCTGCCGTGGTCGCGCAGATCCTCGCCTCGCACCCGGCCGGGCTGTTCGCCGTGGACGAGGCCCACCGGCTCTACCCGTTCCACGGGCTGGCGGCGCAGCTGCTCGGCTACACCGACATCGACGGGCACGGCGTGCCGGCGGGGGCCGGGCTCGAGTACTCGCTCGACCGGTACCTGGCCGGGAAGCCGGGCAAGGAGCTCGAGGTGCGGGCGCCGGACGGCACGCCGCTGGAGAAGGTGCGGCTGGTCGATCCGCGGGCCTCGCGCAACGTGCAGCTGACGATCGACCAGTCGATCCAGGCGAAGGTGCAGTCGGTGCTGGCCTCGACGGTGCAGCAGTGGTCGGCCAAGTCCGCGACGGGGATCGTGCTCGATCCGCGCACCGGCGAGGTGCTGGCCATGGCGACCGCCCCCAGCTACGACGACAATGCGGTGCACGACCTGCCCGCGGGGCGGCTGGCTGAGCTGACGCGGAACCGGGCCGTCCAGGACATGTACGAGCCGGGCTCGACGTTCAAGGTGGTCACGTTCGCGGCGGCGCTCTCGGCCGGGATCATCCAGCCCACCACGAAGTTTGCGCACATCCCGTACCAGATCCAGGTCGCCGACCGCGTGATCCATGACGACGCCCCGCGCGGCCCGATCACGCTGACGGCCTCGCAGATCCTCCAGCAGTCGTCGAACGTGGGCACGGTGACGATCGCCCGCATGGTGGGCAAGGACGACCTCTCGACGTGGATCTCGAAGTTCGGGTTCGGCCGGCCGACCGCGCTGCACCTGTACGGCGAGGCGGCGGGCTCGGTGCTGCCCCCGGACAAGTGGTACGGCTCCTCGATCGGCAACATCCCGATCGGGCAGGGCATCAGCGTGACGCCGATGCAGATGGCGACGATGTACAGCGCGATCGCCAACGGCGGCGTGCTGGTGCAGCCGCACGTGGTGGCGAAGGTGGAGGGGCAGCGCGTTCCCAAGCCGACCCGGACGCGGCTGATCGACGGCCACGTCGACCACCAGCTCGTGCACATGCTCCAGGGCGTGCTCGACCCGGCCGCCGGCGGCACCGGCGTGCGGGCGCAAATCCCCGGCTACGTCGTCGCCGGCAAGACCGGCACCGCCCAGAAGCCGATCCCGGGCGGGTACTCGCAGCGCAACTACGTCGCGTCGTTCGTCGGCTTCTTCCCGGCGCGCAATCCGCAGGTCGAGGTGATGGTCGTGGTCGACTCGCCGCGCGGCAACATCTTCGGCGGCATCGTCGCGGCGCCGGCGTTCCAGCAGATCGGCACGTTCCTCGCCCAGACGCTCTCGATCAAGCCGGACGTCAAGCGGTAGCCGAGCCGGCCGGCGCCGGACGCCCGCGTCCCGCCCTCCCGGTACCCTCCCGTGCCGATGAGGCTGAGCGAGGTTGCACGGGCCGTCGCGCCGCTCGAGGTCGCCGGAGAGGGCGATCCCGAGATCACCAGGATGACCTACAGCGCCGGCGAGACCGGCCCCGGGGCGCTGCACGTGTGCGTGCCCGGCATGCGCAGCGACGGGCACGACCACGCGGACGAGGCGGTCGCGCGCGGCGCCGAGGCGCTGATCGTGGAGCGGCGCCTCGCCGTGGCCGTGCCCCAGCTCGTGGTCGCGTCCTCGCGCCAGGCGATGGCCGCGGCCGCCGATGCCGTTCAGGGCCGCCCCAGCGATGCGCTCAAGGTGGTGGGCGTGACCGGCACCAACGGGAAGACCACCACGGCCTACCTGCTGCACGCGATCCTCGATGCCGCCGGCCTGCGCCCCGGCCTGCTGGGCACGGTCGAGTCGCGCGTCGGCGGCGCCGTCGAGCCGGTCACCCGGACGACCCCGGAGAGCGCCGACCTCCAGGCGACCCTGCGCCGGATGGTGGACGCCGGCGACCGCAGCTGCGCGATGGAGGTCTCGTCCCACGCCCTCACGCTGCACCGCACCGACCACGTCCGCTTCGCGGCGGCCGCGTTCACCAACCTGACGCAGGACCACCTCGACTTCCACCCGGACATGGAGGCGTACTACCTGGCCAAGCGGCGGCTGTTCGCCGAGCATCCATGGCCGGCCGCCGTCAACACGGGCGACGCATACGGCCGCCGGATCGCCGCCGACGCGGCGGGGCCGGTGCTGTCCTACCAGGCGGGCGGCGAGGATGCGGACGTGCGCCCGGCGGCGCTCGAGGTCGGCGCCGGCGGCGCGATCGGGCTGATCGCCCGCACTCCGCGCGGGCCGCTGCCGCTGAACGTCCGCCTGCGCGGCCACTTCAACGTCGAGAACGTGCTCTGCGCCGTCGCCGTCGGCGAGCTGCTCGAGCTGCCCCATGATGCCGTGCGGATGGGCGTCGCTGCGGTGCACGGCGTGCCCGGCCGGTTCGAGCCGGTGGACGCCGGCCAGCCGTTCACGGTGCTGGTGGACTACGCGCACACGCCGGACTCGCTCGAGAACGTGCTGCGGTCGGCGCGGGAGATCACCCACGGCAGGCTGATCTGCGTGTTCGGGTGCGGCGGCGACCGCGACCGCGGTAAGCGGCCGTTGATGGGCGCCGCCGCGCGGCGGCTCGCCGACCGCTCCATCGTCACCACGGACAACTCGCGGAGCGAGGATCCCGCCGAGATCGCGCACGAGGTCACCGGCGGACTGGAGATGGAGGTCGAGCTCGACCGCCGCCGCGCGATCGAGCTGGCGGTTGCGGGCGCGGGTGAGGGGGACGTGGTCGTCATCGCGGGCAAGGGCCACGAGCAGGGGCAGCAGTTCGCCGACCGGACGATCCCGTTCGACGACCGGACGGTGGCGCGCGAGGCGCTCGAGGCGCTGCTCGCGGGACGCTCATGATCCCCCTGCGGACAACGGACATCGCCGCGCTCACCGGCGGCACCGTCGACGTGGACGCCGTCGTCACCGGCGTCGCCCGCGACTCGCGGGCGGTGCGGCCCGGCGACCTGTTCGTCGCCCTGCCCGGCGACCGCGCCCACGGCGTCGCGTTCCTGGCCGACGCCTTCGCGCACGGTGCTGCCGCGGCCCTCGTCCCCGAGGGGACGGACGGCGAGCGCCTGATCCGCGTCGCCGACCCGCTGATGGCCCTGGGCAGGATCGCCGCCGCGCTGCGTGACCGCTCGGCTGCGCGCGTCGTCGGCATCACCGGTTCCACCGGCAAGACGACGACCAAGGACATCCTGCGGGCGCTGGTCGAGCCGCACGCCGCCGTCGTCGCCAGCCGGGAGAACGAGAACAACGAACTGGGCGTGCCGCTGACCGTGTGCGCGGCGACGGAGGACACGGACGTGATCGTCGCGGAGATGGCGATGCGCGGCATCGGTCAGATCGCCTACCTGGCCGAGATCGTCCGGCCGGACGTCGCCGTGATCACCTCGATCGGCCCCGTCCACCTCGAGTTCCTGGGCACGGTCGAGCGGGTCGCCGAGGCCAAGGCCGAGATCCTGCACCACGTTGCCGCAGGGGGCGCCGCGGTCGTCCCCGACGACGAGCCGCTGCTGGCGCCGCACCTGGCCGGGTTCGGCGGGAGAGTGGTGACGTTCGGCGAGGGGGAGGGGGCGGACGTCCGGCTCGCCGGCTTCCGCCGCAGCGGGTCGGGCGGCGAGGCGGAGATCGCCGTCGGCGGTCGAACCTTGCACGTGCCGGTGAACTTCGCCTCGCGTCACGATGCCCGCAACCTCGCGGCGGCCACCGCCGCGTACGGGCTGCTCGACCTTCCCCTCGACGGCCTCGCCGAGGGCGCCGGCACCGTGCGCTTCTCGCGCTGGCGCGGCGAGCAGATCGAGCTGCCGGACGGCGGCCTGCTGATCGCGGATTGCTACAACGCCAACCCGGTCTCGATGCGGGCCGCCCTCGCCCACCTGGTCGAGGTGGCGGACGGCCGCCGCACCGTCGCCGTGCTGGGCGCGATGGCCGAGCTCGGCCCCTCGGCGCCGGAGCTGCACCGCGAGGTGGGCGCCGCCGCCGCACGCAGCGGCATCGACCTGGTGATCGGCGTCGGCGAGCTCGCCCACGGCTACGGCGGCACCTGGTTCGCCGACCGCGACGCCGCGCTGGCCGCGCTGGCCGAGCTGCTCGCTCCGGCCGACGCGGTGCTGGTCAAGGGCAGCCGCTCGATGGGCCTGGAGGCCGTGGTGGAGGCGATCGCCCCGTGAAGCTGGCGCTTGGTGCCGGTGTCGTGGCGATCGTCTTCTCGATCGTCGTCGGGCCACTCTTCATCGGTTTCTTCCGCCGCCGGGCCTTCGGTCAGCAGATCCGTGAGGAGGGCCCGGCCGGACACCATCACAAGCAGGGCACGCCGACGATGGGCGGCCTCTTCCTGCTGCTCTGCTCGCTGGCGGCGTTCGCGATCTTCAGCAAGTACACGGCGCCGGGCCTGACGGTCGCCGGCGTGACCATCGCCTGCGCGGCGATCGGCTTCGTGGACGACTGGTTCAAGCTCGTGCACAAGCGCTCGCTGGGCCTGGCGGGCCGCTGGAAGATGCTGCTGCTGCTGGGCGTGACCGCGGGGCTGGGTTACGCAGCTCACCGGCAGGGCCTCTCCACCGACGTCTACGTACCGCTGATCGACATCCACATCGACCTGGGCCCGGCGTACTACGGGCTGCTCTTCCTGGTCGTCGCCGGCGGCGCCAACGCGGTCAACCTGACCGATGGCCTGGACGGGCTGGCGGCGGGCACGATGACGATCGCGATGCTCACCTACACCGCCATGATGGTGGTGGCGTTCCTCTCGCCCGCCGGGCTGACGCGGGAGGGCGATCCCAGCCGGATCGACCTGGCGATCATCAGCGCCGCGCTGGTCGGCGGCTGTGTCGGGTTCCTCTGGTACAACGCCTACCCGGCTGATGTCTTCATGGGCGACACCGGCTCGTTCGGCCTGGGCGGCGCACTGGCGGCGATGGCCGTGTTCACCAAGACCGAGTTCCTGCTGGTGCTGATCGGCGGGATCTTCGTGATCGAGGCGCTGTCGGTCGCGATTCAGGTGATCTGGTTCAAGCTGACCGGCAAGCGAGTGCTGCTGATGGCGCCGATCCACCACCACTTCGAGATGCTGGAGTGGACCGAGAACAAGATCATCGTGCGCTTCTGGATCGCCGCGTCGATGTTCGGCGCCAGCGGGTTCGTCCTCTACTACCTGGCCTACTCGAAGTTCCGGTGACCGGCGCGCGGTACGTCGTGATCGGCCTGCGCCGCTCGGGGCTGGCGGCGTGCGAGGCGATCCGCCGCGTGTGGCCCGACGCCGAGGTGCTCGCGGCCGATCCGGCCGGTGACGTGGACACCGGGAGGCTCGCGCGGCTCGGCGTCGAATGGATGACCGGGACCAACGACGTGCCGGTGGCCGACGCAACAGCGCTGATCAAGAGCCCCGGCGTTCCCGGGGAGGCGCAGCCCGTGCGGGATGCGCGCGCCGCCGGCGTGCCCGTCTGGGGCGAGGTCGAGCTGGCCGCCCGCATGCTGCCGAACCCGATCGTCGGCGTCACCGGCACCAACGGCAAGACCACCACCACCGAGCTGATCGGCGCGATGCTGCGCGAGGGCGGCGTCGCGGTCGAGGTGGCCGGCAACGTCGGCCGCGCGCTGACCGAGCTGCCCGGCCGTGCCGATCCGGACGCCTGGGTGGTCGCCGAGCTGTCCAGCTTCCAGCTCGAGGACATCGACACGTTCCGCGCCCGCATCGCCGTCATTCTCAACGTCACGCCCGACCACCTCGACCGGCACGGCTCGATGGCCGAGTACACGCGCTGCAAGCTGCGGCTGCTCGAGAACCAGCGGCCCGGGGACGTCGCGATCCTGAACGGCGACGACGCCGTGCTACGGTCGGAGCGGCTGCCGGGCGAGGGCGAGCGGCGGTGGTTCTCGCGCGATCAGTCCGACCGGATCGACTGGCAGCATGCCAGGATCCGTGGCCGCCACAACCTCGAGAACGCGCTGGCCGCGGCGTCCGCGGCCGAGGCGGTCGGCGTGACCGCGGACGCACGCGACCGTGCGCTGCGCGCGTTCGACGCACCGCCCAACCGGCTCGAGCTCGCCGCCGAGCGCGACGGCGTGCGGTTCGTCAACGACTCCAAGGCGACCAACCCGGAGGCGGCGATGATGGCCCTGACCGCCTTCGACGAGCCGATGCGGCTGATCCTGGGCGGATCGCTCAAGGGCGGCTCGTTCGACCCGCTCGCCGCCGCCGTCGCCGACGCGCCGGTCGCCGGCGTCTATCTGATCGGCGATGCGACCGACGCCATCGCCGCCGCCCTCGACGCCCGGTCGGTGCCCCACAGCCGCTGCGGCGACCTGGCCACCGCCGTCACCCGTGCCGCCGCCGAGGCCGAGCCCGGCGACGTCGTGCTGCTCTCGCCCGCCTGCGCCTCGTTCGACCAGTTCCACGACTACGAGCAGCGCGGCGAGGCCTTCCGCCGGCTCGCCGCCGAGGTTCCCGTTGGCGGCTGAGGCGACGGAGGCGGCACCCGCACGGCGCAAGCGGCGCGGCGAATCCGTGGCGCCGGTCGAGTACCACCTGCTGATGCTGGTCACGCTCGGCCTGGTCGCGTTCGGCCTGATCATGGTCTACAGCGCGTCCAGCGGCACCGCGGTGCTGAGCGGCCGCGACCCGGTCTCGGTTCTGGCCCGCCAGGGCGCGTACGCGGCGATCGGGATCGGCCTGATGGCCGTGCTCGCCCGCGTGCCGTACCGCAAGCTCCGCTACCTGGCGGTGCCGATGCTGCTGGTCGTCGTGGTGCTGCTGATCGCGGTGCTCGTCCCCGGCATCGGCGCCCAGATCAACAACGCCCGGCGCTGGATCCTGATCGGGCCGATCTCGTTCCAGCCGTCCGAGTTCGCCAAGGGTGCGGTGCTGCTCTTCGCCGCTGCCGTGCTGGCGTCGCGGCGACGGCCGCCGAGGACGCTGCGCGAGGTGGTGAACCCGCTCGGGTTCGTCGTGCTCGGCGTGTGCGCGCTGGTCAAGGTTGAGCCCGACCTGGGCACCACCATCGCGATCGTGCTGATGGTGTGCGGGATGCTGGTCGTTGCCGGCACGCCCTTCCGCCTGTTCCTCTCGGTGACGATCCCGGCGCTGGTCGTGGTTGCCTACACGGTCGCCCGCGAGCCGTACCAGATGCAGCGGATCACGACCTTCCTCGATCCCTGGAAGGACCCGCAGGTCACGGGCTACCAGGTGATCCAGGCGCTGTACGGCTTCGCCTCGGGAGGGCTCAGCGGCGCCGGGCTGGGCAACGGCACGCAGAAGAGCTACACGCCTGAGGCATCGACCGACATGATCGCCTCCGTGATCGGCGAGGAGCTGGGGCTTCTGGGCGTGATCGCGCTGGTGGCCGGGTTCGCCGTGTTCGCGGTGCTCGGCTTCCGGATCGCGATGCGCTGCCGCGACCCGTTCGGCAAGTACCTGGCGACCGGCGTCACCTGCCTGGTCGCGGGCCAGGCGTTCGTCAACCTGGGCGCCGTGATGGGCGTGCTGCCGCTGACCGGCGTGCCGCTGCCCCTGATCAGCTCCGGCGGCTCCAGCCTGATCGTCATGCTCGCGCTGGTGGGAGTGATGCTGAACATCGCCGACAGCGACGTGACCGCGGCCGCCGCGCGCTCGCCGCGCAGGACGGAGAGGAGCGATGCCACACCGAACGCCACCAAACGGCCGAGCACCGCGGGTGCTGGTCGCCGCCGGGGGAACGGCGGGGCACGTCGTCCCGGCACTGGCGGTGGCCGCCGAGCTGTCGGCTAGCGGCTGCGCCGTCGAGTTCGCCGGCGGCGACCGGATCGAGTCGCGCCTCGTGCCCGAGGCCGGGTATCCGTTCCACCGCTTCGCCGTGCGCGGCCTCGAGCGGTCGCTGTCGCCCGCGCTGCTGCGCTCGCTGTGGACGGCGGGGACGGCTCCGCTGGCGTGCCGCCGGATCCTGCGCGAGGTGCGCCCCGACGTCGTGTTCGGGGCCGGCGGCTACGTGGCCGGGCCGATGCTGGCGGCCGCGCGGGCGGTGCGGATCCCGGCGGCGCTGCTCGAGGTGGACGCGCACATGGGGCTCGCCAACCGCCTGGCCGTGCCGCTGGTGCGGCGTGTGTACCTGGCCTTCCCGATCGCCGGCCGGGACGGCGGGCGCTACCTGGTCGCGGGCCGGCCGGTGCCACCGCCGGCGACGGGCGTAGCCCGCGACCCGGCGACCGTGCTGGTGTTCGGCGGCAGCCTGGGCGCGCGCCGCCTGAACGATGCCGCCGTCGCCGCCTGGGGCGGCGCCGACCCGGCTTTCAGGGTTGTCCATATCACTGGCGAGCGCGACGCCGAGCGCTACGGCGACGCCGGGCGCCCGTGGTACGAGGTGCTCGACTACAGCGCCGAGCTGGGCCGGCTGCTCGCCGCGGCGACGCTGGCCGTCGCCCGTGCCGGCGGCTCCGTGTTCGAGATCGCCGCCGCCGGCACGCCCGCGCTGCTGGTGCCGTCGCCCAACGTCACGGCCGACCACCAGAGCGCCAATGCCCGCCACCTGGAGCGGGCTGGCGCGGCCGTCGTGGTCGCGGACGCCGATCTGACGGCGGACCGGCTCGACCGCGAGGTGCGGGCGCTGCTCGGCGACCCGGCCCGGCTGGCCGCGATGGGCGAGGCGGCGCGGGCATGGTCGCGTCCGGACGCCGCGCGGGTGATCGCCGACGACCTGCGTAGACTTGTCGGCGGATGAGCTTCGCCGATCGACGCTTCCACATGCTCGGCATCGGTGGGGCGGGCGTCTCGGCGCTCGCCCTGGTCGCCTACGCCTGGGGTTCCGAGGTGACCGGCTGCGACCGCACCGCGTCGCCCTACCTGGAGCGGCTGGAGCGGTTCGGCATCCCGGTTTCGGTCGGTCACGACCCGGCGCACCTCGAGCCGGGGATGGAGGTGGTCGTCTCGGCGGCGCTGCCGGCCGACGAGCCGGAGCTGGCCGCCGCCCGCGATCTGGGCCTGCGCCGCCTGCACCGCGCCGAACTGCTGGCCGAGATGGTGCTGTCGCGCCGCTCGATCTGCGTCGCCGGCGCGCACGGCAAGACGACGACCAGCGCGATGATCGCCTTCGTCGCGATCGAGCTGGGACTCGACCCGACGTTCCTGATCGGCGGCGACGTGCCGCAGCTGGGCGGCAACGCCGGGCCCGGCGGCGGCACGATGCTGGTGGCCGAGGCCGACGAATCGGACGGCAGCCTGGCGCTGCTGCGGCCGCGCACGGCGGTCGTCACCAACGTCGAGCTCGACCACCACACGCGGTTCGGATCGCTGGCGGACGTGATGCGGCTGTTCGCCGAGTGGACCGCGGAGCTGCCGGCGGGCGGCGCGCTGGTCGTGCACGAGTCGCTGACGCTGCCGACGCAGGCGGATGTGCACCGGTTCGGCGGCGGCGAGGTCGAGTGGCAGGTGAGCGCGGTGGAGGTCGGCCCCGAGGGCACCGGCTTCTGGCTGCGCACGCCCGAGGGCACGCCGGTGCACGTCGCGCTGGCCGTGCCCGGCGCGCACAACGCCCTGAACGCCGCCGCGGCCATCGCGGCGCTGTCGGCCTCGGCGGAGGTCGACCCGGCCGAGGCGGCGACCGTGCTGTCGCGGTTCACCGGCGTCGGCCGCCGCTTCGAGCGCCGCGGCGAGCGATCGGGCGCCGTCGTCGTGGACGACTACGCCCACCATCCGACCGAGGTGGCGGCCACCATCGAGGCCGCGCGGGCGCAGGCGCCGGGCCGCGTCCTGGTCTGCTTCCAGCCGCACCTCTACTCCCGCACGGAGGCCCTGGCCGGGGCGTTCGGGCGCGCGCTGGCCGGCGCGGACGAGGTGGTGGTGACCGACGTCTACGCCGCGCGCGAGCAGCCGCTGCCGGGCGTCACCGGGCGGCTGGTGGTGGACGCGGTCAGCGAGGCGCGGCCGGGGATGCCGCTGGCCTGGCAGCCGACCGTCGAGCTGGCAGCCGCCTACCTGGCGGGCCGTCTGCACGAGGGCGACGTGCTGCTGACGGTCGGCGCCGGCGACGTTCGCCGCGTGGGCGACCTGCTGCTGGCGTGAGCGCCCCGCGGTTCGCCACCCCAGGCTACCCGATGTCGAAGCTGACGACGGTCGGCACGGGCGGGCCGGCGCGCTGGTTCGCGCGGCCGCGCACCGTGGACGAGCTGCGCGAGCTGCTGGCGTGGGCGGCGGCCGAGCGCCACGACATCGCCGTGATCGGGCTGGGCTCGAACCTGCTCGTCGCCGACGCCGGCTACGACGGCGTGGCGGTGCGCCTGGCCGGCGAGCTGGCGGCGGTGGCCCGGGAGGGCGAGCGCCGGATCCGCGCGGGCGGCGGGGCCTCGCTGGCCGTGGTCGTCCGCCGCGCCCAGGAGTGGGGGCTGTCCGGCGTCGAGTTCGGCTGCGCGATCCCCGGCACGGCCGGCGGCGCGGTGCGGATGAATGCCGGTGCCTACGGTGGCGAGCTGCGCGACGTGCTGGCCGAGGCGCTGGTGGTCTCGGCTGGGCGCGAGCGGCGCGGCGGGCCGGAGCAGCTCGCGATGCGCTACCGCGGCTCCAACGTCGCCGAGGGTGAGGTGGTGGCCGAGGCGGTGCTCGAGCTCGAGCCGGCCGACCCGGCGGAGATCCGCGCCACCGTCCGGTCGATGCAGGACCGGCGGCGGGCGGCCCAGCCGCAGAAGGTGCGGACGTTCGGGAGCGTGTGGCAGAACCCGGGCGGCGAGCTGACGGCCGGGCAGCTGCTCGAGCGCTGCGAACTGAAGGGCTTCACCATCGGCGGCGCGCGGATCTCGCCCGTGCACGCCAACTTCATCGAGAACCTGGGCGACGCGCGCTCCGCGGACGTGCTGGCGCTGATGGCCGAGGCACGCGACAGGGCGCGCGAGCGCTTCGGCGTCGAGCTGCACCACGAGGTGCAGATGCTGGGCCCGATCGCGCTGCCCGGCGAGGGATGAGAGCCGGAGCGAGGAGTAGGAATCCGGGCCGCGATCGCGAACTTCGCGCCCATGCAGGTGGTTGCGGGAGTCGAGAACGGGTTGATGGCGCGACGCCGTGCGCTGACCCGGTCGCAGGGGCGGCGCCGGCTGGCCCTGCTGCTGGCGCTGGCCGCCGCCGTGGCGGCCGTCGGCGGCTACTGGGTGTTGCGCGCCTCCTCCGCGTTCGAGGTGACCGGCGTGCAGGTGGCCGGCGCCCCGCCGAAGCTGAGCGGCCAGATCGAGGCCGCCGTCGCCGCCGAGACCCACGGCCGGAGCCTGCTGGGCATGGACGCCTCGTCGATCGCCCAGCGGGTCGAGCGGATCCCGTTCGTGCGCTCGGCGACCGTTGACCGCGCCTTCCCGCACACGCTGGCCGTCCACGTCCGGGTCTACCACCCGCGCGCGTACGCGACGATCGGCAGCCAGGGGTACCTGATCGCCGCCGATGGGCGCGTGCTGGGCGCCGTCAAGAAGGCGCCGCTGCATGTGGCCGGGGTGTCGCTGCCCGACGGGACGACGCTCACGATCGGCAGCGTCGCCGGCGATGAGAACGTCGCTGCGGCGCTCAGCGTGCTCTCGGCCGCGACGCCCGCCTTCGTCAACGACGTCGGCCGGATCACGCAGCTGATCCCGCGCTCGGGGACGATCACGGCGGTGGTCGGCCGGCACATCCAGCTGCGGTTCGGCGCGCCCGAGGGGCTGCCCGAGAAGATGGCCGTGGTGGAGCGCGTGATGCGCCGGATCCAGGGCGCCCAGCGCACCAACATGGCCTACCTCGACGTGTCCGCGCCCGGCCGCCCGGCGCTCGGGATGCGCACCACCTCAGTCTCGACTACAGGGTGAGACTTGATGGTCTCAGGTTCCTCTTGACACGTAGGCTTCAGGCCGGTACCCTCCTTCCGACGCCCCAGGGCGGCCGACCGACATCGGCCTGCCACGAGGGCTCAACGTGTTTTTGGGATCAGCCTCATGCTCGACGTGAGGAAGAGGTGCTCGGGCGCCCGAACCCGGAGGTTGGACGATGAGGGATCAGAGCGGCAACTACCTGGCGGTCATCAAGGTCGTCGGCGTCGGCGGTGGCGGCACCAACGCGGTCAACCGGATGGTGGACGCCGGCCTGCGCGGGGTCGAGTTCATCGCCGTCAACACGGACGCCCAGGCGCTGCTCATGTGCGACGCCGACGTCAAGATCCACATCGGCTCCAAGATCACTCGCGGCCTCGGCGCGGGCGCCGATCCGGACATCGGCCGCGAGGCGGCGATGGAGAGCCGGGACGAGCTGAAGGAGGCGCTGAAGGGCGCCGACATGGTGTTCGTCACCGCAGGCAAGGGCGGCGGCACCGGCACCGGCGCGGCCCCGGTGATCGCCGAGATCGCCCGCGAGCTGGGTGCCCTCACCGTCGGCGTCGTCACCCGGCCGTTCTCGTTCGAGGGGCGCAAGCGGGCCGACCAGGCCGACTCCGGCATCAAGACGCTGCGGGAGAAGGTGGACACCCTCATCATCATCCC
Organism: uncultured Actinomycetes bacterium; assembly: GCA_963797175.1. Lineage (GTDB taxonomy): Bacteria > Actinomycetota > Thermoleophilia > Gaiellales > JAICJC01 > DATLLN01. The sequence goes on from CAWCOL010000008.1 coordinate 327,211, forward strand.
CAACGACCGGCTGCTCCAGGTCGTCGAGAAGCGGACGTCGATCGTGGACGCCTTCCGCATCGCCGACGACGTGCTGCGCCAGGGCGTGCAGGGCATCACCGACCTGATCACGGTGCCCGGCCTGATCAACCTCGACTTCGCGGACGTGCGCACGATCATGCGCGACGCCGGGTCGGCGCTGATGGGCATCGGCATCGCCGGCGGCGAGAACCGCGCCGGGGAGGCCGCCCGGGCCGCGATCTCCTCGCCGCTGCTGGAGGCCTCCGTCGAGGGCGCCACCGGCATCCTGCTGAACATCACGGGCGGCCCGGAGATGGGGCTGTTCGAGGTCAACGAGGCCGCCGAGATCATCGGCTCCGCTTCCGACCAGGACGCCAACATCATCTTCGGCGCCGTCATCGACGAGTCGATGGGCGACCAGGTGCGGGTGACGGTGATCGCGACCGGCTTCGACAAGCGCGGGACGCGGCCGGCGGCCGCCTTCGCCGGCAGCTCGTTCCGGTCGGAGCGGCGCGAGCCGTCCACCTCCGCAGCCGAGGCGCTGGAGAGCACGCTGCCGTCGATCGACCTGCCCGGCGACTCGCTCGAGATCCCGTCCTTCCTGCGCGAGGACTGATCGCCGTTTCCCACGCTTGAGGTGCGCGCCCCGGGTGCCGATGATCTGGGGTGGCTCCAGCCAACCTTCTGCAGGCATTGTTCGACCTGTCCGCAGCGCTCTCCTCGACGCTCGAGCTGGAGGAGGTGCTGGCGGGCTTCACCGCCCGTGCCGCCGAGCTGACCGGCTCGACGTCCGCGGAGCTGTCGCTGCTGTCCGCTGACGGCGAGACGGTGATCATGCTGACCGACTGGTCGGGCAACTGGTCGTCCACCGTCGGCGAGGCGTACAGCGAGGCCGGGGAGACCTACCCGGTCGCGCGGTTCGCCACCATCCGCCGCGTGCTCGAGGACCAGCGGCCCGAGCAGTGCCGCGTGGCCGACACCTGGGCCGAGCAGGAGCTGCGCGACTCGATCGTGCAGTACGGGATCGCCAGCTCGCTGATGCTGCCGCTGGTCTCGCGCGGCGACACGATCGGCCTGATGGAGGTCGTGGACAGCCGCGACCGCGAATGGCAGCCGTTCGACGTCGACCTCTGCCAGGCGCTCTGCAACGTCGTCGCGCCGGCTGTGCGCAACGCCCTGCTCTACGAGGAGATGCGCGACGCGGCCCGCCGCGACCAGCTGACCGGGCTGTTCAACCGGCGGTCGTTCGACGAGCGGCTGCACGACGAGGCCGCCGCCCGCGGCGACCTGTCGGGCATCGCCCTGCTGCTGCTCGACCTGGACGGCCTCAAGCGGATCAACGATTCGGCCGGCGGCCACCTCGCCGGCGACGACGCGCTGCGCCTGTGCGCGGACGTCATCTCCCGGTCGATCCGCGGCGGCGACGGCGCCTACCGGATCGGCGGCGACGAGTTCGCGGTGGTGCTGACCGGCGCGTCCGAGGCGGACGCGATGCGGGTCGCCGACCGGATCGTCGAGCGGGTTGCCGAGGCGGGCAGCGGGATCAGCATGTCGGCCGGCGTCGCCGTCGGCCGCCGCGGCGGCGACTCGGGCGACTCGCTCTACCGCCTGGCCGACCGTGCCGCGTACCGCGCGAAGCACGCCGGAGGCGGCCGCACGGAGCTCGCGCCCGCCGCCTGAGCGATCCTCGACAGCGGGCGGAGCCGCACTACAATGCCCCGGCAACCGTGTGGCGGGCACTCTGCCTCCCGGTTGGCCCTTGACGCGAGCGCCCCGGTGGTCGTTCCGGCCGCCGGGGCGTCGTCGTTCCGAAGGTCGTCATCCGGGCGGGCCACCGACTAGACTGCCGCTCCGGATGCACGAGGAGACCGCGCTCCGACGGACGCCCCTCCACGACCGCCACGTTGCGGCCGGTGCGCGGATCGTTCCCTTCGCCGGCTGGGAGATGCCGCTGCAGTACGAGGGCATCATCCCCGAGCACCGGGCGGTGCGCTCGGGCGCCGGCGTCTTCGACGTCTCCCACATGGGCCAGCTCGAGGTGCGCGGGCCGCAGGCGCTGCGCTTCGGGCAGGCGGCGCTCTCCAACGACCTCGACCGGATCGGCGAGGGGCACGCCCAGTACACGCTCCTGCTGAACGAGGAGGGGTGCCCGATCGACGACCTGATCGTCTACCGGTTCGCCGACGACCACCTGCTCCTCGTGGTCAACGCCTCGCGCACCTCGGCCGACCGCGGCTGGCTGCGGGAGGGGCTCCCCGACGGCGTCGAGCTGGACGACCGCTCGCTGGAGCTGGCGATGCTGGCGCTGCAGGGACCGGCCGCACTCGGCCTGGTCGAGCTGCCCGAGCTGCCGCCGTTCGGCTTCACGCGCGCGGACGTGTGTGGCGTCTCCACGCTCGTCTGCCGGACGGGCTACACCGGTGAGCCAGGCGTCGAGCTGATCTGCGAGCCGGACGCCGTGGTGCCGCTGTGGGATGCGCTGGTCGCGGCCGGCGCGACGCCGTGCGGGCTGGGCGCGCGCGACACGCTGCGCCTGGAGGTCTGCTACCCGCTGTATGGCAACGACCTGTCGCTGGAGCGGACGGCGCTCGAGGGCGGGCTGGGCTGGGCGTGCGGGCTGGACTCCAAGGACTTCGTCGGCGCCGCGGCCCTGCGCGCGCAGCGCGAGGCCGGCGGCTACGACCGCCTGGTCGCGTTCCGGATGGTCGATCGCGCGATCCCGCGCCAGGGGATGACGATCGGCCACCGCGGCGTTGTCACCAGCGGCACCATGTCACCGTCGCTTGGCGTCGGTATCGGGATGGGGTACGTCCCGTCCACCGAGTCGATGCCCGGCACGCCCATCGAGATCGACGTCCGCGGCCGCACCGCGGCCGCCGAGGTCGCCAAGAAGCCCATGTACTCCAAGGAGAACGCACCATGACCGAAGCCGGCTACCCGTCCGACCTGCGCTACAACGAGGCCCACGACTGGGTACGGGTCGAAGGGGACGTGGCGACGTTCGGGATCACCTGGTACGCGCAGGACACGCTGGGCGAGGTCGTGTACTTCAGCCCGTCCGAGGTCGGCGCGCAGATCGAGCAGAACGGCGAGTACGGCGAGCTGGAGTCGACCAAGGCGGTGTCCACGCTGGTCGCGCCGGTGTCCGGCGAGCTGATCGAGGCGAACGAGGCGCTGGAGGGCTCCGAGTCCACGATCAACGACGATCCCTACGGCGCCGGCTGGCTGATCAAGGTGCGGCTGGGCGATCCCTCCGAGCTGGACGGCCTGATGGACGCAGACGCCTACAGCGCGTTCGTGGCGGAGCAGTGAGCTTCACCTCGCTCACCGATCGCGACCTGGCCACGATGCTGGAGACGATCGGCGTCGGCTCGATGGCCGAGCTGTTCGCGGACATCCCCGAGTCGCTCCGCCTCGACCGGCCGCTCGACGTCGGCCCGGCGCTGACCGAGTCCGAGCTGATGGCTCACCTGACCGAACTGGCGGCCCGCAACGTGGACACCGGGCGTGAGCTCTCCTTCCTCGGCGCCGGGATCTACGACCACTACGTGCCGGCCGTGGTCGAGATGATGATGCAGCGCGGCGAGCTACTGACGGCGTACACGCCGTACCAGCCCGAGATGAGCCAGGGCGTGCTCCAGGCGATCTTCGAGTACCAGACGGCGATCTGCGAGCTGACCGGCATGGAGGTGTCGAACGCCTCCTGCTACGACGGCATGACCGCGGCGGCCGATGCCTGCTACGTCGCCAAGCTGGCGACGCGGCGCGACCGCGTGGTGGTCTGCGAGACCCTCAACCCGCAGGCGCGGGCCGTGGTGCGGACGTTCGCGCCCGGGTTCGGCCTGGAGGTGGTCGAGGTGCCGCACCGCGACGGCCGCACCGATCCCGAGGAGCTGCGCGCCGCCGCCGAGGGCGCGGCCTGCGTCCTGTTCGCCCAGCCCAACTTCCTGGGCGTGCTGGAGGACGCGCCGGCGCTGGCCGCGGCGGCGAAGGACGCCGGCGCCCTGGCCATCGCCCACGTCGACCTGATGTCGCTGGGCGTGCTGGAGGCGCCCGGCGTGTACGGCTGCGACCTGACCATCGGCGAGGGCCAGAGCGTCGGCAACTTCGTCTCCTACGGCGGGCCTCACTACGGCTTCCTGGCCGCGCGGATGGACTACGCGCGCCAGCTTCCCGGCAGGATCGTGGGCGAGACGGTTGACCGCAACGGCGAGCGGGCCTACGTGCTGACGCTGCAGACGCGCGAGCAGCACATCCGCCGCGAGAAGGCGACGTCGAACATCACCTCCAACCAGACGCTGCTGGCGCTGGGCGGGCTGGTCACGCTCTCGTGGCTGGGCCCGCACGGGCTGCGCGAGGCCGGCCAGCGCTCGATGGCGCTGGCAGAGCACGCCCGGGCGAGCCTGGGCCTGCCGCTCGCGTTCGAGCAGCCGACGTTCCGCGAGTTCTGCGTGCGCACCGGGCGGCCCGCAGCGGAGGTGATCCGCATGTGCAAGGCGCGCGGCGTCCATCCGGGCTACGCGATCGGCCGCGACTACCAGGGGCTCGACGACGCCCTGATGCTGGCGTTCACCGAGAAGCGGACGCCGGCCGACGTCGAGCGGCTGGCCGAGGTGCTGGCCGACGTGCTGGAGGGAGCGGCGGTATGAAGCTGATCTACGAGCGCTCGCAGGAGGGCCGCCGCGCGGGGACGGTGCCCGACCACGGCTTGCCCGTCCCAGATGTCCCGGAGGGCCTGGCCCGCTCGGCGCCGCCGCGCCTGCCGGAGCTGGCCGAGCCCGAGCTGGTGCGCCACTGGACGGCGCTGTCCGGGCGCAACTTCGGCATCGACACGGGCTTCTACCCGCTGGGCTCGTGCACGATGAAGTACAACCCGCGCGTCAACGAACGCGCCGTCGGGCTGCCCGGCTTCCGCGACCTCCACCCGTACCAGGAGGAGGAGGACAGCCAGGGCGCGCTCGAGCTGATGTGGCGGCTCCAGGAGATCCTGGCCGAGATCGTCGGCCTGGACGCGGTGACGCTGCAGCCGGCGGCGGGGTCGCAGGGCGAGCTGACCGGCCTGACGCTGATGCGCGCGTACTTCGCCGACCGCGGGGAGGACGAGCAGCGGCGCGAGATCGTCATCCCCGACACCGCGCACGGCACCAACCCCGCAAGCGTTGCCATGGCGGGATATACGCTGGTCAAGGTCAAGGTTGATGAGCGGGGCAACATCGACGTCGACGACCTGCTGGCCAAGGTGGGGCCGCAGACGGCCGGCCTGATGCTGACCAACCCGTCCACGCTGGGGCTGTTCGAGGAGAACATCACCCGGATCGCGGACATCTTCCACGACGCCGGCGCACTGCTCTACTACGACGGCGCGAACCTGAACGCGGTCTGCGGCATCAGCCGCCCGGGCGACATGGGGTTCGACATCCTGCACTTCAACCTGCACAAGACCTTCTCGCAGCCGCACGGCGGCGGCGGGCCGGGCGCCGGGTCGGTGGCGGTGCGCGACATCGTCGAGCCCTACCTGCCGGTGCCGGTGGTGGTGCGCGACGGCGACCGCTTCCGGCTCGACCACGACCGGCCCAAGTCGATCGGCCGCGTTCGCGGGTTCGCCGGGCCGTTCGGCGTGTTCGTTCGCGCCTACGCGTTCATCCGCATGTGGGGGCCGGGGCTGCGGGAGATGTCCGAGACGGCCGTGCTCAACGCCAACTACCTGCTGGCGCGGCTGCGCGGCGCCTACGACGTGCCGTACGACCGGTACTGCATGCACGAGTTCGTGCTCTCGGCGCGCAACCTCAAGCGCGAGCACGGCGCCACCGCGCTGGACGTGGCGAAGCGGCTGATGGACCACGGCTTCCACCCGCCCACCGTGTACTTCCCGCTGGTCGTCCCCGAGGCGCTGATGATCGAGCCGACCGAGACCGAGGCGCTGGAGACCCTGGACGAGTTCTGCGAGGCGATGCTGGCGATCGCGACCGAGGCCGCCGAGGACGTCCAGTCGCTCAAGGACGCGCCGCACAGCCGGCCGGTGAGCAGGCCGGACGAGGCGCTGGCCGCCAAGCGCCTGCACGTCCGCCACACCTTCGAGCCGGCCGGGTAGCGGCTCCGCCCGTCCCCGGTGTGCCGATGATCGACGCGGTCGTGTTCGACTACGGAGACACGCTCTTCCGCTTCCGCTACGAGCAGCGGACGCACGAGCTGGCGGCCCAGGCCCTGCTGGATGCGCTGGCCGCGGACGGCGACGCGCAGGAGGTCGTGGAGGCCTTCTGGGTGCACTTCGACGCCGCCGTGGCCGGCCGGGTCGAGCACGAGGAGCTCGACTACGAGGAGCTGATGGCCGCGGTGCTGACGGGCGCCGGCATCGCCATCGACCGCCCCGCCCTGCGCGACGCGCTGGCGGCCGAGCACGACGCCTGGCAGGACGCCCGCGAGCTGCACCCCGACGCGATCGGGCTGCTCGAGGCGCTGCGCGCCGAGGGCCTGCGCACCGGGATGGTCTCGAACGCCTTCGACCCGGCGGAGCTGATGCACGAGGACCTGCGCCGCCACGGCATCGACGGGCTGCTCGACACGGCCGTGTTCTCCTCGGAGATCGGCGTGCGCAAGCCGCACCCGCGTATCTACCTGACCGCCCTCGAGAGCCTCGGCTGCGAGCCCGGCCGCGCCCTCTTCGTCGGCGACCGCGTGCGGGAGGACGTCGAGGGGCCGGCGGCCCTGGGCATGGCGACCTGCCTGGCCACGTACTACCGCGAGGACGAGGGCGACCACTCGCTTGCCGACTTCCGTGCAAGCGAGCCGATGCACGTGCTCCAGGCCGCACGCTCGCTCCTCTACCCGGGAGGCTAGACTCACCGTATGGGTGGAATCCGGCAGCGGTTGCCTCTCGCGCCGTCTCGGGACATGGTCGAGTGCAGGCGCTGCGGCGTCGTCTGCCAGAAGGTGATCCACCCCCAGCGCTGCCTCGAGCAGATGTGCCCGTTCCTGTACGCGCACGAGCTGTTCGGCCGCCGCTACGTGGGCTGCATGCAGAAGGTCTTCGGCGCCGAGATCGACCTCGAGCTGCTGGAGCAGGCGCGCCGCCGCCGGGCCGGCTTCGGCGCGATCCGGGCGGTGCGCTCGCCGCTGCCGATCTGCGGCGCCGAGGTCGAGCGCGCCTACGAGCACCGCGAGGAGCCGCTGGGCTGCATCAACCCCGAGTTCCACGAGCCGCCCGAGGGCGCCGAGATCCGGATCCGGGTGAAGGACCGGCGCGAGGCCTGAGCGTGCGCCGGCTCCTGCTCCTCGGAGCCGTGGCGGTGGCCACGGCCCTGACCACCGGCATCCTGCTCCAGACGGCTCGCTCCGCGGCGCCGGCCGCGGCCGTTGGACCGCCTCCACCGCTTGCTTCGACGGTCGCCGATCCGGCCGCGCGGCCCCAGCCGCACTGGACGCTGCCCGCTCCGCCGCCCGGTCCGCGCTTCCTGATCGGCCGCGTTCGCGGCAGCCTCCGCACCGCCGCCGGCACCGTCCCCGGCCGGACGCCGCTGGGCTCGCTGACGGTGCTCCTGATCCTCCACCACCACGGCCACACGGGCTGGGCGCTGGTGCCCGGCAGCGTCCGGCCGCGCGTCGAGCGGGTCGACCTGCGCAACCTCGTCCTGCGCTGGACGCGGGTCGCGATCCGCATCGACCTGGCCGACCTGACGATGACGCTGCGCGACGGCACGCAGGTGCTGGCCAGCTGGCCGGTCGCCGCGGGCCGCCCGCAGAGCCCGACCCCGACGGGCACGTTCAGCGTCACCGATCGCGTCGCCTTCACCCAGGGCGGGCCGTACGGCGACTTCGCGCTCGGCCTCTCGGCCCGGCAGACGGTCGGCCTGCCGGACGGCTGGTCGGGCGGCGACCAGATCGCGATCCACGGCACCGACCACCCCTCGTCGATCGGCAGCTACGCCAGCCTCGGCTGCGTCCGCGTCGGCGAACAGGCGCTGCAGGTGCTGCGCCGCACCGTGCCGCTGGGCGCCCCCGTCACGATCGCCTGACCGGGCTCAGCCGAACGTGAACGAGTAGAGCACGGTGCCGGCGGGGACGGCCAGGTCGAGCAGGTGCGGTCCCGCATCCGGCAGATGGGCGAGCTGGTAGAGGTCGTCGTCGGGCACGGCGACCGGTGCCAGCGCCCGTCCGTCCACGCGCACGCCGATCGTCGAGCGGCCGCCGGCGGGCGGTGCGGCGACGAGGTAGATCCGCGGCGCCGTGTAGCGGAGCAGCAGGTGCGCGCCCGGCCCGGCGACGATGTCGTGGGAGCCGACCGTCCACGTGCCCGCCAGGGCGACGTGGTTCTGGGCGACGCTCGCCGGCGCCGCATAGGCGTGACTGCGGTTCCGCACCAGCTGCTGGCCGTACGCGGCGGCGCGGTACGTGCCCAGGTAGGTCTCCGGCGTCGCCACGCTGGACGCTGCCGTGACCGCCTGCCCGGGCTTCGACATCGGCGCCGACGCGGGCTCGCCGAGCAGGGTGCGGACCGCGTCCTCCGTCCCGGCGTAGTCGCCCTCGCCGAAGTGCGCCTCGCGGACGTTGCCGTCGCGGTCGATCAGGTAGTCGGCCGGCCAGTACTGGTTGCCCCAGGCGTTCCATGTGCCGTAGCCGTCGTCCACGGCGACCGGGTAGCGGATGCCGTGCTCCGCGACGGCCCGCCGGACGTTCCCGACCACGTGCTCGAACGCGAACTCGGGCGTGTGCACGCCGACGATGACGAGCCCGTCGTGGGCGTAGCGGGCGTTCCACGCCTTCAGGTAGGGCAGCGTGCGGATGCAGTTGACGCAGGAGTACGTCCAGAAGTCGACCAGCACGACCTTGCCGCGGAGGCCGGTCAGCGTCAGCGGGCGGCCGCCCGGCGTGTTGATCCAGGCCGTGATGCCGGCGAAGTCGGGCGCGTGGCCGTAGTTGCGCAGCGACCCGGGCGTGGCGGCCGCGGCGACCGCGGCCTTCGCGGTCGCGCGCGACGCGGTCAGCGACCGCAGGTCGGACGCGATGCCGGACGAGCGCTCGATCCGCTGGAGGGCCGAAACGTACGACGGCGTGCCCGCGGCGAGCTGGGTCGGGATGTCGGTGGTGAAGAGCCACGCCGCCGCCAGCAGGACGACGCCCGACGCGCGGCGGAGCGTCGATCCGCCGCGGCGGACGCTGGCCAGCGGGGCGGCGGCCCGGTTGCCGGCGATGGCCAGGCCGAGCAGCGGGAGGGTCGCGCCCAGCGCGTACGCACAGGTGATCGCGACCAGCTCGGGTGAGATCCGCCGCTCGGCGCTGAGCGCCGTGATCGCGGCCAGGATCGGGCCGGCGCACGGCGTCCAGATCAGGGAGAGGCACGCGCCCAGGCCGACGCCCGACCAGAAGCCGTCGCCGTCCGGCAACCGCCGCCCCGCCGCCGCCGCCAGTGGCCGGGCCAGCCGGCCCAGCCACTCGCCGACCGCTGGGACGATCAGCGCGATCCCGACCAGGGCGAGCATCGCCACGGCCAGGTTGCGCAGCAGGTCCTGGGGAAGTCCGAGCGCGCGCAGCAGCCGCGACGCCAGTAGTGTGAAGAGGACGAAGGCGACCGCCAGGCCGACGGCGACGCCCACCGGCCGCCGCCGCCCGCCGTTGGCCGACGCGGCGATCACCACCGGCAGCACCGGGAGCACGCAGGGGGAGAGGAAGGTGGCCACTCCGGCCACCACCGCGACGCCGATCAGGACGAGATCCACAGCTGCTCCTGCATGGAACTACTCGTCGGCGCCGCCGGGCGGTTTGCGGAGCCGTTTCGTCTGGCCCGCGATCCGCTTGCCCTCCAGGCGGCGCTGCTTGGCCGCGCGCGACGGCCGGGTCGCCCGCCGCGGCGGCGGCGGTGGGCGGAGGGCGTCGCGCATCGTCTCGGCGAAGCGGCGCACCGCCAGCTCGCGGTTACGCAGCTGGCTGCGCTCGTCCTGGGCGACGATGCGGAGCACCCCGTCGGCGTCCAGCCGCGAGCGGAGCCGCCGCCGCGCCAGAGCCCGCTCGTCCTCGGTCAGGCTGGGCGAGCCTGCCAGGTCGAACAGCAGCTCCACCCGCGTGCTGGACGTGTTGACGTGCTGGCCGCCCGGGCCGCCGCTGCGCGAGAAGCGGAACGAGAGCTCGGCCAGCGGGATGCCGCGGGCCGCGCCTACCTCGACGACGCCAGCTTCGCCCACCGCTTGACACCCGCCCGGTGCAGCCGCCGCAGCGTCTTCATGTCGCCCTCGTCGGGCCCGTGCCCGTCCGGCCCGGGCGTCTCCATCACCGCCGGCAGGTGCTGCAGCCGGGGGCTGCCGAGGATGGACGCCATGTTCCCGCCGATCGCGCCGTCGCCGACGTTCTCGTGACGGTCGCGATGCGAGTCGAACGGCAGCTTGGAGTCGTTGACGTGCAGGCAGCGGAGCCGGTCGAGCCCGATCCGCTCGTCCAGCTCGTCCAGCACCCCGTCCACCGACTCGGGCGTGCGGATGTCGTAGCCGGAGGCGAACAGGTGGCACGTGTCAAGACACACGCCGACCCGCTGGGGCCGGCCGATCGCGTCCAGGATCTGCTCCAGCTCCTCGAAGCTGACACCGATCGTGCCGGCGTGCCCGGCCGCGTTCTCGAGCAGCAGCCACGGCGTCTGCTCGTGCGCGTCACGCTCGCCCAGCACGACGTCGAGGGCCGGCACGATCTGCTCCATCGCGGCGTCCAGCCCACGGCCCAGGTGGCTGCCGACGTGGAAGATGACGCCGTCGGCGCCGATGGCGTCGGCCGCCGCCATCGTCTGCGCGAGCGCCTGCACGGAGCGGGCGTAGGTCGTGTCGTCGGTGGCGCCGAGGTTGATCAGGTAGGTGGCGTGGCAGACCACCGAGCCCACGCCCGCCTCCTCGCGCCGCGCTCGGAACCGGGCGACCGCCTCCGGCTTGTGGTTCGTCGCCCGCCACATCCGCGGGCTCTGCGTGAACACCTGCACGGCGTCGCCCCCGATCTTCTCGATCCGGTCGATCGCGGTGTCGATGCCTCCGCTCGACGAGACGTGCGCCCCGAACAACATGGCTGGAGTCTAGGCTCCGCCGAGATGCGTCAGGTCAAGGTCCGCTTCCCCCCGAGCCCGACCGGGCTCCTGCACGTCGGCAGCGCCCGAACGGCGCTCTACAACTGGCTGCACGCCCACCACACGGGGGGCTCGCTGGTGCTGCGGTTCGAGGACACCGATCGCGCCCGATCCACCGACGAGGCGGTCGATCAGGCGCTGCGGGTGCTGGAGTGGCTGGGCATCGACTGGGACGAGGGCCCGTACCGCCAGAGCGAGCGGATGGAGCTCTACCGCGACACGGCCGGGCGGCTGCTCGCCTCCGGCGCCGCCTACCGCTGCTACTGCACGCCCGAGGAACTGGCCGCCGAGCGCTCGGCCGCCCAGGCCGCCGGCAAGCCGTGGATCTACTCGGGGCGGTGCCGCTCGCGCGCCGACAGGCCCGACCTGCCCTTCGCGGTGCGGCTGGCAATCGACCCCGCCGGCGAGACCGTGATCGAGGACGCCGTCCGCGGCACCGTCCGCTGGGACAACGCGCTGGTCGGCGACCACGTGATCGTCCGCTCGGACGGCACGCCGACGTACCAGTTCGCGAACCCGCTGGACGACATCGAGATGGGGGTGACCGACGTCATCCGGGGCGAGGACCTGCTCTCGTCGACGCCACGGCAGCTCGCCCTCTACCGCGCGCTGGAGGCGCCCGAGCCGGCGCTGTTCGCCCACCTGCCGATGATCCTCGGCCCCGATCGCAAGAAGCTGTCGAAGCGCCACGGCGCGGTCTCGGTGGAGGAGTTCGCCGAGCGCGGCTACCTGGCCGAGACGATGCGCAACTACCTGGCCCTGCTGGGCTGGAGCTTCGACGACCACACGACGGTGATGACCACAGAGGAGCTGGTCGAGCGGTTCACGCTCGATCGCGTCAACAGCAGCCCGGCCGTGTTCGACCCCCAGAAGCTCGAGTGGCTGAACGGCGAGCACCTGCGGGCGTTGCCGCCGGAGGCGTACGCGGACGCGGTGCTCGGCCAGCTGCGGCGCCGCGGGTCGCCGATCGCGGGCGACGAGGAGCGCGTCCGCGTGGTGGCGCCGCTGGTGCAGGAGAAGCTGCGCGAGCTGGACGGGTTCGAGGCGTTCGCCGGGTTCCTGTTCGGCCCGGCCGAGCTCGATCCGGAGGCGTGGGCGCGCGTGGCCGGCGACCCCGATGCGCCGCGCGCGCTGGACGCCGCGCGTTCGCGGCTGGAGGGCGCCGACGGGTGGGACACCGAGGCGATCGAGGCGGCGCTGCGGGCGGCGTGCGACGACACCGGCATGAAGCCGCGCGTGCTGTTCACGCCGGTGCGCGTCGCCATCTCCGGGCGCACCGTTGCGCCCGGGCTGTTCGAGAGCCTGGCGGTGCTGGGGCGCGAGGAGTCGCTGGCACGGATCGACGCGGCGCGGAGGAATCTGGCCGCCGCCGGCCAACTCTGACCAGAGGCACATGTCGATGACGACCCAGCACCTTCGCTCTGCGACGGCGGCGCTGCCGCGTTTCAGCCTCGCCTCCGTCATGCTGGCCCTTGCGCTTGCCACGTTACTGGCGGCAGCGGTCGGCATCTCGGCGTGGACCATCAGCAGCCCGTCCGGCGCCTCGCCGGCCGAGGTGGCGAGCGCGCGCAAGCTCGCCTACGACCAGGGCTACAGCGCGGGCAAGGTGGACGGCGTGACGGCCGGTAAGAAGACCGGAACCGCCGCGGGCACCACGGCCGGCTTCGCCCGGGGCAGGAAGGCCGGCTACAGCGCCGGGTTCCTCAAGGGCCGCCGGATCGGCTACGAGCACGGCCGCACGGCCGGCTACGCCACCGGCTTCTCGGCCGGGCAGGCGTCGGTGCCTGCGCACACGACCAAGAAGAAGAAGGGCAACTAGCCCCTGGCAGCGCCCACCCGGACGGGTGGGGGTGGTGCGGGGTGAGTCGCGGCGCTCCCGGCAGGGCACGGGGCCGCGGGTGTAGCGTGCCGCCATGCTGCTGGAGCCGCTCAGGGAAGGCGCGCTGACGGCCGCGATCGCGACGATGCTGCTCTTCCTGGCGTGCATCTCGATCGGATCGGCCGGCGTGCTGCTCACCTTCTCGCGGTCACAGCCGGAACGGGCCGTGCTCGCGTTGCGGCTCTCGAGGGCGCTGGCCCTGGCCGGAGGATCGGGCGCCGTTGCGGCCGTGCTGCTGGCGGTGCCGTACGACTACCTGGCCGGCAGGGTGACCGGCCAGACGGCCGTCATCACCGAGCTGCTGGTGGGCCTGATCGCCGGCGTCTGGTGCGTGATCGCCGCGGCCGTCATGGTGCGCGCCGCCCGCGAGACGCACCGCCGCTAGCCCTACCCACCCTCGCCCCAACCCGATCACCGCCATCGGGGCCCGGCACGGGGTCTGGCACGGTGCCAGACCCCTCTCACGGCCGATCCGGAGTTCCGTGCCGTTTCAGAGTGGAAGCCGTCACGGATCCGAGACAGGCGATTTCCTGTCAACCAGGCCGATCGTGGATGGTGCCCGGTACGGTGTCCGGCACGGTACCGGACACCAAACACCGCCGATCCGGAGTTCCGTCACGGTCGGTTGTGGAAGGCGTGACGGTTAGGCCGCGCGCGACACGGCTGCGCCGGCCCACCGCGCGATGGCGGCCGGGTCGAGCTCCACGACCGGGTTGCCGGCGAGTGCGGCGAGGCGCTCGTGCCCGCCGCACGCGGGGTGGACGGCGGCGTACCCGGTGGCGGCGCGGTGGATCCGCTCCGCGGTGTCGGCGCGAAGCGCCTGCAGGACGATCGTGATGTCCGCGCCACGGTCGAGGTCGGCCCCAGCGGCTGCGGCGGCCGCCAGCACGCGCTCGGTGCAGGCCGCCTCGTCCCCGTCCACCCGCGGATCGGCGAGCAGGTAGAGACAGGCGTCGTCGCCAGGGCTGGTCGCGTCGGCCCAGGCGAGCAGCAGCTCGCCGAGGCGGTCGTCGCCCAGCCACGCGGGCGTGGCCAGCAGCCGCGCGCCGGCATCGGGATCGAGTGTGAACGGCCGCTCCGACGGCCGTGCCGCCAGCGGCGGCAGCGCAGCCATCGCACGGACGCGCTCGACGTAGCGCTCGCCGACCGACGCCCACGAGTGGGCCTGCGCGGCGGCATGGCCCGCCCGGCCGCGCGCCCGGCGCCCCTCGGCGTCAGCGGCCGCAGCCAGCATCAGATCGGCCAGCGCGTCGGCATCCGGCTCCAGCGTGAACGGGCGGCCGGCCGTGGGCCACTGATCGACCTGATCCTCGGGGCGCGGATCGACCGCCGAGGGGATCCGCCAGCACGCCTCGTCGGGCACGAACTCGTCGGTCGGCCCACCCGCCGTGACGATCAGCGGCAGGCCGCAGGCCATCGCCTCCAGCGCCGGCATGCAGAAGCCCTCGCCCCGGTAGGGCAGCGCCATCACGTCGCAGGCCCGGTAGAGGGCGGCCAGCTCGCCGTCGCTCATCTCCTCGCACAGGTACTCGATCCGCGGCAGCTCCCGGCGGCGGCTGTACTCGACGAGCCGCCCGCGGTCGGCCTCGCGGTAGATGCCGTCGATCCCGAAGTCCTTCAGCACCAGGCAGACGTCGTCGCGGCCGGCGAAGGCGCGGCGGTACGTCTCGATCAGGAGCTCGGCGCCCTTGCGCGGGATCAGTCCGCCGACGAACAGGAAGCGGCAGCCCTCGGGCCCGTCCAGCCTGCGCCGCTCGCCCTCCGGGGTGAAGGTCTGGAGGTCGACGCCGTTGCCGATCACGTGCACCCGGGCCGGATCGACCCCGCCGCGCAGGTACATCTGGCGGACATACTCGCTGGGCACCCACACCTCATCCACGTTGCGCTCGATCGGCGCCACCCACTCGCGCGGGATCGCCCCGAACTCCCACGGCTGGATCACGGCCAGGCGCGACGGCGACGGCCCGAAGTCGAACGGCCACTGGTGCCGCACCTCGATCTCGCCGGGGATCACGGGCGGCGGATGCCCGGCGCCGGCCCGCTTGCCGACCCGCTCGACGGCCATCCCTTCGGCCTCCAGGTGGTCGCAGGCGTGGCCGTTGATGACCGAGAGGCTCGTCGGCTTGCCCTGCTCGCCGCGCCAGCGCACGGCGATCGGCGCGGTGCGGCCGGCCGAGGCCGAGGGCCGCTCGCCGGCGTAGTAGCGCTCCAGCTCGTCCACATAGGCAGCGAAGGCGCGTGGCTCGCGGATGCTCGACTGGAGCCGCTCGAGCAGGCCCGGCTCGCCGGCCAGCCGGTCGAGTCCGGCGGCCAGGGCCGCGGCGTCGCGACCGTCCACCAGCAGACCGTCCACGCCGTCGGTGACGGCCTCGGCGATCCCGCCCATCCGCGAGGCGAGCACGGGCACGCGCCCGGCCAGGCACTCGGCGACCATCAGCGGCGCGCAGTCCCACCACAGCGACGGGATGACGGCAACGTCCACGCCGGCCAGCAGCGCCGGGAGATCGTCGTGCGCGAACGCCCCGCACACCTCGATGCGTCCCCTCGCGTCCAGCGAGCGCAGGTGGTCGGCGAACGCGCCCGGCACCTCGCCGTGGATCCGCACCCGCACGTCCTGGCTCACCATCTGCGCGGCCTCGGCGAGCACGCTGGGGCCTTTGTGGGGGTACGCGGAGCCGAAGAACCCGACGGTGAGGCCCTCGCCGACCCGGCCCGGCGTGCGCTCGCGGCCCAGCCGCTCCCAGATCGTCATCTCCTGGGGCATCGCCTGGCGGACGACGTCGATCATCGCCTCCGGATACCCCGCTGTGACCAGCGTCCGCTTGACGGCGTCGGACACGGCCAGGCAGACGTCGATGCCGCGGACGAAGCTCGACCGGATCTCGGCCAGCCGCTCCTGGTAGCCCGCCCGGTCGGCCGAGCCGACGCAGGTGGCGCAGTCGGCGCCGCGGTCGCCGGGGCCGTGGCACAGCTCGAGCCGTTCCGTGTACAGGTAGTTCCGCGGACAGGCGAGCCAGTAGTTGTGGGTTGAGAAGTACCCGGGGATGCCGCGGGCGGCGGACTGGTCGACCAGCGCCGCGCCCAGGTTGTGGAGGTTGTGGAAGTGGACGACGTCCGGCCGGTGCTCGTCCAGCGCGGCGGCGAACGCGCGCGTGATCGGCGGGTCGTCGATCTCCCGCCGCGGGTTGCCCAGGTCGAGCAGGCCGTGCGGGCGGTTGAAGACGCCGATCAGGCGGACGCCGTCCTCGTCCCACGTGCGCACCGCGTACGGCTCCGTGCTGTCGGTGCGCCCGACGGCGGCGTGGAAGACGGTGACGTCCCATCCCCGCCGCGCGAGCTCCTGGGAGACGTGCCGCGGCACGATCGTGCCTCCGCCCGAGTCGTTGTACCCGAACGAGGTCAGCAGGATGCGACGGGGGGCCATCGGGCCTCCGATCGTCCGTCCCCTCACGTTCTTGAGGGGCCGGACGATCTACTGCGGGGATGACTCGGGGACCCCGGATCGCCGTCGTGCTGTCGGTCAAGAACGGCGTGCGCCACCTGGCGCAGTCGATCGAGAGCGTGCTCGACCAGCAGGTCGACCTGGAGCTGCACGTCTACGACAACGGCTCGGCCGACGGCTCCCTCGAGCTTGCCCGCGGGTACCTGGGCGATCCGCGCGTCCGGGTTACGCAGAACCCGGCCGGGCTGACCTTTCCCGACAGCATGAACCTGGGCCTGGCCGCCACCGAGGCCGAGCTGTTCTGCGCGTGGGCCTGCGACGACGCGATGCTTCCCGGCAACCTCGCGGCCAAGGCTGCGGCGCTGGAGGAGACCGGCGCCGGGCTCGCGATCGGCGGATGGATGTACGAGGCCGAGGGCGGCGAGCTGCGCGGCGTCTCCTGGCCGGCGATGGGCGGGGAGCCGCGGCTGGTGCCGGCGCCCGGGCTGTTCCCGATGATCGCCACGGCGAACGCGATCGCGATGCCGTCGGTGGTGATGCGCACCGAGGCGCTGCGTGCGGTGGGCGGGTTCGACACGCGCCCCGAGCTGACCTGTGACTGGCTGCTGTGGCTGCGACTCGCGCTGCGTGAGTCGGCGGTCTGGCTGCCGAAGCCGCTGGTGCTCTACCGCCAGCACGCGGACAACGGCTCGTCGCGCGCCTGGGCGAGGGGCACATACGCGACCGAGCTGGTGGCGACCGTCGAGCAGGTGCTCGCCGACGAGCGCTTCCCGGCCGAGTGGGCCGAGCACCGCGAGGGAATCCTCACCGGCGTGGCGACCTTCCTCGCCGACGGTCTCGAGCGGCACGGGCACCGGTCGCTCGCTGACAGCCCCTACCCGGCGCACGCCGCGATCGCCGGCGTGCTGGCCTCCTATCCGGGCAGCTCCCGGCTGCGCGGCCTCTACCGGCAGGCGGTGACCGGCGCCGGGCTGATCGAGCCCGAGCTGCCCGCGGTCGCGGTGGCGGCGCCTCGCTGGGAGCGCGACGCGGTGGCGGGCACGGTGGGCGAGCTGCGGCGGCTGTCCGGCGCAGGGCTGACTCGCGCCTGCCAGGTCGCCGTCGCGAACGAGGATCTCGACCGGGCGGTGGCGCTGCTCGAAGCGGCGCTCGAGGACGGCCCGGAGCTCGAGATCGACCTGGTCGTCTGCGACGAGCCGGCCGAGCTGTACCGGCCCGGCGCGCTGTTCGTGTCGGAGTGGGGCGCCGAGGCGGCGCGCGATGCCGAGGCGGCGGGCATCCCCGCCGTCACGTTCGGCATGCCGACGCCGTACGACCCGAACTAACCGATCTCGAGGATCCTGTGCAGCCGGTGGAAGGCCGGGCGGAAGCCGCGTGCCGGCCAGAAGCGCGAGGACTCCAGGTTCGGCACGCGCCAGTCGGTGGCAACGCGGTCGTAGCCCGCCTCGGCCGCCCAGGCCAGGGCGCACTCGGCGAGGGCGACGCCGATGCCCTGTCCGCGCAGCTCCGGCAGCACGGCCGTCGTGGCGAGGCGCACCGTGCCCGGGCCGGTGCCGAAGTCCGGGTCGGCCTCGTAGAGCATCGAGTGACCCGCGACCCGTCCGCCGCGCTCGGCGACGAAGAAGACGACGTCGGCGTCCTGGAGCGTCTCCGTCCAGTCCGCCCGCAGCTGGTCGTCGTCCGGCGGCGTCAGGCCGGTGAACGCGGGCGTCAGGGTCTGGTGCTCCCAGATCAGGCGGCCGGTCGGCAGTGCGGCCGTCTCCAGGTCGTCGATCCCCCCGCGGCGCACGGTGACGCCGTCGGGGAGCGGGCGCGGCGCCGCCCCCGCCTCGCGCACGGCCTCCAGCTGCATCTGCCCGAAGCCGAGCCGGTACCAGGGATCGAGCATCTCTGCGACTGCGGGTACCAGGGCGAGGTGCATGCGGGCGCCAGCGGCCAGCCAGGCCGGCGCCGCCGCCGCGTAGACGTCGCGGGTCAGCTCAGGGTCGGCCGACGCGGAGCCCGCCCGGTCGATCCACGCGTGCGTCGCCCAGAGGCCGTTCTCGGCGACGCGCCCGATCACGTACGCCTCCACCCGGCCGTCGCGCAGCGCGACGGCGCCGGACGCCCGCGGCATGCGCCAGGCCGCCTCGACGGCGGCGCGGCAGTCCGCCTCGGCGATCAGCGGCTCGGCGGCCCGGTGCGCCGCATGCCGTGCGGCCAGCAGCGCGGCGGCGCCGTTCAGGTGCTCGTCGGCGAACGGTTCGATCGTCGTCCCCACGGCCGCGGAGGCTACACGGCCGCGTGCTTCAGGCGGTCGCGCGGGCGGCCCGGGGGCCGTCCAGGGTCTCCCACCGCTCGGGATCGCGCGGGCGGTCGAAGCAGTCGGGCACGTCGTGGACGAGCGCGGGCACACCGAGGCGCTCTGCCTCGGCCAGGTGAGGCGAGCCGAACGGCCCGACGAACGCCATGCCGCGGCGCAGCGTGGCGTCCAGCGGCCCGGCGACGAGCTCGACGTCGAGGCCGCCGCCGGCGCGGATCGCGTCGGCCAACAGCCGCGGCGCCTTGTGCATCGAGCGCTCGGGCACGGCCGCGATCATGCGGTCGGTCAGC
This sequence comes from uncultured Actinomycetes bacterium, assembly GCA_963797175.1. GTDB lineage: Bacteria > Actinomycetota > Thermoleophilia > Gaiellales > JAICJC01 > DATLLN01. Next base: position 346,219 of record CAWCOL010000008.1, read on the forward strand.
CCGGCGGCGCGCAGCATGTGGAACTGCTCGACCATGGAGCGGAACGACTCGTCGGTCAGATCGGGCTGCGCGACCATCGCGCACGGGAACGTCGGCGGCGTCAGGCCGGCGGCGTTGACGAGGTCGGTGAAGTACTTCTGGAGCTTGACGGCGCCGGGCAGGAACTGCAGCGCCTGGCCGGCCAGTGCGTATGCCGGGAAGCCGCGCTGCCAGCGCAGCAGGTCGTTCTGCAGCAACCCGTGCGCGACGTGCGCCATCAGCGCGGCCATCCACTGGCCGGCGTGCATCCGCCACTCGGGCAGGAAGTTCGGGTCGCGGAAGGCCTCGCGCAGCACTGCCGGCTCCTGCTCGGCGTAGCCGCCCTTCTTCGCCTCGAAGCTGCCGCAGCCCTCGTGCTGGCGGTAGTGGATCAGCGCGTAGGGGAGGGTGACGACGCCGTAGCGCATCGCCAGCTTCATCCAGCACAGCCAGTCGCCGACCAGCACCGACCGCGCGTCGAACCCGCCGACCGCGTGCATTGCCTCGGGCCGTGCCATCACCGAGCTCATCACCACCTGTCCGACCGGCACCAGGAACGGGAAGAACGTCGGCGCCGGCGAGTGCGTGTCGAGCTTCTGCACGCTCGGGTAGAAGTCGTGGACGCGGTGCTCGTCGTCCAGGATCAGGCTGGGCGACCAGACGAACCCGGCGTCGGGGTGCTCGCGCAGCGCCGCGGCCTTGAGCTGGAGGTTGTCCGGCAGCATCACGTCGTCGCACGCCCAGGGCACGAAGAACTCGGCCGAGCATCCCGCGATCGCCCGGTTCATGCTGCAGAAGTAGTTGAGGCCGGGCGGATTCTCGACCAGCACGACGCCGCGGTCGGCGTAGGCCAGCGCGATCGCCTGGCTGCCGTCGGTCGAGCCGTTGTCGTAGACCTCGAGCGTGACCTCCACGCCGTCCTGGTCGAGCACCGATTCGATCGCGGCGGGCAGGAACTCGGCGCCGTCCTTGACCGACAGCGCGACCAGGACGGTGGGCAGGCCCTGGGCGGCGGAGCGATCGAGGTCGGGCACGTAGACCTCGCGACCGAACATCGTGCTCATGCCGCGCGGCGCCTCGACGCCTGCTCCACCTCGGCACGGATCGCGGCGCCAACCCGGGTGACCTGGTCGCGCCGCAGCCGCACGCCGCTGGGCAGGTTGATGCCCTCGAGGCCGATCGCCTCGGCGACCGGCTGCGGCCCGGCCGGGCGCGGCCAGAACGGGTACTGGCTGATCGGCGTGAACACGGGGCGGGTGTCGATCCGGGCGGCCTTCAGCGCCTCGGTCATCCGCTCCTTGGTCGAGCCCGACTCGGGCTGGACGCGGATGCTGCTCATCCAGTAGATGCTGCGCGCCCACGCCGTCTCGTGGTTGAGCGTGATGCCGGGCACGCCGTCCAGCTCCTCGGCGTACCAGCCGAAGATCCGGCGCTTGGCCTCGATCAGCTCGTCGACGCGCTCCAGCTGGCCCAGCCCGAAGGCGGCCTGCATGTTCGACATCTTGTACTTGAACCCGAGCCGCTCGATCCAGAACCCGCGCGCGCGGTCGCGTCCGTGGTCCCACAGCGACATCGCGGCCTCGTACAGCTCGTCGTCGTCGGTGACGAGCATGCCGCCCTCACCGGTGACCAGCAGTTTGGCGCCCTGGAAGCTGAACGCGGCGGCGTCGCCGAACGTGCCGACGCGGCGCCCCCGCAGCTCGGTGCCGATGGCGGGCGCGGCGTCCTCGATCATCCGCAGGCCGTGCTCGGCGGCCAGCGCGGCGATCTCGTCCGCCGGCGCGGGATGCCCGTACAGGTGCACCGGCATGATCGCCTTCGTGCGCGGCCCGATCAGGCTCCGCACCGATGCGGGATCCATGCACCACGAGTCCTCCTGGACGTCCGCGAAGACGGGGATGCCGCCGCAGTAGAGCACGGCGCTGGCGGTCGCGACCCAGGTCAGCTCGGGGACGATCACCTCGTCGCCAGGGCCGATGTCCGCGGCGGCAACGGCCAGGTGCAGCGCACCGGTGCAGCTCGACGTCGCGATCGCGTGGCGCGCGCCGACGTACTCGGCGAAGGTCTGCTCGAGCCGGTCGAGGTAGCCCGACCACTGCCCGTTCCAGCCGGTGCGGACGGCGTCCAGGGCGTACGAGACCTCGCGGGCGCTGACCGACGGCCCGGCGGTGAGGATCTGCTCGTCGGCCTTGCCCGGCCGCTGCGCGTGGGTCATGGCCAGGAAGCAGGCGTCCGGCGGCGCGGTGTCGTCCGCCGCCCGCGCCGAGTAGACCTCGCGGTCGCCGTCGACCGTCCGGCGCAGCGGCACCAGCTCGCCGCCGGTGAAGCCGTGCCGCTCGTAGAACCCGATGGCATGGTCGTTGTCGGCCATGACGTGGAGGTAGATCCGCTCAGGCAGGAACAGCTCCTCGGCCCAGGCGATCAGCGCGTCAAGCGCCTCGCCCATCAGGCCGGGTGCGGTGCCCTTGGCGCCGCGCACGACGTTGTCGATCTCCATCGAGCCGTCGGCCGCGGCCGCGTTGGCCCAGCCGAGGTGGCCGACGGGGTGCCCGTGACGGTCGCAGACGAGGAAGAGCATGCGGTCGGCGACATCGAGCAGGCCGGCGCGGAGCCAGCGGCGGGTGCCCTCGGTGCTGACGGTGAAGCGGGTGGGGAAGGCGAACTGCGAGGCGCGCCGCCAGGCCGCCAGGTCGCCGATCAGCGGCTCGTCGTCGGCGTGCAGCCGGCAGACCGGCACAAGCGCGCCGCCGCCGGGGAGCACGATCGAGCGGGCGTGGAGCTCGGCCAGCGTCTCGGTGGACTTGAGGAACGCGAACTCGCGAAGCACCGCGGCGGTGCGGACGGCGGCTCGGCGGGACGGCTCGTTCATCGCTTCCGGCTCCTCTCGGTGACCAGCTGCCGCGCCGCTTCGCCGATGGCGTCGGCGCCGGCGCCGTAGTGGTTGATCAGGTGGGCGCGCGATCCGACCGCGTGTGCGAACTCGTCGCGGAGGCCGATGCGGCGCAGCCGGGCGCCGGTGCCGGCCTCGGCCAGCACCTCGGCGACCGCGCTGCCGAAGCCGCCGACGATGGTGTGCTCCTCGACCGTGACCAGGGCGCCGCAGGTGGCGGCGTCGAGGATCGCGGTCGCGTCGATCGGCTTGACGGAGCCGAAGTGGATCAGCCCGGCGTCGATGCCGCGGGCGCGCAGCCGCTCGACGGCGACGACCGCCTCCGGCAGGATCGCACCGGTCGAGAGCAGCACGACGTCGCCGCCCCGCTCGAGGACGACGGCGGGTCCGAACGGGCTGCCCGGCGGCACCGCCTCGGGCTCACCGTTCTTCCCCAGCCGCAGGTAGACGGGGCCGTCGTGGCGGAAGGCCCAGCGGGTCGCGTTGTAGGCGTCGCGGGGATCGCCCGGGGCCAGCACGGTCATGTTGGGCAGCGCGCGCATGATCGCCAGGTCCTCGATCGCGTGGTGCGTGGGGCCGAGCGTGCCGTAGGCGACGCCGCCGCCGACGCCGACCAGCTTGACGTTGGCCGCGGGCAGCGCGACGTCCACCCGCACCTGGTCGTGCGGGCGGGAGGTGATGAACGGCGCGATCGAGTAGGCGAACGGCACCTTGCCGGCGTAGGAGAGCCCGGCGGCGACACCGACCAGGTTCTGCTCGGCGATGCCGACGTTCAGGTAGCGGCCCGGCGCCGCCTGCTGGAACGGGTCGAACAGGCCGATGCCGAGGTCGCCGGTGAGCGCCCAGACCCGCTCGTCCTCGCGGCCCAGTTCGGTCAGCGCGGCGAAGTACGCGTCCCTCATGCCGCCCGCCGCAGCCGCTCGTCGAGCGCGCCGAGCAGCGTCTCGCGCTGGTCGGGCTTGAACGAGCGGTAGTGGGACATCACGTCGCCCTCGAGGAAGCCGACGCCGTAGCCCTTGATCGTGCGGGCGACGACGGCGGTGGGCCCGTCGATGCGGCGCCGCAGCGCGCGCTCGAGGCCGTCGTGGGCGTGGCCGTCCACCTCGGTGACCGCCAGGCCGAAGGCCTCCAGGCGGTCGCCGATCGGGCCCATGTCGAGCACCTCCTCGACGGTGCCGAGCCCCTGGAAGCCGTTGGCGTCCACGATCAGGGTGAGGTTGCCGAGGCGCAGGTGGCCGGCCAGGGAGAGCGCCTCCCACACCGAGCCCTCGTTCAGCTCGCCGTCGCCGACCAGGCAGAAGGTGCGCCTGCCGTTGCCGTCGTGGCGGTCGGCCAGGGCCAGGCCGACGGCGATCGATGGGCCGTGGCCGAGGGAGCCGCCGGTGATCTCGACGCCGGGGTAGCCGCGCTCCGGATGCCCGGCGAGCGTGCCGCCGTCGCGGCAGTAGCCGTCCAGGAAGGTGTCGCGGCCGAGCAGCCCCGCCTCGACCAGCACGGCGTAGAAGCCGGAGGCGGCGTGGCCCTTGGAGAGCAGGCAGCGGTCGCCCGGCTCCAGCACGCGCTGGTAGAGCACGGTCAGCGTGTCCACCAGCGAGAGCGAGCTGCCGATGTGGCAGGTGCCGGCGGCCAGCGCCGCTTCGAGCACCATGCGGCGCGCGGCGTCGGCGGAGGCGGCGGAGTCCGTCATGCCGCCCGCAGCCAGGGAAGCGCCTGCGCCGTCGCCTCCTCGTCCCACACCTTCCACGGCGCCTTGCCGCCGTCCCACAGGCCGCGCAGCAGCTCGACGTCGCGCACGGTGTCGGCGCACTGCCAGAACCCGTCGTGGGCGTAGACGTGCAGCTGGCCGTCGCGGGCCAGACCCTCCAGCGGCTCGCGCTCGAGGATGCACTCGGGGTCGGCGGAGATGCGGTCGAGCACGGCCATGTCGAACACGAAGAAGCCGCCCGAGATGAGGCCGCCGTGGGTGGCGGGCTTCTCGGCGAAGCGCTGCACGCGGGTGCCGTCGCGCTCCAGCTCGCCGAAGCGGCTGGGCGGGTGCACACCGGTCACCGTCGCCAGGCCGTCGTGTGAGCGGTGGAACTCGACCAGCCGGCCGATGTCCACGTCCGCCAGGCCGTCGCCGTAGGTGCAGAGAAAGATGTCCGAACCCTGGACGTGGTCGGCCACCTGCTTGACGCGGCTGCCGGTCATCGCCTCGACGCCGGTGTCCACCAGCGTCACCTTCCAGTCCTCGAGGTCGCGCTGGTCGTAGCTGACCATGCCGGTTGCCGTGTCCACGACCATGTCCGAGCCCATGCCGCGGTACTCGAGGAAGTAGCGCTTGATGTCGTCGCCGCGGTAGCCGAGGCAGCAGACGAAGCGGTTCAGCCCGTGCTCGCCGTAGGTCTTCATGATGTGCCACAGCAGCGGGCGCCCGCCGACCTCGACCATCGGCTTGGGCCGGAACTCGGTCTCCTCGCGCATGCGCGTGCCGAGGCCACCGCACAGGATGACGACCTTGGGCAGGTGGCTGACGGGGCTCATCGGCCCGGGTTATCGGCACCGGCTCAGTCATCCTTAAGAGGGAGGCTCAAGTCACCCCTTCGATGTGCCGATGACGCGGACGCATGACCTCCGATCAGCGCGCCAGCCAGATCCTCGAGCTCGTCGCCGAGTACGCCCGCGAGCGCCACGCGCCCCCCTCGTTCGATCCTGCGGCGCCGCGCGTGCCGTGCTCGGGACGCGTGTTCGGGCCCGAGGAGGTCGTCGAGCTGGTGCGCACCAGCCTGGACTTCTGGCTGACCGCCGGCCCGGAGGCGACGAAGTTCGAGCACCGGCTGCGGGCCGTCACCGGCCACCGCAAGGCGCTGCTGGTCAACTCCGGGTCGTCCGCCAACCTGCTGGCGTTGAGCGCCCTCACGTCGCCCCGCCTGCGCGACCGGCGGCTGCGCGCGGGCGACGAGGTGATCACCGTCGCGGCGGGGTTCCCGACAACCGTCAACCCGATCATCCAGAATGGCATGGTGCCCGTCTTCTGCGACGTCACCCTGCCCGGCTACAACATCGACGTGGAGCAGCTCGAGGCCGCCCGCAGCGAGCGCACCCGCGCCGTGATGGTCGCCCACACGCTGGGAAACCCGTTCGACCTGGACGCGGTGGCCGCCTTCTGCGAGCGCCACGGCCTGTGGCTGATCGAGGACTGCTGCGACGCGCTCGGCTCGACCTGGAACGGCCGCCACGTGGGCACGTTCGGCGACCTGGCGACGCTCTCGTTCTACCCCGCCCACCAGATCACGCTGGGCGAGGGCGGCGCGGTGCTGACGAACCGGCCGGTCCTGAAGAAGCTGGTGGAGTCGTTCCGCGACTGGGGCCGCGACTGCTGGTGCGAGCCCGGCGCCGAGAACACGTGCGGCAAGCGGTTCTCGGGCCAGCACGGGACGCTGCCGTTCGGCTCCGACCACAAGTTCGTCTACTCGCACCTGGGCTACAACCTGAAGGCGACCGACATGCAGGCCGCGATCGGGCTCGCGCAGCTCGACCGGCTGGAGTCGTTCGTCGAGGCGCGGCGCCGGAACCACGCGTTCCTGCGCGACGCGCTGGCGCCCCACGGCGACGTGCTGATCCTGCCCGAGGAGACGCCCGGCGCCGCAACGTGCTGGTTCGGCTTCGCGATCACGGTGCGCCCGGACGCCGGGTTCACCCGCCGCGACCTCGTCACCTTCCTCCAGGAGCAGGGCATCGACTCCCGCCAGCTGATGGCCGGGAACCTGCTGCGCCATCCCGCCTACGCCGACGTCCCGCACCGCGTCGTCGGCGACATCGCCACCACCGAGCTGATCGCGGAGCGGTCGTTCTGGATCGGCTGCTATCCCGGCCTCCACCGGCCGGCGCTGGAGCACGTCGCCGAGGCGTTCGCCGCGTTCCGCTCGCGCGGGGCGGTGGCGAGGGCGGCGTGACCGAGCCCCACCGTGCGTGCGATCTGGCGGTGGTCGGCGCCGGCATCCTCGGCCTGGCCGTCGCCCGCGAGCTGCTCGCCCGCCATCCCGACATGCGCGTGCAGGTGCTCGAGCGCGAGCAGCAGGTGGGCGCACACCAGACCGGGCACAACTCCGGCGTCATCCACCAGGGCATCTACTACCGGCCCGGGTCGATGAAGGCGGGGCTGTGCCGCGAGGGCGCCCACGAGCTGTACGCCTACTGCGCCGCGCGGGACATCCCGGCGGAGGCGACGGGGAAGCTGATCGTCGCCCTCGACGAGTCCGAGCTGGGGCGGCTGGACGAGCTCGAACGCCGCGGCATCGCCAACGGCGTCCCCGGCCTGCGCCGGGTGGACGCGGACGAGATCCGCGAGATCGAGCCCGAGGCGGCCGGAATCGCCGGCCTGCACTCGCCCGAGACCGGGGTGGTGGACTTCCTCGCCGTTGCCCGCGCCTACCGGGACGACGTCGAGCGCTCCGGCGGCCGGGTCACCACCGGCTGCGGCGTCGAGTCGGTCACCGTGACCGGGAGCGGCATCCGGCTGGGCCACCGGCAGGGCGCGACCGAGGCGTCGCATGCCGTCTTCTGCGCCGGCGGCTGGTCGGACCGGCTGGCCGTGCTCTGCGGCGGGTCGCCCGACCCGCGGATCGTGCCGTTCCGCGGCGGCTACCTGAAGCTGCGGCCGGAGGCGCGCCGGCTGGTGCGCTCCCTGATCTACCCCGTGCCCGACCCCGAGCTGCCGTTCCTGGGCGTGCACCTGACCCGCCACGTGGACGGCGAGGTCGCGATCGGCCCGTCCGCCCTGATGGCCGGCGCCCGCGACGCCTACGACCTGCTGCGGGTGCGGCCCGGCGACGTGCTCTCGACGCTGACGTGGCCGGGTACGCACCGCCTGGTGCGGCGCTTCTGGCGCACCGGCATCACCGAGCTCCGCACGGCGCTCTCCGCCGGTGCCTTCGTCTCCGAGGCCGCCCGCTACGTGCCCGCGCTGAACGTCGCCGACGTCCTGCCCGGCCCCGCCGGCGTGCGCGCGCAGGCGGTCGGCCGCGACGGCGGCCTGGTGGACGACTTCGTCTTCGAGCAGACCGACCGCGCGCTGCACGTCCGCAACGCGCCCTCGCCGGCGGCGACGTCGTCGCTGGCCATCGCCCGCCACGTGGCCGCAGAGGCCGAGCGGGCCCTCAGCATCGCCCCATCCGTCAAGGAGCACCAATGAGAGTCTTCGTCACCGGTCATCGCGGGTACATCGGCGTCCACGTGGTCGAGCTGCTGAAGGAGGCCGGGCACACCGTCACCGGCTGCGACCTCGGTCTGTTCCGCGGCTGCGAGTGGGAGCCGGTCGTCCAGCCCGACTTCGAGATGGTCGCCGACGTCCGCAGCCTGACCGCGCGGCACCTCCAGGGCTACGACGCGGTCATGCACCTGGCGGCGATCTCGAACGACCCGATGGGCGACCTCGACGAGGATCTGACGCTCTCGGTCAACCGGGACGGGTCGGTGCACCTGGCGCGGATCGCGAAGCAGGCCGGCGTGCCCCGCTACCTGTTCTCGGGCAGCTGCTCGGTGTACGGCCAGGGCGAGTCCCTCGACCTGGATGAGACGGCGGGGCTGAATCCGCTGACCGCCTACGCCCGCTCGAAGATCGAGACCGAGCAGGCCGTCGCGCCGATGGCCGACGAGCACTTCTCGCCGACGTTCCTGCGCAACGCGACCGCGTACGGTCACTCGCCGATGCTGCGCATCGACCTGGTCGTGAACAACCTGCTGGCCTGCGCGCACACGACCGGCGAGATCCGGATCATGAGCGACGGTTCCCCGTGGAGGCCGCTGACCCACTGCCGGGACATCGCCCGGGCGTTCGTCGCCTTCGCCGAGGCGCCGCGCGAGCGCGTCCACAACCTGGCGGTCAACGTCGGCGCGAACGCGGAGAACTTCCAGGTGCGCCACGTGGCGGCCGAGGTGCAGCGGCTGATCCCCGACGCCGACATCGCCTTCACCGGAGAGGTCGGGTCGGATCCGCGCGACTACCGCGTCAACTTCGACCTGCTGGGCCGGGTGCTGCCGGAGTTCCGGCTCGAGTACACGCTGGCAAGCGGCATGGACGAGCTGTACGGCAAGCTTCGCGAGCACGGCTTCACGCTGAGCGACTTCGAGGGCCCGCGGTTCGTCCGGCTGCGCACGCTGCGCTCGCGGATGAAGTGGGTCACGTCGACGTCGCGGGCTGCGTAGCCGCCTCGGCGGCGTCCAGCAGGAAGGGCGACCCGAACAGCGGGAGGTCGACGACCGGGCTCGAGAGCAGGGCGAGGGGCACCGGATCCGGCTCCGGCTCCGGGGTGGGCGGCGGCGGTGCTGCGCTGGCCCGCTGTGCCGCTTTGCGGCCGTCGGCGGCGCCGCGCGCGATCACGACCGGCGTGCCCAACCGCAGGTGCGCCTTGAGCACGCCCAGCGCCCGTGCCGACACGCGCAGGCAGCCGGCCGAGGCGGCCGTCCCGATGCTGGCGGGGTCGTTGGTGCCGTGGATGGCGAGCTGGTCGCCGCCCGACCAGCCCGGCGGGAGGTTGGGCTGGTGGCCGGAGAGGCCGAAGGCGAACCAGCCGAACGGCCCGGAAGGGTTGCCGGTCGAGACCAGGTCGGTGACCGAGAAGCGGCCGGTCGGGGTGGGGGACGGCGCGGCGCCGATCGCGGCCGGGAACGAGGCGACGGCGTGGTTGCCGCGCATCAGGGTGACCCGCCGGCCGGTGATGCTGCCGATCACCCACGTGCGGGTGCGCACCATTGGGCGGTGGCGGACGAGGATCCAGCCGGTCTCGCCGTTCGGGCGGGTCGGCAGGACGACCTGGGCCCAGCCGCCCGGGCGCGGCCGGCCGACCACCCACAGCCAGGTGGGCGAGCCCAGCGGCGTGTGCCCCGCGACCCGCTCGACCACCGGCCCACCCGGCCACGCGTGGACGGCGGCGCCGCCGGACGCGTCGGCGAGCAGGAAGAGCGGCGCCCGTCCTGCGTTTGCCGTTGCGGCCAGAGCAAGCGACGCGGCCAGCGCCGCGAGCAGGCATGCTGTGGCCCATCGGCACCAAGCTCCCGATCGGTGCATTGAGAATCGTCCTCCCGCGCGGCCTCAGACAGACCCCAACCGCGCCCGAGCATCCTATCGCTCTCGCTCGATGGTTTCCCGCCGTTCACAGAACGCAAACGTGACGAGCACGCCGGACGTGCGCAGGGACACATGCGCGTGATCAGGGCGATCGCACCGGCCGACGCCGCGGCCTGCGACGCGATCGTCGCGAGCCTGCCCGACTGGTTCGGGGACGAGACCGGCATCCGCGAGTGCGCGGCCGCCGTGCGATCGCAGCAGGGGCTGGTCTGCACGCTGGACGGGCCGGTCGTCGGCTTCGTGACGCACGTCCGGCACGCCGCCGCGGCCGCCGAGCTGACCTGGCTCGCCGTGCACGCCGAGCACCGCGGTGCGGGCCACGGCACCGCGCTGATCGACGCGCTGCTCGACCTGCTGCGGCGTGACGGCGTGCGCCTGCTGTCGGTCAAGACGCTGGCCGAGAGCGCGGGCGACCCCGGCTATGCGGAGACGCGCGCCTTCTACCTCGCCCGCGGCTTCGAGCCGCTGATCGAGCTGCCCGACCTGTGGGATCCCGAGAATCCCTGCCTGCTGATGCTCCGCGTTCTCGGCTAGGGCCGGTGGAGCACGCGGCGGAGGCGGCCCGTGGTCTGCTCCGATGCGGGCTTCGCAGCCTCGCCCAGCAGCAGGAAGCGGGCCAGCCGGGCCGATGAGCCCTCGTCCAGCGAGAGCACCGCACGCGCCTCGTCCTCGTCCCAGATGCTGAGGCGGGTGTGCCGTTCGCCGGCCAGGTAGCGGGAGACGCGGAGCCCCGCGGAGTCGCCGGGGAGCCGCGGGTCGGCCGGGAAGAACTCGGTCAGCTTCTGCCGCCGCGCCGCGCCGCAGGCCGGGCAGAACCGGAAGCCTCTCGCCAACCCCTCCCCGCAGACACCGCAGCGCTCCATCGGTTCCAGGATACGCGATCGATCGGGCCGCGAACAGGCCGCGGGGTCAGCCGCGATAGCGTTCGCACGATGGACGAGCCGCTCGCCGGCGGGATGGGGAACCAGGGGCAGGTCGTGCGGGTGGGCGGCGCAGTCCGGCGGCCGCGCGGCCCGCACGCGGACGCGATTGCCGCGCTGCTGGGGCACCTCGAGAGGGCGGGGTTCCCGGCGCCGGTGCGGACGGCGGTGGAGGGCGACACGGAGCTGTTCCGCTGGATCGAGGGCGCCGTGCCTGTGCCGCCGTATCCGGCGTGGGCGCTCACCGACGAGGCGCTGGCCAGTGTCGGCCGGCTGCTCCGCCGCTATCACGACGCCGTCGCATCGTTCGTGCCGCCGGCCGGGGCGACCTGGTCGCGCGAGCTGTGCGATCCGCGGGGCGGCCCGATCGTCTGCCACGGCGATGTCTGCCCCGAGAACGTCGTCTTCCAGGGCACCGAGGCGGTCGCGCTGCTCGACTTCGACTTCGCGGCGCCCGGCCATGCGGCCTGGGACCTCGCATCCACGGCGCGGTTGTGGGTGCCCCTGCGCCCGCCGATCGACGGCGATGAGCGCGACGGCCTCGACCGGCTCGCGCGGCTGCGCGTGCTGACGGATGCGTACGCCCTGGCGGCGGAGGATCGCGGGCCGCTGGTCGATGCGATCGTCGAGGGGCGGCGCGTCGGCACCGCGTTCGTCACCGCCCGCGTGCAGGCCGGCCAGCCCGCGTTCATCGAGATGTTCGAGCAGCAGGGCGGCGCCGAGGGCCAGGCGATGCGGATCGCGTGGCTCGACGAGCGGCGCGCGGCGTTCCTGGCGGCGCTCGGCGGCTGAGGCTACTCGTCGGGGCAGGCTGCAGCAGCAGACGAGCAGCCCGATTGCGCGCCCGGCGAGGCAACGCGACGTGTCTAGCCGGTTGGAGCTGCCGGCATGAGTGCTTCGGCGTCACCCGCACCCTGCGGGTCCAGGTTGCACAGCGTGCACGCATCCAGGCTGAGGACGACCCGGTGTCCGTCGATCACGCCAACTGCATGCGGGCGGAGGTCGAGTGGGGGCGTCGCGCAGTCGCACACGCCCTGTCGATTCTCGAGCCTTCGGGACAGGTCGAAGAGGGCCCGACAAGCATCCGCCGGATCCGCGTAACTCCCGTTCGGCGGGTCGCATCGCAGGGTCTGCGTCGCCCGCCGCGCCCAAAGCGGGAGCCCGGCTTCCAGCACAGGTACCGTCGCGCACTCAGCATTGGGTGGGCACGTCGCAAGCACGGATGGACGATGGTGGGCGTAGGCGCCTAGCCGATAGATCACCTGGACGCTCGTCCTGCCCCGTTCAGCCACCGTCGTCCCGATGGCGCCACGCCCGCCGCTCCGGGGCGGCTGCGCGCCGCTCCCGTCGAAGCATCCAACGAGCGCCAGAGGGGTCAGCGGAATCAGGAGAACGGCGGATATCCAGCTGAGCCGTGGCATGCCTGTTCGACGCGTCGCGTTCGGCGGTGGTTCCCCGAGCGGTGAGGTGACCGCAACCGAGCGGCAAGGGCGTTCCGGGGACGACGGTACGGCGAAGCTCCGGCGGCAGGTCGTGCTCGCCGGAGCTCCGCGGAGTACCGCATACCGGATTCGAACCGGTGTTACCGCCGTGAGAGGGCGGCGTCCTAGGCCCCTAGACGAATGCGGCACGGGGTGCCACTCACGGCGCCGAGAGTTTAGCAAGCGGCGGGCCGCCTCCCGGCGGCACCGACGCCGCCCACCGGGCGTCCCGAATGGCCGGGAATGCCCTATCGTCGCGCGGTGCCCACGGCCCCGCTGCCTGGCGGCTGGGCGCGTGGCGCCGGCCCTGCCGCGGCGTCTGACACCCGGCGCTCCAGCACAGCCCGCACCTCGGGCCAGTCGTCGTCCGTGATCGCGTACCAGGCCGAGTCGCGCAGCTCCGTCTCGCGCACGACCATGTGCTTTCGGAAGATGCCCTCGAACTGTGCAGGCAGCGCCGCCAGCGCGGCCCGCGAGCGCTCGTTGCGCGCGTCCGTCTTGAACTCGACGCGTATGCAGCCGAGCACGTCGAACGCGTGGGCCAGCATCAGCAGCTTGGCCTCGGTGTTGGCGCCGGTGCCCCAGGCGGCCGGCGCCAGCCATGTCCAGCCGATCTCGAGGCCGCGGTGCTCGGGACGCAGGGCCAGGTAGCGGGAGCTGCCCAGCACCTCGCCGCTCGCCGCCGCGACCGTGACGAACACGACCTCGCGCCGCTCGGCGACCGCCTGCTCCGCCTCGTCCAGCCAGGCGGTGAACCGCTCCGGGCTGTCGCCGTAGCGCGACGTCAGCCAGTCCCACGTACGGGGATGATCGGCCGCGACCCGCAGTCCCGCCTCGTGGCGGCCGCGGTCGAACGGCTCCAGCCGCACGATGCAGCCGGACAGGGTGGGTGGGCGGTCGAACAGGTCGGCGAACACTGCGGGATCAGCCTACCGACGTCCGGCACCGAACCGGGCACCGACTCCGGCTCCGTATCGGGCACCGACTCCGGTCCGTACCGGCAGGCCCGGCACGGTGCCAGGCTCGGTACCGGAGTAACCCCAATGTCCCGTAAACCTGTGACGAAATCGGCGCGGAGCGTGCGGAGTTGGCACGAAGGGCCGCTCAACCAGGCGATCCGGCTCGCCGGCGCGATCGGCGAACTCTGGCACCAACCGCAACGTCCGCCGCACGGAGGTGTCGCGGGAGAGTCGGCGGACGGCCACGGGCGCGTGTAGTCTCGCCCGCGTGCCCGGCGAGCTCTGCATCCTGACCGCCCGCGAGGCGGTCGCCCGGCTCAAGGCCGGGGAGGTCTCGCCGGCGGAGCTGGTCGAGGCCGCCGCCGAGCGGATCGCCGAGACCGACCGGGGCCTGAACGCGCTGCCGACGCTCTGCATCGAGCGCGCGCTCGAACGCGCGCGGACGGTCGCGCGGGACGCGCCGCTGGCAGGCCTGCCGATCGCCGTCAAGGACCTGAACGACGTCGCCGGCGTGCGCACGACCTACGGCTCGCCGGCCTTCGCCGACCACGTGCCCGAGACATCCGACCGGATGGTCGAGCGGCTGGAGGCGCGGGGCGCGCTCGTCATCGCCAAGTCGAACACGCCCGAGTTCGGCGCCGGCGGCAACACGTTCAACGAGGTACTGGGCGAGACGGGCAACCCATGGGATCGCACGCTCACCCCCGGCGGGTCGTCCGGCGGCTCCGCGGCCGCCCTGTCGGCCCGGCAGGTGTGGCTGGCGACCGGCTCCGACCTGGGCGGCAGCCTGCGCACGCCGGCCAGCTTCTGCAGCGTGGTCGGCATCCGGCCCAGCCCGGGGCGGGTCGCCCACGGGCCGTCCGAGCTGCCGTTCGACACGCTCTCGGTCGAGGGGCCGATGGGCCGCACCGTCGGCGACGCGGCGCTGATGCTCGACGCGATGGCCGGGCTCGACCCGCGCGACCCGCTCTCGATGCCCGGGCCGGACACGCCGTTCCTGGAGGCGGCCACGTCGCCTGCGCTGCCGGCGCGGGTTGCCTGGAGCCCCGACCTCGGCATCACCCCAGTCGAGCCCGAGGTGCGGCGGGTGTGCGCCGGGGCGGTCGAGCGACTGGCTGCGGCCGGCGTCGAGGTGGTCGAGGCGCATCCCGACCTGGCACCGGCGCCGCGCGCGTTCCACGTGCTCCGCGCCGCCGGGTTCGTCGCCGGGCTGGGCGACCTGTACGCGTCGCAGCCTGGCATGCTCAAGCCCGACATCGTGTGGAACATCGAGCAGGGCCTGGGCCAGGGCGCGCAGGAGGTGGCCGCCGCCGAGCTCGCCCGCGGCGCGCTGTTCCACCGCATGGCAACGTTCCTGGACGAGCACGAGTTCCTGCTCTGTCCGGCCGCCTGCGTCGCGCCCTTCCCGATCGAGACACGCTGGCCGCGCGAGGTGGACGGCGACCGGATGGAGAGCTACATCGACTGGCTGCGGATCTGCTCGGCGATCACCCTCACCTCATCGCCGGTCGTCGCGCTGCCCTGCGGCTTCACGACGACCGGCATCCCGGTCGGCCTCCAGCTGGTCGGCCGGCTGCGCGGGGAGCATGCGCTGCTGCGCGTCGCCGCGGCGGTCGAGGAACTGTTCGGATTCAGCGGTCGCGAGCCCCAGACCTAGGCGGCGCAGATCGCGTACCAGGTCAGCTTCACCTGCGACTCCGTGGGGACGAGCGTGTCGGCCGTCCAGCCCAGCTCGTCCTCCTCCAGGAACCGCGGGATCGTGAACAGCGGCTGCGGGTTCGCGATCCGGAAGCCGCCGCCGACGACGGATCGCCCGGCAGGGCACGACTCGCCGCCGATGATGTCGGCCGGCCCGGTGGTGGTCGCGGAGGCGGATTGGATCGAGTACTTCGGCGGCTTCGTCGCGCACACCGCGTAGGCGTGCACGTGCTGCTCTTGCGCCGTCCCGTTCCACATCTGCACCTTGAACTTGCGCCGGCTCCGCGGCCACGCGCTGAGCACGTACGCCTGCGCCGAGTCCGAGTCGGTACTCCAGCCGCCGCTCAGCAGCACCGAGCCGATCGGGCACACGGCGATGGCCGTCGCCTGCGCGCCCGCAGGATCATCGGCCGCGGCGAACTGCACAGAGTAGCCGGGCGGCTGGGTGGCACAGATCGCGTCCACCCGGAAGCTCGCCGGGATCGTTCCGGCGTCGCCCATGCGCGCCTCCCATCCGCTCACCAGCGGCTCGGAGGCGTTGATGCTGTCACCGAAGTCGATGCTGCCGAGGAACCCCGCACCGCCGCCCAGCGGCACCGTCCCGGTCGGGCAGAGCACCTGGCCGCCGTAGATCAGCGGCGCGGGAGGCGCCGGGATGGCCCCGGAGCGCACGATCGTGTAGCCGGGCGGCGCGGTGGCCGCCTGCGCGGATGCCGCGGCGACGGAGCCGCCGATCGCCATTGCCGCCAGAGCCAGGGGGAGCACACGTCGCATCTTGCGCGTCCTTTCCGGAGTGAGCCTTCCGCCCCCATGACGCTGCGCCGGTGGTGCGGCTTCCCGCGACTACCCTGCCCGGATGGTGGTGGGGAGGTTCGCGCCCAGCCCGAGCGGGCCGATGCATCTGGGGAACGCCCGGACGGCGCTGCTGGCCTGGCTCGACGCCCGCGCGCGCGGCGGCCGCGTCGTGCTGCGGATCGAGGATCTCGACCGCGACCGCTGCCGGCCGCAGCACGCTGAGGGTCTACGCAGCGACCTGGCCTGGCTGGGCCTGGACTGGGACGAGGAGACCGCGCCGCAGTCCGCGCGCGACGATGCCTACGCCGAGGCGCTGGCATGCCTCGACGCACGGGATCTGCTGTACGAGTGCTTCTGCACGCGCCGCGAGCTGCACGAGGCGTCAGCTCCGCACGGCCCCGGCGACGAGCCGCCCCGCTACCCCGGCACGTGCCGCGGGCTGGGCGACGGGGAGCGCGCGGCGCGGCGGAAGGGCGGCCGGCGGCCGGCGCTGCGGCTGGCGATGCCGGACGTCGAGGTCGAGCTGACCGACCGCATCCACGGGCCGCTGGCCGAGCGTGTCGCCGAGGTCACGGGCGACATCGTCGTGCGCCGCAGCGACGGCCTGGCCGCCTACCAGCTCGCGGTGGTGGTGGACGATGCGGCGGACGGCGTGACCGACGTCGTCCGCGGCGACGACCTGCTCACCTCGGCACCGCGGCAGGCGGCGCTGGCCGGGCTGCTCGGGCTCGATGTGCCGGCGTACGCCCACGTGCCGCTGCTGCTCGGCCCCGACGGCGCCCGGCTGGCCAAGCGGCACGGCGCGGTCGCGGTCGCCGAGCTGCGCGAGCGGGGCATCGAGGCGGATGTGCTGGTCGGCCGGCTGGCCGCGAGTGCCGGCATTGGCGACGGCAGCCCCGCGGCCCCGGACGCGCTGGTCGCGGGATTCGGGATCGACCGGGTTGACCGCGAGCCGGTCGTCGGGTTTGCCGTCCCGACTGTTTGAGGAATCAACCACCCAGACGACACACCGACTCGAAGGGATCAACCAGATGCAGAACGTCCAGCTCGGCAACCAGGGTCTGACCGTCTCCCGCCAGGGCCTGGGATGCATGGGCATGTCCGACTTCTACGGCCCGCGTGACGACGCGGAGTCGACCGCGACCATCCACCGGGCGCTCGAGCTGGGCGTGACCCTGCTCGACACGTCCGACATGTACGGGCCGTTCACCAACGAGCGGCTGGTCGGCAAGGCGATCGCCGGCCGCCGCGACCAGGTCGTGCTGGCCACCAAGTTCGGGATCCGGCGCGACCCGGACGATCCCACCAAGCGTGGCGTGGACGGCAGCGCGGACTATGTCCGCAGCGCCTGCGACGCCTCGCTGGAGCGACTGAGCGTCGATCACATCGACCTCTACTACCTGCACCGTGTCGATCCCAAGACACCGATCGAGGAGACGGTCGGCGCGATGGCGGAGCTCGTTGCCGCCGGCAAGGTGCGCTACATCGGCCTGTCGGAGGCGTCTGCGCCGACGATCCGCCGCGGGCACGCGGTGCACCCGATCACGGCGCTTCAGACCGAGTACTCGATCTGGGAGCGGCAGCCCGAGCAGGAGCTGCTGCCCTCCCTGCGCGAGCTGGGGATCGGCTTCGTCCCCTACAGCCCGCTCGGCCGCGGCTTCCTGACCGGCCGCCTGCCGGCGATCGACGAGCTCGACGAGGGCGACTTCCGCCGCAACCAGCCGCGCCTGCAGGGTGAGAACCTCGCGGCCAACGAGGCCATCGTCGAGCAGATCGAGGCGCTGGCGGCCGAGAAGGGCGCGACCGCCGCACAGATCGCGCTGGCCTGGGTGCACGCCCAGGGCGAGGACGTCGTCCCGATCCCGGGAACCAAGCGCCGCCGCTACCTGGAGGACAACGTGGGTGCGCTCGACATCGAGCTGACGGCGGACGACCTGGCGCGGGTCGACGGCGCCGGCGTCGCGGCCGGTGACCGCTACGCCGACATGTCGCCGGTCGGGCTCTGAGTCTGAGAGCGATGAGTCCCGGCGGCTCGATCGGTCTCTAGCAGCACCTGACCGAAACGGAGGTGCGCGCGTGCGGAAGATCGTCGTGTACGAACTGCTGTCACTGGACGGGGTCGCCGAGGCCCCGGAGACCTTCTTCGACGACTGGGACGAGGCGATGGACGCCAACCTCGCCGCGGTGATCAAGCCGCAGGACGCGGTCATCCTGGGCCGCCGGAGCTACGACGAGTGGTCGCGGTTCTGGCCGGACAGCGAGATCGAGCCGTTTGCGAGCTTCATCAACCAGGTGCCGAAGCGGATCGCGACATCGACGCCACTCGACCGGGAGTGGGCCAACGCGACGGCGATCGACGGCGGCCTGGTCGAGTTCGTTCAGGCGCTCAGGCAGGAGGACGGCGGCGACGTCGGCGTCCACGCCAGCATCGCGGTCGCGCAGGCGCTGCTCGCTGCCGGCGCCGTCGACGAGCTGCGGCTCGTGATCGCCCCGAGGATCGTCGGCGGTGGGCGGCGCCTGCTGGAAGGCCTGCCCTCGATCACGCTCGAGCAGATCGGCGGCGAGACGTCGCCGACGGGGTCGCTGCTCGTCGCCTATCGCGTGGGCAGCTAGGCCGCCTGCGAGAACCGCTGGTGCAGCAGGGGGATCTGATCGGCCGGCACGGCGCGGCTGAACAGGAAGCCCTGGCCGAACCGGCACCCGTTCGCCACCAGGAAGGCGTGCTGCTCGGGCGTCTCGATGCCCTCGGCCAGCGCCTGCAGGCCGAGCGTCTCGGAGAGCTGGATGATCGACCGCACCAGCGCCGCCGAGCTCTCGTCGCCGGGCAGGTCGCGGATGAACGAGCGGTCGATCTTGAGGGTCGTCACGCGCAGCCGGTTGAGCCGCGACAGCGACGAGTGGCCCGTGCCGAAGTCGTCGATGGCGAGCTTCAGCCCGCGCCGGTGCAGCTCCTCGAGGATCGGCTCGATCCGCTGGTTGTCGCGCATCATGGTGGACTCGGTGATCTCGACCATCATCCGGCTGGGGCTGAGCCCGAACGTCTCGATCGTGGACAGCACGTCGCGCATCGCGGTCGGCTGCCAGAACGCGGGCGGCAGGTTGATCGAGACGTACAGGTCGAGGCCGAGCTCGCGCCATCCGGCGGCCTGGCGGCACGCCTGCTCGACGACCCACTCCGAGATGGGCCCGATCAGGCCGGTGCGCTCGGCCAGCGGCACGAACCGGGAGGGGCTGGTCTCGCCGTGCTCCTCGTCGAACCAGCGGAGCAGCGCCTCGGCGCCGATCATCGAGCCGGTGGTGAGGTCGATCAGCGGCTGGTAGTAGAGCAGCAGGGACTCGGTGTCCACCGCGCGGCGCAGGCGCGATGCCAGCGAGAGGTTGGACGACGTGTCGTCCACCTCGCCGGCGTAGAGCTGGGTCGCGTCGCGGCCGGCCTCCTTGGCGCCGTACATCGCCGTGTCGGCGTGCTTGATCAGCAGGTCGACGTCGCTGCCGTGGTCGGGGAAGAGGCTGATGCCGACGCTGCAGCTGACCGCGACCTCGGCGTCGCCCAGGCGGATCGGCAGCCGCAGCGCGTGGCGGATGGCGGTGGCGACGCGGGCAGCGGCGCCGGCGCTGGTGCCCTCCGGCGCCGCCGGCGGGGCGTCGGTGTCGAGCAGCACCAGGAACTCGTCGCCGCCCTGGCGGGCGACCACGTCGGTGTCGCGGATGACCGAGCGGATGCGGTTGGCCACCTCGCGCAGCAGGGCGTCGCCGGCGGCGTGGCCGAGGCTGTCGTTGACCAGCTTGAAGCCGTCCAGGTCGACGAACAACACGGCGCCGCGGCAGCGGTCACGGCGGGAGCGGGCCAGCGCGAGGGTCAGCTGCTCGGCGAACCAGGCCCGGTTGGGCAGGCCCGTGAGCGGGTCGTGGAAGGCGAGGAAGGCGAGCTGCTGCTCGGCCAGCTTCAGCTCGGTGATGTCGAAGATGACGCCCTGGATGGCGGACACGATGCCGTCCGCGCCCTCGATCGGCACGGCCTGGTCGCGCACCCACACCGTCCTGCCGTCCGGCGTCTGGACGCGGTACTCGACGCAGAAGGAGCTGCCGTTCTCGCAGGCCTCGCGGAAGCTGGCGGCGGCGCTCTCGCGGTCCTCGGGGTGGACGAGCGTCAGCCAGTAGTCCGGGTCGGCGATCCACTGCTCGGGCGTGCAGCCGAACAGGCCGGCCAGCTGGGGGCTGACGTAGGTCGTCCGGCCGGATGGCACCTCGTCCACGTAGGTGACGGCCGGGATCTGGTCGACGTGGGAGCGCAGGTGCGCCTCGGCCTCGACCAGCCGGCGGTGCAGCGTCGCGTTCTGGAGCGCGGGCGCGAACAGGTCGGCCAGCGCCTGGCAGAACTCGATGTCCTCGGCCTCGAACCCGTCGAGGTCGGCGTGGCCGACCTCGAGCAGGCCGACGCTCTCGCCGCGCGCGACCAGCGGCACCATCAGCCGGGTGCGCAGGCGCAGGGCGGCCATGTCGCGGCGCTCGGCGTCGTCGTCCTCGTCGCGGTCGGCCGAGATCACCAGCGGGCGCTGCTCGTCCAGCACCTGCCGCGTCGCCGGGAACGCCGCAAGGTCGGCGAAGATCGCGCCGGGCCGGCTGGCGGCCCGGTCGGGGCGCTGCTCGTGGTCCCACAGCGTGGTCAGCGTCGCGCCCTCGGCGTCCAGCACCGAGATCGCGCAGCTGGTGGCGCCCAGCAGCTCCGCCGCGGAGCGCGCGAAGTCCGCGACCACGCGGTCGAGGTCGAGGCTTGAGGAGAGCCGCCGCGAGAGTTCAAGCAGAGCTTCCAGGCGGTGCCTGGGGGTCATGTGTTCGTTATCGACGTGACAAGACGGGTTCTTGACCGCCGCGTTGCGGCGTGCTCAGCCGGGCTCGTCCAGCGCCGCCGCCACGATCCGCCGGATCGTGCCCAGACCCTCGTCGTCGAGCGTGACGAACCGGCCGCCGTGGATCGTCACCTGGGAGTGGTCGCCGGGACGGACGCTGACCACCTGGATCTCTCCCTCGATCCGGCCCATCAGCCCGCGGGCGGACAGCGTCAGCCGATCCCCCACCGAGAACGGCTCGCGGCAGGACACGGCGCAGCCCAGCTCGGACAGCACGTCGATCTCGCCGGGGTGGCGGCGGCTGGAGACCAGCTCGGTGGCGTAGTGGGCGGTGATCGACACGGCCCCGCCAGCCTGGACGCGCACAGCGCCGCGCCGCTCCGGGTAGACACTGGCGCCGATGATCCGCAGGTCGGCCTCATCCTGGCCGGGCGCCGTTTGCCAGGCGGAGTCCACCTCGAACTCGACCGACCAGGGTACGCCGGGGGCGGTCTCGACCTGGCCGGTAAGGCGCAGGCCGGCCTCGAGCAGCATCCGCGGCGCGGTCACGCGCACCCAGCCGTCGGCGGCCCAGCGGCGGGTGACGGCGATGCCGACGTCGTCGGCGTCCACCAACTCGACCCGGCCGCCGGCGAACAGCAGCTCGGCGACGTCGGCATCGGTCAGGTTGTGCATCGCGCACGACGCTAGCACGCCCGCCGGTCGGGTCAGGTGGGCGCCGGGACGGGTCGTTCCACCCGTGTGAGGTGCCGGATCCCCGGCACGGCCATCGCGCACAGCGGCGCCGCGGCCAGCAGGCAGGCGGCGCCGACCAGGGTGGCGTCCACCCCGGCCGCGCCGGCGACGGGACCGATCAGGACGAAGCCGAGCGGGTTCAGCACGATCGAGCCGAGCCAGTCGTAGGAGCTGACGCGAGACAGCGCGCGGTCGGGGACGTGGCTCTGTAGCGCCGTGTACCAGAGCGTGTCTGCCAGGCTGAGCGCGGCCCAGCCGACGGCCATGGCGGCGGCGATGACGGCCGTGGTGGAGGTTCCGGCCAGCAGCAGCAGCGGCACCGCTGCCAGCATCGACAGCGCGTGCGATGCCAGCAGCAGCCGGCGGGGACGGATGCGCAGGGCGAGCATGGTGCCGGCAATCGCGCCGATCGATCCGGCGGTGAGGATCGCCGCCCACGCGCCGGCGCCGCCCAGCCGTGAGCGGGCCACGTCGGGCCCGAGCACGGTTAGGGCCGGGAACAGCGCGAGCTGGTAGATCCCGAAGACCAGCACGCTCACCCAGATCCACGACCGGGAGCTGAACTCGCGCCAGCCCTCCCGCAGCTCGGCGCCAATCCCGGAGCGCTCGACGACGCCCTCGTCGCCGGCCAGGTGCAGGCGGGCCAGGAACGCCGCGCTCGCGACGAACGTGGCGGCGTCGAAGGCCATGGCGATGCCCGCGTTGGAGGCGACCACCAGGATGCCGCCCAGCGCGGGCCCGGCGATGCCGGTGATGTTGCGGGCGAGGTGCATCAGGCTGTTCGCCTGCTGGAGCTCGTCCACGTCCACCAGCCGGGGGACGAGGCCGGTGGAGGCGGGGGAGAAGAACGCGTCGCCGGCGCCGTAGACCATCTGGAGGACGATCAGGAGCACGAGGCTGCGCTGACCGGCGAGGAAGACGCCCGCCGTCCCGGCCTGGGCGGCGGCGCGCACCAGGTCGGAGCCGAGCATCACCCGCTGCCGCGGGAGGCGGTCGGCCCAGACGCCGGCCAGCAGCACCAGCAGCACGTTCGGCAGCTCGGTGGCGGCCAGCACCAGACCGAGGTCGGTCACGCTGCCGGTCAGCTCCAGCACGCCGAACGCGAGCGCGACCGGGACGAGCCGGTCACCGGCCGCGGAGATCGTCTGGCCGAAGAAGAGCAGCCTGAACCGCGATGAGCGGAGCGGCGACAGGGCGCCGGTCGGCATCCTCACGCCGGCCATCGTACCGGCCGGGATGGCGCTTAGAGGACGGTGGCGTGCACGGCCAGGGCGGCGACGGCGGCCAGCAGCAGCGAGGTGGTGAGGGCGACGGCCAGGGCCCGGCGGGGCCGGGGAGCGTCGTCCTCCCAGTCGAACTCACGGACGGTCGCGGGCGCGACGTCCGGCCAGGCGAGCATGTCGCCCTGGGGAGCATGGGGGGTCAAGCGGGCGTTCCTTTGCGTGGGGACTTCGGAGCGTGAGCCGCGGTGGGACCGGCGCCTCCGTTCCAGTGTCCCTGGGCGGGCACCGTCCGCACTCCCCCCGGCGGGGGATCTCGTTCTGCCCCCGGGAACCAACCACCTAGGAATGGCGCATGATCAGCGTCTGCTCCTGGTCGCCGATCGACGGCTGCCGGTAGCCGACCGCCCACAGGCCGCCTCCCGCGGACGGGGCGAGGCCGAGCAGGGCGTCGTCCGCCCCCGCGTCGGGCAGGGCGACGATCCGCCAGGCGGTGCCGTTCCAGTGCTCGGCCAGCGCGTGGGCGAACGCCCCGCCCTGGAGAGCGATGCCGGTCGCCCAGGCGTCGCGCGGCGTGCGCGCGACGACGCCGGTCAGCGTGGCGTCGAAGATCGTGTCCGGCGGATCCTCGATCGGCACCTGGACGAAGCCCGCACCCGTGTCGCGCTCGGCCATCGCGTGGGAGCCGGAGCGGGAGAAGCCGACGCTCCAGATGTCGTCGGGGGCGAGCGGCGAGACGGACAACAGGCCGCTCTCGCCGTTGACCTGCGTGGGGACGATCGCCCAGGCGGCGCCGTCCCACCGCATCGCCGTCGGCACGTCCTCGTTGCCGTTGGTGCCGACCGCCCAGACGTGCGTCGCGTCCAGGCCGGCGACGCCTAGCAGCCGGTTCTGCTGCGGGCCGCCGTTGGGGCTGGGCACCACCGTCCAGGCACTGCCGTCCCAGTGCTCGGTCAGCGTCAGGCCGGCGCTGTCGCCCACGGCCCAGACGTCGTCCGGCGCGATCGCGGTGACCGCGTTCAACTCGGACGGGGGCGCGACCCGGGGCAGGCGGACGATGCTCCAGCCGGCGCCGTTCCAGTGCTCGGCCAGGGCGACGTCGCGGCCGTTGCGGAAGGCGTGACCGACTGCCCATGCATCGCTCGGGCCGACGTCGGCCACGCCGGAGAGGAAGCCGTCCCCGGCGCCGCGGCGGGGCAGGTGGAGGCGCCAGCGGCCGCCGTCCCAGTGCTCGGCGAGCGGATGGAAGTGCTGATCGGCACCGCGGTATGTGCCCACCGCCCAGGCGTCGGAGGGAGACGCGGAGACGCCGTCGAGCTCGTTGAAGTCGCCGCTGACGTCGGCGCTTCCCACAACATGCCACGTCGCGGCGGCGGCCTGCGCGGCCATCACGGCCAGCGCGATCGCGCAGACGATGGTCAGTGTGCCGATCCGTCTCATCGACCCTCCCTGGGGATCCGTGCCCATCCGTGGTACGACCGGCGGGGGCGGCCGGATTGCCCGGCTCAGCGGCGGTCGCGCATGCCCTGCTCGCGGGTCGCGATCAGGATCAGGGCGGCGGGCAGCACGAACGGCACCAGGAACAGGTGCAGCCAGTCCCACAGGGTGTTGCCCTCGAAGCCGGTCCACGACCAGTCGAGCAGGTAGCCGCCCAGCGCGCTGACGGCGAAGCACACCGCCAGCAGTGCGAGGCCGATCTTCCAGCGTCGGTCGGCGCGACCCTCGGTGAGCAGGATCGGCAGCACGGCCAGCACCGCCGGCAGCACCGCCAGCTCGAGCCAGTCCCACAGCGTGCGCCCGTCGTACCCGGTCCACGTCCAGCCCAGCGAGTAGCCGCCGACTATCGTCACCGCCCACGCGGTCACCGCGATCCCGCCGCCGATCCACCACTCGACCCCGAACCGGCGGTGGGTGCGGTACCACAGCGGAAGCAACGCGATCACCACCGGCAGCAGGAGCAGTCCCAGCCAGTCCCACACGGTGTCGTTGTCGCTGAAGCCGGTCCATGACCAGCCCAGGCCGTAGCCGCCCGCGACCGTCACGCAGAACAGCGCCGCCACCGAGCCGGCGACGATCGGAGCCCGGACGCGTGTCCTGTCCGTGGTGCGCGCCATCGCAGCGATAAGGCTAGATGGTTGGCTCCGTCGGTCCCGCCTGCAGTTCGAGGCCCGCTAGATGACGTCGGTGAAGCCGAAGACCGAGAGCACCACGAGAACGGCGAGTCCGCCGCCGACCAGGGCGACCAGTAGCGCCGCCGCCATCGCGAGGAATCCGGGCTCGTGGTTCGCGGGCTGATCCTCGGCGAGGTGCGATGCGTCGCTCATGCCGACCAGTCTACGAGCGGTCGCCGGAAGCGGCGAGCGTCCGCTCCCGTGCACGGGCCGCGGCACGCTGGTAGGCTCCGCCGCTCCCGGCCCCTTCACGGGGGTCTCGGAGCCCACGCTGGCACGTCCGCACGAGCCTCCCCGGGCGATCGCGGGCGTGCCAGCCCCCTCCGGGGTCACCAGTCCAGGCGGAACTGGCGGAAGTCGCAGATCGGCTCGTAGCCGATCTCGGTGTAGATGTGGTTCGACGTCGGGTTGGAGAGGTCGGTGAACAGCGAGCACCACTCGTTGCCAGCGTCGAGCTCCCGCTGGGAGAGCAGCGCGACCGCGGCGCTGGCGTACCCGCGCCCGCGGCGCTCGGGCGGCGTATAGACCAGCGCCACGTGGGCGGACCGGGGCGTCCGCCGCACGACGGCGGCCATCGAGACGAGCGTGTCTTCGTGCTCCCAGACAACGAGCTCCTGGGACGGGATCAGCCGGTCGGTGCGGGAGGCTGCCTCCTCGGCCGTGATCGTCTCGCCGATGTCGTCGCCGAACGCCACGATCCAGGGCCGCAGTCCGGCTGCGTCCTCCGGCATCGCCGTGCGGAGCCGCCCGGCCGGCATCGCCGGCATCCGCACGGCCCGCAGCTCGAAGGCGCGGGTCTCACGGTGGAGGCGGGGAGCGGCCCCCGCCGCCTCGGTGAAGGCGCGGGCGAACGGTTCGCTGAAGCGGCGCGGCCCATTGACGCCGGCTGGCCTGCGGCCGGACGCGAGCATCGCCTCGGCGAACGCGCGGTAGGGCACCGCCTCCGGCTCGCCGAAGCCGACGACCAGCGCCGGGTAGCCGCCCGTCATCGTGACGACGGCGACGGGGCGCGCGCCGTCGGTCTCGACCAGGATCGTCACCTCGGCGCCCCAGGCCGCGGGCTCGTTCACCAGGCGGCCGAGGATGCCGAGGGTCAGCTCGCCCTCGGCTCGCGCGGCGTTCAGCGGAGCGTCCAGCTGCGCCAGGGCCTCGGCGGCCGAGTCGAACGATCGAATGCTCATCGCGGGAGTATGCCCGTCAGATCCCATCCAGTGCCATCCCCAGGATGGTCGGGTAGTCGGCGTCGAAGTCGGGGTGCTCGGTCGCCTGCAGGTGGGCCCGCTGGCGCGCCCAGGCGACGGCGTGGGCGAATGCGCCGATCCGCATCGCCAGCGCGAAGACCTCCTCGAGCCCCGAGCCCCACGGCTCCAGATAGGCGTCCCGCAGCCGGTCGAACCAGGGGTCACCGGCGGCGAGGCCGTTCTCCTCGCGCAGGAAGCGGAAGGTGACGATCGGCGAGAAGAACGGATGGGCGACCGACGAGTCGCCCCAGTCGAGCACGCGCAGATGGCCGTCCCTGGTGTAGACGTTCGCCATGTGCAGGTCGTCGTGCTGGATCGACTCCGGGATCCCGGCGGCGGCCAGCTCGTCGCACAGCACCGCCAGCCGGGGAGCGAAGTCGCGGAGCCGCGTCGTCTGCTCCGGCCCGATCGGCAGCGGCTCCCCCACGAACGCCGCGTAGCGCTCGGGGAGGGCGGCGAGCCGCAGGTCGGGCACGCCGCCCTCGACGTGGCCGGCGGCGTGGTCGGCCTCGAGGCGCTGGAGCTCGGCGTAGCGCGGCAGCAGCTCGAGCCAGGACTCGGGCGGGTTGCCGACGTCACCGAGCGGCGAGCCGGCATCGCGCATCAGCATCCACGCCCGGCTCTCGTCGCAGGCCAGCACCTCGGTGACGCACGCCGGGCTGCGCCGGGCCAGCGCTGCCGTCAGTCGCGGCTCGAAGGCCTGCACCGGTCCGCACGCCTTGAACCAGACGACGTCGCCGGCGACCGGTACGCGGAGCACGGTCGACCAGGGTGCGAGGTGGGCCAGCTCGATCGGGCCCGACGGCTCGACCTGGCTGCGGATCCACGCCTCCGCGACGGCGCGGTCGTCGAGGATGCCGTCGGTGGGCATGGACGATGAGTCTATGCGCCGCCCTTCGCCCGGCCGCCGGCCAGGCGCCGCCCGGGCGGCGCGCGCCCACACGGCGAAGCTGACGCCGGAGGGCTACACCGGCGTCTCGTGCACCGTCAACCCGCGCAGCCTGATCGTGCCGACCGCCCCTGACGTTCGGCCGCTAGATCGGACCGCCCGCCGCGAGATCCCAGCCGCCCGTCACGGCCGCGCCGGTCGCTGAGGCCCTGTACGTCCAGGTGATCTTCTGGAAGTTCAGCGTGATGTTCTCGGTGAACTGATCCTCGCCGCCGCTCCCGCCCTCGGAGACCGACGTCACGTAGATCTCGCCAAGCGCGTACGTGAGGAAGACATACGGTGCGGCACCGTTGCGGCGGGCGATGAACGTTGCGTCCGTGATGTGTGCTCCGGAGGCGCAGGCCAGCAGGATCGGCACCGACGCCTTGTCGATGTACTTCGTCATGGAGACGTCCTGCATGTTGACCTTCCCCGCGCCTCCTCCCCCACCGAGGGGCGGGGCGACGTTCGATTCGCCCCAGCTCATCGCCAGCACGGTGATCCACCCCACGTGACCGGGATCGGTCGCCTCGCCTTTGATGGTGCCGAGCTTGAGGAACATATCGACCGACATCTCAGGCCTCCGGTGTGGTGACGTCGAGGGTGAACGTCGCGGTGCCGCCGGACGGTGCCGGCCGCTGGACAAGGTGGTAGGAGCCCGAGGCCCCTGAGTAGCGGCCGGTGCCGCCGATCACGGCGTACGTGGCGTCGTCGAACGTCGCCGGCCCGACCGCGGTGATCGTGCCGTCGGTCAGCTCCAGCCGGTGCAGGTGGGTGCCGGTGCCGCTGGTGGGCAGCACCGACGCGTCGAACGCGCCCAGCTGCGTTCCGCCGGTGTCGACGAGACGACCGTGTGGCAGCCGCGGCGCCCCGAGCGGGGGTCGCGTCCCCGGCTGGACACCGGGCCAGACAACCCGCCAGTCGGCGCCGTGGATGACACCGGGCAGGGCCGTCGTTGCCGCCTGTCCGGTTCCGATGACTTGACGGGCCGCGACGCCGGTCACGCCGACCGCGCCTGCGGCCAGCCCGAGGCGGGAGAGCATCCCGCGCCGGCTGATCCGCCCGCTCATGGTGCCACCGCGGCCGGGGGCCGATCCGATGTGCGCATGTTGAAGCCTTTCCCCTAGAAGACGGCGCCAGCCTACAGACATCAAACGGCACCCGCGATCGCAGCGATCTGATGGACGTGCGAGGCCGGCGATCGTCTCCGAGTGGTTACGACCAGCGGGGTGCGGGTACGGCGATGCGCGTCGGGCTCCGAGCAGTCAGAGGCACCGGATCCGCCCGGGGATCGGGGCGGACGCCGAGGAACGGCTGCTCGTCGATCCCGCTCCAGGGCCCGGCCGGAGCGGACGGGGGGAGCGCAGGCACGGCCCCATTCGCGCTTCTCCCGTCGCGCTCTCGGACCGGTGCGTGTCCGAGGACGCTCCGCCGCCGGTCAGGCGCGGCGGCCGCGGCCGATGTAGCCGAGCAGCGCAAGGACGAGCAGGACGATCAGGATGATGACGATGATGCTCATGGGACCTCCCAGGGATGATGGAGCCGGATTGCGCAGGTTTGCCCCTGAGACAAGGCCTGCCAAACATCGCGTGCCCCGCCGCCGGATCGCCGGCTCAGGTCAGAGAGCGTGCGACCAGTGCTGTTGCCTCTTCAGGTGACAGGTGCGCGAGCGCTGCGCCCGCAAGCGATACGTCATCGGTGACCTCCGTCGCGATCCACGCTGGGAGCACAGTGTGGCGTGCCATCGCGACCGCGTCCGGGTACTCAAGCTCGGCCAGGATCAGCCCGTCGAGCGCCCCGGCGAACACGTCGATCGCCCAGCGCCGATCGCCTTCGGCCACCGCGTGGCGCGTCTTGGCCAGTTCGTGGCCGGGGAGGCCGTCCAGCATCGCGTGCTCGGCCGCGGAGAGGTAGATGGTCGTGATCACCGCAGTCCGCGGGTCGGACGGGTCGGGCGTCTCCTTCTGGCCGAGCTTGAGCACAGGCGGGCCGCCGCCGGCCGGCTCCATCCGTCGCAGGCGCAGCCGCGTGCCTTCCAGGTAGCGGTCGAGGATGCGCCACCCGGCGCCACGATCCACCTCGGCCGGCACGTGGTCGACGAGGAACCGCCGCTCGAACTCGTACCGCGCGTACTTGCCGGCATCCATTGCACCGGATTGTGCACCGAGGCAACCCAACTGGGTGGGTTTCTTGCCGTCGGAGAGGGGGCAGTCTAGGCTTGCCCCGGTTCCCGGGAGCGGCCGGGTGTGGTGGTTGGCGCGCTCCCATCGATGCACGTCGAGTCATGGGGGTAATCCGTGCGGCTCAAGCGCTATGTGCCCGGGGCGTCGATCGGCGTTGTCGGCCTGCTTGCGGTGGTAGCGGTGGTCGTGCCGGCAAGCGGTGCGACGTCCAACAAGAGTGCCATCCGGATGAAGGTGATGACCTCGCCTCGCCCGTCGATGGTCGCCAAGTCCAACGAGGACGACGGCGGGTCGGACGAGAAGGAGCAGATCCGTGAGCGCGGCCTGTTCGAGGCGGCGATCAATGCCTCGCCGGCGGCCGCGCTGCCGCCGCAGGGCCTGGCTGCGGCAATCAAGCAGGCCGCCGCACTGCCGACCGTCGGTGGCACCTGGAACGAGATCACCAAGCGGCCGTTCCTGAACGATCCGGTCAACCGCGGCGCCAACTACGGCGTCGGCTGGGGCTACGTGACCGGGCGGATGACCGCCTTCACCGCCTCGAATGGCGCGCTCTACGCCGGTGGTGCGAGCGGCGGCGTCTGGCGCACGACCGACCTCGGCGCCCACTGGACATCCATCAGCAGGGGACTGCCGCGGCTGCCGGTCGGCGCGCTCGCGACCGATCCGCGCAACGGGTCGATCCTGGTCGGCACCGGCGAGTCCAACAACGCGTCGGAGAACCAGTACGGCGTCGGCGCGTATCGCCTCGCCCGCGGGTCGAGCACGTGGACGCAGGTCGGCGGCGCCGAGCTGGATGGCGCCGGGCTCTACCGCATCCGCTCGATCGGCGGCTACCTCTACGCGGCAACCAGCCACGGGCTGTGGCGTTGCTCGGAGACGGCTTCCGACTCGGCGGCCTGGCAGCGCGTGCTGCGGCCGGATCCGAATACGAAAGACTCCCCGTACCGCACGTCGTTCATCACGGACGTGCTGGCGGTGCCTGGAACCAACGGCCGCCAGGTACTCGCGGCCGACGGCTGGGCCGGCTACGCCGGAGCCCCGCAGTCGATCCAGTACAACGGCTTCTACGTCGGCAGCGGCACGGCCGGAAGCTTCCACCGGATTACGCCGACGGGCGCCATCAACCCGCGGACCATCGGCCGGACGTCGTTCGCGACGTCGGGCGGCTGGCTCTACGCGGTGGTGCAGGACACGTCCACCGACTCGCTGGTCGGTCAGGGCGTCTTCCTGTCCCGCAGCGGTAGCCCGGCTGGGCCGTGGACGCGCATCGCGACCTCGAAGAAGTTCGCGGACTCGGACTCGGCACTCGACGAACCCGACCCCGGCCTGACGACCTACTTCCCTGGTGTCCAGGCTGACTACAACGAGTACATCGTGGCCGACCCGCAGAACCGGCAGCACGTCTACGTCGGGCTGGAGGAGGTCTACGAGACCACCTCGGCCGGGGCGAAGTGGAACACGGTCGGGCCGTACTGGAACTACGACATCAGCTGTGATCCCGCAGACGACACGCCGTACAACTGCCCGGGCACGACGCATCCCGACCAGCACGCCGGATTCCTCTACGCCGGACGGCTGTGGGAGGGCAACGACGGCGGCGTCTGGAACCGTCCCATGACCAAGCACACGCGGGGGCACTGGACGAACCGGAACCCCGGGCTCGACACGCTGCAGTACTACTCGGCAGCCGTCGGCCCGGTCAGCACCGGCCGCGCCTACTGGGGCGGCATGCAGGACAACGGTGAGACGTACTGGGCGACCGGCATGGCCAACGTCGAGCAGGCGTTCACCGGCGATGGTGGCGACACGATCGTCGATCCGCAGAACGGGAACAGGGCAGTCGAGGAGTACGTCGACCAGGACCTGTACATGACGACGGACGGCGGGGTGAACCTCACGGAAGATCTCGCCGTCGTGCTGGACGGCGACCGATCCGCCGGATCCCTGCGATCCGAACCCG